>DDIU01000032.1 GCA_002338655.1 Flammeovirgaceae bacterium UBA1842 | reverse complement strand
TTTATGTGATCCAGCTGGGGCTCGAACCCAGGACCCTAACATTAAAAGTGTTATGCTCTACCAGCTGAGCTACTGAATCCTACTATAAAATCCATTAAAAATGGGAGCTTTTATACTCCCGTTTTTCAAAGGAGTTGCAAATGTAATCTCTCCCTATTTAAATCCAAAACATAAGCTGATTTTTTCTGTAAAAAGATTTTATCCCTATTAAATAATGGCCAAGTTCACCCTCGTATTTTAAATACCTCTATCTTATATTTGTGCTGATGAAAAGCGCATAAGGTTTATTTATTCACTCATGAAAAAATCATTTTTAATAGCAATACTCCTTCTAATAAGTTCTAGCGCATTGTTGGCTAACTCCCTCGCTCAGGCAGATTCGCTATTCGAACAAAAAAAATATACTGAGTCATTTGAAATTTATAAACACCTGTTGGAAGAACAACGTACAACCAGTGCGGCCATGTTACTGAAAATGGCTTTTATCAAAGAGGGATTAGGTGGCTTTAGTGATGCGCTGTATTATCTCAACCTTTATTATCTACAAACTTCGGATAAAAAGGTACTGATAAAAATGGAAGAACTGGCCAAAAAGAAAAACCTCAAAGGCTATGAAAACAGTGATTTTGAATTTTTCCAAACCTTATTCTTTAAATATTATTTCCAAATAATATTCTCTTTGGTAGGTATGGCCATTTTACTTTTGGCCACTTCATTCTATCTGAAATTCAGAAAAAAAATGCAGCCTGTTTTTCCTTCATTTTTCATGCTCCTTGTCATGGCTATGTTATTTTATGTCCTCAATTTTGGCAGAAATTATGATAAGGCGATCATTAATCAATCCAACACCTATCTTATGAGTGGCCCATCAGCAGGTGCCGAAGTGATTAAAATCCTTGGCAAAGGCAACCGGCTTACAACCATTGGGCAAAAAGATGTCTGGACAAAAGTGGAGTTTGACAGCCAAACGGGCTACATCAAATCTGAAAAATTAAAAACAGTCACTTTTTAAAGATCAGTAGCTCACAGTCACTGAACCTTGATATTGCCTGTTGCTGAACTGCAACTGATAATAGTAAACACCAGCAGCAGCCCCTTCGCCATACCATTTAAAGTTCCGGTCAGAACTTTGGAATACCTCACGGCCCCAACGGTTCATGATAATCACCCTTTCAAATTGGCCAGCGCAGTTATCAGTGGGTAAAATATTTATTAGTTCTTGGGTATTTACATCTAACCTGTACATACCAAAAAAATCATTGACCTCATCGCCATTGTTGGGCGTAAAGAAGTTTGGCGGTAATAACTCACTGGTGCCTGCATCAATGTCCTCCACATGGATTTTAAGAACGTATGATGATCCTTTGGGTTCGTAACAATTTTTATCCAGAGCAATAAAGCGTAACTCTAAGTCCCCAGTCAGGTTCATACCATTAGAGGTAGTCAAATCTGCACAAGTGGGTATCCAACTAAAGGTCGATTGAACAGATCCCCTTCCACTGGTAGCTTCAAATGTAAAGGGTTCAGATCCACTCCGTTCAAATAAATCCAATACTATTGAGTCCCCTTCAATGTCTATAGCCCTCACGTTTATTTTTATCTCCTCGCCTACAATAGCGCTGATGCTATCATTTGCAATTGTTGCTGAATTTAGGCTGTTCAGAAATATCTCTGGCCCAGTATTGACAGGTGGTGATAGGATAAGATCAATATTAAGCGTGTCTATATTGGTTAATTGGCAATCATCCAAATCTTCTACATAAAACGCCACCCTAAAAGAATCCATTTCAGCTTCATATTGGCAAGGGATTGGCCATACAAACTGACTAGTAACGCCTGGGTTTCCTCCTCCCTCTACATTAGTAAAAGATGCCCCAACTTCCTCAATATTAAAATTCGTACCCATGCCGAACAGGCTGATAAAATCACCATCTTTATCTTGCCCCTTAATATTCAAATTTATGGTTTCACCGTATGTGTAATTCAGCTTCAGGTATTCAGCACTGGCTTTGCTAGTCTCAAATACAGTAGGTTTGGTTTGATCTGGAAAATCAATCACCATGGTCATTAAAATCTGTTTTGGATCGGCATATAAACACAGATCATTATCGTCCAGAATAAGTAAAATATCAAATGCCTTCCGAATACCTTGGCTCACTTCAACATCCCTCCCACTGGAGAAATTTAAATTATCGGCATTACAATCATAGCTCCAGTGAAATGTAGTAGCTACCTCTGACGCCCCAAATATGGGCTCTGTAAATGACATTCCTACATCAGCCAGGTCAAAGCCAATGGGCAGTATTTGAAAGGTCACCGAATCCTCAGCATCAAATCCCTTGATATCAAGTGAAAGGTTTCCCCCAGCTGATTCCATTACTGTTTTGGTGATGTTATTTACCCTGGCGCCATTTCTCGATTCAGCAAAATAAGCGGGTGTGTTTGGAGGGGGCTCTACGTTAAGGGTTACAATTACTGTATCCAATGCCGGTAGCGGACAGGCATCATCCAATGCAATAATCCCCAGTTTGTATGGTTTCCCCCTAATAAAAGGACATTCCGGAAAACACACTTCAAAGCGGGCTGTGTCTAATGATGAAAAAAGAGGCACATTCTGTGTGACATCTATATTTATTCCTTCCAATTCAGAATTAAAATTGATGGGGATGACCTGAATATTTACATTTTCTGAAGCTTCACCACTTATGGGCACATCGTTTACAAGTATTTCAATGCATCTTTCTGTGGCTGAATAGGGAAAATCAAGTTGATTCCCTTCAATATAAAAACCCTTTTTGTCCTTTTCGCGAGCGCGAACCACTGGGTTATTATTAGCGCAATTACTTACTACCAGCATCTGAAAATCCCTTCGCATCTCCCCTATCTTTTCCCCGTCCCTAAACTCTTCGCACTTTACTGCAAATACAAATAAACCTGTACTTCCAGGGGTAACTGTTAACAAACCCACTGAAGATATAGCTAGGTCAGGATGCCCACCCATAATATTGTCCAATCCAAATCCCTCTTCCCATACCACATCCGGATAAGGGCCTGGATTGGGAGATATCGGATAGGCATTTATAATGTCAATTGTACTGTATGGGGTTACCATTGAATAGACCAGTGAGTCTCCGTCATCATCAGTTCCACCGAAATCAGTATAGAAAAACTTACCCACACAGCCATAATCCCTTAATGGAGGAAAAAGCCTAGGTGTTGAGTTTACAAACGGGACTCCATTTTTTACTACAGGTGGAAACTCCAAGTAAAATGTTTGGCCTGCACTTATGCCCCCAGTATTGGGTACATCACTATGTATATTATCGATACTATAATTTCTACAACATCTTTCCCAAGCTATATAATAGCCTTTTGGATCATCAAATCGATCTGCTGTAAGTGAAATAACGTTGGTGTAAAATAGTCTGGAGGTAATCAACTCACCATTATCGCAATCTACATTGCTATAAGGCACAAGGGCATCTTCAGTTTTATTGAGGGTATACTGACCCATGGGCTGGTTGTCAGACTTACGGTAAATATAGACTGTAACAAAATCTTCCCTGGCACCGGCTTGTCCCTTCTCGTCAAAATACAGCACCATATTCAGTCTGTATGAAAAGTCCTGAATGTGTAATAATTCGAATTCACCACCAACGATATGCGAGGCAAAAACGTTAAGTTTGCAGGCCAGTAAAACTATTAGAATAAGAATAATCCTCCGCATGTGCTTACTTTGTTATAGATTAACCCTTTAAGGTAAGCCTGATTGATTGCGCATTGAAGTAAAACATGAATATAAAAAATAAAATTCTAACAAACATAGTAATTGAAGGCATAGCTGCTGAAGGTAAGTGCATCGCCAAAAATGAAGGGCAGATTATATTCGTATCCAATGTAGCACCAGGTGATGTTTGTGATCTGAGGATTGTTAGGCGTAAAAAGAGCTTTCTAGAGGCCGTCCCTGTAAAAATACATGAGTATTCTTCACTGAGGAGCGAGCCATTTTGCGAGCATTTTGGGACTTGTGGTGGCTGTAAATGGCAACATATTAATTACGAAACCCAGCTTAAATACAAACAACAACAAGTAGTTGATAATCTTGAACGGATTGGGAAAATTGATTTTGAAAAGCTAAATCCAATCATTGGTTCGGAGAACACAAAATTCTATAGAAATAAACTTGAATTTACATTTACTAATGCCCGTTGGCTCACTAAAGAGGAGATTGGTAGCGATGAAGAATTGGACAGGGATGCGCTGGGTTTTCACATGCCGGGTCGGTTTGATAAAATTCTGGATATCGAGAAATGTCATTTACAGGCTGACCCCTCAAATGCTATCCGTTTGGCAGTGAAGGAATTTGCAAAAGAAAAAGAGATTCCATTTTTCAATTTAGTGCGGCAAACAGGTTTTCTAAGGAACCTCATCATCCGAACTGCCTCCACAGGCCAAGTAATGGTTATTCTACAAGTCACTGCCAAAAACACCGACTGGATTAATCTGATCTTGGATTTGCTGTCTGATCAATTTCCAGAGATTACGTCTCTCAATTATGTGGTTAACAATAAGGGAAATGACACTTTTCATGATTTAAAAGTAATTAACGTTGCGGGTACGCCCTTCATAGAAGAGCAGATGAAACACCCTGATAATAACAATACGATAACCTTCCGGGTTGGCCCAAAATCGTTTTATCAGACCAACTCAGCACAAGCTGAGGTGTTGTATAAGTTGGCTTGGGAATTGGCCGATTTCAAAGGAGATGAAACAGTATATGACCTTTATACTGGCACGGGCACCATTGCCAATTATGTGGCCTCTTCAGTAAAAAAAGTAATCGGGATTGAGTATGTGGAAGCGGCCATTGAAGATGCAAAGGTCAACTCACAAATCAATGAAATCAAAAATACCTCCTTCTACGCTGGGGACATGAAAGACTTGCTCACCGATGATTTTATAGCTAAAAACGGTTCGCCAGATGTAATTATCACTGACCCACCCCGGGCTGGTATGCATCCTGATGTATGTAACGTTCTATTGAAAAGCAACGCCAAACGAATTGTTTATATCAGTTGTAACCCAGCCACCCAGGCACGCGACCTAGCTTTATTGGAATCTAAATATGCGGTTAAGGTGGTTCAACCAGTGGACATGTTCCCTCAAACCCACCATGTCGAAAATATTGCCTTGTTAGAATTAAAAAACTAGTTTTAGTAATTCATCTTTTGTAGAAATTCAACTAAATTCATTTGATTAAACTACTGATTCACTGATATTTAGCTGACTGGTATGAAAATTACGATAACTATAGGGTTGATGTGTGTGGCTTTTGTGACACAGGCTCAACAACTCACCGGTGATGCCCTTCTTGAAAAAGCCATTAACTATCATGATCCAAACGGACAATGGGCAAATTTTACAGGCAAATTATTCATTGACATGGAAATGCCAAATAAAACTACCCGGCATAGTGTCGTATCCCTTACTAACAAGGAAGATTTTTTCAGGCTTGAAGTTACACAAGGAGATACCCACATTAACCGGAAGTGTGAAAATGGTGAGTGCACTTTCAGCCTAAATGGCTCAAATGATATTACTGATGAGCAAAGCAAAAAACACGGCCTAACTTGTGAAAGAACCGTTATGTATAAAAATTATTACTCCTATCTATATGGCTTACCAATGAAGCTTCAGGATGATGGGGCTATTGTTCACCCGGAAGTAAGCAAAGTCAAGGCTTTTGGCTCAGAATATTTAAAACTAAAAGTGACTTATGACCCAGAAGTAGGTAGCGACACCTGGTATTTTTACTTCAATCCTGAAAGTTTTGCTTTGGAGGCTTATCAGTTTTTCCATGATGAGCCAAAAAATGATGGTGAGTATATAATCCTCAAGGATTTAATGGAGATAAATGGTGTTAAAATTCCCAAAGTACGCACTTGGTATTACAACAAAAATCAAGAATTATTGGGTACAGACTTCCTGATCAAAGCTGAAGATTTATAAAATAATGTTATATTTATTTTAATCTCACCAATGCCAGCAGTTGAAAAGACCTAACTATTTACGTTTTATCATCATCATATGTGTCTTTATACTTTTGTATATAGGGCTCTTAAGCATATTAATACATATTGAGGCACATGATCCAAATGTTAAAATAAAGGATTTTGGTGATGCTTTGTGGTTTTCTATTGTAACATTAACCACAGTGGGTTATGGTGACCTCTACCCGGTAACTTTCGAGGGTAAGCTCTACGGATCCATATTTCTCTTTGCGAGTTTGGGTTTTTATGGTGTCATTATCGGTCAAATTACGAATATCATGAGCTCAATTAAGGAACATAATAAATTAGGAATGAACGGTACAAATTTTACGAATCATGTAGTGGTGATAGGCTGGTCAGATTTTGGCAAAGCTGTGGTCGATCAGTTAATATCTGCAGGAAGAAGTATTGCCATAGTCACAAAAGACAAGGACAACATAGATATTATACATGAATACTATCCAAAGAAAAATGTGTTCACTCTGTTTTCCGACTATAATAATTTTGAATTACTGGCAAAAATGAACATAAAAGAATGTTCAGTTGTGTTCGTTAATTTGAATGATGACACTGAAAAACTAGTGTACGTACTTAACCTTAAAAAACACTACGAAAACCTAAAATTTGTAGTGACATTGGATAACGCCAACCTCAAAAGCACTTTTCATACTGCGGGTGTCACTTATGCTGTTTCTAAACACGAAATAGCTTCTCGCCTACTGGCCAGCTATATATTCGAGCCTGACGTGGCCATCTATTCTGAAGAAATCATAGCTTACCCGGAATCTGATGAAGATTATGATATCAAGCAATTCAGGGTACTACACGCCAACCCCTATAAAGACAAGTATTACGACAAGGTCTTTTATGACATGAAAAAGGAATTTAATGTGGTGTTGATAGGTATAGTGAAAGTCAATGGCGGTGAGCGTAAACTCCTCAAGAACCCAGAAGAGACCGTTATTATCAATGAAGGGGATTATTTGATATTAATTACTAACAAAAATTCAGTAAAACAGCTTAAAAGGTTCTTCAATGTTGAAGAAGGCTCTTCACACTAAAAAGTGATCAGTTTTTTTAACAATTGCACATCCAATGGCTTTTCGAGCAATTTTTTCACATAGGTGTGATTGGCAGCCCGTTCCAAGTCCTTTGAATCGAGGGTAGAGGATAGCATAATGATCTCTACCTTATTTTTTAACTCTTGCGAAAGGGTAGTAAAAATATCCAAAAAATCGAACCCGTTCATTTCAGGCATTCTAATGTCAAGTAAGACACCAATATTCTCTTGGTGATGGATTGCATTATCTTGAAGCCATTCCAATGCATCTTTACCACTTTCCACTTCTATCACTTTTTGATTTTTAAAGTGTACCTCCAGGCTTTTTTTGGCGATCATACGATCAATCGAACTATCATCAACTATCAGGAACATTAACTTATCGGGATTATTAAATTAAACTTACTGCCTCTGTTTTTTTCTGACTCTACGTGTATTTCACCACCTAGTTTATCTACTGTTTCCTTTACAATATACAGACCTACACCGGAGCCTCCCTCGTTATTTTGTGTCATATAAAACATCTCAAAAATTCGGTCCTTGCTTGATGGGCTAATGCCAATCCCGTTATCAATTACACTAATATTAAGTTTACTTTCAGATATATCAGCATTAATTTCTATGAACGGTTTTTCCTTGCTTGGGTCTGAATATTTTATGGCGTTTGAGAGTAGGTTACTTAATATAATTTCAAGCCTCACTATGTCTGCCTTCACTTCAGCTACATTGATGTTTTTCCTTATCTCGATCAACTCATAATTGGTCATAAATTTGAAATGATCCAAGATACTATCAAGTAGAAAGTCCAAATCAAACTCCTCAACAGTTGACTCACTTCTTTTATTCTTAGAATATGAAATGATCTTTTTGATAAAGGTGTCTTGTTTATCAAGACTTTGATTCATCATCTTGAAGTAATTAGCCAATATTTGCTTATCCGATTCAATCGATGCCACATTTATTAGGCCTTTTAAGGAGGTAATGGGTGCTCGTAAATCATGAGACGCACTATAGACAAATCGATCGAGTTCGTTGTTGGCCTGTGTCAAGTCCTTATTCTTAACTATTAGACTTTCTTCAGAACTAATCAATTTTTTAATACTCATCAGCGTAATCAAACTTGCTACACCAACTATTAATAAAATAAAAATTGTGTTTGTAATAAGTAACAAATGACTTATCCGCCTGCCTGAATTACTTAAGCTATCCATAAATAGTATTCCAAAGTCTGTTAGTTTAGTCCTTAAATGATGAATCTTCTGTTGATAATTTATTTTTAGTGTTGAATCCATATTGGAGCTCTCCATCTGGCTCCTAATATCCAGCGCCAATGCATGCAATTTGTCTATATCCTTATCCGCCTTGCTCCAAATTTCTATTGGTACTTTCATGAAAGAGTAATCTTTAAAAGTAGTAAACAACCAAATCATCAATTCAATATCGTCAGGATGATTTTTTCCTTGAATAAGGTATACTCCCGCTTTTGAAGGGTCACCACCCAATAATATTTCCCGGGCTTTCCCATCTCCCAAGTTGATTTCAATGTTTTCTAAATATTGTGACCAATACAATTCATCTCCGTTGTCTAAATACCTCAATAAGTTTTTACAGGCATTACTTTGTCCTTTAGAATAATAGGATTCCCCATGAATATAAGCCCTAACCCCACTCACAATTTCAATGGTATAGTAATTAATCAATAGGAGTAATCCACTTACCAATAAAATAGCCAAAAGTGAATTACTATTGGTACGAAATTTTGAAATTATTTTACTGAATCTTCTGCTCATCTATCATAAATATATTATAACTCAAATTCAAAAAGTATTAAATGTAAGTTATTATTGAATAAGAGAGCATTATAAAGTGAGTGGTCTAAGTGGTCGATCAAATTTGATCATTGTGAATGAACACAATGTGAACTTAATCCATTGTGAAATGAAGTAATCCTTTAATAAGCATGAAGGGCCAAGCTACAATTTCTAATTCATAATAGGGATTGCTCCAGTAGCTGAAATATTGCTGATTTTCAGCTACTGAAGCAATGATGATAAATTGCCCTTAAATTTCCACCTGATCAAGATTAATGAACTCGATATGTCCTTCATCAGAAATATCTATACCCACTATTCCTTCTTTAGTGACTTTACCTGCCAATATCTCCTTGGATAATTGATTAAGAATCTCCCTTTGGATTACTCGTTTCAATGGTCTCGCACCAAACTGTGGATCAAATCCGAGCAGGGCTAAATGATCTAAAGCCCGATCAGAAATCTCAATCTTAATACCACTTTCTGACAGCATCTTTTTAAGATGATTAAATTGTATGTCAACAATTTTTCTGATGTCAGTTTTTGACAAAGGCCTAAACATTATGGACTCATCAATCCTATTGAGAAACTCTGGTCGGAAAGATTTTTTCAAAACTTCAAACACTTCGGTCTTGGTTTTTTCAATCACCTCTTCTTGGTTTTCATCGGTCATCAATTCAAAATTCTCTTGGATGATGCCCGATCCAATATTGGTAGTCATGATGATGATAGTGTTTTTGAAATTAGCCACACGGCCTTTATTGTCAGTTAATCTGCCTTCATCCAACACCTGTAATAATATGTTGAATACATCCGGATGCGCTTTTTCTATTTCGTCAAGCAATATCACTGAATAAGGCTTTCTCCTTACTGCTTCTGTAAGTTGTCCACCCTCATCATATCCTACGTATCCAGGAGGTGCTCCAATTAACCTACTTACGGCATGGCGTTCCTGATACTCCGACATATCAATCCTTACCATAGCGTTTTCATCATTAAACAGGTAATCTGCTAAGGCTTTAGAAAGCTCGGTTTTACCCACGCCTGTTGTTCCCATAAATATAAAGGAGCCAATAGGCCTTTTCGGGTCTTGCAGACCCGCCCTACTTCTTCTTACTGCATCAGATAATGCAGCAATAGCTTCTTGCTGCCCCGCTACACGCTTTCCTAGTTCTTCCTCCAGATTCAATAGCTTCTCTTTTTCACTCTGGATCATTTTAGACAAAGGAATACCAGTCCATCTCGCTACCACTTCCGCAATATCCTCCTGATCTACCTCTTCTTTTAGCATCGGACTGTTGGCTTGTAACTCAGCAACTTTGGCTTTATTTTCTTCAAGGGCTTTCTCTGCTTCTACCAATTTGCCATATCGGATTTCAGCTACCAATCCAAAATCACCCGCTTTCTCAGCATGTTCTGCCTCAAATTTTAGCTTGTCGATTTTTTCCTTAGCATCTCTTATGCCTTGTACAATGGTCTTTTCATTTTCCCACTTCGCTTTTAGGTCATTCTTCTTCCCAGTAAGCTCAGCTATGGTCTTAGACAATTCCCTTTCCTTGTCCTTATCTTTCTCACGCCTGATGGCCTCACGCTCGATTTCAAATTGCATGATCCGTCTGTTTAACTCATCCAATTCTTCAGGCATAGAGTCCATTTCCAACCTTAATTTGGAAGCTGCTTCGTCCATTAAATCAATGGCCTTATCAGGCAAAAACCGATCGGATATATACCTACTCGAAAGCTCTACCGCAGCAATGACTGCATCATCTTTTATCCTCACCCCGTGGTGCAATTCATACTTCTCCTTAATACCTCTCAGAATAGAAACCGCATCCAATATAGAAGGCTCATCAACCATTACAGATTGGAACCTTCTTTCCAGTGCCTTATCTTTTTCTATGTATTTTTGATATTCTTTGAGTGTAGTGGCACCGATTGCATGGAGCTCGCCCCTAGCCAAGGCTGGCTTTAATAAATTGGCCGCATCCATAGCACCTTCACCACCACCAGCTCCAATTAATGTATGGATTTCATCAATAAAAAGGACGATTTGTCCGTCAGAATCCACAACTTCTTTAATTACAGCTTTGAGTCTTTCTTCAAATTCACCTTTGTATTTTGCTCCAGCTACCAATAATCCCATATCTAAAGAGATAAGGATTTTGTCTTTTAAGTTCTCAGGCACATCACCATCCACAATACGTTGTGCCATACCTTCAACTATGGCAGTCTTACCCACACCAGGTTCACCTAGTAAAATAGGGTTGTTCTTCGTTCTTCTCGAAAGTATTTGCAGTAGTCTTCTTATCTCATCATCACGGCCAATCACAGGGTCAATTTTGCCCTTCTTTGCCATGTCGTTTAAGTTGATTGAGTAACGCTCAAGTGACTTATATTTTGATTCTGCATTTTGATCAGTGACTTTACTACCACCTCTTAGTTCCTTCACAGCGGCCAATAAAGATTTATAATCGAAACCCGCATCTTTTAAAATTGAAGCGGCTTTATCCTTAGTTTGCAACAAACCGATTAAAATATGCTCTACAGCAATATATTCATCACCGAGTGCTTTCAATTCCTTTTCAGCTTTCTGCAGTACTGCAGCTGATTCATTGGATAGATAGGGCTGCTGACCACTTACTTTGGGGTAAGTAGCAATTAGTTCGTCCACTTTCGTGGAAATATTCTGCTGATTGGCGTTTAACTTTTTAATGATAAACGACACCATGTTTTCATCAGACGATAGAATAGCTTTTAACAAATGACCTGGCTCAATGGCTTGTTGATCATTTGCCCCTGCTATTTCCGCTGCCTTTTGAAGCACCTCTTGTGACTTAATTGTATATTTATCGAAATTCATTTTTTTTGTTCCTCCAACCCTTCAGTTGTCAAAAAACCAACCAATTCAATTCTACAGACATAATGACATATATTTACTAAATAATGCAAATATTGATATGTCATTATGTCAAAACATTTGAACCTAAAACCTTTTAAAAATGGCACGTATAAAAATCGACTTACCAGAAGCATTTATATATACATGTAACTATAATGTTCGCATAGCCGACATCAATTATGGAGGTCACTTAGGCAATGATGCTGTACTCACCATAATGCAAGAAGGCAGACTTCAGTTTTTAAACTATCTCGGTTATGAAAATGAGCTGGGCATTGATGGTGATGTTGGTATGATTGTGACAGATTCGGCCATAGTGTATAAATCAGAGAGCTTTTATGGTGATCACATTGAGATAAAAATAGCTGTAGAAGATTACAATAAATATGGATTTGACATGATCTATGTGCTGACAAATAAAGCATCAGGAAAAGAGATTGCCAGAGGAAAAACCGGTATCGTATTTATGCATTATTCGACAAGAAAACTCGCAGCAACACCAACTAAATTTTTAGAAAAATTACAAGACACCCAATAAATAACTATTCGGCATTTATAATGTCGAATTAATATCATAGGATTTGCAATCCGATATTATATTGAGCCATTTAAATTATGATCATAGAGGAAATCAAGGTGTAATTACATTCAAAAATTCATTAGTGAGTAGATATGTTTGCATGTTTCTCTATAGTTGTTTGGTTTGGGATTATAAATCCTATGAAAAAGCTTCGGGATTACAAATCCCGAAGAGATGAATAACTATCTTTGCAGCTTATGGAGCAGAAATTAAAGGACATTAGGCAACTTAATGTAGACCAAATAGCAGAATACTTTGAGAGTATTGGTGATAAAGCCTTTAGGGCAAAGCAGGTGTACGAGTGGCTTTGGAAGAAATCCGCAAAAGATTTCGATCAGATGACCAATATCTCTTTGTCTACCAGAGAGCTCCTAAAAAAGAATTTTGTAATTAATCACATTGCCGTTGATCAAATGCAACGCAGTGATGACGGCACCATCAAAAATGCTGTGAAGCTTTTTGACGGCATGACAGTGGAGTCAGTCCTTATTCCGACCGACAAACGGATCACAGCCTGTATTTCTTCCCAAGTGGGCTGCAGTCTTGATTGTCATTTTTGTGCTACTGCACGCTTAAAACGAATGCGTAATCTTAAGCCTGATGAAATTTATGATCAGGTAGTGGCTATTAAAGAACAAGGGGAGCAATTCTTCAATCGGCCACTTACCAACATCGTATTTATGGGCATGGGTGAACCCTTGCTCAATTATAATAATGTAATTGCTGCCATTGACAAAATAACAGGCGATAAAGGATTGGGCATGTCTTCTAAAAGGATTACAGTCTCCACGGTCGGTATTCCTAAAATGATTAAAAAAATGGCCGATGATGAAGTAAAATTCAATTTGGCTGTGTCATTGCATTCAGCAATTAATGAAACACGATCGAGTGTGATGCCCATCAACGATGTTAATTCATTGGAAGACCTCGCTGACTCATTGAAATATTGGTATGAGAAAACCAAGCGAAAAGTTACTTATGAATATGTGGTATGGAGCGGCATCAATGACAAAAAAGCAGATGTTGAGGCACTAGTTAAATTCTGCAAAATCATCCCCTCCAAAGTAAACCTCATAGAATATAATCCCATTGATGAAGGGAGATTTCAGCAAGCTGAAGATTCCGCCATTGGTTTATACGTGAAGCTTTTAGAAAGTAATGACATCGTTGTCAACGTGCGCAGAAGCCGCGGTAAAGACATTGACGCGGCTTGTGGGCAGTTGGCGAATAAAATTTAATTATTTATCAATTTTCACCCACAGATTGTCCATTTCCTCCAGTGTTTTGCCTTTGGTTTCGGGAATAAATTTCCAAACAAAAAAGACCGTAACAATGCAAAGAGCGGCAAATATAAAGTAGGGCAATGCTCCGTTGAATACGATAGTATTTGTCTCACTACCATTGATCATCGGGAAGGTATTCGCCACAATGGCATTGAAAAGCCACTGTGCAGCTACCGCTATTGACATGGCGGTACTACGCACTTTATTAGGGAAAATTTCTGATAACAATACCCATGTCACTGGTCCCATTGACAATGCGAATGACGCAATAAAAGTGAGCATTCCAATAAGTGAAATAATCCCCAGTTGGTTTAAATAAATGGAAAGTCCCAGAGTGCCAATTCCAACGAACATACCTATGGTTCCAACAATGAGCAATGGTTTCCTTCCCCACTTATCCACCTGATAAATAGCCACAAAAGTGAAAATTAAATTTACTGCCCCAAGCAATATTTGCTGCTTGAGTGCATCTTCTGGTCCATAGCCAAGTGCATTACTAAAAATTTCTGCACCATAATAAAGGATGGCATTGATACCAGTGACTTGCTGTAAAATCGATAGGGTAACCCCAATAAAAAGAACAAATAACATACTCTTAGAAAATGCAGTAACTTTCAGCTCCATACTCTCACGATCTAAGGAATTTTGAATCTCATTAAACTCTCTTTCCGCCTCCTCAGGGGAAAAAGTTACTTTGGCCAGTACTTTTTTTGCTTCCTCTTTTCTTCCTTTCATCATCAACCATCTTGGGCTATGAGGTACAAAGAATAGTAAAACAAAGAAGGCAACTGCTGGTATCAATTCGGACCAGAACATTACCCTCCAACCAGTTTTGACATTGTAATCATGGATTTCTTTTAGCAACTCCGGGGATAGGGATGTGGTATCGCCTCCTCCAATAATATAAGTAGCTAAAAAGACAACGAAAAAGCCAATAACAATGGCTAGCTGATAATAAGAAACTAAGCGGCCACGATCTTTGGGTGGTGCTACTTCAGCGATATACATGGGTGCGGTCATCGAAGCGATTCCAACCCCTAGTCCGCCAATAATCCTGAAGATAACGAGCGCACTAAGTGATTCAGGAATACCTGAGCCCCAAGCGGAAATGGCAAAAAGGAATCCAGAGAGGATCAGGGAATACTTGCGGCTGTATTTAGCACTGATAAAACCGGCTATTAAAGCACCTATCAAACAACCATAAAGTGCACTACTTACCGCCCACCCTTGTTCGGCCTTGCTAAAACCAAAGTACTCAGTAAAGTATAGTTGTGATCCACCAATTACACCTGTATCATAACCAAATAATAGACCGCCTAAGGTGGCTACTACCGTAATACCAAGTATGAAACCCTTATAATTATTTGGTTTTTCTATCATTTCCGTTTTTTAGTTAATTGTACCTTTATTTCAGATTCTTTGTCAAAAGGCAGCACTTTTATATGCTCCTCCTTATCTTTTGAATGCCAGATGATAGCGGCATACTTAAATTTTGTTTTCCATTGCCCTTCAACTTTTCCCAGTAGTAGCTCTCCTTTTGGGTTGTATGAAATCATGCGCTTGTAATATTGACCATTGGAGTAATTTAGGGTATTTCCATCGTCTTCATAGTACCCAAAGTAAATTGACTCTTTTGATCATTTATCAAAGCCCAGCTCATTATATTTCAGGCTACTCAAGTTTTAAATAACCCCCTATCTATCAATATTTTAAGATTAAAAAGGTCATTTTTTATTAAATGTATCATTGAATAATTTCTTATAAAAATTAACGCCTTTTTTTATTAAGTTGTAATATGAACTTCCAAAAAGTTTATAATCTGGGGATTGCTAAAGGTCATTCTTTATTTGAAAAACGGAGAATCAGACTGATCAATTCCTTTGTCCTTGTTTCTGCTTTTTTAATCTTACTCTTTTCTACTTTTAATTTTATTATTGGAGCGTACAACCATGCCTTGCTCATTTTTAGTGGTTTATTAATCGTTTGTGTACCTCCACTGTATTTTAATAGCCGTGGGAACAACAAATTTGCACGCAATTATTTCGTTTCTGTCTGTATCATTTTTATAAACTTAATCGCCTTTAGGTCAGTAATACTTCACAATAACCGGTACAATGAAGTTTTTATGGTCGGATTTTCTGCGCTCATCATTATTGTTTGTGACAATCCCGCCAAAACCATCTACTTCGTGCTTACAACCTTAAGTACATTGGCCATGATTTCGGCCCGTCAATTATGGCATGATTTACCTATTGACAGCAATACCTACATGGCATTTATTAATACCATTGTCTCCTTTGGTTGTATTTTTTATTTCACCTCCATTTACAAAAATGATCTTTTACAGAGTGTCCTTCAAATAGAACAAAACAATCAGGAGCTTGAAGAAAAAGAGCAGAAAATTATAAAACAGCGAGATGAAATAACTGCCAATCAGCGCCTCCTTAGATCAACCATCGATAGTCTGCCTCTTTTTATAGGTATGCTTGATATGAATGGTAATTACCTGATAGCTAATACCAAATACCAAAAAACTTTTGGGGTGACTAGATCAGAAATTGAAGGCAAGCACTTTAAGGAAATCCTATCCCCAGAAATTCTTGAAACACACATTGAATTGGTTGAGAAAGGCTTACATGGTGAAGGGATGGATTTTGATGAGATTACAAATTTACCCAACGGGGAGAAAATAAATTCTTATGGTAAATATGTTCCCGTATATAATACTGATCATAAACAATTTGCCCTAGCCGTTTATGTAGTGGATATTACTAAGCTTAAAGAGACGGAGTCACAATTAATTGCATTAAATGATACTAAAGATAGACTCTTAGGCATTATTGGCCATGATATTCGTGGTCCATTGAATTCCCTGAAAGGACTCCTTTCTGTTTCAAAGACGCTGGAAGAATCTACCTTTATTGAGTATACCGAAAAAATTGCCTCTCACTTGTCGGTGGTTACTTTTAGTTTGGACAACCTACTCAACTGGGCAAAAACCCAGATGGATGGATTTACCATTAACCCTAAAGAAGTGGTAATATGTCATATCATCAACACTTGCCTTGCCTTATTTGAAGAGGATTTAAATGAAAAGAAGATTTCAATAGTCAGGGATCCCAATCAACACCCAATAATATGGGCTGATGTTGATTGTATGACCTTGGTGGTACGAAACTTATTAAGCAACGCTATTAAATATTCCCCTAAAGGCAGTAATATAAAAATTGATTACACATTAAACAGTGATTCGTTAATAATGGATATTATTGATTACGGGATTGGGATTGAGGAAAAAGATATCAATCAGTTACAAAATGGTGCAGCTTCATTGGTTTCAAAAAATGGTACCGCTGGCGAAAAGGGCACTGGGTTGGGTTTGTCACTTTGTAAAAAAGTCTTACATAAAAATTATGGTGAACTGCATCTACTTAGAAATAAGGATGGTGGTACTACTGCCAGAATAATGGTGAGAAATAAACCAATACGGAAAACTTAAAATGGATGTCAAATGGATAGGACAAATAAATTCGTTGTCTATATTTTTAGTAAATTAACATCAAAAACATAACGATCATGAAAAATCTAAGGTATTCCCTCTTTATAGTAACCGTTGCTTTTATCAATATCAACTGTGAAGCTCAGGTAATAAACAAAGAAGAACAGATCACTGCAGCTGTTCAGGCCGCTCCAGAAGAAAAAAGAGCTGAGGCCACCGTAATGGGTTATAACGAAGAGGGTGCATTGGTCACTTTGAGGACTGGCACCAATGAAATGATTTGTTTGGCTGATGACCCTAGTAAGGAAGGCTTTAGTGTGGCCTGTTATCATAAAGATTTAGAGCCTTTCATGGCAAGGGGCAGGGCTTTACAACTGGAAGGAAAAAATCATGGTGAAATATTTACCATTAGGGAGAAAGAGGCCAAAGAGGGCACTTTGAAAATGCCAAACCACCCAACTACGCTTCATGTATTGTCTGGCGAAGATCAAGCTACGGCTAACCTTCGCTATGTAGTCTATATTCCTTTTGCCACTCAGGAATCTACAGGATTGCCTATCAGGCCTTTGGTACCGGGTGGGCCTTGGATTATGGATCCCGGTACACATCGAGCGCATATTATGATAACACCTCCACCTGTAAAAAAATAGTTTTATAACGGACGAATTAGAACCCAATAAAAATCAATTCTATGCGATTTTGGGACTATCTCAAATTTTCTAGGTTTAATTAGTCCAATTGCAGCTAACCACCTCAAGCCAAGAATGTAAACACAGAATGAATGGGCGAGGAGCAGTCACTGACCCGCAAAACACTCAAGCATATGTGCAGCTAGGTTGATGTTAGATGCTGATTTCTATTTTCTCTTTCCTCTTGATGTCGTCATTTAATGTTAAGTAATGGATGGCAATAAGCAATCTCATTCTGATGTCGTTAATGTTATATATGTCATGATAAGCAATAAGTTTAGCTATCATAGAAGGTGAAATGTCTCCAACTAATTCGTAAGTTTCAAAATAGTTCTTCACAACATCATTATCTTTTGAGAACTCTTTAAGAAAGTCGATGTATTTTCCGTCATAGTTCCAAATAATGGACTTCAATGTGTCTTTTGAATTGTGAGTAGATTGGATTTTCCAGCTGAATCTCCAAATCATATTAAAACTTGAAGGTTTGATTCGACTGTAAAGTTCTTTTTGTTCATCAAAAGATATTCCCGTTTTAAATTCACCTAATTCCATAGATGCTTTCATTCGGTTAAAGAAACTTGGATAGCAAACAATTGAAGTGACGTTATCAACTCCTTCAATTTCGCATATTTGACTTTCAAAAAAATCAAGAATCCTACTCAAATCGTCTATTTCAGTATCTGAGAAAATTGATATTATTGTTGTATCGGCAGCTAAGGAAGTAGGCCTTTGTTTTGAACAACCAAAGAAAAAACCAAAAAGTATTAATGGAATTAAAAACTTCATAATTTTTGCGTCTAACACTCCGCCATCAACCCAAAGTGTTTTTAATACCTATTTTTTACTCGCATTAAAGAGCTTTTGTTTTTCTTCCTTGGACAGGCTCTCGTAGCCTTTTTCGGAAATTTTATCAAGAATAGCATCGATTTCATCCTGACTAGTTGTTGAATTCATGCTTTTTTTGCTTGCACCTACTGTGGATTTTGATTTGAAAGTGCTCTTCTCTTTTTTATAAGAGACTTTGATATTGGGTGAGCGTACAAAAAAGCTCTTGAAGAAATACATGGTAGTGAGTACCCAAGCCCCAATATTATTGCCTTTTTGAATCTGTACAATAAAGAAGTACCCCATCAATGCCCCGCCCAAATGGGCAATATTTCCACCTGCATTACCACCTACTGAACCCAAAAAGGATAATAAAATATAAAAAGCTGCAATATATTTTATTTTAACTGGACCAATAAAGAGTAGGTGAAACGTATAATTCGGCAATAACGTAGCCGCTGCAACCACTACGGCATAAACCGCTGCTGAGGCACCCACCATTCCTGAAAATCCACTCTTCTCAATATAAAATGGAACAAGATTATAAACCATCAAATAGGCCACACTCCCTGCCAATGCCCCTAACACATATAGGCTTATCACCTTATCACTGCCCAAATACTCTATGATAAGTCTGGCAAACCAATAAAATACGAGCATATTAAATAAAATATGGAATATGTCCGTAAGACTATGCGCAAATGCATAGGTGATGATTGTCCATGGTCTGGACAAAAAGTCACTGAATACCGGTGGTATGCTAAATTGATTATAAACAAAATCAAACAACCAGGTAAATCCGAAAAGTGAGGAGAAGACATTTAAAACTGCCAGCACTAAAAAAACAACTACATTGATAATAATAAGCTGAGTATGGGCACTGTTCGGCCTATTAAATGCATTCTTAAAATCGTCCTTAATACTACTATACATTATTTGTCAATAAAATTTGTTTCGGTCATTTTTCCAAATTTGTATCATAATAAACGCAAATACCATACCGCCCAGATGTGCAAAGTGGGCTGTATTATCGCCTCCTGCCCTATTCAGTCCTGAATATAGCGCAACAGCCCCTAATATCAGTACCAAATATTTGGCTTTTATGGGGATGGGTGGAAACAATAACATGAGTTCTGTATTAGGAAAGAGCAAGCCAAAGGCCATCAATATACCATATACTGCCCCGGAAGCTCCCAACATCGATCCATAATTATGGGTTTCTGTAGCTAATTGTCTTGCGAGTGATATACTGCGGTCCCTTGCTTGTTCGCTGTCAGGGTTTTCGGCATAATAATTAATAAATTCATACACCGCTTGGCTGGCGTTATCAATGTTTTCAACAATCAACCGATTGAAAGCTTCAGGATCAGGGTGTGCTATATAATCCTCTACTGCATTGTTTATTTTATTTACTTGAAAGAACTCAATGCCATTGTAAAGAACCCCTGCACCTATACCCGTTACTAAATAAAATATTAGGAATCGTTTAGGTCCCCAAAACTGCTCCAGTAACGGCCCTAGGAACACCAAACCTAGCATGTTAAACAAAATATGCATAAACCCACCATGGGCAAACATATAGGTCACAAACTGGTAAGGGGCAAAATTTACAGAACCAAATTTCCATAGGGATACCAATTCTGTAAAATGTATTCCCGTAAAAATCTGTTGCATAATAAAAAAGACAACATTTATTATAAGCAGGTTTTTTACAACAGGGGTCAGTCTAAGCATGTTCTTTATTTAAAATAATTCTCAATATTACTAATTTCTAAAATATGGAATGTCGATCTTCCATTGGGTGCGTAATTGGCATTTTTACAAGCGAAAAGTTGGTCTATTAACACCTCCATTTCCTGTTCATTAAGTCTGCTGCCTATTTTCAGTCCAGTCCGTTTGGCCAAAGCCCGGGCCAAATTTTCTTTTTTTGGTAAAGATAGTTCTACATTCTTTTTAAACTGGTCGATCAGCCCTTCAAATATATCCTTTTCATTGCCCGAAACCTCTGCTGGCATTCCTTTGATCAATACGTCACTTTTGCCAAACGGTTCTATTAAAAATCCTAACGAAGCAATTTCTTCTTCCATCTCCATTACGAGCGCAAAGTCCGAAGGGTTGAGTGAAACGGCCTCAGGAAACAGTGATTGTTGCGAAGCTCCAGATTTCTTTTCGAGATAGAGCGTATATTTCTCATAGAGCACCCTTTCATGGGCGGCTTGTTGATCTACGAGTAGCATACCGGATTTTACTTGGGTAACAATATAACGGTTATGGAGTTGAAAAATCGGTTTGCCCTTTTCATGGCTCTCTGCCAGCTCCTTTCCGCTATTGATTTCACTACCAAAAGTAAGTGTCACCGCTTGGTCATCATGCTTTTTGAAATCATCAATATCACCTTTTCCTTTATTTTCATCAAAAAGACGATCCCAATTTTCCAGGTTTGATTGCTGTAAATCCGTACTCCTGAACTGGCCATAATTCTTTTCCTTGATGGTTTCACGGCTTACCGCCAATTTTTGCCCCAAGTTAATATCTGCCGTAAAATCCAATGCAGGTGTAATATTATGCGTGGCCAAAGCCTGTCGTACAGCAGCCCTTACCAGCGTATAGGCCGTGCGTTCATCATCAAATTTGATCTCGGTCTTTGTAGGGTGTACGTTGATGTCGATATGTTTAGGGTCAATGCCAATAAAAAGGACATAAAATGGGAAAGTGCCCTCAGCGATAAGCCCCTGAAAAGCATTGGATACCGCATGATTCAAATAGCCACTTTTAATAAACCTGTTGTTCACAAAAAAGAACTGTTCCCCGCGGGTCTTTTTGGCAAATTCGGGCTTGCCCACATAGCCATAAATATTAATATGCTCCAATGTCTCGTCACAGGTGACAAGTTGTTCCTGATAATTTTTACCAAAAATATGAACAATGCGCTGACTTAATTTTCCTTTGGGAAGATTATATACCTCCAAATCATTGTTATGCAATGAAAACCCAACACCAGGGTTAGAAAGGGCAATGCGCTGAAACTCATCGACAATGTGCTTCATTTCAACCCCATTTGACTTTAGGAAATTACGTCTCGCAGGTACATTGTAAAACAGGTTCTTTACCGCAATGGAGGTTCCCTTATCACAGGCCACGGGCTCCTGTTTCTTTACTTCAGATGCTTCAATAGCGATTAATGACCCTAATTCCTCGTCTTGCTGACAAGTTTTGATTTCCATTTGTGATACCGCAGCTATGGAAGCCAAAGCTTCCCCTCTAAAGCCCATGGTACGGATAGAAAATAAATCTTCGGACCTACTGATCTTTGAGGTAGCATGACGCTCAAGGCTCATCCGGGCATCAGTAGCGGACATCCCTTTCCCATTGTCCATCACCTGGATCAGTATTTTGCCGGCATCCTTAACGATCAGTTTGATAAAATCTGCTTCTGCATCTATCGCATTTTCCAAAAGCTCCTTTACTGCTGAAGCAGGGCGTTGCACTACTTCACCAGCTGCTATTTGATTAGCCAGTGAGTCGGGAAGGAGTTTAATTATATCGGGCATTCAGAAATTGACTATATAATGCGCTTCATTTTCAGGTACAACAATATTGCCGAAGCTGTTATAAAAATATACAACGCAGTGCTGCCTAAATAGATATATCCAAATATCATAAATGCCAGTAAAAGCATAATGATAAATTGCATGAGAGACGCTGATCCACCTGATTTGGATTTATTGGTTTTAAAGGCTCCCACCAGCCTAGAGGATCTCCCAGTAAGCTCTGCATCTTCACCCTTCAATTCGTTTTTTATCTGGGCTGTACGCTGCTCTATTTCCTCCTTGATCGGATCATAATGCCGCGGTACAATTTTAAACCTTTGGTATTGTGGTATTTTGAAAAGTGAGGGGACTTTCATCTTCTTTTAAATTATTTTAAACCATAACCCAACATCTGCCAATGGTCACTTGTGGTTTATTTATTTAACTTCGTAGTATTACAAAACTACTCAATATTAGCTGTAATCATAAAAGTAACACGCTGCATGACCAGAAAATTTTTTAGTGTTATAGTCTCCATTTTTTTAACGCAATTATCTCAAGCGCAAGTAGCCAATACCCATAACCAATGGGCAGATAGTGTATTTCAGTCTCTTACCATGGAACAGCATATTGGCCAGCTATTTTTGGTGCCGGTTTATAGCAATGGAACCGAGCAAGAACATGAAAAAATTGAGAGTATTATTCAAAAGTACGAAATTGGTGGACTGGTGTTCATGGACAACAATGTCAATAGGCAAATAGAACTCATCAACCGGTTTCAAAAGATAAGTACAGTACCCTTACTGATAGCCGCAGATAATGGATTAAACTATAGTGCCACCAAATTTCCAAACCAACTGGCCCTTGGTGCCATTGATAAGGATAGTCTCAATTATCGATTAGGGCTGGAACAAGGACGCCAAATGAAACTGACAGGGATTAATATGAGCTTGTCCCCATCAGTGCTCATTGGTGACCAAAGTTTTACCAATGTACTGGGTGACAGCCCAGCGCTGGTAGGGCGCAAAGGTCTCGCCATGATGAAAGGCCTTCAGGAAAACGGCCTATTGACCTGCACTACGTTTTTCCCGGGGATCTATGATGATGGCTTGATCAACAACCGGCTGCTAGATAAGAAAAATATACAGGAAACCTCAATAACTCCATTTCTAAGCCTTATTAATAATAACACTGATGCCATAATGGTAAGCCACGCCATAACGTCATTGGACAATAAAAACATCCCTTCCTCTTTATCTGAGACGACAATAAATGTGCTCAAAAAGAATTTGAAATTTAATGGGCTTATCATTTCAGATGATTTTAACAAAAAAATCATTCAAGATAAATATCATGCAGGCAAGGCCGAAGCCCTTTCCTTTGCTGCGGGTGTTGACATGCTGATTACCCCGGATGTGAGTGCAAGTATTAAAAGTATCAAGAAGCTTCTCAAAAGAAAAAAAGTGAGCCTTGGCCGACTTAACGAGAGTGCAACTAAGATTCTTACCCTTAAAGCTAATGCTGGTATAGTGCACCCCAAAGAGATAGTGGTTGATAACCTATTTTTTAAACTCAGTACTCCCACAACCAAATTAATAAACCAAGAACTCTATCGACAATCTGTTACCATAGCCCGTGATGTGTCAGATGTTATTCCTATAAAAATATTGGATGAGAAATCCTTTGCCTCCCTATCCATTGGTGAAGGCAAGGAATTTACCGAAACACTTGATAAATACACCATTTTTAGTCACTACAACCTTTCACGTGACTACACTAGGCTGGAAAAGAATTTACCTTTATATGACTATGTGGTTATAGGGGTATTTAATGAAAATTGGAATGAAAGTACAGTCACTTTAATTAACAAACTGAGCCTTAAAACAAATGTCATTTTATGTTCATTTATCAACCCGTATAAGCTTAGGGAGTTTTATGGTGTAAGCTCATTGGTAGTAGCTTATAATGCCGATGAAGAATACCAAAAAGTGGTACCACAAATTATTTTCGGAAGCTTACCGGCTTTGGGCAAGCTGCCTGTTTCAATTTCCAGTGACTTGCCCAACGGAACGGGAATTGTAACCCATACACTTGACCGACTTGCATTTGGCCTACCGGAAGAAGTGGGGATGGATAGTAAAATACTCCGCAAAATCGATAAGATAGCTATTGAGGCTATCAAAGGGCAGGATACCCCCGGTTGCCAAATACTAGTTGCCCGAAATGGAAAAATTATACTTAACAAGTCCTATGGTTATTATACTTACGATAGTATTACACCGGTAGATGACCATACCATTTATGATATCGCCTCCATAACAAAAGTAGCTGCTACCACTCAAGCCATTATGTTTTTGGAAGAAAGGGGAGTGATCGATTTAGATAAAAAAGCCTCCCTATACTTACCTGAATTAAGGGGTACGAATAAGGAGAACATGATCTTGCGCGACATCCTCACCCATCAGGCTGGTCTGTGGCCTTTTTTACCATTTTGGAAACAGGTGATGTCCGATACGATCAACAACACCCAGTATATGAGCCAGTATAGGGACTCAGTTTTTTCAAATCAAGTATCTGATGGCTTGTTCGGATCGGAGCTAATGCGTGACAGCCTTTGGCAATGGGTGAAAGATTCGAAACTTAGAACCAAGGAATATAGAAAACCCTATGACTATAAATACAGTGACATGGGCTACTACCTACTACTCAAAATAATAGAGAAAAACATTAACCAACCCCTCGAAGAGTTTCTACAACAAAATTTCTATGATCCACTTGGATTAAGCACGCTTAGCTACCTGCCCCTATGTAAATACCCCCTCAGCTTGATCGCTCCAACAGAGTACGACAACTATTTTCGCAAAACCCTTGTTGATGGTTTGGTGCATGATCAGGGGGCTGCAATGCTTGGAGGTGTAGCAGGTCATGCGGGCCTCTTTAGCAATGCCCTTGATTTAGCCAAATTGATGCAAATGAACTTACAGGACGGACACTATGGAGGAAGCACCTATTTTATGAAAGGCACAGTTGAGCGGTTTACCTCACAACAATACGAAAGTAACCGAAGAGGCATTGGGTGGGACAAACCGGTACTGGGTGAATGGAATAGCCCAACTTCCCGTTTTGCATCGGGAAAAACCTTTGGTCATTCAGGTTTTACGGGAACGGCTGTTTGGGTAGACCCTGAATTTCAACTGGTCTATGTGTTCCTTTCCAACCGCATATACCCTGATGCCGAAAACAGAAAACTTATTAAAAATAATATTCGTACAAGAATTCAGGATTTAATTTATCAATCAATATGGAGCTATTCTGCTGTACATTGTGTTGATTACATAAATAAATAGTAGAAATGAAAATAGGTATCGTTTGTTACCCAACGTTTGGAGGTAGTGGAGTTGTAGCTACAGAATTAGGCAAAGCATTGGCAAAGGCTGGCCATAAAGTGCACTTTATAACCTACTCACAGCCCACAAGACTAGATTTTTTTAACGAGCATCTTTTTTACCATGAGGTAACTTTAAGAAATTACCCACTCTTTGAATATGCCCCGTATGAATTGGCATTGGCCAGTAAGATGGTAGATGTAGTGAAATACGAAAAATTAGATCTATTGCACGTGCACTACGCCATTCCCCATGCATCGGCTGCCTATATGGCCAAGCAAATTTTAAAAACAGAAAATATCCATATCCCTGTAATTACCACCTTGCACGGTACGGATATCACCCTGGTTGGTAAGGACCCATCCTATGCGCCAGTGGTTACTTTCAGTATCAACGCTTCGGATGGTGTTACGGCAGTTTCAGAAGACTTAAAAAAGGATACTTATGAGCATTTTAAAATCAATAATGGTATTGAGGTAATCCCCAACTTTATAGACTTAGAGAGATTTAAAAAACAGAAAAAAGAGCACTTTAAAACTGCCATCTGCCCCAATGGGGAAATGTTATTGGTTCATACTTCCAATTTTAGAAAAGTAAAACGGGTGGATGATGTGGTTCGGGTTTTTCATAATGTAAGAAAGGTAGTTCCTTCCAAATTGTTGTTGGTAGGTGATGGCCCGGAAAGGCCACAAATTGAGGCCCTATGCCGTGAATTGGGAGATTGCGATGACATCAGGTTTTTAGGGAAACTGGAAGCAGTTGAAGAAGTACTTTCTGTTGCCGATTTGTTTATAATGCCTTCCGAAAAGGAAAGTTTTGGGTTAGCAGCGCTTGAAGCCATGGCTTGTGAAGTGCCGATCATCTCTACCAATGTTGGGGGTATTCCTGAACTAAATATAAATGGCAAGACCGGATTTTTGAGCAAAGTAGGCGATGTTGAAGACATGACCAAAAATGCGCTTCATATCCTTGATAAAGACAATTTGCCAACTTTCAAGAAAAATGCACTAAAAAGGGCCACAGAGTTCGATGTGACTAAAATAATGCCTTTATATGAAGGTTTTTATAAGAAAGTATTAGCTAAATCAAAGGAATTGCAAATGAATTAATATATTGAAACTAATAAATGAAATAATCGTTTTAGTTGAGCAAATCATCCTATAATTTTGTTAAAAATGAGATTCAATCAAAATGACTACTGAAGAATTAAAACCTCATAATAGTGGAAGTAAGCGACTTTCAAACAGCGCTTTTATTGAGCGGCTGACCCGAACACATATAGCCATTCCTATCGGTTTATTTTCTATTTATTCTGGATGTCTTATCTATTGGAACGTTACCAATACAAGCTTATCGTTAGTTACTTCAATAGGGTTATTCCTTGTTGGTCTATTGGCATTCTCCCTTGTAGAATACCTAATGCACCGTTATCTCTTTCATATGGAAATATATACCGAGACCAGAAAGAAAATGCAATATATTATGCATGGTGTACACCATGATTTCCCAAAGGATAAAGACCGACTCGCCATGCCTCCATTGGCAAGTTTAACCATTGCTACCTTGCTCTTATTCCTATTTAAACTGATTATGCAAGATTATGTTTTTGCATTTTTACCGGGTTTCCTCATTGGATATGCAGCATACCTTTTTGTTCACTACATTGTCCATGCATTTCAGCCACCAAAAAACTTTTTCAAGAAATTATGGGTACATCATGGCATCCATCATTACAAAAATAGTAATACTGCCTTTGGTGTTTCTTCACCACTTTGGGATTATATATTCCGTACTATGCCTTGAGCAGCATAAGGTAAATATCAAGTGAATGTCCGGGCACAATGCCCGGACATTTTTATTTATTCATTTTTCAAATTATCTACAGGATTGACCACAATTGCCTGAATGGTTTGTGAACCTATGGTAAAAGCCCCAAGTATCATTAATATCAAAATACCGAGTGAAATCGTTATGGCATCTACCGTAACATGAAAAGCAAATTGCTCTAACCAAAGCATGTTCATATAATAGGCTAATGGTACCGAAACCAATACCGAAATCACTAAAATTGACAGGTACCCCTTTGATAAAATATACACTAATGATCCATTGGAAATACCTAATACCTTTCGCAGTGCGATTTCTTTTTTACGTGTCTGAATGGTATAGGTGGCCATGCCCAGTAAACCAAGACATGAGATAACAATTGAAAGCACCGCTACAAAACCAAGTACTTTCACCAAAGTGCCGAATAAAATCTCATATAACTCACCCATGGCCTTGCTAAAATCCTTAACATCTACCTTCATCCCAGGGTTGATCTTGGCCCATACTTTTTCTACAGTTTCTGATGCATTGCTAAAAGAGCCCGTGTAGGCAATCTGTAAGATAGCAAATTCGTTAGGGTTGTACATTAAGGCCATTGGTTCTAACTTTTCAGAGGCCATTTCGTGACTATAATCACGTACTACCCCAATGATTTCCTTTTCAGTAGAATCCCTTGAAAAAATAATAACCTGACCTATCGCCTCAGAGGCCGATCCGAAATGAAAAGCGCCAACCGCTTGCTCGTTGATCACAATAGTATTCTTATTTGATGCCCCGGCCTGTGCATTAAAAAATTTGCCTGCTACCAGAGGAATATTCATGTTCTTCAAGTAGTCTTCGTCTACTGCATAATACCTCAAGTCTGTCCATTCCTCCTCTTCCAAAGATTTTTTAAAGCCGTTTCCATAAATTACTCCTGCATTAGGTATATGACTGGACAGCGAAACGCTGGATATATTACTCTGTTTTAGCAACTCCGCTTTTAGTACATCAGAAGTATCTCCCCCCTTTTGAATTACAATCTTATTTGATGGATCAAAACCATAATCACTATTTAAGAATAGGTTTAGCTGATTATACAAAACAATTACTGTCAGGATAAACATCAATGAAATTGAAAATTGCGCTACCAAAAGTGTTTTTCGCATTCCCATTTTTGACATCAACTTGGTGTTATTGAGGTTCTTCAATACTTTAATAGGTTGAAATCCCGAAAGCACCACAGCTGGAAATAATCCGGCCATAATACCAACAACCACGGCAATAACAATGAATAAAGCGAATACAAAGTAGTTGGTCGTAAAGCTCCATTGCATGGTTTGTGTAAATGCCAGTTCTAACATAAAAGGTTCTAAGGCAAACAAAAGGACTATGGCCAAAGCCAGAGCAAACAGTGTTATAATGATTGATTCGCTAATAAATTGAACAAAAATCTGTCTTCTTAAAGCACCCGTAACCTTTCTTACACCTATTTCCCTCGCCCTTGTCATGGAACGTGCAATAGATAGGTTGGTGAAATTAAAACAGGAAGTGATCAAAACCACTCCGGCCAAAGCAGACATAAAGTAGATAAAGACCCAAGGCATGAAGGGGCCTATCGGATTGTTGATTAATGCACTTGGGGATATATCAGTCAGGCTTTGTAACCGATAGGTTATGGCCCTTGTCTCGGGCGTAGGCAATTGCGAAAAGTGCGCTTGTTGGATACTTGCCAAATAGGCATCAACATCTTTCTTTGTATGATCCTTTGATAGCATTACGTAAACCCAGCCTGCGGTATAATTATACCAGTTGTCGAGTTCCTTTTCCCGTATTTTAGCGGCCTCCAAGCTTCTGACTGTGGAGATACTCGCATAGGCTTCGGCCACTATATGCGACTTATTTTCAGTTTCCTTAATTACCCCTGTTACTTTATAGGTGCCCAACTCACCCATTTTAATCGACTCCCCCACTGGATTTTCAATCTCAAATAACTTCTCAGCTGCCTTTTTTGTAAGCACTACTGAATATGGGGCTACCAATGCCGTATTCCGATCTCCATACAATAGTTGATGATCGAACATGTCCAATACTTCCGGATCAGCAAAAAAGCCACTTAAAGGGATGTTTACATCATGGCCAGGTTCCAGTTGGATCCAGCTATTGCCAAATCCACGAACTATACGAACGACTTTATCAATGCCGGTATAGTTATTTATCAATTCATCGTGTAATGGCAGTGTAGTGGTAGCTGTTTCATTACCTTTCAAGTTCATGTCCCCTTTGTAATAAGGCATTGAATTCACTCGGTAAATCCGCTCACGATTAGGATTATGCCTGTCGTTCATCATTTGATCAGCTACGAGCATAATAATGGCCATACAAACACACATGGCTGTGGCCAATCCAAAAATGTTAATGAAAGAGAATACTTTGTGCTTTAGTATATTACGTAAAGCAATGGTGATATAATTTTTAAGCATAGCGTTGTTGTTTAAGACCTAACCGTTTATTACGGATTGATAATGAGACAACCTGGCTTGCGGAAATGTTACAGTTTTAGAAATAAATTATTTCTACTGAAATATGGACATAAAAAAACCCTGCTTTATCAAGCAGGGTGGCATCATTCTTTTTGCTTTGCGCGTTTATATTTGGAGACCCTATATCTCCGAAGTCTATACTCAAAGTATTCTTCAATGAACTCAATTATTTTTATTTTCCATGTAACGAGTGTCATGACATGATTCATTAATTATATTTGATCTTTCTGAACGAGATCTTTCTTTTCTATCTTATTTGGTTTCTTGGCATATGTTGGACAACTGTATGTTGCACAAGAACCCGCGATAAAACCCAATAATACAATTACAACTATAGACTTTCTCATTAACTTAATTTTTTAAAACTATATACTTTAACCAACAGTTAAAGTAACTGGATAAACCGATCAAAAGTTGCTATGTTTTACTGCTAAAACACATAAAAACTTACATTGTGGAATATATGATTAAGTTTATAATTGACCGTTTAATTGAACATAAAATAGCCTATATTGGTTTTAATGAAAATACAATTCAATAAATGCTCATAATTCAATGTTAGGACATAGATTCACGCATTATATACCTGATCCAAAGGGCTTTAAATCAGACTTTGTCAAGTTATTGGATGTATTCTTACAGTTGCTGATTATTACCGCTGGCAATGTATCAGAAGCATTGAGTTGGCTGAATAATGTAGATAGGCAGTATAACCTTACAGGAGACGGTTATGGGATGGGGGATTTTATTGATGAACTAAAAGACAAAGGTTACATCACTGATGAAAATCCTGAGGGAACTTTCAAGCTAACCGGAAAGAGTGAACAAAAGATAAGAAGCAGCGCCCTGGAAGAGATATTTGGCAAACTAAAGAAATCAGGTAAGGGGGAGCATAAAACCAATTTTGGCGGTTTGGGTGATGAGCCAAGTACAGATAAACGGGAATATCAATTTGGTGATACATTGGAGCAAATATCAGTAACTGACTCATTACGAAATGCACAGATCAATCATGGCCTTGAAGGATTTATGATGACAGAAGGCGATCTGGAAGTAATGGAGAATGAATATAAAACACAAACCTCCACAGTTCTGATGATCGACATTTCCCATTCCATGATCCTTTATGGAGAGGATAGAATAACCCCAGCAAAGAAAGTGGCCATGGCTTTGGCAGAACTTATTACAAAAAAATACCCCAAAGACACTTTGGACATAATTGTCTTTGGTAATGACGCTTGGCAAATACAAATTAAAGATTTGCCCTATTTGGAAGTAGGCCCCTATCATACCAACACCATTGCCGGTCTTGAATTGGCCATGGACTTATTGAGAAGGCGCAAAAATGCCAACAAGCAAATTTTCATGATTACCGATGGCAAGCCAACTTGCATGAAAGTAGGTATTAAATATTATAAAAACAGCTTTGGCCTTGATGGTAAAATCCTCAACAAAACCTTGAACCTCGCCAAACAGTGCAAAAAATTAAAAATACCAGTTACTACATTTATGATAGCTTCGGATCCCTATCTTAAGGAGTTTGTAAAGGAATTCACTAAAGTAAATGATGGGAATGCTTATTACAGCAATCTACAAGGGCTCGGCCACTTAATATTTGAAGATTACAGACGAAACAGACGAAAAAAATTCTAAGCACTGAATATTTTATGGACTACAGCAAAATCACAACTTTAGGTGAACTTAAACAAACTGGTTATCAACCCCGATCGGTAAAACAGGAATTAAGGGACAATTTGATCAAAAACCTCAAAAACAAGGTAAATGTCTTTGAAGGCATTTGGGGGTTTGAAGAGACGGTAATCCCTGATTTGGAAAGGGCCATTCTCTCCATGCACGACATTAATTTTTTAGGGCTAAGGGGACAGGCCAAAACACGTATGGCTAGGATGATGACCAAGCTGCTCGATGAATTTGTACCTGTGATTACAGGGAGCGATCTCAATGATGACCCGTTGCAACCAATATCCCGTTATGGGCATGACACTATAAATGAATTAGGCGATGCCACACCTATTAGCTGGATGACCCGCGATGAGCGTTATAGCGAAAAACTGGCTACCCCTGATGTTTCTATTGCCGACCTTATCGGTGATGTTGACCCGATTAAGGCAGCCACGTTAAAGTTACCTTACTCAGATGAACGAGTGATCCATTTCGGCCTAATACCACGATCACACCGGGGCATCTTTGTCATCAATGAATTACCGGATTTACAGGCAAGGATTCAAGTAGCACTGTTCAACATTTTACAAGAAGGCGATATTCAAATCCGTGGCTTTAAAGTACGTATGCCGCTCGACATCCAATTTGTGTTTACCGCAAATCCTGAAGACTATACCAATAGAGGAAGCATAGTCACGCCATTAAAAGACCGTATTGGTAGCCAAATAATTACCCATTATCCTAAGAGCATTGAGGTGGGAAGAAAAATAACAGATCAAGAGGCCAATATTAAACCCGAACAAAAGGAGAATGTATCTATCAATGACCTAGCAAAGGATCTGATAGAGCAAATTGCTTTTGAAGCCAGAAATAGTGAATATGTAGATGCTAAAAGTGGCGTTTCTGCCCGGCTTACCATCTCTGCTTATGAAAACTTAATGAGTGCTGCTGAAAGAAGGGCACTGTTAAATGGCGGTAAAACTGCAATCAGGGTGTCTGATTTTTATGGCGTGATCCCTTCCATTACTGGAAAAGTAGAATTGGTATATGAAGGAGAGCAGGAAGGTCCCGGTATCGTAGCCCACAACTTGGTAGGCAAAGCCATCCGGACAAAGTTTATAGAATTCTTCCCTGATCCTGAAAAAATCAGAAAGCAGAAAGCCCCCAATCCATATAAAACGATAACCGATTGGTTTGGCAATGAAAACTCCATTGACATCCTTCACGACTTTAGTGATGCTGAATATGAGAAGGCCTTGAATGCTGTTCCCGGTCTTCCGGAATTAGTCAAAAACCATCAAAGTAAAATCGACCGTTCGATGAAACTGTTCTTAATGGAGTTTGCCCTTCATGGACTTACTGAATATAGCATGCTAAGTAAGCATCAGCTATCTAAAGGGTTACAATTTAAAGATTTACTGAGTAGTATGTTTTCAATGCCAGAACCTGGTGAAGACTTGGACGATAATGCATTTCAATAAAATATTGATAATGGAAAATAAGAATAAATCTACTTTAAAAATATTTATTGGATATCCCCAATAAATTCCTTTCCATTCCTTTTGCATTTATCAACAGTTGTCTATTTTTAGACTACTACACAATCCATTTTTTAATCTTACATGTATGGCAAAAGCGGTGAAAAACGAAAAGAAGATTTTTGTACTGGATACCTCGGTGATTATTTTCGAACACAATTCAATAATGAATTTTGATGAGCACGACATAGGCATACCTATTACGGTGCTTGAAGAATTGGATCAATTCAAAAAAGGCAATGACACTAAGAATTTTGAGGCCCGTGAATTTACCAGGCTAATTGACAAACTGGCTGAAGGAAAAATGCTCCATGATTGGAATCCATTAAATGGAAAAACCAGAGGAAACTTCAAGGTGTTGATGGATCAAAACAGTAAAATAGATGCTACTGTTGTATTTGACGAAGAAAAGGCCGATCACCGCATACTGAATGCTGCTTTGCAGCTAAAACAAGAAATGAAAGGGAGAAATGTCATATTGGTTTCCAAAGACATTAATCTACGGTTAAAAGCAAAGTCCTTAGGGCTACCAGCAGAAGATTATAATACCGGTAAAGTTCAGAATGTCAGTTCTTTATATACTGGCAAAACGGTTCAGGATAGAGTATCGCCTGATAAAATCAATCAGCTTTATGAAAAGGGCAGTTGTGAGGCCGCAGATGTATTGGGCCGCAAAAAACCTTCTAAAAATGGCTATTACATACTTAAAAACGGCAAAAAATCCGTGCTGGCTTTTTACAACCCTATCAAAGACTTGATGGAGCATGTTGAAAAAAGATCAGTTTATGGGATAAAGCCCCGAAATGCAGAGCAAGCCTTTGCCATTCATGCCATACTCAACCCCGATGTAAAACTAGTAAGCATGCAAGGGGTAGCTGGAACGGGAAAAACATTGATAGCGCTGGCTGCTGCACTTGAGCAGAAAAAAGAATTTAAGCAAATCTATTTAGCACGCCCTATTGTGCCATTGAGCAATAAAGATATTGGGTACCTTCCAGGCGACATAAAATCAAAGTTGAACCCCTACATGGAACCGTTATGGGACAACTTGAAATTTATACAAAATCAATATCACGAGTCTGACAAAGAGTATTCTAAACTTACCGAAATGGTAAACCTGGAAAAATTGATGATTACGCCTTTGGCCTATATCAGAGGGCGTAGTTTGTCCAACATTATTTTCATAGTAGATGAAGCTCAAAACCTTACACCACATGAAGTAAAGACGATCATTACCCGGGCAGGGGAAAATACAAAAATCATTTTTACTGGTGATATTTATCAGATAGATACACCTTATTTGGATTCGCAAAGTAATGGCCTTTCCTACCTCATAGACCGGGTAAAAGACCACGATCTTTATGCCCATATAACATTGGAAAAAGGGGAAAGATCTGAGTTGGCCAATTTAGCCAATGATTTATTGTAGTTTTTAATCATATAATTTTGTAGATAGCTGCTGGTGATAGTTGTTGGTTGTTCTTTTGAATAGTTAATAAAATACTTTACCATGAAAATAAAGGCCTATCAAATCGCAGATAATATCAATTTGCGACCTTTTAAAAATGATTATAAAGGCGAGCTTCATAGCTACTCCACCTCCGATCTATTTTACGCAGATGGGGATAGCTATATGTATGTACTGTCTTATGGGGTTGTGGTATTTTGTGAGTATACCGACCTTGCCATCTCAGAAACAATAGCCTTTTTAGACAAGTACACTATTAACCCATTAAGTGAGAAGCTTTTTGATGAATTCGTGATCCATAAAAGTGATGACTCTGATAAATTCGGTCATAATGAAGCATATCTGTCCAACATTTCCCCCGAAGTAGTCAAGATCGTATTGCTTAATGTTGGTCAGTCGGTATCGTTGGATTATTACCAGAAAAAGGCCACTCAAATGCTGGACGAAACAAACCTTTATACCAAAAGACTTGAAAATGAAGGCCGGTTGTTTATGTCAAGTAAAACCCTGCTCAAGTTCATCGGGAAGACCCTTAATGTAAAAAATAATATTTTCAATCAGCTTTATGTATTTGACCAACCCGAAGCAGCATGGACAGATGAATACCTGAGTAAAGTTGACACCGGTTTACGGAATATGTTCGATATTAAAATTCGGTATAACAATGTTGAATACAACCTGAAAATGGTGAACGAAAATTTAGATCTTTTTAAAGACCTGATTCAGCATAAGAGAAGTATTATACTGGAGGTAATAATCATAGTGCTTATCCTGGTAGAAGTAATTAACCTTTTTGTAGAGAAAATATTCTAATAGCTTGCGGATTTAAACAAAAATGCCGGATTGATCCGGCATTTTATCTTTATAATATATTTCTATGATCTGGATTATTTACCCAGTACTTTTTTCATGGTTTCCCCAATATCAGCAGGTGACGCCACCACATGGATGCCACATTCTTTCATGATCTTCATTTTCGCTGCAGCGGTATCATCTTCGCCACCAATGATGGCTCCAGCATGACCCATTCTCTTTCCTTTTGGAGCAGTTTGTCCGGCAATAAACCCAACAACGGGCTTAGGATTACCCTGTTCTTTGATCCACCTGGCGGCTTCTGCTTCGTAGTTACCCCCAATTTCACCAATCATCACAATGGCTTCTGTATCTGAATCATTCATAAGCATTTCAACCGCTTTCTTAGTAGATGTACCGATGATTGGGTCACCTCCGATACCGATGGCTGTGGAGATGCCTAAACCAGCTTTAACTACCTGATCGGCTGCCTCATAAGTAAGTGTACCTGATTTCGATACAATACCAACTTTGCCTTTCTTGAATACAAATCCGGGCATGATACCTACTTTAGCTTCTCCTGGAGTAATTACCCCTGGGCAGTTTGGCCCTACAAGCACAACATCTTTACCTTTAAGGTAATTTTTAGCCGTTATCATATCCTTTACAGGAATCCCTTCAGTAATGGTAATGATCACCTTGATGCCTGCATCAGCCGCTTCCATGATAGCGTCAGCCGCAAATGCAGGGGGCACAAATATGATTGATACATCCGCCCCTGCCTTATCTACTGCTTCCTTCACCGTATTAAAAACAGGTTTATCCAGATGCTTTTGACCACCCTTACCAGGTGTTACCCCTCCTACTACGTTCGTACCGTACTCGATCATCTGACCTGCATGGAATGTACCTTCAGAACCGGTAAAGCCCTGGACTATAACTTTGGAATTTTTATTGACTAAAACGCTCATGTATCGCTTGGATTAAAATTTTGCACAAAAATAAAATATTATGTGGCATAAGCAAAGGTAATCTACTTTCAACAATGAACCTGTAATAAAAAATAATAGTGCTTTTATGTAACCTTTTCAATAGTGCACCACCGACCGCAAGGTGTTCGGTAATGTGACAATAATATATAAGCTTATTTTTTTATATATCTGATTATCAATTAGTTAACATATTGGCACAACCATTGTAAAAGGTATTACAGGTCAAAAGTCCCCTGATAGATATCGGGGGAAGCTCAAAATAAACAACAACAATCATGAACACATTAATCAACAAAAAGAATCTAATACTGCTGGTCTTAGCAGTAATTTTCATCAGTCCGGTATTAGCGGCAGAAAAAGAAAAGGAGGACAGCTCCAACGAGCTCAATTATGAATTGCTCGATCCTTTTTATAGTTACCATGCAGAAACTGTTACGCTCGAATTTTATGATTCCAATGATAATCTGGTTTATAAAACCACCGTTTCAAAAGATAGCCCCTGCAATGCAGAATTGGCAAAGTATTTGAATGTAAGTGATTTTTTAGTGGAATCAGGAGACACTTCATATTTTAGATTGAACAATTAGTTTTTTCAAGTTTAGGTTGAAAGACGGGTCAGGGGAGCATTTGCTCCCCTTTCTTTTTTTTGGGTTTCGACAAGCTCTACCTGAATTTCGACAAGCTCAATTTGGATTTCGACAAGCTCAATTTGACAATTGTTTCGCAGGCTCAACCTGGGTTACGACAGGCTCAACCTGACAAGTGCCTGTATATTAAACCCCTTTGGGGTTGTTTTACAGATTGTCTGTTTCATTAACATTTAATCCCTTCGGGATTTCATTGAGTTTGCAATACACTCAATGTTTTTTCAGCCTACCAGAAATGGTGAAAGGGATAGAACACTTGAGTTCAAAACTAAGTGAGACTAAATAATCCCGAAGGGATTAAATACAAATAGATTACATCATGGCATATAAAACCCCAAAGGGGTTTAACAATCTTAGGCTCAATTTGATGCAGCAGGCACATTTTTCATTTTATTTTCCGTTCCTTGTAATAAATCTACCCATTGAGGTTACTACTGTGGTAAGCATTTAAAAAATGGAGGAAAAAGAGCAGCGTCTAATATTTAATAACTGGATAGGGCAGTATAAAGCCATGCTTTTTAAGGTGGTACGGGTTTATGCTTTCACAGAAAATGATCGGGATGACCTTTTTCAGGAAATTGCAATTCAGGTCTGGCACTCGATACCCAACTTTAGAAAGGAAAGTGCCGAAAGTACATGGATCTACCGTGTTGCATTAAATACAGCCATGAGGTGGACCCGAAAAGAAAGAAGACATCATGATGGCCGACAGTCAATGGATAAGATAGAATATCTATTGGAGGAAAACACGGAAAATATTGATGATCGGCTTGCATGGCTTTATCGCGAAATTAGTCAACTCCCTGAAATTGACCGTTCGCTTACATTACTCATGCTAGACGGCTATAGCTATAAAGAGATGGCCGAAATGACTGGAGTTTCTGACACAAATATTGGTGTGAAAATCCACCGTATAAAAAAACACTTGACCGATAAATCTCTAAAATATGATCACCATGGAGTTTGACGAATTGAAAAAAATATGGGACACTCAAAATAATCAGCCTATGTACGCCATTAATGAAAAGGCCCTACACAGACGTGTAATCGCCAAGAAAAAATCAGCAGGTAAAATTGCCAATTGGATGGAAGTAATTTTGATAGGTGTCAATCTCGTTGGAGGTTCAATGTTGCTCTTTGGTGTGCTTTTTAAAGGCAAGGAGGATGAAACATTTATTTACCTATTGATGGCAATTATGTACGTTACGCCCCTATACCTTTTTTACAAAAGAAGCAAAAGGAAGAAATTTGAAAGTCAATTTGAACGCACTATGATGGGAGACTTGGAACATGCACTCTCCAACGCTTCCTATTCTGAAGTACTCTCACGCACCATGCAAGTGTATTTTGCTTTCATTGCTATATTAACCCTGTTTAGTTTATGGTTTGATAAGGACACTTCTTTGATACCTATGATTGGATTCGCTCTTTTATTTATTTTTACCTTATATGCCTCAACTTGGGAACATAAGATATATGTAAGAAAAAGACGTGAACTCGAAAAACTAAAAAAGACTTTAGAAGAAGATTCGGAATAAGTTTTACTTACACCTGACTCGGAGCCCACTGCACGGACTCAGATATATATTATCTTCCTAAATTCATTGAACCCCTTCGGGGTTGTTTTATAGATTGTCTGTTTTATTAACATTTAATCCCTGCGGGATTTGTTTAACAGTTTGTTGGCTTTCCTACAATTAGATTAATAGGATTCTTCTTATTCGGAGTGGTCACTTCGACTGGAGTGAAACGAAAGGAGAAGTCTCCTAATCGCCTGAATACTACAAGTAGATAGTCTTCCTCAGTGTCCTCTACGAGTGACACTGAGGGGGGAAAAGACTAAATAATCCCGAAGGGATTAAATACAAATAGATTACATCAAGGCATATAAAACCCCAAAGGGGTTTAACAATCTATTAGCTTTTCGATTAGGGGACTTATCGCTGCGCCTGTCTGCCGATAAGCAGGCTCCCCTCTTATTCGGAGTGGTCACTTCGACTGGAGTGAAACGAAAGGAGAAGTTCTCCTAATCGCTTGAATGCTGCAAGTAGCTATAGCCTTCCTTAGTGTCCTTTGCGAGTGATACTGAGGGGAATAAAAGGGGTTTAATAGATTAATTAATTCATCAAATCCATTTAATTTTACTGTAATGAATAAGGTAAATGGTGAATATCTATTACAGAAATTCCCTGGTAAAGGGGGTTGGACTTATGCGGCCATTCCAGAGATACCACAGGATAGAAAGTCACCATTTGGATGGGTACGGGTCAATGGCCATATTGATACTTATGAATTGAAGAAGTACAAGCTCATGCCAATGGGCAATGGTCAGTTGTTTTTACCTGTCAAAGCAGACATCCGAAGAAAGATCGGTAAACAAGCAGGCGATTTTGTGACCATTATCCTTGAGCTTGATCAATCTACATTGGAAGTGCCCGAAGAGATTATTGACTGCTTCAAAAATGAACCTAAGCAGACCTATGCTAATTTCATGGCATTCAACCAAAATGAGCAAAAGCTTTATTTGGATTGGATTTACGATGCTAAAACAGAAGATACCAAGGCCGCAAGAATTGTCAAGATGATGGATCGCGTACAATATAATAAGCGGTTTTTCGAAGCTTAAATCTCCCTAGATGGTACTTAAGCCAACTTCCCCCCTCAGTGTTCTTTGCGAGTGACACTGAGAGGAATAAAATGACGCATGCCTGTATATTAAACCCCTTCGGGGTTGTTTTACAGATTGTCTGTTTTATTAACATTTAATCCCTTCGGGATTTGTTGAGTTCGTAATACACTCAAGGTTCCTTCAGTCAACCAGAAATAGAAAAAGAGATAGAACACTTGAGTTCAAAACTAAGTGAGACTAAATTATCCCGAAGGGATTAAATACAAATAGATTGTTAAATCATAGCATATAAAACCCCAAAGGGGGTTTAACAATTTATTAGCTTTTCGATTAGGAGACTTATCGCTAGTGTCCTTTTGCAAGTGAAACTTTGGGGAATAAAGTGACACTTTGGGGAATAAACACAAATTAAAATAAGGATTTTAAAGGAGATGATTATATATTGAACTTTATCATCAACAAAAATCCATGAAGTATTATTATCTTATATTAATCCCAATAGTGTTATTCGCTTGTGAGAAAACTAAGCAACCAGCACAGGAGGAGCTGAACGCCAATCCCTTATTAGGTGCTTGGGAAATGAAGGAAATTAATTGGAAGCGGGTTGACACTACCTTTTCAATTAAAAAAGCACAGCCAGGTATATTTATCATGTCAAGTAATAGATATTCAATTATTTGGACACCTATCGACAAACCAAGAACTCCATTTCAGGTTCTTTCAAACCCTACAGAGGACGAGCTAAAATCAGGTTTTCGATCTATAGTTTTCAATGCTGGTAGCTATGTATTAACTGACTCAACAATAACTACCACCGCATTTGTTGCAAAAGTGCCTGGTTTTGAAGGCGGGAAACAATTTTATAAATACGAATTGGAAGGAGACTTGCTCAAACTTACCATGTATGATGAAACTTATCCTGATGGTACTAAGCCAGAGTGGTTTGGTAGATATGTAACTGAGTTTATATTAAGCAGGGCTGAATAATTTCTTTCCTCAGTGTCCTCTGCGAGTGACACTGAGGGAAATTAAGTGTCCTCTGCGAGTGACACTGAGGGAAATTAAGTGTCCTCTGTGAGTGACACTGAGGGGGATAAGAGTGATACTGGGGGATAAAGTAAATATTAAATTTAGAGGTTCTGAATTTAATGTATATCATCAATACCTAAGGTTCCAATGGCATACTGAAGCAAAATATCCTGGAAAAGCAACGTGTATTTAGCTTGTGCCATATCTGCTTGTGCCTGAACAAACCTTTGATTAGCCTGGTTGTATTCTACTAAGCTTGATAAACCAAGATCATATCTTTCCTTCTCCAAATCAAAGGACAACTGAGCAGACTCTAATTGGGCTTGTGCTGCCCTATAACCTATAATTGCATTTTTAAAATTTTGATGCGCACGTTGAACATCAATGAGAACCGTTTTCTGCAGATTTTCGTAATCATTCTCCGCATTCAAATAATTGACTTTTGCCTGTGTCTTGTTAGAATGGGTCTGAAATCTATCAAATAATGGAATTGAAAAATTAAACCCATAACTCAATTGTGGATTTAGGTCAAAAAACTGTTTGTTAAATGAGGACACTCCCTCTTTACCCTGAATAGCAAAATATTGCGAACCGTAACTCATAAAAATGCCAAATGAGGGCAAGTAGCCACTTGAACGGGCCTTCATTTGAAATTTAGAAGCTTCCGACTGAAGTTGAGATTGTTTAAGGTCATACCTATTAACAGTTGCTTGATTATAAAGCTCATCTAAATCGTATTGTAAGGCTATCACTTCTTCAACATTCCATTCTGGAACAGCAATTTCATAAGCTAATGTTGGGTCAAACTGAAGCATCTGAGATAATGTAGATTTATCATTTGCATAAGTATTCTGAGCCCGTATAAGCAATAATTCATTGTTTTTGACAATTGCAATTTGACTGTACTCTTCTGGCATGGCCCTTATTCCAGATTCTACAAATCCTTTTATTTGTTCAAGAATTACCTCCTGAGTTTCAAGGTTTTCTTTGGCTATCCTTACCAATTCCTGATCAAATAGCACTTGTAAGAATTGATTGGTAATATCGGCTATCACATCTTGTTTTGCACGTTGGACACCACTAGACTGTGCCTGAAAGGCCATGCTTGATGCTTTCATATTTTGGAGTCTATTGAATCCGTTAAACAATGTATAGTTGGCATCAATACTACCCCCAAATCGATCGGATGTAATGTTCTCTCCAGCACCGGAAACCGAGTTGATCTGCTGTCCATCTGTACGCATACCTTGACCACTAATACCCAGAGAAGGCAAATATTGACCCCTAGCATTCAATCTCTGTGCTTCAATACTTTCAAGTTGATTACTTTGACGTTTTAAGTTGATATTTTTTTTCAACCCTATCTCAACTGCTTCCTTAAATGTTAAAGGTGATTCAATAGTAATTTGATCCTGCGCTTGGGAAAAAGCGCAGGATACTAAGACCAATGTTGTTATTATGCTGAGTTTATAAATCATTCTAATAATATAATTAAGCTCTATTTCTTCGTATCAGAATCTATTGCACCATCTATCAATCGGATGGTTCGTGTACCGTATTCGGCATTTTTCTCGGAGTGGGTCACCTGTATAATGGTCATCCCTTCTTCGTTGAGTTTTTTGAAAATGTCCATGATCTCCTCTCCTTGCTCTGAATGCAGGTTACCTGTCGGCTCATCGGCCAACAATAACTTAGGTTGCCCAATAATAGCTCTAGCTACCCCTACTAACTGCTGTTGACCACCGGACAGCTGTTCAGGAAATAAATCTTTTTTTGCTACCATTTGAAACCGGTCCAACATTTCCGCTACCATGCTTTTGCGCTGCGAACCTTTCACTCCTTTGTATAATAGCGGAGTTTCGATGTTTTCATACACTGTAAGTTCATCTATCAGGTGATAGGCCTGAAATATAAACCCGATATGATTTTTATGCATTTCAGACTTCTTACGCTCCTTCATTTTATGAACTGGCTCATCATAGAAATAATACTCTCCTTGTGATGGCTCATCGAGCATCCCGATGATATTCATCAATGATGACTTACCTGCACCACTTGGGCCCATGATAGTCACAAATTCACCTTGATTAATTTCCAGATCGATGCTTTTAAGAATGAAAGTCCTTTGAAATCTTGAGTCAACATATTTGTCGACATTAACGAGTTTGATCATCTTTTATGGTTTATGTAATACTGCTTGCCAATAAATATGCCAACTATCCAGTGGCCTTTATTTACAATTAAAGGATGAATTTAAGGAAAATGAATTGATTTTTTGTCCGTTATTGGAATCAGGTGTCTGATATCGGACGATGTGATCACAATACCACCCTAATATTAACCGTATAATCTATTCATCCTTCAAACTATCCACAGGATTGGCCCGTGCAGCTTTGATGGAATGATAACTCACTGTGAGCCAGGCGAGCCCAATGGCCAATAGTATGGTCAGGGCAAACACTTCCCACCCTATGGTTATCCGATATTGGAACTGCTGTAGCCAGTTGGTCATTGCCCATAAAGTAAGAGGGACAGCAAGGAGACAGGAGATTAGGATCAAGACCGAAAACCTGAAATTGACTTTTAAAATCAATTGTCCTACAGAGGCTCCAAGTACTTTTCTAATACCTATTTCTTTGGTTTTATTGGAGGTGACAAAAGAAGCCAGACCCAGTAATCCTATGATGGCTATCAAAATGGCGAGACCAGTAAACACTGTAAAAAGTTTACTGAGTTTGTTTTCGCTTTCATACAACTGCCCCAATTGATCGTCCAAATAAGAATAATTAAATGGATTGGTGTTGTTCATGGCAGCCCAATTTGTATTCAAATAGTTAACCAGCTCCTGTTTTTTACTCATATCAATGGTGAGAAGCAACTGCCTAGAGTCATTCCAAATGGGAGCATTTAGATCGAGTAAAATCACTGGTGCAATGGGATAATAAAATGGAAGGGAATGAAAATCTTTGACCAAGCCAATGACCGTAAACTCATCATTAAAATAGCTAATCTTTTGACCGATTACATTTTCTTCAGTCCATCCAAAATCCCTCATAGCCATTTCGTTAATCATTACATTGTTGGCTTCGGGTTTATTTTTCTCAAAATTTCTTCCCTGCAGTAAACCAATGCCTAAACTGGTGAGGTATCCATTATCTACTTTGATGGTACCAAGTGACAATTTTCTGTCTGGGTTTGAAGGGGCAAAAAACACATCCTCGGGGCTTCCCATTCCTGGAACCACACTCGTTATCGCCAACTGCTTGACCGCAGGATGCTGAGAGGCTTTTTCATAGAAAGGCATCATGGCAGAACCCAACTTATCGGCTTGATCAATTATGAGAATATTATCACGGTTAAAACCCATATTGCCATTCTGAAAAAAGGAAAGTTGGTCGCTGATTATAAAAGTGGCCGCCATCAGGCCAATGGCGATAGTAAATTGTATAACGACCAAGGCATTTCTAAAAAATGAAGCTTCTTTACCTGTATTCATTTGCCCTTTAAGCACATTAATAGGTTTGAATGAAGTAATAGAAAAGGCAGGATAAAGTCCGGCAATCAGTCCTATAAAAAGAGGCATTAAAAATATACCTGTAGCGAATAGTGGATTAGCAAATACATTAATACTAAAATCAATGTTTAGCATGGTCAATATGGCCAGGCGCATTAATTCAGCTAATCCAAGTCCCAAACCAGTGGCTATGATACTTAACATGAACGTTTCCACCAAAATCTGGCCAATCAATAAGGATCTGGTGGAGCCAAGTACTTTTTTAACGCCAACTTCTTTGGCTCTAACCGCAGCTCGGGCGGTAGTCAGGTTAACGAAATTTATACATGCCAGAAACAGGATCATCACCCCTACAATTGAAAACACATAGACATAGAATATATCGCCATCAGTGCCCAACCTATTATGGATATCTCTACTATGGAGATGGATGTCAGTAACTGGCTGTAGGTAAAAAGTGAGTTCCCCTTTTTCTTTTTCAAAATCTGCCAAGTCAATTCCAAGACGGCTAAATGCCCCTTTAGCATACTTATCAGCCAGTCCGGAAAGGTGGTCTTCAATGTTTTTCGTACTGCCTTTTATTTTGACATAAGTCACGGCCTGTGTCCAAATCCAGCTCCACTCAAACTGTTTTACATTTGGGTTGGTGTAGATAGAAAGCAGGATATTGAAGTCAAAATGTGTATTCGGCTGTTCTTTTTGCAGTACTCCGGTTACCGTTATCGGTTGTTTGTCATTTCCGAGCAATAGTGTTTTTCCTAAAGCGGGCTCCTCCCCAAAATATTTTTTTGCCATTTTATCTGAAATCACCACACTATTGATTTTATCCAATGCAGTATTTGGATCTCCCTCAGCCAATTTAAATCCGAAGAAATCAAAAAAGGTAGAGTCGGCACCAAGTACATCCTCTTCCTGATAGGATTTTGAAGTGCCCTCTACAGTAATAAGTTGATCATAAACGGTATTAATTCTCAAAGTAGACTCCACTTCTGGAAATTCAGACTTTAAAGCCTCCGCTAATGGAAGCACTGTTGAGCCCATTATACCGCCATCTGGTGACCAGAAATTAGTTTGGTTGACACGGTATATTTCATTGGCATCTGGATGATGTTTATCGAATGATGTTTCAAAAACTATGTACTGCGCTATTAAAAGACAAGCCCCAACACCTACTGCCAACCCCAATAAATTGATGCACGTATAGAACTTCTCTTTCAATAGATTTCTGACCGATATTTTTAGTATATTTTTTAGCATGATATTAGTTTTAAGTTCGAAATTCTAAGTTAAAAAGAGGGCTTATTCATCTCTTAAACTTTCTACAGGATTGACACTGGCTGCTTTAAATGACAGATAACTGACCGTAAACCAGGCAATAAATAATGCTGAAACCCCTGATAATAGGAAAGTGTAAACATTCAAGGTCGTTTTAAATTCAAAGTTTTGCAGCCACCAATCCATCAGGTACCAGGCTAGGGGAATAGATATAAGGATAGAAATCAGCACCAGTTTTGTAAAACCAGTATTTAACAATAGTATGACGTTTTTAACGGAGGCACCAAATACCCTTCTTACGCCAATTTCCTTTTTGCGCTGTTGGGCCATAAAAGCGGCCAGTCCGAATAGTCCCAGGCATGAAATGAATATGGCAATGGAGGTGAAAAAAGTTATGGTTTTACCCAATGTTTTTTCCTTTTCAAGAAGCAGCTCAAAATTGTCATCAACAAACGAGTAGTTCATTGGTTGATCGGGCGACAATGCCTGCCATTCATTTTGCATGTATTTGATAAAACTTGCCGTCTGATGACCTGCCAGCCTTACCGACAAACGATAACCATCAGGGTCATACACTATTACTACAGGATCAGGTTTCTCGTAGAAGTTCTGGAAACTGAAATCAGATACAACGCCAACAACATGCATTCCATCAGCCAATTCAGTGCCTGCAATGGGTTCTTTCAATAGTAATTTTTTTGCAGCGGATTCAGTAAGAATAACGGCTGTGCTATCTGAAGCAATATCTTTCGAAAAATTTCTGCCTTCCAACATTCTAAACCCCATGGTTGGCAAATATTGATCATCTCCAATAAAGGTCTGAAACCCTTCACCCTGTTCCGCTGACTTATTCTTAAAAGTATAAACCCAAAGTGAAGTTCCGGCCGGAATTCGCTTATTAAAACTTGCTGATTTGGCCTCACTATGTTGGAGTAATTTGTCACGGAAAAACGATTTATTTTCACTTAATGCCTCCACATTATTCACTACTAATATATTCTCCCTATTGAAACCCAAATCCACATTTCTAAGAAGTTGAAGCTGTTCATACACAACCAACGAACAAATAATAAGCGCAACGGAAATAGTAAACTGTATGACAACAAGGATATTTCTAAATCCACCACTTTTACCCGCTATCAATTGTGACTTAAGAATATCTACTGGTTTGAATTTACTCAAATAAAAGGCTGGGTAGATACCTGCAAACACACCGACTAGCAACCCAAAAAGCAAGTATAAAGCTACCTCATAGCCATTATTGAAAAGGCCTGTTAGTAAATGTTCGTTGGTGAAATTCTGAAAAAGGATAAGGAAAATTTCGGCCATGCCCACTCCCAATAGCAGTGCAATGAAGCTCATCACCATTGATTCGGTTAAATATTGAAAAACTAAATGGCCTCTTGAGGTACCCAAAGTTTTTCTAACCCCCACTTCCCGGGCTCTTTTTGCTGACTGTGCTGTACTGAGGTTAACAAAATTAATGGAAGCAATGGCGACAAGAAAGATAGCGACAGCAAGGAAAATATAAACATTAGCCCTGTTACCTCCAGGTGACAATTCGAAACGCATCGGAGGGTCTAAATGGATATCCTGTAAGGCCACCACATGGAAATCGAACATACCCTGCTGCGCCCACTCTTCATAGGGAATCTGCGCATTAAATGCAGGGTAAACCAGATCCATCTTAAAATCTGCCAGTCTTTTCAGAAGTGCCGATTTGGACGACCCTTCCTTCAGTTTAATGTAATTAAAGTAACGGGCCGATGTCCAATTGGTGCTATTTTTCAATTCGAGAGGAAGCCACATTTGTGATTGAAAATGGCTTGGTGTGCTTGATTCCTTTATCACTCCAGAAACGATATGGCTGATTTTATCCTTACCAACCAATATCGTTTTTCCCAAAACATCAGTGGAGCCAAAATATTTCATGGCCAAACTAGCTGTGATTACCACATTTGATGGGCTTGACATTGCAGTACTTGGGTTGCCTGCAATAAATGGAAACAACAATGTTTGAAAAAACGAAGAGTCTACAAAATAGGGTGATTCTTCAAAAGAGGACTCATTTATATATATTTCAGTTGATTTTCCTTTGGCCAGTCTTGTAGCTATTTCAACTTCAGGTGCTTGTTCGGCCAAAGTATTATTTAAAACCTCAGGGCCACTGGCAAAGGCCCCCGAATTATAAAATGAAACCGATACCCTATAAATGCGCTGGCTGTCTTGAAACTGGCTATCATAACTTAACTCTTGCCACACCCAACTACCAATAACAAAACTACCGGCAAGTCCGAGGGATAACCCAACTACATTGATTAAAGTAAACGATAAATTTCGTCTGAAATGTCGGAGTGCTATGGTTATATAATTCTTGATCATTGTTCCTGGTTTTAGTTCAAATCAAATTTTACTCATCTCTTAAGCTATCCACGGGATTGGCCATGGCAGCACTCATGGATTTATACCCCACTGTGGCCACAGCAATGACTGCCGTAATAAAGACTGATGAAATAAAAATCAATGGCCCGATATTAATCCTATATTCAAATCCCTGAAGCCATTGGTTCATTATATACCATGCTAAGGGTGCAGCCAGTACAAAGGCAATGACAACCAAGGTCAGGAATTCCCTTGAAAACATGTATAATATCTGACTTACCTTGGCACCCAGTACTTTTCTTACACCTATTTCTTTTACTTTTTGATTGACGGTATATGAGGCGAGTCCATATAGGCCTAAGCAGCCAATAAATATGGCAATGCCCGCAAAAACGGCAAAAATGGTCGACATCTTTTGCTCTCCTTCATAGAATTCAGCAATCTGAGCATCTACAAATTTATAATCGAAGTCATAGTCTGGATAAAGTTCTTTCCATACGTCTTCGATCATGGGAATGGTAGCCGCTATATTTTTTGTATTTATTTTTATTGATGCTAAACGATAGTTATTAATTCCGTTAAACAGAACTACTGGAGCTATTTTTTCATGCAGCGATACGGTATGGAAATTATTCATTACCCCAACAATAGGCACAGTAGTTCCCCAAATTTTAATCTGCTTGCCAATAGCCTCTTCAGGGCTTTTTATACCTGTTACCCTTAAGAATTCTTCATTAACCACCATTTCTGAAAGTGTATCGCGAGCTGGCAAACCACGACCTGCAAGTAACTTAATGCCATATATCACAATATAATTTTCATCAGCCAATTTTACAGATACATCATAAGATTCAGGATCGTCTTGTACATGTACATTGGTTATAGATACTGATCCTGATGATGGATCAGAGAGAGCTAAACTCACTGATTCGACAGCGGCTATTTGTTGTAACTTATTCTTAAGCGTCCGTTTTTTATCATTGTCCTTTCTTATTGGCAAACTGACATCGATTACGGCAGAAGGATTGAACCCCAGTTCAGCATTCCTAACATAGTTAACTTGAGTGATTAAAATAATAGTACCTATGATAAATACCTGAGAGATAAAGAATTGGAATATGACCAAGCCCTTTCTTAATCCTTGCCCAGATGACCCCTTCCCAACTAATTTACTTTTCAACGCAACTACTGGCTTATAACTTGACAGTACGAAGGCAGGATAAATACCAGCTACCAGTGTAATACCGACCAATAATGAAACAATAAATAGGAGCTGGTTGGCATTACTCAACAGTGCCAAATCTAACTTAACTTCTAAAAATGGGTTGATATATAATAAGAATGCCTCAGTCAAGCCCATACTTATGCCAATTGACACCAAGGTGATAAAAAAAGTTTCCCCTAAAAACTGTCTGACCAATTGACTTTTGGTGCTTCCCAACACTTTTCTTATTCCCACTTCCTTTGCACGTTTTACAGCAACAGCTGTAGATAAGTTCACAAAATTTACACACGAGGTGGCCAATAAGAAAAGTGCAATGATACCTATAGCCTGAAGGTTTCCATTACTAATGGAATTATAGGAGTAATTGCTAAATTCTTCATTGAAGTGAAGATTACTTAATGGTTGAAGATACATAACCCTATTATCTTCATTTTTTTCGTCAATGTATTTTTTTATGAAATTTGGAAATTGAGCATTTAAATTTTCAGGGTTTTGATTTGGTGCCAACAAGACATAGCACTGGTTATCACTACTGATGCTTCCCCATCCTGACTTTACGTTTTCTGGCTTAATGGTCGCATACGATATCAGTATTTCGAAAGGGAAATCTGTATTATCCGGTACATTTTCCATGACACCACTTACAACCAAATCAGTGGTTTTATTGAGAATAAGTACTTTGTTTAAAGGGTCACTATCGCCAAAATATCTTTTGGCTAGTCTTTCTGAAATGACAACCTTATTAGGCTGATCCAAAAGGTGTTGGCGATTACCTGTCAACAGTTTAAAATCAAACAAAGTGAAATATCCTTGTTCTGTATAGGCCATTCGTGTTTCATCGTCCTCATAGAATGTTTTCAGCTCTGTTCCATTTTTGGTGGAAATCAAATTATCACCATATACACTAGATATAAACAAAACTTCTTTCAAATCAGAAAAATCTTCCCTAATGGCATCAGGCAAAGGTGTTGGCACCCCTCCAGTATAGGCTCTATTACCCCCTTGTCCGTCTGACTCAGTTACAATCCGATAGATGTTGTCATAATTGGCATGAAACTTATCGAAGCTTTTTAAGTGATTGAGCAGTAGAAATAACACCAAACTGGAGGTGATACCAAGAGCCAAACCAAGTATATTGATTATCGTGTTTGATTTACTCCGCATCAAACTTCGCATAGTTGTTTTAATATAATTTTTGAGCATGTTGTTTTATTCGTTTTTGAGTGAGTTAACGGGATTTTCAAGAGCGGCTTGCAGCGACTGATAACCTATTGTGATGAAGGTAATGACAACAGAAATAAGCATGGCCAAAGCAAAAAACCATACATGAAAATCAATTCTGTAAGCAAAGTCTGCTAACCATATTTTCATTAAATACCAGGCAATTGGTGCTGCCAATAAAAAGGCAATCAATACCAGCACAATAAAATCTTTGGTAAATAGGACGACCACATTTAACATATTAGCGCCCAATACTTTCCTAATACTTACTTCTTTTGATCGCTGAGTTACAATGAAAGAAATCATACCCAATAGGCCAAGACAAGAAATAAATATTGAAAGCCCACTAAAAACTTTAAGCATATTATAGGAGCGCTGCTCTTTTACATAAAATTTCATGATATCATCGTCCATGAAGGAGTAATCAAAAATGCTGTTCGGGTATAAACCGTTGAAAACCTCTTCAATATGCTTTAGGGTATGCTCTCTTTGGTCTAAAGAGATCTTTATCCCCGCATTGTAGTAGAACATTGGAAATGGGATAATAGCTATAGGCCTTATTTTTTCACGAAAAGACGTGACATGAAAATCCTTTACAATACCTATAATAGGAGCAGATATGTCTCCAATGCCTGAAGTGATCATTGTACCAATGGCCTCTTGTGGATTGTTAAACCCAAGGGCTTTAACGGCTGTTTCGTTCAGGATAAAACTTATGTTTTCCCCTTCTTTCTCCGCCTCCCCCAGTCTCACCAATGCTGATTTTTCGTCAGCTTCAGTAAACCACCGACCATAAAGTAATTGAACTCCATAGGTATCTTTGTAATAACGATCAGCTGGTTGTATTTGAATATCAATACGGTTTTCTTCAGAATCAGTACTCAATCGGTAGTTAGTTTCAAAGGTATTTGTAGAAGCTGGTGGACCTAAAGAAAAAGTGACTTCTTTAATTCCTGGGTCAGCCATCAGTTGATTTCTAAACCTATCCAATAAGTCACTTTTATTGTCGGGAACTGACACGTTGATAATGGCCTTTTTGTCAAAGCCCAAAGGTTTTGTCTTGAAATATGCCATCTGGTTGGCGATTACAATGGTGCTAATAATCAATATTTGAGAAATGATAAATTGAGTAACGATCAAGCCTTTTCGCAGAAACAATGAGCTATTGCTCTGCGAGTGAATATTGTTTTTAAGTGCTTTTATAGGGCTATAATCGGCTAAAACCAAGGCAGGGTAAATTCCTGCCAGAAGAGTAACAATGATTATAATAAATAAGACAAAGAGCAACATGTCCATGCCCTGGAAAATGTTCATCTCCAATTTCATTTCAAAGGCATTGTTAAAAAGTGGGACTAAACGTTCGCTGATCCCAACTGCCAATAGTCCAGAAAATGAGGTGATTAGAAATGTTTCGCCAAGGTATTGAGCTACAAGTTGTGCCTTTCCTGCCCCTAGCGACTTCCTCACCCCCACTTCTTTAGACTTTTTAACCGCCATGGCTGTAGAGAGATTGATGAAATTCACACATCCTATCAGTAACAATATAGCTCCAATGGCTCCCAAAGCATACAACGATTTCATATCCGTAGCTGCTTTGTTCCATTTATTATCAAAATGTATATCAGTAATTGGCTGAAGATGAAAATGCTTTCGTTTATAGTCTTGATCAGACAAATACTTTTTCATCGCAATTGGGAATTGCTTTTCAGCTTGATCTTTAGAAATATTGTTTTTCAGTTTTACAAAGGCATAGCCCTCAGCGCTCATCTGCCATGTGTCAATATTCAATCCGCCAAGGTAATCGCTGGAAAAAGTGGGAAAAGAAACAACGGCTTCAAAATTAAAAAGTGAATTAGAGGGAAGGTCTGCAAATATACCTGCCACCTCAAGTTCAAGCTGTCCATTGACACTGATTTTTTTGCCAATTGGATTTTCACTTCCGTAAAATTTATCTGCTGTGGTTTTTGAAAGAAAAACAAAGTTTGGCTGGGAAAGAGCCACTTTCGGGTTTCCTTCTATTATTTCAAAACTGAATATTTCGAAAAAATTGCTATCAGCGAAGATCTGATTTTTAAGTTTGAATTTTTTATCATCCACTACCACAGTTGGCTCGTCATCTGAATGATAAAGTGTAACGCTTTCAAATTGAGTAAAATCCTGATGCAATGACTTGATCATGGGATAAGGCACATTGGCCTCATAATCAATAATGGTTGGAGTGTCAGAGGATCTGGTAATGCGGTATATCCGATCGGTATCACTATGAAAATCATCAAAGCTCAGTTCATGATCGATATACAGATAGATAATTAAACTCCCGGTTATACCAATAGTAAGCCCAATGATGTTGATGAGAGAAAACCATTTGTTTTTCCTTAGGTTTCTAAAGGTTACTTTAAAATAGTTTTTGAGCATGGTATTACGTTTTTATATACTGCCTCTTTCCCAAACCGAATGCCACCCTTATCAATATGCTTAAATTAAGCATTAAGGCTCCTTTGAATAAATACCAAATCTAAAAGTGTATCAAAAATGATACACTTAACTGTATGTTTTTGATACATTTACAAAATGAAAACCCCAGCCAATATATTAATAATTGATGACGATCGGGATGTTTTGGAAACAGCCCGTATGTTTCTAAAACAAGAGTTCTCCTCTGTCGATATAGAAGAAGACCCTTCAAAAATCGAAGGTTATTTTAAGATAAAGGACTATGATGTCATTCTGCTTGATATGAATTTCAAGAAAGGTGTCAATGATGGCGAAGAAGGTTTTCATTGGCTTTCAGAGATTCTTAAAATGGATACAGAAGCCATTGTAATCCTTGTCACTGCTTATGGGGAGATTGATCTGGCTGTCAAAGCAATGAAAAAAGGGGCAACTGATTTTGTACTGAAGCCTTGGAAGAATCAAAAGCTCCTCGCTACCATACTCTCTGCAATCAAACATCGCCACTCCAACAAAGAAATATCGAGGTTAAAAGCCACGCAAAAACAAATGAATGCGGACAGCAGCCACTTAAATGACTTAATAGGTGAGTCAGCAGCTATGAAGCAAACCAAAGATTTGATAAGAAAAATTGCAAGTACAGATGCCGATGTGCTCATTCTTGGGGAAAATGGCACCGGTAAAGAATTGGCAGCCCGCGCACTCCATAGCCAATCTACAAGAAAAGACGAGTCATTTATCTCAGTGGATTTGGGTGCCATCTCGGAAACACTTTTTGAAAGTGAGCTATTTGGGCATGTAAAAGGGGCATTTACTGATGCAAAAACGGATAAGCCAGGCAGGTTTGAATTGGCCGATAAGGGCACTATATTTCTAGATGAAATCGGTAATTTGTCCTTACCGCTCCAAGCCAAATTATTAACGGTCCTCCAAAACCGTGTGGTCAGACGAGTAGGGTCAAATAAAGATATATCAATTGATTTTAGACTCATTTGCGCCACCAACCGACCACTGTACCGTATGGTTAAAGAAGAAGAGTTCCGGCAAGATTTACTCTACCGTATCAATACCGTGGAAATGAAATTACCCGCTTTGCGCGAGCGTGGTGAGGATATATCGCTTCTAACACATCATTTTGTTAACCTGTATTCAAAAAAATACAATAAAGGCCAATTGACAGTGGGAAGCCAACTTTTAGAAAAACTAACGAAATATCAGTGGCCTGGGAATATCCGTGAACTTCAGCATGCTTCGGAAAGGGCAGTAATTCTTTGCGAAGGACAGAGAATTGATTCCATTGATCTTTTCATTGGAAGCAATTCGACCAATACTCAGCATAATGTAGGGCCCAAGACTTTAGATGAAATGGAGCATGAATTTATTCTTCAGGCCTTAAAGACGAATAATGGTAATGTAACCAATACGGCTAAAGAGTTGGGGCTTACCAGAACCGCCTTATACAGAAGAATGAACAAATACGGAATTTAATAAGATTGTGGACTTTGGATCATTTCATCATGGGCATATTTTTTCTCACCTTCTACCCATAATACTATTGCCGATAATCCTACATTGGTTATGTTGACCAATATTTGTATTACCTCATCATTCATTAAGTGAGTATACATAGCTCCAATCATAATAATCATGAGGATAAAGCAGCTGGCATTTCTATATGGCTTAAAGAATAGGCCAATCGATGCCAATATCTCAACGAAACCGATGAAGTACATAAAACTTAATGAGTAACCATTATCTATGAAAAATGAGCACATCTCACCCAACAGCTTGGAATAGCCCAACAGTAAAAATTGAAAAGTTAATATTAGTATAAATAGCCATTGTAGAATGTTCTTAGCCTGATTTGTCATGGTATTTTGTTTATACATCTTATTACGCAATTTTACTTTCAGTTGATTGAGAATTTTGACGAACGCCTCTATTTTTACGATAGAATACTATTTGGATATTATTAAATGATATCAGTCTTCCCGCATCACTTCACTCGGATTCAGTAAAGCCGTTTTAAAAGATTGGGCGATTACGAGCACTATTATAAATCCAATGGATAATATTGAGCTTAGAATAAAAAGTTGTGTGGGGAAATCTATTCGATATGCAAAACCTGTCAGCCAGATGTCTACCAAATACCAAGCTATTGGCCATGCTATTAAGTTGGCTATTATACCAACTTTCACAAAGTCCATAGAAAGCAAAGTGATTATTTGAGCAACAGAGGCGCCAAATACTTTTCTGATTCCAATTTCCTTATACCTTCTTATTGTATTATAAGTGGAGAGTCCGAGGATGCCAATTAAGGCTATCAAAACTGATATAATCATTATACACATCGAAAAATTGCCTATTATTTTTTCATTTTCATATTGCTTTTGATAGCTATCATCGAGCAGGTCATATTTCATTGTAAAGAATGGCTCAAATTTCGAATAGACAGCACTAATTGAATTGATGGACTCCTTTGGCCTTTCCTTATTGTATCTGATATAAAATGTGCCTGCATTTTTAGGCTCAATTTTATAAAGTACGGTAGGTAAAATACCTTTATGTAGCGATTCTGAATTGAAATCATCTACCAAACCCACTACCCTTGCCCGATCACCATACACTTCAACTATGCTGCCAACCGCATTGGTCAGATTCATTTGCCCGGCAGCACTTTTAGTCAGAATAACCTGATCTAGAGAATCTTGCTCGTTAAACACTGTTCCTTCCAACAAATTCAAGCCCAGTACATCTATTAATCCATTGTTTATTCCGATCAACTTAAAAAGTAATTTATCCCCTTCTATTTTCCCTGGCCATTCTACCCTATCCGTTGCAAATGAAGCATCCACCAAATTGGCATTACTCACGCCAACTGCTTTTATTAAATTATCCTTCATCAACTCATTCGTAAAACTTTCGTAGTTTTTAACATGCTGCCAGGTGGGTTCGAGCATCATAATGCCCTTTCTGTCATATCCAATGTCCTTATTCTTTAGATATTCTATCTGTAGATATATTGACGAGGTTACTGTTATAATTATTACCGAAAGGCTTATCTGAACTATTGTTAATGATTTTCTTAATCTATTGCCTCCACTTTGGGTGCCCTCTTTGTTTTTTAGCGCCTTGATGGGATTAAACTTGGACATTACAAATGCTGGATAGGCACCTGCTAGAAGCGTACTTATAATTACCATAGATAAAATAAGCGCAATGAGGTATTGGTCAAACTGAAAGTGGATTTCAACCCCAGTCATTTCATTGAAATAGGATAACAAATAATAAACTACCAATAGCGCCAACAATGTCGCCATCACAACTTTGATTAAAGCTTCAACCAGAAATTGTCCCATGATGGCCAGTTTCGAAGCTCCTGTCACTTTTCTAACGCCTATCTCTTTGCTTCTAACAGCGGATTTGGCAGTGGCCAGATTGATGAAATTTACTATCGACATTAAAAGGATAAATAAGGCGAACAGTAAAAACATTTGAACATAAACGATCAACCCGCCAACCGAATGCCCGTTTTCAAACTTCGTATATAAATGTGCCTCGCTTAATGGTTGTACAAAATATTCTGTGTTCTGATAATCCTTCATCCTTTCAAGGCTGTTGATGGCCTTATTCACTTTAGCTACTGCTTTATTGGGTATATCCACATAAGTAATAAAGCTCCATTGTGACATTTGTTCATCAGATTGACCCATTAACCTTTGTGCAATTACAATTGGAGCAACAAACCCAAATTGCAGCGATGAAGTTGGAACTATGTCTTTAAAAACAGCGGCTACCTCCACCTCCAAATGATTATCCATTTTATATATTTTACCAATAGGGTCGGTTTCACCATACAACTGTTTAGCTAGGCTCTCGCTTAGTGCAATACTTTTCGGATTCAGAAGGGGGTTGGATGCTCCCTTAATAATTTCGAAGTCAAATATTTTGAAAAATGAAGAATCGGCATAAATGCCTTTGGTATAAATACAGGGTTTGCTTTCTTCAATTTTAAAACACTGTTCTGAAGGCCATCGCCAGTTGGCAATTATACGGGTCATCCTATTTATGTCAGGGATTTCTGCTTGGGCATCTTCCATAACTTTATAAACAGCTCCGGGTGTAGTTTGTATCTCATTGGTTGAAGATGAGCTTGTATTGGTCATTACCTGATAAATTTCATTGTACTTGGTATGGAACCCATCATAACTCTGATGAAAATTTACCCATAGTACAATTAGCAAGACGGTTGCTAAACCAATGCTTAGACCAAGTATATTTATGGCACTATGTATTGGGGTTTTAAGTATACTTCGGATAGTGGTTTTAAATATATTCTTAATCATAGGCTGGGGGTTTGCAACTCTATGACCATTTACATGCCAAGTTTAAAAATCCGCTTTATATCACCATATTGACAATCTGGTTATCCGAAAACGATCGGTGGTGACCGAAATCGGATAAACCAATTCTTAGTATTATTAAACATTAAATCTAATTTTACCTACAATCAAAAAGAGTAAAAAGTGTTTTATAAAAGGTTCAGCTTCAAAGTTGTTTTACGGATTGCACTTATCACGGCCAATTCATTTGCCTTAAGTATCATCTTTGGGGATGACCGTCTATTCTTCAATCAGATTATTTTATTTGTAGTGCTTGTAATTCAAATAGTTGAGCTACTGAAATTCGTCAAGCATACTAACCGGGAGCTTGCCAAATTTTTATTGGCGATCAAGCATCGAGATTTTTCAATCAATTTTCAAAAATCGAATTTAGGTGACTCGTTCAAGGAGCTTAACAATGCTTTTAGTGAAATGATCGAGATATATAAAAAAACCAAAACCGATCAAGAAGCTCAATTTCAATATTTACGAATGGTGGTTAGTAATGTCAATATTGGTATTATCTCCATTGAAGATGGTTTGGATATTACTTTAATGAACAAATCAGCTGAAGAAATATTAAAAATCAAGGGAATTAGGAATTGGAACATATTTAAAGAAAAGCACCCCTTATTTTCAAAGGAGATTGATCAAATCGGAAAAGAAGGCAGAAAATTAATTGAGTTAAAACAGCATGGGGATAGCAAAACCTTGTCAGTGGATGTCAGTTCGATGATCATGCTTGACAAAAGTTATAAGCTCATCACTTTGCAGGATATAAAGAATGAAATTGAACAAAAAGAAATAGAAGCATGGCACAAGCTTATCCGCATTCTAACCCATGAAATCATGAACTCCGCTACCCCCATAAGTTCACTTTCAGAAACAATGCAAATGATGCTCGAACATGATGGAAAACAGATAGCATTGAGCAATCTTACCGAAGATACCATAAACGACCTCCGGTTTTCGCTGCAAACCATTAGAAAGAGAAGCAATGGAATGCTGGATTTTATTGACGATTACAGAAAATTGACTAAAGTTCCTACACCTGTCAAAGAGCTTACCAATGTTGCTAATTTGATCAAGGAAGTTGAAGTACTTGTCAAGCCCGATTTAATAAAGAAAGGGATCCAGTTAATAGTAAGATCAGAATTAGACATAGCGCTTAATATAGATGCTAAACTTATTCAACAAGTACTGCTCAATCTGATTAAAAATGCAGCGTATGCAGTAAATGAAAGCCCAAACCCCATTATACGGCTATCTGTATATGATATTGATAACAAAACTATAATCGAGGTATCAGATAACGGCATGGGTATCCCTGAAAAAGAAATCAGTGAAATATTTATACCATTCTATACCACCAAGAAAACCGGATCTGGTATTGGCCTAAGCTTATCAAAGCAGATTATGCATCTTCATGGGGGTACCATAAAAGTCAAGTCAATAAAGGATGAAGGGGCTACTTTTTTACTATCGTTCAAAAACTGACATAGTGGCCATTTTATTACATGTTATTTTATTGTACTTTTTTAATAAAAAAGCAATTTTATTTTAAAAAAAGTCATTTGATTGATTACCTTTGACAGTTTTAAAGGATTACTTACAAGAACTTTTTTTAGAATTCGTTCTATTTTTCAGATAGTATTATTGGCTTTAATTGATCTTATGCGTTCTATTTATTTACTCACACTCTTTTTTATTGCAATAAATTCCGCATTTGCCCAACCTGCAAATGATGATTTTGCCAATGCCATTGATGTAACCGGGATAATAAATTCGTGTTCGGCCGATGCGGCTTATACTACCTTAAATGCTACAGGTGATCTTAACGCGGGTTCTTGTTGGAACACCTCCCCAAACTATAATGTGTGGTTCACTTTTGACGGTACGTCAACGGGTAACATGAAAATCACAATTGATAGGGATGGGGCCAGTAAGGGTACAATCAGGAGAATAAATGCAGCGGTGTGGGAAGCCGATGGCGTAACCCAAGTGGCCTGTAAAAGGTATATCAACGACAATGACGTAATCGTACTTGAAATAGTAGGTACTCTGGTGGACGGTAATCAATATTATTTATCGGTGGATAATGACTATTCGGGTTACAGAGGGTCTTTCACACTATGCCTTGACGATACCGATGCCGGCATTACTTATGACTACTATGAGGGCGCAACCGATATCAATGGTCTGATCAACTCTTGCTCTGCTGATGGTGCATTCACCACCTATGGTGCCACCAGTGATAAAAATGCGGGTTCTTGTTGGAACACCTCCCCAAACTATAATGTGTGGTTTACTTTTGACGGAACGTCAACGGGTAACATGAAAATCACAATTGATAGGGATGGGGCCAGTAAGGGTACAATCAGGAGAATAAATGCAGTGGTGTGGGAAGCCGATGGAGTTACCCAAGTGGCCTGTAAAAGGTATATCAACGACAATGACGTAATCGTACTTGAAATAGTAGGTACTCTGGTGGACGGTGATCAATATTATTTATCGGTAGATAATGACTATTCGGGTTACAGAGGGTCTTTCACGCTTTGCCTTGACGATACCGATGCCGGCATTACTTATGACTACTATGAGGGCGCAACCGATATCAATGGTCTCATCAACTCTTGCTCTGCTGATGCTGCCTTTACCACCTATGGTGCCACCAGTGATAAAAATGCGGGTTCTTGTTGGAACACCTCCCCAAATTACAATGTGTGGTTCACTTTTGACGGAACGTCAACCGGTAACATGAAAATCACCATTGACAGGGATGGAGCCAGTAAGGGTACAATTAGGAGAATAAATGCAGCGGTGTGGGAAGCCGATGGCGTAACCCAAGTGGCATGTAAAAGGTATATCAACGACAATGACGTAATCGTACTTGAAATAGTAGGTACTCTGGTGGACGGTAATCAATATTATTTATCGGTGGATAATGACTATTCGGGTTACAGGGGGTCTTTCACACTATGCCTTGACGATACCGATGCCGGCATTACTTATGACTACTATGAGGGCGCAATCGATATCAATGGTCTGATCAACTCTTGCTCTGCTGATGGTGCATTCACCACCTATGGTGCCACCAGTGATAAAAATGCGGGTTCTTGTTGGAACACCTCCCCAAACTATAATGTGTGGTTTACTTTTGACGGAACGTCAACCGGTAACATGAAAATCACCATTGACAGGGATGGGGCCAGTAAGGGTACAATTAGGAGAATAAATGCAGCGGTGTGGGAAGCCGATGGCGTAACCCAAGTGGCATGTAAAAGGTATATCAACGACAATGACGTAATCGTACTTGAAATAGTAGGTACTCTGGTGGACGGTAATCAATATTATTTATCGGTGGATAATGATTATTCGGGTTACAGGGGGTCTTTCACACTATGCCTTGACGATACCGATGCCGGTATTAGCTATGACTACTATGAAGGCGCAACCGATATCAATGGTCTGATCAACTCATGCTCTGCTGATGGTGCATTCACCACCTATGGCGCTACCAGTGATAAAAATGCGGGTTCTTGTTGGAACACCTCCCCAAACTATAATGTGTGGTTCACTTTTGACGGAACGTCAACGGGTAACATGAAAATCACCATTGACAGGGATGGGGCCAGTAAGGGTACGATCAGGAGAATAAATGCAGCGGTGTGGGAAGCCGATGGCGTAACCCAAGTAGCCTGTAAAAGGTATATCAACGACAATGACGTAATAGTCATTGAAATCGTAGGCACTCTGGTGGATGGGAATCAATATTATTTATCGGTGGATAACAACTATTCGGGTTATAGAGGGTCTTTCACTTTATGCCTTGACGATACCGATGCGGGTATTAGTTACGATTATTATGAAGGGGCAATTGAAATTGCTGACATTCACAATTGGTGTTCTGCCGAAGGAGAGTATACCACTTATGGAGCCACACCAGATAAAAATGCAGGTTCTTGTTGGAATACAAGCCCAAACTACAACGTATGGTTTAAATTTGTGGCTACCCAACCATATATCAATATTGAGGCAATTACAAGTACAGCTGGGAATACTGTCAGAAGACTCAACGTTGCTCTTTGGGAAGCAGATGGTGTAACGCCAGTAAGTTGTAATAGGTATATTTCAGACAATGATGATGTTTCAGTAGGATCCACTACCCTAACACCAACTAACACCTATTATATCTCCGTTGATAATAACTACTCTGGATATAGAGGAAGTTTTAAATTATGTGTTACTGATGACGCGGCCTATAACTATTATGAAGGGGCCGTAGAATTAACAGATTTAAATAATTGGTGTTCTGCTGACGCTGAATTTACCACGTCCGGTGCGGATGGAGATAAATCAGCTGCATCCTGCTGGAATACCAGTCCTAATTATAATCGTTGGTTTAAATTTACTGCCATTTCTCCAAATGCGACTATTTCGGTGAATCGTGGTTCACTTGGTACTATTAGAAGAATCAATTTGGCATTGTGGCAATCTGATGGAACTACAGAAGTGGCCTGTAATAGATATAGTTCAGACAACGATGATGTATCCATTTCTGTTGGTTCTCTTGTGATTGGAAATGATTATTATATCTCTGTAGATAATAATTATTCTGGATACAGAGGTTCATTTATGCTATGTGTATCCAATGTTGATCAAACCTATTATTCCCGTCAAAGTGGCTCTTGGACTGACCCAAATACTTGGTCAACCGTTGGGTATGGAGGCACAGCCGCCTCTGACTACCCAAAAGTAGGTGACGTTGCTAATATTGAAGATAATACAATAACTATAACCACAAATGAAGTGGCCGCGGAAGTAAACATTAGTACATCAGCTAATAATACTGGATTAACCGTTTCCAATGGTTCATTAGATGTATCAGGAAATTTTGTAGTGACCAACCCCGGAAATAATTTTAATCATGCCTTCACATTTAACAACAGCACAATACATGTGGACAATGATTTCATTATTAACAAAAATGGTGGAAATGCCAATATTTCTATTGGTATTTCAACATTGGCCAATTTTACCATTGACAACGATTTCGTTTTTAATTCAACAGCAGGTACTGGTAATAATACAATATCAATTAGCGTATTGTCAAATTTTACTGTAGGCAATAATCTTATTTTAAGTAATACTGGTGGCCCAAAAACTACCTTAACCATCGATAATTCTAATGCAACTATTACAAGTAACTTAAATTTTATAGCTTCAGCAGATAATAAAAACGAAATTGATTTAGTTAACTCAGGCAATTTGCACTTGAAAGGGAGTGTAGATCGAGGTACTCCTGCATATGGTATTTTAAGCTCTGCAGCTGGTACCACAGTTTATTTTGACAGTAATGATAACCTTCAAATCTTCCCGCATTCAACTGGTAGTGGAACAGGAGACACATTTACCTATCAAAATGTGAATATAAATAACACTAGGATTACCAGCCCTCAACTTACTCTCAATGGTGCTGTAACAGTTAATGGTACGTTGACACTTGTTGATGGACAACTTTTATCAACCGCCTCGAAACTATTAACTATTGCTGCCGGTGGAGCAATAACAGGTGCTTCTATTTCGAGTTTTATAAATGGTCCTGTTAGAAAAATAGGAAATACCGACTTTGAGTTTCCAGTTGGAGACGACAATTTCTGGCAACCCATATCAATAACAAACTTAACAGGTGATGCAGCTACAGAATTTACTGCTGAATATTTTGTACAAACTCCCCCAGACTTTAAAACCTTGGAAATCCCTGACCTAAGTGGAAATGGGGATTTAAATAATATAAGTGGATCAGAATATTGGAACCTCTCAAATACAGGGACAGCTTCAGATGCAGATGTAACACTATTTTGGAAGGATCAGGCAAGAAGTGAAATTGATAACGCTGCGGATTTACAAATCGCACATTATAACGGCACTCATTGGGAAAATTTAGGGCAGTCCAGTATTAATTTTTCTGACCCTGGAAGCATCACAGTTACCGGAGTATCCTCCTTCAGCCCACTCACATTTGGGTCTGAAAGTAGCTCCAGTAATCCACTGCCTGTAGAGTTGACCAGTTTAGAAGCATTCGTTACCAGTAATTCTGTAATTATCAAATGGAGTACTGCATCAGAAGTCAATAATGATCACTTTGTGATTGAACGCTCACATGACGGATTGGAATTTAAAAAAATAGGAACTATACAAGGCAATGGGTCTACCACCGAATTGAATAAATATCAGTTTGAAGACCATAGCCCAATAATTGGGTCATCATACTATAGACTTAAGCAAGTTGACTTTGACGGTAAATCCCAGGATTCAAATCTTTTAAGTGTCAATTTTGATCAACTAAAATATTCAATATTCCCTAACCCTATTACAAATGGAGAACTCAACCTTCAGATTGTAAGTGGTGCTACCGGGTATGGATATCTTACCCTAATTAATGCATTGGGTCAAACCGCTATGACTGAAGAATATGCCTTTGAACCAATGACTTATCAAAATCTGCATATTGGTGTAAACAAGTTACCCAAAGGTATTTACATCCTAAAAATGCAGATTGACAATAAAATTTTAAAAGAGCGGGTAATAATAAAGTAACTGTTTTAGGCGGTGATTATTTTTATTAAATTACCTCATGGCCTCAATAGTTACCTCCGTAATTCGAAGTATCGGATCTGGATATATACTCTCCGGTTTTACAAGATATATTAACCCCGAACTACTTTCGTCATTGATGTTTCTGGGGGTTATACTAGCCTCTGATAACTTAAGCAGTGAGTTCATCGAAAGTTTTAGCAACTGCATCATTATTGAGTTTATAATGATCCATTCCAGTGCTGGTATTGCCGCCATAAGTATGATGGCTACTTCCCAAAAAACCAAACGTAACTTACTACTTCTAATAGGCGGTTTCTATTTCCTGTTTGTAATCGCCCTTGCATTAGGGTTCGGTGCATGGTGGACAGCCGTGGTTTTTGTACTGATCATTTACTCACGTATAAGAGTTCCTTACGACAAAAACCAAACACCAAGTTTAATAATTGAAATAATGGTCACCTTTGCAAGGTTCGCCATTTACATGCTAACCGCTGTTTTGGCAGCGGTATTAATTGGTGGGGATGATACTTTTATAATGTTACTTTGGGGATGTATTTACTACTTAACCCTATTCCTACTAAGGAATCAAATTAATAGGCTAAGGTCCTCCACATTTTTTACCAGTAAAAGATTTGACAAAAGTGATAAGAAAGACTTCCAGGCTTAGTATTACAAGAATTACTATTGCCGATGCACCATTCATTCTCAAACTGGTAAATTCGCCCACATTTAAACAATTTATCGGTGACCGTAATTTAAAAACGGAAGAAGATGCCGCCAATTATATCCAGTCATGGGCATTGGGCAATTATGCTAAACATGGTTTTGGCCCTTATATAGTCAGAGCAATTGACGGTAATTGCCCCGTAGGTACCTGTGGCCTTTTCAAAAGAGAGAAGTTAGCATATCCAGATTTAGGATATGCTTTCCTTCCAGAATTTACGGGTTTAGGGTATGCCTCAGAATCGGCTCAAGCGGTTATTGAATATGCATTTAATGATTTAAAAATGCCTATTCTCTATGCCATTACCAATCATGACAATGCAAACTCCATTAAGCTGTTAAGTAAATTGGGATTTAACCAGATTCCTTTAAAATACGATGCTAATACAAAGGTTTTTGAGTTGAAGGCTTCTTCAATCGATTAAAATACTATCTATTTCATTAGTTTTACGCTGCACTAAAAAACGGAATAGTCATGACCAAAGCCAACTGGAAAATAGCAAAACTTGCCGGCCGAGCAGGCGGAGAATTTACTGATATAACCTACAAAAAATCAGATGGGGTAGCACGAATTGCCTTTAACAGACCGGATGTTAGAAATGCCTTTCGACCAAAAACCACTGCCGAGCTATATGACGCATTCCTTGATGCCAAAGAAGACCCCGAAATAGGTGTAGTGTTGCTTTCTGCAGAAGGACCGTCTTCCAAAGATGGTATTTATTCTTTCTGTAGTGGCGGAGATCAAAAAGCACGTGGAAAGCATGGTTATGTTGACGAAAAAGGCGTTGCACGGCTTAATATTTTGGAAGTGCAACGACTGATTCGATTTATGCCCAAAGCGGTAATTGCCGTAGTCCCCGGTTGGGCTGTCGGTGGCGGGCATAGTTTGCATGTAGTTTGTGATCTTACTTTGGCAAGTAAAGAACATGCCATTTTCAAACAAACAGATGCCGATGTTACCAGTTTTGATGGTGGATATGGCTCAGCTTATCTTGCTAAAATGATTGGGCAAAAAAGAGCCCGCGAGATATTCTTTTTAGGAAGAAATTACTCTGCTCAAGAGGCTTTTGAAATGGGTATGGTCAATGCAGTAATCCCTCATGCCGAGTTAGAAGATACAGCCTATCAATGGGCCCAGGAAATTTTGGCCAAATCCCCTACCTCCATTCGAATGTTGAAATTTGCTTTTAACCTCACCGATGATGGCATGGTAGGACAGCAAGTATTTGCAGGAGAGGCTACCCGACTAGCCTACATGACTGAAGAGGCGGAGGAAGGGCGTAATGCGTTTTTAGAAAAACGGAAGCCTGATTTCAAGAAATTTCCAAGGGTTTCAAGTTGATAACTTGAACAATTTCTTTTTCTTTCTTTCACGAAGTATTGAGTAGACCGGCATTAGAATGGGGTAAAGCCAATAAACCATCCCTGAAACCGTAAAGTTTCCACTAAAGTGGAACATGGCAATTATAGCGGAAACTATTGGTACAGAGGCCATCAACATGTTATTGTAGATATTGGATTTAGTATCGAAAGCTTCCTTAGGATTCAAATCCAAACTATCCTTTCTTCTATAAGCCACCAAATACATCAATGCCAAAACCAAGAATATAGCTGCCGCGCCAAGTCCATAAATGATCATAAGCGTACCGGTTTCGTCAGGTTTGATCACTTCCGTAAATAAATGCTTCAACCCAGCCTGATCGCCCAATATCAATGATGAAAATAGCTTGAATAACACCTGAAAAAGAAACTTTAGTGGATAAACGTAAATCAATATTAAAAAAAGCAATACGGTGTTCAGGGTCACTATTTTAACATCCCGAAAACCGTACCTGATAAAAAAGATATAATGTTGATACCAAATCACAGTTAACATAGTAATACATATACCAAAAGGGATAAGATTAGCAAAGGAGGCGTAAAGTTCCTCAAAGGTAGAGGGCACAGTAGATGAAAGGACAAGTAATGTCACTGCCAAAGCAAATACAGCATCACTAAAAGTCTCAATTCGAGTTTGTTCTTCCCCTCGATTCCTAAAATCTGGATTCATTCCGATATTTGCGTCCTTCAGCGATTTTCTAACCATAACAATAATTTGAGATTACTTTAGCTGATCAAAGTAGTCAATTAAGCTTTACGAGTCAAGGTTTCATTGTTGACGTGCTAATAAGGAAGACTGATTGAGTTTTCTGCCAGAAAGAATCGAACCAAATTGAATCGCAAACGATGCCTTATAAAATGTGCCCTATCCCAAATAGCAACACGAATATCAAAGTACTTATCGCCATTTGCTTCAGGTAGGGATCCAAAGCCCTAGCTTCCCCCTTTGATCTAACTGCTTTAATGTTGATAATCAAAAGTGGGGTCACCAATAGAAACAAGAATTGATACCAGGACTGAAAATTGAGTGCCACATAGCCTGATGCCGCTAACATGCCCCCTACCAACAAAAATATGTGATAATTAACGGCTGCCTTTCGGCCTATACGAACTGGAATAGAATATTTTCCAGCCTTTTTATCTGATTCTATATCCCTGATATTATTAACATTTAAAACGGCAACAGAAAACAGTCCACAACTAAGTGCCGGTAGCAAAAGTGAAGTTGAGAATGACTGAGTATAAAGATAATAGGTGCCTAATACTCCAACCGCCCCAAAAAAGATCAATACAGATAAATCCCCAAGTCCCATATACCCGTAGGGCCTCCTGCCAGCTGTATAGGCTATGGCGGCAAGTATCGCCAGCACTCCCAATAACAAAAAGAAGGCAAATACTTTCATATCCAATCCAAAAGAAAAGTAGAGCAGGCTTATACCTGACAATAATGACAACAGTATAAAAATAACAATGGCCTTTTTCATGGCCATAATAGAAATAACCCCCGATTGTACAGAACGTTGTGGACCCTCCCGAACCTCACTATCTGCACCGTTTACCGTATCACCATAGTCATTGGCGAGATTGGACAGTATTTGTAAAAAAATCGTGGTCATGGCACAAAATATGAAGATTGTCCAATCAAAATACCCAGATGACAAAGCCATAAAACTGCCCATTCCAATGCTCGCCAAGGCTAAAGGCAATGTGCGAAGCCTAAATGCTGATAACCAAATTTTCATTGTAAATCCATTTTTAAAATGGTAGATTTAATATACTCGCTTTAAAGTCATGATGTAAACTTACATGCCATGGATAAGAAATTACTACTTTCAATATTATTAATAATCTCGGTTTTCATTACTTCAAATGCTCAGATAAATAAGGAATTGGTTAAAAATACGCCATTATTAGTACAAAAAAGCAACTTACTTAAGACTAGCCAATTTTCCGAAAAGACACTGATCATGGCTTACACCCTTCCCTATTTACAATCAACTCCCGCTGCTCCTACATTTAATTCAAATATAGGTCCTGCACAAAATGCGTGGATTTCTGAAATTCAGCATTCAGAAATCCAACTGAATAATATCATGATAAGAACAGATCACTATTATGGCCTTAACAGTACCCTTATTGGTTCATCATTGAATATTAAACTAAGTAAGCATGTGAGTTATAGGATATTTCCAAATTAGAATCACATCCTCTCAGGAACCTTTATCCCCAAAAGACTCATCGCCTTTTCTATGGTTTCTGATACTATGGATGAAAATGCTATCCTAAATTCAAGTGCCTTTGAATCCTCTTCTTTGAAAATGGAAACTTCTTGGTAGAACCTGTTATATTCCTTTGCTAAATCATAAACATATTGTGCGATAACATCCGGTGAGTAATTATCCCCTGCTTCGGCTACTTTTTGTGGGTATTGATTGAGCAAATTGATTATGTTAAGTTCCGAAGGATGAAGGTTATCAGGTGAATAAGCGTTTTCTTCCAGCTTAATACCTATCTGATCTGCTTTGCGCAAAATAGCCGCTATTCTAGCGTAGGTATATTGTATGAAAGGCGCTGTTGTACCATGAAACTGGATAGACTCCTGTGGGTCAAACATCATCCGTTTTTTAGGATCCACCCGAAGCAAAAAGTATTTCAGTGCCCCCATTCCCAATATCTCATACAGTTCCTCGGCCTTTTCCTCAGTAAAATCATCTACCTTACCAAGTTCTGCAGTATGTTCTCTGGCAGTGTCGATCATCTCCTGCATGAGGTCATCTGCGTCAACAACAGTCCCCTCCCGTGATTTCATTTTACCAGAAGGCAAGTCCACCATACCATACGAAAGATGGTAGCATTCTTTGGCCCACTCATAGCCCAACTTCTGAAGTATTATAAACAGTACTTTAAAATGGTACTCCTGTTCGTTACCAACGGTGTAAATCTGTTGGCTGATATTGGGCACATCTTTAAACCTTAGGATGGCAGTACCAATATCCTGAGTCATATAAACAGAGGTGCCATCTGCTCTAAGCAATAGCTTCTGGTCAAGACCTTCTTCCGTTAAATCAACCCAAACCGAACCATCTTCTTTTTGAAAGAACACCCCCTTTTCCACACCCTTCATGGCTTGTTCTTTGCCCAACAAATAGGTGTTAGACTCATAATACAGCTTGTCAAAATCAACCCCCATTTGTTTATAGGTAGCCTCAAATCCACTATACACCCAACCGTTCATGGTTTCCCATAATTGGTAAGTCGTAGGTTCCTTTTGCTCCCATTTCAACAGCATCTCCTGAGCTTGAAGCATAATTGGTGCTTCTTTTTCCGCTTCCTCTTTGGTCCTTCCTTTTTCAACAAGCTCCTGTATTTGTTTCTTATACTCCTTATCAAATTTTACATAATACTCCCCTACCAGCTTATCCCCTTTTTTACCTGATGATTCCGGAGTTACCCCATCTCCAAATAGCTGCCAAGCTACCATCGACTTACAAATATGAATACCTCGGTCGTTGATAATTTGTACTTTATGAACGCTATAACCATTGGCCTTTAATATTTCAGCCACCGACCAACCGAGAAAGTTATTTCTTAAATGTCCTAAATGTAGGGGCTTGTTTGTGTTGGGTGAAGAGTATTCCACCATCACATCCTTACCGTTGGAGGGCATAAAACCATAGTTTTCCGCATTCCAGATGTCATTGAAAACGGCTAGCCAAGTAGTGTCGGTAAGCACGATATTCAAAAAACCCTTCACTACATTATATCCCGCTACTATTTCTGAATGACCAACGAGGTATTCCCCGATCAGTTTACCTGTTTCTTCAGGATTCTTTTTTGACAGTCGCGCATAAGGAAAACAAACAAAGGTGTGCGAACCTTCAAATTCTTTTCGTGTGGGCTGCAAACTCACCTCTTCTACAGGTAGGTCTGACTGGAATTGTACATTGAATGCTTTTGAAATATCCTGTTGAAGGCTTTTCTCTATATTCATCTACTTCTTTAGTTTAACCTCGTAGAGATCATGTCTACGGTCTTTCAAGTTTCGCACGCTACCTTGCGAATGAAGGTGTTTCAAATCATTTAAATCCACATCACAGATAATGGTATTTTCTGTATTAGGGGTGCCTTCTGCCACTGTGGCATTGGATGGAAAGGCGAAATCGGAAGGTGAAAATACTGCCGATTGCCCAAATTGAATGTCCATGTTTACCACTTTGGGCAAATTACCTACACTTCCTGAAATGGCCACATAGCACTCATTTTCTATGGCTCTGGCCTGTGAGCATATTCTAACTCTCAGGTAACCATTTTGCATGTCCGTAGCAAAAGGCACAAACAAGATCTGCATCCCCTGTTCTGCCAAAATCCTGCTTAATTCAGGAAATTCAGAATCATAACAAATAAGGATACCAATTTTACCCGCATCGGTGTCAAATACTTTGATTTTGTCACCACCGGTCATGCCCCAGTCGGCCCTTTCAGCAGGTGTTACATGTATCTTGGCTTGCGTTTCGTAAGTGCCATTTCTCCTCAAAAGGTACGACACATTGTATAACTTATCATTTTCATATACTGGCATACTGCCGGCTATTATATTGATGTTATACTCTAGGGCAAACTGCAACATTTTATCCCTGATCTCATCAGTATAGCCAGCCAAATTCCTGATAGCCGTAGCAGCAGTGTCGTCATTAAACTCAGCCATCAGGGGCGCATTAAATAGCTCAGGGAAGAGTACAAAATCAGCTTTATAGCCACTTACTGCATCTACAAAAAACTCAACGTTATCGAAAAATGACTCAAGGTTACTTACGGATCTCAGTTGCCATTGTACCACGCCAATTCTGGCTGAAGACTTTGAAGCACCTATGTCGGTACTTTCCTGATAGTAGATATTATTCCACTCAATGAGCACCGCATTTTGTTTGGAGTCTTTGTCATCTGGCAGATAATTCTTTAATACTTTCTTAACGTGAAAGTCATTACTCATTTGAAAGTACAAAACAGGGTCATAAATTTCCTTTTCCCTTACTTTCTGAATGTATTCTTTAGGTGATAGCTTGTCACTATGCTTATGATAGTTCGGCATTCTACCCCCAGCGAGTATCGATTTCAAATTTAGGTTTTCACACAGCTCCTTACGGGCATCATAAAGCCTTCTCCCTAACCTGAGACCTCGATACTTAGGGTCAACACACACGTCAATGCCATATAGTACATCGCCATCACTATCGTGTTCATCAAATGCAGCTTGCTTTCCAATAATCTGTGCATAAGTGTGACTGTCACCAATCTTTTTATAATCAATGATTATTGATAATGCAAAAGCAACCAGCTGCCCATTGTCTTCCACACATATTTGTCCCTCAGGAAATATCTCAATCAATGATGAAATGTGCTTTTTATGCCACATTTCATTCATAGTTGGATAACTGCGGTTCATTACTTCCATCATCGTATCGTAATCTTCAATTACGATATTTCTAATATTTAGAAGGTGTGAAGTATTTTCTACTACTTTGGTTTCCATGTTATTACCAGCCTAGAATGTAAGCGAAGATCAATGGGGCAACGATAGTGGCATCAGATTCTACAATAAATTTTGGTGTATTGATATCCAATTTACCCCATGTTATTTTTTCATTGGGCACTGCCCCTGAGTATGATCCATAACTCGTTGTAGAATCAGATATCTGACAGAAATAGCTCCAGAACGGAATAGTTTCCATTTCCAAATCCTGGTACAACATAGGCACAACACAGATAGGGAAATCCCCAGCAATCCCTCCACCGATTTGGAAGAACCCAATACCCTTGTCCTCGGCATTTTTAGTATACCAATCGGCTAAAAAAGTCATGTACTCTATGCCGGACTTCATGGTGGAAGTTTTTAACTCACCTTTGATACAGTAGGAAGCAAAAATATTTCCCAACGTAGAGTCTTCCCATCCGGGCACTACCATTGGCAGATTCTTTTTGGCAGCCTCTAACATCCAACTATTCTTAGGGTCAATTTCATAGTATTGCTCCATTACGCCAGAGTTCAACAGTCTAAAAAGAAATTCATGGGGAAACAGTCTTTCTCCATTGTCCTCCGCATCTTTCCAAACCTTAAATATGTGTTTTTGTATCCTTCTGAACGCTTCCTCTTCGGGAATGCAGGTATCTGTAACCCTGTTTAGGCCCTTTTCTAACAGATCCCATTCGTCTTGAGGTGTAAGGTCACGATAGTGTGGTACCCTCTTGTAATGCGAGTGCGCCACCAAATTCATGACATCTTCTTCCAAATTGGCTCCTGTACAGGAAATAATGTGCACTTTATCTTTCCTGATCATTTCAGCAAAAGATTTCCCTAATTCGGCAGTACTCATGGCACCGGCCAATGAAACAAGCATTTTCTTGTTCTCACTTAAATGTTTCTTGTACCCTTTAGCTGCATCGACTAAAGCCGCTGCATTGAAATGAAGGTAATGGTTTTCGATAAATTCGGATATTGGACTATTGGCCATTCTATTACTGGTTTTTGCTAGTTCAAAGTTACATTATATTTTTTTCGTCAAAAAGACCTCTGCCATCATGCATCGGGCACTGCCCCCACCTAGTGTTTCTATGGTTTGGAGAGGACTATGGAGGATTTTGCAATGTTTCTCTATTTGTCTGACTTGATCCTGTTCAAGCGAGTGATAAGCGGCAGATGACATAATCATGTATTTATCACCTTTTGTTGATACTACCTCCAACATGTTACCTGCGAACTGCGCTTTCTGCCTTTCAGTAATTTCAATTAGGCTTTTCGCTGATTCCTTTATGGTAGACTCAACCATTTGTCTTTCATCAGTATCATCAATCGCCTCCAAACATATGACTACAAAATTACTGGCTACACACATCAAAACGTTAGTGTGATATATTGGCAATCTTTTCTCACCTATGGATTGAAAAGCATGAAAAACTACTTTTTGGTAGTTCATTTTTTTACAAAATTCATCTAAAACCTCCTCATTCATCCTTTCTGAAATAGCTGCGTAGGCCAGCCTATTGACTCTATCAAGCACCATACTTCCTGTGCCCTCAAGGTATTTTGCCTCATTTTCAAATGCAGTAAAGTCTACTGTATTTGTAGTTGTAAATTTCTTGGAGATCGAGGATATCACATCTTCTCTACGCTCCAGCCTTCTATTGGGTGCATACATAGGGTACAGCCCTATAGTCCCACCCTCATGAAATGAGATCCAATTATTGGGGAAAATGGAATCAGGGGTAGATGGTTCTAATGTATCTTCAATTACCTCAACTATTATATTATTTTTCCTTAGTAGGTCAACAAATGTGTCAAACTCTTGTAATGCTTTGTGCTGTACCTGTTCTGGAGTAAGGTTCTTTAATTCCCTTTGGTAATAATTGTTGGTGGCAGTCTGTTCGTTATATCGAAAACCTATTGGTCTTACCATTAAAATGGTATCGGTATTTTGTTGGTTCATTTTTATTTTAGAAGGTTGTTGGTGGTGGCTTCCAATATTTCGAAAGCAGTTTCAGCCATTCTATTTTCTGTGTCCAAGGTGGGGTTTACCTCCACCATCTCCCAGGCTACCACTTTTGGACTTTCAACCAAAGCCATGTTAAGTTCTTTGGCTTCTTGCGCTGTCAGTCCATGGGCAACGGGCGTACCAGTACCAACAGAAATTCGGGAATCCATACTATCTACATCAAAAGAAATATAAATGAGGTCACAGTGATCAAGTAGCGCAAGTGTTTGATTGGCCACCTCCCTCGTGCCGAGATTCCTTACCTCATCGGTAGTGAAATTTCGGATTTTATGCTTTTCAAGTAAAAATTTCTCTGGTTGCTCAAGGTCTCTGGCAGATATAAACACCAAGTCAGAAAGATCGATTTTGGCTCCTTTGTGACCTATATTTTTGATTTTTTCCCAAAATTCAATAGTCTCGTTTTGCGGGGTGTTGATTGCGCACTCTTTGTTATCAATTGCACCAGCCATTGCCAAGGGCATCCCATGCATATTGCCGGAAGGCGTGGTATATGGTGTATGCAAATCAGCATGTGCATCAATCCAAATAACACCTAACCTTTTGTCTTTATAGTGCTTTTTTATTCCCATTATGGTGCCGGCCGCGGTTGAGTGATCACCTGCTAAAACCAATGGAAAATAACCTTCACTAAGTGTTTGGTCAATCATATCGCAAACACGCGATTCCATGGTGTATACCCCATCAATAAACTTGGCATTTTGGTGCTCAAAACCATCAAACAATATGTCATTCACTGTTTCAACTTCTTCTGAATCAAATCGCGTAAAATAATCTGATTCCAGATCTAGGCTCGCTATTTTCAATGCGTCAATACCCATACTTGCCCCTCGGGTTCCTGCCGCAATTTCCGATTTAACCTGAACAATCTTGATCTTGGACTCTGACATTGAAATTTCCATTTTTTAATTAACCTTTATATAATCCCGTAAGTACTGGAATTACTTTGCAAAGATTGCTAATTTATACCAATATTGCATCGTAAACTTAAAACACAAAACACATATATGTGAATGAAAAAGTACGTTGACTTAATAGAACAAACATTTGAATTCCCTCAGGAAGAATTCAAAGTGGTAAACAATGAGTTGCATTTTAATAATGTACCTCTCATGGAGATCATTAAAAAGTATGGCACACCATTGAAGTTGACCTACCTTCCGAAAATAGGTGAGAATATAAACTACGCCAAGAAATTGTTTAATGATGCCTTCAAAAAACATAATTACGCTGGCACCTACACTTACTGTTACTGTACAAAGTCATCGCATTTTCGCTTTGTGTTAGAAGAAGCGCTAAATCACGATATACATATTGAAACTTCTTCCTCTTACGATATTCCGATAGTGAAGAAGCTTTATGAGAACGGTAAAATAAATAAGAAAACCTATATCCTATGCAATGGGTTTAAGAGACCTTTATACAGGGAATATATTACCGAATTACTCAATGATGGATTCAAAAACTGTATTCCAATACTGGATAACCTTTCGGAATTAGACCATTATGAGGAAAATGTGAAGGGCAGTTATGATGTAGGGATTAGGATTGCGGCTGATGAAGAACCAAATTTTGAATTTTACACTTCTAGGTTGGGCATAAGGTATGGGGATGTCAACCATTTGTACAAAGAACAGATAAAACCAAGCTCAAAGGCCAACTTAAAACTGTTGCATTTCTTTATAAACACAGGCCTTAAGGACACGGCTTATTACTGGAGTGAGCTTAGCAGGTTTATTTTCAAATATTGTGAACTAAAAAAAGTTTGCCCTGAACTTGACACTATTGATATAGGTGGAGGTTTCCCCATCAAAACATCTTTGCAATTTGATTATGATTATAAGTACATTATTGAGCAAATAGTAGAAAATATCAAGTGGATCTGTGGTAAGAATAATGTTCCTGTCCCAAATATCTTTACGGAATTTGGAAGCTTTACAGTAGGTGAGAGTGGTGCAGTGCTTTACTCAATACTTAACGAGAAACTCCAGAATGACAAGGAGCTTTGGTATATGATTGACGGTTCGTTCATTACACATATACCAGATGCATGGGGTTTAAATCAAAAATATGTGATGCTGCCAATCAATAAATGGAGCAACATGTATCACAAAGTAAATATCGGAGGCCTGACCTGTGATAGTATGGATTATTACAATTCAGAATCACATTCGAGTGAGGTGTTTTTACCTATGAACGATTCACTCGATACTGAAAAATTGTATATTGGATTTTTCCATACCGGAGCTTATCAGGAATCACTGGGCGGATACGGGGGTATTCAACACTGTTTGATACCCGCACCAAAACATGTGCTTATCAATAGAACCAAAGATGGTAAAATAGAGACTCAGCTTTTTGCTGATGAGCAAAGCAGTGAATCTATGTTAAAGATTTTAGGCTACACCTAAAATGATATCAAGTGCATTGGGTAGGCTACTTACTTTGTAGTCTGCCACTTCACTATCCTGATTATCAACCTGTATTGTTTTTATTCCCAATTTTTTTGCAGGCACCAAATCACGGTTTTTATCACCTATCATCCAAGATGAATTGATATCAACCTTATATTTCGCTATGGCTTTCTCAAACATCAAAGAATCGGGTTTGCGGGTAAGGCTTTCAGAAACCGAAGGATGCCAGGGTGCAAAATAGAAATCGTTAATACAACCTTCCCAATCTTCCTGCATCAATTTATGCACATGGTGCATATCCGCCTCGGTATAGATACCTTTTGCTATGCCAGACTGATTCGTGATAACAATCAATAGATATCCGGCTTTCTTCAGGGATAGTAACGATTCTTTAACACCCGGTAAAATTTCAAGGTACTTTTCAGAATATACATAATCTACTCTGTCTTTATTTAAGACCCCGTCACGATCAAGAAAAATGCACTTATTCAAAATATTATATATTTGGTAACAACTTAATGGCTCAAAAATAGTATAATGGGAATAATTATAGTGTATGTCGGAAATTTTTTGACATGTATTAATTAATTTTGAATTTCACTCTAACCAATAAGCGTGAACGATAGCTTAGTAATCATTCCTACTTACAACGAAAGTGAAAACATTCGTTTGATTGTTGATGCGGTAATAAATCTTAAGAAACCATTCGATATTCTTATCGTGGATGATGGTTCTCCTGATGGTACAGCCACAATTGTTAAGCAAATACAAGAATCAAATACAAGTGAAAGTGCCATTCATCTTATTGAACGTAAGGGTAAGCAAGGCCTAGGCACAGCCTACATTCGAGGTTTCAAATTTGCCATAGAGAAGGGGTATGATTTTATTTTTGAGATGGATGCAGATTTCTCTCATAACCCGAAAGATCTGATCCGGCTTTACGAGTCATGCGCAATAGATGGTAATGATGTTGCTGTTGGCTCCCGGTATGTATCAGGCGTCAATGTGGTCAATTGGCCTATGGGTAGGATAATAATGTCTTATTTTGCAAGTATCTACGTTCGGTTTATCACGGGCATGCCCGTAAATGATACCACGGCAGGTTTTGTGTGTTTCCGTAGAAAAGTATTGGAAACAATAGATTTAGATAACATTAGGTTTATCGGTTATGCTTTCCAAATTGAAATGAAGTTCACTGCCTTGAAATATGGTTTTAAGATTAGTGAGGTTGGAATTGTATTTACGGATCGAACCCGCGGTAAATCCAAAATGTCGGGCTCAATATTCAAAGAGGCCTTTTTTGGTGTTATCAAGATGAAAATTGATAGTTTATTTAAAAAGTACATTCCCGCCTCCGTGTGATCATCAATTTTCAGATTACCATATAAAAATAATTATCAATATCTTTTTCTTTTTCTGATCTTCATATCCTCCATTAGGCTAACCGGCTGACTGATAATAATTTACAATTATATTACTTCAAATTGATTAGGGGAATTCACCTAACAAATGAGGGCATTTCACCCAACAAACACCCATCCAATGGCCATTTTTTGATTTTTTCAGTATGGTTCTTTTGACTACAATTGACCTATGGATTACGGCTTAAATCAGAATGTTGAAATAATCATGCCTCACAGCAATACTTTTACAGTTACTACTGGCTATTCTTTTGTTGGATTTGAAGCTAAATTGAGTTATATCCTTGAACATGAAGAAGAGCTCCCTGATGATCATTTACTAGTTGATTTTTTTATGAATCATTTCATTATGTCAGACCTGGACATTAGGCAACTAAAAGCCTATATAACTTATCAGGGGATGCCATCATTTTTAAATTTGATCGCTCAATTATCAGCCAAAGTCACTCATTAAAATCAACCTTCAAATCCTTGCCTTTTGTGTGATCCATCACAAAAAGGTTTATTGGTTGAGTGCCCACACCTGCAGAAGGTTGCTACACTTTCTTTTCTTTCAGTTGAACCGTCCTTGTGTGTAATCTCCAGTTCTCCCATGATTCTAAGTGGGCCATTTTCTATTACCTGAATTTTAACTTTACCCATATCGCTAATTGATTTAGGTCCTGCTGAATTTCTATAAGTAGTCAAAGCTCCAGATGGACACTGGCTTACCTGTTTGATAATTGCCTCTGACTCTGCCCCAGTAGCATCGATCCAAGGTTTATCCTTAGGTTTAAAAACGGATGACAGTCCGCGCCAACATTTTTCGGAATGGATGCAAGATCCGGGCTTCCATACGATTGTTACCTCTCCGTTAGTATATTCTTTTACAGCTTCCATAATTTAAAATAATCATTTAGCGCGATAATTCATGATAAATGAAGATATTTTACTTAACTCACTACCCCCCCTAACCTAACTAATTAATTTTGGTGTACTAATTTATAACACTTTTCGCACTACGTCCTGGGGCACATTTCCCCCGCTGGCGGGGGCTAGGGGGTGGTCCAACAAAAAAACCCACCAAACATTAATCGCTTGGTGAGTTTTCGTTTGGGCTTGTTCTGATTGTATTTACTTAGAAATACTGGCTGTCCCAGATCCAGTACTTACGTTTATTTTCAAATTTGAATTGCCAATTTTGGCGGTTTTTTTAATGACAGTTTGATTGCCATTCTCATTGATCTCTTCTGTACTATCAAAATCAAATGGTGCCTCAATATCACCGTTTTTCTTATTTGCTTTCATGGTAATCAATCCTTCAATCTCATTACCATCATAATCCAATTCAGCATCGCCTGACCCGCTATTCACAGATAAATCTGCCTTCGGAGAAGCTGAGAGTGTTAGTTCAACATCACCAGAACCTGAATTAAAACTGCTTGATGAAGCTATAAGCATCCCACTTCCAGAAATGTTTCCGCTTCCCACATTAGCTTTTATCCCTGCATTGGTGTTGGTGATATCAATATTTCCACTTCCACAATTCAATTTCAACTCACCCTTAGCGCCTGACACCCTTATATTGCCAGAGCCCGTATTTGATTTCATTTCACCTTCAAATGACGATATGCTCATATTTCCCGAACCAGAATTGGAAACAATATCTCCTGTAATACGATCAAATTCATAATTTCCAGAGCCTGTATTGAGATTTAACGACACTTTTAAGTTACTGGCTGAGAAATTACCTGAGCCAGTATTAAATTTGATCTCTACATTGTCGGGCACCATCAATGTCCATTTGGCAAAACCACTACTTGAGCCACGACTGAAAACTTCCTTTATTTTGAGTGTTGACCCTGATTGTTCGATGACAGGCTCATACTTGTTTGTATCAAAATTGTGCTCAAGCAGTACATATACTTTGTTGCCATCTGACTTTTTCACAATACAATCACCCGAACTGGTACTCATGTTAATGTTATCGATACCAGTAAAGTTTTTTTCTACTTTTTGTTGTCCATAGGAGAAAGCGTACAAAAACAGACAGGCTACTAATGTTGTTATTTTGAGTTTCATATTATTTTGGATTAGTTCGGTTAAAAGACATCATTGAATATTGAAGGTTGCATGGCATTATTCACTTTTTAACGTGTCAGCGGGATTAAGATTGGCAGCCGCCAACACCCTATAACTTACGGATACTATGGAAATGAATAGAGCTATAGCCCCCGCCAATAAAAATTCTCCGTAGCCCACTTCAAATCTGAATGCAAAATTATCCAACCATAAACTCATGCCATACCAGGCAATAGGAACAGCTATGACAAAGGCAATCAACACCTGTAAAACAAAAGTCTTTGAGAGCAACATAAATAAGCTGGTAGCCGATGCCCCAAGCACCTTTCTCACACCTATCTCTTTGGTTCTCTTTTGAATAATAAAAGAGGCCAACCCGAAAAGCCCGAGGCATGCGATAAATATGGTGATGCTGGCCCCTATGGCAAATACATTCTCTGCCCTGCTGTCATCTTTGTAAAAAAGTGCCCATTGCTCATCCAGAAAATGGTATTCAATGGGGGAATAAGTGTCAAAGGTATTATGAACTTCTGTGGCATGGGCCAATACTTCTTTGATATGGTCTGGATCGAATTTTAACGAAAAGTAATCAATGGATTGGAAGGGGTTTGCCCTAAACCCAAGTATGACTGGTGCAATTTTGTTGTGCAACGACTCGAAATTGAAATCCTTTACTACGCCAATAATCTGAAAAGTCCCACCTCGACCGTCCTTAATTTCAATATATTTCCCTACTGGGTTTTCTAGTCCTAAAGCACTAACTGCCGTCTCATTAATCAGTACATGTAGTGAGTCTGATTTCACGTTGCCAGTAAAATTGCTTCCCGCAGCCATTTGCATCCCATAGAGGTCGATCATATCCTTATCAAAGCCTATAAAGTTTACCCGCATTGAATCTTGTTGTCCAACCTTATTGGTATAAACCTGTCGGATATTTTTCCATTCACCAGGCACCCTTGATGACACGGCAACTCCTTTAACATAGGGCGATTTGGCAAACTCTGTTTTCATGGTTTCAAACCGTGCCCTTACATTTCTATTATTTATATCTATCACTAAGGTTTGATCTTTATCAAAACCCAAAGATTTGTTCTGAATGTAATTGAGCTGTCCAGCAGCTATTATCGTGGCAATGATCATCACTATCGAAAGGGTGAATTGGGTAATCACCAATGTTTTTCTAAGTACCGCACTTCCCTTGCCTGAACTCATTGCCCCTTTAAGGATGTTGGCAGGTTTCAATTTAGACATCAGCACAGCAGGATACCCCCCTGACAATAGTCCTACCACCATTGTGACCAAAAACAAAATGGAAAGTACATGGCTAAATGTGTCTACATTAAATACAAACTGCTTATCAGTCAATTGGTTAAAGTAAGGAAGTAGCAGATCAACCAATCCTACTGACAGTGCCAACGAGATCAGGGCAATGACGGTAGATTCTGTAAGAAACTGGGCAATTAGTTGTGATCGATAGGCTCCTGAAACTTTTCTAATTCCGATTTCTTTGCCCCGGTGCAATGACCTGGCTGTCGCCAAATTAATATAATTAATACAGGCGATGACCAACATGAAAAAGCCAATCACTATAAACACATAGACATATGCTTTTTGTCCATGGGTCGCTTCCGAACCATATTCAATGCCTTTCGACTCAAAATGGATGTCATTCAATGATTGCAGGTAAAAGTTGCGCTTTTGTTCAGGCTTAAAATGACGGGCTATGAAATCAGGTAATTTAGCTGCTACTGCTTCTTCGCTGACATTTTCCTTCATTAATACATAGGTATAGGCTCCGTAAGTACTCCAATCAGACAAATAGTTTTTAAAGTCTTCACCAGTAGGAGCAGACAACAATATCTTAAACTGCAAATGAGAGTTTTGAGGTAAAGTTTTAAAGACTCCGGTTATAATGCTCATATCATCACCGCCCAAATCGAGTTCTTTGCCTACGGCATTCCCGTCACCGTAAAGGCGATGCGCCCAGTCTTCATCAATGACTACAGATTTTGGTTCGTTCAATACAGTATTGGGGTCACCAGCAATCCAATCGACATTGAATACACTAAAAAAAGCACTGTCAGCAAAGAAATAATTGCGCTCATCAAATTTTGTATCGCCCTTGCTGAAGACAATCTGTCCACCAAATTTATAGAGGCTGGTACTTCCTTCGACTTCCTGAAATTCCTCCACCATTGTTCGGCCTACCGGGGGTGCAGTCTGACCATAATATCTGGTATTCTCTTCAGAGTTATCGATCTCTACAACCCTATAGATTTGATCGTTTTTGGTGTACATCCCATCGTAGGACATCTCATTTACAACCAGAAGAAACAACAAGCTGCTGCATGTGATGCCTAGGGTAAGGCCAAGGATGTTGATAAAAGAATAGACCTTATTTCTAAAGATATTCCGAAGGGCGATTTTGAAGTAGTTTTTTAACATAACCTTATTCGTTTCGTAAAAATTTGACTGGATTGCTGATAGCAGTTTTAATGGTTTTAAAACTTATTGTTAAGACTGCGATTCCTACTATCATCGCTGCAGCCGTTATATATATTTTAGGTGTTATCTCAATATGATAAGCAAAATTGGAAAGCCAATCTTGAATAAATTTATAGGACACCGGAACAGCTATGATAAAAGCTAACAGTATCAGTTTTAAATAAGAATGAGTGATAAGCCATAGAATATTGGCCACCCGGGCTCCAAACACTTTTCTAATGCTTATTTCCTTTTTCTTAGAATCAAGGCCTAAGGCCACCACCCCAAACAAACCAAGGCATGAAAGTAAAATGGTAATGCCCATTGAATAGCCAATGATATTTCCCCAACGTTCCTCAGCCGCATATTGCTGGCGCATGGTGTCATTTAAAAAAGAGTATTCAAAAGGTAGATCAGGTGCTACAGCAGTCCATTCTTTTTTAATAAAATTGATGGCATCATCCGTATTACCTCCGCTCAACTTTACATAAATAATTGACAGGTTTTGATCTTGAGTCATTTGTATTAACATGGGATATATTTCCGATTTCAATGAGGAGTAATTGAAGTCACCCATGACCCCCACCACAGTTGGATCCGTTTCGGGCGATCGAGTAAGTTCACTAAATTGACCATTGGTCTCTAATCGAAAATCCTTTTTACAGGCTTCATTGACAATGACAGCATTTTCTGAAGGATTGAATGTTCGCCCTTCAACAAGATGGATGCCCAGTGTTTTCATATAATTCTCACTCACCTTTATCATCCCAACCCGCTTTCTTTCACCCTTGTATTCAAAACCCCTACCTCCCAATCCGGATGGATTGGCAAAATTCTGACTGGCTGATGTAACTGAAGAAATGCCACTAAAACCCGGTAGTGCATTTTTAAAGTGTGTAAAAATAGACGACTCACCTACACTTGAATTCCTTAAAACCAAAACTTTACCAGGGTCAAATCCAAGGTCTTTATTTTTTAAAAAGTTAGTCTGTTGGTTCATTACCAGCATGCCGACAACAAGCATGGCTGAAATGCTAAACTGTATTACCAGAAGTATTTTTGTAAATACCCCTGCTCCGTGATGTTTAGCCCCTGCAAGTGTTTCTTTAATATTGAATTTAGAAATTACAAAAGCCGGATAAAATCCAGCCACAATACCAATAAACAAGCTTATTGCAATGAGAGTTGAGAAGGAGCCGATTGAAAATAAGGAGCTCATTTCCAGTTGCTTATTAGTAAATTCATTGAATATTGGCAGCAATAGATCTGCCACCAAAAGAGAAAATAGAAGGGCACTAAATGACAATAAAACGGACTCCCCTAAAAATTGAATAATGAGCTGACTTCTTATGGCTCCAATCGTTTTCCTCAGACCAACTTCCTTTACCCTATGTGCTGACCTCGACAAACTAAGGTTCATAAAATTGAAACAGGCAATACCTAGAATGCCGATAACAAGTCCCAATAAAATATAGGAATACTTTGGGTCGCTAGATAAAACCAACCCTTCAAAAACATCCGTATTGAAATGCACATTTAACAAAGGTTCAAGGACGAAATAGCGATAATCCGTCACACTTTTGTAACCCCGTTCCTCTGCAATTTGCTGATAATTGGGATAGCGCGTGATCATCAGTTTTTCCAAACTTGACTTAAGTCTGTTCGGATCGGTGCCATCTTTCAGCTTTACGTAGGTAATGATTGCCCCAAACCTCCAATCATCAACAAAGTCCTTAAATTCAGTGGAGGCTATATAATTAAATGGCAAAAGCACATCAAATTGAATACTTGAATTAGAAGGGATGTCTTCACAAACTGCAGCTACTGTGAAATCAATAAATTGTCCATCAATTCGAAATGAGAGCACCTTATTCACTGGATTTTCGTCACCAAAATATTTATTGGCTGCCGATTGTGACAGTACCACTGAATTTATGTTTTGATTATCTACTGTTCCGCTGACAATTGGAAAGTCAAACACATTGAAAACATCAAAATCAGCATAGAGTATTTCATCGTAAAAACTTCTATCATTTTGCTTGATGTAATACTTGCTCTCCCCCCATGGTTTGTAAAACCGTACCGAGGTCTCTACTTCAGGGTTTTCTTCCACCATTTGTGGCCCTAATCCTATAGCATGGAAAATTCCCTGCCATTCAAGGCTACCATCTGGCAATTGGGTATTTTGTACCACACGATATATCGAGTCCTTATTAGAGTTGAATTTGTCAAAACTCAATTCATCCTGAACATACAAATACAACAGAAGTGAACAAGCCAAACCGATCGTTAAGCTTAAAATGTTGATGAACGAAAAGAGCTTTTGCTTTAGCAGGTTCCGTATTGAGATTTTGAAGTAGTTTTTGAGCATGACCTTGTTGTTTTTATTATGACCTTATTCTTCCCTAAGTGTTACTGCAGGATTTATATTTGACGTTTTTACTATCTGATAGCTTATAGAAATCAAAGAGAGCAGAAACATAAAGACAGTAATAACTATAAAGGGTGCTGCTCCCAATTCAATCTTAAATGCAAAATTTTCTAACCACCCTGAGGCTAAATACCAAGCAATGGGCAATGCCACAATCAAAGAAATAGCTATGAGCAAAGTGAACCTGGCAGATAGTGTAATGAACAATTCCGGAAGACGGGCGCCCATTATTTTTCTTACCCCTATCTCTTTTTTACGCTGAGCAATACTCAGATTGGAAAGAGCGAACAAACCCAAACAAGAGATTAGGACGGATAAGAACCCTGCTGATAAAATGATAATCCTTTCATTTTCATCTGAAGCATATTGCCCGTTGTTAATATCTGTCAAATATTCAAACTCAAATGGCCTGTCTGTAAAGATATTCGCCCATGATTGCTCAACTTTCTTTTGACCAGCCACCCTGTTCCCCTCTACTATCTTTATCATTATTCTTTTGAGTTCCTGGTTATTATTGGTATGAATGATTAGCGGGTCAACTTCTGAATGTAGAGATTCAAATTTCACATCATCAATCACCCCAATGATCATTGGATTGTCAAAGCCATCATATCTATTAAATGGAATTGTTGTGCCCACAGCATCTTCCAACGCCACCCCTATTTCCTTTAATAAACTTCTATTTACTATGACCGTATTCGCTTGGTTTTCAGAGGCATGTTTGCTGAACCCACTGCCTTTAATGATATCGATATTTAAGGTGTTAAAAAATTCGGGGTCAACCCTATAAATATCAGCTGCAACTTGACCTTCACCTACCATCAATCTTGTTCCTGTCCATCCCATGGAGGATATGGAAGCTATCTCCGGCTGAAGTACAAGATCTTCTTTCATTCTCTTGAGTACCCTATCTCCATCCACATCACGGACATAGATCGCTATTATATTCTGGTCATCATACCCCCGGTCGGTAGTGTAAAAAAAGTTAATCTGCTCAGTCATAGTGTAAGTGCCAAATGTAAATATGACGGCAAGGACAAACTGGAAAACGATGAGTGATTTAATTAACAGACCTCGCTTATTAGATCTTACCTGACCTTTAAGGGCCTTTATAGTGTTAAATTTTGATACAATTAAAGCTGGGTAACCCCCTGCCATAAGTGTTATCAATAAAACAAGTGACACAATAAACGTGACTAATTGATAGTCCAAAGCCCCAATTATATCGAGAGAGGTATTGGTGAGCAAGCTAAAATAGGGGAGTAATAAATCGGCTAAAAGCAACGCAAAAAACAACGATACTATAGAATATAAAAACGCTTCACCCAGAAATTGAAATGCCAATTGCCTTCCAGAAGCACCAATGGTTTTGCGCAACCCAATCTCTTTAGTACGTGGCAATGCCATACCTATGGCCAAGTTGGTATAGTTAATACTTGCTATGATGATGATAAAGGCAGCGATGGTCAACAATACCCATGAGGTGCTTTTCTTTCCACTAGCTGAAAAGCCTCTTACCGATTCATCCAGATAAATGTCCTTTAATGGTTGAGTAGACATGGCGTAATTCATTCTACTTTCTTCAGGGAAATGCTTTCTTGCAATTTTGGTCAGCTGTTCATCAAAGTCAGTCGCATTGAAACTTTCTTTCATCAGGAAGTAAGTGGGTATCCCCCATGCATTCCAACTTGTGAGCCAGTCGCCACCAGCAGTTTGTATGAATTTTTGAAATGGCAATAAAATATCAAATTGAATGGATGAATTTCCCGGTATCTTTTTGGTCACCCCTTTTATAGTAATGGGCACATATTCATCATTAAGCTGTACAGAGAATGTTTTCCCAACAACTTCCAAGGTATTAAACCATTTCAATGCATATTCTTCAGATAATATAGCCGTATTTGGGTCATTAAATAACGACTTCGACTCTCCTCGCAAAAGGGGGAATGTGAACACTTTAAAAATGTCAGGGTCAGCGTAAATAAAGGGCACTTCACGATACTCTTCATTGACCTTCATAAGTGCCAGTGCACCCTTTAGACGAACATATTTATCTATTCCTGCGGAATTTTCTGCGAACGCTGGAGCCATGGCAGCAGCAACAGCACCTAGTTCACGCCAGTCTCCATCTGCACTCCTTTTCGTTTTGACATTAAGTCGATAAATATTTTCATAGTTATCATGAAAAGTATCGTAGGTAAATTCGCTTTTTACAAAAAGGTAAACTAGCAAACAACAGGCGAGAGCTACACTCAGACCAACAACATTGACTATTGAATAGACCTGTCGTCTTGTGAAATTCCTGAGCGCAATTTTTAAATAACTTTTTAACATCAATATTGCCTTAATTATTCCCCTTTAAGGGTGTTAACAGGATTGGACTTAGCCGCGTTTAATGATTGATAACTGACCGTAACCAGCGCAATAACCAAAGCTGATACCCCAGCAAGGATAAATACCGTTGCGCCTAAATGAATTTTATAAGCAAATGAATCGAGCCAGGAATTCATAAAATAAGTGCTAATGGGAATAGCTATCAGAAAAGCCAATAGCACAAGCGCTGTAAAATCTTTGGACACCAGGTAAAACAAACTGCCGATAGATGCCCCTAGTACTTTTCTTATGCTAAGTTCTTTGGTACGTTGTTCGGCCATGTAGGAAGACAATCCGAAAAGTCCCAAACAGGAAATAATAATGGCCAGTACTGAAAAGAAGTTGAAAAGGGTACTCGTTCTTTGTTCGGAAGCATACAATTGGTTAAAATCTTCATCCAAAAATGTAGCATTAAACGTGCTTTCCGGATTTAATTTGATCCATTCAGCCTTAATCTTGGCCATTGATTCCTTAATGTTTTCCTTATCAATTTTTATAAATGTTCGACTATACCTATCAGGATCCATAAAAAGCACTAATGGCTCAATGGCCTGATGGACCGATTTGAAGTTAAAATCTTTGGCCACACCTATTATTGTCCTTTCATCTCCTGCAAACAATTTGGCGCCAATGGGATCAGTGTAACCGATCAACTTCAAAGCGGTCTCGTTGATAATCACTGCACTTGTATCAGATTTGATTTGATCTGAAAAATTTCTGCCCGCTACCAGCTCAATTTGCATGGTAGGAATATACCCCGGGTCTACCGCTTCTAAATGGATCAAAATAGTTTCATCTGGGTTGGCTCCTTCCCATGATATTCCAGAGGTGGAATTCTGTACATAGGCAGGATGCTGATTTGATAAACCGACAGAAATTATCCCCTGCTGATTTTCCAATTCATCTTTAAATATTTGGTAATCATCACTTAACGACCGGATATAAACCACCTGGTCTTTATTGATACCGAGATTCTTCGATTGAATGTAATCAAGTTGATTAGAAATGGTAATCGTCCCGATGAGCAATACAATTGAAACAGTAAATTGAAGTACCACCAATACTTTTCTAAACAATCCTCCTCCTTTTACTTTTTGACCTTTCAGCACAGTGGTTGGCTTAAATGAAGATAGGAAAACAGCAGGGTAGCTACCAGCCAATACCCCTGTTGCAATGGCTGCCGCAAACAATAACAACAATATTTTAAATCCATTGGCTGAATCCAATAAATGGAGCTCAAGGCTTTTGCCAGCAAGATTGTTAAATGCCGGAAGGAGTAAATCCACCAATAGGATAGCTAATAATGTGGCTATGGTAGACATCAAAATCGATTCGCCAAGAAACTGATAAATTAATTGATAACGACTGGCACCAACGGTTTTCCTGAGCCCAACTTCCTTTGCCCTTTTCATTGATCTTGCCGTGGCAAGATTCATAAAATTAATACAAGCGATAAATAGGATAAATAGCGCTACAATGGAAAATATGTCGACATAAACTATATTTCCTTTGCCATCCACATCAGCAGTAAAATTTACTTCATCAAGATGAATGGCGGTTAATGGTTGAAGATAAATATCAGTAACTGAGCCTTCCCTATTCCGCTTTATTTGCTCCTTTATTTTACTATTAAGTTCATTTAGCTTAATACCATCCTGTACTTTTACATAGGTGTATAAAGTATTGTTGCCCCAGGCATTGTCCAGCCCGTCCCAATGTGTCCGAAGCAGATCTGTGGACATCAAATAACTAAACTTGATATGGGAGTTTTCTGGCACATTTTGCATGACCCCAGTCACTATCATTTCTTTATTTCCATTAAGTTTTATGAGCTTGCCTATTGGATCAACATCGGCAAAATATTTTGCTGCTAGATTTTCATCAATTACCAGTGCATTGATTTGATTAAAAACACTTTCAGGGTTGCCTTTTATTAAATTAAAAGAGAATACATTAAAAAAATCCTTATCAACAAATGCTCCACTTTCTATAAATGATTCGTTCCCATAATCAAACCGATCATTATTAAAATTTACCCGGGTGGCGTACTCAATTTCCGGAAAATCAGCTTTAAGTGAAGGGGCTAGGGGACCAGGAGTAACTGCTACAGGGAACACGGGCTGATCGGCATAATACTGATTCTCAACTACCCTGTAAATTCGATCGTAGTCTGAATGGAATTTGTCATAACTCAACTCGTCATTGACATACAGTACGATCAAGATGACACTGGTAAGGCCAACGGTAAGGCCGAAAATATTGACCAGCGCATAAAACTTCTGCTTTTGAATAGTTCTAAAGGCGATTTTTAAATAATTCTTAATCATATCGTATTTATTTTATTCGCTTCTAAGCGTATCTACAGGATTTAGCAATGCTGCTTTTATGGTTTGGAAACTTATGGTAACCACTGCCAATGTGATCGATGCCAATAAGGCATATATAAATATTGTAGGATCGATGGTCATGTGATAGGCGAAATCTGCCAACCAGAGTTTACCAAAATACCAAACCAATGGAATAGCAATGAGATTGGCAATGAGTACCAAGGCCACAAATTCTTTGGTGAGTATGCCAGCAATCGTGAACACGCCCGCGCCAAGCACTTTTCTGATCCCTATTTCTTTGGTGCGCGACACCACCATGAACGATACCAAACCCAGTAGCCCTATCACCGCTATAACAACCGTAAGTATTGCAAATACTACGTAAAAAGTCATTAATCGCTCTTCGGATTTGTATTGTCTGTCAAAGTCCTGATCGAGGAAAAAGTAATCAAAGGTATTGTCTCCCAGATAAGTATTCCATTGTTGCTTAACGTCATCAATTAGTTGTGAGGTAGCTCCGGTGGTAAACCTTATGGCATAATACCTTCCATATTCATAACTGCGATAATCCATAACCATTGGCCAGATTTTGTATTGAAGGCCTTGACCATGAAAATCGCTAACTACTCCAATTACAGTGCCTTGTGGCCTCTCAGAAGGGGAAACAATCTTTTTGCCAATTGCATTTTCTGGAGTTTGCCACCCCATGGCCTTCACCGTAGTTTCGTTGATAATAACGCCCTCATCCAACTCGGCAGGATTATTTAAATCAAAGTTTTTGCCTGCCAATAATTTCAAATCCAAAGTATTAAGATAGTTTTCATCAATGGCCATGTACTCTGTGTCTACCTGAGTTGCTTCTGACATTACTTCAGGATAAGCCCATTGCCCGAGCCAACCCGGACGACCTGGAAGGGCATTGGTAAAGGAAGCGTCCTTTACAAAACTCAATCCTTTGATAGCATTGATAAAGGGTTCTTGGTTAGTTGATCTTTTTACTCGGGTAGCATCCAATACCAATATTTGATCTTTGGCAAAACCCAAATCCTGATTTCTCATAAAATCGAGTTGCTTCAGTACGATGAGTGTAGCAAGTACAAGTGCCCCTGAAATTAAGAATTGAAATACAACCAATGATCTTCTGAGTCTTACCCCTTTGGCACTTGAATGCATACGTCCCTTGAGCACCTCAACTGGTTTATAACCGGATAATACCAATGCTGGATAAACTCCAGAAAAGAAACTTACAAGCAGGGTGATAATAATGGCACCTATTAGCACTGTGGGTGTGAAAAGGGTTCCTATAGCATATTGCTTATCCATCAATTGATTGAAAAATGGAAGGGTAAAATCAATCAGTAAGGCCACTAAGCCCATAGCCATAATGGTCAGCATAAAAGCCTCGCCCAAAAACTGGACAAATAATGCCCCGCGAGATGAGCCTACTATTTTGCGAAGCCCCACCTCCTTGGCTCGGAAAACTGAGCGTGCCGTAGTTAAGTTGATGAAATTGATACAGGCCAGTAAAAGCACGAAAACAGCAATCCCCGATACTAGGTAAATCTTGTCAATGGAGCTTTTGGGCCCAAACCCATTGCGGACATCTGACTTAAGATAAATATCGGCCAATGGTATAAACTGCACGTCAAAGTCCATTCCCAATTCACGAAAACGGTCCCCGGCATTGGCCTTGTCCATGTACATGTCTTTAGCTTTGCTGGCCAGTGACTGAATATTGGCACCCTTCTTAAGCAGTATATAATTTCTGACATTAAAATTGCCCCAGCCATCGCTATAACTAAACCCATTGAGTTTTTCTAAAGTTGCAAAAGAGACTAGCATTTCAAATTGAATACTCGACTGCTGAGGCACCTCTTTAATCACTCCTGTTATTTTAAAATCTACAGTATCTAGCAATGTGAGGGTTTTGCCCAGCACCACATCATTGCCAAAATATCGCTTTTTAATGCTTTCGGTTATCACTAGACTGAATGGATCATCCAAGGCATGTTGAGGATCACCTTCAACCATATTAAAGGAAAATATGTTGAAGAAATCGGGCCCAGCATAGTAGGTATTATGCTCATATTCTTTCCCCTCATAGTTGACCAATAATGAGGAAGCATTTCTGGTATAAACCATCTTATCCACTTCAGGAAATTCATGCTTTAATTTATAAGCCACTGGCCAGGCGTTAGTCTCTGATGTACCTCCTTTTTTGTTGTGGGTTACTACTTTATATATCCTGTCACCATTTACATGGAATTTATCAAACGACAATTCATCGGTAACAAATATGAGAATGAGTAACCCAACCGTCAATCCAAGGGCTAACCCAATGAGATTGATGGCTGCGTAAACTTTAAATCTCATTAAGTTTCTAAAAGCGATTTTTATATGATTTTTAAGCATATCGACTCTATTTTACTTTTTATTCATCTTTAAGTACATCTATTGGATTGGTTCGTGCGGCCCGTACTGACTGATAGCCTATCGTCAACCACGCTATAAGTATAGTCGCCAATCCCGCCACAACGTATGTCCATGCACCCTGTGTTATTTTATAAGCAAAGCCATCCAGCCACTTATCCATAGTATAAATGGAAATTGGAACAGACAACACAAAGGCGATAATCACCAGTAACGACAGATCCTTTGACACCAATAGAAGAATATCCTTGATGTCAGCCCCGAGTGCCTTTCTTACCCCTATTTCCTTGAATTTACGTTCTGCCACAAACATAGACAGGGCATATAATCCCATGCAGCTAATGAAGACGGAAATGATGGCGAAATACTTGATCAGGTTGAACGTTTTGAAATCACTCTCATACTGTTTGATCAAATGATCGTTCAGTGAAAATGCCTCAAAAGGGGCATCTGGAATCAATTCTTTCCAAACCGATTTCAAGGCCGCCATTGTTTGGCCATAGTCCTTAAGATCAGTCTCAACGATTAAATTGGGGACTTCGCCATTTCCACAAACGAACATTACCGGCTCTATGCTGCTGTGCAATGAGGATTGATTAATATCTTCGATAACACCAACCACATTGAAACTATAGGTTATTTCTCTCCATTGGGCATATAGCTGCTCACCTACTGCCTCCTCTGGCGTGAAACCCAACTGTCTGGAGGCCTCCCTGTTTAGGATCACACGGCTTGTTAATGAGTCATCTACTACGTTATTCCTGAACTGCTTCCCAGCCAGCAGTTTCATTCCCAGCGTTTTTACATAATCCGGGTCGACTTCATTTTGATAGATATGGATGGCATCGTCCATCGTTTGCCCTTTGCGATAAAGAAAAAGGTCGCTAAATATGAATGTGCCCGGTATGTAGTCCACACCGCCTACCTGATGAACTTGTGATAACGTTTTAAATTTTTGTTTGAGCAAAGGTGCTTTCACATTAAGGTCATTGGCAAGGGGTACAACGACTCTGGATGTTGATTGAAAGCCAAGATCCTTGTTTTTTATAAAATCTACCTGTTCAGAAATCACTAAAATGGCACTGATTAACACAATGGAAATTACGAATTGACCAACTACCAATATTTTTCTAAGAAGAGCCACTCCTCCCTTGTCCTTATTCTTCCCTTTTAATACAGCGGTGGGTTTGAAGGACGCCAAATAAATGGCGGGATAAATACCTGCCACAAATGCTGTAACAAACAGAAAGAAGGTCATGTACAAAGCTATGGTTCCAATATTGGCTGAAGTAAAGGCAATGGGTTGATCTACCAAAGAATTGAATATGGGCATGGTCAATTCAGCCAATAAAATACTAATAACCAATGAAATGAAAACGATAATAAATGATTCTCCCAGAAACTGTGTGACCAGTCCCCTTGAAGAAATGCCCATCACTTTACGGACACCCACTTCCAATGCCCGATTACTAGCCTGTGCAGTAGATAGATTTATATAGTTGACGCAAGCCAATACTAAAATCAAGACGCCTATTCCGATAAGGACATTAATAAAGGTCATACTCACTCCAGTATCAGTACCACCGAAATAGTCAATATCGGTATGTACTTCAGACACAGGTTGCAAGCTCATTACTTTGCCCATGCCATAGGTTTTCATATCCTCTGCACCATTTCTTTGAAATATTTGATCTATTTTTTCAACCACCGGTTCGGACTTGGCCCCATTCGATAATTTCACATAAGTGTAGGTCAGGTTATTGGTTACCCATTGTGAGGATAGATATTTAATGAAGTTATTCCAATCCACATTGGATAAGGAAATGATAAATGAGGGTGAGAGGTGAGTGCGATACGCACTTTTGTCATAAACGGCCGTGACTTCATAATCCGAAACGCCCATTCCAGTACTTATTTTTACTGTTTTACCAATGGCTATGTCATTTCCAAATAACTTCTGTGCCCACTCCTTTTCCAGTACTACAGAGTTTCCATTGGGGAGTGGCATCGCTGGATTGCCAGAAATAATATCATATTTCAATACTTGAAATAAGGTTGAATCCGCAGCTGCCCCATTTTTTATATAATAAGAATCCTCACCTAAAGTGACGATGTCTTTGCCAAAAAATTCCGTGGAAATTAGCCTGGCTGCCTCTTCTATTTCAGGTATCTCTTGCCGGATGACAGGTCCCACCGGAACTGAGCAGGTAGGCATTTTCATTTCACTACCGCCTTTTTGTGTAATCTCGCCCGTTACTCTATAGACATTGTCACCGTGCTGCGTGTCATAACTCAGTTGGTCAGACACATATAAAAAGAGTAGCAGGCAGCATGCAATACTCACTGAAAGGCCTAAAATATTAATCGCGGTAAAGAGTTTATTCCTTACCATATTCCGCAATGTGATTTTGATATAGTTCTTAAGCATCGGCTTTAGTGTTATTCTGATCATGGGTTACCAACTCATGTGCCATTAATTTAAATAACTGATTATCAGTTATTTATATGTATATCGAATAAATAAACATACTCAACTGCCCATTCATAAAACACCCAACTGCCCATTCATGGACACTTTTTATTGATATTTGTGTGGATAGATTTAGATTTACGAATTGAAACTGGAGACTTACCAAAACCTACTAAGCCCATCAGGATTAGTAGGTCTCATGCAATGGATGAGAAATACCAAATAAAAGATAATGACTGACTATCATTCAAAATTTGAGTTCGAAAAATATTATCACATATTTAATCGTGGTAATAATCGAGAAAATATTTTTCGAGATAAAGGCAATTACCAATATTTTCTAAGTAAATGGGAACGCTATATAGACCCCTTCGCTGATATTCTTTCGTACTGTTTAATGCCCAATCATTTTCATTTTTTGATACGGGTAAAAAGTGAGAATTGCCTTTCGGAAAGTCTTCCCAAGCCTCAAATACTTGGGAAGACTGATAACATTAATTTAGTTCTTGAAGAACAATTCAAAAAGCTATTCATGAGCTATGCACTAGCCTTCAACAAACAACAATCTCGTGTAGGAAGCCTGTTTCAAAAGCGATTCAAACGAATTGAAGTCAATTCTGATAATTATCTCAGTCAAATAATAACTTATATCCATAATAATCCCGTTCATCATGGATTTGTAAAAGATTATTCTGATTGGGAATATTCTTCATACAATGAAATATTAATGGATTCGGTGAGCCTAATTAATAAAGAATATGTCCTTAATTGGTTTGGCGGCAGAAAGTCATTTATTGAATACCACGCTGCTAAATTATTTAAAAGAGGAACTGAATTTGAAATTGAATAAAAAGTTTTAAAGCTTACTAAGCCTCTAAGGCTTGGTAAGCTTTGTGACAAAAAATAAATGAAAGAAAAGGGCAACATATTAATAGTAGATGACGATGACATGATTTTATTGTCAGCGCAGTTGCTATTGGAGCAACGCTATACTGACGTAAAAAAAATCAACAATCCAATACAAATAGAAGAGGCCTTCAAAGAGCATGCTTTTGATTTGGTGCTGCTGGATATGAACTTTACCCAAGGTGAAACCTCTGGCAAAGAGGGTTTACTATGGCTTGAAAAAATCAAATCTATCAGTCCCAATACAGTCGTGTTACTGATGACCGCCTATGGTGAAGTGGATGTTGCTGTGGAAGCAATGAAAAAAGGAGCTATTGACTTTATTGTAAAACCTTGGCAAAATGAGAAGTTGCTCGTCACCGTGCATAATGCTCTGAAACTTGGAAGCCAGGAAAAAAGAGTCAAACAACTTGAAACGAGGGAAAAAGTTATTACCTCCGACATCGACAATCAATACCGTGATATGATAGGCTCATCACAGGCCATGCAGCATATCAAAAAGGTAATTGGTAAAGTAGCCCCAACCGATGCGGATGTTTTGATTTTAGGTGAAAATGGGACGGGCAAGGAAGTAGCCGCAAGGGCCATTCATAATAAGTCGAATCGTGCGAATGAAATATTTATAGCGGTTGACTTAGGAAGTATTCCCGAAAATCTTTTTGAGAGTGAGCTGTTTGGGCATAAAAAAGGAGCCTTTACTGACGCCAAAGAAGAACGTATTGGCAAGTTTGAAGCTGCCTCTGGAGGCACAATTTTCTTGGATGAAATAGGCAATCTCCCATTAAATCTACAAACGAAATTACTGACGGTATTGCAGCGAAGGCAGATCACGAAACTAGGTGGCAATACCCCCATTGATATCGATGTGAGAATAATTTGTGCCACCAATCTCAATTTAAAAGAGGCCGTTGAATCAGGCGATTTCAGGGAAGACCTCTTCTATAGGATTAATACCGTGGAAATTCTTATTCCTTCCCTTAGGGAACGGCTAGAGGATATTCCCGAACTGGTGAACCACTTCCTAAATAAATACCAAAGGAAATACCACAAGAACAAATTGAGTGTGGATAAGGAAATATACGCTCAATTGAAAAAACATGATTGGCCCGGTAATATCCGTGAGCTGCAACATGCCATTGAACGGGCGGCTATTCTATGTGAAAACGAAAGTATAACCACCGCTGACTTCAACTTTTTAAGAAAACAAGAGTCTCTTAATGCCGAACTTGATAATTATAACCTTGAGAATCTGGAAGAATGGGCAATCAAACAGGTGATCAAAAAATATAGTGGCAATATAAGTCATGCCGCCAAAGAATTAGGACTTTCAAGAGGCGCTATGTACAGAAGAATGGAAAAATACGGATTGTAATGATTAAAAATTTTAGAGTCAGCATTCTTATTCGGTTACTGATTATATGCAGCATGATCGCTATGCTAGTGTATTTTCTAATGGTAGATATTCACTACTTGCGCTCAGTATATGTTTTCATATTTCTAATTATTGCCATGATCGAATTTGTCTGGTATGTGGACAAAACCAACAGGGATTTCACGGCTTTTTTACTGGCCTTGCTTCAGGATGATTTCACTACCAAATTTTCCGAAAAGGGGAAAGGAAAATCCTTCAGTGGGTTGTACAGTGCCTTCAACAAAATCACCAATAAATTTGAACAAATAAGTGCCGCAAAAGAAGTGCAGCAGCTATACCTTGAGGCACTTGTAGATCATGTACGGGTAGGGATTATCAGTTTTGATGAAAAAGGGAAAATCCAGTTAATGAACCGGGCATTGCAAAAAATGCTGAACCGACCTCAAATGGCCTTTTTAAGTAATCTCAGTACGGTAGACAAGCGGCTTACTGACATTCTTTATGACATCAAGCCAAGGGAAAACCGCTTGCTGAAAATCAGCATAAAAAATGAACTTCTGCACCTGTCATTCCATGCATCTGAATTCAAATTAGGGAATGATCTTTTTAAATTAGTCTCTATTCAAAATATAAAAAATGAACTCGATTCCAATGAATTGGAAGCCTGGCAAAAACTGATCAGGGTGTTAACCCATGAAATAATGAACTCGGTTACCCCTATCACGTCACTATCGGGGACTCTAAAGCAAATCGTGGAAAACGAACCTGATAATAAGGATACCATCAAAAAAGTGAGTCAGGGTTTGGAAGCCATCGAACTTCGGAGTCAGGGACTTCAAAATTTTACTGATTCGTATCGAAAGCTGACCAAAATCCCAAAGCCTAACTTTACCGAGGTCAACCTTAGAAAGAGTATTGAGCGGATTTTGATCCTGTTTCAAGAGCAGGCAAATAAAGTACAAATTGAGGTTGAAATCGATAAGGACATTATACTCATTGCAGATAAAGATTTGATGGAACAGGTATTTATCAACCTGATTAAGAATTCCATTGAAGCCGTTGAAGGTATGGATAAAGGCGCCCTTAGCATCAAGGCCACCAAAGGCGAACAAATTACCATGGAATTTACAGATAATGGGATTGGCATCAGTGAAGATAAAATTGATAAAATTTTTATCCCCTTTTTTACCACTAAGGCTAATGGTTCGGGCATTGGATTGGCTTTATGCAAACAGATAATCAATCTTCACAATGCCACTCTTTCTGTTACCAGTGAAGTTGAGAAGGGTACCACATTTACAATAGCGTATTAAAAAATCACCGTTATGAAACCAAAAGAGCTGATCAAAAAATGGGTGGACACCTTCAATACCGCTGATGCAAAAACACTCGCTGAGTATTATCATGAAGAGGCTATCAACCACCAGGTAAATCAAGAACCAATAATAGGTAAAGAAGCAATTTATCAAATGTTTGTGGATGAATTCGCCACTGCGGATATGGTCTGCATCATTGAAAACATATTTGAAGATGGTGAATGGGCTATCTTAGAATGGAAAGATCCCCTGGGACTGCGAGGCTGTGGTTTCTTCCATGTTATTGATGGTAAAATAAAATTCCAACGTGGTTATTGGGATAGGCTTTCATTTCTGAGACAACATAAATTGCCGCTACCCCGTCAATAATAATAGTTTGGAATCGTTTAACTTAGTTGAAGATTCAGAATTAAAATGTTTATGAAAAAATTATCACTCATCATATTATTGTTTTGTTTACTTGGCTGCGACACCGATGAAGAAGTTTCTGTTTACACGGGTAACGAGCAACAATATGCGTTAAGCCAAGCCTCTAATTTTCCAGTTAACGGCTTTGTTGTATTTCGTGAACGAAGGGATAATCTAACCGAGATAAAAATAAGTTTGACGGGAACAGAAGGTGATATTAACCACCCCGCTCATTTACATTATGGCAATATCAGTAACCCTGATGCAGATATGGCGCTACTACTTACTCCAGTCAACGGTAATACAGGCGAGAGCATTTCACTGGCCAATGCCCTTAATGATGAGACACCAATGACTTATGACGACTTTATCAATTTTGACGGCCACATTAAAATTCACCAAGATGATGGCCCTAATAAGAATGTCATCTTAGCTCTGGGCAATATTGGTTCAGCCGCCAATTAGTGTTATTCTGCTGATGATCAGTATTCTCAATCATAAGATTGCACCCATTGCCAACCAAATATATGAGGTGTTTCAAGTATCCTATGCTGTTGAGGCTCAGTTACTAAAGGCCACTGATTTTCCACCATTAAAAAGAACTGCTAATGCCATCCAACAGAGTTCCACCATGTTCTATGGATATAAGGTAAAAGATTCCCTGGCTGCGGTGATGGAAATAGAGAGTAAAGAATCAGGTATCCATATCTGTAGTTTGGTTGTATCTCCCACTTATTTCCGACAAGGGATTGGCAGAAAATTGGTTTCATTTGCAAAAGAAATAGGGCAAGCCAAAACAATTACTGTAGAAACAGGTTTGGCCAATGGTCCTGCTATCAGCTTATATAAAAATGCCGGATTTGTAGAATCAAAGCAGTATTTAACGGATGTTGGGATTTGGAAAATAGCTTTCATTTTAAATAAAACGCCTTAATCAGTAACCTCAATGGGGAAATGTCTAATAGAGGTCTATTCTGGAAATTATTAGTTGATATTCTCTGTTCATTGACTCGAAGACCAATGGTTGGTGTTGCCGACCATTTCAGTGTTCTCACAAAAATTTAATTAGCCCCAACGGTTCCGATTTCATGAAAAAAGACTTTACAAAAATACCCTTGTCCGTTTTGGATTTGGCTTTGATATTAGAAGGTTATACTCCCAGCGATTCATTTAAAAACAGTTTAGATCTTGCACAGCAAACGGAGCAACTTGGTTACAATCGATATTGGCTGGCAGAACATCACAACATGCCCAGTATCGCAAGCTCGGCCACGGCTGTTTTAATTGGTTATATCGCAGGAGGCACTTCTACCATCAGGGTGGGTTCGGGTGGGATAATGCTTCCCAACCACGCTCCTTTAATAGTAGCCGAACAATTCGGAACTCTTGCCTCTATTTATCCTGACCGGATTGATTTAGGACTAGGCCGGGCTCCCGGTACCGACCAACAGACTGCACGAGCACTTCAGAGAGATGATCAGGCAGCTTTTAGATTTCCAGAGACAGTAAAGGAATTGCAGAATTACCTGTCGTTAGAAAATAAGGTAAGTGCGGTGAGAGCCATCCCTGGAGAAGGGCTCAATATTCCTATTTGGATTTTAGGGTCAAGTACCGACAGTGCACATTTAGCGGCTTCATTGGGCTTACCCTATGCTTTCGCCAGTCATTTTGCCCCACGGTTACTTCACGAAGCATTACATATTTACCATACCAATTTCAAACCATCGGAACAACTAAAAGAGCCCTACGTGATGGCCTGTGTCAACGTCATTGCTGCCGAAACTACAAGGGAAGCTAAATTATTGGCCACTTCTATGAAAAAAATATTTTTGGGCATTCTCACTCAAAACAGATCCCCGCTTCAGCCTCCAGATGAGACCTTTGCACTTCCACCTGAAGCTGAGCAAGTGATGCAACAGCTTTTGACTTATTCCTTTGTGGGTAATGCAGAAGATATTAAACAAAGCCTAAACACATTTGTTAATGATACTCAGATCGATGAACTCATGGTAGTTTCGCACATTTATGATCATACCGCCAGGTTATTATCGTATAAAATGCTTAAGGAAATCCAAAAACCATGATTCATTTACAGCCCAATATACATCGCCAGATAAATAGCGATTAACCCAAGGGCAGGATGTTGTTACTAAGACTTACTAAGCCTACGAGAAGGTTTACTAAGCCTTCCAGGAGGTTTACTAAACCTCCTAGGATTAGTAAACCTTATAATTGCTAGTAGTAAAAAACTATAACCCAATATACATCGCCAGATAAATAGTGATTAACCCAAGGGCAATTAAAACATAATTAACTGATATTGGGATTTGGAAAATAGCCCTTATATTGTCAAAACGACTAGCATGGAAATAATAGATTTAAGCCAGGAGATATTTTCGGGTATGCCTGTTTACAAAGGGCTACCCGATGTCAAAATATCGGTTCATGCCACGCATGAAGAATGGGAAGGGATAGCAAATGCCACCACCTCTTCTCCAAGCGTCAATAAATTAGAACTTGGCGAACATACGGGTACACATGTGGATGCGCTCAATCATATGGGAGCTAAGTACAAGGGACAATCTATTGATACAATGTCGCTCACCACCTTTTATACAGAAGGCCTATGTTTAGATCTTTCAACGAAAAAACCCAGCCAACTTATTGAGATCATTGACCTTGAAAATGCATGCCTTGCAGCTGGTACTGAAATTAAAAGTGGTGACACCGTCCTGATTTATACAGACCATTACAGAAAGACTTTTGGCAAACCTGATTGGTTTAAAGGCCCCGGACTTAGTGCACAGGCTACGCGATGGTTAGGTCAAAAGGAAATCGCGGCATTTGGTGTTGAGACCATGGCGCCCGGTGTATCGGGCGTTTCTAACAAAGACGTACATAAAATTTGCGGTGAATTGGGCTTTACACACTATGAAAATCTTATCAACCTTCATTTATTAATAGACAGAGGTCGTTTTCGTTTTATTGGTCTCCCATTAAAAATCCGTGGTGGCACAGGATCACCGGTAAGAGCAGTAGCCATTTTTGAATAGACTCTTCGAGGTTTACTAAGCCTCCCAGGATTAGTAAACCTTACAATTGTTAGTAGTAAAAAACCTACAACCCAATATACATTGCCAAATAAATAGCGATTAACCCAAGGGCAATTAAAGCGCCATACACTTTCAAGGCAAATTTGAACCACTGATTAAAAGGTACACTAGCTGCAGCCAATATCGCCATTAACGCCCCGTTGGTTGGCGTTAGAAATTCACCCATTCCAGCACCATATTGATAGCAGAGTACCGTAACCTGACGGGAAACCCCCATTAGATCAGAAAGGGGAACTAAGATGGGCAGTGTGAGTACCGCATGGCCACTTACACTGGGAACTGGAAAATGAATGAGTGTATGGATAAATGTAATTCCTGTTAAAGACAATTCCTTAGGCAAGGAAGAGATGGAAGAGAATAGGTTATGGACAATCGAATCAATAATAAGACCCTGCTCCAACACCACAAAAATGCCACTGGCAAATCCAATGAGAATACCGGCATAGGCCATTTCCTGAAATCCTGAAACAAATGCTTCGGCTGTACCTCTTACTTTTAGCCCACCGATTAACCCACATATAATTCCTGAAAGTAAGAAGGCTGCCGACATCTCCTGAAATCCCCAGCCCCAGAAAATCACTCCTACCACAAAGAATGTAAAGGTTAGCATCAATATAACGAGTATCAACCTTTGTGAAGTTGATATCTGATTTCCCACCACTATTTCAATTCCTCCCCGTTCAGGTGCTATTCTTGTCTTTAGCGCCCTTCTCCAAACAATGATCATATAGACCCCTATGGCAATTAATAAAAAGATCAATCTAAACCCTCCACCGGACAACAACGGCAGATCTGCCAATTTTTGGGCTATCCCCACTTGAAAAGGATTCATGGGGCTAAAAGAAGAACCTACCATAGCCGCCCCAATGCTAATGGCTGCTGCAGTAAGATTATCAAAACCCAGTCTGCGGCATAATATCAATAAAATAGGCACTAATGGGATAATCTCTTCCTGAAAATTTTGTAGTGCTCCTAGGCTGGCGAAAACTAAAATCGATATGGGGATCACTAGCATTTCCTTGCTTTCGAGCCTCTTGACAAGGTACTCCATTCCGCTGTTTAGTGCCCCTGTTTTATCTATCACCACAAAGGCACCACCTACTATAAAAACAAGGAACACAACTGAAGCAGCTCTCTCTAATCCCAAGGGTACCGCGACTAAAGTTTGAAAAAATCCGACCGGGCTAGCATCTACCTTATGATAAGAACCGGGCACCACTACTTCCCTTCCAGTTTGTTCATTGATGGTGCGGTCAAACTGACCTGCTGGAACTACATAACTGGCCAAAGCAGCCACAATAATGCAAAGGAGGAGGAGAACTAAAGGATGAGGAAACACTAACTTTTTCATACGGGAGTTTAAAAGAAAGGCTCAATTTAGTAATAAAAATAGTACCTCCTAATAAATGGGATTCCATCTTAATTCGATATGTCTGGCTATTTTTATAATTATTATATGTAAATAATTCATTAAATTTAGCTGAATATTTGGCGCTGCTGTAAATAAATTTACCGCCAATCCTCAAAATCAAATAATGAATGACAAAGAAACTAGGAGATTTCAAATTGCCTGATACCCTGTATAAGTTTCGAGACTGGAACAATAAATATCACCGAGAGCTTCTACACAAACAAATTGCATTTTTTGCCTCACCCAAAAGTTTCAATGACCCATTCGATTGTAAAATACCGATCAGATATGATATAGAACCAGAAAGACAACTCGAAGACATTTACTACAGCGTGGCAAAGGCTTGTTATCCAAATGCAAGCGTGGATGAAATAAGAAATTTTGCAAAAAAACAGGTTATTGAAGGGTCAATTAGCCCAACATCATTTAAAAAAAATGACTCAGAATATTTTAAAAATTTAGATAGTAGAATGGGAATTTTTAGTCTCACACAGCATAATGATGATATATTGATGTGGGGACATTATGCAAATGCTCATAGTGGATTTTGTGTTGGTTTTGATTCTTCAGAATTACTAAAAATAGAAAACGTGGATTATTTAGGGAAAGTTGGATACCACTCTGACTTTCCTACAATTTTACCAAAGGGTAATCTAACTGAAAATTTTGAAAAACAGATTTTTAGTAAATGGGATAAATGGTCATATGAAGATGAGTTTAGACTAACTAAAAATCATATTGATGACAGAAAAATCATGTTACCAAAAAAAGCATTTAAAGAAATTATATTGGGCTATAACATGAATTTAACAGAGAGACGAAAATTAATTCAACTTGTAAATAAAAAGCATATAGGTATTAAAATTTATGAAGCTAAACCACATAAAGACAGATTCAAAATTGAAATCAGTAGAATAAACTAAAAAAACCTCTCATGCTGGTGCGAGCTTGTAGCTCGTACCTCCTAATTCTATAACCTCCTTCCAATTTACAACCAAACTAATTAGTTTTATTTCATGAGTAGGAATTACAAGTTCTACAATAAAGAAGGTTTGTATTTTGTCAGTTTTGCTACTGTATATTGGCTTGATATTTTTGTTCGTGATCTGTACTTTGACCTGATTATCAAAAGTTTAGATTATTGCAGGAAGCAAAAAGGAATGGAAATTTATGCCTACTGCATTATGACAAGCCATATTCATTTGATTTTTAGAGCCAAGGAATCTAACCCCTCAGTCTTGATGAAAGAAATGAAGACCTACACCTCCAAAAAACTACAAGAAGCTATTAAACTAAACCCACAAGAAAGCCGAAAAGAGTATCTACTTTGGTTAATGGAACGTGCTGGACAAAAAAATAGCAATGTAAAATATAGGCAGTTTTGGCAACAACATAACCATCCTATTGAACTATGGAGTCCGACAGTTATTGATCAGAAAGTAGATTATATTCATCAAAATCCGGTTGAAGCTGGCTTTGTTAATGAAGCTGAACATTGGAAGTACAGCAGTGCAATTGATTATGCAGGTGGTAAGGGATTGTTAGAAATTGATTACATATGATAGTACGAGTAGTTGAGAAAGGATATTTAAGGGAACGAGCTACAAGCTTGCACCAGCCAAGGGTAGCTCGCTACCATCAAATTCAAACATCAATAAAATCTCAATAACCATTCCTTTTCTAAAAAAAAGAAGTAGCATTGCAACAACATATACAAGAAATGAATTTTATTACACTACATCACCATCATTCTCATATTTGCCCTCAGGCGAAGTGATAATGGTATGTAAGTAATTCTAAATATATCAAAAACACCGTCTGAGTAAATCAGACGGTGTTTTTTTATGCCTAAGGTTTGCTCAGACCATTAAAACTAAAAATGAGTAAACTAAAAATTGCAGTTCAGAAAAGCGGGCGTCTTCACGAAGATTCTTTAAAACTCTTAAAAGATTGTGGCATTGCCATCAACAATGGTAAAGACCAACTAAAGGTAGTGGTTGACAATTTCCCAATGGAAATTTTATATCTGCGCAACTCAGATATCCCACAATACTTAGAGGATGGAACGGTTGATATTGCCATTATCGGGGAAAATCTGCTATTAGAAAGCCAAAAGCAAGTTGCCGTAGTAGAGAAATTGGGGTTTTCCAAATGTAAAGTATCCCTTGCCGTTCCTAAAGAAGTAGAAGAGGATACACTCAGCTATTTTAACGGGAAAAAGATAGCCACCTCCTACCCTGTTACACTTCAAGCCTATTTAGATAAAAACAACATCCAAGCAGAGATACACACCATTTCCGGGTCGGTTGAGATCGCTCCTAACATTGGCTTGGCAGATGGTATTTGTGATATCGTAAGCTCTGGCAGTACGCTTTTTAAAAACGGTTTAAGGGAAACACAAATCATCCTTAGGTCAGAAGCCGTATTGGTAAAGTCGCAGCAACTTTCGGCACAGCAAGAAGCCATTCTGGACAGGCTAGTATTCAGAATTAAAGCCGTGCTGAGAGCTAAAAACAGCAAGTATATTTTAATGAATGTACCTAACGACAAGATTGAAGCCGTCACCAATATTTTACCTGTATTAAAAAGCCCTACGCTACTTCCCTTGGCCGAGAAAGGCTGGAGCTCTTTGCATTCTGTAATCGATGAAAACCAGTTTTGGGAAGTAATTGATGAGCTAAAAGCTGCCGGAGCGGAAGATATTTTAATTGTACCAATTGATAAAATGGTGATCTAATGAAGACTTATAATAAACCAAACAAGGAGCAATGGGCAATGCTCACTCAACGTCCCGTAATCAATAAGGAGCGGCTTAACGAAACTGTAAACTCCATTATAAATGAAGTTAAACTAAATGGAGACAAAGCTCTAATTAAATATACTAGCCTTTTTGATGGGGTTACATTAAGAAGTTTAGCTGTTTCTGAACGAGAAGTAACGGAAGCTATTGCCGAGGTACCTTGGCAACTGAAAGCGGCTATACAAGTGGCTCGTAAAAACATTACCGCCTTTCACGAAGCCCAACTAATCCAAGAGGAAACTGTAGAGACCACTCCCGGTGTCAAGTGCTGGCGAAAATCAATTGCCATAGAGAAAGTCGGATTGTACATTCCTGGAGGGAGTGCCCCTTTATTTTCTACCATTTTAATGTTGGGAATTCCCGCACAATTAGCAGGTTGTAAGGAGGTGGTTCTTTGTACCCCACCAAACAAAAATCAGAAGATCAATCCAGCCATACTATATACTGCTAACCTGTTGGGAATCACCAAAATCTACAAAGTAGGTGGTGCTCAGGCCGTGGCAGCCATGGCTTATGGCACAGACACCATTCCTCAGGTCTATAAAATTTTCGGGCCTGGAAATCAATACGTAACCAAAGCCAAGGAGCTCATCCAACAATCTGGAGTGGCTATTGATATGCCGGCTGGCCCAAGTGAAGTGTTGGTAATTGCCGATGATACTTGCCAACCTGCTTTTGTAGCTGCTGATTTATTATCACAAGCTGAACACGGGGAAGATAGTCAGGTCATTTTACTGAGCAATAGCACAAAAATAATTGAGCAATGTTTGGCTGAAGTAGAAAAGCAAGTAGCACTGCTGCCAAGGAAAGAAACAGCACTAAAGGCACTAGCTAATAGTGCTGCCGTTGTGCTAAATAACATGGCTGAGTGCTTTGAATTTAGTAACCAATATGCTCCCGAGCACCTCATAATTGCTTCGGAAAATGCCCAACAGTTTGTAAACGGAATTGTCAATGCCGGATCGGTCTTCTTGGGTAACTACAGTTGTGAAGCTGCTGGAGATTATGCCAGTGGCACCAACCACACCTTGCCCACCAACGGATTTGCCAAAAGCTACAGTGGTGTTTCATTGGACAGTTTTGTCAAGAAAATAACCTACCAGGAATTGAGTAAAGTAGGTATTGGCAACATTGGCAGAGCCATAGAAATAATGGCTGAGGCCGAAGGGTTATTGGCACATAAAAATGCAGTGAGTTTAAGGCTAAAGGAGATTGAAAATGATTAAAATAGAAAACATGGTTCGCCCAAACATATTGGAATTGCAGCCCTACGCTAGTGCACGAGACGAATTCACAGGCAAGGAAGGTATCTTTTTAGATGCCAATGAAAATCCATTTGGAATGCTAAACCGCTATCCAGATCCTTACCAAAAGGAGCTCAAACAAAAGTTAGCAAAGCTTAAAGAAGTAAACACGAACAATATTTTTGTTGGCAACGGCAGTGATGAGGTCATTGATTTGGCATTCAGGATATTCTGCAGACCGGGGTTTGATAAAGCCCTGACCTTCTCACCTACTTACGGCATGTATGAGGTATCTGCTGCTATCAATGATGTGGTGCTAGTAAAGCTTCCCCTAAATCAAGAATTCCAAATTGAAGTAGATCAATTGACACCTTACTTCTCCGATAGCAGCATTAAGTTGATTTTCATTTGTTCTCCCAACAATCCGACAGGCAATTTGATGCGCAAAAGTGATGTTGAATATATATTGAACAACTTCAATGGCATTGTCATCCTTGATGAGGCGTATATCGACTTTGCTGATGAAAAATCGTTAATCAGTCTGATTGATCAATACAACAATTTGATTGTTAGTCAGACATTCAGCAAAGCCTGGGGGTTAGCAACAGCTAGAGTAGGAACCGCCTACGCTAACCAGAAGATAATATCGATTTACAACAAAGTAAAGCCTCCCTACAATGTAAGTGGGATCAACCAGCAAGCAGCCATTGATGCACTTGTTAACTATGCAACTTATAAGGATCGGTTAGCCATTATTTTGGAAGAAAAAACACGGTTACTCACTGCACTTCAACAGATAAGTTTGGTGAAGAAAATTTACCCATCTGATGCCAACTTCATACTGATTGAAGTGGATAATGCCAATGAGTTATACCAGAAATTAATTGCGCAGCAAATAATAACGAGAAATAGAAATAAGCAGGTGCCTAATTGTATAAGAATATCGGTGGGCACACCCGCAGAAAATAGTCAATTAATTAAAACACTATCGTTATTATGAGAATCAATATAAGTAAAAACGAACGCCAAAGGCATCCCTTCGGGACTAAATAAGATGACGTGTTTGATACCAAATTTTCTCCCTTTGGAGGGAGGTAGAGGGAGGACAATAAGTGAAATATCAAACACACCATTGGAAATTAAATATGAAGGTTTATCGAAAAGAACGAAGGTTTTCGGCATTTTTCAAAAAAGACCTCCTTTCCCCCGCCAGTTGGCAGGTGCCGGAAAGTCCCCTTTAGGGGAATTAGGGGTAATGATGAGGTTAAAATCCATTTAAGCATACTCAAACACCAATTAAATTAAAACCATGAAAAAAGTATTATTTATAGACAGGGACGGAACATTGGTCATAGAACCACCTTCCGATTATCAGCTGGACAGCCTGGAAAAGCTGGAGTTTTACCCAGGCGTATTTCAGTGGTTAGCTAAAATAGCCAAGGAGCTCGATTATGAACTAGTAATGGTTACCAATCAGGATGGTTTGGGCACAGCCACATTCCCAGAAGATACTTTCTGGCCTGCTCACAACAAAATTATTCAAGCTTTTAAGAATGAGGGGATTGAGTTTAAAGAAATCCTTATTGACAAAAGTTTGCCAACGGAGAATGCACCCACACGTAAACCGGGAACTGGTATGCTCAATCATTACCTATATGGTGATTATGATTTGGCCAACTCCTATGTAATTGGCGATAGGGCTACGGATATTGAATTGGCAACCAACTTAAAAGCACAGGGGATTTTAATAGGCGAAGGAAATGCAGCGGCTGTATTGTGCACGACCAACTGGGCAGACATTTATAACTTCTTAAAAGCACTCCCTAGAAAAGCCACAGTTACAAGAACAACTAAAGAAACTGCGATTGAAATTACCGTTAACCTCGATGGAAGTGGGCAATCCAAATTAGCTACAGGAATCGGTTTTTTTGATCACATGCTGGAGCAAATTGCCAAGCACGGAAATTTGGATTTAGAAGTAAATGTTAAAGGCGATTTAGAAATTGATGAACACCATACTATTGAGGATGTGGCCATCACTTTTGGTGAGGCCTTTTTAAAAGCATTGGGAAGTAAAAAAGGAATAGAGCGTTATGGCTTTTTATTGCCCATGGACGATTGCTTAGCTCAAGTCGCTCTTGATTTTGGCGGCAGACCTTGGCTGGTTTGGGAGGCTGATTTCAAACGTGAAATGGTGGGAGAAATGCCTACCGAAATGTTCATGCACTTCTTCAAATCTTTTAGCGATTCGGCTAAATGTAATCTTAACATTAAAGCTGATGGCAACAATGAGCACCACAAGATAGAGGCGATATTTAAAGCTTTTGCGAAGGCAATAAAAATGGCTGTCAGTAAAACGGGCAGTTCCAGCATACCAAGCACAAAAGGAAGCTTATGATCGCAATAATAAAATACAATGCGGGCAATATTCTGTCTGTCCAAAATGCCTTGAATCGCTTGGGTTATGATAGCATGATCACTGATTGCATAGCAGACATTCAAGCCGCTGATAAAGTGATCTTCCCTGGTGTTGGTGAGGCAAGCTCGGCCATGAAATACTTAAAAGAAAGAAAACTGGATGAGGTAATCCTCGCCATTAAACAACCTTTCTTAGGTATCTGCTTGGGCTTGCAATTGATGTGCAAAAGCACTGAAGAGGGAAGTACTAAATGCCTAGGCATTTTTGATACAGAAGTGAAACTGTTTCCACCAGTGGAAAAAGTACCAAACATGGGTTGGAATAACTTTGAAAATGTGAATGGAGAACTGTTTGAAGGAGTAAGTACAATGGATGATCTTTATTATGTACACAGTTATTATGCGGAGCTATGTAAAGACACAATAGCTACTTGTAAATACGTCAAACCCTTTAGTGCGGCATTGCAAAAAGACAATTTTTATGCAACTCAATTTCATCCGGAAAAATCTGCCGGAATCGGGGCGCTTATTTTGAATAATTTTTTAAAACTATGAGAATAATACCCGCAATTGATATTATCGATGGTAAGTGCGTACGACTTTCCAAAGGTGATTATAATACCAAAAAGGTGTACAACAAAAATCCCTTGGAGGTTGCCAAAACCTTTGAAGACCACGGTATCACCTATTTACATTTAGTGGACTTAGATGGTGCGAAATCGCAGCATATTGTAAACCACCATGTGCTTGAAAGTATTTGCAATGGCACTAACCTGAAAGTTGATTTTGGTGGCGGACTGAAATCTGATGAAGACTTAAGAATTGCCTTTGAAAGCGGAGCCAACCAAATCACCGGAGGCAGTATCGCAGTGAAGAAGTCAGCTACTTTTAAAGAGTGGTTAAGCAAGTATGGTTGTGAAAAAATCATATTAGGTGCTGATTGCAACAATAGAAAAATTGCCACATCAGGCTGGTTAGAAACCTCAGAATTAGATGTTGTTGATTTTATCAAACAATATGAACAAGAGGGGGTCAGCTATGTTATCTGTACTGACATTACAAAAGATGGCATGTTGCAAGGAACCTCCAACGAATTGTATAAGGAAATAATGACTGAAACCAAGGTGAAGTTAATTGCAAGTGGCGGTGTCTCTACTATCGATGATCTTATCCAATTAAAAGAAATGGGCTGTGAAGGTGCCATTATAGGCAAAGCCTTTTATGAAGGACGAATCACACTTGCCCAACTACGAGAGTTATGTTAAAAAAGAGAATCATACCCTGTTTGGACATTAAAGATGGCCGGACGGTGAAGGGAATCAACTTTGTTGATATTAAAGATGCGGGAGATCCTATTGAGTTAGCTAAAAGGTATGTCGAGCAGGGTGCGGACGAATTAGTGTTTCTGGACATCACAGCTACTATTGAGAATAGAAAGACATTGATAGAATTGGTAAGCCGAATTGCCGCTGAAATCAACATCCCTTTTACCGTTGGGGGCGGAATTAATTCTGTTGATGATGTGAGAAGTTTGATCAAAGCTGGAGCCGATAAAGTGAGCGTAAACTCTTCTGCTGTTAAGCGGCCAGAGTTGATTAAAGAACTTGCCCAAGAGTTTGGCAGTCAGTGTGTTGTAGTGGCTATTGATACAAAATATGAAAATGGCGAATGGGTTGTTTTCGTTCATGGAGGCAGAACAGCCACTCCATTAAAAACCATAGACTGGGCCAAAGAAGTTGAAAGTTTAGGTGCCGGTGAAATACTGCTAACCTCCATGAACAACGATGGAACAAAAAGCGGTTTTGCGCTGGACATCACCAACCAGGTATCCGAAGCGGTAAATATCCCGCTGATTGCTTCTGGTGGGGCTGGTACTAAACAGCACTTTAAGGCGGTATTCGAACAAACCGGAGCCACAGGCGGATTGGCGGCCAGTATATTTCACTTTGGTGAAATTCCAATACCGGAACTCAAAAGTTATTTACGAACACAAAAAATTCCCATCAGATGAACATAGATTTTACAAAAGGAAATGGATTGGTACCTGTAATTATTCAGGATAATAATACGCTGCAGGTATTAATGCTAGGCTATATGAATGAAGAGGCTTTGGCTAAAACAAAAGCGGAAAAAAGGGTTACTTTTTATAGCCGAAGTAAAAAACGGCTCTGGACCAAAGGGGAAGAATCAGGCAACTTTTTAGAAGCTGTTGATATCCAAATTGACTGTGATAACGACACTATTTTGATCAAGGCAAATCCTGTTGGCCCTACTTGCCATACGGGCAGTACTTCTTGCTTTCAAGAAGAAACCGCCAAGGGTTTTGTATATCAATTACAAGCTACTATCAATCAAAGAATTGCGGAGAATGACGTAAGCTCCTACACCAATCAGCTCTACCAAAGTGGGATAAACAAAATGGCGCAAAAGGTAGGTGAAGAAGCAGTAGAATTGGTCATTGAAGCAAAGGACAATAATATTGACCTCTTCAAAAATGAAGCGGCTGATTTGTTGTACCACTACCTGATACTACTTAAAGCCAAGGGGCTTTCATTTGAAGATATTGAAGGGGTGTTGGCGAGAAGAGGGGGAAGGTAATAGTGTTTCCTTCGAAAATAACGCAACCACCTCATTGACACCCTCGGATCAAATGATTGAATAAGATTATTTCTGCTTTTTTATTACTTTTTTAAAGTACAATGGTTGATATTTACTGATATTTCTGGCTATCAACACCTTTACCAATAATGTATATCAACACCGGTGCTGATAGTCGGGTGTTATCTCCAATTATGACAAAACTAATTTTGATTTTCGCATCCTTAGTTTCTTTGACTTGCTACGGTCAGACAAATGATGAGCTTGTTGAGAAAACCAGAGAGCTGGCAAATTCAGGAAAAATAGAAAGGGCTTTAGAATTAATAGACGAAGGAATTAAAAACGATTCGTTAAATGAGAACTACTACTCAGCTAAGGCAGAATACATTAGTAGAAATGGAAATTATAAGGAGGCATTTGAACTATTAGACAAGGCTCTATCGATTAATGAGAAGAATGCATATGTTCATTATGTATTGTCAATCTTTTATAATAGAGTAGCATATTTCGATGATGCTATTAAATCAAGCACTACCGCTATTTCATTACTGTCAAAATCAGACCCTCTACTACCTTTTGCTTTATTGTATAGAGGACAAGCTTATACATACAAACAGGATTATGAGAATGCTTTGGAAGAATTTGGAAAAGTCATAGAACTTGATTCAAAAAACATATCTGGAATTGTCAATTATGCTGTCACATTAGGTGAACTAGGTCGTGATGAAGAGGCAATTCCTTACTTCTATAAATTAATTGATATTGACTCTACTTTAATGGTGGCTTACATGAACCTTGGATACACTTTAACCGAGGTTGAACAATATAGTGAGGCCGTTAAAATGAATCAGAAAACTTATGGATTGTGTACAGACGATAAATGTCGAGCTGTAGCACTTAATAATCTCGGGTTGGCACAAGCCAAACTTGGAAGAACAACAGAAGGTGTTGATAACATAAAGAAATCATTAGAAATGTATCCTAAAAATTCATATGCATATAGAAACTTAGCTTTCATTTATATTGACCTCCAAGATTATGAAAAAGCCTGTGACAATATCGATAATGCGATAGAATTAAAATTTCCAGCAGAGAGACTTCAAGACCTAATTGAACTATATTGTAAATAAAAAGAAGATAACAAATGCTAAAAATGAATATGCGTACTGAGCCACTTGATATGCAAGTGTGGGCAGGAACATACAGTGCTACTAGCCACTGGGGCGCATACTCATTTTAGCTGGTCGTTACCTGCAAGCTGAAAAAACATCGTGCTAAACAACAAAATTAAAGTCTGAACAATGAACGACATCAAATTTAATGGCGGAATTAATATCGCAATAAAAATCCCGAAATCTAAATATCAGGAAACTGTGAAATTTTATAGAGAAATCCTAAAATTGGAAGTGACCGAAAAAGAAATAAAGAACCCAACAGTTTCTAAAACTCACGAAGTGAAATTTGGAAATAATATTATTTGGTTGGATTGCGTGGATAATTATACACATTCGGAAACTTGGTTGGAGCTGAAAACGCCAAATGTGGAAAAAGCAACAGTATATTTGAAATCCAACGGAATTGAAACTTGCGATGAATTGGAGGAAATACCAAAAGAAAACCATTGGATAATGGACCCAGCAGGAAGTGTATTTATAATCGGAAAAGATGATTCGGAATATTCACTCGACTGAAAAAAAAGCCAGCAGGTAATCGAGTAGCCCGGCCTGAGCCATAAGACTCAGGTTGAGGCTCTCATCCGCTGGCTAGCGGATACGGTTCTACCCGACTATGTCGGGGCAGGCT
>DDIU01000009.1 GCA_002338655.1 Flammeovirgaceae bacterium UBA1842 | reverse complement strand
ACCAATCACGAATTATGAATTAAAAATGATAAATGAAGAATCATATCTAGCATCTAACCACCGACTCACTTTACTTATCGTCATTACGAGCGAACACAATTCGATGACAATCGAATGGGTTTGCGTGGTAATCCCCAAGTTTAGTGCAGACTTCCCTTTTGGAGACTGCTACGTCCTGCGTCCTCACAGTGACGATTCTTATTTACTTTTCGTCATTACTGAGCTTTTGTATTGATTTCTTTCTACCGAAGTCAAGAATTATAATTTGTGGTAAAGATCCCTACGGGATGACTGCGGAGTGAAGGTGTTTATTGATTAGTATTCAGTATACAGTATTTAGTACTTGGTATTTAGTAAGTAAACCTAACAACCAGTTTCGAACAACTAACAACCAATCACGAATTATGAATTATTACTCCCACACAGTGTCTCTCGCAGTGGATGCTAAGGAAGTTAAGAATTTAGCTCGAACCCAAGGAGATATTTCGATTAATACTTTCTTCTAGCGAAATCATGGTCTCTGTCCTTGTAATACCTTCTACTCTTTGAATTTTATCATGGAGCAGATCTTTTAGGTGCTGTGTGTCTTTACAATGGATGGTGGCAAACATACTGTAGTTGCCCGTAGTATAATGCACATTGGTTATTTCCTTAATTTCTTTTAGTTGGCGAATGACGTCATCGTAAAGCTCACTTTTAGTTAGGAATATGCCGATAAAAGCGGTGATGTCATAGCCGAGTTTTGTAGGGTCAATTTGCAAAGTAGTACCTGTAACAATACCAGCGTCTTCTAACTTGCGCATACGCACATGAACCGTACCCCCAGAGACAAACACTTGTTTGGCCACTTCAGTAAACGGTTTTTTGGCATTTTTCATTAAGATTTCCAAGATCTTAAGATCAACGTTATCAATTTCGAAATTTAAGGGCATATTTTTAAAGTCAAATTATGAATATTTTACTATTGTAAATATATAATTAAAAATAATGTAAATATTAATCTAAAATGATATTATAATTTCAATGTATGTACCTTATTACTATATTTGAATCAAGAAAAACAATGTAGGATGTTGAAATTGGCAAACAAGCCCTCCTGTCTCGGGGGTGAGGATAATGGGATAAACGTCATATAATGGGTTGACCACTAGTGTTTCTATGTATGATAGCTAACTACCTTTTGAAGGTTCGAGTCCTTCTCCTACAGCAATTTAAAGTTAGGTTTAATTGGCGAAAAGCGGCTCTTTTAGAGTCGCTTTTTTGTGGTAAGGCGGTTGCCTAAGGAAAGGTGCTTCGAAGGTCTTTCACGTATTTCAAGATTTTCCATCTTTAATGACATGAGAAGTAATATAATTTGTATAATTAGTTGTTAAATAGGAATAAATATTTATATATTTAAGATTATTAAATCAAACCCAAATAACTATTATTATGAAAAAGATTGTTATAGAATTACTTTTATTACTTGTAGTTGTTTCTTCATGTGATGTGAATAGCATTGAACCTGAAGAAACTAATGAATTCATTACCAAATATGATGTTGATTTTACTACTAAAAAATTAGTAAATAATTTTATATTAAAAAATGATATTAAAAGTAATATTAGTAAGATTGATAGCAAAGTTTTAAACTTTGACTATAGTGAAATGAAATTAATTAAATCAAATGGATTGGAATTCATTATTATGTATGAGAATGATTATTCAGATTCTAATGATAATAATAGTCTACTAAGTTTTCAAAAATCAGGAAATGAAATCGTAGGGGCAAATATTACAGAGGTAACTAGAATATCTAAAGATTTAATGGAAGTCTATACATACGGTTTGGACGGTGAGATCATATTTAGTTATGAGATTGATGTAAAATCAAATAAAATTAATAGTATTGATAAAGGAAATTTTAATTCGAGAACAGAATGTGGGCAGGCAACTATGAATTGTATTAATTCAGCATATTCGAATTTTGGTTGGGCGTCAGTAGCCTTATGGGTGGGAACAGTGTTAGATCCTGCAATTGGACTTGGTGTTGCAGCCGGCTGTGCAATTGGCTGTGCAGTGTCATAAATGAGAAATAATTTTGAATATTATGAAAGACTTAAAACTTTATTTGTTTAGTATTTTATTCCCAGTAGGTTTGTTATATCTGGTATTAATTTATATGAACTCAACGGCTTTTGTTGGGGCATTATTTGCCTATTGTTTAGCCTATAGACCTTCGGTTGATTTTAAAAGATTAAGCGCTTTAGGTTTAATTGAATTGAAAGATTATTGGAAATTATACATTCCATTTTATAGATTTAAATTTTTTAAAGCCTTGTATTTTGGACTTTAGAATTTAGATAGAACCAATTAAAAAAAAGGGTAGAATTCAATTCTACCCTATTTTTTAATTATCAGCAGTTTGTAATTTTAATTGTTTTTTCTTCCTCCTTTCTTTGGAAGGCGTCCTCACAGCCCGACTCAATAATTCATCCTAGCCTTTTCAATTCTAGATAATGGACTTTGATACATACCTTCATTACTTTTTTAGATTCGTTATGTGAGGCACAAAACGAGAGGGTGGAATTTTGCTCCATCTCATTATCTCACATAGAGGATATTGAGGTAGTTAAATTTCAAAAGGGTAATTCAACCTAGTTTTCTTATCCGTGATATCAAATAGATAGCTTACTTGAGCGAATAAATTTTCATGATGTCCTTTAAAATATTTGGAAAATCAATTTTAAGGTCGATCAGCTTTCCACTGTGAACATCAAATACCCATCCATGAATTGCAATGTTTCTTGCAAAATATGCTTTTTGCACTACGGCAGTTTTTAATACATTAATGCATTGTTCCTGTACGTTTAACTCTACCAATCTATTGTAGCGTTCATCTTCATTTTTGATTGCGTCTAGCTCATCTTTATGTATTCTGTATACATCCCGAATATTACGTAGCCATGGGTTGAGGATACCCAGATCAGCTGATTGCATGGCGGCTTTCACACCTCCGCAGTAGTAATGCCCGCAAATCACTATGTGGTTTACATTTAAATGTTCAACTGCATAGTTCACTACCGACATGGCATTGAGATCGATGCTGATGACCATATTGGCAATGTTTCGATGGACGAAGGCCTCACCTGGCTTTACGCCCATTAATTCTTCTGCCGTTACCCGACTATCAGAACATCCGATGTACAAAAATTCTGGATTTTGACCCTTGGAAAGGTCGGTGAAGTAGTCTTTATCAAGTTCAAGTTTAGAAGTAACCCATTTTCGGTTGTTTTCAAATACATCGGCTATTCTCATTGTTTATATATTTTTAATTTAAAATAAGTTTATTCTCGAAGATACAAAATTTTGAAAATTCTGAAATATCAGTGCTTTTACTTTGAAAAGGGATTATAAATTACTGACAATCTGATTGTTTAGTTCCAGATGCTTCTTTTCATACTGTGCTACAAACGGACATTAGACCATTATTTTTATATTTTTATTTTGGCATATTCCATGGCGAACGGTATGCATCATAGCTATAATGTCCATGTAATATCGATATTCTAGTCTCGCTAATTTATCTACCCAATCGCAAGCGTGTCAAAATGCTAAACGCACATTTTTCTAACTTAGTTAGTCGTAATCTGGGATGTTTAATCCTAAAATGATATCCCTTTTGGCAATGGAAATACTATCTCCAGATTGAAGTTTAATGATCCCTGACCCGCCTCGGTTATCTAACCGCTCCCGTTTGGCTTTTGTTAACAATGGGTCATCATCAAAAATGTAAGAATCTAGATAATATTCATTTTTGTCTGGCTCCTTAACGGTGAGGTGAATATGCTGTGGTTCCGAGGTGTTAGGATAGGAGCCTGGTCTGAAGGTATAAAAAGTATATTGGCCATCGGCATTGGTTTTCATCCAGCCCCTAAAGTGGCCATGTCTTTGTGCCCATCCGGTTTCACCCTCTCTTTTTTCATATATACCTTTGCTATTGGTCTGGTAGACGTAAAGAATGACGTTTTTGGCAGGTGTATGGCCATCTTTTTGAAATACCGTTCCAGTGATTTTTATTTTGGTAGTTGCAGCAGCAAACTCAGGTAGCGTATCAACTGGAGTGAGTAATTTATCACCAAACTCATAAATGGCTTCACACCCTTCGCAGGGACCACCTACATGTCTCGCCTCTCCTTCTTTGCCAGGCTGAGATTGGCAGGTTGTAAATACAATCAACGAACAGTATAGAATCAAATATTTTTTCATAATTAAACCCTCCAAAGGCAGATTTTTTTCTATTTTTCCCACCAAAGAACAATATAACATGATTATTGTCAGGATCAAATAAAGTAGCCTCACGTTAAAGCCAACTCTTGGAAATTGCGAGGACGATAGGACGAAGCAATCCTAATATTCAAGGAACTAACTAGAAAGTACTGCATCTGGATAGCCTTTTAACAATTGGGATATTATATTTAGCTTATGTAGTCTTTTAAGTAAAGGATTGCTTCGTGCCTCGCAATCACCAGGGAAAAGGACTGGTAATTGCGAGGACGATAGGACGAAGCAATCCCTTATTCATGTAGGTATTTTAAAGTGTAGGAGCTATGCGTAAAGCCTTTTATTAATGTGATAATATATTTAATTTGAGAAGTTTTCTAAGAGTTAAGGATTGCTTCGTGCCTCGCAATCACCAGGTAAACGACTGGAAATTGCGAGGACGATCGGACGAAGCAATCCTATTTTTCAAAGGAGCTAAACTTGAAAGTACTGCATCCAGATAGTCTTTTAATAATTGGGATATTATATTAGGCTTATGCAGTCTTTTAAGTAAAGGATTGCTTCGTGCCTCGCAATTACTAGGGGAAAAGGGCTGGTAATTGCGAGGAAGGAGGTACGACTGACGTAGCAATCTGTTCCAATAGAAGAACTGATTAAGGATAGTAATTGAAAACAAGAGATTGCTTCGTGCCTCGCAATCACCAGGTAAACGACTGGAAATTACGAGGACGAAAGGACGAAGCAATCTGTTAATTTAAGAACCCTTATTCAGGCGATCTCTAAATCACAATAGTTCTGAATGTCAAGTTTACCCTAGGTCGGGTCACTTTCGTGGTAGGAGGGAGTCGGTGCAACCAATTGGTTTGGGTGGCTCCTTTCATGACTAGTAAGCTGCCATGTTCCAGTACAATGGAAACTCCTTGCTTCGTGCGTTTATGCTTGAATAGGAATTTACGCTCGGCACCAAAGCTCAATGATCCGATTGCCGTATTTCGCCCTAATGTCTTTTCATCGTCACTGTGGTAGGCCATGCCTTCGCTACCATCATGATAAAGGTTAAGGAGACATGAATTGAAAACCGTATTAGTGGTTGCTTCTACAATTTTTTTGAGTTCAATTAGTTCATTGGTCCACGGCAAAGCCTGTTTGGTAGTATTGGAATAGGTATAGTTGAAATTGTCATCACCATACCAAGCTACTTTGCGTTTGGTGATAATGTGCTTGCCCATGATTTTGGCTTCATCATGCTTCCAAGCTATGTCGTTCAAGAGATATTCAAGGTATTGTGCTGACAGCGCTGGATTGATAATCTTACCATAGTAATTGACTTCTCCATCATAAGGAAGCAGGTTGGCCGTTGAGGATTGATTAAATAAGTCCATTGCTCCAATTTTTATACTATAGTGGCTGGCAATGACCAGTAGGACGATAATTCATGGTCTGGGCTTCTTATTAATTCTCAAAGAGTACACTATTAAACTAACTTTAAACTTTGAAATTACACCCCAGTATAATTAAACGGGGTAATCACTCTCAATTCATTTTTGATGGCATCACTTACGTTCAATGTATCGATAAAATCGTGGATTCTGTCTTTCGTGATGGCCTCATTTTTACGCGTCAACTCTTTTAGTGCTTCGTAAGGTTTTGGATAGCCCTCTCTTCTTAATATTGTCTGTATGGCCTCTGCTACAACAGCCCAATTATTTTCAAGGTCAGCATCAATTGCTGCTCGGTTAAGTTCCAATTTGTTCAGCCCTTTTTTCAAAGATTGTAGTGCAATGATACTATGTGCCAACGGTACACTTACATTTCTCAATACAGTGGAATCAGTCAGGTCACGTTGTAATCGGGAGATAGGGAGCTTGGCTGAAAGATGTTCAAATAGCGCATTAGCTATACCTAAATTTCCCTCTGCATTTTCAAAATCTATAGGGTTTACTTTATGTGGCATAGCAGAGGATCCTACTTCACCAGCCTTTATTTTTTGCTTGAAATAGTTGGAAGCCACATACTGCCAAATATCCCTACTGAAGTCTATCAATATGGTGTTGATCCTCTTGATATTATCAAACAAGGCCGCAAGATTATCGTAGTGTTCTATTTGTGTGGTAGGATGACTACGTTCAAGGCCAAGATAATTTTGAACGAAATTATCACCAAATTTGGTCCAATCCTGTTCGGGGTACGCTACATGATGGGCGTTGAAGTTACCTGTAGCCCCTCCAAATTTTGCTGAATAGGGGACGGTGTTGAGTAGCTCCAATTGTTTAATGATCCTTTGGTGAAAGACCATCAATTCTTTTCCTAATCGGGTAGGTGAAGCTGGCTGCCCATGTGTTTTGGCAAGCATAGGAATATCTTTCCACTCATAGCCAAAATCTTTAATCAGTGAATTCACTTCATTGAGTAAAGGAAGCACTACTGTTGAAATGGCCTCTTTTAATGAAAGTGGAATTGAAGTATTGTTAATATCCTGTGAAGTCAATCCAAAGTGGATAAATTCTTTGTATTCTTCCAATCCGAGTGCGTCAAATTTTTCTTTTATCAGGTATTCTACAGCCTTCACATCATGATTGGTCACTTTCTCAATATCCTTTATCTGGAGGGCACTTTCTTCTGTAAAGTCCTCATAAATTGCCCTTAATTGAGGGAATATGGCGTGATCAACCCCGCTAAGTTGGGCAACTGGTAATTCACACAAGGAAATGAAGTATTCAATCTCGACCCGCATTCTGTATTTGATCAATCCGAATTCTGAAAGATAAGGTGCTAGGGCATTTGTTACTTTTCTATATCTTCCGTCAATAGGGGACAGGGCAGTAAGGTCGTTGAGCTTCATTTTTTATGTGTTTATTAGAAGCCTGCAAAATTAAGGAAATTATTAGTCGTTTAGTAGTAAGTGGTGAGTAGTAAGTGGTGAGTAGTAAGTTGTAAGTAGTAAGTTGTAAGTAGTAAGTCGTAAGTCGTAAGTAGTAAGTCGTAAGTAAGACTGCTACTTGTTTCTCATGTCTAATGTCTAATACCAATGTCTCACATCTCACATCTAATAATTCCAACTTCTAAACATTACTTACTAACTTTGGGGCTTCAGAAAATTAGGCACATATTATCCATTATAACACATGGCATTTAGTTTTTTCAAAAAAAATAAAGGCAAAGAAGAAAAATCATCTTCAGCCAGTAGTAAATATTTTGATCTCGTAGTAAAGAATATCATTCAGGAAACGAAAGATGCAATTACCATTGAGTTTAACCAGCCAGAAAATAAGATCAACTATAAATCGGGCCAGTTTCTTTCTTTAATCACGGAAGTGGATGGGAAAGAGGTACGTAGGGCTTATTCCCTGTGTTCTTCTCCATTTGTGGATGAAGATTTGGCAGTTACGGTCAAGCGTGTTGATAAGGGACTGATGTCCAATTGGCTTCCTGATAACCTCAATGTTGGTGATACCATGAAAGTGATGGAGCCGATGGGGGTATTCACTACCGATTATGACCCGTCCAGAAAAAGACATCTAATTATGTTTGCTGGCGGAAGTGGTATTACACCGATGATGTCACTGATCAAGTCGATGCTAAATCAGGAACCAGACAGCATAGCCTCATTGATTTACTGTAATAGGGATATTGACAGCATTATTTTTAAGAAGGAGTTTGACAAAATGCAAACCGACTTTGAAGGTAGGTTGCATGTCATTCATATCTTGGATGATGCTCCAATGAACTGGCAAGGACATAGTGGATTGCTGAATTATGAAATGCTAGTTAAAATATTTGAGCGTATTCCATCTTGGGGCATTGAAAACACCACTTATTTAATGTGTGGTCCTGAGGGGATGATGAAAAACGTTGACAACCTCTTGGCTGAACAAAAAATACCCAAAGACAGGATATTTAAAGAAAGTTTTGTTGCCGGAACGATTGATAAAGAATCCAAAAAACCTGCTGTAGAAGGTGAAATAATAGCTAGGGAGGTAACCGTTATTTATGATGGCGATGAACATAAATTTATGGTCGAACCCGAAAATAGTATACTCGAAACAGCCTTAGATAAAGGGATCGATTTGCCCTATTCATGTCAAAGTGGCCTTTGTACGGCTTGTAGGGGTAAATGTCTTTCTGGTAAAGTGAAACTTGACGAAGAAGAGGGACTATCCGAATCTGAATTGGCCGAGGGTTATGTACTCACTTGCGTTGGCCATCCACTTACTGATGATGTGGTGATTGAAATTGGATAGAGAGGTAAGCTTTAAGACACAAGACATAAGATACAAGTCGGACTTGAATCTTGCATCTTGCTTCTATTACACAAACCACCAACAACCTACTACTAACGACTAACTACTCAAAAACTAATGATAGATATTCCCAAAAGACCTACCCGTTCATTTATACCAGAAGATTTTAAGGTAAAAGACTGGGAAGGATTGGCTTCATTTTTTAAAGACCTTACTGATAGATCAATTGATAGTAATTCAGATCTGCGCCAATGGTTTAAGGATCGCAGTGAGCTGGAGGCCATTATTTCTGAAGATGCTGGATGGCGCTATATTAAAATGACCTGCTTCACCAACAATGAAGGGTACAGCCGGGCCTATCAATATTTTGTTAAGGAAATAGGGCCAAAAATTGCTCCTGTTTCGGATCAGCTCAATAAAAAAGCCGTGAGTTCGCCTTATCTAGCAGAGCTTGAAAAAGAAGAAGGTTTTGACATCATGATCCGTGAGATGCGCAAGGACATTGAAATTTTCAGGGAAGAAAACATTCCTATTAATACGGAAATACAGACTGAAACGCAGAAATATGGCCAAATGAGTGGAGCCCTAACCGTTGAAATAGATGGAAAGGAACTGACACTTCAACAAGCTGCCGTAAAATTACAATCGCCAGATAGGGTTTTAAGGGAAAAAGTGTACCATTTAATTGCTGGCAGACGCCTGAAAGAAAAGGATGAGTTCGATGCACTTTACTCAAAACTCATCGGGCTAAGGGACAAGGTGGCCCATAATACAGGTTTCGGAAATTTTAGGGATTACATGTTTAAAGCCATGGGGCGTTTTGATTACACCCCGCAAGATTGTTTCGATTTCCATACTTCTGTTCAGCAGGAAGTAGTGCCCATGTTAAATGGGCTTGCAACAACGAGAAAAAAACAATTAGCTGTTGATAAACTAAGGCCATGGGACAAAGCTGTTGATCCGGAAAACAGAGAAGCACTGAAGCCTTTTGAGACAAGTAAAGACTTGACCGATAAGACAATAGCCTGTTTTAGTAAGCTAGATCCTTATTTAGGGCAATGTTTATCCATTATGGATGAAATGGGTCATCTGGATTTGGAATCAAGGAAAGGTAAAGCTCCGGGAGGATATAACTATCCATTGGCAGAGATTGGTGTACCATTTATATTTATGAATGCCACTTCTACCTTGCGTGATATGATTACCATCCTTCATGAAGGTGGGCATGCGGTGCATAGCTTCCTAACCAGGGATTTGGAATTAAGCGATTTCAAAAATACTCCTTCTGAAGTGGCCGAACTGGCCTCCATGAGTATGGAATTGATTTCAATGGATCATTGGAATTTATTCTTTGATAATGAGGAGGACTTAAAACGTGCAAAACTGGAGCATCTGGAACAAATTATTGAAACACTTCCTTGGGTTGCCACCATTGATAAATTTCAGCATTGGATTTACGAAAATGCCAACCATACAGCTGATGAACGTAAAGCAGCATGGTTAGAAATTTTCAATTCATTTACCGATAACGTAACCGATTGGAGTGGATTGGAAGAGAATAGGAACTACTTATGGCAGAAGCAGCTGCATCTCTATGAAGTACCATTTTATTATATAGAATATGGAATGGCTCAACTGGGCGCGGTAGCTGTATGGAAGAACTATAAGGAAGATCCGACCAAAGGATTGGAAGGCTATATGAACGCCTTGAAATTGGGTTATACACGTTCTATTCCAGAGGTATACGAAGCGGCCAACATCAAATTTGACTTTAGCAGAGAGTACATCAAGGAGTTGATGGGATTCGTTAAAGCAGAGATAGAGGCGTTATAAAAGTTGCTTATTATACGAACGGCATCCTTTTTTCATACCAAATGACTATCTTTTCATCACTATGAAAAAGATATCGATAGTTGTTTTATTTGCTTTTGTTAGTACGGGCTTATTGGGTCAAGTTGATAGTTTACAATATTACTATCAGGCTGCCATGGACGCCAATAAGGCTCAGGATTATGAGACTTTTACTAAGTCTTTGGTTAGGGCTAATGACCTTAGACCGAATCACCCTACCATATTAAGGCATCTAATAAATGGGGCATTACTAACTGGCAATAAAGACTTGGCTATCAATACACTCAATAATATGGTGCTTATGAATGCCGAACTGGACTTAGCCGATTCTGCCTATACCATGCTTCATACTGACCCAAGGTTTACTCAATTAACGGGGGTAGCCAAAAAATTGAATCAACCAATTGAGCAGTGTGAAATCGGATTGGAAACGGAATTAGGGAGTCTACATCCCGAAACTATCGCCTATCATGATACGTCTAAATCATTTTATTTCGGTGGAGTACATAATCGTGAAATAGTAAAGGTAAGTCCGGATGGAAGCATTACTTCTATATTGGATTATAAAAAACTGCCCTCACTGATGGCTGTAATGGGTATTGAAATTGATCATCAGAATAATATTTTATGGGCTTGTACCACAGCACTTCCACAGATAAAAGATTATTCCGATTCGTTGGCAGGAACATCCACTGTAATAGCTTTTGACTTAAATATTGGTGAGGTTGTGGAAAATATAAGTATCAGTGACGGTAATACTTTTGGCGATCTGATATTAGACAGCAAAGGAAAGGTCTATCTCTCAGATGGACAATCAAACAAAGTATTTACGGTGAGTAATGGAAAGCTCAAACCTTACATTGATCTGACAAAAGAAATCCTCAACCTCCAAGGGTTGGCGTTTAATGGAGATGAATCACTGCTGTATGTTTCTGATTATATTTCCGGGATTTATCGGGTTGATCTGGCGACCATGAAAGTTGATAAAGTACAGTTTCCAAAGGATATTCCAACAAAGGGGATTGATGGGGTATATTGGTATGATGGAAATTTAATTGCTCTACAAAATGGTACAAACCCTAAAAGGGTACTCCAGTTTGAACTTGAGACAGATGGTAAAAGCATAAAAGGGAGCAAAATCATTGCTCAGGCACTTGAGGTACTAAATGAACCCACACAGGGGCTAATTTTAAATAAGGAATTCTGGTTTATTGCTAATAGTCCATGGGCGGCCTACAATAAAAACAACGAATTTTTGATGGAAGAAGCTAGTCCGACTGTTTTGATGAAATATGCTATAAAGAAGTAGTCTATTTTCCGTTTCGGACTTTATCAAGCAATATATTAAGCTGTGCAGCTTCAGTCTCGTTGATTCCGAGTTCATTATCCAACTCAGTTATTTTTTTGTCCATACGCTTTAACAGATTAAGCCCATCTTTGGAAATGGAAACGTCTACTAATCTGCGGTCTTTAGGACACACCAATTTTGTTGCAAAGGCTTTTAGCGTTAATCTGTCCACTATTCTGGATGCATCGGAGTTTTTATCTAACATCCTTGCTTTTATTTCTGCAGTAGATATAGAACCTGGGTGCTGACCTCTAAGTATCCGTAAGACATTAAATTGTTGGGGGGTGAGCCCATACACCTTAAAAAATTCTTTGTGTTTGTTCATCAGCCAACTTGATGTAAATATCAAATTGATTGTTGCTTTTTGTTTTTGGCTAATGAACTCCTTTTGATTTATTTCGTCTTCGATTTTCATGTGATAAAATTGAGGCCCACTTTGCAAGCAGGCCTCAAATTTAAAAATTTAACTTTTTTGCAATTCAATATTACATATAATTTCTACTTCATCCCCTGCAACAGCACCACCTGCCTCAGTCAAGGCACTCCATTTTAATCCATATTCCTTTCTGTTTACAGTACCGGTTACTTTAAAACCTGACTTAATGTTCCCCCAAGGGTCTTTAACCGTTCCATTGTACTTTACTGGGAAACGTACATCTTTGGTTACGTCTTTCATGGTAAACTTGCCAACAAGTTCGTACTTACCACCATTTTTTTGAATTGTACCGGTAAACTTTACTTCCGGAAATTTTTCAGCATCAAAGAAATCGGCAGACTTCAAGTGGGTGTCACGCTGTTCGTTGTTCGTATTGATAGACGACACCTTAGCCGTAAATTCAACAGTAGCACCAGTAAAATCTTCTGTTTTACTTGTTACCTTGGCATCAAAGTCGTCAAATTTTCCATTTACCTCTGAGATTACAAGGTGACTAACGTTAAAACCTATGCGTGAGTGAGCCTTATCCAGTGCCCAATTTGTTTGTCCGTAAGTAAGTGTTGCACTTACTAACAGAACTAGAAACAATGCTAATTTTTTCATGATTATGATTTGTTTTTGTGAGTTCAAATATAAACGATGTTTAAACATTAAAGTTTGTTAAAACACATTTTATTTTTATTATCATCCTCTGAATATTGCACCAAACACTGGAAATACACAAAAAAACAGGCCACCCATAGAAATAGGAGGCCTTAATATTAATAAAAGAAGAATCTAATCTATCCTTCTGTCTTTGGATTTGCTTTCTTCACCACAATGGTTCTACCATCAAATTCGCTTTCATTAAGTGCCTCTATGGCCTGTTCAGCTGCGGAGTCATCCGGCATTTCCACAAACCCAAAACCTTTGGAGCGCTGGGTTACTTTGTCAAAAATAACCTTGGCAGATGATACTTCACCATACGATTCAAAATGCGCTTTTAGAGCTTCGCTGGTAGTTTTAAAATTTAATTTTGCTACGAAAATGTTCATTGTAAATTTGATTATTTTATATATTCCTTGGAGCGAGGCAGAATGATAATTAGTTATAACACACCTTTATCGCAATCAAAGCTTAATCAAATATAAGGCATGAAAACGATTTAAACTAATGCTCAATTAAGGTTTATATTATCATAAAACATCCGAATATTCATTATTCTTTTCCATAACCCGTTTTGCAAACGGGCACAACGGCAATATCTTTATGTTTTTTTCCCGTGCAAAGGAAACAGCGGCCTCAACTAATAGATTGCCCACTTTTTTGCCCCGGAGCCGTTCAGCTACCTCGGTATGGTCAATTATTATTTTGTCCTGTCCTGCAATTGAATAGGTCATTTCAGCCGCCAATCCTTCTTCATCTTCAATATAGAATCGACCTTTACTATCTGTATTTGTATGTTTAATTTCCATAAGTGGTTATTTAATGTAAAAATTCCTTGTTAGTTCCCGATATTGCTCTGACCAGGAATTATCATCATTGTAATGAATAATATGTTCTTCTTCAATAATTTCCTGATCTTTTGAGAAACATAATAAAACCCGAACTGGTTTCTTATTTTCCCTAGAAGCAAATGTCGCTTTCCTAATGATGTGCAATCCATTTTTCAAAGCCGTGTCTTTTAATAGATCACTCTCTGCACTTGGGGCTATGAGCGATAATTTACCATTGGCATGTAATAATCTTGCTGAATGACACAAAAGTTCACCATAGTTAAGTGTGTTGGTATGTCTTGCGTTATGCCGGTTGACCAAAGGGCTCGCTGAGCCATTCTTAAAAAAAGGTGGATTGCTCATAATGTGATCGTAAAGATAAGGCGGATTAAATTGTTGCAGTGATATATGATGTGCATTGATGCGTTCTGGCCAGGGAGAAGCAGCAATATTTAATTGAGCTTCTTTAACTGCACCACTTTCATTATCAATAGCATCAATCAACGAACGATCATTTTTCTGTGCAGCCATAAGTGCAATCAATCCACTTCCCGTACCAACATCCAAAATCCTTTTTGCATTGTTTAAATTTACCCAGGCCCCTAAAAGCACACCATCGGTACCTACTTTCATGGCACTTTGTTGGTGTATAATTTTGAATTGTTTAAACTGAAATGTTCGAGGCTCTTCCATTAATTATTTAAATTAGCCTATCTCTAATTGTTGATTTAAAAGTATTCAAATAAATGAGTAATCCATCTACCAAAAGCCAGTATAAATCTGATTTGGAAATTGCCCAATCTGCAACACTTCGTCACATCAAAGATATAGCAGGAAATGTAGGAATCCCTGAAGATGATATTGAAATGTATGGCAAATACAAAGCCAAATTGCCATTGAAATTTATTGATGATCAAAAAGTAGCCAAGAGTAATTTGGTACTGGTTACCGCTATGACACCCACACCAGCAGGTGAGGGGAAAACAACTACCTCCATCGGTTTGGCTGAGGGGCTTAATAAAATTGGCAAGAAAGCCTGCGTTGTACTTCGTGAGCCATCATTAGGGCCTGTTTTTGGTATGAAAGGTGGAGCTGCCGGAGGAGGATATAGTCAGGTAGTTCCTATGGAAGACATTAACCTTCATTTTACTGGTGATTTTGCCGCTATAGAAAAGGCCAATAACCTTTTGGCCGCACTTATTGACAACAACATACAAACCACCGTTAATAATTTAGGAATTGATCCAAGGACGGTGGAATGGAAGCGTGTGATGGACATGAACGATAGGTCATTACGGGAGATCGTGACAGGAATGGGAGGAAAGCCGGGAGGGATGATACGCCAGACAGGATTCAATATTACGGCAGCTTCTGAGATAATGGCCATTTTATGTCTGGCTAAAGATATCGATAGTCTAAAAACCATGATGGGTAATATCTATATTGGTGATACCTATGAAGGAAAAGCAATATTTGCCCGAGACCTTAAGGCTGAGGGAGCCATGGCGGCCTTGCTAAAAGATGCAATAAAGCCAAATTTGGTACAGACACTGGAAGGAAACCCTGCAATTATTCATGGAGGGCCATTTGCCAATATTGCTCAAGGCACCAATTCAGCTATAGCTACTAAGATGGGCATGTCCATATCAGACTATGTAGTGACAGAAGCCGGTTTTGGGGCTGATCTGGGAGCTGAAAAATTTCTGGACATCAAATGTGGTTATTCAGGGATAAGCCCGAAAGCCATAGTGCTTGTAGTGACAGTAAGGGCGTTAAAGTATCATGGGGGCCAGGCATTGAGTGACTTAAAGCAACCCAATACTGTAGCGTTGGTAAAAGGTTTGGCCAATATGGAAAAGCACCTTGCCAATATTAAAATCTTCGGGCTCCCAGCTGTAGTGTGTATCAATAAATTTGTAACTGATTCGGATGAAGAGCTGGATTTAATAAAGGAAAGATGCAAGGAACTCAACGTGAAGGTGGCCCTTTGCGAGGGGTGGGAGTTTGGCGGTGATGGTTGTGTTGACCTTGCTTCTGAGGTAGTGGAAGCTGTGGATAACTGCAAAAAACCATACCAACCTGTTTATGATTGGAACCTATCCGTCAAAGAAAAAATCGAAATAATCGCCCGTAAAATATATGGGGCCAAGGACGTTGAGTTTTTACCCAAAGCAAGACAAAATCTGAAAAAGATAGAGCGTATAGGACTCAACGATAAACCTGTCTGTATAGCAAAGACTCAATATTCCTTTAGTGATGACCCAAAATCATTGGGTACTACAACCGGCTTTACCCTTACAGTAAGGGAAATTGAAATAGCTGCGGGTGCTGGATTTACTATCCCTATTACTGGTAATATGTTAAGAATGCCCGGATTGCCAAGTACGCCATCAGCCGAGGGGATGAATATTGATAATGATGCAAAAATTACGGGGTTAAGTTAAGGCCATAATAAGGTTAACTGTATTTTATGGGCTTTAATTTTTAAGCCGTCTCATGGTATTCTCAATTTTTGATATTAACCTTCTCAGTACATCAAAGTAAAGGGTAATGCCAAGGATAATGGACATGAGCCAAATTACCGAAAGATTAAAGTGTAAGGTATCAAGGGTTATACCTAAAAATTGCTTGCTGGGCACATAGAATTGTGCTCTGTAGTCAAATAAATTATCAGGGTTAGGATCCTTGTAAATTGGGAATATTTTTTGGATGAGCCTATTATCCTGTTCAATGATCCTTTGGGTTTCATTTTGGTTTTTTACAATTTCTACAATAGTCTCATTTCTATACCGATCTTTCCAACTCTCAAAATTTGACCTTTTTTCGGGTGTATTGGTCATTTCCCTGATCATATTCTCCTGAGCTTGATCTGCTTTGTTATATCTGATGGTATAGAATTTCCTTAAAGTCTGTAGAAATTCATATGTCTTTTGATAGGCCGTGGAATCGAAATCATTCACATTTAGTTTATCCATAAAATCAAACTTTTCACCAATGGTAGAAAGTTCATGACCAATTTCATTTCTCAAAAGAGTAAGGCTTGCATCAAGTTTTTGGCGGATTTCACTGTCGTCCTTATCACGGTAATTGTTAAGACTATATTCCAATTTTGATTCTAGGCTGGGGATGTAGTATATCTTTTTATAATCGCTTTCGGCCAACACTTTTTCATAAGGATAAAATTGTCGTTCATAGTCGTTGTCCCGAAACTGGGCTACCATAGCGGCTTCAAATGCCCATCGTGAAACCATAAGATCCCCTACCAACGGTACCTTACCAGCACTACTCAAATCTGGGTTAAGCTTATCGAACTTGACTACTACACCACTTAAAACCAACTGTGGTATAAGTAGAATAGGAATGAGTATATAAATGGTGACTGCGGAATTGAAAGCTGAAGATATGTTTAGCCCCATCATGTTAGCCATACATGAGGTCGAAAAAAGGATCATCCAATGAATAAACAACATGCCGTGAATCTCCAAAATGGTATTACCAACCAATACAAACGTGAATGTTTGTATGGCCGACAGCGAGAAAAGAATGAATACTTTTGAAAGTAAATAACTACTCCTACTTAAATTCAAAAAGGCTTCTCTTTTAAGGATTTTCAGATCACGGATAATCTCTTCAGCACTTACAGTTAAGCCCATGAAAAGGGCAACAATGACACTCATAAACAAATATGCAGGCACATTGAGATTCTGACTAAAAAGATACCCAATATTCAATGTATTGTCCGTATTATGATATCTCACAATATATGCCAGTACAAATGCCAAAACGGGAGCTTCCAGCAAATTGATGATGAGATATTGTTTGTTGCTAAGCTTTGAGAGAAAATCGCGCTTTACAAATAAGGTTAGCTGCTTAAGCTTGTTGGGGATGTTCAGGGTTGATTCTGGCGGTTCCGTAACTGTTTCTACTTCAGCAATCGAATGTTGATCTTTATAGAGCTGATTCCATTGTTCAGGAGATATTTTGCGCTCATTTGTGAAGTTGCCATATTCATTGATAACCCGGGTTTCTATAATATTGAATATCTGTTCAGGGTTTACATTACCACACTCATGACACTCACCCTGATCGCTGTTAATCAAGTTAATGGTATCTTTAAAATAGACTACCGCTTCAACGGGATTACCATAATAGATTTGATATCCTCCGGTATCGAGGATGACCAATTTGTCGAACATCTTAAAAATATCAGAAGAGGGTTGATGGATAACCACAAATATCAATTTGCCTTTTAAGGTAAGTTCCTTGAGCAAGTCCATGATATTTTCCGAATCTCTGGAAGATAAACCGGAGGTAGGCTCGTCTACAAATAGTACGGCAGGTTCGCGCAGTAGTTCCAGTCCTATATTTAATCTTTTTCGTTGCCCACCGCTAATTGTTTTATCCAAGGGTGACCCTACTTTTAAATGCCTTGTTTCTGTTAATCCCAGGTTATCAAGTGTGGTGAGTACGAGTTTATCAACCTCATTTTCACCTAACTTGTCAAAGCAAAGTTTAGCCGCATAATATAGATTTTGATAAACTGTAAGTTCTTCAATTAGCAAGTCATCTTGTGGGACAAAACCGATTACCCCTTTGATTTTATCCTTCTGTTGGTGAATGTCAATTCCATTGATAAGTACCTGGCCTTGAGATGGGGTTTCGGTGCTGTTGAGTACATTAAGTAAAGTCGATTTTCCCGCTCCACTGGCACCCATAAGCCCAATTAACCTACCTGATTCTTCATGAATATTGATGTCGCGAAGCCCAAGCTTGCCGCCTTTAAATTGAAAGGAAATATTATTGGCTTCAAATGAAATTACTTTCTCATTGCCAGATTTCATAAACTGACTGATAACGTCACCATAATAAATTGGATGAACTTTGTCAGCCCTGATGGTTGACCCAATAGCCAATACAACCTTTTTACCGGACTTTAGTGGCACTCCGTTGAGAAAGATATCAGATGTTCCTTGGTATTTGATAAAGTAAGTGTCAGCTACATCTAAATGTAATAAGGCCATAAACCCTTTTAGGCCATTTCTTCTCAGATGATTGAAAGTGGGATTTTCATACTCGTTATCGTCAATAATCAGTACTCTTTCCAATTGTAGTTCATCAGTCGTTTTTCCTATTACGAATTTCTTTACTGCTTCCAGTTCTCCGGTGGATACATTAAAAGCCCCTGCAATAGTTTTGACAAGTTCATCTTCACGCTGAGATATATGACCATCAGCCAGGATAATACCCATTAACTCAAGTACGATAACGACTTTTTGCTTTTGGGTTAGCTCTGTATTGATCTGATGGCATATTGACAGTACACGATTGTGTTCTTCTTGGATGTCAACCTCTGATCCAATCTTAATGGAGCGGCTATATTCATCAAATTGTTGAAGATAACGACTGACAGCATTTTTATTTAAATGCTCGATCAGAAAGGCCTCAATTTGCTCTCTCTCCTGTTTGGTGACCTCATCTTCTTTAGCAACAATGGCAAAGAGTTGAATTATTGCTTTTAACAGGGGTTCACTCATTGGGTGCGGTGGTTAGAAATACTAATATAATGGAATGAAATAATAAAAAAAGGGATTGAAAATATTTTCAATCCCTTTTCGGATGGTTACTATTAAAAATTACTTTATGATAGAAGCTCTCATGTCAGCAACTCTTGTTGTAATGTCTGTTAAGGTTTTATCAGTAAGGACAAGATCAGCACGGTTGTTTTTGATCTGTTCTTCAATGTTCAAAGCTGCATAGCTTTTGTTCAGTAAGTTCATATTGGCCAAAAGCTCATCTATAGGATTTGAAGATTCTACATTTTCCAACATTTTAGTAAGATCTAAACATGCTTTTTGCTGTTCTAATACCACACGGATTAAAGGAGTCAGTACTAAATTCCTGCTATCTTCAGGTAGTATATCTTTAGGGTAACTTGCTATTAGCTGTGTTGAAATATATAAACCTTCAATAAAACTTCCCGATACAATTAGTGCAGCTAGTTTGTTTCTATTATCATCACGAAGATAGTTTTCGGTGTTTTGGATGGTTTCATTTAGCAAGTATGACAAGGAGTCTTTTCTGGATAAATTTTCTTCAAACCTCTTCACCAGACTTACGTCAAATGAACCTGTAATACCTAAATTATCGGCCAACTTTTTGGCGGTACCCATGTAGGTAAGTGACTCTTGCACTTTGTCATAAGACACCAAGTACCCGATATCCGTAGCGTAAATACCAAGATTCAATGCAGACTTGTCATTAATAGAGGTGTATTTATTAGCTTGATTAATATCATGTATTAAAGATGAATTGTATTCTGCGCCAGTTGCTTCCAGTAAAAATGGGATTTCAGAGGGTGAAGGAATTTCATAAACTACTTCTTGAATTTGGTCTTTTAATTCTGCTCCGGCTTGATCGAATTCTTCGGCATTTTTCTCTTGCTCGTCTTTCTTGTTCGATTCACAAGAGCTTAGCCCCACAAACAATAATATTACAAAGGATAAATGTCCCAGTCTTCTGTAGTTCATAATTTTTAAAATTAGTATAACAAATATGTTCAATTTTAATATATTTTTTCTGCGAATAAAACATAATCATACATTATTTTGGTTGTATTCGTTTACAATAGGTTTGTTCCACGGGGTTTCCACATTAAAATTTTTTTTGGGGGATAAATCTCAATAAATTGTACATTTTCAATAAAATGAAATTTTATCGTTTGTGATGTTGTTTGATGAGGATTGAAATGCTATAATCGCCCGAATAAGTTATTATTATTTTTATAAGGGGTGGCTCAATGAGCATAGAAGATAGAAGAAAAGTAATGTTGATTGATGATAATGAAATCGATTTATTCATTAATCAAAAGGTACTGGAATTTAATAATTTTGCGAGTGAGGTGACAAGCGTTATGGCTGCTCAAATAGCCATTGACAAGTTAAGATCATTAACATCTGAAAGTGTACCAGATGTTATATTCCTTGATCTTAATATGCCTGTTGTTGATGGGTTTAAATTTTTGTATGAATTTTCGTTACTGGATGACTGTGTAAAGTCCAGAATTAAAATAGTGGTACTTACCAGTTCTGATAATTTTAAAGATAAGGAGAAGGTGGCGGCAAATCCAGATGTACTTACTTATATTTCGAAACCCCTCACAGACGATAAACTAGCGGAGGTTCAACTTTTGCTCTAATCAAATAGGCGGATTATTGCTTCACTAATTCAACCCTAATAATAATATCAACTTTTTCCCCAACTATGAGGCCTCCGCTATCTAAGGAGTCATCCCATTTGAGTTTGTAATCAAATCTATTTATCGAGCCTTTAGCCGTAAATCCCGCACGTTTCATATTGTCGATAGATACTATTCCACCAAAGGTAACATCCATATTAATTGATTTGGTGACGTCCCGTATGGTGAGATCGCCAATTAATGTATAGGAACCATCGGTATTTTTCTTGAATTCTTTACTACGGAAATTTATTTCTGGAAATTTATCTGCATTGAAAAAATCATCTTCTTTCAAGTGCTTGTCACGCTCCAGGTTATTGGTAGTAATACTGGCCACTTCTATAGTGACATTGATTTTGGAGTTCTCAAATTCATTTTTCTTTAAAGTAGTTAAAGTGCCTCCGAATGCAGTAAAAAAACCGGTTACGGATGAAACAGTAAGGTGTGATACCTCAAACTCAATTCGTGAATGCACCGGATCAATTACCCAGGTATTTTGAGCAAAAGTATAACTTAAGAAAAAACAGGCGGAAAGGGTAATCAATAATTTTCTCATAGGACTAATTGATTGAGTTGAAACTTCAATAAAAAATTAATAAAAATATCTGACAATTCCTAGAACAACTTGTAGAATGCTAATGCCCAGATAGTTGTATTTTATTGCAGAACCGTACCCTATCTACTTTCTGTTTTTTACCGGTATCACCAATTTCAATCCTGACCATACCTCATCCACAGCACACACTTTGATATCCACTAAACCAATTTTGAGGGCGTGATTCCTTATGGTATCTTCAATAATATCAGTAGGTACTTTAGAGGCTTTCTTTGGCCAACTTACCCAGATCATACCATTTTGCTTGATTTCGTTTTTAAGTTGCCCTAAGGTTTGGGTCATTAATTTAGCATCCGTTTCAAAATAATGGATTAGGTCATTCAATTCATGGGTCTCTTCTTGATAAACAATGTCGTTTGGCAGATATTCAAACAGGTCATTATAATAGGGGGGTGGGTTGATCAACCTAACTACAAAGCCTTCCTTGAAACCTAATTTTTTCGAAAGTGGGGTCTTTGAGTATCCTGCGGTATTCATAATAATGCTTCAATAATTGTCAATCTACTTTGAATATACAACCATTTATTTCGGGTTCAAATTGTAAAAAATCTATAAACTTCCGGTACATTGGTGGAGAATTAGCTTAAATCATTTCTTTTTTTATTATGGATGTATCAATCCTCATTATAATTGGTGTAAGTATTGTAGGTATATGGCTATTCCTATACATATTCCCTCTCAATTTATGGATCACAGCATTATTTTCAGGCGTACGCATTGGACTAATTGACCTCGTGTTTATGCGCTTTAGGAAGGTGCCCCCAGGACTTATCGTTAACTCAATGATTATAGCCACTAAAGCAGGGTTGAAAGACATTACTGTTAGTCAGTTGGAGACCCACTTCTTGGCCCATGGCAATCTAAAATCAGTAATTAAAGCATTGATTGTAGCCGATAAGGCAAATTTAGATTTAAGTTTTAAACAGGCTACAGCTATTGATTTAGCGGGTCGCGATGTATTGCAAGCCGTGCAGGTTTCCGTTACACCCTATGTGGTTATCGTTCCAGCGATTACAGGGGTATCATTAGATGGAATACAACTAATAGCTGTGGCTAGGGTAACGGTAAGAACAAACCTGATGCGCCTGGTGGGTGGAGCAGGTGAAGAGACCATAAAAGCAAGGGTAGGCCAGGGCATAATTTCTAACATAGGTAATGCCAAGAGTTACTTAGAGGTACTCGAAAACCCCGAGGGCATATCCAAAGAAGTATTGGCAAATGGCCTTGATGCTGGTACCGCTTTCGAAATACTATCCATCGATATTGCGGATATAGACATTGGACAAAACATTGGTGCAGGATTACAAATTGATCAGGCGAGTGCCGACTTGCACGTAGCCAAGGCTAAAGCTGAAGAAAGACGGGCAATGGCCGTGGCTTTAGAGCAAGAGATGTCAGCCAGGGTACAGGAGGCCAGAGCACTGGTCATTGAAGCTGAAGCTGAGATACCGATGGCTTTATCTGATTCATTCCGTAAGGGCATTCTATTTGGTAAAAGAAAGGCTGCTGGTTAAAGGCCTCGTTTCTTTCATAAATCCATTATTGTAAAGGAAATCATTGGTCTGATAGTAAGACACCACTTCCTTATAACTTTCGCTATTTACTGGTTCTGGAAGTAGGGTGTTTGTATTTCGGTCCCAATGGTAAAAGCTGACCTTTTTTTGATCGCTTAGAACACTCAATTGATCGCCTTTTAATAAGCCTAGCTTTCTGTAGTTACCTATAAACGCACGGGCATCATTTTCCCTAAAAGCATTGACATCCTTACCATAAAAATAAGACCTGTACGACCAATTAAGATATCCAAATAGGGTTGGGAAAATGTCGATCTGGGAACATTGTGTGTCAATGGCCTTTGAAGGTTGACCCGGTAGGTTAAAAATCAAGGCAGGTATATTGTATTTACTTACGTTGAGCTCCCATTTACCTGCGCTACTGGCACAATGGTCGGCCATAATCATAAATACTGTGTTTTTAAACCAGGGTTTGGTTTGGGCCTTTTTAAGGAATTCCTTAATGGCGAAGTCAGTATACTTTACCGCACCTTCCCGACTGGCACCAGATGGGATATCAATTTTACCATCAGGATAAGTAAAAGGCCTATGGTTTGAGGTGGTCATTATAAAATTGAAGAATGGCGTAGCACTTGCGTAGCTTTTGTCTGCTTCTTTTATCACACGGTTATAAATGTCAGCATCACAAACGCCCCAGGCATTTTCAAAAGTCACTTCATTATCTTCAATATTACTTCGTTTGGCAGTGAAGGAATCCCCAAACAAATAACCACGTCCACGGTCAACAATGTCGAATCCATTGCCGCCAAAAAAGTCATTCATATTATCAAAGTAACCATCGCCACCATAGAAAAATGTGCGGCTGTAGCCCCTGGATTTAAATACATCCCCTATGTTATGCAAATCCTTGTCGTCAATCCGTTTTACAATACTTCGTCCGGGAGAGGGCGGAACCGATAAAGTAATGGCCTCCATTCCGCGAACAGTTCTTGTTCCTGTAGCATACAGGTGATCGAAATAAATGCTGTGGTCCAGCAAGGAGTCCAATGTTGGAGTTATGTTTTTTGTGTTCCCAAAATGACCCAGAAAATCAGCACTTAAACTTTCAATGCATATAAATATCACATTAGGGTTTATGGCTGGGCCATTGCTTTTTATGGTTCTACTTATGTCGTACTTTTCAGAAGAGGCTAATGTGTCATTCTTAGATTTCAAATTCTCATTTAATATCTTAAAAGACTGATTTAAATTTTGCGTAATGTAAAAGTCATTATAGCTTAATTCATTGTTTCTAAAGGCAGCAAAAATGGAATAGATCCCTGCCTTTGACAGCTCATTTTCATAAGAGTTTTTAGACCATTCTGCTCCATTGTTTTTAATGAATGCTGTATAAAAAACAGGAACAAAGAGTAATGAGGCCAATATCAGTTTTTGTTTGAGATTGATACTATCATCAAATGCATTGGAGAACACCTTTAGATATCTCAATATAAAGAAGAGTAGCAATACAATAGAAAACATAATGCTAAGCAGCATTGGTATAGGGTAGGATTCATTGATGTTTTCCACTACCTCATAGGTATATATCAAATAATCAACAGCAATAAAATTAAAACGGGTTTTGAACTCTTGCCAAAAGGTGAATTCTGCAAAAAAGGAGAGCATGCAGATCAGCGTAGTAATAAAATAGAAAAAATAGCAAAATACTTTATCGAAAAAACTACCCACCCATCTGTTAGGCAGTACAAGCAAATAAATTACAAATAAAATGACAAAGTAAGAGATGACACCAATGTCAAAGAATACGCCTGTAACCAAAGTCCTTATTAAATTTAAAATGGTACTATTGATTTCATTGAATGACCATATAATTAATGACAGCCTCACTATTGTTGAAATGACTAAAAACTGTAAGATTATCGCTTTCAATAAGCTAAATCGCTTTGGAATAATCATGGTTATTTTACTTTAATAATTTTAAATTGTTGACTTATGGAAATATTAAGTTCTTCTGGCATGCGCCTATACTCACCATCTAAATGATAATTTTCAGAGTTCGACTTAACGGTGAGCTCCTTGGCCTTTATAAATTGAATGTATTTTGAGGGTTTTAGTTTCCCACTGAACAGTTTAAAAATAAAGCCAGGCATTAAATAAATAGGTAGTGGTTTGACCAATACCAATTCCAACCAGCCGTCATTATATTTTGCATTGGGAGCAATAAATGCATTGTTTCCATACTGGCGTGTATTCGCAATGTTTATCATTTGATATAAGCCCTTGAATGTAGTGCCGTTTACCTGTATGGTAGCTTGTATGGGTTTATATTTAATCAGTGATTTGATAGTGAAATAGATATACGATTTAAGACCTCTGGCATTGCTCCCCTCAAATGCTGCTGCTATGTGGCTGTCAAGCCCTATACCAATCATATTGCAACTGTACCCGTCATTTACCTCTATCAAATCAACAGCCTCTGTGTCCCCAATTCGTATCTGCTCTATTAAGGTGGGAATATCTTTTCCGAATCCCATTTCTGTTGCAAACCCATCACCCGAACCGTTGGGCAACATGGCAAGAACCAGTTGACTGTTTTTTGCAACGAATTTTAGGGCATTGTTCAATGTGCCGTCCCCACCACAGATTACTACCACTTTGTATTTATCAATGTTGGAGCTGAAAAAAAGATCAAACTCTTTGATGGTATTGCTTATAAAATAATGGGAGTTGGCATCAATTTGGAGTAAGGAGTCAATAATTTTATATGAATCCTGTCTGCCCGAATTTGGATTGATAATAAAGATGATATCGTCTATCTTAAAATTCATTGCTTCATTTTCATAGGATATAGCCATATGTATTTGTTTCTGAAGCATTAGTTAATATGATAAGTTAAACTCATCGCACCAATGCCGTTCCCAAGATACTTAGGTGCAAATTTCCAATTTTTTGTTCCTTTTCTCATAGAATCTGATGCACTGATATTTTTTCTTCCATCATCAACCGCTAATTTGCCCATGCCATAGCCAATGGCGAATGCCAATGGATAATCACTAAACCAGTGTACACCATTATTCATCATTTGGTAGCCAACCACCCCTAATAAAACGACAGCTAAAGGCTTTATTAATTGGGAGTCAGGATAATTTAATTGAAGCACAGTAAAAGTGCCTACCAAAGTAGCGAAGTGACCAGATGGAAATGCATCATATCTGGGCACATTTTCAGCATAGTCAGAAGGTGATGTTAATGGTCTCCATTCACCACCATCACGAGTAGAAACAAAAGGGGATTCTCTACCAGAGATATGTTTAATTAATTGTGAAAGGATCCCTACGCTAATCATAGTCTGCGCCAATTGACTTGCTGTTTGAAGCGATCTATAGTCTTTCTTAATCTTACCAACGGTATAAAACACAAGCATCGTAGCAATTGATGGCCAGCCTTCACCAATATAATATATCCCTGAACTAAAGGTTGCTGGCACTTCAATAGGTGCACTTTGTCCGAAAATTTTAAATTCATGTAGGGTTTTTATATCTCTATTGGTAGATAAATTGATATATCTTCCAAACTGCTGAGCACCATCAATTAGTGGCTGATCAACGGCCACTAATAATGTAGTGCTACCAATCATGGCACCTGTTTTCCATAAATTATCAGATTTAAATGGACGTGTCACGCCAATACCAATTGTTTTAGGTACTTTTAATAAGAAGCCAAAAAATTTTGGGCGCTCATAGCGATAAGTTTCCCCATTTTTTGTGGAGTAATCAGTATAATTCGTTTCATTTTGGCACAAGGTCTTACCTATAGGGCACAATAAAAGCGTAAGGCTTAATACAGAATAGCGCATAGGCAAAAAGTGTGGTGAATTTCATTTATTCTTTCACCACGGTTGTTAGCCCGTACGTTGGTATTTTTTAAAAGGAAGGTTGGTGACGGAAATAAACTTTAAACAAAGAAAGAAATGGATATTAAGGCAATAAAAGAACTTCCTAAAGGGTTATTTCAACCAAGATTAATTCACTTTTCAAGAGGCTGTTAAATGTTAAATTGGATATTGAAACGGGATTGATCATCATTAAGTCACCTTTGCTTAGAACGTAGGGCTGGCTTCTATAGTACAACTTATTTTACCAGTATAGGCATAAACAAAAAGCCAATCGATATTATCTTTAATGTTATGATGGCCAACCTGACCATTTTCAATGGTGAGAGCATCGATATTGCCTTTCGTAAGACCCTGAGTCATTAAATTAAAGTCTTCGCAAGTTCCCTTACACTGAGTGTCCCATGCCCCTTCAAATTCATCTATATCGAATTTGCTCAATTGTGAGGTGTGGTGATGCTCATGGATCAATTCTATTTGACCGTCTAAAACCATAAGTTTTCTGGAAATCCCTTGAAGGGGAGTAAATTTCGAGTTTTCGATTTCGACTTTAGCGGTACTCAACCTGAATTTAAAAATTCGGCTACTAAAGGAAGAATCCAAGGGATAGATGAATAATTCTGTAGTGGTTCCACCTGACCAGCTGATGGTTTTGTAATCTTCTTCACGGAATACTTTTATTTTCATTTAAAAGGTGGTATCGTAGTATTTATTTTGAATTGATGTAAGGATAGAAACCTTTAATTTGATATAAAAACATTTTAACTCAAACAGTTATTTTCAATTATTCATGAATAACACTTTATTATCTTTTATCATTTTATGCAATTGTGTTCACTTCACGTTTGCACGTAATGTGAAACAGGATATTGGATTGTTTGAACAAAGGGCCGATTCATGTTTAATGGTTTTAGACAATGATTGTGCATTGATGAATTATGAGTTGGCTTTATCTATGGCCAATGACGAGAATGAAGGGGCTAAAATAATAACAATTGGTATTAAGATAGCTCAACTGAATTTCCAGCTTGGTGAATTGGATGAGGCTTATAGGCAATATAATACTTCGCTGAGGCTTTCCAACGAACTGGGGTTGGAAAAGGAAAAAGCCAAGTCCTTAAAGGGGCTAGCAGACATCTACTGGCGATATGGTGAAAATGTCAAATCCATCTCCACTATAATAAATAGCATTGAAATATTTACACAACTAAATGATACTTCATCCATTATTGAAGCTTCCAATGTGTTGGCTGAAATCTATACAAGCGTTGGGAATACTACCGATGCTGCCAGAATCTATGATGATATGCTGAACATTGCCATAGCCACGAAAGACACAGTCAACATAGCAAAAAACTATGAATACAAAGGTGTAATCTACTTTTTTGACAAAGATTATGGTAAAGCAATTGATTATTATAAAAAGGCGTTGAACCTTAATGAGAAAACAAATAACAAACTGGCTGCTGGAATTAACAACGGTAATATAGGAGAAGCCTATAGTAAAATGGGTGAGTATGTTAAAGCGTTAAATTACTTTGACAAAGCGATTGAAATAGAAAAGGAGTTTAATTTTAATTCTGGATTGATCTTTCTTTACTATAGTATCGGGGAAACATATACCTTCCTTGAAAAATATAAAAAGGGGCAAGATTATTACCGTCAGAGTATTGATTTGATGGATCAAATAGGTGAAACCCGAGAGAAACAGCATGTATATTCATTGATGGCCGACAATTATGCCAGGCAAAAAAACTTCAATAAAGCATTCACTTACCACCAATTGTACACGCAGGAAAAGGATTCACTATTCAATGCCACAAAGTTTAACCAACTGGAAGAGATCAGGGCCAAATATGAAATTGATAAGAAGGATCAGGAAAATTATTTCTTAGCAAACGAGAATAAAATAAAAGAGAAAGATCTAGCACTCAAGCAGGATATAATAAAGTGGCAAAATCTGGTTGTAATATTATTGATTATTTTTTTAGCCGTGGCAGTTTACCTTTCGATTAGACTGTACAACAATAGAAAGCTTCTTAAAAAAGCCAACACCGCTAAAGATAAATTGTTCGGTATTGTGGCACACGATCTGAAAGGGCCAATTGGTAACATCAAAATACTTGTTGAATTACTATCGGCCAATGACTTAAATAAGGTTAATTCAGCAGAACGCGATCAGATCATGTCTTATTTACAAACTTCTTCCCAATCGGTGTCCATTCTATTGAATGACCTGCTGGCTTGGTCCATATCGCAACAGGAAGGCTTTGTTTTTAAGCCGATGAGAGTAAATTTGTTGGAATGTATCCAACAGGCAATCACACTTTTTAATTATCAAATACAGGAAAAAAACCTAAAGGTGAGCAATGAGGTTTCATCAGAGATATTTGTATATGTAGACCATGATGTGCTATCAACAATTGTGAGAAACCTACTTTCAAACGCTATTAAGTTTACCGAAGATGGGGGAGCAATTAGTTTTAGGGCTTCACAAAAGAAAAAGCGGAATAAGGCGTTTGTTGAATTTTCAATAAATGACAATGGCATAGGTATTTCAAAAGCGAAAATAGCAGCACTTAAATCCACCAATCATTTTGTAAGTACTGATGGCACTGCCAATGAAAAGGGGAGTGGTTTAGGGATAAATATGATCAAGGAATTTGTCCGTGGATCTAAAGGTGAATTTGATATAGAAAGTACACCAAAAAAGGGAACTACAATAACCGTCAGGTTACCAGCCTCGTCTTAATTGATTTTGGCTAACTCGGCATCAAAATCCTTTTTGGTTCTTTTCCACCTCTTATGCGACCAAAGCCAAAATGCGGGCTCGTTGATTATATCCCTTTCCAAGCATTTAGTGTGGAGCTCCGTAATTTGACCCAAGGGCAAGTCATTGGGGTTTTCACAGACCAACTCATAAACTACTTCATAATGCCCACGTTTAAGGCGGTGAATAGCCCCATAGATAACAGGTGTATTATTTTCCCTTGCAAACTTCTCTGCACCAAATTGTACCCCTGTTTCTTGATTAAGAAATTCCATCCAGTAGGGTCGTTGAGAAAGTTTAGGGCATTGATCCGTTCCGAATATTATTGCCAAAGGCTGTTCATGTTCCCTGTTTATCAGTTCCTTCACTTCCTCATAATTTTTCAACCAAAGCCCGAATTTGGATCGACTAGCCATTATTTTATCGCTCATAAATTTATTGGTAAGTGGAGTAAATAAAGCCACGGGTTGATGTGGCATTTGATTGGCTACACTAATGGCATATAACTCCCAATTGCCATAGTGGCCGCCTACCAAGGTAAGCTCTTGATGGGCATCATAATACTTTTTAAAGATCTCGGGGTTACGCTGTGTAAAGCGCTTTTTTATTTCAGATTCTGAAATCGTAAATGCTTTTACTGATTCTACGATGAGGTCACAGAAATGAACATAAAATACTTTTTCAATTGCTATCACTTCTTTTGTTGTGAGTTTAGGAAAAGAATTTTGAATGTTACTTCTGACTACTTTTTTTCTATAACCGATTATTTGGTAGAGAAGGAAATATAGGAAGTCGGAGATTCGGTAAAGTAACCAACTGGGCAAGTAACTAATTGGAATTAGAATAATGTAATATAAAAGAGGCATAAACGTGGTAAGGGGCGTATGTAGGTTCTGATCTAATTGTAATTTCCAAGTATAATGCAATTTATGGTCTTATGCACATGTTAGCTCTTTAAATAAATCCATGATTTGAAGCACTATATTTCCTTACTAATTGGCGTATTTTGAGGAAACGATAATTATGATTGACTGTTCATCTGGAAAGATATGCTACCTGACCCAGCAAATGGCTGAGGCCGCATTGATCGAAAACCATGCGAGGTATAATTATTCGGCTGGGCAGGGACCAATAAATATTTACAAATGCGAGCTATGTGACTGTTATCATTTTACTTCAAAGGGCGAAATTCACCCTCTACTAAAAGATGATAGTACCCAACAAAGGATCAGTCAACTAAAGCGGGGTAGGGATTGGGAAGATAAGTTGGGCCGATAGCCCAACATATAATAAATATTTACCCTCTAACGAACATCCTCCACATTAACTTTGTTTACTTGCCATCATGGTTTTATATCGTGACCGAAAACCGTATTTTTGCAAAATATTTTAAACTTACCCATGCAGGAAATTAAGCTCAATACCATAGAAGAAGCCATTGAGGATATCAAGAACGGCAAAGTGATCATTGTAGTAGATGATGAAGATCGTGAAAATGAGGGTGACTTCATTTGTGCGGCTGAATGTATTACTCCAGAAATCGTCAATTTCATGGCTACACATGGGCGTGGGCTGATCTGTGTGCCATTAGTGGAAAGTAGGTGTGAGGAACTCGGACTTGAGTTAATGGTGGGCCGTAATACTGCTGCTTTTGAAACGCCTTTCACCGTATCTGTCGATCTTATTGGTCATGGGTGTACTACGGGAATTTCCGCTCATGACCGATTTAAAACCATTAAGGCACTTGTTGATCCAGAAACCGATCCCGCAGAATTGGGCAAGCCCGGACACATATTCCCATTAAGGGCAAAAACGGGCGGAGTGTTGCGCAGGGCAGGCCACACCGAGGCAGCTATTGATTTCGCAAGGTTGGCAGGATTCAGGCAAGCTGGGGTTTTAGTGGAAATAATGAATGAAAACGGTTCCATGGCCAGATTGCCAGACCTTGTTCATGTAGCAAAGAAGTTTGATTTGAAGCTGGTGTCGATTCAAGACTTGATCAAATACCGTATTGAAAAGGAGAGCTTAATTGAAAAAGAAGTAGAAGAGGTGGACATGCCAACAGAGCACGGAAATTTCAAACTTCATGTTTATAAACAAACCAACACAGGTGAAAATCATTTGGCCTTAGTAAAAGGGTCATGGAAACCTGATGAGTCGATAATGGTAAGGGTACATTCTTCCTGTGTTACAGGTGATATTTTTGGCTCCTGCCGATGTGACTGTGGAAGCCAGTTGCATGCCGCTATGGACATGGTGCAACAAGAAGGAAAAGGTGTGATACTGTATATGAACCAGGAAGGCCGGGGCATTGGTTTGGTTAATAAATTAAAAGCCTATAAACTCCAAGAAGATGGCCTGGATACCGTGGAAGCTAATATCAAATTAGGTTTTGACATGGATCAACGTGACTATGGGGTAGGGGCTCAAATTTTACGTGACCTCGGAATATCAAAAATTAAATTGATCTCAAATAACCCTAAAAAACGCGTGGGTTTAATTGGATATGGTCTTGAAATTGTTGATAATATCGGCATAGAGATTGCACCCAATAAGTACAACCATAAATATCTAGAGACAAAACGTGATAAAATGGGCCATCAAATCCTTAAAAACCAATAATTGATAAGAACTGTTTTACTTGTATTCATAATCTCCTGTACGACCCAAGTTGTTGCTCAGGATTTTCCATCTCAGGTTTGGCATGATGGTGAGATCGTATTGCTTGAAGGCGATACCCTTAAGGGGCAGGTAAAGTATAGTCAGGAAACTGATATTGTTGAATTTACAAGAGGCAATGCCAATACGGCCATTGCATTTTCAGCAAGAAAAGTATTGTATTTTGAAATATTTGATCGTTCGGTAAACCGATACCGTGAATTTTATGCCTTACCTTTTGCCGTAAAAGGCGATTATGAAACCCCTGTGGTTTTTGAAGTGATTTTGGAAGGTCGGCCCATTACAATATTAAGCAGGGAAAGGATTGAATATAAGGTTGTAAATTATCCTTATGCCGTGTCTGGCACCTATAGTAGGCTTGAACTTATGTACACCTATTATTTCTTGGGTAAAGATGGTAAAATAAAAGTATTCCCTGGATCCAAAAAGGATTTGATATGGATGTTGAAAGACAAATCCCAACTGATCAAAAAGTTTATGAAAGCCAATAGAATCCGCCCTGAAAGACGTGTGGATTTGATAAAAACAGTAGATTATTACAACTCTCTTTTTAAAGAGACAAAAACCCCTTAACAAGAATGGCAAAACCCCTTATTCTAGTATCTAATGACGATGGTATATCCTCGAAAGGCATTAGAACCCTTATTGATATTATGAAAGAAATTGGGGAAGTGGTGGTGGTGGCACCCGATGGCCCACAAAGCGGGATGGGGCATGCCATTACCGTTGGTAATACGCTCAGACTTGAGGAAACGGATATATTTGGAGATATAAAAGCCTATGAATGCAGTGGTACACCGGCAGACTGTGTGAAAATTGCAAAGCATTTTGTATTAAAGAACCGGATCCCGGATTTAGTTGTGAGCGGCATCAATCATGGAAGTAATACTTCCATCAGTGTATTGTATAGTGGCACGATGTCAGCCGCCATAGAAGGGGCACTTGAAGGCTATCCAGCCATTGGATTTTCCCTTTGTGATTATTCTTCGGATGCGGATTTTTCCCATGTCAAAAGTTATATCAGGAAAATCGTAATGAATACCCTGGAAAAAGGATTGCCATCTGGTGTAGCCTTGAACGTTAACATTCCGCCAAAGCGAAATGAAAATATCAAAGGCATTAAAATATGCCGTCAGGCAAATGCAAAATGGCATGAGGATTTTGATCAGCGTTATGACCCTAATGGACGAAGGTACTTTTGGATGGCGGGCAATTTTGTAAACCACGATAAGGGAGAGGACAATGACGAATGGGCTATTGGAAATAACTATGTGTCGGTAGTTCCTTGCCAGTATGATCTAACTGCTCACCATGCTATGGCACAACTCAATAAGGAATGGGATATATAAACAGGTAATCTGCTTTTATAACTGAAACTTGATGTAGACATTAGCAAAAGGTGCTGTCTTGTCCAGTGTTCGGCCATAACCGGGAATAGCATAGACATCGATAAAGTCAAATTTTGTACGGCTTTGGATAATTCTTACGCCAAACACACCACCGAGTTTCACATGGCCTTTAAGCATTGATTTTTCAGAACCAACAACAACTTCATACCAGGTTGCCTCCAAATCTTTTCTTTCAAAACTACCGGAAAACTTAGGCCATAGGTCACTAATTACTTCATAGGTACCCTCATCTTCAAATTTTGATTGCCCATAATAAGCCCCCAGATAAAAACTATTAACAGCATCAAAAGGAATCATATAGTTAAGTCCGGCTTTCCAGTATTGCCCCTCTGATTTGTAAGTGCCATTTTCAATGGCCGATGTGGGCTCCAAAGTCGCTATGCCAATTTTAAGGTTGGGTTGAAACCTGTTTTTGAATTGATATCCAGCACCAAATTCATATTTCGTTTCGAAGTCAGCGGCTATGGTGAGTAACTTACCATAATCAATATAAAGCTGGGCACCGCTTTTCACAGCTATTCTTGTCGAATCGCCAGCGTAAGTACTGCTTGCTATAAGAAGGCAGAAAAGAAGGCTAGTAATAGATAGTGAGCGAGGCATCATTACTGGTACAGGTGATAGAATCTTTACATGATATGTTCGATACAGAATCGAAGCTGTAATAAGTTACTTTAGGCCACTGTGCACTTATTCTGATCGTATTCTCAACAAACAAAGTGTCTAACGTATATTCAAATTCAATGGTATCCAATCTTGACTCCAGGTTATCATCTGACAGTCGGATGGTAGTAAAAAAACGACTTTTCGTGGCATTACTGTTAAGTGGGAATTCGTTGGTGCCGGTCGAATCCAGTTTGGTAATCGGGCTACTTCCCCCAAGACTTTGCAATGTGGTTAACTTGACATAGCCTTTTTTAAGTTTGTTTATTTTATTGTTCACCTCAGTTTGTTCGGTTGTCAGGCTTGCCTTCACTTTGTTGAGCGAATCTTTCTCAGCTAAAAAGGGCGTTTTATCCGTCATCGCATCAATGGCTGTTATACGTTTGGTAATAACCGCTATATCTGCTTTTATGGCCGCCAATAATACATTGAGGGTATCTAGGCTTCTATTATTGATGAATTTTACACTAATATAGGGCTCGGCTTCTTCAGGTTGTATGTTGTCATCAACGCAGCTGATGACGCCCATCACTGTCAAAAATATAAAAATGCCGATATAACCTGCTTTCCTCATTGGCCGCAAAAATAGCAAACTTTGTACCATATGCCGTGTTCATGAACGACAAGTTTTATTAGTCTGGATTTGATGTCTGACTAATTTTCACAGACCTTAAATAAAATGAGATTATGCTTCCGAGAAAAGATTTTTTGAATTTAAAGATTATTGTTAAAAACACCCTTTTCATTCCCTAAAGGGAGAACTAGATCAACTCCCTTTAGGGTTGGGGTGGTATTGTGCACGGAAGAAAAATATTTTCTCGGAAGCCATTAACCTGAAATTAATACGGATCAACATCAAACACAATCCGTGATGATTTTAAGTCCTTTTCAAGTAAAATTTCATCCGCAGCAGCCTGCATTAGCTGTTTGGCCTTTTTAAGATCAACGGCACTTCGCTCCAATTTCACTAAAAGCTCAACGAGATATTCGTTTCTGATTTTATTGATAAACGGCTCTTGTGGCCCCAACACCCGATGAACTCCCAACTGCTCTTTAATAAGATTTCCCAAACGATTGGCTGTTCGGGTAGCCAGGTCTTTATTTTTATTTTTGATCGTTACGTTAATCAATCTTGTGAAAGGAGGGTAGAGGTGCACTTTCCGCTCATTGATTTCCCGTTGATAGAAAGTATGGAAATCACTGTTGATAATATCCTTAATGATGGTCAACTTCGGATTACGCGACTGGATGATCACCAATCCTTTTTTCTTTCTCCGGCCGGCTCGGCCACTTACCTGAGTAGAAAGCTGAAAGGTGCGCTCGAATGACCTAAAATCAGGAAAGTGGAGCATCCTGTCAATGTCAATAATGCCTACTAAATTCACATGGTCAAAATCAAGGCCTTTGCTTACCATCTGCGTGCCAACGAGAATGTCGATCTCCTTATTCTCAAAATCTTTTATGATGCGCTCGTAGCTGTTTTTGTTTCGGGTAGTGTCCAAATCCATGCGCTGTACCTTGGCACCAGGAAACTGTAATGAAAGATCCTCTTCTAGCTTTTCGGTGCCTATACCTACCGTTTTAAGATGGGTAGAGCCACATGCTTCGCAAGCCTTTGGCATTGGCTCTTTATAGCCACAATAGTGACAAATAAGCTCCTTTCTATATTGATGATAGGTGAGGCTCACTGCGCAGTTGTTGCACTTTGGAATGTGACCACATTGGTTACAACTGATAAATGGCGAGTAGCCTCTTCGGTTTTGGAAGATGATCGCTTGTTCCTCATTTTGTAATGTATCGGTAATACCCTTAACCAATCCCAATGAAAAATCACCGTGCAATAGTTTCTTATTGCCCTCATTGATCATGTCACTCACCAGAAAATCCGGGAGCTGTGCATCGCCATACCTTTGTGATAGCTCTACCAGTCCGTATTTGCCAAGTTGAGTTTGGTAATAGGTTTCCATAGAGGGTGTGGCCGAGCCCAAAAGCACTTTGGCGTGGTGCATTCCAGCCATCATCAAGGCCACATCACGGGCGTTATACCGTGGCGCAGGGTCGTATTGCTTGTAGGAAGACTCGTGCTCTTCGTCTATAATGATCAGACCCAAATTATCGAATGGAAGAAAAACCGAAGAGCGGACGCCAAGCACAAGTTGATAGCGGCCTGAAAGAACCCCGTTCCAAACCTCCACTCTTTCATTATCTGAAAATTTGGAATGATAAACCCCCATTTTATTGCCGAATACTTTTTTCAATCGGGCAACAATTTGTGTGGTAAGGGCGATTTCTGGTAATAAATACAAAACCTGCGAACCACCGGCCAAAGCATCTTCGATCAGGCTAATATAGATTTCAGTTTTGCCACTTCCGGTAATTCCATGCAACAGGACAGTATCTTTCTCTTTAAAACTGGCTGAAATCTTCTCTTTGGCTGCTTGTTGGTATTCAGTAAGGTGAATATCTACCACGGGTAAATCATCATCTGGAAATCTAGAAACGGTAATTTCAAATTCTTCCAGCACCTTATTTTTGGTCAATGTCTTGATTGCTGAGGCGGATAAGTCAGGCGCAAGCAATGAAGTTTTAGCAATGCCTTTTTCGTTTAAATGTTGCTGTTTGTAAATGGGGACCAACTGAAGATATTGTAGTAAAATGGCCTCTTGTTTGGGTTTCTTTTCTAAGGTTTTGAATAATGCCTGAAGGGCTGTTTTATTAGCATATTCTTTAACCAGCCGTATTCGGTTTTCTTTCTTAGGCTTGTATTTTTCCTTAATCTCCTCGAAAATGATAAGCGCGTCTTTTTGCACCAATGATTTGATAAGGGAGAAAATATTCTTCATCTGTAAAGCTTTGCTCACCTCAGTGTAAGTGAGTGAATCGTTTTTGCCTAATATATCAATCAGCAGTTCCTCATTGTCACTGAAATCATAGGTGGATTCAAAAATGTCGAATTCCGGATGCAATTGCACTCGGGATTCACTGCTCAATTTTAGGCCAGAGGGCATAGCAATATTGAGTACTTCGCCCAGTGTACACATATAGTAATTGGCAATCCATTCGAAAATTGGCAATTGCTGGGAAGTAATAATCGGCTCAGGGTCAAGTACATCTAGGATATACTTAGCTTCATATTTAGCCGGAGGTGTTTCATGAATTTTGCCAATAACGCCCGTCAGTATCCTGCGTGCACCAAACTGAACAATGACTCTACAACCGACCTGCAAGTACTTGTTCAGCTCCAGCGGACAGCGATAAGTAAACATTTTGGGGATGGGTACAGGCAATATCACATCAACAAAAAAGGTTTGACGTGGATTATCTGAGGGGTTATTTAGTTCGAGTTGGGTCAAGTTTTAGTTCAAAGTTTTTAATTCTAAGTTCAAAGTTGAAAGTTCGTTTAGTTATTGGTTTATCGTTATTCGTTAATTGTTATTCGTTAATTGTTATTCTACATTCTTAATTTTTAATTCGTTATTCATAATTCCGAACTGGCAAGCTCTCCTCTTCCTTCGACAGGCTCAGGATGACGGTTCGCAATCTGGTATCCGTTAATCGTTATTCTACATTCTTAATTTTTAATTCAAACCAATGACGTGTTTGATAGCTCACTTATTGTCCTCCCTCGACCTCCCTCCAGTGGGAGAAAATTTGGTATCAAACACGTCATCTCATTTATTCTACATTCTACATTCTTAATTCGTTATTCATAATTCCGAACTGGTAAGCTCTCCTCTTCCTTCGACAGGCTCAGGATGACGGCTCGCAATCTGGTTATCCGTTAATAGTTATTCGTTGATCGTTATTCTACATTCTAATTGCTCAGGATGACTGTTATTAATAAGTACTTTGCCGGATTTATTCCGGCATCCCTGACCAAGAGACCCCGGAATAAATCCGGGGAGGCTTTTATAAATATATTTCGTCATCTCATTTTGTGCATTTAAAAAAAAAAATCTTAATTCTAAATTTATAATTCAATATTCAACATTCTGAGTAAACTGGTAAGCTCTCCTCTTCCTTCGACAAGCCCGCCTGCCGGCAGGCAAGCCCAGGATGACGGTTCGCAATTAGGTTTCTGGTTACTGCGAGGCACGAAGCAGTCTTTAATTTAAGGGATTGCTTCTTCATTTCCCGCAACAAATACGGGACGGGCAGTTCCTCATTCATCGCAATGACCAGATTCATTATTTCAATTGTTCTAATGCCTTTTTAAACTCTGTTGTAGGCAATTTGCAAGTCTTATTATAACAAACATAAATGGTTGCCGCCCCATTTTTTGAAACTTTATCTTCCAATAAAGGCAGCGTACTGCTTGTCGTAGTTCCCATCAATATTTTATTGGGATGGTAATGACTGGCAAATTGAGCACGTATGGCTTCCGCATCATTCCCTACAATGGCTATTTCTGCCATATTGTTGACCATATAGCCATACAAAATCCCCCAGTTATATGTATAAGCAGGCTCTTGTGCCACTAGCTTTACCATAGCCGATAGCATGTCCTTTGATTTTTTCAGGTAATCACTATTATCCAACAAGGTTCCCATCAAATATAGGTTGATTGCCATTTGTGAATTGGAAGAGGGAATTACATTATCAAAAACTTCCTTTTTACGGGCGATCAATTCATCCGCATCGTGATTAGTGAAAAAGTAAAATTTCTCTTTTTCATCGAAGAAATGGGAATTAGTATATTCCAATAAGGACTTCGCTTCGTTGAGCCATTGCTCATCAAAGGTGGACTCGTATAAGGCCAAATAACCGGGGATCACAAAAGCATAGTCTTCCAAGTAGGCATCGATAGTGGCTTTGCCTTCTTTATAGGATCGGTTCAATCGGCCATCATGTGTCATTTTATCTTTGATAAAATGGGCGTTTTTAATGGCCATCTTTAAAAATTTTGGTTCACCAAAAGCATCATAAGCATCTACCAGCCCTTTTAGCATCAAACCATTCCATCCGGCCAAAGCCTTATCATCAAGACCCGGCCTTATGCGTGAAGCCCTGGCTTTAAGGAGTAGCTCATCTGCCTTGCGTACTTTCTCCCGTAGTTGTTGTACGTCAATACTGTGCTTGTCGGCAAAGGCTTGATCAGACATGCTTTTATTTAGTATGTTATTGCCATGCTCCCAGTTACCTTTTTTGGTAGCGTTATAATAGTCAGAAATAAGTGCTGCATTTTCTCCTAAAATTTGATCCAATTCAGTTTGTGTCCATACATAAAATTTGCCTTCTTCTCCTTCGCTATCGGCATCCAGAGCGGAGTAAAACCCACCGGCCTCGTTAGTCATTTCACGATCCAGCCATTCTATGGTTTGGTAAACCACTTCTTTGTACAAAGGCGATTTTGTAAGCTTATAAGCTTCTGAGTAAAGACTTACCAACTGGCCGTTATCGTAGAGCATTTTTTCAAAATGAGGAGCAAACCATTCCGCATCTACAGAATAACGTGCGAAGCCACCACCTACCTGATCGTAGATCCCGCCATAGGCAATTTCGTCTAGCGTAAGTTTTACCTGATCGAGAGCAGCTTCATTATTGGTGTAGTGATAATTTTGAAGGAGCAATTGCCAATTGCCCGGCATTGGAAATTTTGGTGCCCGATCAAAGCCCCCTAATTTTTTATCAAACCGTTTGGCCATGGTCTGGTACATGTCGGCCAGTTTTTCTTTCGGAAAATCTGTTTCTGTGGGGAGCAGATTGTATTTAGCTAATTCGCTGGTGGAAAGGGCTGCCGTCAGTTTATCAGCTGACGCATTTAGCTCTTCACGATTGTTTTTAAACGCAGCAGCCACATTTTTAAGGAGTTGCGTCCAGTTTTCTGGCGGGAAATAAGTGCCGCCATAAAATGGTTTTTGATCTGGGGTAAGGAACACGTTGAGTGGCCAGCCGCCATTGCCACCCATAGCCTGTACGGCATCCATATAGATTTGATCCACATCAGGTCGCTCTTCACGATCTACTTTGATGCAAATAAAATTGTCATTCATCACCTTGGCGATGCTGTCATTTTCGAAAGATTCACGTTCCATGACATGGCACCAATGACAGGACGAGTAGCCAATGCTGACCAATATAGGTTTATCTTCTTTCTTTGCCTTCGTCAGTGCCTCTTCTCCCCACGGATACCACTCCACAGGATTATAAGCATGTTGTAACAAGTACGGACTTGTAGATTCTATTAAATGATTAGGTTTTTTATGGGTGTCCGTCATGGTTTCTTTAGTTTGTGAGGTACAGGCGACTGATTGCCAAATGATCAACAAAGTGATTATGTAACGCATGAGGTAAAGCTAGCAAGTATTGGTTCTAAGTTAAAGCGTGACGAGGTAAATTGTGGAGGATAGGTTTGGGTTGTTGGTTGTTAGATGTTAGACATTAGACACAAGACTTGAGACTTGAATTTAGAATATTGGACAACGAATAACGAATGTTGAATAAAGAATCAGTTCGTAACACACCAACCTATGGTCAATGCGAGGAAGGACGCACTGCCTGTCCCGCAAGTGGGAACTTACGTGGAAATCCTAATATAATGAAGAGGACTTTTTGGGATCGCTTGAATGTGGGTGATTAGACAGTATTTAAATAGAAATAAGAAGGACAAAATCCTCCTTATTTCTATTATGTTAAGCTGCTTTTAATTGTCTAGCAGTTTTAACAAAATTAAGCGGTAAACCCCTGCTCCATTCATCATCGATATAGAGCTCAAATGAGTATTTTCCAAAGCTGTCAAATTCCAGATTTCCAAACCTTAATACAGTATTTATTGATGTATAGTCAACACCTGAATTTGGTTCATTTACCTGTAATTGAGCGTCAATTGTTTGCAACACTTTTTGATTAGGATTTATTAATTTAATCCTCATTGTGTGCTGCCCAATTTCACTTTTGGCAAACCTCAGTCTTAAAGACAATGCGCAAACTGGATGTTTTATAGGGGTTATTGATCCAAAAATCGAATCGAAGGTTCCCATAATTACCAACTTGCCATTAAAGTTTTCCGCATAATCGCTAAGGGTGAATATTTCTACTTCCATTAGAATATTATGTTAAGACACGGCAATCATAAAATTGGAGCGATAGCCCTCCCCATAGAGACTCAAATTGGAATTGTATTCGAAGTTAATTAGATTAGCAAAGCAAAATAGTTAATTTATTAACTCAAATAAATTCAGCCGGGAGTCTCTTCCCGGCTTTTTTTATAGTGTAAATTTACCAATTAAATTTGTAAAAACAAGCATATGTGAGAATATTACGTTGTATATGCCAAATATATTTATATATTTGATCTTCAGTCATAGTAAATAAGAGATAATAACGTCATGATAATCAGATTCAATATTTCGAATTACCATTCTTTTTGCGAGTTAACGGAGTTTAATTTACTTGCTGGTGATATTAGAACAAAAAAAAACCATGTCAAAAATATAAATGGAGTTGATGTTCTTAAGTTCAGCTTATTATATGGAGCAAATGGAGCTGGAAAATCAAACTTGATTAAAGCTCTTGAGACTTTGCAGACAATGCTACAGGAGGAGGAAGTAATAGACCTATCCTCGGATACCCATAAATTTGATTCAAAGGGTGAAGAGAAACCTGTCACATTCGAACTAGAATATATGACAGAACCCCAAAATATATTTATATATGGATTATCCATTTCTAAAGATGTAGTAGAAAATGAATATCTATATATATCTGGCATGGGTCGTGTTAAAGACAAATTGATATTTGAACGAAAATTCCAAAATGGAAAGACGGTATTTGAAATTGATAAAAAATTTTTAAAGCTAAAAAAAGATAGGGAGTTCCTTGAGTTATTTAGTACAAGTATTCTTGGTAATAAGGAACTAGCAATTGCTAAATTCTTAGATTTTGAAGACAGATTGATAGAATTTAACAAATTATTAAATGAAGCATTTAAATGGTTTTTTGATAATTTAAGAATCATTCACCCAAATTATAAGCCGCAAGGCCTTGTTTTCCATCTTTCATTAAGCGACAAATTCACAACATTTTGCAATGAACTTTTATCAAATATGGACATTGGAATCACATCACTTAAAGTAGAAGAAATTGACATGTTTGATTTTTTTGGTGAAAGTGATCATGATAAAATGATAATAAAAGATATTAAAGAAGAACTTGAGGAAGAATATTATACTCCTTTGGCATTTGATGTAATTGCAGTAAAAGAAATTAACGATGATGATGAAATAAAATATTGCATAAAAAAATTAATTGTTGTACATAAAAACAACGATGAATTAATTGAGTTCTCATTTCAAGAAGAGTCCGATGGAACCAAGAGACTGATTGAATATCTTTCAATGGTTTACGATATATTAAATCCAAAACTCAATGGCGTTTATATAGTTGATGAAATGGAAAGGAGTATACATCCACATTTACTCAAGGAAATATTAAAAAAACTAGTGAATTCTGAAAATATTACGGGGCAACTGATTTTTTCTACCCACGAATCTAATTTATTGGATCTAGAACTATTTAGACAGGATGAAATTTGGCTAACAGAAAAAAATGACTTTGGAGCAACTAGATTTACTCCTTTATCAGATTTTAAGATTCGTAATGATTTAGATATACGCAATGGGTATTTAAAAGGTAGGTTTGGTGCAATACCAATTTTGGCTAACCTTCGTGATTTAAATTGGTATAAGAATGCCAATTAAAAGAGCAAATAGAGAGTATAAAAAAGGGAAACCTTTCAAAGATTCCAGAAAATTCATAATCGTATGTGAAGGTAAGAGGGAGGTGGAGTATTTTAATTTCTTTCATGATAGATACAAAAATTTAATAATAGAAATCATAGATCATGATAATAATTCTGCTCCAAAGAAACTAACTGAAAAAGCAGTAGAATATATTGAAAATGAAGATTGGGACTATAGTCTTGATGATGAATTATGGTTTGTAGTTGATACTGATAGATGGGGCAAACAATTGTATGAGTTATCACAACTTTGTAAAGGCAATAAGAATTGGTTTATGGCCAATAGTAACCCCTGTTTTGAAGTTTGGCTATATTATCATGTTAAATGCGAAAAAATTGAAGAAGGGAATTCTTCTAGAATGAAACAAGCCCTTAACAAGGTTAGGCCGGGTGGCTATAACTTAAATAAGTTCATTACTGAATTCCCAAAAGCTATAACTTGTGCAAAGGGACTAGATAAAAATATGAATCAATTAATTTCAGAAATTGGAATTACGAAAGTTTATTTGTTGGGGTTGAAGCTGCTTGAATTAATTCCAATGGATAATGGGGCAAGAAATATTTAACTAAATATACAAGGTTTTAACTTTTGTATGAAGCTATCTACTCAGCCAACTCCTCACATTTATACCCCATTTGCAACACAACCAATTCAATAACATCTGCAGGGACAGCTTGATCACATTCCACACGCAATATTTTTTCCCAATCTTCCAGATCGACAGTGGCAAATAAAACACCGGGTATTTGCTTAAGCTGGTTCACTACCAGTGCTACGGCTGTAACGTTCTGTATATCGGTTCGGAAGACCAAAACTTCCTCCTTCTTCCGGGTGGGGAGAAGGAGATTGTCTTGTTGGTTGGCGGTCATTGAACTAAAAGGAAACATCATCTGCACTTGGTCCATAACTTCCGGGGATTGGAATGTTGAGCAATCTCAAATTAACCCCTAACTGAGCTCTGTGGTGTACAATCTGGCAATAAGCCATTCTTATTACTTCAGCTTTGGTGTCGGTACTGTAAATCTGATCGCCACTTCTAAGCGTCCACTTATTGCCTAATTCTTCTAGTGTTGCTTTCGCCAATGAGGCTTTCCCATCTTCCAATGATTTTTCAAAGTATTCTAAAAGCTCTTCGGTGTTTTTTATTGGTTCGGGTGTGTACGGATTTTTCTCAAAATCCAACTCGCTCGTATTCAGCACCATTGTCACCCAATTAGGCAGTTCTGCAATGTGAGTGGCCAGACGCTGCATGGTCTTACTTTTGGTGTGGGGCTGCCAGTCAAACTTATCGGTAGGTACTAAGGCTAGCATCTTTCTGGTGGTCTGCGCCTCTTGCTCCATTTCTTTCTGTAACATCGGTATTATTTCCATAATTTGATTGTTTTATATTGTTGTTTAACACAAAACTAACCTTGCTAATGACAGCCCTATGTCAGTAGGTTTTTAGAAGATTATAATTTTTTCTAGCGTCCGGGTAAAAATGATGATTATTGAAATTTCACCTCACATTTACCTCTAAATCCACTAAAGGGGACTTTCCTGCACTGGCCAAACTTCATTTTTAATAGCTGATAGATATTCGCCCGAAATCAGTTTAATTTTTTTGAGATTTTTTCGATGAGTGCTTTCACCCTGAGTTTCAATGCTTCTGGTTCTACAATTTCGGCATAATCAGCAAACATCAAATACCAACGGGCGAAGCCATCTTCTAATGATTGCGTGAGAAAGGTCATTTCCACTTGATCGCCTTTGTCTATTTCAGAGACAAAACCAAAGTAGTGCTTCCTTTCTTTTAAGTATAAGGCCGTTTGCTTTTCCACCAATATAACCGCTTTCTGTAGGGTAAATGGCACTTTATTTTTGGCCAACTGCTCCTGATATTCCTTTAATGAAGATCGCTCCAAGGCACGATCCTTATCGGTGAGTGCTATTTGTCGGATACGGTCTATTCGGAAGTGGCGGTAGCCGTCCCTAAGATGACAAAAACCGATGGTGTACCAATGTTCATTTTCATGATAAACCCCAATGGGTTCTATCAGACGTGAAGTATGTTCTTTACCCAAGGCATTGTAAGTCATTTCAACGGCCTTTTTTCCTGAGATGGCTTTGAACAATACATCCAATACATTATCAGGCACCTCTTCGTTGAGTTGCCTTTTGTTCACATGAATGTGATCTTCCAAATTCTCCATCAAATCTTTGGAGCTGTTTTTCAACACAGACTTCACCTTAAACATCAGCGACTCGAAATTCTTTTTAATTACCGCATCGCTGAATTTTTCCATCAGTTTCTCCGCAGCTACAAAGGCGGTGGCTTCCTCTTTGGTAAACATAACCGGAGGGAGGCTATAGCCCTCTACAATAGAATAACCAATACCGGCCTCACCAAACAAAGGCACTCCAGCCTCTTCGAGGGTTCTGATGTCACGGTAGATCGTTCGTAGGCTTACTTCAAACCTATCGGCCAAGTCTTGTGCTTTTACTACTTTTTTGGATTGAAGTTGAATGAGAATGGCGGTGATGCGGTCGAAACGGTTCATGGTTTAAAATTAGAAACTAGAAGCTAGAAAACTAGGCTAGAAGCCAGGGGCTAGGGGCTAGGGGCTAGAAGCTAGAAACTAGAGGCTAGAAATGATGAATTAAAAATTAAAAATTGAAAATGAAGAATACTAACATCCATTAACCATTAACGAATAACGAATAACTCAACGAATTAAGATAAAAAATTCTATATTGTAATATGAGTAATCTACGAAAAGCCGCAATTATTGGCTACAACAGAATTCCATTTGCCAGAAACAATACTGCCTATGCAACGGCCTCTAATCAGGACATGATGACGGCCACTATCAACGGCTTAGTAGAGCGATATCAACTTCAGGGACAACGGTTAGGGGAAGTAGTAGGAGGAGCAGTCATCAAGCACAGCCGGGATTTTAATCTCATCCGTGAATGTGTGCTTGGATCATCACTCGATCCATCTACCCCAGCCTGCGATTTGCAACAGGCGTGTGATACAGGCATTGAATCTGCCATATATGTGGCCAATAAGGTGGCATTGGGCCAAATAGAAGTAGGCATTGCCGGTGGAGTGGACTCTACTAGTAATGTGCCTATTGTCGTGAGTGAAGGCTTGCGCAAAGTCCTATTAGCTGCACGTAGGGCGAAAACTTTTGGTGGTAGACTCAAGGCTTTTTCTAAGTTACGTTTTAAAGACATTGTGCCAGTAGCTCCAGGTATTGATGAACCCCGTTCAGGTTTATCCATGGGAGGCCATACAGAAATAACGGCCAAGTATTACAATATAGCCCGTGAAGACCAAGACAATTTTGCCTTGCAAAGTCACCTAAAGATGGCGAAAGCCTATGATGAAGGCTTTTTTGATGATATGATCACTCCATACCTTGGCCTGGAGGTAGACAATATAATGCGTAGAGACACTAGCCTTGAAAAACTCGCTAAACTCAAACCAGCATTCGATAAAGAGAATGGATCACTCACCGCAGGCAACTCCACACCATTTACTGATGGTGCTTCGAGTGTGCTCATTGCGAGTGAAGAATGGGCCAAGGCACATAACTTTCCAATACTGGCTTATATTACCCATTCGGAGGTAGCGGCCATTGAGTATGTGGAAAGCAAACAAAACCTACTGTTGGCACCCATCCATGCCTCCTACCGTATGCTGGAAAGAGCGGGGTTAAACTTACAGGATTTTGATTTTTATGAAATTCATGAGGCTTTTGCGGCTCAGGTATTGGCTACACTTAAAATTTGGAATGATGCAGAGCTCATGAAGCAATTTGGCTATGATAAGGCACTAGGAAGTATCGATTTAAACAAGCTCAATGTAAATGGCAGTAGCCTTGCTGCTGCACACCCGTTTGCCGCTACTGGTGGCCGGGTGATTGCAACCATGGCCAAGCTATTAAATCAAAAAGGATCAGGTCGAGGGTTCATTTCAATTTGCGCAGCCGGTGGGCAAGGGGTGACGATGATTATGGAGAAATAAATTGTTGTCATTGCGATGAAGCTGAATATCCGAAGGAATTCAGCGACTGAAGCAATCCCTATATTGTGTCTGTTATTATTTAAAGTTTACCAGTCCATCATCAGGCTTCATCACTTATTTCTGACACTTTTTGC
>DDIU01000019.1 GCA_002338655.1 Flammeovirgaceae bacterium UBA1842 | reverse complement strand
AAAGTCCCCTTTAGGGGATTTAGGGGTAAGTGTGCTTTAAATTTGTTAGTTATTAAAATTAAAAATTAATCGAAAATAACGAAGGTTTTCTACATACTCCCAAAAAGACCTTCTCCGCCAGTTGGCAGGTGCCGAAAGTCCCCTTTAGGGGATTTAGGGGTAAAAGTGCCATAAAATTCATATATCATGGGTTTTCCGAATTCCTTCAAAAAGACCTTCTCCGCCAGTTGGCAGGTTCCGTAAAGTCCCCTTTAGGGGATTTAGGGGTAACGTCACTTTTAATAGCTTATAAAATTTAGTCGGACATCAATGATAGGATTTTAGCGATAAGTTAAATTTCTATCTATTTGATTAAAAAATACGCTGTTAATTTTCACCAAATCATTATTCTTTTTTGGGGAGATATATACAAAAAGCTTTAGATTGGTGAGTTGTAAATATATTGTCTAACTAAATATTAAAAGAAATGGCTACTATTACTATGTACCTCAAGCATGATAATGACCTGCTATACTCTATGGATAACGTTAAATTCCAACCTTTGGAAGTAGATACGGTTACTGGGGTAAATGCGGGAGATACCATGCGTTGGGAACTGGCGAGAGACAGTAATATTATTAAAATCAATAATATTAATGTTAATGAGGACAAAAACGGAAGAAAGTCTACCGATATTTGGCAGGTTAAACCAAAATCAACTGATGGTGGGCAGACGATGCAAGGTATTGTTGACCCTTCATTGGACGAAAAACCAAAGTATAATGGGTATACTATTAAGTACAAAACAGCTGATGGGGATAAGGAAAAAGACCCAGATCTTTTACAACCACGGCCCCCAGGCGAAGGTGGGAACTAATAGTTCTAAAATTAATTTAGTGATAAGAAGCATGGTACTAATCTGTATCATGCTTTTTTTTCAATTGCAATGCTTTGGACAAAAACAGCAGTTGGCTGATAGTATAATTTCAGCACTAAAAACTAAAGACCTTAGTAATAAGGAAAATATTCAAGCTTTTTACTTAATAAGTGCCTACTCGACAAAGCCAGATCAATCAATCTTCTATGCCAATAAATTACTTGATGTAGCTCATAAAGATGGTACGTATAAAGATGTTTTATTGGCCTACATCCAAATTGGTGGAGGTTATAAACAAAAAGGGAATTTAAGTAATGCTTTAGAGGCCTATTTAAAAGCTGTGGAAATATCCTCTGAAAATAATGACTTAATTTCTGAAGGTGATGCCTATACTAATATAGCCTCATTGTACACTTCCTTTGAAGATTACAATAAGTCACTAAACTATTATAATAAAGTAATTCAGTTATATGATGATAAAGTGGATTCTTCCCGTCTTGCGCTATTGTATATTAACTACGGTTACGCCACCTATAAAGCATCTCTATATGACTCATCAATTTTATTGCTTAAGAAGGCTATTTATTTTGCTCAATACGCAAATTATAATGGTTACACGGCCTATGCTCAGAGCAACATGGCTCTAGTTATGGCCAAATTGGGACGATTAGCTGAGTCGGAAAATGAACTTAATTCTGCAATGGAAATTATGGAGCGGAATCAAGATCATTATGGACTATCTGATTGTCTAGTAGAAATAGGGGGTGTATATTTTGAAGAGGGAAATATAGATTTAGCCATTCAGAAACTTACCAATGGCTATAATATTGCAGTAAAAAATGGCTTAAAGGAACAAATACAAAATGGAGCTAGATTTTTATCTGATGCTTATCAACAACTTGGTGATTTACAAAAAGCACTGGATTTCCAAACCAAATATTACACTTACCGGGACAGCCTCATTAATGCGGATCAGATCAGAAAACTCGCTGATTTAAGAACCAACTATGAAGTGGGTCAGAAACAAGTGGAGGTTGACTTACTTACCTCGGAGAAGCGAATTCAACAAATCATCATTTTTTCCACCGCTGGCGGAGCTTTATTGGTCGCCATTTTACTGGGTCTGGTTTACAAGAACTACCGTGATAAAAATAAAATCAATGCCATTTTAGAAGAGCAAAAGGCGCAACTGGAAAAGCTTAATACCACCAAAGACAAGTTTTTTTCCATCATTTCGCATGATTTACGTGGTCCAGTCCATGCCTTTTCCGGCATCAGCCGATTGATAAAATATGCCGTGGAGGATAAAAATCAGGAGGAGTTGATTGAAATAGCCAATCATGTAGATAAAACAGCCGATGATCTTTCAGGTTTGCTAGATAATCTACTGAACTGGGCACTGCAGCAGCAAGGTCATTTTCCCAATGTGCCAGAAAAGATAGAGGTAGAAGAATTGGGCAATGAATTGAAAGGCATATTTTCGAATATGGCCAAAGCCAAAAACATAGAGCTTACTACCTTAGTTCCTAACAACCTAGCCTTATGGGGGGATAAAAATACAACTAGAACCATATTCCGTAATTTGGTTAACAATGCATTGAAATTTACTCCTGAAGGTGGGAAGGTAAGTTTGTTAGCAGAATTAAATGGCAAGAGTGCTACTGTTATAGTTCAAGATACAGGTGTGGGCATAGCAGAAGATGCCTTGAAAAGGCTCTTTGAAATGGATGGTAAGAAAAGTGCTTATGGTACGGCCGGAGAGAAAGGCTTAGGCCTCGGCCTACAATTAGTCTATGAATTTGTGGAAATGAATAACGGAACCATTGAAGTTGAAAGCGAAGTAGGTAAGGGTACCAGATTTATCGTAAATCTGCCATTATTCGAGCAGTCCTGATCCATCTGACGGCTCCATAATAACCATCGGATGGCTCCAAGCCATCCGATGGTTACAGAAACGTTAAATTCCAACCTTTGGAAGTAGATACGGTTACTGGGGTAAATGCAGGAGATACCATGCGTTGGGAACTGGCGAGAGACATTAATATTATTAAAATCAATAATATTAATGTTAATGAGGACAAAAACGGAAGAAAGTCTACCGATATTTGGAAAGTTAAACCGAAATCAACTGATGGTGGGCAGACAATGGAAGGAATGTTGACCCTTCATTGGACGAAAAACCAAAGTATAATGGATATACCATTATGTACAAAACTGCTGACGGGGATAAAGAGAAGGATCCAGGAGTTACACAGCCAATTCCACCACCAGGAGAAGGAGGAGTATAATATTTTAAAAAATAGGAAAAACACAATCAGCATGATACTCTTCTGTATCATGCTGATTCTATTTACAGATACAGGTGCTCAGAATCAAAGGAAGGCAGATAGTTTAATTTCAGTGTTAGAAACTGAAGACCTTAATAATAAGGAGATTATTACGGCTTTATACCAAATAAGTGCTAACTCCACTCAGCCAGACCGATCAATCTTTTATGCCAATGAATTACTCGATGTTGCCCTCAAACATGGTACATATGAAGATGTGTTGTTGGGTTACATCCAAATGGGTGGGGGTTATAGGCAAAAGGGGAATTTAAGTAAAGCACTGGAAGCCTTTCTAAAAGCAGCTGAAATATCAGCAGAGAACAAGGACTTAATTTCTGAGGGAGATGCCTATACAAATATTGGCTTCTTATATAGTTCATTTGAAGACTATGATAAGGCTTTAGGCTACTATAATAAAGTTCTCAAATTGTATAAAAATAAGGTAGACTCGGTTCGTCTTGCAGGATTGTATATTAATTACGGATATGCTACATATAAGGCTAATTTATATGACTCATCCATTGCTCTTTCGAAGAAAGCGATTTACTATGCGCAGTTCTCCCCTCTTGATTACGTAGCAGCCTATGCTAAAGCCAATATGGCACTAGCGCTTGCTAAAGTGGGTCAATTGGAGAATTCAGAAAATGAACTTAATGAAGCGATGCTAATTCTGGAGAAAAATAAAAATCATTATGGCTTGTCTGATTGTCTGATAGAAATAGGAGGCGTATATCTAGAAGAAGGTAATACTAAAACTGCAATTGAGAAGTTGAGTTTAGGCTACAAAATAGCTGTTGAAAACGGTTTAAAAGAGCAAATTCAAAATGGTGCTAAATTCTTATCTGAGGCTTATCAACAACTTGGTGATTTGCCAAAAGCACTGGATTACCAAACTAAATATTACACCTACCGTGATAGTCTTATCAATGCGGATCAGATCAGAAAATTAGCTGATTTAAGAACCAATTATGAAGTGGGCCAGAAACAAGTAGAAGTGGATTTACTTACTTCAGAGAAGCGAATTCAGCAAATCATCATATTTTCTACCGCTGGCGGAGCTTTATTGGTCGCTATTTTACTCGGCTTGGTCTACAAAAACTACCGTGATAAAAATAAAATCAATGCCATACTAGAAGAACAAAAGGCGCAACTGGAAAAGCTTAATACCACCAAAGACAAGTTTTTTTCCATCATTTCACATGATTTACGTGGTCCAGTCCATGCCTTTTCCGGCATCAGCCGATTGATAAAATATGCCGTGGAGGATAAAAATCAGGAGGAGTTGATTGAAATAGCCGATCATGTAGATAAAACAGCCGATGATCTTTCAGGTTTGCTAGATAATCTACTGAACTGGGCTTTACAACAGCAAGGTCATTTTCCCAATGTACCTGAAAAGATAGAGGTAGAAGAATTGGGCAATGAATTGAAAGGCATCTTTTCGAATATGGCCAAGGCCAAAAACATTGAGCTTACTACCTTAGTTTCTAACAACCTAGCCTTATGGGGAGATAAAAACACAACCCGAACTATATTCCGTAATTTGGTTAATAACGCCTTGAAATTTACCCCTGAAGGTGGGAAGGTAAGTTTGTTAGCAGAATTAAATGGCAATAGTGCTACTGTTATAGTTCAAGATACAGGTGTGGGCATAGCCGAAGAAGAGTTAAAAAGGCTCTTTGAAATGGATGGTAAGAAAAGTGCTTATGGTACGGCCGGAGAGAAAGGCTTAGGCCTCGGTCTTCAATTAGTCTATGAATTTGTGGAAATGAATAAGGGTACTATTGAAGTTGAAAGCGAAGTAGGGAAGGGTACCAAATTTATCGTAAATCTGCCATTGTTCAGGCAGTCCTGACCCATGAGATGGCTCCATAATAACCAATGGATGGCTTACTACTTACTACTTGAATCTTGTGTCTTACTACTTGAATCTTGCGTCTTACTACTTGAATCTTGCGTCTTACTACTTACTACTTGCATCTTACTACTTACTATTAACCTAACTCCTGCTCGCCATGCCATTTTTCCAATCGGCTATTCATCAGCCCAAACCATAATGGTGGAACGAGCGCAATCATTATCATAGTGGGGTAGCCCGCAGGTAGTTGAGGGCTTTCATCATAGTGGTTAAGTACCTGATATCTTTTGATGGCATTAGCATGATGGTCGGAGTGACGCTGCAATTGAAAAAGGAAAAAATTACTTATCAGGTGGCTCGCATTCCAGCTATGAATAGGTGTTACTCGCTCATACCGACCTGGACTCACTTCCTTCCTTAGAATACCATAGTGCTCTACATAATTGACAAGTTCCAGTAGAGTAAACCCTAAAATACTCTGGGCAAAGAAAAAAGCAGCTACAGACCAAAGGATGGTTCCTGCCATTAAACTAAATATTGCGGTTAGTAACGCGCCAAACAAAATAGGTAGAATGGTAAACCATATCATATTATTATGAATACTGAAAGCAGATTTACCAATACGTTTCAACCGTTCATTTTCTATATGCCAAGCATGGACATATCCTTTAAATACCGATTTTACCCAAAACGCATAGAAGGTTTCATTTTTGGTGGCGGTAGCGGGATCTTCAGGTGTAGCTACTAACACATGGTGGCCCCTGTTGTGTTCTATATAAAAGTGCATGTAGCAAGTGGTCATGAGCAAAACCTTACTATAAAAACGTTCCAGACTCGATTTTTTATGGCCCAATTCATGTGCTACCGTGATACCAATCCCACCTGTTACTAACGAAAACCCAAGTGTAAACCCTATCCATTCTACCCAGGTAGTCATCGTACCAAAACCAATAACATAACCACCCCAGATTACAAATCCGAATTGGAAGTAAGTCCACACATAGGTGACAAACCGATAGTAAAATTCATTGGAAATGAGCTTGGCCTTTTCTTCAGGCACATTACTTGTATCGGTACCAATGAAATGATCTATAAAAGGGAGGATGAAAAATACATCTATAATAGCGATATAATTCCAATAACCTCCTAAATAGTACCCTAGGATCACAAGGCCTGGAATGATAAAAGCCGTAAAAAATCCAATTTTACGAATCCAATTCATACCATTAAATTACTGATTTTGTAGACTTTAATCCACCGTTTGTAAATTCTTTATTTCCTTATTACAAAGTCTATATGTAAGTTCGGTCATTCAAAATACCCTCAAACTATGAAAAAGCGAATATCAATCCTCTTTTTGTTAACTATTCCATTCCTAATCCAGGCCCAGGATAAAAAGGGCTGGGATGTTGCCAACCCTGAAGGGGATTGGGGATTTAAAGAAATGCCATTATCAACTAATGAAGGCACTTGGATGAATTTGGATGTAAGTCCTGATGGTAAGCATATTGTATTTGACCTATTGGGTGATATCTATATTATGCCATCAACTGGTGGTAAAGCCAAGGCATTACGTTCGGGATTGCCTTTTGAAATCCAGCCGCGTTTCAGTCCCGATGGCAAGTCCATTTCTTTTACTAGTGATGCTGGTGGGGGAGATAATATTTGGGTAATGAATGTGGACGGTACAGATGCCAAACAGATTACGAAAGAAAATTTTAGGTTGTTAAACAATGCCGTTTGGACACCAGATGGACAATATTTAGTAGCCAGAAAACATTTTACTTCTGAGCGAAGCTTAGGGGCAGGCGAAATGTGGATGTACCACATTACTGGCGGCAGTGGAATCCAACTTACCAAAAGACGTAATGACCAGCAGGATGTCAATGAACCATCTATCTCTTCTGATGGCCAATATATGTATTTCTGTGAAGATGTTTATCCTGGGGGTTATTTCCAATATAACAAAGACCCCAACAGTCAGATTTATAGAGTTAGACAATATGATCTTAACACAGGTGAACTTGAGACTATTACAGGTGGGCCAGGTAGTGCTTCCAGACCGACAGTATCTCATAATGGTAAATTATTGGCCTTTGTAAAGCGGGTGAGGGTAAAAACAGTGCTCTACCTTCAAGATTTAAAAACGGGTGAAGAATGGCCTGTTTATGATGAACTGAACAAAGATCAACAGGAAGCTTGGGCTTTATTCGGCACCTATCCTAACTTCTCTTGGAGCCCGGATGACCAGTTTATTTATCTATGGGCTGGTGGAAAGATCAAGAAATTGAATGTTGCTAATGCTACGGTTGAAGATGTTCCTTTCCAAGTGGAGAACAATATCAAAATAGCGGAGGCTTTGCACTTCAAGCACGACATTGACACTGATAATTTCGATGTGAAAGTGATCAGGCATGCAGTCACCTCTCCTGATGGTAAGACATTGGTATTCAATGCACTAGGGGCGTTGTATAAAAAATCACTTCCCGATGGCAAGCCACAACGGATTACCAATTCAACGGATTTTGAATTTGAGCCTTCATTTTCACCTGATGGCAATACCATTGTGTATGTGATCTGGGATGATGAGAAAATGGGAGCAGTTTATAAAGTCGGATTGACAGGCAAAAAGAATCAACCTATAAAACTCACCTCAGAAAAAGGCATTTATAGATCCCCTTCTGTTTCTCCAAATGGCAGATCAGTAGTCTATGTTAAGGAATCAGGAAACCGCTTGTTGGGCGGTACTTTTGACAAACAGCCGGGCATTTATCAGGTAAGTATGAACGGGGGAGGTGCTACACGTATAATTGATGAAGGAGAGTACCCACAATATAATAATACTGGTGACCGGATATTCTTCCAAACGGGAGGTTACTTTTTCGGTAACCTTACCAAAGAATTGAAAAGTGTTGACCTTAATGGGGAGGACGAAACAACGCATGTGGAATCAAAGTACGCTAATCGTTTAGTGCCAAGTCCCGATAATAAATGGGTGGCCTTTATCAATTTGCATAAAGCCTACATTGCACCCTTGCCCAAGACAGGCCAATCAATAAATATTGACCCTGATACGAAGGCTGTTCCGGTTTCACAGATCACCCGTGATGCGGGCATTAGCCTACACTGGTCGTCAGACAGTAAAACTATCCATTGGACATTAGGTGAGGAGTATTTTTCAAATGATATTAAGGATCGATTTACCTTTTTGGAAGGCTCGCCAGACAGCATTCCTCCAATTGATACGGAAGGGTTAAAAGTAGGCCTGGTGGCTAATACTTTTAAAACTACAGGTACCATTGCATTTACCGGTGCTAGGATTATCACAATGGAAGGTGATCAGGTAATTGAGAATGGGACAATAATAGTAAAAGGGAATAAGATTGAAGCCATTGGCAAAAACGGTGAAGTGACTATACCCGCAGGAGCTAAAGTGTATGATGTGGCGGGTAAAACGATCATGCCGGGTATCATTGATGTACATGCCCATGTCAGTGCCTTTGGTTATGGTATTCTACCAAAGAAACATTGGCCTTTGTATGCTAACCTAGCCTATGGCGTCACTACTTCTCACGACCCCTCTGCCAATACAGAGACCGTCTTTGGTATGTCTGAATTGATTAAATCTGGGCGGATGAATGGACCAAGGTTGTTTTCTACAGGCATTATCCTTTATGGTGCAGACGGTGATTTCAAAGCAAAGGTCAACAGCCTAGAGGATGCCCGTTCCGCCTTAAGAAGAACAAAGGCCTTTGGCGCATTTTCCGTTAAGAGTTACAATCAGCCAAGGAGAGAACAACGGCAGCAAATTATTGAAGCGGCCAGGGAACTTGAAATGCTCGTAGTGCCTGAAGGAGGCTCTACCTTCTATCACAACATGACCATGATCATGGACGGACACACGGGCATTGAGCATAACATTCCAGTTGCACCGGTTTATAAGGATATTCTAGATTTTTGGAGCACAAGTAAGACGGGATATACCCCTACCTTGATCGTAAACTATGCCGGGTTAAATGGGGAAAATTATTTTTACCAAAAAACTAACGTTTGGGAGAATGAAAAACTGCTCACGTTTACTCCACGAGCTATTATCGATGCTCGATCAAGACACAGAACAATGGCACCAGATGAAGAATATAAAAATGGGCATATGCTTACTTCGCAATCCGTGAAAGCCTTGTCTGATAAAGGAGTAAAGGTAAATCTAGGTGCTCACGGGCAACTTCAGGGGCTTGGTGCCCATTGGGAGCTTTGGATGCTACAGCAAGGAGGAATGACTAATATGCAGGCACTAAGGACTGCCACATTAAACGGGGCACACTATTTAGGTGTGGACGATCAGATCGGTTCATTGAAAGTAGGCAAGCTGGCCGATTTAATTGTATTGGATAAAAATCCATTGGAGGATATCACCAATACAAACAGTGTGATTTATACTGTAGCCAATGGCCGATTATTTGATGCCAATACGATGAACGAAATTGGTAATCACGAGCAAAAGAGAACTCAATTTTATTGGGAGAATAATAAATACAATCAGTCATTCAACTGGCACGAGCTAGGAGAAAGCTATATGAAGGTAGGTTGTAGTTGTGAGGAGACGCATTAAGACTTAAGACACAAGATTTAAGATACAAGATTTAAGATGCAAGATGCAAGTCTTAAGACGAAAGAAACAAGACACAAGATTTAAGATAGCTCTTAAAAACATTGAATAGCTCCAAGCCATCCAACGGATATGGCTCATTATTCAAAGTAGCTGTCTTACTACTTACTACTTGTGTCTTACTACTATTAAATCGGCTTAAACTGCTCGAAAGTCTCCTTGCAGCTGTTGCAAAAATGTATCGAACGACAGGCGGTAGGCCCAAAAGGGGTTTTCATAATAGAATCTGTGCTTCCACAATTAGGGCAGGCAATATTTTCGAGGATATCGATGTCAACAATTAAGTTATGTTTCGGGGGAGGAGCAAGGCCAAATTCTTTAAGTGCGGTTCGGCCTTTTTCGGAGATCATATTGGAGTTCCATTGTTTCTCAAAGGTCACTTTTACATCTACATTGTCAATACCATAGCTGTTAAGTACCTCAATGATATCCTGCTTCATATAATCGATGGCCGGACAGCCCACAAATGTAGGAGTCATGGTTATGCAGACCTTATGTTCATCGATAGCAACATTGGTGATTACACCTAGATCAACCAGCGAAAGCACAGGAATTTCAGGGTCTTTCACCTCTTGGAGCCATTCTAGTATGTTTGCTTCTGTGATCATAGCTGCTTAACAATTAACAAGTTAACGTAGTTCAATCACCAATCTGCACCCGGGTCAATTTTAAAAACTTCTGACATTTCATCGAGAAGTGGCTGTAGGTGGCTGCTATGCTTACCAACTCTACCGCCAAAGGCTGGTGTTAAAGAAGCCACATCAGGCATAGTTAGTTTCGTTTGACCAATCACTTCTTCTACTTTTTTTAACCATACGTCTTGTAAGGCTACTTCACCTTCAAATATTCCTTCACTTATCAGTTCCTGTTCATAAGGAGAAGGCTCGAAAATACCCAGCGCATAGGGGAGAGCTGTTTCTAATGACTGTTGTAGTTTGCCTATACTTTCCTCCGTGGCTGCTCCTAGCTGTTTGATCCAAATATTGGCATGCATGGTGTGATAACGAAGCTCACCTTTTATCTTTTTTGCCAACTGAGCCAATGGCGCATACGATGAGTTCGAAAGCATCTCGAAGCGTATAGCCTCAGCAGTATCAAACAAAAAATGCCTTATTAAACTAAAATCATACTCCCCATTAGGCAATTCCACTAACTGGCAATTATGAAACTGATCAGCATTACGCATGAAGGCCACTGTATCGGGCTCACCTTCCCCTAATTCATGGAGAATAGTATATAACGCCTGACTTTGACCCACTTTGTCTTGGGCCATGGATGAAAAGGCAATGTCTTCTTCTAACAGCGGGCCAAAACCTGTCCATTCCGAATTTCGGTGACCCAAGATGAGTTGGTCATCCGCCATTTTGTAAAGCAGTTCTTTTAAAGCTTGTTCGTTCATTTCTGCTATTGTTGTCGTTCTTTAAATTCTTTGATTTTATCTGAGGCCCGGTAATCTGAAGCGTCCCTGAATTTTTTGTCTGGTAGCGTATCCCACATGATTTTGTCCTCTTCGTTGGTAAACAAAATATCGCTTGTCTTTATTACCCACACGTTATAAACCGGATCGCCATTAATAAATTCAGACTTGGCCAATGTCAACGCATGTTGGTGACTTTTTGCAGGCACTGAGCCAATATGGCTATGTTGCTTTCCACGTTTGTTGAGGTGGAAAAACTCATAGGTTTCTTCTTCTCCGTCTTCTGGTATATTGTCAACTATGTGGCTGTAAACATTGTCTTTATCTTCAGTAAAGGCCGTGACGTAAACATTTCTGGTCTCAGCCACAAAGATACCTGAACACATCATCCTTCGGCTAAATTGCTCTTTGGCAAAAAGAAAGGCCATATCAATATTGGGGGCATGTACGATACCTTCATGGCGGTATCCTTTACCTTCTTTGATCTGAACAAATACCTCAAAAGTTCCGAATTGATCCAGTGGTACTTTTGGTACAAGTTCCCCTTCTGGAATATTAAGTCTAGTGACCCGTGGGTCTAATGATTTCATCATGAGTGGTAATAAAAAATGACACCCCAAAGATGCCATTTTCATTTATGTTATACAATGAGTTTGTAAACAGTCACTATGCCAATGGGGCAACGTATTCTGTTTTTGGAGCAAGGAGGGCTTTACGCACCCAGCGGCCACGCTCTTCAGCAGTCCTGCGCACAGCAAGCCGTTCTGCATTACATGGGCCATCCCCGTTGATTACTCTTTTAAATTCTTCCCAATCAGGTTCAGTATATTCCCATTTATCAGTTTCTGTATTTTTTCTCAAGTTTGGATCAGGTAGGGTGAATCCCAGCTCCCAAATTTTAGGAACATACATATCCAAAAACTGATTACGCTGGTCGTCATTCGATGACATCTTTACCTTCCACCGCATCAATATTTCACTATGGACTGATGCTTTATCGGAAGGGCCAAAAAAGTGCATCATTGGTGGCCACCATCTATTAAAGGCCGCTTGCATCATGTCGCGTTGTACCTGACTACCCGTAGCCAAATGGATCACGCAGTGATGGCCATATTTTAAGTGGAAAGATTCTTCGGCACAAATTCGCTCCAGAGCACGGCAATAGGGGCCGTAACTTCCACGGGCATTGGCTAACTGGTTTACAATTGCCCCGGCATCTACCAGCCAGGAAATAAAACATGAATCAGCCCAAGTGAAGGCCGGATAGTTAAATATATTTGAATATTTGGATTTGCCACTGATTAAGTCGTCAAGCATTTGCTCACGTGGCTTGCCCAATGTTTCGGCCGCACCATAAAGGAGTTGGGCATGACCTACTTCATCCTGTACTTTGGCCATCAAAGCCAATTTTCTTTTGAAGCCCGGTGCCCGGGTGATCCAAGTACCTTCAGGAAGTGCCCCAATAATTTCTGAATGAGCATGTTGCTCAATCATTCTGATCAATTGCTTTCTATAGAGTTGAGGCATCCAATCATGAGGTTCTATTTTTTCCCCCCGCTCTATTCTAGCTTCAAACTCAGCTAGTTTTACCGGATCTTCTGTTTCCAGACCAGTTGATTTTATTCCTTCAAAAGTATTGCCGCCTCCGTACATAGTTTATTTATTTTGACTTCGTGTTAGTAACACCAAAATTACTCATTTGGTTTTTATTCCGCCAATCAACATATCAGCTAATTGATTGCCCACCTTTTCAGGATCAATCAATCCAGAAGGTTCAAACCAATTTGGCATCCAATTTAATGAAGAAAAAAGCGTCATTACAGCGAGTTTTGTATCTATATGACTGAACTCCCCGGATTTAATCCCGCCTTCGATAATATGTTTGAATCGGTTGATATAGTTTATTCTCATCAGTAGAAAGTCCCTTAAATAAGGCTGACTCAGGTACCGGTGTTCGTTCATAAACACCGCAGAAGCAGTTAGGTCTTTCGCCATTACTGCAATATGTCCAAGTATTCCGTTACGTAGCTTTTCGCTGTAGGAGGCATTGGATTTTTCCACATTTTCCAATGACTCGCGAAATTGGCGGGCCATATCAAAACATAAACTTTGAAGAATTTCCTCTTTCGATTTTATATGTGAATATAAGCTCGCTGCCTCAATACCCAGGGCATGGGCAAGATCACGCATAGAAGTGGCTGAATAACCATTTTTTTGAAAAAGAGCAGCCGCTTTTCTAATAACCTGTTCCTTTCTACTTAAATTTTCTACTTCGGCCATGTTACAAAAATAATCATTATTGTTTCCTAAAGAAGTAAATCATTAGTTTTGAATGATTAAAACTATGAGTATAAAATTAAGAACTCCCGAGGATTTTCATAATAAGCTGGGAATGGTATTTCATGCCTCACTGGCCCTTCCACTTTTACCCTTCGTATTGATCTATTTGGAGATAAAAAACAATGGATTTACAGGGTATTTAGTACCCTCTTTCAGCCTACTTATCATGAGTTATGCTGTTACGTTGATAAGCGGTTTACTGGTTTTACAAGGGATGCGCATTAAATCACGGGTAGCAGTAACCGCTAGAACCCAATCATTGCTAAAGGATAAACTTGAGCATTATTACTATGGCGCACGCAACTTCTATTTTCTGGTTGGGCTGGCATGTTCTTTACTTGCGCTTAGCTTGTGGTTGACTACTTCGGGTGTGCTGGTGGTATCTTATGTGATAATACTTTTTGTAATGTCACTTAATCGCCCAACACTAAAGCGCTACATAAAAGATTTGAAATTAGAGGGGGAAGAAAAGGATATAATCCTTAATAAAAAAGAATTCCAATTTTAATTGAAGGATAGATTAGTGGTTATCACAATGATTAATACTACTATAAGACCAATCAAAATTGTAAGCGAAGATTTATTTATCCATTTCATATTTAAGCTCTTGTCAATCAACATGCCAACAGGTAAAAAGTACTTAATTTGGAAAAGTAAGACATCCATAGCCCAGAAATTGAACGAATGCGAACTTATAACTTGTTCGTAATTGAACATAAGACAACGAAAAGCTGCAATTGGTTGGAATCATGATAAAAAATAAATGGGACTTTCTGTTATAATACCCACCTTAAATGAGGAGCATCATATAACCCACCTGTTGGATTCCTTGCAAAATGTGAATGCTGAAATCATTGTATGTGATGGTGGGAGTTCTGACAAAACGGTTGAATTGGCACGTTCATACTCTAATGTAAAAGTGATAATGGCCAAAAAAGGAAGGGCAAATCAAATGAATGCTGGAGCCGGAGAGGCCCTAGGATCTATCTTACTCTTCCTTCATGCAGACTCTATTTTAAGTAAAAATGCCATTGAATCATTACCAAACCTCATTGATGGAGCGGTGCCAGGAGCCTTTCAATTAAAGTTTGACCAGAATGGTTGGTTATTGAGGGTGTACGAGTGGTTTTCGAAGTTTAATTTTTCTTTAACTACCTATGGAGACCAAGGGCTATTAATCAATAAAAATTTATACAATGAATTAGGGGGTTATCAACCCTATCCCATAATGGAAGATATTGATATGGTAAGGAGGATAAGGAAAAAATCGACTTTCAAAAAATTTGATGCGGCCATCATTACCTCGGCAAGGAGATTTAAAGCCCATGGTCATTTTAAACAGCAGGTGATTAATATCATGTTGGTAATGGGTTTTTATTTTGGCATTAGTCCTCAATTTTTAAGTAGATTTTATCGGTATTGAGGTTACACTTACCATATTTGCCAGAACTGTAAATGAAAAAAGTACTCATCATAACTTATTATTGGCCACCGAGTGGTGGTGGTGGTGTACAGCGCTGGCTTAAATTTGCCAAGTACCTGCCTGAATTTAATTGGGAGCCTATCATATTCACCCCGGAAAATCCAGATTTCGATAATAAAGATGAGACCCTGCTCAAGGATGTAAGTCAAGAGTTGGAAGTGCTTAAACTACCAATATGGGAGCCTTACCACCTGTTTGCGAAAGTAAACAAAGGCAAAAAAATGAAGCAAGGTGTAGTTAACGATCAGGGCTCACAATCTTTAATGACCAAACTGGCTTTGTTTGTAAGAGGTAATTTTTTTATTCCTGACCCACGAAGATTTTGGGTGAAACCTGCTTCTGATTTTTTGGTTAGGTTCATTCATGACAATGATATTGAAGCCATAGTAACTACCGGTCCTCCTCATAGTATGCACCTGATAGGGTTGAATTTAAAAAAACGGACAGGTATAAAATGGTTGGCTGACTTTCGTGACCCTTGGAGTAAGTGGGACATGCTGGATAATTTCAGTTTAACATCCATAGCCAGATGGAGGCACAAGAGATTAGAAAAAAAGGTGTTGACCAAAGCAGATCAGATAGTCACGGTGAGCGAAACCTGGGCTGGAGAGCTTAACAGTATAGTTGACCGGGGTTACAAGGTGATCACCAATGGATTTGATGAATCGGATTTTGAAAATAAACCGCGAAAACAATCAGAAACCTTTGTAATTAGTCATTTTGGATTGATCAATCATTTCCGGAATCCTGCTAATTTTTGGAAGGCCGTTAAACAACTGGCTGTACAACCGGAACTTGCTAGTAGGATTAAGGTTCAATTATATGGTACCATTGACCAATCAATTATTGATTTTATCAAATCGGATGAAATATTAAAGCCATTAGTGGAGTTTAAGAAACCGGTCTCACACGAGGAGGTGCTTAAGGCCTATTCAGAATCTGATTTGCTATTGCTACTGCTTAACGATTCAAAAAATGCCAAAGGGCATATTCCAGGTAAACTTTTTGAATATATGGCCAGTCAGCGGCCGATATTGGCCTTAGGGCCTGAGGAGGGAGATAGTGCTCAAATTATTAATCAGACCAATACTGGTAATGTATACCACTGGGATAATTTAGAAGGAATTAAGGGCCAATTGGAGAAGTATTTAAAAGGAGAAGTTGAACTTCTAGTTGATCAGGCTCAATTAATAAAATACTCACGAAAAAGCACCACTTCAGATTTAGCACAGCTTCTTGATAAGATTGGTGAAAATAATTAAGGCTATTTTTTTCTGACCATTGCCCATCCCTTTTTGATGATCTCATTAAATTCTGGTGAGATATTTAGATAGAACGTGGCTGGGATGACCAGCAGTAGAAATAAGGCACTACGTAGTATCATATCCACCCAGATATTGAAAAGAAAGGGAATCACCATTGTTACGAAGCACGAACCAATTAATAAAAGAACCAATTTCATGTAATCCTTTGTAAAGGGGGTCAAATCCATTTTCCATTTTAAGAACAAGAACTTCGAAAAGTTAAAAAGCAATAAAGCTATTGCTGTAGAAAGAGCAGCACCGGTAATCCCATAATGTGGGATAAAAAAGACTTTAATAATTATAGAAAGAATAAGTAAGCCCACAGACATGATTGTATCCACCTTGAAGTATTTGGAGGTTAGTATAACAAATCCGTTCATGCCAAATCCAGTGTCAATAATTTTACCTAAACCCAAGAAGAGGAATACAAAGAAACTGTCAGCATAGTTTGGGGGTAAAAAACTCATTAGGCTTTTATAATTGATGATGATTGCTATAAATACTATAGATCCAAAAAGCATCTGGTTTAATGCGGTTTTTTCATAAAGGGATTTGATGGTTACGAGGTCATTTTTTTTGAATGCATCGGCCACTAAAACGGCCGAAGCACGTGAAATGGACTGGGCAGGAACTATAATTACCATACTCATATAAAATGCAATTGAATATATAGCAACCTCTTCCAGACCTAGATAGGAGCCGATCATCACCACATCAATTCTATTTATCAACAAAAGTGACAGTCCACTTAATATGGTAACAATGCCATATTGTGACATCGTTTTTAGGATTTTTATTTTTTCTGAGCTCAAATCAAATCCCAGATTCAGTTTGGCAACTGTAACGGTATAAATAAAAGCCAAAACCGTCATTATTACCTGTCCACCAACATAAAGATTGATAAATGTACTGGTATCAAAATACTGGAAGGAATAGAGAATAACCAATGCCAACCATACCAAACGCAGCAATACTGAATTTAGAAAGGCAGATACCGAATTTTTTAGTAAAACCCTTAAATACGCTTCAAAAAGATTGAAGAAAATTAACGAGACAACGGCAGGAAGCAGTAAATAATAATATTCTGTAAAAAGACCGGCTTTTTCAGAATAAACTTCAATAATCCAGTTCTTGAAAATAAAAAGGAATGAGGAGGACAGAAGAACACCAATGAATGATAAAATTAACCCTAGGGAAAGCGTTGAGTTTTTTTTGTCTTCTTTTAGAAATGGATGAAACCTTACTAATATATTGCTAGTCCCTAGTTGCGCAATTTGCGCAATTAGAGCCGCTGCTGTAAATAGAATTCGGGTTAACCCAAATAATTCATCCCCTAATACATTAGGGAATATAAGTATCATGTTGACATAGCCCAGCACAATGCCTATGTATAGTATGATTGAAAATTTTATGCTGGTTCTACTTACTATGCCCATTGACAAAAAAGAATATTAATTGGAATACCGACTGACCACATTTTTTTATCTATATGATTTCCTTAGTGAAAGCTATAATTATACTTACTTGCCAAGTCATTGCATATCTCTTTCAATGCTAACTTTCTATCCTCTGGCCAATCTTCATAGTTCTGTGCAAAAGTCACGGCATTCTTATTTTTAGCTGATTCAAAACGCTTATTATTAAGTAAATTTTTTATCTCATCTGGTAATGAAAAATACTTAATTAATTGATCAAAACCGATATTGTCTGTTTGATGGAAGATATCTTCAAATTTAATGGTAATCCCACGGTTTCCAGTTTTTAAGAAATCTGCAATGTGTTTATTCTTGATATTCCATAACCACATAAATCTTTGATAGATATCCATTTCATTCCAAAGATGTGAATACGGATCATTTTTTATATCAGAAGCTTTTAACCTCCAACGCTCTTCCATCGCATATTTTTGAATGATTTCTCCATTTACCTTCATTGAGCGGTTTACACCAGACTTTACTAAATCAATGGGGTTTCTTACGATATGAACTACTTTTAACAAAGGAAAGATGTCAGCAAGTAGTGGTAGGAGAAAAACCATGCCTCCATTTGACTCTATGTAGGTTAAGTTACCCACCTTTGACATTATTCGCTTACGGTTTTTTAATATGGCTTCTTTGGCCTGTTCATTGGTGATCTTTCCGGTGAGAAGGTCATAACCTATATTTTCTAGATTAGGTTTTGGTTCATGAAGTGCTACAATTCCCATTTTAGGTTGGTTGAGCACCTTCCCTAGGTATTTGGTTCCTGTCCTACCAGTAGAAACGATTAAGTTAAACTTGAAATATTTTGGGTCTGGAGCAGGTTTAAACCAGTTGAAGATATTGAACATTTGCTGTTTTTATGATCGATTAAATTATTTTTTTATAAATATTTTTGAGTTGATCACACACGGCACTGGCCGAATAGTTTTCAACAATGGATTGTCTGATGTGATTATTATCGTAGGAATTAATGTTTTCAAAGACTTTGTTAATCGCCTTACTTAAATTTTCTGCATTATGATCAGATAGCAGGCCAATTGAATCATCAGTGATTAAGTGGTCAGGGCCTCCTGATTTTGTTACTACAACAGGTAGCCCACAACTCATTGCTTCGATTATTGCCACACCAAAAGTTTCAATTTTACTTGATGATACAAATATTAAACTTTGATTTAATAATTTGACTATATCATTTGGGGTTTGACTCCCCAATAAAGCTATATTATCAGATAATCCGTTTTTAATGATTTTTTCCTCTATCTCTTTCATCAAAGGGCCATTGCCAATAATGGCTAGACGAAAGGAAGGATTTTTAGGTCGTACGTTGGTAAAAGCGTCAATTAAAAGCGGGTAATTTTTAGAATCATGGAATCCTCCTACTGTTATGAAATCATATTTTTTTGATAACGTCCGTGGGGCAAAAAGTTCGACATCAATCATGTTACCTACAACTGTTGATTCTATGTCAAAATGCTTTATTAAAGTTGATTTTAGGGCTTCACTGACAGTAATCATAGTACTGGATTCTTCATAGGTCTTTCTAGCAAGATTCAGTTGCCAAGAGGTATATAACTTTCTTTGAAAGCCTGATGAATGTTCAGTGGTGACAAATGGAATATTGTATTCCCTTTTGATCCACCTTGCTAGAATTCCGTTTTCAAATGAATGCAAATGAATTAGATTTGGAACGCCATTATTATTGACATATTTTCTAAAAAGTTTTTTTCCAAAATATAGCCGTAATAAGTCATTCACTTTTTTGAATATCGGAAAGGATGGAAATTGATAAAGGAATGTAGGTATACCTTTATTATTTATTTTATAGCCAAAATCAATTTTTCGCTCTCTTTTAAGTACATAATGCTTGATTACAAGTGGTGCAACGACACCAACATTGTAACCCAATTTTTGTTGTGATTCAGCCTGTACCTTAAAGTAGATGCCTTCTATTGGGTTATAGCTGTTGGGGTAATAGGATGGGATTATTAATAAATGCATATACTGAATTATCATAATATGGTCCATTTATACACCCAAGATTTATTTTTAGATGTATGCTAAGACCAGTATTTATATGTTTGGTGTAAGTTTAAATATTCATCAACTGATTTCACTTATTTTATACATGAAAATAGCAATGTTTCTCGATACTGCATTTCCGCCAGACTCACGGGTGGAAAATGAAGCTATCAGCTTGATCAAAGCAGGTCACGAAGTTTATTTATTTAGTTTGGATTATGAAAACAGACCTAGTAGAGAGATTCATAATGGGATAAAGATATGTCGATACAAGGCGGGTAAGCTTACTTATAAGTTGTCTGCCTTGGCATTTACTTTTTCCATTTTCCACCAATTAATCACTCCTAAGATCCGGCAATTTATAGATGACATCAGACCTGACATATTACATGCACATGATATGGTTATTGCAAAAGCCGTTATGAAAGCTAATTCTGGTTTAAAAGTGGTGGTGGATTTACATGAAAACAGACCTGAGATTATGAAGTTCTATAAGCATGTAAATGCATTTCCAGGCAAATGGCTAATCAGCCCCAAACTTTGGGAATATGAGCAAGATGTGTTAATTAAAAAAGCCGATAAACTTATTCTAGTTACCGAAGAAGCAAAACAAGTGGTAGTCGGTAAAGGAATAAAGGATACAGGTGACATTGTAGTAGTACCGAATACTATATTGCCTGAGGTTTACCTTAATTATACGATTGATAATCAGATAGTTGAAAAATTCAAAAACCAGTATACAATTGTCTATTTGGGAGACACAAGTTTCAGGAGGGGAACGGATACCGCCATCAAAGCGATTAAGCATCTGCTAGATCAAATTCCTAATATTCAGTTAGTGTTTGTGGGTAACAGTTCAGTAGACAATGATTTAAAGGCATTAGCAATTAGTGAAGGAGTAGAAAGCCATGTTGCTTTTGAAGGCTGGCAAGATGTGTCACTTTTTCCATCCTACACTTTAGCTGCGGATATTTGTATTTCGCCATTGAAGAAAAATCCACATCACGACACGACTTTTGCCAATAAACTATTTCAATATATGGCCATGGGTAAGCCGGTGGTGGTGAGTGATTCTACAACTCAGGCTAATGTTGTTAAGGAAGAGAATTGCGGACTGGTACATGAAGCGGACAACGAAAAAGATTTCGCAAACAAGATACTCACACTTTATAAAGACAAGGAGTTGTCCGATAAACTAGGGAGTAATGGAAAGATGGCTGTTGAACAAAGATGGAACTGGGACATCACAAGCAAGGATTTGATTGAAATGTATGATTTGATAGGTCGTTGAATAGGTTAATGGTTAATCGTAGTCCTCATTCCTCATTCCTCATTCATCATTCTATATTCGACATTCGACATTTATAATTCTTTAAGCATTATTCATAGCTAGGCAAGTGCCAATTTTTACTTCACCCTTCCAGGATTATCTCCCACAAAGGCCTTCCAGCTTTTAACACTTTTAGATGAATTGTTTCCCTTTTGAAAAAAATGACAAACCGCTACTCCCAGTGCGTCACTGGCATCAAGTAGTTTGGGCATCTCCTTAATTTTTAAAAGGGTCATCAACATATTCGCAACCTGTTCTTTAGATGCATTTCCATTACTTGTCACCGATTGCTTTACTTTTTTTGGGGCATATTCTGTGATTGGTACTTCCCGGGATAATGCCGCTGCCATAGCCACTCCTTGAGCCCTTCCTAGTTTCAACATCGATTGCACATTCTTACCAAAAAATGGAGCTTCAAGGGCTACTTCATCTGGATGGTACTCATCAATAATGCCTATCACCCTTTCAAAGATCTTTTTTAGCTTTATTTCGTGGTTGGCATACTTGCTCAAGTGAATGACACCAAACTGAATCAAAGTCATTTCCTGACCTTTTACGGAAATCAAGCCATAGCCCATGACACTTGTTCCCGGATCAAGTCCTAAAATTATCTGCTCTTTTTGATTATTTTTTGCCATCCTACTAAATTACCTATACAACAAAGATGTAATTAAACCATCCGGGAAAAGATTTTTCAAGTTTTGTAATTCACATTAAAAACACCCTTTTTTATTTCCCTAAAGGCATATCATGATCAACACCCTTTAGGGTTGGGGTAGTTTTGTGCCTTATAGAAAAATATTTTCTCAGATGGTACTCATTATTTTTCTCTATTTTGGCCACTTTGCAATATAGATAAATGAAGGCTAAAATAACCCAAAAGACATCCAGTCTAATAATGCTAGTTGCTAAATTATTGGTGATTGTCATTGTGGCGGTAATGTTATATTTTAAACTGGAAGAACAGGAGGATTTGATTGGTCAAATGACTACACTCGTTTCTAAAGCCATGAATTCTTCTAAGCATCTGTTTATTGTGGTCATATTACTGATGCCTATCAACTGGCTACTGGAAACACTGAAATGGAAGCTTCTAAGTGGGAAATTGCAGCCCATAACTATGTTGCAAGCTTTGAATGGGGTGTTAACAGGTATTACCTTGGGTTTCATCACCCCACATGCAGTAGGTGATTATTTTGGTCGAATCCTATCCTCGGGGAATGACAATAGATTAAGATTGGTGGGAGCCATTATGCTGGGGCGTATAAGTCAGATGATCGCCACGGGTGTGTTCGGTTTATTTGGAATATATTATCTGTTGGGGGCCAAACCTATGCTATTGGCACTTTTAATAGCAACATTATTAATGTTATTGTTTATTTTCCTTTTTAAGAACAAATGGTTGATACGGTTAACAAAAAAATACCTAAGCATCATTGCCGAATATTCAGTCAATCAGCTGATCTTACTCCAGAGCCTATCCATGGCAAGGTACCTAGTCTTTTGTTTTCAATTCCTATTGATTTTAAAAGCCTTTCTACCCACCCTTGATCACATATTGGCTTCAGCGGGAGTTACCTGGATTTTCTTGGCCAAATCCCTACTACCCTCATTCAATTTTTTGAGCGATTTGGGAATCAGGGAATATTCGGCCATTTACTTTTTTGAACAATATCATGTAGAGATATTGCCGGTAGTTTGCGCCAGCCTATTCATTTGGGTAATCAATATATTGGTTCCAACGCTTGTTGGTTTACCGCTAGTACTACAACTAAAATGGAATAGGAAATGAGCTGGATTATCATAGCAATATTAGGGATTTACCTTTTTTGGCTTGTGATCATGCTCTTTGGGTGGTTGAAAATTGATTCAATTTATAAAGAAGTAAGCCATAGCAAGTTTTTCTACTCTATTATTGTTCCCTTTCGCAACGAAAGCGAACACCTCCCAACTTTGCTCAATTCTTTATCTCAATTGAATTTTGATCGATATGAAATAATCCTTGTCAATGATCATTCGGAAGATGATTCAATTCAAGTTATTGCTGAATCGACAATCAAACTTAAGTTGATTTCGTTGCCCGAAGGGCGATCTGGAAAAAAGGCAGCTTTGACAGTGGGTATCAATGCAGCAAAAGGTGATATCATTGTAACCACTGATGCGGATTGCCAACATCATCCCAACTGGCTAAAAGTATTTGATTACTTTTTTAATAATATGAAGGCTCAAATGGTTTTTGGTGGAGTTGCATTAATCAATAATGGAAAACTCTTTTCAAAGCTTCAGCAGGTTGAATTCGCCCCACTCATTGGTGTTGGTGCGGCCAGTTTACAGCTAGGGTTACCCACAATGTGCAATGGAGCTAATCTTGCTTTTCGCAAATTGGCCTTTGAAACGGTTAATGGATATGATGGCAATGAACACATTGCTAGTGGGGACGATGAGTTTTTACTTGCTAAAATTCACAACCAATTCCCTAAACAGGTATTTTATGCCAAGCAGGCAGATGCACGGGTTACAACCGCGGCTTGTAAGACATTAGGTGAATTTTATAATCAACGAAAAAGATGGGCAAGTAAGTGGTCAGCCAACAACGGTATTTATAAATCAATGCTGGCGGTACTTATTTTCTGCTCGACAGGGGCTACTGTTGCTGCCATATTCCATCTTTTTGTTGATTATTCTGCTCTGCTGGCTATCGCCCTAAGCTTAAAATTGATTCTTGATGGATTTTTGATCTACTCGGTACTAAAATCACTTCAAATTCCGTTTTCCATTTTAATTTACCCATTGGCACAAATACTTTATCCGATTTATGTGCTGATCTTCGGTATTGCTGCTAATTTTGGCAATTATAGCTGGAAGGGCAGAAGGCACTAATTCAAATTATAGGTTTTGCAAAACATGTCATGCTGAACCTGTTGTAGGTGTTATGAGATGACGAAATTTATTTATAAGCGCCTCCCCGGTTTTATTTCAGGGTCTCTTGGTTGGGGATGCCTGCCTTTGTCGGTAGACAGGCGGGAATAAATCCGGCAAAGAACGTATTAATTGTCAAGTTGAGCCTGTCGAATATGTCAGCCTGAGCCTGTCGAAGGCGGGTTTCGACCGGCTCAACCTGACTCGGTAAGCTCAACCTTAAGGTGAGGCCTTTTGTGTTACAGTTAGTTATTAATTATATTGCTTTTAGGGTTCAGCCCACTAAGAATTACTATGGAGACACTTTCTTTACAGAATAAATTTAACCTTAAAGAACTCGAACTAAACGCTTTGCTTGAGATCACCCAAGCGATCAATAGTAATTTGCCAGAGCAGTCCCTCTATAAAATATATGACTTCACACTAAGAGGAAACCTCAACCTTAAAAAACTTGCCCTTTATGTATATGATAATGAATGGAATTGTAAAGTCAACTTCGGTACTACCATCAACTGTTTTAACCATCCGTTAGACGAATGTTTTTTGGATTATAAAACCCTAACACAAATAAAAGATCGTGAAGATGTGTTTGGAGAGTTTGATTTTATGATCCCCATTTACCACAAAACGGATGTGCTTGCAGTAGTATTTGTTGGTGATATACATATTGATGCCGATGATGAGGAGATGAAGAAAAGCGGAATCCGTTTTATTCAAGCATTGACCAATATTATAATTGTTGCCATTGAAAATAAGAAATTGGCCAGGCAACAGTTGGAACAGGAAGCACTCAGAAAAGAGCTTGAAATAGCGAGTGATGTACAACAGTTTTTGTTTCCGGAAGTATTGCCCTATGGTATGCGGCTTAAAATCGAAGCCAGCTATTTACCACATGATAGGATCGGTGGTGATTACTATGACTATATTCCAATTAACCAGAATCAGTTCCTGATATGTATTGCCGATGTGTCTGGGAAGGGAATTCCTGCAGCTTTGATGATGTCCAACTTTCAGGCATCATTACGGACCTTGATTCGCCAAACCCCCAATCTTGTAGAAATCGTAAACGAACTCAACTACCAGGTATTGGAAAATGCCAAGGGCGAAAAATTCATCACTTTTTTTGCGGCCATTTATGATCATAAATTAAAGACACTAGTCTACATCAATGCCGGCCATAATCCACCAATATTAATAGATAAAAATGGGACTACTTTACTTGAAGAAGGCTCTACAGTATTGGGAGCTATAAACCCGTTACCTTTTGTCAATGAAGGGTTTATTACCGATTTAGATGAATTCCTATTGTTTTGCTATACCGATGGACTGACCGAAACCATGGATGAAAAGGAACAGGAATTTGGGCAGGAGAGGCTTATTCAATACTTCAAAGAAAATGGCAAAAAGGATTTGAAAAAAATTCATCAGGATATCATCATCAATTTGGATGGTTTTAAAGGTAAAATGGGCTACCACGATGACATTACTATGTTGTCTTGTAAAGTAGATATGTAATGTTCTTTCATCGTACTCCATGGGTGGTCAAAAAGTTATACCCTACATTAACGTGGCAAAAACCCACTACTGAGAAAGTGATTTACCTAACTTTTGACGATGGCCCAATTCCCAATTTGACTGAATTCGTTCTTGATTGCCTAGCCGATTATAAGGCCAAGGCCACTTTTTTTTGTGTGGGCGATAATTTACGGAAGCATAATAATATTGCCCAAATGGTCATTGACAATGGTCATAAGCTTGGAAACCATACTTACAATCACCTAAATGGATGGCAAACAACTGACAGTAATTATATTGACAATATTGTCAAATGCGAAATAGAATTAGCTAAGCTCGGTCAGGGTTTGGATTTGTTTCGCCCTCCCTATGGAAAAATAAAAAGGAGCCAGATCAAACGGTTATCTGGTAAAAAGATAATGATGTGGGATGTACTAACAGGAGATTATAGTCATTCGGTCACACCGGAACAATGCCTTAAACATTCCATACAAAGCACCAGTAAAGGATCCATTGTCTTGTTTCATGATAACATTAAAGCAGAGAAAAATTTAAAATTTACCGTACCAAGGTACATTGAACATTTTAAGAGCCAAGGTTTTGAATTTCGATCATTATGATAGACATATTGTTACTGCTGATTGGGATTGTATTATTAGCTGATATATTGCTTATCGTTTTTTGGTTAATAACGCATTCGTCTAGGAGCATTGAGCCATTAACTCAATATCCGTTGGTCTCTATTTTGATAGCGGCAAGAAACGAGGAGGCCAATATTTCCCGATGCCTACAAAGTTTATTGAACCAGGATTACCCACCTGAAAAAATACAAATTATTGTTGGTGATGATGGATCCACTGACAGAACTTACAAGAAGACCAAGCTTCTTTTGAGAGAAAAAAGCAATTGTAGTATAATACAAATTGAAAAACCAATTGCCCATTTGAGGGGGAAAGCCAATGTTTTGGCACAACTGGCACATGAAGCCAATGGACAATATTTATTTATCACTGATGCAGATATTGCGTTGCCCAAAGCATGGATAACAAATATGTTGTGTGCCGTAACTGAAAATGTTGGCATTGTCACCGGAGTAACGGCAGTTAGGGGAAACCACTGGCAAAATTTGGAATGGACATTTGCTTTGGCAATGGTAAAGGTATTGCACAATATAGGCAAACCCGTCACTACCATGGGCAATAACATGATGGTGACAAAGGAGGCCTATGATGCTATTGGCGGCTATGAATCGATACCATTCTCTATTACTGAGGATCTTGAAATTTTCAAACAAGTAAAAAAGAAAGGTTATGATGTAGTTCAGCTCTATGAACCCGGTGTACTTGCCTATTCACAGCCAATCCATTCGTTTGGAGGGTTAATGCACCAAAGGAAACGCTGGATGAAAGGAGCCGTACAGTTGCCTTTTTCCATTGTGGCCTTATTAATAATACAAGCCATGTATTTACCCTTGTTGGTTAGTTTAGCTTGGTTTAACATTGAATTGGCATTGGCGATTTTAATTTTGAAAACAGCAATTCAATCTGTTTTTATTGTTCTAGGATTGAAAGCCACTAAACAAAGAACCCCCTGGTTACACTTACTTTTCTATGAATTCTACTCTTGGCTGATTACATTATCATCCTCACTTTTTTATTTAATGCCATTCAAGGTGAAATGGAAAGAAAGGAAATATTAGTTTTGAGCCTGTGACTTTTTTGTGTGAATTAATTATTCAGTAGTAAATGACACTTATAGAAACACATGCACACATTTATTCCGACAAATTTGCTGATGATATTCAGGAAACCTTGGAGCGTGCATGGGAAGCAGGGGTAGGCAAGATTTATATGCCTAACATAGACCATACTTCTATTGATGGTATGTTAGAACTGGAGTTGAGATCGGATAATTGCATTGCCATGATGGGGCTGCATCCATGTTCCGTAGGTAAGGGTTTTGAAAAGGAGTTATATATTGTTGAAGAATGGTTGACCAAAAGAGAGTGGGCAGCAGTAGGAGAGATTGGCACCGATTTATATTGGGATAAGACATTTTGGGAACAGCAAAAGGAAGCATTTAAAATCCAGTGCCAATGGGCAAAAAAGTATGATAGACCGGTTGTGATTCACTGCCGTGAATCTATTGATGAAACTATTGAAATGGTAGCTGAATTAAAAGATGAAAAGTTACGAGGTGTATTTCATTGTTTTTCTGGGAATCTGGAACAAGCCAATAGGATTATTGAACTCGGGTTTTATTTGGGTATCGGTGGAGTAGTTACATTTAAGCATGGAGGCATCGATAAGTTTCTTAATGAAATAGATCTAAAGCACCTTGTACTTGAAACAGACAGCCCTTACCTGGCACCTACACCAAATAGAGGTAAAAGAAATGAACCAGCGTTTATTCAACTAGTAGCGGAAAAGCTTGCCACGATTAAAAAAGTATCTATTGAGGAGTTGGGCAAGACTACAACCCAAAATGCCATGCAATTATTTAAGCAGTAAAATGAAAATAGAATACACCACTTCAACAATAATTACTTCAGCAGTAAAAGCGCCAGATACTTCTATTCTTATAATATATACTGGAGGTACACTAGGAATGGTTCATAATGAAAATGGTGTACTTATTCCGTTTGATTTTAGTCTGATCATGGATCATATTCCATCATTAAGACAGTTGGAATTGAATATTACAGTACTTTCATTTCAAACTCCGATAGACTCTTCAAATGTAAATCCACAACATTGGCGGGAGATAGGAGAGAAGATATATACTAATTATGATAAATATGATGGGTTTGTAGTATTGCACGGCACCGATACAATGGCCTTTAGTGCTTCGGCCATCAGTTTCATGCTGGAAAATTTACAGAAGCCTGTAATTTTCACTGGAGCGCAGTTACCCATTTCTTCATCGCGTTCCGATGCACGTGAAAATTTAATTACGGCATTGGAAATTGCCTCCACAAAGATTAATAAGAAACCGGTGGTACCTGAGGTGGCTATCTACTTCGATTCGGTATTATTAAGGGGTAATAGATCCAAAAAGGTTGAAAGTCAACAATTTGATGCATTTGAGTCTGAAAACTACCCTATGTTGGCAGAGTCGGGTGTGGATATCAATTATAATCATAAATTCATCCACCGTACAGAGCAAAAGAAGGATTTAATATTTCATGGAAGCTTCGATACTAATATTGTGGTACTAAAACTTTTTCCTGGAATCTCTAAAGAGGCAGTTGAAGGCATAATTAATATTCCAAACTTAAGGGGGATTGTATTGGAAACATATGGTTCTGGGAATGCACCCACCCATGATTGGTTTTTGACCCCACTAAAAAAAGCCATTGAAAAGGGCATTATTATTTTGAATGTATCTCAATGTCCAGGTGGTAAGGTTGATCAAGGTAGGTACGAAACCAGTGAGGGCCTTCATGCAATGGGGGTTATTGGTGGATCTGATTTAACTATAGAGGCGGCAGTAACCAAGTTGATGATAGTATTGGCAGAAGAAAAAAACATTGAAAATATTAAATCACGAATGATAGAATCCATCTGTGGGGAAATGAGCATAAATTAAATTTTATAAATTGTAGCTGCGCTTGCATAAAGTGTTTTTTATTGATTTATTTGTGCTTCTTGTGAGTAAAAGGCTTACAATTGGAGAGGTGACCGAGTGGTCGATGGTGCTCGCTTGGAAAGCGAGTGTGCCTGTCAAAGGGCACCGAGGGTTCGAATCCCTTCCTCTCCTCAGGGACAACGGCTTAACAAAAACTAACAATATAGTTAAGAAAAAATCAGAACTGCGAAGAATTAAAACTTTTAAATTAACTTTAACTTTATCTAATTGCTTAACAAAACCTCTCACAACGGAGAAATATTTTAAAACTTGAACTATGAAAAAACTATTTACATTATTGGCGCTGGTGGGGTTCTTAACCCTTGGTTTTCAATCTCAGGCTCAAGATGAGTCGACAGATACTACAACTTCTATGGTTGATTCAACACAAGCTGAAGAGCCAGCTGCTGCTGTGGAAGAAGTGATGGTCAATGACCCAGAACCTGCTGCTGTGGAAGAAGAAGCTTCTTTTCATCAGGTAATAAAAGACAAATTTATTGAAGGTGATTGGAAATTCATGACACCTGTATTATTGTGTTTGATTATTGGACTTGCAATTGCAATTGAAAGAATTATTACTTTGAATTTAGCAACTACAAACACCGACAAACTTTTAGTTACTGTTGAAGATGCCCTTTCACAAGGTGGTGTTGAAGCAGCAAAAGAAGTAACCAGAAACACTAAAGGTCCTGTTGCTTCCATTTTCACTCAAGGATTAATGAGAATGTCAGAAGGTATTGATATGGTTGAGAAATCTATCATTGCTTATGGTTCTGTAGAAATGGGTAGATTAGAAAAAGGCCTTGTTTGGGTTTCATTGTTTATTGCACTAGCTCCAATGCTTGGTTTCATGGGAACTGTAATTGGTATGATTGCTGCATTCGATGCTATTGAAGCTGCTGGTGATATTTCTCCTCAAATTGTAGCTAACGGTATTAAAGTTGCTCTTTTAACAACTGTTGCAGGTCTTATTGTAGGTATTATCCTTCAAGTATTTTATAACTACTTGGTATCTAAGATTGACTCTTTGGTAAACCAAATGGAAGATGCGTCAATTACACTTGTTGACCTTTTGGTAAAGCACAAGTTAACTAAATAGTCATTTTAAATTAAAGGAAATTATGGACGGATCGTTAATAATTGATATAGCACTTTACCTTTCGTATGCCATGGTTTTGGTGGCTATACTAGGGGCGGTGGTGCTTCCTATCATCAAGTCGATGGACAATCCAAAGACATTGGTAAAACCACTTGGTGGTCTTGTAGGATTTGTAATATTGTTTTTTATCTGCTATGCATTTGCAGGTGATGGCTTAAATGCAAAAGCTGTGGCTGCAGGTGTGACCGCTGGAGTTTCAAAATTCGTAGGTGGTGGACTAATCGCAATGTACATCTTATTTATCGTGGCGATGATTGGCATCGTTTATACAGAAATCAATAAAGCTTTAAAATAATGGCTCGGAATAAGGGAAGAAAGAATCCGGAAATAAACTCTAGTTCGATGGCAGATATCGCCTTCTTACTTTTGATATTTTTCCTGGTAACTACCACCATTGCTAATGACAAAGGTTTACTTATCCCATTGCCTCCTGATCCAGATCAAATGGAGGATATTGATATCAAGATTCCTGAAAGGAATTTGTTCAAGATTCAGATAAATTCTGCTGATAAGATGCTAGTTGAAGGCGAACCCTTCACTGCAGACACTAAAGAAATAAAGCAGATGATCAAGGACTTTGTTAACAATAACGGAAGAGACCCATTGTCATCAGATAACCCTAAAAAAGCAATTGTTTCATTGAAAACGGATAGAGGTACTACTCAAGCCAAGTTCATTGAAGTACTGGATAACGTACAGGCAGCTTATTATGAGATGTACGCTGACCGCGCTGGGGTTACTAACAAGCAATGGAGGAAAATAATTGATAACCTAAAGGAACCTGACAATAAGAGATTATATGATATTGGTAGGGGAGTAAAGGATGGTGAAGTTGAATTCCCTATGAATATTTCAATTGCAGAACCAACTAAAATTGGAGGTTAAGATATGTCGAAGTTTAAAAAGAAAGCGAATACCAGTCAGGATATACCTACATCGGCCTTACCTGATATCATATTTATGTTACTCTTTTTCTTTATGGTAACTACTGTGTTAAGAGAGGTTACTATAAATGTTAAGCAACGGATTCCTGAAGCTACTCAATTACGAAAGTTGGAGAGAAAGTCACTGGTAAGTTACCTTTATGTAGGTGAACCGAAAAAGACAGATCAATGGGGAAGTGAACCAAGGATTCAAGCTAATGATGTGTTTATTGAGCCTAAAGATGTTGTGCTTTGGGTTTCACAAGAGAAGGACAAATTGAATGAGGTTGAAAGAGATCAAATCACTATTGCACTAAAGGTGGATAAAGATGCAAAGCGAGGATTGATTTCGGATATTGAACTTCAATTGAGGAAAGCTAATGCAAGAAAGTTATTGTATTCCACAATCCAAGAAGTACCACAATAAAGTATTTAAAAGATAAAGTAATAAAAAGGGGCTATCTGTATATATCAGTAGCCCTTTTTTATTTTAAGTAATTGAGCAAATGCAGTTGAACAACCAGAAAACAATCAATGCTTGGTGCATGTACGATTGGGCTAATTCAGTATACTCCCTTGTAATTACCTCCGCTATTTTTCCAATTTATTACAATGCAGTTACTACTGATGCTAATGGAAACTTCTATGTTGATTTTTTTGGACTGAGCATTTCAAACTCTGTTCTATATTCCTATTCACTTTCGTTCTCATTTCTATTTGTTGCTGCCATAATACCCATCTTATCTGGTATTGCTGATTATAGTGGTAAGAAGAAGCTGTTCATGAAAATATTTGTTTATATCGGCTCATTTGCTTGTATAGGCCTTTATTTTTTTACGGGCGATAATGTGGAGTGGGCAATTATATGCTCTATTTTGGCAAGTATAGGTTATTCAGGCAGTCTGGTGTTTTATGATGCTTTTCTACCTGAAATAGCTACTGAAGATCGGTTTGATAAGGTAAGCGCTAAGGGGTATTCCCTAGGTTACATTGGAGGGGTTATTTTATTGATTATTAACCTCGTAATGATCGAAATGTTCGATTCATTTGGATTTGTAGATAAAGGCGCTGCTACACGGTTTTCATTTCTAATGGTGGGATTGTGGTGGATTGGGTTTTCACAGATTACATTTTCACAAGTACCTGATAATGTATTTGGAGTAAAACCCAAAGGGAATATTTTCTCTGAGGGTTATAGACAACTGCACAAAGTATTCAAAGCGGTAATTCAAATAAGAATGATGAAGATATTTCTTTTAGCATTCTTTTTTTATAATATGGGTGTGCAGACCGTAATGTACCTGGCTGCTACTTTTGGATCAAAAGAGTTGAAACTAGATTCGGGGAAGTTAATTATTACCGTATTAATTATTCAACTCGTGGCAATTGTGGGAGCAACCTCCTTTGCTAAACTTTCAAAAATGAAAGGTAATAAGTTCTCATTGCTCACAATGGTCTTCATTTGGATTTTTGTCTGTTTGGGTGCGTATTTTGTTTATAATGAATACGAGTTTTATGTATTGGCATTTGTAGTTGGCTTGGTAATGGGCGGTATACAATCACTGTCAAGATCGACATTTGCTAAACTCATCCCTATTAATACAAAGGATCATGCCTCGTATTTTAGTTTTTATGATGTTACATACAACCTCTCCATAGTGGTCGGTACATTTTCCTACGCCTTGATCGATCAACTAACCAACAACATGAGGAACAGTGTGTTGGCCTTAATGTTATTTTTTATTGTAGGTATGGGATTTTTGGTTTTATTAAAACTTCCTAAAATAGGAAAGAGAATCCCGGTAGAACCATCGGCTAATTGAAAACTTCAGGGTAAAGTAGGACGATGCTTACTAATGCAACCGTTAGGTACAGGACGGTTACCGGTAATCCGATTTTTAAGAAGTCTTTGAATTTATAGCCCCCAGGGCCAAATACGATTAAATTAGTCTGATAGCCAATGGGTGTAAGAAAGGCTGCAGAAGCTGAGAATGCCACTGCCAAGTAAAATGGAGCACCATTGATACCTAAATTGGAAGTAGCTGCTAGTGCCAGAGGAAAGGCTATTGCCACAGCCCCTACATTAGTTATAAAAGAGGTGAGAATAGTTGTAATAACAGCTATACCAATTAGTACAGCAATGTTTCCGAAAGGATGTAAATAATTAACCACTTCATGAGCGATTAGTGCCCCACTGCCTGTGTTTACCATTGCCTGGCCTATGGCCAATGACAGCACAAGAATCACTACAAGGTTGATGTCGAGATCCCGTTTTACATTTTGTAAAGTCACGAGTTTCATCAGAACCATTGCACTAAATATGATAAGAAGTGATTGAAACAAGGCAAAGACCTGTGAGATCAACAGTATTGATATTAATGATAAAAGAATAGGTAATTTCCAACGACTAGCATTGTTTGGGGTGCTTATTGTTTGATCTCCTGAAATAATGTACAAATCTTTATAGACGCTTACCCTATTTATAAATGTATTACCTACGTACATTAATAATACATCTCCAGGCTTAATCTCTATCCAACCAATTTTTCCGCTTAGCTTTTCACCATTTCTGTGAATGGCCACCACCGCTGCATCATATCTTTCCCTAAACTTGGCTTCTTTGATTGTTTTGCCAATGAGACTATTGTTAGCACTTATTACAGCTTCAACAACACGAACTGGCTCTGTGTTGGCGGTTTTTAATTTAGCAGGTAGTTCTATCCCTATTTTTGATAATGTTAGATCAACAATTTTATCTGTGTTTCCAGCAAAAATGAGGATGTCATTTTTTTCTATTATTTCATTTGGGTTTACAGGTGATATGAGTTGATGTCCCCTGACAATCTCTACAAGATATACACCGGATAGATTCCTTAACCCACCGTCAATAACCCGTTTGCCAATTAACTCAGAATTTTTACTTATCCTTTTTTCTATCAAATATTCTCTTTTTGATCCTTCAAATGTCTCGATTAAATCTTTTTTATCGGGCAATAATTTATTGCTGATGGCAAATAAAAACGTAAGGCAAAAAACTGCTACAGTTAAGCCCACAATCAATAGATCAATGGCATTAATTGGTTCAATATTATTCTTCATTAAGAAACCATTGAGCACAAGCGTAGTTGATGTACCTATAATTGTTATCATTCCGCCAATAATGGTAGCATAACTAAGTGGTATCAGTAATTTGGATGGGGAGATATTGTTTTTTTTGCCCCATTGAAAGACATACGGAGTCATCAAGACAACAACGGGTGTATTGTTAACAAAAGATGAAAGTAAGGCAACTTTTGACATCATTGATGCTAGAAACCTCTTATAGGATTTAGATTTCCCAAACAGGACATCAAGGAATTTTTCTATATTGAAATTTGATCTTAATCCAGCTGTAATTAAAATAATCAGAACAATACTGGCAATGGACTGATTTGAAAACCCTTCAAGAACATCACGAGGGGACAATATTCCCGATAGCAATAAAGTAAGTACGGCAATAAGAAAGCTGACTGTTGGTTTTACAACTTCACTATATAATAAAACAAAGAGCAAGGCGATCACTCCTAAAACCACAAAAGGCATTACATCTAAAGGAAGTGAGAAAGCCATTAATATTTCAAGTGTTTGACTGAATCGCCAGAATTAATTAATTCCATTAATGCATCAATACCTATTTCAAGATGCTTCTCAACAAATTTAGAAGTAACCCCGGCATCACTTTCTGAAGTCTTTACGCCATCCGGTATCATGGGATTATCAGATACCAATAAAAGTGCACCTCTAGGAATTTCATTTTTGAACCCTACCGTAAATATTGTGGCAGTCTCCATATCAACGCACATGGCTCGCATCTTTCTTAACTTCTTCTTGAATTCTTTATCGTGCTCCCAAACTCGTCTATTGGTAGTATATACAGTGCCTGTCCAATAATCGAGTTGATGTTTTTTAATCATCGAGCTTACCGCACGCTGTAGACTAAACGAGGGCAAGGCAGGTATTTCTATGGGTAAGTATTCGTTGCTTGTTCCTTCTCCTCTAATGGCGGCTATGGGTAAAATAAGGTCGCCCAGTTTTGTTTTCTTTTTTATCCCACCACATTTACCTAAAAACAGTGCTCCTTTTGGCTCAATGGCTGCAATTAAATCCATAATGGTAGCAGCCATGGCACTACCCATCCCAAAATTGATTATTGTAATATCATTAGCTGTGGCAGTTTGCATTGCCTTGCCAACACCTTGGATTTCACAACCGAATTTTTCTGCAAATTTTTCAACGTAGTTACTAAAATTGGTCAATAAGATATACTTTCCAAAATCCTCCAAAGCAGTTCCCGTATACCTTGGGAGCCAATTTTCAATAATATCCTTTTTTGTTTTCATATGATTGATCCTTTTTACTTTAATTTGAGCATGTTGAAACTAAACCTTCCGGAATTCCAGTGTAATATCAGAAAAAATGAAGGCAATATTGAAATTTTTGATATTATTAGAAAAAAATATGTAATTCTTCAGCCTGAGGAATGGGTTCGTCAACATATTGTCCACTATCTTATTAATCATTTAAATTACCCTAAATCATTGATAAAAGTCGAATCCGGTCTTTACTATAATAAATTATCAAAAAGAACGGATGTTGTAGCATATAACCCTGACGGAACAAGTCAGTTGTTGGTGGAATGTAAATCATTCAATGTCAAAATCAATCAGTTAGCCCTTGACCAATTGTCACTTTATAATGCAAAATTAAAATCTAAATACTTACTCCTTACCAATGGCATTAATCACTTTTGTTGTGAGCTTTCGGAAAGGGGTGATTATAAATTTATTGACAATATCCCTAATTATAAATGAAGGCTACTTTTTGGGTAGCCTTCATATTAATGTATTAGTTCAAGAACGATTCGACTTCTTTAAACGGTAAGTTGAACGCCTCAGCAACTGCTTTATAAACGACTTCACCATTAATGATATTAAGGCCAAGTTTAAGTTCGTTGTTTTCCTTACAAGCCTTTACCCAGCCTTTATTTGCCAATTGAATAGCATAGGGTAGGGTAGCATTAGTTAAGGCCAATGTAGAAGTGTAAGGCACTGCCCCTGGCATGTTAGCCACACAATAATGTACTACATCATCGATAATGAAAGTAGGATCTTCATGGGTAGTAGGTTTACAGGTTTCAATACATCCACCTTGGTCAACAGCAACGTCTACAAGTACAGCACCTGGAAGCATGTCTTTTAGCATATCCCGGGTAATAAGTTTAGGGGCTTTAGCTCCAGGTATTAATACAGCGCCTACTATTAAATCGTGTGTTGTGATAAGCTCACGGATGTTATACTCATTTGACATAAACGTATTTACGTTGGCTGGCATTACATCATCAAGATATCTCAATCTAGCTAGATTCGTATCCATGATAGTAACGTCCGCACCTAGCCCTGCAGCCATTTTTGCAGCATTTGTTCCAACTACACCACCGCCTAGTATTAATACTTTAGCTGGTCTTACGCCAGGTACACCACCTAATAAGATACCTCTTCCTTTCAAAGGTTTCTCAAGATATTTGGCACCTTCCTGGATGGACATTCTACCTGCCACTTCAGACATGGGTATAAGTAGGGGTAAGCTGCGATCAGGTTTTTCAACAGTTTCATAAGCCAAGCAAATCGACTTGCTCTCGATCATTGCTTTAGTTAGAGGCTCATATGAAGCAAAATGAAAATATGTAAATACGAGTTGATCCTTTTTGATTAATTTATATTCCGATTCAATGGGCTCTTTAACCTTCATTATCATATCAGCAATGGCATAGGTGTCCTCAATTGTTGGGAGCATTTTAGCACCAGCTGTTTCGTAATCACTATCAATAAATCCACTTCCTTCACCAGCCGTAGATTGAACATAAACCTGATGACCTCTTTTAACTAGTTCTATTGCACCAGCCGGAGTAAGGGCCACTCTATTTTCATTGTTTTTAATTTCTTTGGGTACACCTATAATCATGAGTGAAACTGTTTAATAATGCGCAAATATAATAAGTCCGGCTCATTCATTAGCCCTCCAACGAAATAATATAATGGAGAAAGAGATTAATTTTTATTATTCAGAAGTATATTTCATTTTAGTCAAAAACGGGCAATATAATATTGCAAAAACCTTAATTTGAAATAGAGAATTATGCATTTTTAAGGGATTAGAACAACTCTTTTACCCAATGTATTTAACACGAATTTGTAACATGGTGTCATTTCATTATTTTTGCACATCTTTTGACTAGCCATAGTCATTCCATTCACTAAAGATTTAGACTATTGAATACGACTAAGACTCCAAAAAAAAACCAAAAAGCACTTGAAATTTTAGCTGATTATAGGCTGGCTTGTGAAAGCAGGGAGGCCAGTTTACTGGGTAGAAAGGAAGTTTTTATGGGTAAGGCTAAATTCGGCATTTTTGGTGATGGCAAAGAGGTGGCTCAGTTAGCAATGGCTAAAGCTTTTAAGAATGGTGATTTCCGTTCCGGTTATTACCGTGACCAGACATTTATGTTTGCCATTGGTCAATTGACAATTCAAGAATACTTTGCTCAGTTATATGCGCATACAGATGTAAATGCCGAACCTTCATCGGCAGGTAGATTGATGAATGGACATTTTTCCACACGGCTACTTGACGAAGATGGCAATTGGAAAAACTTAGTAAATGAGAAAAACAGTAGTTCTGATGTGTCGCCTACAGCCTCACAAATGCCAAGACTTTTAGGGTTGGCGTATGCTTCCAAATTGTATAGGCATAATAAAGGCCTTAAATCGCTAAAGCAATTTAGCATTAATGGGAACGAAGTCGCTTTTGGAACGATAGGTAATGCCTCCACCTCAGAAGGTATGTTTTATGAAACGATCAATGCAGCGGGAGTACTTCAAGTACCTATGTTAATTTCCATTTGGGATGATGAATATGGCATTTCTGTGCCAAAGGAATATCATACTACAAAGGGTAATATTTCCTCCGTTTTGATGGGATTCCAACGTGATAAGAAAAATGCAGGTCTAGAAATATTCACAGTCAACGGATGGGATTATGATGGGTTGATTAAGACCTATGCACAAGCAGCCGAAATATCAAGAAATGAACATGTGCCAACAATGGTACACGTACAACAGATGACGCAACCTCAAGGACACTCTACTTCGGGTTCGCATGAGCGTTATAAATCAAAAAGTAGATTGCAATGGGAAGATGAGTACGATTGCAACAAAAAATTTAGGAGTTGGATCATTGAACAAGGGATAGCTGATCCGGAAGAGCTGGATGAGATCGAGAAAGAGTCAAAGCGCACTGCAAAAATAGCTAAAGAAGCTGCTTGGAAAGCGTTTAATGATTCTATTCAAGAGCCGCAGCAAGGAGCTATCGCAGGGTTGGAAACCACTATCAATGAGAATCCGGAAATTACAGGACTTGCAGAAATAAAGGCGGAGCTTACTAAGGCAGTTAATCCAATAAGATTGGATAGCTATAAAGCTGTAAAAAAAGCCTTAAGATTATTGCAAGGTATTGATCAGACTAAAAAACAGGGATTGCTTGATTGGCTCGAGAAAGCCAATGAAGAAAACCATGACAATTTTAGCTCTATGTTATATAGTGAGTCTGCGGAATCTGCTTTAAAGGTGACTGAAGTAAAAGCAGAATATTCTGATAGCTCGGCTATGGTGGATGGACGTGAAGTACTATTGGCTTGCTTTGATGCAGCATTGGCCCGTGATCCAAGGGTGTTGGCTTTTGGTGAGGACGTGGGTAAGATAGGGGATGTGAATCAGGCCTTTGCCGGATTACAGGATAAATATGGTGAGTTAAGGGTAAGTGATACAGGTATTAGGGAGTGTACCATTGTAGGGCAAGGAATTGGAGCAGCACTGAGGGGGTTAAGACCCATTGCGGAGATACAATATCTGGATTATTTATTATATGCCATCCAAATACTATCTGATGATTTGGCCTGCTTACAGTATAGAACGAAAGGTGGGCAAAAAGCCCCTTTGATCATTAGGACCAGAGGTCACAGACTGGAAGGGCTATGGCACTCTGGATCACCAATGGGAATGATTTTGAATAGCCTCAGAGGGATTTATGTGCTTGTTCCAAGGAATATGACACAGGCAGCTGGATTTTATAATACCATGCTTAAATCTGATGACCCAGCGTTGATTATAGAATGTCTGAATGGTTACAGGTTAAAAGAGAAAACCCCTGATAATATAGGTGAGTTTACCGTTCCAATTGGAAAAGTAGAGACAATAAAGGAAGGTAGTGATGTAACAATTGTTACTTATGGTTCGATGTGTAGGGTGGTAATGGAGGCTGCAGATCAACTAGAAGGAATGGGTATTTCATCTGAAGTAATTGACGTACAGTCACTTTTGCCGTTTGATTTGAATCAGGATATAGTCAAATCAGTAATGAAAACGAATAGGGTTGTTTTTGCAGATGAAGATGTACCTGGAGGGGCTTCTGCATTTATGATGCAAAAAGTATTGGAAGAACAAGGAGCGTATAGATATTTGGATTCTAAACCAATCACAATTACTTCTAAAGAACACAGGCCAGCATATTCTTCTGACGGAGATTATTTCTCCAAACCCAATGTGGAAGAAGTTTTTGACAAGGTATATCAACTTATGAATGAAGTTGATCCTTCAAAATACCCAGATATATACTAATCGATTTCAGATAGCCTGAAAGGTGGGGTTTCAACCGTATTGCTGTAATTGCCACTACGATCGAGTATGGTTATTCTAAGCTTCATTCGATCATCTTTGAATAAGCTTTTAAATCCAACTGAAACCATACCATACTTGATTGTTCCTTCTAAAGCCCTTGTTTTTCCATCTTGATTCAAAAGAGGAAATCGGCCATCATAATTTGTGCTACAATCAACTTCTTTTCTCCAGTCAAATACTTGAAAACCACTTCCTCTATCAACTAGATAGGTTACATATATATTATTAAATCGTTTGTTGAATTGAAAATACACTGTATCAGTTAATTGAGTACCATCTTCAAAAAACAATTCTGGATTTGTATCCCAATGGAAACATTTGGCATCTCCAGAAAAAGGAGGTAGAGAATCAATTTCAGATAGGTTTGCGAGAACCATCAAATCCTCTGACGTTTCAGTATTAAAATTGAATTTTTCACCTGTTTTATTACTGTAGTAGTGTTTCTGATTATAGGGCTCAGCAATTTCACTAGGGTCTAACCCTAAATCACCATCCCCGTCTTCAAAGTCAACAAAAAGAATTAAACTGTCTGGGCTGGAAGCAAGATCCTTAAAAATAATATTTTTAAATGTTATTTTTGGCGTATCTGGGAATTGGGGTGCATCAAAACAGGATGAAGCAATCAAGGCAATACCAATAAATAGTACGAAGTTTCTCATAAGACTAAGGTAACAACCATTAAATTAACTAAACGATTGAGCTTTAATAAAAGTTTTGAGCAAAAATTATTCCACTTGAGTAAAGCTGGATTCGATATTTTGGCGCTGGATCTATTCCAATACCAATCTAAATACAATGCTATTTACAAAAGCTACCTGGATCATTTGGGGTGTGATCCCGCGAAAGTGAAGCAAATAACACAGATCCCATTTATGCCAATTACTTTTTTTAAAGAAAATGAAGTAAAAACGGAAGAATGGGAATCGGAATTGATATTCGAGAGCAGCGGTACAACAGGATCTACAAAATCGGAACATCACGTAAGAAGTTTAGTTTTTTACACCAATCATTCTTTAAATATCTTTAAGCATTTTTATGGTGAGCCTTCTCAGTTTCATTTTATGGCACTTTTACCTTCTTACCTTGAAAGATCAAATTCTTCTTTGGTTTATATGGTAGCTCAATTAATTGAAGCCAGTGGATCCAGTATGTCAGGTTTTTATTTGGATGATCTTGATCGTTTGTTAGCGGATATTGACCAAGCCAAAACATCGAACAAGAAAATATTTTTGATAGGGGTGTCATTTGCCCTCCTCGATCTGGCGGATCATGGCAACGTTGACTTGTCTGATGCTATTATAATGGAGACGGGTGGTATGAAGGGCCGAAGAAAGGAAATGATTAGGGAGGAGCTACATCAGGTGCTTAAGAATGCATTTAACGTAAGTGGCATACACTCTGAATATGGCATGACGGAATTAATGTCACAAGCTTATGCTACTTCTGAGGGTGTTTTCAAAACAGATAAAAACATGAAAGTACTTTTACGGGATCTTAATGATCCTTTTGATATGAGGGAAAACCATCGTCAAGGTGGCATTAATGTTATTGATTTAGGTAATTTTAATACCTGTGCCTTTATCGAAACCCAAGATATCGGACGATTTAAGGGCGATGGTTTTGAAATATTGGGAAGGTTTGATAATTCAGATATACGGGGATGTAACCTGCTTATTTAAAAATAGATAGCGATGAATTAATCAAAAAATTTGAATTCTATTTTATGTTTGGTACTTTTACCCTATATTTTGGCTTTAATTAAAAACCACTACTGATGAAATTAAGACTCGCACTATTTCTTTTAGTTCTTTTTGCAGCATCTGCATGTACACAGTATACTTGTCCTACATACTCAAAAAAGGATGTAAAGAAGAAGGAAGTAACAATTCAGAAGGAAAAGATTTAATCTTTACCTTTAGTTTTATTGGATATCAGTATTCCGGGCAACATCTTGCTCGCTAATTTCCTCACCTCCCATAATTACAAGCCTTTCTACAACATTTCTTAGTTCCCGTATATTTCCTGTCCAAGCATGCTTCTTCAGTAGGTTGATTGCGCCCTGTGACATGCTTTTTGGTCTTGAACCATACTCAGCGGCTATATCATAAAGGAATTTTTCAACCAACAGCCCAATATCCTCACTTCTATCCCGAAGTGGCGGAACTTTAATCAAAATCACACTAAGCCGGTGATATAAGTCTTCACGGAAATTATTATTGGCAATTTCTTCTTTCAGGTTTTTATTGGTTGCGGCAATCACCCTTACATTAACCATTATTTCCTTGTCGCCACCTACTCTGGTAATCTTATTTTCTTGCAACGCCCTTAGTACCTTAGCCTGAGCGGAAAGACTCATGTCTCCAATTTCATCTAAAAACAACGTGCCATCATTAGCTTGTTCAAATTTTCCAATTCGTTGTTTTACGGCAGAAGTAAAAGAGCCTTTTTCATGACCAAACAGCTCACTTTCTATCAGTTCAGATGGTATTGCCGCACAATTAACCTCGATCATGGCACCTTTAGATCGATTGCTCTTCTCATGTAGTTGACGGGCTACCAACTCCTTTCCTGTCCCGTTTTCACCAGTGATAAGCACCCGTGCCTCTGTTGGGGCTACTTTATCAATCGTTTCTTTGATATTATTTATAGCCTCAGATTCCCCAACAATTTCTGAACCTTTGGAAACTTTCTTTTTTAAGACTTTGGTCTCTTTTACAAGGCTTGATTTGTCGATAGCATTGCGAAGTGTAACTAATAGTCGATTTAAATCAGGTGGCTTTTGTATAAAATCATAAGCTCCTTTTTTAGTGGCTTCAACAGCTGTTTCGATAGTGCCATGGGCACTAATCATTATAAATTGAGTTTCCACCCCTTCGGCTGTGGTTTTGGAAAGAACCTCCAACCCGTCCATTTTGGGCATTTTCACATCACATAGTGCCACATCAAAACGTTCTTTCTGTAACATTTTAAGCCCTTCTTCACCATCTTTTGCTTCAGCTACTGTGTATTTTTCATATTCAAGTATCTCTCTAAGTGTGTTTCTGATACTTTGTTCATCATCAATTATTAGGACTTTAGCCATGAGTTGGGTTTAGTTTAAAAAAAAGCAAGCCTATAAGCCGGGTTCTGTCCCCGACTAGTCGGGGCCTTATCATTTATCTAGTCCCGACATCACTGTCGGGATCCATCAACCTACCCATCCCGTTTTTTGTCCGAAGACAATAAATTAGCGAGCAACTAATTGTTGAGCTATTTCCTAAAAAACAGCCAATACAACAAGCGGGACATATTTGGTCTTTCAACTCGTAAGGTTTACCGTGCATCTCAATATCACTATCAAGAACGGTGGGCTCTTACCCCACCTTTTCACCTTTTCCCCCGACAGAGTCGAGGGTAGTTTGTTTTCTGTGGCACTAGCTGTCCCCACGACATTGTCGGGGGCCTTCCTGTTAGGAAGTACGATGCTCTATGTTGCCCGGACTTTCCTTTCCCGATAGTTATCGGGAACGATAAGGCGGCTTGCAGGGCAAAGTTAGCAATAAATGAACATGAATTGCACCATGAGGAATAGCAAATAGTGTGCTTACCTTTTAGTGTACGTCTTTACCTGTTAGTTTCATCTCATATTCGTCAGCAACATTGGCCACTTCCTGAATTATTTCCTTCAATAACTGCTCGGTGGCACTTTCAATAAAACTAGATGCTTCTACATGAATGAAATCGTCAACTATGGCAAACTTGGCATGATTGAGATGTGCATTTTCTTCCAAAAGGATTTTCAAATCAATGCCTTTTTTATAGTTACAGACTTTTGAGGTAAATTCTATACCCATTCTGTTGTAACGTTCGCTATGTTTTAGCTTGCCTAAAACTGTTTGAAATCGTTGATCGGGTAGTGGTACAATGATAATTGACGTTCGACTATCGTATTCGGAGTAGGTACCCCCAATTTCGTTAGCGTAACTTTCCATGAATGCGTTAAGGTCCATTTTATTTGGGGTTTGTTGAATTCAGGACAGTAAGTTAGAAAAATACCACTAATAATAAAATGGATGAAACTTGAATTTATTTTTACTGAATTCCAATGTAGGAGATGGTATTTTGGTCATGTTGACCAGATAGATCAATGTATTTATTACTTTGGACTTTGATTTATAGTTATTTAAATCAAAGTCAAGTGCTAGAAAGTATCGCCTCCGTGAGTCGAAACCTTGTGCAGAGTTTTGGTCATCATTGGCAAAGACCAAATTGGTGGCCCCATAGCCGATGGCAATATTAAGCCACTTAGGTACTTTATCATTAAACTTTGATAAATCAATAGACAACCAATAGTGATGGGCATTATAATCCTTAAGAAGCTCCTCGCTTAAATTTGACCCTAATACTTCCGGTCTTAAGTCTGGAAAGTCCGTTCTATTAAAGGAATATTTTGGATGAACCCTTACTTCTTGCCAAAGGCGGTACTGTGAAAAAAAAAGTAAACCCCCGATAGAATTGGCAATCAAATCACCCGTTGATGCCCCATATTCAGCAGAGAATCCATCGAATATTTCTATAGGTGTCATTACAAGTACACTTACCATTGTACCCCAAAAAGCAGACTTATTATTTTCCAATCCCGACCACTGTAGTCCACGTTGCGAGATTTTACTAATGTGGAAAGCTGAGTAAAAATGACCTAGCTTGTCCATTTGTTTCCACTCACTATTATCATTGAAGAAATGGAATGGCTCCCTTTCAAAATCGGCATACCAAAGTTGATTTAAGGCAACCAATGACAATGAATAAGTAACGGCCCCAGCTACTATCATAGGTTTTAGTCTCTTATTCCGAAGGCTATCCTGACAAAAGCCAGAATGGACAAGGATGAGGAAAGCGAAAAGAAATAATAATTTACTCCATTTCATCTTCTCTTATGGCTTCGTTATTTTTTGATGAGGCATCCTCATCTTGGCTTTGCTGATCGTTCTTTTGCTTGGTCTGTATTTTGTCGCGCTTCTTTTTGAACAAATCCTTTATTTCATCAAAACTTTGAGTGTGTATAATACTGACACCGGTGGTTACCGTATTTTGGTTTTCTTCTGTAGGGTTAATTGGATTGTAGTTGGTACGATTGTACATCTTTACTTTAAATTTACCGTCATCTGTAAGCAAGTACTCCAATGTCCAGTCCCCAGCTATGCTAGATACATCGGCTTTGTTTGACTGATTGGTAAATCCACCGTCCCTGGTGATCCGGAGCCTGCCATTGAGTAGTGTATAAGACAGCCGTAGCTGGAATGTGTTGAAGGCGTCCTCGTCAAGTTTACCAAAATCAACATCTATTTCTAAGTTGTCATCTACTTGTGTTATCCAATAGCTGAGTTGATTGGAAAGGAGTTCACTCACACTACTGTTTATAGAACCACCCGTGTCAAAAGACAGTAGGGGCGAGAATTTTCTAAGGATTATTAAACTAAATACCTGCCGTTTCAGTTCTTGTTCGTCAATACTGTTTTTGAATTTCAAAAATTCAAATTCTAGGTCCACCACATCGCCAGAAGCAAGTTGAATATTCCGGGGCAAACTTCCACTTGTAATATCGAAATTTATAGTTGGTGATAATAATGCACCATCAATTTCAAGAAGGACATTGGCCTGGTATTTTCTGTTTATTTCAACAGATTGATTCAAATTATCTTCTCCATATTGTTCTATTGACAATAGTGGTTTGTACGAAGCCAATTGGTTGTAAGTGGCATTGATGTCCAAAACACCTTGATAGGGGTCTCCAAACCACGAAATTTTGCTGTCAGGTAGTATTTCAAATTCTTTATTGATCAAATTATAAAGTGTGAAATTATAGCCCCCTTCCTGAATATTATAGTCACCAAACATATTGAAATCGCCTTTTGTATCGATTTGTAGTTTAATGTCCCCATTGCCACGCCCTCTGATGATATCGCCCGATTTTATATCGAAAATAATCTCGCAATAGGCATCCGGTGTTATATCCAAATCAAAATCCAATTTCAGTCCCCGTAAATCTATTTTGTGAGATTCATTTTTCAATAGGGTTTGCTCGTGGGTATCAAAATCGACAAAATTGATATAGTCTTCCTTAGCGATTGACTCAGAATCCCCAATTGGAATAAAAATCCGCGTTCCTCTGTCAGTCCGTGCATTGGCTATAATATTCATATTACTAAAAGGGCCAATGAAATTGACTGTTCCTGTGGCAATGCCATTGCCATAGAATAGTCTATTGTCTTTACTTGTAGTATTTAAAACCTGAAATTCATTGATATTGGCTGTCAGATTAATAGACATATTTTTAAAATAATCATGTCCAATATAGCCATTGACTGAACCATGGTTTCCGCGGGTGTCAATCACATCAATATTTTGGAAACCAATTTTGTGATCGGTGAGGTAGAAGTTGCCATCCAATGCATAGGTTGTATTTAGGTAATTAACATGTAGACCGGCATTTTTTATATCCCCTTTTCCATTTATTAACGGCTTTGTCAGTTCACCTGTAATGTTCAGTTTACCTAGCAATGTGCCTTTTATGTCGGTGAAATAGTTGTCAATAAATGGTTCAAGTATTTTAAGCTCGGTATTATTCAAGTCAGCTTCCAAATTGAGCTGGTTTGTTTGATAGGGCTCATAAGTGCCTGTGAGTGTAAGTACCTTAAACCCTAATCGTTGTATATCACAATTTACCGTGGAAGCTTTTTTAGCATTGCTCCATGAGCTTGAGGCTTTTACATTGCCTATTAAGAAATCATCAATGGTCAATTTTTTTACAGTAATGTAGTTTTCAATAAGAATATCATTATAGACGTCACGTACATCCGCATAACCGTCAATGGTTCCCGATAGGTTTTTATTGATCAGACTATTGGCATTTCCGAGCTCAATATTTGTAAGTTGTAACTCCATCTTTGTTTCTGGATTTTCCGAAATGGCCCCTTTTAAAGCTATCTTTTGATCTTGATTATAAATACTGAAATTGTCCACATTTATTTCTTTTTTTGAAATCGTGATAACATTGTTTGTTTGTATATGCCACTGTTTATCTAAAATTTTCAAGTCAGTTGATTCCAATTTAAGTTTGGTAGTGTCGGGAAGAAAATCAATGGCACCGGAAATCAGGGCCCTATTTTCAAAATCTTTTTGAAAAAGATCAAACTCAAAATCTATATGGTGATTGTCCCAAATGCCTTCAAACATAAGGTCCTTTGTTCCTATATCATTTAAATATTGATCTTTGGAGGCAAGATAAACCATTGCCAAAACGTTAGTACTATCTGATATTTTTGAAATGTTTAACTGGATTTCGTTGTTCAAAAAGATGTTGTTCTTATAGCTCACACTATCCAATTTGGTATCAACCTCTAAAATGGTAGTGTAGCCTCCCGTTAAGCTTCCACTTACTTTACTTGCTGGAGAAATATATAGCCCAGGAGTAAACACGTCCAGTAAAGGGTTAAGGTTTTTGATATTGATGTCATATTTCAAGCTATAGTCTTTATATGCCCGTTCGCTTTTGAATGCATAATAATGAGCTAATACCTCCTGATCATTTTGTAGGCTTAACCGGTATTCTCTAATAACTTCAATAAGGCTTTTATAAGCCTGGGTAAGCTGGAAGTCACCCAAAATTTTCACATTGAGTAAATTGGAATTTAAAAGAACGATACGTTGATCCTCATCCTTGTCCGATATCAGCAAAAGTGAGTCAATCTGAATGGAGTTTTCTCCATATTTTATGTAGGTATTTTTGAGGTTGGCCCCACCTAAAATATCGTCAATTTTCAGGCCGCGTGCATTTACATCAATAGTGGAATGTAGAAAAAGGTCATTTTGAGTAATGTTTAATGTCTTGAGATTGGCCGTATCCAATTTGGCCTTGATATTAAAGAAATTTAAGCCAGCCCTTAAGTCAATGGATCCATTTACCGTCAGTTTTAAATTTGGGTCATTAACACTCAGATCACCCTCAAAAAATTCTTTGGTAAAACGTGCATTGGTTGAAATGTTTTGATATCCGTAACCATTGACACCTATTTTTTTTATTTCACCATCTAGGGTAAAGTCTGCGTTTTCTAATGTAAAACCCGAGCCCTTTATCTTTCCCTTCACGGTTACATTACTTAACAAATTACTTTTAGTATAACCACCAATATCAAAATTTTGCATTGAAATGGATCCACTATAGGTTGACTGACTAATGTCATCATGTATTTTTAAATTTATATCTGAACTAACCTTGCCATATTCAGTAAAGAAGTTACCCTTGGCAACAAAGTCATTAGGGAAGCCAAGAAATTCAGCACTTAAACTTACATGCTCAAAAGGTTCTATTTTCTGGTATGTACTTGGCTTAGTATATTTTTTAAAGTCGGCAATGGTCACATAGGAAGATGTTAAATTAAGGCTCATAAAAGTTTCTTGGACATTGGGCAATCCATCCATTCTTAAATTTCCTTTAAGGGAGGTACCCGAGCCAAAAAATATGTGTGCATTCCTGACCTGAAAGGATTTTACAGTCCCTTTCATATCACCTGATACCTGATAATTTTCATTTAGATCAGAAAGTACAGGGGCAAAAAGTGATAGATCCTTGGTGTTCACTTTTGAATTTTCCAAATGAGCGATAATGTTCACCTTGTCATTAAAGTCGCTTAAATCCAAGGTGCTTAAATACTCGAAACGGACAAAATTATTGATAATGCTACTGCCCGCATGTAGCTCCAGGCTATCAAATTCCATGGCTCGTTGTGAAACGGAAAAGCGGGTGACCAATTTATTAAGCCTTAAGCCACTGGATTGATCTATGCCCACCAAAGATTTGATATTGACCGAGAAGGTGTCACGTACGGTAAATATTTCATCAAAATCACCATTTATGCTGTCAATACTAAAATGATAGTAATCAAACAGTTTATCAAGGGAGTCTTTACGTTGATCCACATAAGAAAACCTAGTATTGGTTATTGATAAATTATCAGCTGTGAGCAGGTACCTTAGCCGTGCTTGTTTTTTACTTGGTAGCAGTGATTTTATCCTATGTATTAGTTCATTGATATTTAGGGTTTGGAGAGAATCATCATCGGCATATAGTTTAGTTAGTAAAAGGTCGGCATGGTCAATAACGATGTTATCGACATTATGATCTTTTTTGTTGAGTAAAGAAGAGACATCGAAATCAATAAAAACAGAACCAGCAAAAAACATTTGATTGTCCTCAGGGTCTTTTACATTTAAACCATTTATTTCAATGCTATCGAACCATCGAATTGATATTTTTGCAAGGCTGATATCATACCCTAAAAGTTGAGAATATTTAGTGGATATATAATTTACTAATTTCGTTTGAACATAGGGGAACTGTACTGCTCCTGCTGTGATGACGAGAAGTAGAAAAAGAGAGAAGGTAAACCAGAGTATTGTCTTGACAATACGATTTTTAATAACTTGCGCCAAAATTTAAAAAATGAACCCGATCATACTTGCCATTGAATCATCTTGTGATGAAACCTCTGCTGCTATTATAAAAAATGGTAAAGTACAGAATAATATTATAGCTACGCAATCAGTACACGAAAATTATGGAGGAGTAGTTCCCGAATTGGCCTCTAGGGCACACCAGCAAAATATTGTACCCGTGGTAGATGAGGCTTTGAAAGGGGCAGGGGTTGACTTAAAATCATTGGATGCGGTAGCATTTACCCAAGGGCCTGGTTTACTTGGGGCGTTGTTAGTGGGGTCGTCATTTGCCAAGTCACTCGCCCAAGGCCTTAATATTCCTTTAATAGGGATCAATCACATGCAGGCCCATATCCTTGCTCATTTTATTGAAGATCCTAAGCCGGCCTTTCCCTTTTTATGCTTGACCGTAAGTGGTGGACACACTCAGATTGTGCTTGTACGGGACTATTTGGACATGGAAGTAATTGGTGAAACGCAAGACGATGCCGTTGGAGAAGCTTTTGATAAATCGGCCAAGTTACTTGATTTACCCTACCCTGGAGGGCCTTTGATTGATAAGTATGCAAAAATGGGGAATCCGGAGGCTTTCGAATTTCCCGATTCAGAGATGCAAGGGCTTAATTTTTCTTTTAGTGGGATAAAAACCTCTTTCCTTTATTTTTTGAGGGATCAAAAAGCCAAAGACCCGGAATTTATTAAAAACAACATGAACGACATTTGTGCAAGTTTGCAGTTTAGTTTAATAAGAATGCTCATGCAGAAACTTAAAAGGGCAAGTGAAGAGCTGGGAATCAAGGAAATAGCCATTGCAGGAGGGGTATCGGCCAATAGTGGATTAAGAAACGAACTGCAAAGGCTGGCTAAGGACAAAAGGTGGAATGTGTATATCCCTGCATTTGAATATTGTACCGATAATGCAGGTATGATTGCAATGGCAGCACATTTTAAATATTTAAAAAAGGATTTTGTGTCGTTAGATGCCTCACCAATGCCAAGGATGAAATTTTGATGAAAGAAATTTTTAAAATAGGGGATCGTATAAGCGTTGATCATGTGGTGAGCGACAATGATGTAGCGGCTTTTAAAGGGGTAACTGTACATAATGTTTGCTCTACTTATGCACTTGCCCGCGAAATGGAATGGTCATCCAGACAATTTGTTTTGAAAATGAAAGAAGAGGATGAAGAGGGAATAGGTACACATTTGACTATTGACCATAAAGGCCCTGCATTTGTTGGCGAATTAATTAAGATTGAGGCAGAGATAATCGAATGGAATGATAACGAATTGATTTGTGCAATCATCGCCAAGGTTAAAAATAGAATAGTAGCTACTGGAAAGACCGGGCAGAAGGTACTAAAGAAGACTGCTATCAAGGAGATTTTCTCTAAATTTGGCCACAATGAGTAGCAAGAAGGAAAAGAATAGATTTTCAAACGACATCAGCATTAAGAATCGAAGGGCAAAATTCGAATATGAATTTATCGATACTTACATTGCTGGGCTTGTGTTGAAAGGCACTGAAATAAAGTCCATCAGGGAAGGGAAAGTGGCTTTGCAAGATGGCTACTGTTATTTTAAAAAAGGCGAATTGTATTCTAAAGGAGTTCATATATCCCCCTATACACAAGGCTCATTTTATAACCATGAAGAGACCCGGGAAAGAAAGCTATTACTCAATAGGCAGGAACTCAATAAGTTAGAGACAAAAATGAATGAAAAGGGATTAACGATTATCCCAATAAAATTATTTATCAATAGCCGGGGCTTGGCAAAACTGGAAATAGCTTTGGCAAGGGGTAAGAAAATACATGATAAGCGCGACAGTATCAAGGATAAGGATGTGAAAAGGGAAATGGAAAGGATGAAATTCTAATTTATGGAAATAGGAGAAAAAGGTATCTGCCGTTTGAGTGTTGTCCCAGTTAGGGCCAAGGGGGCTGATACCTCAGAGATGGTTACACAGTTACTTTTTGGAGATCATTATGCTATCACTGGACTCAGTGAAGACAGGAAATGGCTGCGTGTACAACTCTATTACGATAAGTATGAGGGGTGGATAGATGCTAAACAGTATAGTGGCATTTCGGAGGCATACTATGAGCAGATCAGTCATGCTGATTACAAGATATGCTTAGATTTAACATCTACCATTTTATATCAAAAACATCAAACACCAATAGTTATTGGAAGTATTTTGCCGATTTCTACCAATGAGCTTTTTAAAATGGAAGAGCAATTGGCCTTTAATGGTGAGGCCAAGAGCCTTGGATCGAAAAGGGATGGTGAATTTCTAAGCCAAATAGCCACAAAGTATTTGAACGCACCCTACCTTTGGGGCGGCCGATCTCCTTTTGGTATTGATTGCTCTGGGTTTACACAGATTGTTTTTAAAATATGCGGGTATAATCTCCCCCGTGATGCCGCACAGCAAGTGGAAAAAGGCGTCAAAATAAGCTTTAAAGATTTGCAGTTGGGTGATGTGGCCTTTTTTAAAAACGAAGCGAATAAAATAGTACATGTAGGTATTGTTTTGGAAAACAATCAGATCATACATGCATCGGGTAAAGTTAGAATTGACGAGCTGACCCAAAAAGGAATAATCAATTCAAGCTCTGGTGTATTGACCCATAAGCTTGACTGTATCAAGCGGATATTAAAAGATAAATTTGATTATTAATAACGGCTGTCTTTTGCATACATTGGCAATACGGCCTATCTTAAAGAATGAACCGCAAAGTATTGGTACTTAATCAGGACAATAGTCCTATCTCTGTATGTACAATACAGCGCGCTTTCTTGCTTACCTTTTTGAACAAGTCGGAGTTGGTAAAACCAGCCAATGGTTTTAAGCTACATTCCGTAGATCAGGCTTTTCCCATGCCAGCGGTAATTAGACTTAATAGGTATGTAAATGTTCCATACAAAGGGGTAACCCTTACTCGCCAAAACGTTTTTAAACGTGATAACCTTACTTGCCAATATTGCGGTACCACTAAAGACCTTACATTGGATCACGTTATTCCAAGGTCTAAAGGAGGAAAGACAACTTGGGACAATTTAACTACGGCCTGCAAACGGTGCAATGCTAAAAAGGGTGATGAAACCCCCGAAAAAGCCAATATGAAATTAAAGACAAAGCCATTTAAACCGCCCTACATCCTTTTTCTAAGGGATCTGTCAGGTTTTCAATGCGAAGAGTGGCGACCATTCTTGAAATCGAAAAGGCAGTAAAAAGTTAAACAACTTTTATTAGTAGGTCATTTCGTTGTGCAACGTAGAAATACCGGGGCAAGCCCAGACATGACATTAATGTAGGTACTACGTTGTTCAGGTAAGGTGTTAAATTCGTAGATATTAAAAATTCAACGTAAACTCGGTCTTAACCCCCAATTCAGACTCGACAGTTAATGTTCCATTATGGAGCTGCATAATCTGGCGTGAGAGGCTCAACCCGATTCCGTTTCCCGATTTTTTAGTGGTGTAAAAAGGAACGAATATTTGCTCCAAAGCCTCTCTTACAACGCCATGCCCATTATCTCTGATGGTGATGCGTGGGTTTTCCAGTTCGTTGTAGGTGGCTTTTAATTCTATCACTGGGTTTTTGTTCTCACCAATGGCCTCTATGGCATTTTTTATTAAATTTATCAGTACCTGTTCTATTAATTCTTCATCTGCATGAAGCACCATATCCTTCGGTTCTACGTGGTAAATTAATTCCACTTTTGATTTACGGATTTCAGCTTTCAATAATTGAGCAATATGCTCAAATAGCCCTTCAATAGGAATCGATTTAATCTGTGGAAGTGGTATGGATGTGTAATCTCTATAGGCATCAATAAATTTGATCAATCCTTGACTTCTACCAGCAATGGTCTTTAACCCATCTTGAAGGTCACCTACAGCTTCTTCATTTAATTCATACCGACCGTTTGCTTCAGTTAGATCTTCCATTAAAACATCTTTGAGCGTGGAGGTTAGTGAAGCAATGGGAGTGATAGAGTTCATAATCTCATGACGCAATACCTTAGTAAGGTTTTGCCACGCTTCCAGTTCCTTCTTCTGCAATTCAGGTTGAATGTTCTGCAGGGCAACCAACTTCACTTTTTTGCCCCTTAGTATAATTTCGGTAGCGGTCACCGATAATTGAATGTCTCCCTCCAGCCTGAACAGCTCGCTTTTACCTGTTGGGAGATCAAATAGTACCTTATAGAGTCTTGATTGTTTTTCGATTAGGTCATCTATATTCCGAAGGGTTTCGATTTTGAGAAACTTCTTGGCTGTAGCATTGATAAGTTCAACTTTGCCGTCCATGTCAAAAGATATCAGGCCGGTACTGACATGTTCCACTATGGTATTGAGATAAAGTAAATGTTCTTCCTTTTCTGAGCGCGCCTTTCGGAATGCTTCCAGTACTTGATTGAAGGCGATGTTGAGGTCTTTAAAACTTTTTCCAAGCTTATTATCTGCGGAGAAACCAGAGGCAAAATCAGAATATTTTACTGACTCCAAGAACCGGGTTAGTTTCCTGTTGGTCTTAGAAATGTACCTATACAGTTCAAAAAGCTGAAGTATAACTACAAAGGCAAATATGGAAGTGGTGATTATCATGGCTGAGTCCATGCCCGTGTACACCAATACAGCCATGGACAGCCCCATTAAAATCACACGTAGTGCGACACGAAGTCTAAAATCCTCAAAGGCCATATTTCTCCAATCTTCTGTAAAGCGAGGAACGTGTCAGTCCCAATTCTGAAGCCGCTTGGGTAATATTGCCATTGTACTTTTTCAGCACCTTTCTAATAAGTATTTTTTCTACATCTTCTAGTTTAAATTGATCCAACAACACATTTTCACCATCCGAACCCCCCGTTGATTGGCTTTGGCTGTTGAGGTTAAAATCTTCAGGTTGCAATACTTGTGAGTTGCTCATAATTACAGCCCGCTCCAATGAATGTTGGAGTTCCCTAATGTTACCGGGCCAGGTATGTTTTTGCATTCTGGCCAATGCCGCTTCACTTATTTTACCCACATTCTTTTTGTATTTTTTATTATAGTGCTGCAAAAAATGATTGGAGAGTAAGGGAATATCTTCAAAACGATCACGCAATGGTGGCAATTCAATTTCAATGGTATTGATCCTATACAATAAATCTTGTCTGAATTTATTCTCCTTTACCATATCATAAAGGGGTAGGTTGGTAGCACAAAGCAGCCTTATGTCAATGTTTATCTCTTTGTTGGAACCTACTCGGCTAACCTTCCTGTTTTGCAATACAGCAAGCAGCTTAGCTTGCAGTGGCATTGATAAGTTGCCTATCTCATCTAGGAATAAAGTGCCTCCATTGGCGATTTCAAAGCGTCCTGCACGGTCTTCTTTTGCATCGGTAAAGGAGCCTTTTTTATGTCCAAAAAGCTCACTTTCAAATAATGTTTCACTCACTGAGCCTAAGTCAACATTGATAAAAACCTGATCTCTCCGTGAAGAATTATTGTGTATGGCCCTAGCCACCATTTCTTTCCCTGTTCCATTTTCGCCTAATATCAGCACATTGGCATCTGTGGCGGCTACACGATCAATGGTTTCGAACATTTTTCTGATAGCCGGACTTTGCCCAATGATATCATCATAGCTATCATTGATTTTTAGGTTGATTTCCTTTTGCTTGGACTTCAAGGTTTCTACTTCCATTTTGGATTCCCTAAGCCGCATAGCTGAAAATAAAGTGGCGAGTAGTTTCTCATTTTCCCAAGGCTTTAATACAAAATCAGTAGCACCAGCCTTTATGGCTTTGACGGCCATTTGCACATCACCATAGGCAGTAATTAGTACTACCACTGCTGACGGGTCTATTTCCAAAATCTTTTCTAACCAATAATAACCTTCTTTTCCACTACTGACATCTTTGGTGAAGTTCATGTCGAGTAAAATAACGTCATAAGTATCGTTATGAAGAAGGGAAGGGATGGCCTCTGGATTTTTCTCTAAATCAACAATGAGGAAGTGCCGTTTTAAGAATATCTTGGCCGCTTTAAGTAAGTCTTCATTGTCATCAACAATTAGTATGCGGCCAGTTTTTTGGATTTTTTCTACCATATTCTTATAAACTTTGTATTGGACATAACCACTATCTTATCAAAGTTGATACCGAACGTGACCACAAATGACATTAATAGGAGCAAAGGGTTCAAACAACTGATTAGCGGTGTTTATGTTAATTAATAAATTTGACAAAGTATACGAATCAATCGATTATTTGTTCGCTGGCGGACGGTCACGTCCATGAATGAACGATAGCGGACTGTTGAATTGTAGATTATAGGCCTTGACGGGCAATTCATCAATTGGCACACTTGTTGGCAAATGCAAGACAAATAAAGTTTTTTGATGGATAAGAAAATAAAAAAGAAGACCTGGACATTAAAAAGGATTGCCACCATAGGGGGTGCCACCTTACTAGTGGTATTTGTTGGCTATCAATTATTGTTCGCAGATAGACGCTCCAAACTGAACGTAGAGGTAGAGAAAATTACAATTGCAGATGTGCAACGAGGTGTTTTTCAGGAATTTATTCCACAAACTGGGACGGTTGAACCCAGTGTAACATTCTTTCTTGATGCTATTGAAGGTGGTCAAATAAAAAGAATACTCAAAGAAAGTGGGGCAATGCTGAAAAAAGGCGATGTCATTGTTGAGCTATCTAACTTAAATAGGGAATTGAGTGTATTGAGCCAAGAGGCCAGTTTAAATGAAAGTATCAATAGGTTGAGACAAACCAGATTGCAATTGGAGCAAAATGATTTGCAGCAGCAACAAACGCTGGCTTTGATTGAAAATCAATTGAATATTTTGGAACCGCAATATAAGCGGCAGAAAGTATTGTTTGAAAAGAAACTGATCGCCAAGCAGGAGTTTGAGCAGACTGAAGCCAACTATGAATACAATCTTAAGAGAAGGGAGATCACTTATAAGAGTTATAGAAGTGATTCCATTTCAAGAATGACACAACTGGTACAGTTAAATCAATCGGAGCGTAGGATGATGGAAAGTTTAAATGGGGTATCAAAAATTTTGGATAACCTGATTATAAAATCGCCTATTGATGGGCAACTTACTGCACCACAGTTATATGAAGGGCAAACTGTAAACCCAGGTCAGCGTTTGGGTCAGGTGGATAAAGTAGGTAGTTATAAAGTTAGTGCACTCATTGATGAACTGTATTTACCTCGAATTTCTACAGGGTTAAAGGCTACTACAAACTTTGCAGGGGGAAATTATGAACTTGTGATTACTTATATTTATCCTAATATTAATAATGGCAGGTTTCAGGTGGACATGCAATTTGTGGGGGAAGCACCTGATGGAATAAGAAGGGGACAGTCATTGAGATTAAGAATAGAATTGGGATTGTCATCTGAAGAGCTGTTGTTGCCAGTGGGGGGATTTTATAAGGATACAGGAGGCAATTGGGTATTTGTAGTGGATAAAGATGGAACCAAAGCCGAAAAAAGAAATATAAGATTAGGCAGAAAGAATACCGAACACTTTGAAGTGCTGGAAGGTCTACAACCTGGTGATAGGGTGATTACCTCATCGTATGACAATTTTGGAGACAACGAAGTACTTATGTTAAATAAATAATGGTCAAACAACTTGAACAAAAATTAAAAACTTACTCAAATGATTAAAATTAAAAACTTGCAAAAAGTCTATACTACTGATGAAGTAGAGACAACAGCTTTGAACAGCATTAACATTGAAATAAAAGAAGGTGAATTTGTTGCCATAATGGGACCTTCAGGATGTGGTAAATCCACGTTATTGAATATCCTTGGATTATTGGATAACCCAACTGATGGGGAGTACCATTTTGGTGACCATGAGGTTTCTAAATATTCTGAAAGACAGCGCGCACAATTAAGAAAAGGCTCTATTGGATTCGTATTCCAAAGCTTTAATTTAATTGATGAATTGACTGTTTTTGAAAACGTAGAACTTCCACTTTTATACTTAAAAGTACCTTCTGCTGAAAGAAAGCAAAGAGTGGAAGAGGTGCTTGAGCGAATGAACATCATGCACAGAAGAAACCATTTCCCTCAACAACTTTCTGGTGGTCAGCAGCAAAGGGTAGCTATAGCAAGGGCTATTGTGGCTAAACCTAGAGTAATACTTGCCGATGAACCTACTGGTAATCTTGATTCGGCCAATGGGGAAGAGGTGATGAAATTATTAGCTGAATTGAATGAGGAAGGAACAACCATCATCATGGTAACTCACTCACCATATGATGCTAACTATGCACACAGGATCATCAATCTTTTTGATGGTAAGGTGGTTACTGAGAATATCAAGGAGCAATTCCATATTTAATAACTGAAGTCATCCGATAGATTTAAATCTATCGGATGACTTTTAAAATAACGGCTTCAAGCCGTTATTCTTTTCAAATATTACTGTGTATTGCAAGGTACTCGGTAAATAAAATTTGATGACCATGCAACCTTTGGTAATAAAGTGTAGTCATCTAATAGTCAAGGTCAAGAACTCAAAATATTGGGAAGGTTTACTTCTCTGGTTTAAATAAGGTCGAAATCCGCTTGCCTCCAAGGCATGCTCAATTAACAACACTATGATCAAAAACTACTTAAAAATCACCTTTCGAAGCCTTTGGAAACGCAAGGGTTTTGTTACCATCAATGTATTGGGCCTAGCTGTGGCCATATCTTGCTGTATTGTAGCCTACTTAAATTTCGATTATAATCAAAAATTTGATGTCGAGCATAAAAATGCTGATAAAATCTATCGGATCAATAGTAAACGGATATTTCAGGATCGTACAAGGCTTTTGGGATATACTCCGCGACCGATGGGTAGGATAATTGAGGAGAACATCAAGGATATTGATAAACTCGCCCAATATGAAAGGAGAGGAGCTAATATTAGAATAGGGGATGATTTTTTCGGCACAGGCATTTCATACGTTGATCCCAATTTTTTGGAAATGTTCACCTTCGAAATGGTATCGGGATCAGTAGACCTTACTGACAACTCCAATATCTATATAAGTGATGATTTAGCAATTAAATATTTTGGACAGGAAGATCCACTAGGTAAAAGCATAACTCATGTTCTGGATAGCGGTGTCAGGGACTATGTAGTGGCAGGAGTGTTTAAAAAACAAGCTTCCAATTCCAGTTTTATGTTTGTGGAAGCCATAACCAATTATGACAATTACTTTTTGAGTTATAAGGATGACAATGACAAAGGTAATTGGCAAGTATGGAATACTACTTTTATTGAATTGAAAGACCCCAGTAGGATTCCAATCATTGAGAAACAACTACAGGCATATATTGAACCTCAAAATAAAGCCCGTGAAGATTTTCAGATTACCAGTTACTATTTAGACCCATTTAAAGGGATGGCGATCAGGGATGAAAAATTGCAAGTGGGATCTTCTACCCGTGAAGGGCTTCCTTCTGCTGCCGTAATGGCTCCTTTGATCATGTCAGGCCTCTTGTTGTTATTGGCCTGTTTCAACTTCACCAATACCAGTATTGCCATCTCTGGCACTAGGCTCAAAGAAATTGGCTTAAGAAAAGTGATGGGTGGATTAAGGTCGCAATTGATCAGACAGTTTCTTGTCGAAAACATACTTTTATGCTTAATGGCGATGATAATCGGGCTTATTATTGCTGAGTTTTTTGTTCCGGCTTATAGCCAAATGTGGGATTTCCTAGAAATCAAACTGAGTTATACTGAGGATCTTGGCTTAATCGGCTTTTTGTTTTTGCTGCTGATTATTACAGGTGTAATTGCAGGTAGCTATCCGGCATTCTACATTAGTAAATTCGAGCCGGTGAGTATCCTTAAGGGCACTCAAAAATTTGGTGGAACGAGCCCATTCACTAAAACTTTGCTTTCACTTCAACTTACAATAGCACTACTGGCCATTATAGCCAGTGTTGCCTTTGTAAGAAATGCCCAATATCAAAATGATTTTGACTTAGGGTACGAAGGGGATGGTATTATCCATGTGGTATTTAATAATACAAATGATTATGAGATTTATAAAAATGCCGTTGTCAATGACCCTCGGATTTTAAGCTATTCGGGTACAGAACATCAGTTGATGGAGTCATATAGAAATGATCCCGTAAAATTTGAAGATCAGGAGGAAGAGGTAGATATACTCAATGTGGATGATAACTATCTTAAAACCATGGATATGCGATTGTTGGAGGGAAGAAATTTTAATAGAGATAGTGAAACGGATATCAAGGAATCGATCATAGTGACCAAAAAGTTTGCTCGGCTATTTAATTGGGACAACCCTATCGGTAAACGGATTGTCTGGGCAGATACTGTTCAACTTTTTGTTGTCGGTGTGGTGGATGATATTTATACCAATGCCCTTTGGCGACCACTTGAGCCACTTATGTTTCGGTTGGCAGATAAAAAAGATTATAGGTTTTTATCCGTAAACACCAAGCCTTCACAAGTAATTGCGGTCAATAGCTATATGGAGGCTAAATGGAAAGAAATATTCCCCAACAAACTTTATAATGGCGAATATCTTAATGTAGATATTACTGAAGCGGCACTTGTCAATAACAATATTCTCAAGATGTTCGGGTTTTTAGGTTCTGTAGCCCTAATTCTCTCCATCTCCGGATTGTTCACATTAGTGTCATTGAATATTATTAAAAGGCTTAAGGAAGTGGCTATTCGTAAGGTATTAGGTGCCTCCATCGGCAGTATAGCAGTAAAACTCAACAAGCAATTTATCATTATCATTTTAATTGCCATTGCATTGAGTTCTTTAATGAGCTATTTTATGATAGGTGGGCTGATGAGCAGTATCTGGGCGTATCATGTTTCGTTGGGGGCCATGATATTTATAGCCTCGGGGCTGGTTTTTCTTTTGATCTCTGTGCTTACAGTGGGTTCAAAAGTCTACGGTGCAGCTGCTGCTAATCCGGTAGACTCTCTAAGAAATGAATAAATCGAGTGTAACTTTTTAATAAAGGTATCGTCTCAAAAATAAGGTCAACAAAACAACAACAACATGATTAAAAATTATTTCAAGGTTGCTATTCGCAACATCAAAAGACACAAATTCTTTTCAATCATAAACATCCTTGGCTTGACAATAGGTCTGGCTGGAGCGCTCTTTATCACTTTTTATATTTATGAAGAGCTTAATTACGAGCATTTTAATGAGAAGGGTGATCGGATCTACCGGGTAAATCTTCATGGTAAATTAGGGGGGCAGGAGGTTCATACCTCTAATACAAGTTATCCCATGGCCAATGCTTTGGTAGCCGAAATACCTGAAGTGGAAGAGGCTACCCGAGTAGATTCAAGGGGTGAATGGATATTTAGAAATGGTACCATAGCCTTTAATGAAGACAAAATATTAGCAGCAGACTCTAATTTTTTCTCAGTATTTAGCTTTAAAGTTTTATATGGCAATCCTGAAACGGCCCTTATCCAACCCAATAGTCTTGTGCTTACCAAAAAGCTAGCTGAAAAGTATTTTGATAGCGCACCAGAGGCATTGGATAAGACTTTGTCCATTGGGAATTCCAAGAAGGAATATAAGGTAACAGCCATAGTGGAGAATCAAAGGAGCGACACGCATTTGAAGTTCAATGCGCTGCTTTCTACAAGTTCGTTCTCTTGGATGCAGGAAGGCAATTGGTTAAGCAACAGCACCTATACTTACTATGTGCTAAGCAAAACAGGTAGTGCAGCTGAGGTAGATGCCAAGTTGGAACCTATTATGGAAAGAAATGTATCTCCAGTACTGGAGCAATTTATGGGCAAAACCCTTAAACAATTTCGTGCAGAAGGGGGTATTTATGAACTTTCAAGTTTCCCGCTTTATGACCTTCACCTAAAGTCCAATTTTCAGGATGAAATGGAACCATCAAGTGATATATCCTATGTATATATTTTAAGCGGAATTGGTTTATTTATTATCCTATTGGCCTGTATCAATTTCATGAACTTGACTACTGCTCAGTCAGCAGGACGGGCCAAGGAAGTAGGACTGAGAAAAACGTTGGGCTCATTTAAAGGTACGCTGATCGTTCAGTTTTTAACTGAATCTATGATCTATGCAATTGTAGCCGGATTATTATCTGTATTGACTGTTTATCTACTGCTTCCTGCTTTCAATACCCTAGCCGGAAAGGAGTTGAGTTTTAATCTAATTACTACCCCTGTCATAGCGAGTACCTTTGTGGCACTGGTTCTTTTTGTTGGTCTGTTGGCGGGAAGCTATCCAGCTTTTTACCTTACAAGTTTCAGGATAACCGAGGTGTTGAAAGGAAAGCTTAGGGCGGGGATGAAGAGTGGAACAATTAGGAGTTTTTTGGTCACTTTCCAGTTCTGGATCTCTATTGTTTTGATTATTTGTACGGCTGTGGTTTTTCAACAGTTGAAATTTATTCAAAATAAAAATTTAGGTATCGATAAGGATCATATTCTAATTATTGAAGATACTAACCGATTAGAGGGCAATACAATGGCCTTTAAAAATGAGTTGGAAACTGAAACGGGGATACTTGGTACAAGTTATTCCAATAATATGATCCCTGGGGTGAACAATACCACCATATTCAGATCAGCCGGAGATGCCCAAGATCACATCATGGGTATATACTATGCTGACCATGATCACCTAAAGACATTGGGGTTTGAGCTAGTGGCGGGTAGGTACTTCAGCAAGGATTTCCCTTCCGACAGCAGTGCTGTGGTCTTAAATGAGGCGGCTGTCCGTGAACTGGGATGGAAAAACCCACTGGAGGAAAAACTGATTAACTTTAATGATGAAGGTCTGCCACCAATGAACGTAATCGGAGTTGTTAAGGATTATAATTTTGAAAGCTTAAAAGTGAATGTGCGCCCATTGGTATTGGCACTAAGAACTGAAGGTAATGTACTCTATGTCCGCTATGCTGGCCAAGGTCCCGATAAGGTATTAGATGGTATTGAGGCTACCTGGAAAGAACTTATACCTGGAGAGCCTTTACAATATTCATTCTTGGATGAAGATTTCGATGCACAATTTAGGGCAGAACAACGTCTGGGTAAGGTGTTTACCATTTTCACAGTCATTGCCATTTTCATAGCCTGCCTTGGTCTTTTTGGATTGGCCGCCTTCATGGCGGAACAGCGAACCAAGGAAATTGGTATCAGGAAAGTAATGGGTGCTAGCCTTTGGAGTGTCACCACATTGATGTCAAAAGAGTTTGCCAAACTGGTGATCATCGCCTTTGTACTTTCCATTTATCCAGCCTATTATGCCATGAACCTTTGGCTCGATGATTTCGCCAATAGGATAGAGATAAGCTATTGGATATTTGGGATCAGCGGCTTTTCAGCCATTGTTATTGCTTGGTTAACAGTGAGCTATCAATCACTTAAAGCAGCGAAGGTCAATCCGGTGAAGTCATTACGGTATGAATAAACGGTACTGGTAGGGGAATGTAGTTTCCGCGACAAATACTGGCCGCTAGTGAGCTAATATTTATTTGCCAAGAGTTGAGAATAACTCTATCTTTAGCAGTTTATTAACTATTACGGCAAATATATGAGTGATTTTAAGTGGGTGGATAGTTACCCTAAAGGTATTCCTGCAGAGATTGAACCATTGAGGCACAAATCATTGGTTGAAATGTTCGAAGAATGTTTTTCGAAGTATGGTGAGCAAGTGGCCTTTGTCAATATGGGTAAGTCATTGACATTCAATGAGGTGGATAAATACTCACACAATTTTGCCGCTTACCTTCAAAACGAATTTGGCTTGAAGAAAGGGGATACTTTGGCCATCCAAATGCCCAACTCGCTTCAATATCCTGTGGCTATGTTAGGCGCCCTTCGGGCAGGGTTGAAAGTAGTAAATACCAATCCACTATACATGCCACGCGAAATGGAGCATCAGTTTAAGGACGCTGATGTAAAAGCCATTGTGATTGTGGCCAATTTTGCGGGTAATCTTGAAAAGATTATTGCCAATACCAATATCAAACATGTGATTGTTACTGAATTGGGTGATATGTTAGGCACAATAAAGGGCGGTATTGTCAATTTTGTGGTGAAGCATGTGAAAAAGATGGTGCCAGCGTATCATTTGCCTAATGCTGTTCCATTTAAAAAAGTGATTTCAAAAGGGGCTGATTTTACATTATCACGTCCAGAGATAAACCTTGAGGATTGTGCCTTCCTGCAATATACAGGAGGAACTACAGGGGTGTCAAAAGGGGCAATGCTTTCACACGGTAATATTCTTTCACATACTGAACAGATTATCCATTGGTTTAGTCCATTGCTTGAAAAGGATAAAATAGAAACCATGGTCACGGCCATTCCATTGTATCACATTTTTGCCCTGACTGTCAATGGGGTCTTTATGATGAAAATTGGAGCCAAAAACATTCTGATAACCAACCCTAGGGACATGAAGGCGTTTATCGGAGATCTAAAAAAATATAGGTTTACTTTGATAACAGGTGTAAATACACTTTTTAATGGGTTGCTTAACCAAGCTGATTTAAAAAGTGTTGATTTCTCATCTCTTAAGGTTGCCATTGGTGGCGGTATGGCCGTTCAGGATTTCGTTGCCGAAAAATGGAAGAAAGTAACGGGCACAGCTCTTGTAGAGGGTTATGGGTTGAGTGAAACTTCACCCGTATTGTCATGTAACCCATTGGATGGCACACATAGACGCGGCTCGATTGGTTTACCCACCCCAAGTACAGAGATGGCCATATTTGATGAAAAGGGAAACAAACTCAAACTGGGTGAGATAGGGGAAATATGCGCCCGTGGGCCACAGGTGATGAGTGGTTATTTGAATAAAGACAATAAAGGAGTATTCTTTGATGGGGGCTGGTTTAAAACCGGTGACATGGGTACAATGGACGAGCATGGTTTTTTTAGGATTGTCGACCGTAAGAAAGATATGATTAATGTATCTGGATTTAATGTGTACCCCAATGAAATTGAAAATGTAATTGCCAACCACGAGAAAGTGTTGGAGGTTGCTGCCATCGGTGTCCCTGACAGTAAATCTACCGAAGTGGTAAAGGTGTTTGTAGTAAAAAGTGATCAGTCCTTAACTAAGGAAGAGCTGGATGCTTATTGCGATGAAAATCTAACAGGCTACAAAAGGCCCAAGTACATTGAATTTAGGGACTCATTGCCAAAGTCTAACGTAGGTAAGATCATAAGGAGAGAGTTACGGGAAGAAGAGGAGGGTGAAAAATAACTAAACTAACACAGATTTTTTCATATCGAAACCAAGTCCGATATACGTGTTGTTGTTAAAATTGAATTCATCTATTATTTCCCATCCTAATTTTTCGGTGTGGGCCTTTTTAGAAATTTCATTGACTTTGTTAATAAAAGTTATCGAGATAGGGTATCTCTTTAAAAATTCGAGCCTCATTTCTTCAAAGACCAAGTTGAGGATGCCGATGCCTCTAAAATTAATATCAATACAAACGGGACCATATTGAAAGCTGTTTTCTGTAGTGATTTTAGTATTGTTGAAGGATAATAACGGGAAACGGGATACCATAAAGTTAAAAATTTCCCATTGCTCAAAATATTCCCAACTTCCAGCAAATGCATAGGCAACAATAATATTATCTTCATTTTCGGCTATAAAGATCCCGTTTTGCTTAATTATCTCCTCGATCTGGCTTACGGTAAAAGGGGTGGTAACAAACCCCTTTTTACGTTCACTTTCAGTTAAGTTGCTATATAAGTTCCTTTCCTGAAGGGATAATATACCGGGTATATCATAGTTTGTACCTAACCTAGTCCTGATCATTCATGAATTTGTTTGGATCACCTTATCAGCCCTTAATATAAGATAAATACCAATTATTTCACCAATTCAAACCGAGCTAAAGGCGCCATCCTTCCCTTGTTAATGGAGAGGCTAGTGTTGTTCACACTTATATTATCGGCTTCTTCAATTGCCTTTATAAATTTTTGCTCCAGTTGTTGGCCAGGACAGGCCATTTGTGTAGAAATGCCTCCCGAGACAGTAAGTACATACTTGTTGCGGATGCTATAATTAAAATTTAGTGCGTTGCAATCAGCTCTTGCTTCTATTCTGTTATTTTTTGAATGGAAAATAATGAAATGTGTATCAGCACTTCCTTCAACTGGTTTTCCGTCCAATTCTATAAGCTTCCATTTCCTATCTTCGACCTCGCTGTTTCCGTTTTTTGTCAAAACATATAGATTGGCCATTTTCCCAGTTACTGGATTCCCTTCTAAATCCAATTGTCTGATTTTACCCTCTTCTACCTTAAATATTTTTGGTGAATCCCCCTCATTGCTACTAGCCAACTTAATAACATTACCTTCCCAATGGAATGAGCCCTTGGTTGTGAATGTGCTGTTTTCTTCACCCAAATATTGCTGGATTAACACATAATTGGCGTTGTCAGCTATAGTTAGTTCGGTTTCTATTCCTTCGCATGACGCACAGGGCAGCACACCATAATAAGTCCCTTGCCAATCGAGTGAGTTTTGAGCAGTATGGCTGTCGGCAGTGGGTACTGCGTCTATGGTACTTACTTTTTTAGTTTGATGGCAAGAAGTAAATGCAATTGCCAAAATGGCTGAGCAAGCGATAAGTTTAATTGACATAATTTCGAATTTTAATAAATGATCGGTTTCACTTGGAGTAAAATGGCATAAACAATGCCACATTTCAGCCGAATTTCTTAATATAATATTTGAGTATTAATACTATCCATGTGGCCAATATAAATGGTGCTGTAAGAATTACGATTTCTATTTTGGAAAATCCCACAAAGAGCAATGAGGACAAAATAATAACGAGTGAAATCCATAAAAAATCGCTTCGTTTGTTACCGTAAAGGGCAATACCGCATAATATGGCATTATACCCCAAAAGTCCGGAATTTATTGAGGAGATGGATTCTCCCAAAAGTATTCCTGTAGCGAAACCAAGTAATGAGGCATAAATAGCATAGGCGGCCATACCCCTTGAGTGCACCAAAACGGCAAGCATAAATAATGCTCCGCTAATCCTATTTTCTAAAAAAAAGACCTGACTAAATCCATGAGCTGAAGCCGAAATCAAATTAATAGTACTTTCTTTTGGAGCTATTGATATAGGTAATACTACTTTAAAAGCAAGTATGAACACCCCAATAATTATCCAGGTGATAATTACAAATGGAGCTGTGAATGGGGGAATTAATTTCTTTAAATAGTACATGAGCGGTGTTGCAAATATTGCTCCCACACAAAGTACTGGCACCGTGAGTGAATTAATTCCAAAATAAAACCAAAGAGCTATCGCAATCAATACGCCATTAAAACCATAAATACCATTTTCAATTTCTTCTTTAGGATATTTGAGAATTTGGGCAGCACCAGTACTTATTATTGAACCTGATAGGGCCACCAAACCCAGAAGCCACGAATGGTAAAAGAAGCCTATTAAAAATAACAAACCTGAGTAACTATTGTTCAGGAACATTACCTGTCCAATACCTTTTAATATCGTTTGAATATATCGCAATGGAGTAGTCAGTTATTGTTGTAATTTATTGAGTGTTGATATTTTTAATTCGTTCAATTGCTGAGCGATGTCTTTGGCTTCATTAGTGAGTTTGACAGGATAACCATTGATTTCTAGAATTCTGATGGCATTTGTATTGATCAACCGCCCACTTTTTAATTTGTAGTCAAAATTAAGGATGTCATTTTCTATCATTTCTGAAAAGTGGAAGTAATCATAACGATCACTTAAAAACTCGGTTAGTTCGAGGTCATGTGTAGAGGCAATAGCCAAATTATTGCCTTCATCAAGAAAAGACAATACTGCTTTGCCAGATGCAATTCTTTCTACTGTGTTTGTTCCTTTAAAAAGTTCATCTAATAAAAATAGGTTAGGATAACTTGAAAAGCTCTCTTGTATCAATTTTTTAATAGTTTTCACTTCTTCATAATAATAACTAGTTTGTTCTAATAGGTCGTCTGAAATTCTAATCGCAGAAAATATTTTATATCGAGGAATTTTAAATTCCTTGGCAAAAGCGGTGTTTATTGTTTGAGAGAGGAGAGCGTTGATACCGATTGTTCTAATAAAAGTTGTCTTTCCAGACATGTTTGAGCCAGAAATGAGTACTGATTTTTGATATAAAATGGTTAAATCATTTGATATTGGATCAGTAATTAAAGGGTGATACATAGCATTTGAATGCCATGATTTTTCTTTCTCCACGAATTCAGGGAGGACGAAATAGGGGAGAGATTGCCTTAAAGATGATATTGATATAGCAACATCAACTTGAGCTACTGCTGAAAATAGGATATTAATCTCTTCACGGCACAAATCTATTTTTTTAATGAGATTGAAAAACAGCAATGTTTCCAATAGAAATATACCTCTTATGAGATCAATAATAAATCCAAACGCTTGTCCAATTTCATTGTCCATCCGTGACTCCCACTTAAAAAAGATTGCCAATCGTGCAATTTTATCTAGAACCTTAATGGATGACTGAATTTGTTCTTTATCATTGATAACCAGGTTTAAGCTAAATAGATTTTTTGTTACCTGATGTAAGATGAGAAGCTGTGGAATGGTATTGGAATAGCCTAATATGTTACTTTTATTCCAAAAATGAAGTACTAAATTGACTATCACTAACGGAAGTATAAAAAGTAAAATTACAGGATAGAAAGGGAGTATTGTAAATGCTATAATGCATAAGCAAGATAGGATTGGAATTAGAAAATGCCATTTTGGTCTTGAAATACTCTTCGAAAAAATTAGCCTTTGAATATAATAAGCTCCTGGTTTATTTAACCTATTTAATTCCAAAAGAGCAGCTTCTTTATTTTCAATCTTTTGATCTAATCGCTCGATTATTTGTTCATAAATTTTAGCCTGATTTTTGTTTTTTGGGATTGTCCGTAAAATGGAATACAAATATTGTTGGCCGACTAAGGACATTGTTCTATCCAAATACATAAAGAGTTCTTCAAAGTCTAAATCCTGAAGTGTTCTATCATCAAGTACCTGATAGGCATTTGATTTGTCCTTATTATTAAAATATGACGAGATTCGTTCAAAATTGTAACTCGAATTTTTAACGCATTGGTATTTTTTTAGAATGTCTTGCCTTTGCTTCTTACAAGAATTGAACATTGTTAATAATTACATTTTTGGTGATTAATGCATTCGATTGTTCTTTTAATATTTGATATCGTTTGGTCATCCTGAGTCTATAAGATTTTTTCGCCAATGAGCCCAACTAAAAAACCTAGTGTTGCGCCCAGAGGTGTTAAATAATTGTTTTTCAATTTGCTTTCAGGAATAATGTCTTGAATCAGTAAATACAAAATACCGCCACTTGAAAAAATCATTAAATGAGCTGTTAATTCAGGATAATTGCTTAATACAAAGTGACCAGCTAATGCTCCGATAATTCCAAAGAAGCTTAAGAAGAAGAATATGATTAAAGTTTTTTGTACAGAAAAGCCATTTTCAACTAAATCTCTATAAGAATTGAACGCTTCAGGCAAATTTTGAAGCCCAATGATAACGGCCAGAAGAGAAGCCATCTCTGGTTCGATGGCAAATACAGCACCCAAAGCAATGGACTCAGGGATAAAATCCATCATCATGGCTAATAACATGGCCGTTTGCCCACCTTTTTTTGCTAAGTACCTGTCGATAAACATAAATGTAACTGCCCCCACCATAAAAGAGATGCTCATGGGCAATAGTGATAATTCTTCCATTCCTTTTGGAATTAAAACCAGTGCTAATGCGGATAAAATTATTCCCGAACCAAAAGACATGAGTGTATGTGTAATCTCATGTTTAAGAAGAGATTCATCTACATGGCGGTTGAAATAGTAGGCTAGTAGACCACCTATGAAAACGGTAATTCCTGCAAATCCAGAATAAAGAATAATGTCTTGTAACATCAACTAAACTTAGAATGAATTAAGATGGATTGCAATTTAATTTCAATGAATTGGAAGGTAAATCAAACTATTTAAAGATGATATTTAAGCTCATTTCTATAATTAGAAATGCCCACATTATCTCTGATTTAAAGTTGAAAGTCACCTGCTTTTATTTACTTTTTGCAATTGGTCTTCCAAGCTACGCCAAATCCAAATGAGCGGGTACTTTGGCCATCTATATTAGTTCCGAAAATAGCATCAACTTGTAAATTGTTGGTAAGGAGGTAAGTCACTCCCATATCGGTATTATAATGGTCTGATTCATTATTAAATGCACCATAAAACTCCACAAAAGCGCCTAACTTGTCAGTAAATGCATAACCACCCACGGTGGTGTAAGACCAAACCTGTTGCATCCCTTTTGGCCAGTCTGTTCCAATGGAATTAGTCCAACTGAACTTGCCAAAGCCATATTCCAATAATAATCGGAAGCCATAGTTTAATTCTTGTGCTTGAAATGCAGGCTCGCCTATATCGGGAAAAGTAAGACTGGTGGCCAGGGCCATTTTTGGGATGATACCTTTTTGATCTAGTAGAGCAAATTTTGGACTGAAAGTAATGGGTGTCAGCCCGTTGTCTTTACGGCTAAAGGTGCCATCATCGAACTTTGCAATACCGTAATTGGTAAGTACCCTTAATTCCAGCCAATCCAGCAAGCCATACTTCACCGAGATATTTGGAGCAGTTATGAAAGTGGCATCTTCAATCCCATAATCTGCCTTAGTATTATAGTACCCCAACTCAACTTGGAAGGTACCTGGTGCAATGATAGACACGGCATCAGTAACATTGGGACGGTCAGTAAAAATGGGATCATCATCCTGCGCAGTAGCAATGGTAGTAATGAAGGCAAAAAAGGCAAGTAGTTTTAATCTATTCATGCTACAATAAACGCAAATGATTTAATCACTTCAAATAGCTAGGTTATTTTAATGGGAATAAAAAAATGAGCTGATCATCAATCAATGCTCTCCAATTTCCCCAACTGTGCCCTTCATTTACTTCTATATATTGGAGTTGAGTTTGTGGTTTTTCTTCTATTAGTCGCTTCATTTTACGGGCTTCTTCAGAAGTATCATTGATTACCCCAGTAGTTATGGATACCTTATTGGGAAATCCTTCACTATTTGCTACCAGATTCATTATTTCTTGTTTATACCAGTAAGCTGGTGATTGAATGGCCACTTTACCAAAAATGTTAGGTGCCACTACCCCAAGGTAGGTAGCATTAAGTCCTCCCAAAGAAGTGCCGAGAATTGCGCGGTCATTATTTTCTGTACTCGTTTTATAGCTACTGTCGGTAAATGGAACTAATTCATCTGTAATAAAGGAGGCAAACTTTGGATTCAAGGTAAGTTCCTCCGCTCTTCTATTTACGGAATTGTTTTTCACGTCACGTGGATCAATAAAGACCGCAATAATGGGTTCAATCTTCTGTTGTTCGATGAGATTGTCAAGAATTTCGATCATTGCCCCCAGTTTGTGATCGCTGTATTCTTGGCCATCGGTAACATATACTGAAGGTAAATTTTGCAGTTTTTCATAACCATTAGGCGTATAATACTGCACGTTTACTGGATAACCCAATGAGTTACTTTGAAGGGTGATGCTATTTGTAAGCTGCCCTTTTTTAGTTGCCGTATTTTTAGTCCAGGGTGAAGGGTTCCAATTCTTCATACGTAGCTCAGAGTTAGGCTCCCCATTACTCACACCACTCCATTGCTGGTGTTCATTGTGTGGATCAACTATCCATTTACCATCCACTACTATTTTATAATCTAAACGGGCGTCAGCCGGGAATTTGGCCTTTAAAATCCAGATATCTGATTTTCCCAATCGGGTTCCTTTGTTTTGAAATGCTTTTGATTTACCCCACGAATTAAAGTCACCATTCCAAATAACACTTTTGGCCTCTCCTCGATAGACAAAAGCAACTGAATCATCCCAAACCACAGGCTGGCCTTTTTGTAACAAAATGCCCCAATATTGTTCTATAAGAGCTTTATTGTTGGATTTAGCTGCTTTAACTAATTCAATAAGGTATTGCTGCTTTTGTACTTTCACAAAAGATAGTGCCAGTGGAAATAGTATGATGATCAATAAATTACGCAGCATTTTATTTTAATCGTAATTCAATTTTATTGTCTATAAAAGAGGTTAATCTTTAATGGCATCTTTGTTTATTATGAAAATGTTGCAAAGTCCAGCTATTATTAAAGCACACCCAGCCAACACCATGGTGAAGATTATTTGATCACCGAATATAAGTTTATAGGTGAAATTAATTCCGCCAAGAGCGGCCACAATTTGCGGTATCACAATAAACATGTTAAATATTCCCATATATAGGCCCATCTTTTTCGGGTCAATGGCACTTGATAACATGGCATAAGGCATTGATAGAATACTGGCCCAGGCAATACCAACCAAGGCAAACGAAAAATGGAGATATTGTGGTTGCTCTACGTAGTAAATGGAAATAAATCCGATTCCACCCAAAATCAAACTCACCATATGAAGATATTTTCTATTAATCTTAAAGCGACTCGAAATGAAGGCCAATAGCAAAGCGAAAAACATGGCCACCAGTCCATATGTGCCAAGGTAATTGCCCACCAAATCAGCAGCATCATTGTATTCAACAGAAGAAGTGTCAGTGGCATGGAAAATATGCTCGGTAATGGCGGGTGTTGCGTAACTCCACATGGTGAAAAATGCAAACCATGAAAAGAATTGAACGATACCAAGCTTGGCCATCACCCTTGGCATAGTACTTAAGTTTTTAAATATTGCTTTTGCACCTGTGAAAAAACCCTTGCTACTATCATTTTGTTTTTTGAATTCATCAATGTCTTCAGGAGGATATTCGGAGGTTGTAAATATGGTATACAGCATAGAACTAATAAATACTACGGCACCAATGGTAAACGCATATTTTACTGAATCGGGGATTACTCCAACTGCTGCGGTGTTTGCAGCACCTAATTTTGTCATCAACCAAGGTAAATTACTGGCTACCCAAGTTCCTATTCCAATAATCAGGGTTTGTACTATGAACCCGTAAGAGCGCTGGGAGTTTGGAAGTTTGTCGGCCACCAAAGCCCTGAAAGGTTCCATACTTATATTGATGGAAGCATCTAGAATCCACAATGAACCAGCAGCCATCCATAGCGCGGAGGAATAGGGGGCGAAAAACAATGCAATTGTACTTAATACTGCCCCTACTAGAAAAAATGGCTTACGCCTTCCCCATTTAGGGTGCCAGGTACGGTCACTTAAATACCCCACTATTGGTTGAACCAATAAACCTGTTAATGGTGCGGCAATCCATAATAACGGAATACTATGTTGGTCTGCCCCTAGAGTCTGAAAAATACGGGACATAAACCCTCCCTGAAGTGCAAAGCCAAACTGAATACCCAAAAAGCCAAAGCTCATATTCCATATTTGCCAGAAACTAAGTTTAGGTTTATCGGATGCGTGAGATATATTTTCCATTGATTCTTCGACTTATTTACTTACAATATGGTATTGATAGGGTTGAAGGGTCAGTTTTTCATTTGGATTTATACTAAATAATTCCCCAGAGAGATAATCAGTATAATCACCAACAAGCGCAGCATCTGAATACGATACTTCCTGAACTTTGTCAGATAAATTAATGATCACTAATACTTCGTTTTCGTCCTTGGTTCGGGTATAGGTTGTGACTTCGTTATTGCCATCGTTGATAAAATTCAAATCGCCACCGTATTCACCATTAAACAAGGCCTCGTTATTATGTTTTAGGGCTAATAATTTGCCATAAAATTCGGCATAAGGTAGCTGAGAAAAGTCAATCGTATCTTTATCAAAAAACCGAAGACGTTTATTTAATCCAGCTTCTTGACCACCATAGATTAAGGGCATGCCCCTTACAGTAAAGGCAAAGACGGCCCAAGCTAAATGTCCCTCCCCAAAACGTTCAAATACAGTTCCGTTCCATGAGTTTTCATCATGGTTAGTAGTAAATAACATTCTGAATGGGGCTTTACCATAGCGATCTATATCACCAATAAGTAAGCTTTCCAGTGAGTCGACATCAATGTGTCCTTTTGCTGTTTCGTTCATCCAATGATGTGGTCCCCAACCATAGGTCATGTGAAAAGCATGGTCATGCATTCTTGGCTCATCCCATTCGGCAAGCATGAATAAATCTTTAAGGGAGTCTAGTTGATCTTTAGCGTTATTCCAAAATTCCATTGGCACTTCTCCGGCTACGTCACACCGAAAGCCATCAATATCAGTTTCAGTTACCCACCACTTCATTTCATTGATCATGTCCTGTTGCATTTCTGCATTGTCGTAATTGAGGTCAGCAACATCGGTCCAATCGGTGCCTGCTGGCCAAGTGATGTTCCCCAATGAATCTGTATTGTAGTAGCCAGTATTTTTTGTCCATTCATGATCAAAACTGCTGTGATTACCAACCCAATCGAGTATTACAGCCATACCTAAATCATGCGCTTGTTTTACCATAGTTTTAAAATCATCAATGGTTCCAAAATGTGGGTTGACAGCTGTATAATCTTGAATGGAATAATAACTGCCAAGTGGGCCTTTTCTGTTTTTTACTCCTATTGGCTGCACTGGCATTATCCATAAGATGTCGACCCCCATCTTCTTTAGTCTGGGTAAATGTGTGCTGAATGCATTAATAGTACCTTCAGGAGTATATTGCCGAATATTTACTTCATAGATATTCATGTTTTTGGCCTTTTCTGGGTACTTAACTTCGTTCACATCTGTTAACGCATTCTCTTTAGTCTGCTGATTGCAAGAAAGAGTGGATACAGCAAATAGTAAAATAAAATATATGGACAGTTTCTTCATAATTAATTGTTAAAAGTGATTACATCAAAGGAATAGGGTGGGAGTGAAACCAAATTATTGTCAACCAAACCATAAAAATTAGGGCTCCCACCGCTAAGGCCTATATTGAGTGATACTGATGCGTCTGACTTATTAAAAACCGCAATAACCGAGTTGTTAAAGTAGCTCCGTTTTAAAATTAGTGTGTTGGCCGTTTCCTCTATAATTTCAAAATCACCATAGATAAGGGCTAGATTTTGAGTTCTCAAATGAATCAATTTCTCCGCTCGTGCCTTTGTTGCCTCTTCGTATTTATTCAGACCAGTAAATCTCATCATTCTCCTGTTGTCTGGGTCATTTCCTCCGGGCGATCCATATTCATCACCATAGTAAATGGTCGGTATTCCCGGGATGGTCATCATGAAAGCAGTTAGGGAAGATAGCTTTTGGTAAGCGATGGTATCTCTTACTTCTATGTCCCTGGTCCAGCCGGCCAATTTGGTATCTTCATCAAACCTTAAGGAGCCATCAGCATAGGAGATGAATCTAGCCCGATCCTGATTTCCCGTTATATAACCCATCAAGTTATGATCACCGTAATAGGCGATACTTTCCTTCAGACTGCCCGTAAGCCTGGAAAAAGGAACCTCATTTCTGGCAAAAGTGGCAACTGCATCATCGTATACATTGAAATCAAATTGTGCATCGAGCATCCCTGTACTTATATAGCTATTGATCAGCTCACGACTTCCATAGGTTTCTCCTATTTGAAATACGGATTGACCAGTATTTTTGGTAATCCGTTCTTTTGCTTTTTTTGTAAGGGTACGCCAAAATATCTCTGGTATATGTTTAGTGGCATCATGCCTGTAACCGTCAATACCATAGTTTTCAACCCAAAACAATGCAGAGTCTGTCATGGGATCAACGACTTCCATTCTTGATAAATCAAGGGTGGGCATAAAGGTGTCGAACCAGGTAGTCAGACGGTGGTCGTCCCATCGCTCAGTGTTCAGTGTTCCATCAGGAAGATATAAGTCTGTAGCCCAATCTTTATGCTCTTTGTAAAGTGGATGCAATTCGTGTACATGGTTGGCTACGTAATCAAGAATTACATTCATATTCTCCTTGTGTGCTTCTTTAATAAGTTCATGCATTTCGTCACTGGTACCAAAGCGGTGATCCACTTTAGAAGAAGAGATCGGCCAGTACCCATGATACCCGGAGAAGGTGGTAGGAGGGTTTGGATATTTCCCATATGCAGTTTCAGGGTTTTGTGTAATAGGTGATAACCAGATTGTATTTACGCCTAGTGATTGAAAATAATTACTTTGAATTTCCTGGGTAACCCCTGATAAGTCTCCCCCAAAAAAATTGACTTTCGGGTTTACCATTGGATCTTTTAGTGGCTTATCATTTGCGGAATTGCCATTTTTAAACCTATCTACCATTAAAAAGTACATTACCATGGCTTCCCTATCCTCACGTGTGAGTAACGATACGTCATCAAGTACTTCGTTTGAATTTAGGGGAATCAGTACATCGTTGGATATACCTTCGTCATTAAAAGCCCATACCCTGATATGACTTCTCTTTTCCGCTTTGGCAGATACTGGAATAGAAACCTTGATCTCGTTTCCATTCAATTGCACCATTTCTTCCGGCAAAAGGTAATTATTCCAAAATGCGATTACAGCCTTAGCTGGGTTGGTGGTTTGTAAGGTAAGAGGATCTTTAGAAATGGTTTTGATCAATGGAAGTTTGGATTCATCGGCTCGTGGGATACGAAGGATACTGTTCCAACCTCCCATACCATTGTCTACACTATCAGGATTAGTTGGGTCGCGCATTTCCTTTCCATCTACCACCATCAAGTATTGATAGTTGCCTGGTGCCAGCGTGATTTGTGTCCTAAAAGAATCCGAATCCTTATGGAGGGTGTTTGAATTGGCGTTCCATGCATTGAACTCCCCTTTTATTTTTACTTCATTGGCAAGCCCCGTATAAGTAAACCCAATTGTTGATTTGCTAGACTTAACCAACATTACACTTTCACCAAGCCCTGAAGACCAAAAAGTAAGCACTGACAATGGATTTTTTTGTTGTCCAGTTAATATTAGCTTGTCATCACTTAGGGTCTGTGTAAGTCCACCAGTATTGGAGATGGAGTCAATCCGTGATGGTTCTAATACAAAATCAGCAATGATAATAGCCGTTGAATCTTGATTGAGTTGAATAGGGGTGGCCTTACCTAAAATCAGTGGATCAGTATGCACATCTAGGCGCTCTGTGCCATTATTATTACATGAAAATAACAATAGCGAAATGATTAAAAGGTTACCAGCTGATTTCAATCTCATTTTGACGGTTTTCAGTTGTAATTGTTTGAATATTCGTAATTAGACCTTCACTAGCAGTCTTATTTTCAAATGGATCAAAATTTGAAATAGGATCTATAAATCGGTATGCTTCTTTTGTGCCAACAATAGAATTATTATCTAACTTAAAAATGTGGTTGTCAAACCCATGGAAACAAATTTTCAATTCTTTGATTTTTGATTGTATATCGCCTGCTTTCTTCTCAATTGTCAACTTCCTTTTTTCGGGGCTGTAGCTAATTAGCCTTTGATAATAGTGGCCAGATTCGAATTCATAACTTTCACCATCATCTTCGTAGTATAAAAATTCATTGTATTCATCACCTTGATAAACATGGATTTCCATGATATCTCCCAGGCCATTTGAATTGGTCTTTGCATTAGGACATAGGGGTATTATCGCCCCTGCTTTTACAAATACGGGAAGCCGTTCAATCCCACATTCTGCAACAATTTCGACATTCCCCTCATATTTTTGATCTGTAAAAAATTCAAACCACTTACCTGAAGGCAAGTAAACTTTAGCCAGTTCTTTATAGCTCTCTACGGGGGCTATCAGTATGGACTGACCAAACAAATACTGGTTCTCATAGAGAGAGCTGTAAATGTTGTCATCATGACTATAATCTATAGCGAGACTTCTTGCAATCGGAATTCCCGTTTGAGTGGCCTCATAGAACGAGGAATACAGGTAAGGCATCAGTTTATACCTTAGTTTAATGTAGTTTCTAGAAATTTCTTCCACTTCTTCACCATACGCCCACGGCTCTGCATCTCTGCTGTTAATCATGGAGTGGCCTCTAAAAAAAGGCGAAAATGCACCAATTTGCACCCAACGTGCAAATAAATGCTCGCTAGCATTACCAGCAAACCCACCCACATCATAACCAGCAAAGGCAATACCCGCAAGACCCATACTATTCACCAGCCTTACCCCAACCATCATGTGCTCGTCACTGGCTACATTGTCACCTGTCCAGACGGCAGCATATCTCTGAATACCAGAAAACCCCGCTCTAGTGAGGTTGAATGGCCGTTTTCCTTTCAGATTTATTTTGGCGCCCTCATAGGAAGCCCGGCTCATTTGTAAGCCATAGACATTTCTGCCTTTACGAGCAGTAGCCTTATTTCCCTCAAAATCAAATTCAATTAGCTCTGGTAGCATTTGTCCCCAAGTAGCAATCTCATTCATGTCGTTCCAAAAACCGTCTATGCCTATGTCCGTATAGAGCTTTAGTTTTTCAGCCCACCAATTTCTAGTAGCTTGATTTGTAAAATCGGGAAAATGACAAAGTCCCGGCCATACGGATCCACTGTAATTTGTACCATCAGGATACTTAACAAAAACATCCTTATCCAATCCACTTTCATACACTTCGTAATCGGCTTCGATTTTTATGCCCGGATCGCACATTACCACTACATGGAACCCGAGGTTTTTGAGGTGGCTAATCAATTCTGCCGGATTGGGGAAATTTTGATTGTCCCAGGTGAAAATCTTATAGTGTTCCATATAATGGATATCCAATACTATGACATCAGCAGGGATATCCTTATTCCTAAAAGTCTGTGCTATACGGGTAACTTCAACATCTGGATAGTAGCTATAGCGGCACTGCTGATAACCCAAGCTCCATATCGGTGGCATTGGCATATATCCCGTCAAATGGCCATATAATTTTAAGATACCCGCAACATTGTCATCATATATGAAGTAATAATTCATATCACCAGTATCTGCAGAAAAGCTAGAAAACCTATCGTTCGATGCTCCGAAATTAAAATGTGATTTGTGCGGATTGTCCAAATAGATCCCATATGATAGCTCATTGTGCAGCCCTATATAAAAAGGAGTGGAGCAATATAAAGGATCACTACTTGCACCATAGCCAAAATGATCGGTATTCCAATGTTGATAACCATTGCCCCTTCTATCAAGGGGGCCTGTTTTTTCGCCCAGACCTATAAAACGTTCATTATCCTGTAGTTTTTTATAGGTGGTAACTTGCTCACCAATACAAGAGGTGCCAAAATATTCATCGTCCTGATTAATTATTTTACCTTCAAGCGTCTTGAAACTAAACCTCACCGGGGATTTGGAAATTTCCAGTTTCAATTTATCGGTAGCTAAAGTAATGCAATCGTTTGTGTCATCTACTTTGAAATCAGAAATGGGAGAGGCAATTACGCTATAAGGATTGTAATCATAATCCCCATTAAAATTAATGTGGATTTGAATGATGCCTTTATCATATATGTTTATTTTGAATATACCGTTAGTTGTAACGCCCTCAATCCCTGTTTTAACCTTTTTTAAATCAGTTAAATTGCCAAGTGATTGGTTAATTTTTTTATTGTTAGTAGTTAAAGTATCTATCATTGCTTTGCTTCTGAATTACCTTCCAAGAGCCAGAAATTATTGGCTACTGGAAATCCAAAATACTTATAATAATGACTAATAAAGCAGTTGAGTGAACAAAAAATACCGCAAACGATTGCGTTTACGATTGCAATTGAAGATTGAAAAATGTGATTTTATCAAAAAACCAGATTTGGCTAAAATTTAGCTTGGAGTCAAGAAAAAAGTAAAATGGAAATTAGCGCTTAACAGAAGTACCCCGCACTACCAATTTAGTGGTCAAGGTTTTGGTTACTACCTCTACGCTTTCTCCCTCTTTGGACTCTATCTCTTTTATGAGCAGCCGGGCAGCTTCTTGACCAAGCTCAAAACCGGGTTGATTGACTGTGGTCATTGGGGGTTCAGTAAGTTCAGTGAATCGCCAATTACTAAATCCTACAATTGCAAAATCCCCTGGTATTTTAAGGCCTTTTTCCTTTGCTGCTAGCATTGCTCCCAATGCGGCTACATCATTAATGGCAAATAACGCATCTGGTGGGTTGCTACTACTTAATAATTTAGTAGTTAGTCGCTTTGCCATTTGTTCATCTTCAGAGGCATGGTCTCGCATTACTATTTTTTCATCGAAAACCATGTTATTCTTTTCAAGAGCAGCTTTATACCCATTCAATCGATTTTGACTGATTGCAAGGCTTGTGGGGCCTGATAAGTGGGCTATACGCTTATAGCCTTGCTTTATTAAATGCTCGGTGGCTTCAAAACTACCTCCAAAATCATCTACAATAACCTTACTGCAGTTTATTCCTTCAGCAATTCGGTCAAAAAACACCATCGGCATTCCTCTATCATGGATAAATTGTAGGTGCTCGTAGTTAACTGTTTCTCTAGAAAGTGAGATAAGCATGCCATCCACTCTATTATTATAAAGAGCTTTTGTGTTGAGCACTTCTCTTTCAAATGATTCATTGGATTGGGAAACTATGACACTGTACCCAGCGTCATAAGCAATGTCCTCAATGCCACTTATTACTGTCGAAAAGAAAAAATGAATGATTTCGGGTATTATAACCCCGATAGTATTGGACTTGCTTTGCCTTAAGCTTAATGCAATTGAGTTGGGAGTATAGTTGAGTTTCTCTGCTAGTTCAGTTACCGCTTTTTTTGTCCCTGCACTAATGTCAGGGTGATCTTTTAATGCCCTAGATACGGTAGAGGGGGAAATGCCCAACTCCCTGGCAATATCTTTAATAGTAACCTGACTGCTCCTCATGAGTAATTTCGAATCATTTATAATATATACCAAGTTACAAAATCGATTATTGTTTATAATACTTTACCGATTTTAATACTAAAGTTAGGAAGCGATTTCATTAATAATCTTCTTAAAGTACAATAAATATCAGAAGCCACCATTTTGTTGACTAAGCCAGAGGTTAAATATTTAATTTGATTGCCAACTAAATTTCCGCAATCGATTGCGGATTCGTTTTCGGTAAAAACATTGAATAAAAATGCCTTATATGTTGTTTAAATAAAGAAAATTGACAATATTAGAATGAGAAGGCATTAAAAAACAAACTCAATGCACATTAATTATTTGAGTAAAACATCTACGCAAACGTTTGTTATGAAAAACAGATGGGACGATTGGAAATGGCTAGGCAGAATGACAAAAACTTGAAATAATTATAAAATAATTAAATAGAACCATTAAAGCGAATTATACTAACCTTTTAAATATTTAACTAAGCGAAACCTAACACAAACAACAATGAAGAAAATTAACTTATTTATTAATCTACTACTGGCACTTACAATTATTGGATTTACCAATTCGTGCAGTAGTGATGACCCCGTTATTGTAATTGATGAAGGCCTCGCAGTGGCTGATGGATTTTACATAGCAAAAACTGGAGAAGATCCAGTAGCTACTGCTCAGTTAACTGCTTCAACAGTAGATGCACCATCTTTCAGTGCAATGTCCCGTGAAGGATTTTTTCAGACCTATGCATTCTTATCAGCTGGTGAATATAATTTAGTTGAAGTTGGAAGCAAGGAAATTGTAAACATTTATGGAGGTACTTTGACAACAGTAAGTGGGGAGGATGTTCGTAATAAGGAGTGTGATGCAGATAATTCCAGCTATAGTTTGGTAGCAGCTACAGTTGATGGTGCTGCTTTCTCAGTTGCCTCAGATGGGTTATATGTTATTGCCTATGATGAAACATTAAGTGAGATTATCTATGACAAAATAGAATCAGCAGGTATTATTGGTGCTGCAACCCCAGGTGGATGGGGAGCTGATACTGAACTTTCAACAGCCACAGTAACAGCTACAGGAGCATCTTGGACTCTTGAGGATGTTACAATTGATGTAGGTGAATTGAAATTTAGGTTTAATTGTCGTTGGGCAATTGATCGTAGAATTGACCCTTTAATTGATTTTGATAACTCCAATGGTTATTCATTCTTTACTAATTTCGGAAATTCTATTGATCAATTATTGCCAGGTAATGAAGGTCCAAATATTCAAAATGACGAATATGCCAACTTTACAGCGACCTTAACATGGGATCCTATATTGGGATTTTCAGCCTCCTTAATAAAAACTGGAGAAGCAGAACCAAAGCCAGATTATCCTGCCGAATTATATATGATTGGTGGGTCATTAGGTGGCTGGGATTGGGGTGTTAATGGAATTCAAATGATTCCTGTTCATAGTAACCCACACCTGTTCTGGAGGATAGTTTGGTTAGATAACGATACAGATACACCTCTTTCACCACCAGATCCAGGTCTTAAGTTTGCGCCTCAGGCCGATTGGATTGGAGATTTTGGTGTTAATGCTGGAGCAGGTGCAACAGATGGTGTTTGGACCAAAGGAAGCGATAATTTCCCAGGGGTAACAGAGTCGGGATATTATATGGTAGTAGTAAATCTGGAAAAGGATGCTGAAACCATAGAAATAAATGAGCCATTAGTGTATGGTATAGGGGATGCATTTGGATCATGGGATGTTGCTAAACCCGAATACCTTTTCACAGTTGATAATGTAAATAAACTAATAACCTCACCAGCTTTTGCTGCTGATGGGAATCTAAGAATATTTACAACAGCTTCTACATTTACACCGGTTGGAACCGACCCTGTAATAGAGTGGTGGCAAGCAGAATTTGTAGTTATAGGTGGTACCATAGAATATAGGAGCACAGGTGGTGATCAGGCTGCACAAGCGGTTACTGCAGGGCAAAATGTTTCCCTTAACTTTAAGGACGGAACGGGTACCATTAATTAGATTAATTGTTAACTAAAATGAAAAAAGCTGCCCAATATTAAATGGGCAGCTTTTTTAAAACTCCCTGTAATCTTGAAATTATTTTCAGTCATTTTTTTATTCTTTTGTGCTCATTTGGCCTTTGCCCAAAAAGTATCGGTATCACCTAGTATTTCCCCAGAGTTCTTCGCAGCTGACGAACCAATCACAATTACCTATAATGTCACTGGAACTAGCCTAAGTTCATTGACTGAAGCATGGCTTTGGCTTTGGTTGCCGGATCAATCCAATGTTAACGTAGCTTCAAATGTCAATCCTGCCAATTCAAACACTACGGCCACCAACCCGGCAAAGTTCACCAAATCAGTTGAGGGGGGTGTGCATAAATTCACTATCACCATTACACTGACCGACTTCACTGATAAGTCTAAAGAGGAAATTTCAGAAGTAGGGATGCTTATCAAGGGCAATGATTGGTCCAATGGCCAATCGACCGATTATGTTACTTCGGTTTCTACTGGATTTGAGCTTAAACTTGAAAGCCCAGCCAATAACTATGGGTTTTATACCTCAGGACAATCGATTAATGTAGTTGCCAAGACTTCTGAGCCGGCCACATTTAACTTTTATCTGGATGGAAATCTTGAAAGTACAGTCAATGGTACAACGCTTTTCGAAACCTCCCATGGCGTTATTGATGATGGCCTTGTGCATAAACTCAAAGTAACGGCCAACAATGGCACTGATGAACTTGAAAGGACTTATAGCTATACAATACCGCCTACCCCACAACAAGTGTCCATTCCATCTGGACTAATTCCAGGAATTAATTATACCTCTGATAATACCACAGCCACATTAGTATTGCTTGCACCAAACAAACAGAATGTTTTCGTTGTAGGTGACTTTAATGATTGGTCTTTAGATAACAATTATTTAATGCATCAGGATGGAGAGCGTTTTTGGCTTACTATTAACAATTTATCACCTACAACTGAGTATATATTCCAATATCTAATTGATGGAAAAATATTGGTTGCTGATCCCTATACCGATAAAGTAAGTGACCCATGGGATGACAAAGATATTGACTCTGAGACCTATCCAAACTTGATCAGTTATCCAGATGGGAAAACCAGTTACAGAGCCTCTGTATTGCAAACAGGTCAAACGCCCTATGCATGGCAAACCCCGAATTTTGTAGCCCCTGCAAAAGAGGATTTAGTTATTTATGAGCTGCTCGTACGCGATTTTGATGAGAGGCATTCCTATAGGGCTGTTATGGATCGGCTAGACTATTTACAAAGTTTAGGGATCAATGCTATAGAATTTATGCCCACTAATGAATTTGAGGGAAATCAAAGTTGGGGGTATAATCCCAATTTTTATTTTGCTCCAGATAAATACTATGGTACTAAAAACGATTTTAAAGCCCTTATAGATGAATGCCATAGTCGGGGAATAGCCGTGATCATAGACTTAGTGTTAAATCATTCTTTCAATTCATCACCTTTGGCCAGAATGTACTGGAATGATACTGGAGGTAGACCAGCTAGTGATAATCCGTGGTATAATGAGTATAGTAATTTCGAAAATCCTGATGCACAGTGGGGTGTAGATTTTAATCATGAAAGCATTTATACACAGAATTTGGTTGACAGTATAAACAGCTATTGGATCAACGAATATAAGGTTGATGGTTTTAGATTTGATTTTACTAAAGGATTTGGGAATAATTTCAAAAGTAATTCGGGTGATAGCTGGGGCAGCTTATACGATGCACAACGAATAGCACTGCTAAAGAGAATGACTGACAAAATCAGGGAAGTTAAATCTGATGCCTACGTCATATTTGAACATTTGGCCGAAAATAAAGAGGAACAGGAGCTGGCCAATTATGGCATCATGCTATGGGGCAATATGAATCATACTTATCGTGATCTGGCCAAGGGTAAGCCATCATCTTTAATTTCACTGTTACATACTAATCGTGGCTGGGATGAGCCTAACTTAGTGGGATATATGGAGAGTCATGATGAAGAACGGGTGGCTTGGGACGTGTTCAAAACCACTGATTTGACGCAAGGATTGCAAAGGTTAAAACTAAACGCAGCTTTCTTTTTTACTGTTCCAGGCCCAAAAATGATCTGGCAATTTGGAGAATTGGGCTACGATGAAGAATTGAACAATGACCGATTGGGAATAAAACCTACTCATTGGGAGTATTTTGATGACCCACAACGCAAGGAACTATTTGATGTTTATTCTTCCTTAATTCAACTTAAAAAGAACACCAGTTTTTTTGATCCTACTTATTTTTCATGGAATTCGAGTTCCACAATCAAGTATATCACTATCGATCACCCGGATGCTTCAATTTCCATTGTAGGGAATTTTGGATTTTCATCAGAATTCACCAACGCTCATTTTACTAAAAATGGGACATGGTATGATTATTTTTCTGGGGAAAGCATTGAAGTTACAGATTATGCAAACCATGAAATATCCTTACAAGGTGGGGACTTCAAAATATTCACTTCGGCACCAATTGAAAATTATATAGATGGTAATCCAGCCAACTATATAACCAGCGTAGAAGATTATTTGAAGAAAGGCCTAACAACCCTTTATCCAAATCCGGCTGGAAACTTCATTTATATAAATACATATAATAAATGGGAAAAAGTCACTATTACTGATTTACAAGGAAAGGTAGTAGCCAACAGTAGAATAACTGAAAACCGAATAGATATTAGTGGCCTTCAGCCAGGTGTATATTTTGTTACATTGATGGATGAATTTGATACTAAAATAGTAAAGCGACTCATTAAAGAATAATTGGAACACTTACAAATAAACAAATATGAATAAGATCATTACAACTAGATTATGGCCTTGTGTCGGACGACACAAACTCGGAATGCTATTTATAGGTGCCTTTTTACTAATAAGTAGTAATTTGTTTGCTCAGGAACGCATGGTTTCAGGGAAGATATCTGATGCGGACACCGGTGAATCGATGCCAGGTGCTACCATAGTCATAAAGGGCCAAACAGCGGGAACGATTACAGATGTGGATGGGAACTACTCACTTTCCGTGGGGAACGATGCTGTTTTGCTAATCTCTTTTGTGGGTTACAAAACAAAAGAAATTACGGTAGGCAATCAATCGGTTATTGATGTTTCACTGGAAATTGACATTACTCAGCTTTCTGAAGTTGTGGTTGTTGGATATGGTACTCAGGAGTCTAAAGATGTGACAGGTGTAGTATCGACAGTCAATGCTAAAGATTTTAACAAAGGTGCGATTGCAAGTGCAGACAACCTAATTGCCGGAAAAGTAGCTGGTGTTTCTATTACTCCAAGTACTGAACCTGGTGGCTCACCAAATATAGTAATAAGGGGTGTTACCTCTTTGAACGCAGGAGCCCAGCCACTAATAGTGGTAGATGGTGTCACTTTAGATAATACCGGTTATGGTGGAGGCCGAAATGGGCTGAATTTTATCAATCCCAGCGATATTGAATCCATGACCATTTTAAAGGATGCTTCAGCTGCGGCAATTTATGGTGCCCGGGCAGCCGCAGGAGTAATTCTTATTACAACTAAATCTGGTAAATCTGGTGTTCCAAAGATATCATACGATGGGTATTACTCATATTCAAGGCCTAAAGTAGATTATGGATTTCTGAGCCCTTCAAACTTCCGGGCTGTTGTAGCAAATAAAGCGCCTCAGGTTTTACCATTGTTAGGTAATAGTAATACAGTTTGGGTAGATGAAGTAGTTCAGCCAATTTCTGGTCAAAGTCATAATGTATCGTTTTCTGGAGGAACCGATAAGTCAACATTTTCAGTTTCCCTAAACCATCAAGTTAACAATGGTGTAGTAAAGTATTCAAAAAATGAAGTTACCAGGGCAAACGTGAAAGTAACAACGAAAATGCTAAATGATGACTTAACTGTATCGGTTCAGCAGCGCAGTGCATTGAGTAAAGACAATTTTGGTTCGGTTTCGGGTGCAGTATTCACATTTGACCCTACACAACCTATTTATGATTCAGCCAATGAAGATTACGGAGGCTATTGGGAATGGAAACAAGGGTTGGCACCTGCCAATCCAGTTTCTACTTTGGAACAGGTTAAAAACATTGGCGAAACAAGAAGAAATTTTACTGCATTGAATGCAGAATATAAAATTCCATATATAAAAGGGCTTGCTCTTAATGTAATAGGTTCAGCGGATTTCAGAGACGGTAAGTCACAACAATTTACCCCAACCACCTATTTGTCTGGAACCAGTAATCTTGGTTTTATAAGCGAAGGAGCTCATAAAGCATATACTTATAATTTTGAACCCTATATTAGTTTTAAGAAGGAAATAGAAAAAATTGAAACCAATTTTGAAATATTGGCTGGATATTCCTACCAAGAAACTTACTCGGAATCTTTTGGAATTTTTGGGGATGACTTGACTACTAACGTTTACGGTTGGAATAATCCCGCAGTTATTGGCAACCTTAAACCTTGGGAAATAAATGCGGTCGAAAATCAGTTGCAAGCCGTCTATGGCAGAGTAAATATTTCATTAAAAGATAGGTATTTACTGACATCAAGTATAAGGTATGATGGCTCAACTCGATTTGGATCAGGCAACCGATATGGGGTATTTCCTTCAGTAGCTCTTGGATGGAGACTGTTAGAAGAGGATTTTATGTCGTTCTTGACTCAGACATTTTCAAATTTAAAATTGCGTGTGGGATGGGGGCAGTTAGGAAATCAGGCTATTGGTGATTATAGGTACGAAAAATTTTATTTCTCAAGTACCAATGATGCCAGGTATCAATTTGGCAACACATTCTATAACCTGTTAAGGCCTACCGGTGTAGATCCAGATATAAAATGGGAAACCACTACCACTACTAACATAGGTTTGGACTTTGGTTTACTGGATAATCGTTTGACGGGTACGCTAGATTACTACAATAAGGTAACTACTGATCTATTAGCGACTGTTGCGCCCCCTGCATTTACTAATGTAAGTGATGTAGTAACAACCAATATCGCTGAAATGTATAACAAAGGCATTGAGCTTGGTTTGAATTATGTTGTTTATGATCGTCAAAAATTTGATTGGGATATAAGTTTTAATGCCGCATGGAATAAAAATGAAATCACAAAACTGGATAGAGGTGGTGCAGATAGCCCCGGTTTACCAACGGGTGGAATAAGTGGTGACGTAGGTCAAACCATAAAGATTTGGAAAGTTGGCGAGGCTTATGATGCATTTTATACCTATATCCGAGATCCAAATGGTGTTTCTTCAAGTGGTGTAAAATATCAGGATGTAAATAATGATGGACAAATCAATGAAGATGATTTGCAGATAGTGGGCAAGCCTGCTCCAGATGTGATATTAGGGTTTACCTCAAGTATGACGTACGGAAATTTTGGATTGGATTTTACCCTTAGAAGTAACCTAGGTAACGAAGTTTATAATAATACTGCCTCAGCCAATGGTTATTATTCTCAGATTTTTCAAGGAGGTATTCGAAATAATATTCATGAATCGGCACTAGAAACCAACTATAACAGTAGGCAATTGCATTCAGATTATTATGTTGAAAATGCTTCCTTTTTAAGGATGGACAACATTACATTAAGTTATAATTACAATAAACTTAAATTTTTGAATGCACGGATATACGGTACCGTTCATAATTTATTTACCCTGTCAGGGTATAGCGGACCAAATCCCGAAATATCAGGTGGGATTGATAATGCGGGCTATCCAATGGCAACCACCTATATCGTTGGTGTAAGTTTGAATTTTTAATTTTAAGAATATGAAAAAGATAATCACAACATTTATACTGCTAGTTGTTTTTACAAGCTGTACTGATCTGGATTTGAAACCTGCGACAGGTACAACGGCAAATTTTACTTTTACAGATGCCTTTGCTTATAAACAATATATGGGTAAAATTTATGCGGCTTATATGCTTACTGGTCAGGATGGACCAGCTGGTGATCCAGATTTGGCATTGGTCAATGACGAAGGTTTTACTAGCTATATGCGTGCCTATTGGAAAGCACAACAAATAACCACTGATGAAACCCATCTAACTTGGACCGATGGTGGTATTCAGGATATGAACACGCATCAATGGACTTCGGAAAATCAATTTGTAAGGGTATTGTATTATCGATTGGCATTAATAATATCTTTGTCCAATGATTTCTTGGAGCAATCTACAGCTGAAAAGATTGCTGATAATGGTGTCAAGGAAGGTGAAGTGGATGAAATCTTGGAATTTAGAAATGAAGTCCGTTTTCTAAGGGCGATGGCCTATTGGCATGCATTGGATTTGTTCCGGAATGTGCCACTAGTTACAACCATTACGTCAGCACCACCTACTCAAGCCACACCAGATCAATTATTCACTTTCATTGAAACAGAGCTTAATGAAATAGAAGGATTACTCCCCAACCCGAGAAGTAACGAATATGGGCGGGTTGATAAAGGAGCGGTTTGGATGTTACAGGCAAAACTTTATTTAAATGCAGAGGTATATATTGGTGCGCCAAAGTACACAGAATGCTTAACAGCAGTGAATAAAGTAATCTCTGCGGGATACACGCTAAACCCTAATTATTTAGCCAATTTTATGGCGGATAATGATACTTCAAATGAATTGATCTTTAATTTCACTTCAGATGGGTTAAACTCTCAAACCTGGGGGGGTACAACATTTTTAGTACATGCTCCCATTTTAGGAACAATGACACCTGAAGATTATGGTGTAGACGCAGGTTGGTCAGGGCCAAGGGCTACTAAAGTGTTTGTTAATAAGTTTGCTGATATAACTGGAGCAACCGACAAACGAGCGATTTTTGTAACAGCGGGAAGATCCATTGAATTGCCAGAACCAAATGACAACGCTTCAATAGGTGGCTATGGAGTGCCTAAATATGTTAACAAAACATCAACTGGTGCAGATGGAAGTAATGCTACTTTTGTTGATACTGATTGGCCTGTTTTTAGATTAGCGGATGCTTATTTGATGTATGCCGAGGCAGTATTACGGGGAGGAACAGGGGGCGATCTGGCCACTGCACTTACCTTGGTAAATGATTTAAGACAAAGGGCTTATGGTAATGCTAGTGGTAATATTACATCAGGTCAATTAACATTGGATTTTATCCTAGACGAAAGATCCCGGGAATTATATTGGGAAGCTACAAGGAGAGTTGATTTAATACGTTTTGGGCAATTTACTACTTCAGGTGTATGGCCATGGAAGGGGGGAACTGAAGCCGGTTCAGTTACTGATGCCAAATACAATATTTTTCCAATTCCTGCCACTGACTTAGCCGCCAATCCCGGATTAAAACAAAATCCCGGTTACTAAATTTTAGTATTACCACATTAAAGAAGCCATCTCATAAGGATGGCTTCTTTGTTTTGTGTAAAATATTATAATGATTTGCTATATTAACCTACCCAACTAATCCATTAGTGATATGTCTTCTATAGTTCTATCTACCTTTTTTAACACAATTTGATGGACGATTCATTATTAGACAGATCAACTTTACTTCACTCTCTCAAAACAGAATCATTTGATTTGATTGTAATAGGTGGTGGAATCACAGGGGCGGGCATAGCATTAGACGCATCATCAAGGGGTTTAAAAACCCTCCTAGTAGAAAAGAACGACTTCGCTTCCGGAACTAGCAGTAGGTCAACGAAATTAATTCATGGAGGCCTCCGCTATCTTAAACAATTTGAAATTGGCCTTGTGCATCAGGTCGGTAGAGAACGCGCCATTGTCCATAAACTGGCACCTCACTTGGTAAGGGCGGAGAAAATGCTCCTACCCTTTAAAAAGGGCGGAAATTTTGGACGTATGCTCACATCAATAGGTTTGAAAATTTATGATTTGCTCGCAGGTGTTGACGAAAAAGATAAAAGGGTTATCCTTTCCAAAAAACAAGCACTAACTCATGAGCCACTGCTCGATCCGAATAGTCTGAAAGGGGCTGGACTCTATGCCGAATACCGCACTGATGACGCTCGGTTGACTATTGAAGTAATCAAAACGGCTACATCAAAATATGGGGCCAAATGCATCAATTACCTTGAAGTCACTGACTTGACCTATAATGAAGGTAAAGTAAACGGAATTAATGCCAAGGATAATATATCTGGCCAACACATTCAAATTAAGGGTAAAATCCTGATAAATGCATCGGGGCCTTGGGTCGATGAACTGAGGACAAAGGATAAATCATTGACAGACAAAAGGTTACATCTCACTAAAGGGATACATATCGTTGTTGATTATGAGAAATTTCCTATTCAGCAAGCGTTGTATTTTGATGTCACTGATGGTCGTATGATCTTCGCCATACCCAGAGGTAAAATAACTTATATCGGAACCACCGATACGGACTATTTTGGTAGCAAAGAGGAGATCACCATAGAACAAAAAGATGTCGATTACCTGCTAACAGCGGTTAACGAAGCTTTTCCTAATATTCAATTATCCTCAAAAGATGTTCAATCCGCATGGGCTGGGTTAAGGCCTCTCATACACGAAGAGGGGAAATCACCATCAGAGTTATCGAGAAAAGACGAGGTATTTATGTCTGAAACAGGCCTGATATCAATAGCCGGAGGTAAGCTGACAGGTTATAGGAGAATGGCAATGAAGATTATCGATACAGCAATTAAAAAAAATAGAAACTCGCTCAATGGGGTTAATCTGAAAAAGTGTTTTACACGACAAATAGCGCTCGTTGGCGGGCCGTTTAAAAGTGCTGCCGAAGTTGAAAGCTATACTATGGAAGTAGCTAAAAAGTTATCAAACTTAGAGGAGCATTACCCATCTTATTTAGTGAGCAACTATGGGCGCCAAACGGATGAAATCATTGAACAAATGGATTTATCCATAGCGCCTCAACTGTCCCTACTGTTATCAGAAATTAAGTTCTGTATAAAAAATGAATGGATAATTTGGCCAACTGATTTCTTTGTAAGAAGATCCGGCATGCTATACTTTGATATCCAACAAATGATCAAGTATAAGGATAACGTTTTGCACGAATTTTCATCTCAATTTAACTGGTCAGAGAAAGAACTTACTCAAGCGAAAATATCACTTGAGAGGTCGATTTCCATTGCCACGATATATCCATAATAAAGTTAAATTTTTCCAATCATATAAAAATGTGGAAGATTGATTTATAAATAATTGGAATTCAATCGATTGCATAAAAAACAACTCGCCAATAACATCGGATTTTATTGGTTTAGTCAGCTACAATGATAATATTGGTAGTTAATTATGAAAAAGTTAACGCTACAGATTGTATTGTTTTTAATATCACTATTGGTTTTATTTAGTTGTAATGAGCAACTTGAAAATAACCAACATGTCAATGCAGAATGGCCAGCCGATGGTATCGCCTATGAGATATTTGTACAGTCTTTCTATGATTCAAATGGAGACGGAATAGGTGATATTCCTGGTATGACCGCAAAGCTGGATTACCTCAAAGAATTAAATGTAGATGCCGTTTGGCTTATGCCAATTATGCCTTCTCCTTCTTATCACAAATATGACGTAGTTGATTATAAAGGGATTGATCCAGCATATGGCACCATGGATGAATTTAAGCAATTTGTGACCGAAGCCCATTCTCGAAATATCAAGGTAATTATTGATTTTATTATTAATCATACTTCGTCTCAGCATCCCTGGTTTAAAAACGCTAAGACAGGTCCAGATTCGAAATATCGGGACTATTATGTTTGGGCAAATAAAGATTCAATAGCTCAACAAATAGCCAAAAAGGAAACCTCTTTTGATTCTGATAATATCACGCAATGGCACGCAGTAGAAGGTGATACCCTAGCGGATCATTATTATGGATTTTTTTATGGGGGTATGCCAGACCTCAATTTTGACAACCCAACTGTTCGAAATGAGATTTATAGCATTGGAAGGTATTGGTTGCAGGATGTAGGGGTTGATGGATTCAGAATGGATGCTGCTAAGCATATTTATCCTGATGATAGGGCAGAGGATAACCACGCCTTTTGGACGGAATTTAAGCAGGAAATGCAAAAGATTAAACCAGATGTATATATAGTGGGTGAAGTATGGGCTAATGCCAAAACACAGGCCCCGTTCGTTAAAGGGTTTTCAGCACTATTTAATTTTGACCTTGCCTTTAGTATTCTTGAATCGGTAAACAGAGAGAAAGTGGTGACAGCATCAATAGACAAGCATGGTTGGCAAATTGATAGCACTCAGTCATTTATAAATAAAATCGTAAGTAATGATAATATTTACCAAGATGTAAATCCGTATTATACCGATGCGATATTCTTGAGCAATCACGATCAAAATAGGGCAATGTCGGTTTTAGGCAATAATACTGAAAAGGCCAAATTAGCTGCTGCAATTATGCTGACCTTGCCGGGTACACCTTACATTTACTATGGTGAAGAAATAGGAATGAAAGGAATGAAACCCGATGAAAACATTAGGGAACCATTTTTATGGGAACCATATAATAATGACATAGGCAGAACAAAATGGATTACACCCGTTTATTCTACAGATAGCACTTTAAATCCGTTATCCATTCAAAAGCTGGATTCGAATTCCTTGTTTAGCTATTATCAAAAGATGATTTCTGTTCGAATTGAACAACCCATTTTAGCACTTGGCGATATTTCACAATTGACGCTGGATAATAAAAATCTGCTTGTTTACCTACGCCACTACAAAGGGGATACCTTAGTAGTCATTCATAATTTATCCAAAAATCAGCAAAAAATGGTATTGGACAATTTAAAAGAGATTATTTTAGGCGACTCTACGTGGTTCAGTGATCAGGGACTTGAAATACCTGCTTATAAATCTGCAATTGTTAAACTTGATTAGTGGGTATAGCTATTTAAACCGAAAAGTTATATGAGTAAAAAAATAAACAGAATAGGGGTACTTACATCTGGTGGTGATGCTCCGGGAATGAATGCCGCCATACGTGCAGTGGTGAGGGCCAGTATCTACTATGAAATGGAAGTATTTGGCATTTACAGAGGATATGAAGGACTGATTGAAGATGATATAGTAGCGCTTGATGCACGTTCAGTGGGTAATATTATTCAACGTGGAGGCACAATTTTGAAGTCTGCTCGATGCGATGAGTTTAAAACTACAGCAGGGCGTCAAAAAGCCTTTGATAATCTCAATGCACGAGGAATTGACGCTTTGGTGGCCATTGGAGGTGATGGAACGTTCACAGGCCTACATGCTTTTTATCAAGAACATGAAATGCCAGTAATTTGCATTCCTGGTACTATTGACAATGACCTTCCTGGTACTGACTATACCATTGGGTATGATACGGCTACCAACACGGTGGTGGATGCTGTTGATAAAATAAGGGATACCGCCTTATCTCACAACCGCCTATTTTTTATTGAAGTAATGGGTCGGGACTCAGGTTATATTGCTATCAATTCAGGTATAGCGGGAGGAGCAACAGCAATTATGATCCCTGAAGAAAACATGACCATAGATGAATTGGTGGCCAGATTGGATAAGGGGGGCAAGAGTAAAAAGAGCTCAAGCTTAGTAATTGTTGCTGAAGGTGGTAGAAGTGGGAATGCGATCCAGATAGCAGAAGCTGTCCACAAGAAATCACCTTATTATGATACAAAGGTCACTATTTTAGGGCATTTACAGCGTGGAGGATCACCCACTTATTTTGACCGGGTACTTGCCAGTAAAATGGGTGTATACGCTGTTGAAGGCTTATTGGCAGGTAAAACAGATGTTATGGTAGGGATTCAACATAAGACCACAGTTTATAATGATTTTGAAACCATCATGGTCAAAAGCAATGAGATAGAATCGGAAGCAATAAGGATTTCAAAAATATTGTCAATATAATCACAGGCTTGATTAAGGTTCAAAAGAAGTTATCGTATGGATGTAATTGTTGGAATTGATATTGGTGGTACCTCTACCAAATTTGGCCTTGTTGATTTGAATGGTAAAGTCCATTACCAATCAAAAATACCTACGGCCTCGCATGAGAAGTTCGAGGGATTTATATCGGAATTAAGTAAAGCCATAAAAAAAAGTGCTAATGAATTATCAGATAAGGTAGAAATACGGGGGATTGGTATTGGTGCCCCCAATGCAAATTATTATCGAGGTACTATTGAGGAGGCCCCAAACCTTAGATGGAAGGGCATTTTACCAATTGTTGAAATTATAAAGGGAAATTTTAATGTACCCGTAGTGATCACCAATGATGCCAATGCAGCAGCTATGGGGGAAATGATCTATGGTGGAGCCAAAGAGATGAAGGATTTCATCGTTATCACCTTGGGTACAGGTTTAGGTGCAGGTATAGTATGCAATGGTAAACTTGTCCTTGGACATGATGGTTTTGCAGCAGAACTAGGCCATGTCATTATCAATCCCCGTGGACGTCAATGCGGATGTGGGCGTAAAGGCTGTCTTGAAACTTATGTTTCTGCTACTGGTATAAAACGTACCGTTTATAAGATGCTTGCAGATCATTTAGAAGAAAGCGAATTACGGGGAATAAGCTTTCATGATTTATCCACTAAAATGATTGCAGAATATGCCCTAAGGGGAGATGTAGTAGCTAAAGATGCTTTTGAATACACTGGGCAGGTATTGGGAGCGAAATTGGCTGATACTGTTGCCCATACCAATCCAGAGGCTATTTTCCTATTCGGAGGATTGTCATTATCTGGTGACTTGATATTTGAGCCAACAAGAAAATACCTTGAACAAACATTAATGCCAATTTATAAAGGTAAAGTGAAGCTTCTTCCCTCAGGATTACAAAATCAAAGTGCCCCAATTTTAGGTGCAAGTAGCTTAGTGGTTAGTCAGCTTAATGCTTAACAACATATATTAATCTATTTCAACTAGTTGTGAATCCTAAGTTTTTAATTACTTTTAGAAACTAAATAAGTAGCAATTCAAGTTAATTTGATATACTTTGAGGAACGTTAAATTGGAACATTTTCAAAATTTAGTCGCTGTTGCATTTGCTGATGGCCACATGGAGGAAGTGGAAAAGGAGTTTTTGGAAGAGAGGGCTGAGGAGTTAGGTCTTCCTTCTAAAGAGGTGGCCCAGATAATGGAGAATGCCCTAAATTTGACATTTATCGTACCTGATAATTTAGAAGATCGTGAGGAACAACTGGCTGATGTTGTGTTCATGTCGATGATAGACGGGGATATAGAGCAAAAGGAATATAATCTGTGTCTTAACATTGCCGAACGACTCGAATTAAAGAAAAGCGATCTGGATGAAGTTATTGCGCTTATAAAGCGTTTGTGGAAATTATAAACTATATTTTGACATGATCGGTTTTTTTGAACACCAATACCTTTCTTTTAAAAAGAATCACCTTAGGAATCTTATCGCATTGGCCAAAGCTGATGGACAACTTCACCCTGATGAAGAAAAAATGATCTATAAGATAGGGGATAAGTATGGTCTTAAAGACCGACAGATAGCCTCATTGCTCAGAAGTAAGAAAAAACTGGAACCCCATGTTCCTGAAGAGCACAATAGTAAGATGGATCAGCTATATGATGTAGTTATGATGGTCTATGCCGATGGTATTGTAGAAGATTCAGAAGTGGCGTTTTGTAAGGATCTTGTTAATCAATTTGGCTATAAAGAGGAAATGGTAGCTTGGTTAATATCAATATTTGATCAAGGCAATGAACCTACCGATACGGAATGGGCAGAGTACAAAAAAGAAGCCCTTGAAAAATTCAAAGGCTAATTCTTTAGTGCTTTTTTTATTGGATTAGATTATCTCAATTCCAAAGAACTTACTGAATACTGTGTTGATGAATATCAATCCTAATAATATGGGGGCAATATACATGATCACCAAGTTGATAACTTTCTCCAAAAATGAGCCTTTATAGTTTTCATTGCCACTGCTTATCTCCTCAGAAAGGCTCTGTGTTTTCCATCTATAAGCAATAAATATTGACATTAAACATCCACCTAGAGGCAAGCTTATATCTGAAAATACTTCTGATACGAAATCAAGGAATGATTTACCTCCATAAAAGGACATGGAAGAAAACATATCTACAGCGCCTTGAGACAACATGCTAGGTAGGCCTACAACGAAAATCAGAGTTGCTAAAAGCCATACAACGGCCTTTCGGGGCAATTTTTTTGTGTCAACCAAGTAAGCTACTGGTACTTCCAATAAAGATATAGTTGAGGTTAGCGCTGCAAAACATAGTAGTAAGAAAAAGCCACCGCCAACAACCTTTCCTATAATTGGACCCATTGAATTGAAGACCCCTGGAAGTGCCACAAATACAAGTCCTGGCCCTTCTGTGGGCGCTTGTCCTTGTGAAAACACCAATGGGAAAATCAATAATCCTGCAAGAAAAGCCACGGATACATCCATGACTGAGATCATTGCGGCTGAAGTTATAATATTTTGTTTTTTGTCAATATAAGACCCGTAGGTAATCAGTGCACCCATGCCTAATGACAATGAGAAGAAGGCCTGTCCCAAAGCCGAGTAGATAGTCTCAAGGTTCAATTTTGAAAAATCAGGAAGTAAGTAAAACTTGATTCCTTCCATCGCGTTGTCAAGTGTCAACGAATAAATAATGAGGCCTACAAGAATGGCAAAGAGCATAGGCATTAGAATTTTGGAAGCTCTTTCTATACCTCCCGAAACGCCTTTTACCACAATAAAGGCTGTGATTATCATAAAGCATACAGAAAAAAACAGGTTGTCCCAGATCATCCCCACATACTCTCCGAAAAAGAGTTTGAAATCCGCAGTATTTAATAAGTCTCCAAAAGAAATTTCCAAGAAATAACCAAATGCCCAACCAGCGACTACATTATAGAAGGAAAGGATCATCACCCCACATAAAATACCAAAGAGACCCAACAGCCCCCATCTTCTACCTCCTAAAGATTTATATGATCCATAAGCATCTTTTTGTGCCTTTCGGCCTATGGCTATTTCACCAATCATGATGGGGAAGCATATAACTACAGTACAGATCAGGTAGACCAATAGAAAGACGGCACCACCATTTTCGCCTACTTCATAGGGGAATTTCCAAATGTTTCCTAAACCTACCGCAGAACCAGCTGCCGCCATAATGAATCCAATCCTACTTGAAAAACCTCCTCTATTAGCCATAATTTTTTAACTATTATATAATGGGTTGTAAATATGTATAAATTTTAATTATTCGAAAAGCTTTAGTTTAAACCTTTATAGGTAACAATTATTAATATGTTAGAATTAATCATCTGAGTGTTTACTGGCCTTTTGAAATAGTTTATTGACGGTTAGTCCCTGCACTACAATTGAGAAAAGAACAACACAATAAGTCATGGTGATAATTATATCTACAATGCGTGTATCAAAATTAGTTGTTTCATAAAGTGAAAGTGCTAAAGCTACTGAAATACCACCACGAAGACCACTCCATGTTAAAATCCTGATGGTATATTTTGGAAATTTTCTCTTAATCCGCATTAATGATATGGGAACAGCCACACCAATAAGACGTGCTAACAGAACTACCAGTATGGCGAACCCAGCAGCAAAGAAATATATAGTCTCATAGTTTATGACAATAATCTGTAAGCCTATAAGAATAAACAAAATGGCATTCATGGCCTCATCCATCAGATGCCAGAATTTATAAACATACTCCCCAGCGGCATCCTCTTTATCCTTTGTACCCCGCCCTTTCCTACCAACGAAAAGCCCCATAATCACCATTGCAAGAGGACCCGATACATGTAACATTTCAGCTATACTCGCACCTCCCAATACCATCGAAAGTGTTACCAGCACCTCTATTTCTGTATGGTCATTGTCAATTATTTTTAAAAGGTGCAATCCGAAATAACCAAGTAACGCTCCAAGCAAAAGCCCTCCAAAAACTTCTAATCCAAAAAGCTCTACAATATTTATAGCCTCTACATTTTCTACCCCCCTTGTTGCAATAGCCAAAATAGTTAGGAAAACCACCACACCTATTCCATCATTAAAAAGAGATTCCCCTGCAATTTGTGATTCCAGGTTTTTTGAAACCTTGGTTTTTTTGATCATTGCCAGTACCGCTATGGGATCGGTAGGTGAAATTAGGGCACCAAATAAAAGACAATAAATAAAATCGAGCGGAAGACCTATAAAAGGCAGAATATAATAAATGGCTGATCCTGCTACTACGGTGGATATTAGTACCCCTACGGTAGCCAATATTAATATAGGCCATTTTTCTTCGCCTAGTTTCCTTAGATCGAGCTCCAGTGCCCCGGCAAACAACAGGAAACTTAACATGACTTGGAAAAGAACTTTTGAAAAATCATATTCAGTCATTAAGTTCCTGGCCAGGTCATTCAGTGTACTGAATATCCATTCCCCGAGGATTATGAATAACGATAGCCCCAATGCAAGTAGCATGAGACCGATGGTGGAGGGGAGTTTAAGGTATTTAACATTAATCAAAGTGAAAAATGCGGCCATTATTATTAATAATGTAATAAAGTCCAATACTTCCATGAGTTCTTAAAGTGTTTGGTGAGAGAGAGTTAATAACTGCATAAGGTAGAAAAGTATGACTTTATTAAAAAGTGATGGGCCTATTAAATTTATAATGCACCTAACACCTAAAAAGCTTAAAAAGACAGTTGAAATCTCATACATTTGAATAAGAAAATATTTACTCATAATGTGTTTATAATTTAATTATGGATGATTTCCGCAAACTCACCATTAAGGAAAAAGCACTACAAATCAATTTACGTAAAGACATTTATGGGTCGTTTGCTGAGATAGGTGCTGGGCAAGATGTGGCGGCCAACTTTTTTAAGGCAGGAGGGGCTTCTGGCACAGTGGCAAAAACCATGTCGGCTTATGATATGAGTTTTAGTGATGCTATTTATGGTATCAGTGATAGATATGTATGTGAGCCACGCTTAACAAAGATGCTCGACCACGAGTACAATTTGTTGCTTGAGAGACTACCTCATATAGCGGATAGCACTACCTTTTTTGCTTATGCCGATACCGTTGAAGTCCTTAACTATAGTAAATCGAACCAGCCACATGGGTGGATTGGGCTAAGGTTTCAAACAAAACCTAACGGGCCTTTCAATGAATGCATCATTCATATAAAAATGCGTGATAATGATGCCTTGTTACAACAACAGGCCGTTGGGGTAATAGGGGTTAACCTGATTTTTGGCTGTTTTTTTATTAAGGATCCTGAAGAGCTTTTGGTTTCGCTTGTGGACGGACTTGTTCCGGATAGAATAGGCATTGATATGTTCCGATTATCAGGCCCTGATTTCGCTCATGTTGACAATAGGCTGATGAGCCTAAAACTGGTAAAAAATGGCCTTACCCGTGCGGCCATGTTTGGATCTAATGGGAATGTACTACAACCTTCGGAAGCATTGTACAAAAAAAATGTATTGGTTTTGCGGGGTAGGTTTAGACCGGTAACGCATGTCAATGTCGATATGCTGCTTACAGCCCGTAGGCATTTTAAAAGAGAGCCGGATGTGGATAAGTCAAAGATTGTTGTACTTACTGAGATAACCTTAAATGACCTCAGAGCTGATGGGGAAATTGACGATGTGGATTTTTTGGCAAGGGTGGATATAATATGCGCTTTGGGCCAAAATGTTATGATTTCCAATTACCCTGAGTATTACAAACTGGTATATTACTTATCCAATATCACCCGTGGGCGCAAAATAGGAATCATTTTGGGGATTTATAATTTACAGCGTGTGTTTGAAGAGAAGTATTATACAGATTTACGTGGAGGTGTATTGGAGGCATTCGGTACTCTTTTTGGCAACAATGTCAAACTATATGTTTACCCCTCTTTGAATGAAAATAATGAAGTCTATACACTTGAAAACTTTGTGGTAGCTGACAATCTTAAAGGTCTTTTTACGTACTTGATTGCCAATAACAAACTCGAAAACATTCAGGGGGCAAATAAGGATTACCTCAATATTATTTCCGATAAGGTACTTGCTTTAATCAAGGAAGGAAAAGATGGCTGGGAAAAACAAATACCCCGTCAGGTTGTTAAGGCCATTAAGGAAAACTGCCTTTTTGGTTATCCATGTGAGCCGGAGGCACAAGAAGCCAAAAGAAAGCGGATTGCATCAAAAAAATGATCCACTTGAGTCTGCAGCTTCGTCAATTAGCTGATGTGATTCTTTTTTACCTAAGTATTTATCTATTAAAAAATGCGCAAAATAGATGACGGGGGTCAATGCTATAGCTACAAAAAACTTGTAGATATAGTTTATGATACCTACTGACATTACTTGGGCCAATGACCATTTAGCATAGGCAGGAGAAAGAATATAAAATGCTATGAAAAGCACCACGAAGCTATCAATCAACTGCGATACAAGCGTAGATCCTGTGGCACGTAACCAAAGCATCTTGGCTCCAGTAATTTTTCTTAGCTTATGAAATACAAACACATCTAATAATTGGCCAATTAGAAAAGCAGCTAATGAGCCAATTATGATATATGACCCTTGAGAAAATACTTTATTGAATGCATAGTCAATGTCGAAATCTGCTCCTGTTTGCGTTTTGCTGTTTATGTCCAACCAAAACTGAGCAGGTGTCAAATGGGTTACTGCCGTAATTACAATAAAGGTAAATGAAATAAAAATGACCGTAAGGTAACTGATCTTCTTAACACCCTGCTTTCCAAAATATTCGTTTATAATGTCGGAGGTTACAAATACAATAGGCCAAAGGACAACCCCGGCTGTAAGGTTAAAATCAAGTACCCAGTCATCCAATAAAGGGATTTGAGCTGGAGGAAACCCCAGTGTGCGCTCCAACGAAAATATCTTAAAACCAATCAACTCAGCTAATAATGCGCTGGTCAGGAATATTCCTGAAAGGATAATGAAAAGGTTTGTTTTTTTATCAATGGTCTTTTTCATGCTTCAACCTCTATTGTTTCCCCTTCTATGGATAGTATCGTGTTTTCAAAAATATTTTTGGTTTCTGTGAGGAAGGGTGTCAAATCCTTGTATCGGGCAGAATAATGGCCAATCACCAACATACCCACATTGGCCTTTTTTGCAATTAATCCGGCTTGTTCCGTGGTGCTGTGGTAGGTTAATTCAGCCCATTTAAGTTTGTCTGCCAAAAAAGTGGCCTCGTGATACAGAAGGTCTACTCCTTTGATGTATTCTATTATGCCCTCATCATATTTGGTATCCGAACAGAATGCATAACTTCTGGCCTTCCTTGGGGGTAAGGTAAGCTCTTTATTGACATAGAGGATATTGCCATTTTCATCATAAATATCTTTCCCTTGTTTAAGTAGAACTATATTCTGTAAAGAAATGTCTTGCGGTAATTTCTCTTTGTTAATTCTAAATGGTTTTTCTTTTTCTTTAAACAAAAAACCACAACAAGGGATACGATGACTTAAGGGAAAACTTGTAACGCTTAATAATTCATCTTCAAACAATTCTTCTGGTCTCTCGGGATTGAGCTCATGAAATCTTATCCTAAAATTGAGCCTACTGTCTGAGCATTTGAGCTGTGTGGTGATAATGTCTTGAAGCCCTTTTTGGCCGAACAGATAAAGATCATTGGTCCGTTTTAGTAAATGCATGGTGTAAAGTAGCCCCATAAGACCGAGGTAGTGATCACCATGTAAATGACTGATAAATATGTGATTGATCCGAAGGGTCTTAGCTTTAAATAGGGTGAGCCTTTCCTGGGTGCCCTCACCACAATCTATTAAAAAATGATATTTGCCAATATTTAGTAACTGAGCAGTATGATGCCTTCCATATGCTGGGGTAGCGGAATTTGAGCCAAGTATTTTTAAACTAAAGGGCAATTATTTCTCACTCAATTATCGTCCTCACCATCTTTAAGTTCGTTTTCAATTTCATTCATGAAAACCGCATCTATACCTTCCTCAACGGTTGGCAAAATATTCAATACACTATCCAGCTGCGATATTTTAATCAGTTTGGTAGTATGATCAGAAAGACTGGAGAGGATGAAGATGCCTCCGTTTTCTTGTACAATTCTATTGCCAACAAGTAACGCACTAAGCCCAGACGAGTCGGTATATTTTACTTCGGCCAAATCAAGAATAATGTTTTTTACACCCTTGGCATGTATGGTGATCAGTTCGGATTTTAAACCAGGAGCTACACTTGAGTCCAGCTTTTCTTCATGGAGCTTTATTAAACTGTATTTTTCTTGATTGTCTAAAGTGTATTTCATTTTCTAATTGATTTAAATGCTTTATGGGGTTAACGACCCTTATGGCTTTAGGTTGATGGCTTTATTAATATTTTTTTCTATTCTTTCCTCTATGTTAGAGTAGTCCTGTTTTTCAAACTTTTCTCCTGTTACTTTTTCGTAGAGTTCAAGATACCTATCTGAGATCGAATTAACAACAGATTCATTCATTTCAGGAATTTTTTGTCCTTCTTTTCCTTGAAACCCATTACTTATAAGCCACTGCCTGACAAATTCCTTTGACAATTGTTTCTGAGCTTCCCCATTTTTTTGACGGTCTTGATAGCCTTCTTTATAAAAATACCGTGAAGAATCTGGTGTATGAATCTCGTCAATCAAATAGATTTTATCCGCTACTTTACCAAATTCATATTTGGTATCGACTAATATCAAACCTTTATCGGCAGCCAATTCTGTACCCCTTTCAAAAAGACTCCTTGTATAATTCTCAAGAGTAACATAATCAGCTTCACTTACAAGACCTTTTGCAAGTATTTCTTCTCTTGTTATATCTTCGTCATGACCTTCGTGCGCCTTGGTGGTAGGAGTAATTATTGGCTCAGGTAACTTGTCATTTTCTTTAAGGCCTTCTGGCAAGGCTACTCCACAAACTTTTCGCTTGCCATCCTTGTATTCGCGCCAAGCATGACCGGCCAAATATCCCCTAATTACCATTTCTACCGGAAATGGGGCACATTGAAAACCTATGGCGACATTGGGATCAGGCGTTGCCAGCAGCCAATTGGGGCAAATGTCTTTAGTGGCTTCAAGGTTCTTTGCGGCTATTTGATTAAGAACTTGCCCCTTAAAGGGAATTGCCTCAGGTAGTATCACATCAAAAGCCGAAATCCGGTCTGTGGCTACCATTGCCAGCTTATCACCGAAATAATAGATATCACGTACCTTACCGCTATAGTAGTTTGTCTGATTTTTAAACTTGAAATCAGTCCCTTTTAATGCTCTCATAGAATGTTGGCAAATTTAACCCAGTAGAAATAGAATTGAAATACAATTATAAATTTAAATCCTTAATCTTGAGTGGCAATTTTTGTTTCCACTAATTTACCTACTTGATAAACTTCGGTTTTGGTTAGTTCACCATTGTCATTATAAAACTTCCAATTACCTACTTTTCTATTGCCCACGTACTCACCAGTTTCTACAATTGTATTATTGATATTGTACCTAAAGTATGTACCATGCCTTTTGTCGTTTCTGAATGGAGTAACACTTTCCAGTTCACCATTGTCAAAATAAGTCTTTAACTCTCCGTATTTAACGTCATATTTTATCGGGATTTCTTCCTTTATGCTTCCATTGGGATGATATATAAATATAGAACCATTAATACGACCCATTTCATAAGGTTCAGATTTAGTCTTGATCCCTTCATCATTAAAATAAGTCCAGGTACCATTGGGTAATTCATTCTGGTAATTCTCAATCTTTGTCAACATTCCTTGGGTATTGTAAAAGGAGATTGTTTGACTAATACCGTCTTTGGCGGTTACGATTTCCTTTTCCTTCAGGCCAGAAGGGTAATAATGTACATTGGTGCCTACCAGCTTGCCAGCCAAATAGTTAAATCGATGCTTTAAAGTACCAGTTGTATAGTAACCAATATTTTCGCCATCAAGAAGGCCGTTTTTATAATGGCCAATTAACAATAGGTTGCCTAGAGAATCGTAATGTTTATATTCACCGGTTTTAGTGCCTTTATCCATTTCTGATGAAGTATCCAATTTTCCATTGGTGTAATAGGTGTTATAATAACCATTGAGAATACCGTTAAGGTAATTTCCTTCAGTGCTGAGTAAACCTGACTCATAAAAAGTTTTTGTAATGCCTGTTTGCTCACCAAGGTGGTAAGTAATCTCACGTTTTGTGACACCATCAGGATAGTATTCATAAAGAATCCCATCGGGTTTATCATTTACGAAAAATGCCCTGCTCCTAAGTGCACCCTGATCATAATAAATTAAAAGGCTATCAGCTAATTTATTCTCTTTGAAATAGGCTATTTGTATTAAGAATCCATCATCATTATAGACCTTAACAGGACCATTTTTTAGCCCATTTTTGAAGTTTATAATCCGTTGTAAGGATCCATCTTGATAATACTCTTTGAATTCACCGTTTTTATATCCATTCTCAAAAGAGCCTTCTGTTGATAGCTGACCATTAGGATAGAATTTTTTATAAGGGCCCTGCAAGTTGGTCTCACTACCAATAGTCTGATAGACTTCTTTCAATAGTGTTTCGCTTTCATCATAGTAGGTGCGTATTTCTTGTTGGGCAAAACCTGAGAGCGCCATCAATTGAAGTAGGAGTAGACAAGTATTTCGCATAGGTCAAAATAAAAATAGCCTTACGGAGAACGTAAGGCTATAACTGTTATTATTTACAATTCATTATAGTTTCTCAATAACAATGGCAGATGCACCGCCACCACCATTGCAAATTCCGGCTACACCTATTTTCCCATTGTTCTGGTGTAGAACACTGTTTAATGTAGTAATAATTCTTGCACCTGAGCAACCTAATGGATGACCAAGAGCAACGGCACCACCGTTTACATTTACTTTTTCTGGGTTTAGGTTCAATTCTTGGTTATTAGCAATAGCTACCGCAGAAAAAGCTTCGTTAATTTCGTAGAAATCTACTTCTGATGCGTCAATACCTGCATGTTTCAATGCCTTTGGAATAGCCAAGGAAGGTGCTGTTGTAAACCAAATTGGATCTTGAGCTGCATCGGCAAATCCTCTGATCTTTGCAATTGGTGTTAGTCCCAGGGCATTCATTTTTTCTTCACTCATCAACAGTAGGGCAGAAGCACCATCATTGATTGTTGAAGCGTTGGCCGCAGTTACCGTACCTTCTGGTGAAAACACAGGTCTTAATGAAGGTATTTTTTCAAATTTTACATTCTTATATTCTTCATCTTCTGAAATAATGACTGGGTCACCTTTTCGTTGAGGAACCTCAACGGGTACTATTTCTTCCTTAAATTTCCCAGCTTCCCAGGCAGCTGCTGATCTTTTGTATGAGTTGATTGCATATTCGTCCTGCATTTCGCGGGATATGTTCATCTCTTTGGCAGTATTATCAGCACAGTTTCCCATTGGAAATTTATGATATACTTCCCAAAGACCGTCTTGCATTAGCCCGTCAATCAACTGTCCATGACCATAACCAAGGCCATATCGTGCCTTTGGTACATAATAGGGGATGGCTGACATATTTTCCATACCACCCGCCACTACTACGTCATTGATGCCAAGCATGATTGACTGTGCACCAAGCATGACAGATTTCATTCCAGAAGCACATACTTTGTTCACCGTAGTACAGGGCACATTATAGCCAATGCCCGCACCAATAGCCGCCTGACGGGCAGGGGCCTGACCTAAATTAGCAGATACCACATTTCCCATAAACACTTCATTGACTTCAGAGGCTGCAACGCCTATTTTATCGAGTGCGCCTTTGATGGCTATTGATCCTAGTTTTGTTGCCGGTATGCTTGATAAGCTGCCTCCAAAACTTCCTATGGGTGTTCTAACTGCGGAAACTATATATACTTCTTTCATGTGATTTTGTTAAAAAATTGTAAGAGGATTTTGTAGAAACTAACGTTTTCTGAGCTGCAAATTTAAGAAATATTAAAAGAGATAAAAAGAACGATCAACAACCGTATTACCAATCTGGCTTATCAGGATCTTTTTTCTTAGTCGCCTTTCTTTTATTCTGCTGGATATACTGAATCTCATTATTTTTCAAAGCCTCCATAATCATTTTGGCCTTCTCTTCAGATATCTTCATGTCCTTTAGGTTTTCAGCAAGTGAAGGTTGCTCATCAGATTTTTTTTGATCTTCTTTCTGCTCACCTTCTTTGGGTTGCTCTTCTTTTTTATCTTTCTCCTCTCCCTGTTTCTTTTCTTCTTCTTTCTTCTGTTTTTCCTTATCGCCTTTGTCTTGATCTTTTTGATCTTTCTCCTGACCGTCCTTCTTGTCTTGATCTTTTTGATCTTGGTTTTCTTTATTTTCTTGATCTTTCTTATCCTGATTTTTATCGTCTTTCTTATCTTTATCTTGGTTTTTATCCTGATTTTGTTGCTGGTCTTTTTGTTCCTGTTCTTTCAAAATCTTTTTAAGGAGTTCGTAATTATATCGAGCATCCTCGTTTGATGGATCGGCCTTTAGGGCCTCTTTGAAGTGGTTAATGGCTTCTTTGAATTTTTTATTCCTATTGGCCATAATTCCAAGCTGCTGATGAGCAACAGATTTGACTGACTTATTCCCACTATAAATTAAGTTGTTGTAATTATTTTTGGCATTGGCAGTATCTTTCAACTGATAATAGGCATTTGCAAGGTTTAACGTGATATTATCGTCTTTAATTTGCAACGAGTCAGTTAGGAATTTATAATGTCCAATCGCTTCCTTATACTTTCCAGCATTATATTCTTCCTTGGCCTGACGCTTCAAGTCATTGACTTTGGCAATATCGTTAAAATCACCCCAGAGTACTATACTTAATAAAATGACCAAAAAGTGGTTCATATTTTAATTACTTTAACACTTACTAATATATCCAACAAAATAAGACAAAGAGCCGCTAACAAAAAGTAGTAATATCTGTTGGCAGAAACGTCAACTTGCCTGCTATCGCGCAGTTCACCCTCAATCTTGTTAATTGTACTTATTAAGCGAGAAACATCATTTTTAGTTTCATTGATCTCAAAATATTGTCCGCTGGCATCCTTAGCCAGTTTTATCAAGGATTTAGGGTCGAGTTTAGTGACAATGTCATTGCCTTCCCGGTCTTTTTTGTAACCATTCCTAGTCATAAGTTTACTGCCACGCTCTGTACCAACGCCCAATGTGAATAAAGTAATGCCATCATCATCCAAATCTTTGGCAATTTCGGATGTGTTATCTCCAAAATCTTCACCATCACTTATAAGGATAATTATTTTGGATTTTTGTTGAGACAATGGGGATTGCTCACTATCCAATTTTTCCATTGCCATCTTTAATGGTGGGCCGAAGTCAGTTCCGGCATTGGGCACTAAGCCAGTGTTCAATGTTTCAATGAAGAGATTTAGTGCATTTTGGTCATAGGTAAGTGGAGATTGCATAAACGCTTCTCCAGAGAATATGATAACGCCTATCCTGTCAGAGCTAAAGGCATCTACAATATTTTTCAATTCGAATTTAATTTTTTCAAGTCTACTTGGTTGTATATCAGTAGCATTCATTGATTCAGAAAGATCAACAAGCATGAATATGTCCTTGCCAACAGATTTAACTTCTCTTTTGGATTCGCCAAATGAGGGGCCTAGCAAAGCCATAATAAGAAGGCTGAAGAAAAGTGTTCTGATAAAGAACTTGACAAATATTTTACCATAACTGACCTTGAGCCTTCTGGCAGTAATACTGGCTCTAATGATATATCCTAAATAAAAGACAATAAACAGCCCAATAAGGATGATTTCTGTAAATGTCATGGAATATAGCCAGGTCATATAATGATAACGTTAATTATAAGCGGCAAATATAGAGAAGGTAAATTGGCACCCAAATACCTGTTGTCATAATTAATGTTAAAGACTCCAAAATGGCAGGGATAAAAAGGTTTAATTTTTATTTAGCATGTGCTTGGTTTAGTATTAATAGTTCTTTTATATTTGCACTCTCGTTTTTGAGACGGAGAGGTGGGTGAGTGGCTGAAACCAACAGTTTGCTAAACTGTCGTACCTTTTATCGGGTACCGGGGGTTCGAATCCCCCTCTCTCCGCAAGCAACTTAACAATGGTCCGCTTGCTCAATTTGGTTGAGCCTCTTGTTTAAAGAACAGGAAGATATTGGGTCTGAGTGCAATGAGAACCAAGAAAAACAGAAAGTTGTTTTTCAGAACATTTGGTCCGCTAGCTCAGCTGGATAGAGCAACTGCCTTCTAAGCAGTAGGTCTCAGGTTCGAATCCTGAGCGGATCACTGGAAGATTTTTAAGTTCGGGGCGTAGCGCAGTCC
>DDIU01000010.1:815-69838 GCA_002338655.1 Flammeovirgaceae bacterium UBA1842 | reverse complement strand
TGATATCTGGACAAGAAAAGGTTCCTCTACAATTAATTAGGATTTAAAATAAATTAATTTGATTTTATCTGAATTGTAAATAGATTTCATAATGACAATTTATTTATAATGAGGATAGTCCATAAAAAATTAAAAAGAGAGAATACTGTAAACACATCTGGAGATAACAAGAGGCTTATTGGGAGAATTCCCATTTTGAAAGACAATCATTATCGTATAATAAAAGGCATTTCTGTAGGTGGGGATGCACCTAAAGACCTACTTCGGGTCTATGAATATAAAAGTGGTAAAAAACAAATTGATAAACCTTCTAAATGGCCAATATACATTGCCAAAACTGGACATAAATGGTATCCCCATGAGTCAATAACTGAATTCCTGCTAAATCGATTAGGTTACTGTCTTGATTTGAATATGGCCGAGTCTAAGCTATATTTTGTGAATGGGCAAATACGATTTTTCAGCAAACTTTTCAGACATGATAAACACCAGTTGTTAGAACATGGTGCAGAGCTTTATTGGGGGTATTTAGGAGACAGGGATTTTGTTGAACAGGTAGAAGCAGACCAACGGGCAAGAGAATTCTTTACTATTAGCTTTACTCATGAAACGTTAAAATACATCTATCCACATCAGGGAGAGGATATCTTTATTGAATTTACCAAGATGCTAGTATTTGACGCTATAATTGGCAATAATGACCGTCATTTTTATAATTGGGGTGTTTTAAAACATCTTGGAAATAAACACCAACCTATATTCTCACCAATTTACGATACAGCAAGAGCGTTATTTTGGAATAGGTCAGAAGAACACATAAAAAACATTAGTAAGGATTCAAACCAAATGAATCAAATGCTCAATAACTATATAATTAGGAGTAGACCAAAGATAGGAATTGAAAAAAAATCAGATTGTAACCATTTTGATATTGTAAAAATTCTTTATTCTAATAAATTTGAAGGAACTAAAGATGTTGTAAATGGTTTAATTAATACTGGCAATTTAAAGAGATGTAAAGAGTTAATTTATGATGAGTTCCAACCTTTATTAAGTCCTGTGCGAGTTGAATTAGTAGTAAAATGTATATCTTTACGTTTTGAATATCTTTTCAAAGAAATTAAATGATCAACAAACTTAAAAAATATCTAACCTCTTCTTCTCACCGAAAACTTTTGGTGGAAAAGAATAAAGAGGCATCGTTTAAGCTAATGCTGGATGATATGGAAGTAGGTCGTTTATCTTATAAAGAACCACATTGGATGTTTGTTTATACTGAAGAGTTCAAGGAAAATCATGGAATTAAACCATTAGCAACTTTTCCAGATATCAACAAAAAATATAAAAGCGAGGAATTATGGCCATTTTTCTCTTCTCGTATCCCTTCATTGGCTCGAACAAAAGTCAAGAATGCTATTTTGGAGGAAGGGATTAAAGAAAACGATTTGCTTGCTTTATTAAATCGCTTTGGGAAACGTACAATTACCAATCCATTTGAGTTATTGAGTACCGATTAATTCGATTTTATTAATCTTTCAATCCGAACAAAATTGTTCAATAACAAAGTGTGATCTCATCCCTCTTCAGTTTCGAAATAAACCTGATTTATATAATCGTATCATGATCATGCGTTTCAATATGGTGGGACACCTAGCTAAATGGGCTATCCTTAAGATCTCCTTCTAGAATCTCTAGTATGGTGTGGTTGAGTTCTTCCAACGCACTTAAATCTTTTGAGATATAATCACGAAGGCCATTTTCAACGAATGCACCGCGAAGGTTCTCATTTAAGTCATCAAGGATAAGCACCTTTTGATTCGGGTTGATATCGATGATTTTATTAAGGGTATCTATGCCCGTGATCACGTTGGGCATGCCCTTATTGATGAAATAATTTAAGAAGATTAGGTCTGGTTTGCGGTCGAGCTCATTGATACAGCTTCTACCTGTGGCATAGTTACGTACTTTAAATATATAGGTCTCGCCAGAGTGGGAAGGTAGTGCCAATTTTGAAAAATGAGTATTGAGGATTTGCATAAACACTGGATCATCATCAACAACAAATATTAATATTTCCTTGTATCCGTGTTTATTTGTACTATTTAGTTCGGAAGGAAATTTGATGTCGATAATGTCTTCCCGCCTATGCTCTTGATCCTGACGGAATTTATCAACTTTACTAATAGGTAGAAATGGCATTAATATTAGTGGTTAAACAGTTTTATAATTCCCCATTCTCCTCAAACCTTACATGACACAAAAATAGTAATTGAATTAGATATTCATAGTAATATTAACTTTATTAAACATAAGGGCATTAAAAAGGCCGCCCCTTTAATAAAAAGAGGCGACCAAATGTTCATTTTCTTATTTTTTCTTACTTCTCTTGTAGGAACGGGTATTTATAATCTGTTGGTGGAACAAATGTTTCTTTGATCGTTCTTGGTGACACCCAACGCAATAAATTTAACTTCGATCCAGCCTTATCATTGGTGCCTGAACCACGGGCCCCACCAAAAGGTTGTTGCCCTACCACTGCTCCAGTTGGTTTGTCATTGATATAAAAATTACCAGCTGCATTTTCTAGTTTTTTCATTGCCAACTCAACCGCATAACGATCATGGGAAATAATTGAACCAGTAAGCGCATAAGGTGAAGTTTGGTCTACAAGGTCCAACGTCTCTTCAAAGCGCTCTGCTTGGTAAACATAGATAGTGACCACCGGCCCGAATATCTCTTCGCACATAGTGGTTGATGAAGGATCTTGTGTATGAATTACTGTAGGCTCAATAAAATAACCTTTTGATTTGTCATAACCACCACCTGCTATAACTTCTGTCATTTTGTTTTCTTTGGCGTCATCGATATACTTAGCGATTTTGTCAAACGATTTTTCATCGATCACCGCATTGAAGAAGTTGGTAAAATCTTCCGTTGGACCCATTTTAATGGTTTTCAAATCAGCAATAAGATACTTCTTCACATCGTCCCAAATATTAGAAGGGATGTATACTCTTGAAGCAGCAGAACATTTCTGTCCCTGATATTCAAAAGCCCCTCTGGTAATGGCTGTTGCTACCTCTTTGGCATTGGCAGATTTGTGGGCAACAATAAAGTCTTTGCCACCGGTTTCCCCTACTATACGTGGATATGACCTGTATTTATGGATATTGTTACCTATGGTTTTCCAGAGGTTTTGGAAAACCCCTGTACTTCCTGTGAAGTGGATGCCGGCAAAATCACGGTGATTGAAAATAACATCACCAGTTGTGGGTCCATCAACATAAATAAGGTTAATTACGCCATCAGGTAAGCCAGCTTCTTTAAAAACTTCCATGATAACATTGGCAGCATAGATTTGGGTAAATGCCGGTTTCCAAACTACCGTATTGCCCATGAGAGCGGCAGAAGCTGGAAGATTTCCTGCAATGGCAGTAAAATTAAATGGTGTCAAGGCGAAGACGAACCCTTCTAAAGGTCTGTACTCCAACCGGTTCCAAACACCTGGAGAAGATTTTGGTTGGTCCTGATATATCTCCATCATGTAATAGGCATTGAACCTAAGGAAGTCGATAAATTCACAAGCAGCATCAATTTCTGCCTGATAAACACTTTTTGATTGGCCCAACATGGTAGCCGCATTTATTTTGGCTCTATATGGCCCAGCCAATAGGTCGGCAGCCCTTAAAAATATGCTTGCCCTATGTTCCCATGCCAAGTTGGCCCATGCTTCTTTGGCACCAAGTGCCGCATTAATAGCCTGCTCTACATGTGACGCGTCACCTTGATGGAAATGACCAAGTACATGTTGGTGGTCATGAGGTGGGTTAAGGGATTTTGTTTTGCCAGTCCTTATTTCTTCGCTACCAATGTACATTGGTATGTCTAGCTGTTGTGACCGCGCTTCTTCCAAAGCTTTCTTTACAGCTAATTTTTCTGGAGAACCTGGCGCATACGAAAGTACAGGTTCGTTTACTGGGGTTGGTATTTGATAGACTCCTTTGGGCATATTCTTAAATTTAAATTTGACGTCCTATTTTGAAGTCGCAAAGTTAACCAATAAGGAGTGAAAAAGTAACTAAAGGATGCCAGTCAATTGACTTAAGCAACTCACTTCGTGATCGGGCGTTGATTTATGGGCTGTTTGCTTTGGATTATAATAAATTGTATCCATTTGAGCTTCTTTAGCCCCATGAATATCAGCGGATAAATTATCACCAATCATTACGGTATTGTCAGCTTTAGTGGAAGCTAGATTTAAGGTGTATTGAAATATCTCGACCGAAGGTTTACGATGGCCGGAGGTCTCGGAGGTGACCATACCTTTGAAGTAATGTTCTATTTTAGATTGTGCAATTTTCTTCTGTTGCACTTCATTGAAGCCATTCGTTAACAAGTATAATGGGTATTTTTTATGCAAGTACTCCAGTATTTCAATGGTATAGGGCATCAGTCCCGTTTTGGTAGGACAAATATTGATGTATTCATTAGACAATTGAACCGACAGAATTTCATTTTTAATACCTAGATGCTTGAGTATTTTGACGAACCTCTGGTTTTTTATAGTGTCTCTATCTATATGGCCTTTGTTGAAATTAGCCCATAGCTTATCGTTTACTTTATTGAAAATTGAGACGAACTCCTCCTTATTTGTGTCAGAAAGGTTAGCAATTTCGAAGGCATCGAATAATTCATGGAGGGTGGCAATGGAATTGGTCTCATAATCCCATAAAGTATGATCTAAGTCAAAGAATAACGCGTGATATTTTTTCATCCGGGTTGCCAATTACGAGACTCCAATTTATTTTGAGCGAGCTCTCTATTGCTGTACATGGTTTTATAAATACTGAGATCTTTTACCAATATCTGATCTTTATTCAAGAATTGAAAGATCTGACTTATTATTTCATATACCTCATCTTTCAAATAGTAAAACACCCACTGATCCTGTTTTCGGGTACTAAGTATCCCTGAGTTTTTAAGATAGATTAGGTGACGGGAGGTTTTTGTCTGTGTAAACTCCAGTATATGCTCCAAATCGGAAATGCACATTTCCTTATTTTTAAAAATAAGGTGTAATATCCTCACCCTGGATTCGTCCGAACAGGCCTTAAATATTTGTGATCCAAAAGAAAGATTGAAGTTTTTTAGTCTCATGGCTTTAGTCAAATGTAGGAGAAATCACCAACATTGTAATGAACTTTGACGTTCAATTGATAACTTCGGGGTTAAACGGCATCTCCCAAAGTTTAATTAATAACGGGTTTGGATAAGATTATATTTCGCACACTATTTTCCTTCATTTTAGGAACGGTTATTTTGTTGGATAGCAATCACACGGTGAAGGCTCAGGGAGCTAGGCATGTGGTTCAACTATCAGGGGTTGTGCTAGGTGAAGATAGTGTATCCGTACTGCCTGGGGTCAACATATATGTACCCAAAGCTGGGAGGGGGACTACCAGTAACAGAGTGGGTTATTTCTCAATGCCCGTTTTGGTAGGCGATGAGTTGGTGGTAAGCTCCGTGGGTTATAAAAGGCAATATTTTAAGGTGCCCGATATAGATCGTGACAACCTAACCATTGTCATTGAGATGGTAACAGATACTACCTTCTTGGAAACAGTGGAAATTATGCCTTTCCCCACGGAAGAAATATTTAAGGAAGCGGTACTTGCTTTGAATTTACCTATTGAAGAGCATGCTTATGACAATATGAACGAACAGCTATTGGCATTAATGCTACAGACCATGCCTATGGACGGAGCGGCCAACAGTAGATATTACCTAGATAATTGGGCTTATTATCAAAATGATAGATTTGGGCCACGTCCAAATCCATTGCTTAACCCATTCAACTGGGCCAAGTTCTTTAGATCGTTAAGATCAAATAAAAAGTGATGTTCATAGAAAGTACATGATAACTGTGGCCAGTGCGAGCACCACATAAATTATCCCAATCAACCACTTAAATCCTTTCAGTTCGGAGCCATCCATTTGACAAATATTAAAATGTTACTTGTAATGGTTTTGGTAGGTCATATAGTGTGCCATAGATTATAATGTGATTAAACCTTTAAATCAGCCGATTTGAACCCTAAAATAATCCCAAATTAGAAAGTTCTTCCATTATTGGGAATAATATTAAAGCCGTTTTTAAATCCAGAATTACTGGAAAATATTAAAACTAAAAAGACAGACTAAAAGCCTGTCTTTTTTTGTTTTGTCGGGATGACTGGATTATTTACATGATCCAGAGTTACCAGAAAATTCCGAAAGCAAAGCTTTTACTCGTTACACTCGTATGTACTTTTTGTTTATAATCTCACCCAAACAAGTTTGGCTCGATGATAAACAAAAAGCCTCAGGCATACACCTGAGGCTTTACTTTCTTGTCGGGATGACTGGATTCGAACCAGCGGCCCCCACGTCCCTAACGTGGTGCGCTAACCGGACTGCGCCACATCCCGAATTTCCGAAAAGGTTCCGCAAACTTAATTGCACTAACGATAAGATCAAAACCTGATTCGAAAATAAACCTCTCGTCCAATACATAATTTACGCATTAGTAGAAATTAATAACTTTGGAATAGAAGCTATTATCATGCTATTTAAACACAATGCGCAGCGTTATCTTTCTTATCCTTTTTTTTACACTTTATCATCCCTCCCAAGCTCAAACGGGATTGGTGAAAAAGGCTTTGAAAATGCAGGTGAAAGGTAAAATTGAAAAAGCAGAAAAATATGTCAACAAAGCCTTGGAGAAAGACAGTGCCTTATCAGCAGCACTTTATGCCAAAGCAGTTCTGCTTTTTGACACAGCCTATGATAAATATAACCTTGATCAAGCCTATAATACCGTGTTGTTATCAAGATCAACTTATTCAGGGCTTGATGAAAAGAATAAAGGAAAACATCTTAAAATCGGCATCAATCTGCTTACGATCAATGATCTGAAAAGTAGTATTGACAGTGCCGCTTTTTCTCGTGCAGTTAAGGAAAATACTGAACAACGGTTTATCTATTTTATAGAAACATTTAGCTCGGCAGCCCAGCTGGAACGGGCCAAACAACTACGGGATAGTTTGGCATTTATTACAGCCAGGAAAGAAAACACTTATCAGGGATATGAAAATTTTATGGAAAAATACCCCGAAGCCCTCCAAATTGACGAGGCCAAAAGGAGGTATGAGCGGCTTTACTTTCAAAAAAGTACTGCTGATGGAAAAATGGAAAGTTATGTCCGGTTTTTAAAGTTACAACCCACCACACCTTATCGAGATGAGGCCGAAAAGAATATTTTTGAGATCGCAACAGCAGAAAATACCGTGGAGAGTTACGAAAAATTTCTTTCCAATTATCCCAAGAGTACACAGTTAAAACGCGCCAGAGCCTACTTATATCATATTTATAAATCTTCAGGTACTGTAATTGATTTTCCGACCCGATGGAGGACGGATTCTTTAGCACAGGTAATGGATTTAGACAAAAAAGGGCCTTTGATCCTCATTTCAAAATTCAAAAAATATGGTTTCATGGATTTTGGAGGAGCTGAAATTATTCCACCAAAATTTGACAAAATAGATGCTGATCTACTTTGTAACCCACTTAAAGAAGATGTTTTTTCTACAGATATAGGGCTTATATCAAGAAATGGCACCGTTGTTTTTCGTGGTAAATACGATCAAGCCGAAGATATGGGGTTTGGTATGATGCGGATTGTGACAGGAAAAAGCACTATCATTTATCACAAATCTGGTCGGCAGATTGGTAAAAGGTACCAAGATGTAAAATTATTGGGAGGTAAATTCCTAGCTTATAAAACGGATGGGAAATGGGGGCTTATGACTTTTACAGGTAGGATAATTTCGAAACCAATATTCGATAATATTTCTACACAAGGCCCATTTTATATTTTTGAAGACAATGAACACTATGAAGTACTAAATTCTAAAGTACTGGCAGAATCTGTTAATCAGAACCCCATTAATTTTCAAGCCTTGTTTACTGATGTTGAGCTACTCGATGAGGGGCATCTTTGGTTACAATCTTCGTTTGGAGAAACTATTTTTGATGAGAAACTTAATGAAGTAGTACCATATAATCAACAGCACATCACTTCGTTGGCAAATGGTTATCTCATTCATGGCAGAAATGACTTTACGGTTACCAATGGTCAGTTCAAGCCGATTTTGAGCAATGAAGCTGAAAAAGTTAAATACAATGACTCATTCATATGCTTTAAAAAAACAGGTTGGAGCCTCTTCAATCTGAAGGATTTAAGGCCATTGGGTAAATTTGATTCATTGGCTGTTTATGGAAAATCATTTGCCATAGGTGTAAGTACTGATTCCGTTAAGGTATTTTTTGAAGGAGGCCGGGTGATGATTTCCAATGATATTGTCAATATTAGATTTCTAGCTACTTCTGGTTCTTCGCAATATCTCGCTTTAAAATTTTCCAAAAGTAAAGAGGTGCAGTACTTTGATAGCAATGGAATAAAAGTGCTTGTTGGTGAATTCGATGACGTTACCCCATTAGGGGCAGAGTATTTGGTAGTTACAAAAAAAGGTAAGAAAGGCCTCTTCGATAAGTCTGGTAAACAATTATTGCCGATGAAATATGATGCTGTTGCCAATTATTCTTCAGGGTATGTATCCACCCTACTCAATAAAAAATTCGGATTGGTGAATATGGACAAGCATATAAATATCAATGCTGATTATGATAAAAATATTCAGCCTTATAATGAATCACTTTTAATCGCAACAGTAGGAGATAAGTCTGGTTTTTTAGATTTAACAGGTAAAACAAGATCAAATTTTGATTTCGAAGAAATAAGATTTTGGAATGATAGTACGGCCTTGGTAAAACAGAATTACCTCTGGCACTTTTACGATATTTATCACAATGAAATCAAAGGGATGGGCATAAAATCACTTCAAATATTACTGGATACTAAGGAAGAGAAAATAGCCACTGTACTGATCGACAATGGATACGGTGTGTATAGCAGTAAAAGAGGCGAAATCATTGCCCCAACATTTAACGATATTATCAATATAGGAACGGGTGATAACATGGTGTTTTTTACTGAGAAACACGTTGAAGAAGCCGAATTTTATGTAGTAATCTACTACAATCATTATGGTGAGATTATACGAAAACAGGCATTCGAAGCACTCGATTATATGTTAATATATTGTGATCAATGAGGTATTGCTTATTTGGTTCAACTTCAATTCTTAATATTGCGGCTGGCATTTTAATTAAGTTCAGATGAAAAGAACAATCTTATTTATATTCTTAGGGGTTTTTACACACATTTTATCGCAAGCACAATCAGAAAAACCAAAATTAGTGGTGGGCATCATCGTGGATCAAATGCGGCAGGAATACCTGTATAGATTTGAAAATCGATTTGGAGAGGATGGATTCAAGAAACTGATGAATGAAGGGTTTATGTTTAAGAACGCTCATTATAATTATATACCCACTAAGACGGGCCCAGGGCATACCTCGGTTTATACAGGAACCACCCCATCAACACATGGAATAATAGCCAATGATTGGTGGGACAAGAAACAAGGAAAGTACATTAACTGCGTTGGGGATGATCGATTCAATACCATTGGATCTGATTCAAAGCATGGGGAGGTATCGATAAAAAATTTGTTGTCCACCACCATTACTGATGAATTAATGCTTTTTACGCAATCTAGAAGTTTGGTATATGGTATCTCCTTAAAAGACAGGTGCGCCACACTACCTGCCGGCCATGGGGGTCAGGCTTTTTGGTATGATAAGGATAATGGTAAGTTCATCACTAGTTCCTACTATTTAAGCGAATTACCTAATTGGATTAAAGAATTTAATAACAGAAAATTGGCCGATAAGTATTTATCAATGACTTGGAACACACTCTATGATATCGATACTTATAAAGAAAGTAGCCCTGATAAATCAGCTGGAGAGAAAGGTATAAGGAGTTTAAACGGTGAGTTTCCTTACGATATGACAAAACTTGATCTCAACTATGAAAACGTTATAGAAATTCCTTATGGAAATGATTTGCTTACTGACTTTGCCATAGAAACTTTAGATAAAGTAGATTTTGGTAAAGATCAATATACGGACTTCTTGGCCATTAGTTATTCTGCAACTGATTATATTGGTCATGGGTTTGGCCCTTATTCGGTAGAGGTGGAAGACACCTATTTGCGATTGGACAGAAATATTGCCACCCTCATAAAAAAACTGGATGAGAAAGTCGGAAAAGGGAACTACACACTATTTCTCACCGCGGACCATGCAGTTGCTGCTATTCCCACTTATTTAGAGGAGCGAAAGTTTGGTGTAGGGTATTTTAACAAGGATGAAAGTGTTAAAGCGTTAAGTGCTGCTCTCGTTGAAAAATATGGCAACAGACCTTGGATTGACAATGTAAGCAATGAACAGGTGTTTTTAAACCATGATAGTATTTTAGCAAGTAATATAGATATTGAAGAGATCAGCCAATTTATTGTTAACTATTTTTTGAAATTAGACGCCATTGCCAATGCTTTTACTGCCCGAGAGGTGAGGGAGTTCGCTATTGTTGGGAATGACTTGAAGAGTCAGTTGGCAAGAGGTTTTAATCCCGCAAGATCAGGCGACATTATTTTAGTTCTTCAGCCAGGATGGTTAAGGACGAGTTCCACAAGTGCCACCAACCATAGCACAGGCTACAATTATGATACCCACGTTCCATTACTTTGGTATGGCAACAGTATTAAAAAAGGCAGCTCTGTTAAATATCACCCCATAACCGACATCGCGCCTACCCTTTCAATGATGTTGGAGATTGGATTACCCAGTGGAGCGACAGGCCAACCACTCTATGAGCTATTTGACCAACAGTAATATTTCCATTTCCTTAGTTCTCAATTTTTAGCTATCATTAAGCTTATTTCAATATCCAATGATAAAAACAGAAGAGTTTAGCAACCGCTGGGGCATCGTTCTCGCCTCACTTGGTATGGCCATCGGAGCGGGTAATTTATGGCGTTTTCCCAGATTGGCAGGACAATACGGAGGAGCCTTCCTTATATTATGGATATTGTTTCTGCTCATTTGGTCCATCCCAATATTGATGGCTGAGTTTTCCATTGGAAAAAAATATAAAAAAGGGGTTATTGGCTCTTTTGGTAGCGTTGCAGGTAAAGGACTGACATGGGGAGGTTTATTTATTACCATCTGTACATTGGGCATAGCATTTTATTATGCGGTAGTTACAGGTTGGGCTTTACAATACCTTGGTCTTTCCTCTCAAAATCTTTTTGCTTTTATTACAGGTGACAAAACAATAGCCTTACACTTACAAGAAGACCCCACTTATCTTGAAAACTACTGGCAATCCATTTCCAATGGCAACTGGATGACCGTTGCTCTTTATATAGCTGCGATTATTGGCGGTATTATATTGTTGATTAAAGGCATTCAAAACGGTTTGGAAAAAGCCAATAAGGTACTGATCCCAAGTTTGTTTGGGTTGCTTATCGTAATTATGGTGGTTTCCTTGAATATGGAAAATGGTTTCAAAGGACTTGAATATATGTTTTTCATAGATGTCAAGCACTTTTCAAACCCCACTATTTGGATCGAAGCACTTTCACAGTCTGCCTGGTCAACAGGTGCAGGGTGGGGATTGATCATGACCATATCCTCTTATTCAAGAAAGCGCGAAGATGTAGTGCTCAATACTTTCATCAGTGGGTTTGGAAACAATACTGCCTCCATAATGGCCGGGATGGCTATATTACCAGCAGTTTTTGCGCTGGCGGCAAGCGAAGGTGAGGCAATCTCGTTTTTACAAAGTGGAAATCAGGCCTTGACATTTACCATTATTCCAAAGTTATTCTCCACAATTACAGGCGGGGCTATACTTTCATTCGTGTTCTTTTTGGCGTTCTTTTTGGCAGCCTTCAGCTCCCTTTTACCAATGCTTGAGCTATTTATAAGTAATCTGAAGGATATGGGTTTAACAAGGAAATCTGCAGCTTTACGTACCACAGTATTTTGCATTGTATTTGGATTTCCATCTGCTTACTCACTCAATTTTTTCAATAATCAGGACTGGGTTTGGGGCATCGGCCTTATTATCAGTGGCTTATTGATTATCATCGTGGTATTGCGCTATGGTGTGCGTAAATTCAAAGAGGAGTACATTGATACGGATTCTGATTTTAATGTCCCTGTAAAGTATTTTACCGTGGCACTTTCGTTTAATGTGGCCTTAGCGGTTGTACTGATTTATTGGTGGATGTCAAGAGGCTATTCGGAATACCCTTGGTTTGATGCCAATGGAAATTGGAATGTATTTGACGTTTACAGTAATGCCTCAATAGTGACGCAATGGGCACTGGCTATTGTAGCGGGTCTACTTTTAAATAAATATTTATACCGTAAATTCGTTAAAGAATCATGAGCATAGGAGCCATAATATCAATGATTTTTATTATTGGGACAGTAGTGGGAGGTTTTTTATTCTTTCTCAGACTTGCTATGAAAAAGGAAGTGACTAAAAAGTAATTTTTACTCATTTACCACAACCGCAATTTTTTGACCATCAGGACTTACTGCTAATCGGGTAATTCCAGATAGATTAAATACTGAAAGATCGGCTATTTCTAACCAGCCTTTCATAGCGTCAAATTGATACAGTTTATTTCCTTTTCCCATTAACATCATTCCATCTGGCGTCCAAGCCATATCTTCAACTCCTTCCAATGTAGTGGCCAATGTTTTTTTACTCCCTGTCAATGGATTGATACTAATAATTGTCCAAGGATCAGACTTTTTACTGATGTAACTGATCCGGTCCTGACCGGGGATTTTATGCAGGGAGCGACCGATGTTTTCATCCAGGATTTGCTTCACCTTGGTTTCAATATTATATGATTGTAGGGTAAATACATCACCCAAGGCAAATACTACCACCGTTTTGTCATCAAACCAGCTATGATATCCCACCACTAAATCAGCTATTAAAATCTCTCTACTGCTATTGGGAGAGTATTTTACCAGATTTTGAATACTATCATAAATGCAGCTAAATGTATTTTGATTAGGTACAGGTGTTGGTGAGTATTCATTTTGAGGAGTGTTGGTTTCATTCGTTGATTTTTTTGTTGCCAAATCAAATCGGATTACGTCTGTCTGTCCATTTCTTGCTCCGGTATATAGAAGACTGCGATCAGGGGCAAAATGAGGTTGATTATCATAACCAGGATTCTGGGCACTTACATTATAAGGGTTGCTGATTGAATAGAGCCCTCCTGATTTGTTCAAATCAAATAGGTAAACTTCTGTATTTGGCTGGGCATTAACTGCGTATAATGGTGCCAGTATTAAAATTAATAGTATTCTCATACTGCCAATATACGAATACAGGGAAATTATACTTTTACACCAACTACTTTAAATGGAAATAAGAGAATGGCTTTCACCAATTGAAGCAAAGCAGAAACCGTAACGCCAACTATCCGAAATGGGATAGAAATAAGCCAGATGAGTGGAAACAGAAATAGGGCTATAATAGCAAGTGGCCAACATAAAATAAATAATATGCACCAAATAAGGAATGTCGTCAACGTTCTCATTTTTGATATAACGCATTTATCAAAAATGGGTTTTAAACTATTTGACCAATTATTTTATTTGCACATATGAATGGGCATAAAAACTTCTACTTTTGCCCATATTGAATGAGAATGAAATATTTTTTAAAAGGGTTAATTTATATTTTGCCCATCGTTTTTGCATTTTCTCTTCAGGCTGAAGACTTCAAACTTTTTTATGATAATGGAAAGGTAGGCCTGTCAGATACCAATGGAAATGTTGTGATCCCTGCAAAATATGAACAGTTAGGTTGGAGTAATGGCTTGCACACACCAAACAATAATGTTATTGGGTATAAGTCAGGTGAATACTGGGGGATATTAAGTCTGGATGGTCAACAGACCACCGAAAATTACTACACTCGCCTTTATCCCGCTGGTGACAACCTTTACATAGCCTCTATTAAAGGAAAATTGACCGGTCGTGATTTCCTCGGTTTAATCAATAAACAGGGGAAATCGGTATTACCTTTTAAGTATTCATCAATTGAGCTAACCGGACTTCGGGCAATAGTTGGAATCAAATATGGGCGCAGTTATCAGTACGGGGTGGTCGATTTGGGCGATAAAGTAATTATTCCCGTAAAATACAAGGACATTGAATCGTTGGGAAACCTTCGGTTTTCAGTCCAGGATTTTGAAAATAAAACCGCAATTTTTAACGACTCTGGAAAACAAGTATTAGGATTTGAGCTTGATAGCATCTCCTCTTTCAAAAATAGGTATGCCACCATTTTCGCAAATCATTTGCGGGGAATAATAGATATAAATGGCCAAATAATAGCGGATCCCATTTATAAAGAAGTGAGGTATGAAAAAGAACCTGAAACAAAGATTTTTGATCAATGGCAATTAATAAAAGGCACGGAGACCATTCTAGCTTGGAATTTCGATGATATAGAACCTTATGGCGTGGATAGGTATAAAGTAAGTGCCAATGGGAAACAATGGCTGATCGATAGGGATGGCAAATCACTTACCCCAAAGGAATATTCATTCATCGGCTCTGAAATCAACGGAAAAACAACCTTTCAAATGAATCAAAAATGGGGCATACTGAATGCCGATGGATCCGAGCTATTGACCGCACGGTTTGATTCATTAATTATCATCAATGATGTTTTTTATGCAAAAATTAAAGACGAATGGTCACTGTACGATTCTTTTGGAATTAAAAAGTCAAATCAGACTTATGATGAAATTGGTAAGAGATCAGGGTATTATTATCCAGTAAAGAGAAAAGGATATTGGGGATTTATCAATCGGGCAGGGGAAGAGATTCTTCCCTGTGTTTATGATAAAGTGGGGGAGTTTGAACACAATAAGGTAGTAGTCAAATTTCATGGAGAGTATGGCATTATTGATAAAACGGGGGAATGGGCCGTTTACCCTAGAAAGGCAAGGCTCAAGATAATTAATGCAGACCTTTACTTGGCAATGGATAGCCGCTTAACAACGTTGCGAAGCTTTGAAGACGAAACCATTTACTTTACCGAAAACAAGGTAGATGTAAAAGAGAACCATCTTTTGGAACATCTAACAGATGGTGGACTTTGGAAGATTGATTTTAACGGGAGAATAGTAAACCGGGATATCCCAAGCCAACGCTTTGATGAAATACGCCCTTCAAGTGATGAACTGTTTGCTGTAAAGCAAAACAATAGGTACGGTTTTATTGATAATCAAAACCGATTGATCATTGCCAACCGATATGAAAATGTAGGGGATTTTAGCGAAGGACTCGTGGCCGTTAAAATATTGGGGCGTTGGGGGTTTATTGATAAACAGGAAAACATCATTGTACAGCCATTATATGACGAGGTAAGTGCATTCAATGGAGGGGTGGCTGTTGTTAAGTATAAAACGAGCTATGGTCTCATCAATAAAATGGGCAAATCAGTATCTTCTGATAACTATGAGGCAATAACATATCAGAATAACGGAAGGTATCTTGTAAAACGCAACGGGAAATATGGACTCCTAGAAAAGGATGGCTCGCTTCTGGTCAATGCAAAATATGATTCATTGGTTGATTTAGGAAATGGAAAGGTCTTAGTTAGTCTGTTTACTAAATTTGGGGTCATTTCTGACAACGGTGTGGATATAATACCAATCAACTTTGATGGTTTGGTTTATGACGCCCGATTTGAAGAATATTTAGCAATGAAAAAATCGTCATGGGTAAAAGTTACTGACTGATATTTTTAGTAGCTTTAGCCTTTTCTAAATAAAGCCTATGTCTGATTGGATTTCCGTCATATTACTCATTGTTGCAGGCTTTGCCCTCCTGGTAATAGAGATACTTTTTGTGCCCGGCACTACCGTGGTAGGTGTATTGGGATTGGCAGCTACTGTGTTTGGCTTATATCTGGGCTTTCAATATTTTGGGAGTGAGACTGGATGGTGGTTAACAGGTGGGGCGTCTGTATTTTTTGTCTTAACCTTGTACTATAGCTTTAAAAGTAAAACATGGGATAAGTTTTCGCTTAAACATACCATGGAGAGCAAGGTGAATGAAGGACACACAGATGACATTAAGGTGGGGGATGAAGGAAAGGCTATTTCAACTTTGAAGCCAATAGGGAAAGCTAAATTTTTCAACAGGGAATATGAAGTGAAAACCACTGGAAATTATGTGGATAGTGGTACACCATTAAGAATAATTAAAATTGAAATCAATAATATAATTGTAGAACCAATCAAATAAACACCCATGGAAGGAATAGGATTTATCGTAATAATATTTTTAGGGATCATCGGATTTTTCGTGTTTCTCTATTTTATACCAGTGGGCTTATGGATCACCGCCCGTTTTTCTAATGTAAAGGTTGGCTTATTTGAGCTAATGTTCATGCGTATAAGGAAGGTGCCTCCCGGAGTTATTGTCAACTCACTTATTACTGCTACTAAGGCAGGTTTGATGATAAGTGTGAAGGAGCTGGAAACACATTATTTGGCTGGTGGTCATGTACCTTCTGTAATCAAGGCTTTGATTTCTGCAGATAAGGCAAATATTAATTTGACTTTCAAGCAAGCTACTGCTATTGACTTAGCAGGTAGGGATGTTTTTGAAGCAGTGCAGATATCAGTAAATCCCAAAGTGATTACTACGCCTAAGGTAGCAGCTGTAGCTGCCGATGGTATCCAGTTAATAGCAGTAGCCCGTGTTACGGTGAGGGCCAATATCCAACAATTAGTTGGTGGAGCAGGTGAAGATACCATTCTGGCCAGGGTAGGTGAAGGTATTGTAACCTCCATTGGTTCAGCGCAATCTCACAAGCATGTACTTGAGAATCCTGATAAAATATCAAAGCTTGTTTTACAAAGGGGACTGGATGCAGGCACAGCTTTTGAAATACTGTCCATTGATATTGCCGATGTGGATGTAGGTGCCAACATTGGAGCCAAATTACAGACTGACCAAGCTTCTGCCGACTTGAAAGTAGCTGAAGCTAAAGCTGAGGAAAGACGTGCAATGGCCGTAGCCGTTGAGCAGGAAATGAAAGCGAAAGCACAAGAGGCACGTGCGAAGGTAATCGAAGCAGAAGCTGAGGTGCCAAAAGCCATGGCCGAATCATTCAGGTCTGGTAATCTTGGTATTATGGACTATTATAAAATGGAAAATATTCAGGCAGATACTGAAATGCGTGAATCCATTGCCAAGCCTAGCAAGGGTTCATCGAAATCAAAAGGTAAGGGAGAATAAGATTCCAACTACCATTATAAAAGAGGCTGTCTCAAAGGGACGGCCTCTTTTTTAATCACTATTTTCTATTAGCTGCCAATTTCACCTGCATTACTGTAGCAATAGATCGGGCTCTTATTTTAATCGTTTCAGCATTATTCCCTACAAAGCATTCGTCAACGCAAGTATTGAACAAACTTAACCAACTCTCAAAATGTTCAGCAGTAAGTTTTACCTGATCATTTAAGTCCTGATGAATTTTAATGGCATTCTTTTTATAGGTGTTTTTTTGAAATAGGATGGCCTCCCAAAAGTCACAGATAATTGGGATGTGTTTCTCAAGATTTATTTTTGCTACATCAGTAAATATGAACCCTATTTTGCCATCCAATAAAGCTCGGTGATAAAAGAGGGTAATCAATGTTTCAAGGTCTTTTCTATTCTTAATATCAGCCATATATTTAAAAATACTGGTAATCATTGACAATCATATTTGATTGCCACAATTTGCAGTAAACAAAAAGCAAAAGATATGAAAATCGTCTCATGGAATGTCAATGGAATAAGGGCAATTATAAAAAAAGATTTTAAAGCCAGTATTGATGCCCTAGCGCCTGATATATTTTGCTTACAAGAGACCAAAGCCCCTTTAGAAGAAGCCAAGTCAGCATTGGAAATATTTTCTGATTACGAAGCCTATGTGAACTACTCCAAAGCGAGAAAGGGTTACTCAGGTACGGCTATTTTATCCAAAGTGATGCCACTAAATGTTACCCATGATATGGGAATAGAAGAACACGATCAAGAAGGCCGAATAAACACGGCTGAGTTTGAAAAATTCTTTTTGGTCAATGTCTATACACCTAATTCAGGACAAGGGTTAAAACGACTTGAATACAGACAATCTTGGGATGAGGCTTTTTTGGACTATTTAAAGAAGTTGGAAAAATCAAAACCCGTGATTTTATGTGGTGATTTGAATGTGGCTCATACGGAGATGGACATTGCCAGGGCCAAAGAAAATTATAATAAATCAGCCGGCTATACTCAGGCAGAAATAGATGGCCTGGAAAAATATCTTGATCATGGCTTTGTTGATACTTTTAGAAAAATGCATCCAGAGGAGGTTAAATACTCTTATTGGAATTATATGTTCAATGCCAGAAGTAGAAATGTGGGTTGGAGAATCGACTATTTCCTTGTCAGTGAGTCACTTATGGCAAATATAAAATCGGCAGAAATCCACAATGATGCTCTGGGCTCAGACCACTGCCCAGTAAGTATAGAAATAGATATATAATTTTATTATTTAATATTTTACATCATAAATATTTTGTATTCATCTGATAATTAGACTTTTAATTTTGTTATTTGAGGTGTGCGAAAAATAATGTTTGCTTTATATCATTCTTTAAATGATATTGCCGGGAATTTATTTTTCAACAAAACCAAAAATTTAATTTTATGAAGAAGCTTAATTCTTTGTTAGTGGCTGTTGCCTTGGCTGGTGGCGCCCTGATTTCATGTGAAAATCAAGAAGTAAAACCACAAGATGATGTGGTTTCTATGGAAGTACTTTCACAAATTAATGCATTGGGTTTCAGTACCGAGGGTGTAATCCATTTTGATAATGGTTACCTCGTAGAAAATGACATTTATCTGACCGATTCAGATTTGAGTACAATGAAAAAGGCTACTCATATCCCGGAGCTAGAGCAATACAGCACTAACAATCTAGTATGCGGTACTAGAACGATTACTGTTTATGCGCCAACTGGTAGTAAAGGATATAGTGCAGGTATGATTGCTGGGTTAGACTTAGCAATATCAAGATACAACGCAATGAACCTGTCGCTTACTTTTCAAAGAGTTACCTCTTCTAGCGCGGATATTGTTTTTACAAGGTTAACTAAAAGACAAGAAAGACAAGGAATCTTAGGATCAGCCGGGTTCCCAAGTAACTGTAATCCTTACGGACAAATTAAAATGAGTGGAATACTTGAGTCATCTTATGGATTGAGTACAGGTGGTATTGCTACTATTATGGGCCATGAAATGGGTCACTGTATTGGTTTCCGTCACACAGATTACTTCGATAGAAGCATCAGCTGTGGTGGTTCAGCTTCCAATGAAGGTACTGCTGGTGTAGGTGCAAACCACATCCCAGGAACTCCAACAGGTGCAACGGCATCAGCGAAATCATGGATGCTGGCTTGTACGGATGGTGGAGACAGACCATTCAACAACGATGACCAAACAGCGTTAAATTATTTGTATTAATAATTTAATAAATAAATTATTTAAAGAAAAGCAGCTCATTTGAGCTGCTTTTTGTTTTTATAAAATTCGTGAAAACTTATTTTGGTAAAAATATAATATGGTATATATCTATATATCAGCTTGTTAATTTTTCTAAAAAGAAATTAACCCAAATATCATTTGCCTGCAATAAATATATGCCCCATATTGCGTGAATTATTTGTACAACCAAAACCAAATATTTTACGTTATGAAGAAGTTAAATTCATTATTAATCGCAACTGTTTTAGCTGGTGGAGTTTTCTACTCTTGCGAAAACGCAAGTGTTGATCCATTGGATGAACCAGTATCTATGGAAACGCTTTCAAAAATAGAATCCATGGGTTTTAGTACTGAAGGTGTTATTAGGTTTGAAAGTGGGTATCTTGTTGAAAACGACATTTACTTAACTGAAACTGACCTGAGTATTGCCAATAAGGGCACTAAAATCCCAACTTTGGAGCAGTACAGCACGAACAACTTAGTTTGTGGCCCCCGTACAATCACTGTTTATGCCCCAACAGGAAGAAAAGGATATAGTGCAGGTATGATTGCTGGTTTGGATCTTGCAATTGCGAGGTACAATGCTCAAAACCTATCTTTAACTTTCCAAAGAGTAACATCTTCCAACGCTGATATTGTATTCACAAGATTGAGCAAAAGGGATGAAAGAAGAGGTGTATTGGGTTCTGCTGGCTTTCCAACAAATTCTTGTGAGCCTTATGGACAGATTAAGATGAGTGGAATTCTTGAATCAAGCTACGGACTAAGTACTGGTGGTATTGCCACTATCATAGGCCATGAAATGGGTCACTGTATTGGTTTCCGTCATACTGATTACTTCGATAGAAGTATTAGCTGTGGTGGTGGTACTGCCAATGAAGGTGATGGTGGAGTAGGTGCAAACCACATCCCAGGAACACCTACAGGTGCAACTGCAAACGCTAAGTCATGGATGTTAGCTTGTACTGATGGAAGTGACAGACCATTTAATAATGACGATAAAACAGCATTGGATTATTTATATTAATTCAAACTGTAAACCGGAAAGGGTTCTCATTTGAGAACCCTTTTTTTTGCTATTCCCTTAGTTAATTATTGCTAATTATCAGTTTGCCTTGCTCTTGCCCCTCTGGTGTTTCAAGGGAATATAAGTAAAGGCCAGATTCCAGTTCTGGAAGGATGATGGAGCTTCGGTCAGAGACCAATTGTATTTGGTAGACCAATTGCCCAAGGCGGCTATAAAGCTTCAGGTAAATACGGGCACCTCCAAAGTCTTTGGTATAAATATTCAATAGATCTTCAGCAGCTAACGGAATTGGAAATAGTATAGCTTTCTTATGATTTAAATAGTAAACCTCTATTTCATCAGAAACCAACTGCTCTCCACTATCAAAATGGACTACTGCCCTGTAGATATTATTGCCATCTACTGCTGTAAAATCACTATAATCGATTGTTTTTGAAGTTACATCTACCATTTCCAATGGAGTATATACACCATTGGTAAATTTTTCAAATTCCACATTAGCGACACCATAAGTAAGTGCAAGGCTAACACTAAGTAAAATATGATCGGGCTTTGCCAGTCCTGTAAACAAATTCAGATAACAGTTACTATTAAGTAAGTTGTAATCGAATGTTGGGCTTCCAATGGGGTTGATATTGTTATCATAAATTGGTTTAACTGAAAATCGGGTCGCCAATACATTATTTTTTTTGATAATGATGGAGGTATCAGAAACAGTTTGGAATTGTTCGAGGTAAGGGCCTTTATCCATTAAATATAGGTCATAGCCCAATGCGTTAGGGTCTTTATTCCATTGAAGTAATACAGAATCAGAACAATTGAAGCCTACTGATGTTTTTAATGTCTTGGAGATAGGGAAGGGTTCAGTTTCAAAGACACCTGCACCAGTGGTCATCCGTGCTAGTGCAATGCCTGAAGTCAGGTTTTTATTCCAGTTAAAGTAGCCTTTTGACAATGGTACTTCGTTATTGATTAATTTCCATGTTGCACCATTATCAATGCTATATTCCAGTTTACCCGATTCACTTGATAAAGTGCTTTCCCATCTAAAGTAGCTGTTTGACTCACCATTATAGGGCATATTGTCCATTGAGGTAGGGAATGTCCACTTAAATGTATTGACGGATTCCCAACCATAAACGATATAAAATTCCTGCGGGCCTTCAGGTACATCAAATCCTGATACCTGAATTTGATACGTCCCTGCCGCTGGGGATTCTATTGTTACTTGCTCTACATTATTAAGCCGATCAGTACCTCTGTTTGGTAAGGACTGTAATCCTGATGGTGTAGTATTTAGCACCCAAGGCAAATAACCGATCCCCTCATGATTGATTTTTAAATCCAGATCATTAACCAATGCTTTTTGGCTATTTATCGTACCCACCGGATCATTCCATACAAGCGTAATTTTTAAATTTTGGCTATTTGAAGGAACATTAATATCAAAAAACACATCACCTCCATTATTGATCAAACCACTAGTATATCTATTTTCCTGAATGGCTTTTAAGCTCTTGAATCCATTTACATTGCCAAAACCGGTTTTAAAATCCAGCCCTTTGGTGTAAGCTTCATCTGCCTCATTGATTAACAAGGCTTTGATAAGTGCAGAAGTAGGTAATTCCCCATTTAGCAACTTGTACTGATATTGGAGTAAGGCAGCTATTCCAGAAACAAGTGCTGATGAATTGGAGGACCCAACAGCACTATAAGACACGATTTCAGGCTTTATCCTGCCATCGTACGCAGGTCCATTGGATACAAATACAGGGATATTTCCAACAGTATCAATTGAGCCTACAACCAATACATTTTTAGCCATTTTAAAGTTGCCTGATAAATTGGCATATCCATCAATACCGGCATAAGTGCCTTCAGTTGTAGTTTCTAGGCCTTGATTTCCAGAAGAAAAGACATGTAACAATGTGGGGATACTGTTTGCGCTTTGATCAAAGGCCTCTGCTTTAGAGCCATAGAAATTTTCAATTTCAGTTCCATAAGAATGGTTTTGAATAAAGGCATTTAATTGTTGATAGTCATTGTCTTCATCAGGCAGTACATTTTCAAAATCTGAGGAAGTGACCATGGCATGATCCGCTACACCTCTTCCTGTTATAAACGAATTTCCAGCACCTGCAATGATAGTAGCCATTTCAGTCGCATGGTTGTTTTGGTCCGGTGAGGATAGATTGGAAGGCACATCACGTGTAATTAGATCGATATCGAGTGGATTGTAGTGCTGCTCCTTGATTGAAACTGTAATTCCTTCTCCATTTATTTCAGGATATTCCCGATGGATCAGGTTAATTTTATTTGGGTTTAAATTCATGTCCAGTACACGTGACTCCAGTTTGGCATTGTTGGATTCGGATCCAATGTATGTGATGTTTATATCATTGATTAAAGCCTCATTTATATTTTTGTTCTTGTTATTAACTATATAAATATTTTCCCCGATCCTTGTCCACCCATAATATGGTGTGCTTCCGGGCTTTGTTTTTATAGTAAGGGTTGAGGGCCACTTTTCATTGAAAAGTAATTCATTACTAAGTTTCCATTTGTTGTTGGCACCCCAACTGTTTTTAATGAATTTACTAGGTTCGATTGAATTTATCGTGCTTACCACCAACAGGTTATCTGATATTCTACGCTTGATTTCAATACCATTTTCTTTTAATGTGGAAAGTTTTGTACCCTTTACCAACTCTATTAAATAGTGGCCTGTGGGTTGCTTTTGGTTGGCAGCATCAGACAATTTTAGTGCCTTAAAATAGTCATTCAATCCCTGTCCCTGAGCTAAAGAAACAGTTAGAATTAAGGTGATAATGATAAGATAAAAACGCCTTTCTACTTTTTGCATTAAGCACAAATAAACCTATTTATACCGCTTGTAAGAAGTAATTTGAAGAATAAATATCCAGTTATTTTATAAGTGCTTGACCGTTAGCATCTGTGGTCAATACATCGCTCAAATAATTGAAATACGGACGAAGAAGTGAAAATGTCTGGGATATTATTTTTGCGAATTCAGATGAGAAAACATCGGCATCTTCAAATTTATGGGTAACATAAAACTGCTTGTATCTAATTAAATCTATAGCAGGATGATCCTTGTCAAAACCCTTCGGAGCGGTTTTCAATTGTTCGCCTTGCAATACACCAAAGGCTTTTTTAAAATCAGGCTCATTCAATATTTCTCTAAGTGGCTGATCATCAGCCGATATTTCTTCTCTAATTCTAAGTAAGTCTTCTTTAGCGGGTGAAAAAAAGCCACCTGCAATCATTACATTGCCAGGCTCCAGATGAAAATAGTAACCTCCCCTTAATAATTGACCTGCTCTTTTGAAGCTGCCGCTAAAGTGATTTTTATAGGGAGATTTGTCTTTGGAAAATCGTACATCACGATAGATTCTAAAAAGTGATTTTTTTCCTGATGGGGTCTCAATATCATCATGACCCCTCATTTCCATTAAGAGGCTTTCGGCAAAATCGATTACGTTTTCATGGGCTTTTAAATAAAGCTCCTTGTTCTTATTAAACCATTCACGATTATTGTTTTTACCTAATAGACTTAGAAAGTTAAAAGTAGACCGTTCTAACTTATTCATTAGTTATAAATTTCGTTCAGAATACCAGCAAGCCGTACCCCAGCTTTAAGTAGTCGTAACTGGACTGTAGCCCAATTGTCATATAAATATTGGTAACTGAGTTCTTTATCTTCAGGAAAGTTATATACCTGATCTCTCAATGCTATGGACTCATCAGCCCAAACCAGCACCCCTTCGGATTGCCACTTATTAATCTGATCCTTACTAGGGTGATCGATAGCAGCGGCCAATTCGGTGTAGCTGAATTGTTTGTCATCTATGATTTTTGAGTCCCAGATGGAGTGTAAGTTGGTACTATTCCAAAACCACTTTACTTTCACTGCATTGCCACCTCTGTCCCCTTCTTTACCCACATGTAGTGGTTGATGTATATCCCCCACAAAGTGGACAAGCATTTTTATCCGTTCAATTTCTTGTTCTTTAGTCAGTCCTCCAGCTTTTAATTCTACAATCAATCTGTTGATGGTAGCAATAACATCCCCATTTGGGTTCTTTACTGTTTCCGCATAGGTCATCCCATCAGGGATAGTTACCCAATGCCAGTCCACGGTATGGTCATATTTTGGGTTAGATCGCTCTTCATCCATCCAGACACTTACAATAGCCAATGTTTCATCTCCAAGTATGGATTGAATTTTTGATTTGGCTTTTTTAGAAAGGTGATTTTCTGCCACTTGACCAACTACCCGATGGCCAGTAAGGCCCCACCCAAATAACTGCGTAGAGCTTAAAACAAACAGGGTAATAACTATTTCCTTCAACATATAATGAAATTTTAATTGAGCGTTAAAAATAGGAATTTAGATAACAATTATTGCTGTTATCGCACATTATAAAGATCCAAAAACAGAATGTTATTTTTTTTCTTTTTGGGCATCTAAATCGAACAGGTCATTGAGGAGATCAATGAGTGTTTCAGCTTCACCACGCTTACAGGCAGCCTTTAGTTGAAGAACAGGCAGCTTTATTATTTTTTGCATCATACTCTTGGTCACAGTATCAATTACTTTAGCTTCATTGCTATCTATGCCCTTTAAATGACGTTGTATTTCTTCTTGTCGGATGGTCTCTAAGGCACTCTTCAGTTTTTTGATGGTTGGGGATACCACCATTTCTTTTGACCAATTTTCTAAATCATCCAGTGTTTCCGCTATGATGGCCTGTACATCGGGGATGGCAGCGATCCTTTTGTTCAATGCTTCTGAAGCTTTGCTTTGGATATTGTCAATATTATAGAGTAAAGCTCCGTTAATATCTTCAATACTCGTTTCAATGCTTCGTGGTACAGATAAATCAATAAAAAACTTATAGGTAAGAAGTTCTAGCTTGGCAATCATATTTTTGGTAATGATTGGCTCTTTAAATGCTACAGAAGAAACAATGACATCGTATTCCCCAATAGTTTCAAGTGCCTGATCAAATTCAATGGTATTGAATTCACATTCCTTGCCAAGCATGATGGCTTTTTCCCTAGTTCTATTAGCTATAACTACGTCCTTATTACTTCCAACTAAATTTCTACACACATCCTGCCCAATCTCGCCCAAACCAAGAATCAATATTTTTGGTTGTACAATTTCTGCTGTGATGTCCTCAATTAGCTCCTTGGTGGCATAAGATACAGATGCCGCCCCATCACGGAATGAAGTTTCCTGAACCACTCTTTTATTGGCATAAAATATTGAGTGCATCAATCGGTGCAAAAATGGACCAGCAACATTCTCATCTGCACTCCATTGATACGCCTTTTTAACTTGATTGGCTATTTGGATATCCCCAACTACCTGCGCATCAAGACCCATGGAAACATTAACCAAATGTTCAATAGCTTCTCTATTGTCTGTTCGACATGATAGGTATGAGATAATTTCAGCTTTGTCAATACCCTTAATTAGCGAAAGACCAGTTGCGATTTCATTGTTAAGGTCAGATGTATGGCTATAATATATCTCAGTCCTGTTGCAGGTAGATAATACCATCAAATCTGATGCGTTGGTGTTTTCATTTAAAAACTGCATCAGTCGTTTAGCTTGTGCTTCGTCCAATGCAAGCTTTTCTCTCACCTCTATAGGTGTGCTTTTAAATGATAGTCCAGTTGTTTTGAAGATGTTCTCCATGAGCGCCACAAATTTAATCAGGATTGCAATGGAATAAAACCAGCAATAATTATTTAGAATTAGTTCAAATAAGACAGTTGATTTTAAGTACCCTATGTCTTAATGTTTTCAAATAACGGGAGTAATTAAAATAGGGTTGCCTACCCAAACAATTAAAAAGAACAAAGCTAAAAGAGCCAAAATATTAAAGCAGCAATGGACGTCAGCTAAATAAATGATTTTAATCAGAAAAATAATTTAATATAAATATTATGTTAATAATATGAATTATATATTAGTAATTATTATATGAATAGACTTAATCATTGGATAAGAAGTTATTTTGGATTTTCGAAATCAGAAGCCAACGGTATGATCGTCCTTATTCCATTGGCCTTTAGCTTATTAATATCACCATATATATACCAAGCATGGGTATTTAAACCTATTGAAAACCAACTGGATATAGACAAGTTGGATAGTCTGGTAGCGGTAATGAAAAAGAATATATATATTGATTCAGCGCAGAGAAGGGAAGAATTCTACAAAGCCCATCAGTTTGCAAAATTCAATACGAAGAGATTTGAGAAAATTGAAAGGGAAAGCCCGGTAATATATTCACATAGGAAGTTTAAGCGAAAGCTAGAAATGTTTGATATCAACGTAGCTGATACCATCACACTTAAAGAAATCCCAGGTATTGGGCCAACTATTTCTAAAAGGATTATTAAATACCGGGAGTCTCTGGGTGGATTTGTTTCCAAGAATCAATTCAAAGATATTTTTGGGCTTCAAGACTCAGTATTACTGGCTTTGGACACGTTGGCTGTTATTGAAGATGACTTCATTCCCAAACAAATTGAGGTGAATACACTAAACGAACATGAACTTTCTAAGCATCCCTACATCGGAAGGTCATTGGCAAGGTCTATAATAGCCTATGAATTTCAGCATGGTAAAATGCAAGGCCCATCTGATTTGGAAAATATCAAGCTCATTGATTCGTTACGAATGATAAAGATATTACCTTACCTTAAATTCAATCCTTGATAATTATTACCAAGTAGAGTCTCAATTATTTCTTATTTTTCAGTTACTTGGTTTTTCCTTATGCATGAAGTGTTAAAATCTTATCTAAAAAGACTGACTAACCTGTCGTCAAATAATCGCTCTTTATTGTTGTTGCGACTGAATAAAGATCAATTTATTGATCTACACGATTTTAATTTTATAGTAAAGTCAGGTTCATTTAGTATTGTTGAATCGCTAATTGAGGGGAGTAGGCAAGTGCTTTGCCAGCAATTTGACAGTCGTGATGAAGAAACGAACAGAGTAAGCAATCAGCTCAAAAAAATTTCCCGAACGGAGAAATTCATACTTGAAGAGCGGGGAACCAAGGATTTATATGTAGGCTGGCCATTTGTTAAAGGAAAGCTTTCTGATGGAACTCCGATTAGATGCCCGTTATTATTTTTCCCTGTAGATCTCGACCTTAAAAATGGGAAATGGATGCTCCGGCCAAGAACAGAAGATGGGGTTTCTCTAAACAAATCATTTTTGCTTGCCTATTCGCATTACAACAATATTAAACTGAGTGATGATTTTATTGACCGGAATCTGGAAGATTTTGAAACAGACAGTACAGTGTTCCGGACATCACTTTATCAATTTTTCAAAGAGAGTGATGTAGAAATAAATTTCAATCAGGATAATTTTCTTGATGTACTTCAAAAGTTTACTGAGTATAAAAAAGCAGACTTTATCGAAGGGCAATCTGATGGTGAACTCAAGCTATTCCCTGAGGCGGTACTTGGAATTTTTCCACAGTCGGGCTCTTACTTGGTGCCAGATTATACTACACTTATCAATAGTGGTGAAGTCAAGGACATTGAAGATTTTTTTGTCGATCGGTCACTTAAAGAAATTGAGCCAGATTACAAACATTCATTTCTGGATAGCATAGACGAGGAAAAAACCTTTACTCCATTTAAGATGGATGCCCATCAGGAAAATGCGCTGAAAGCAATAAAAAAAGGAAATTCGATAGTAGTGCAGGGGCCACCGGGAACGGGAAAATCACAATTGATTTGCAACCTAATTGCCGATCATATTGCCACTGGAAAAAAGGTATTGGTAGTAAGCCAGAAACGTGCTGCACTTGATGTGGTTTATAATAGGATGAAGGAAAAAGAAATGACTCCTTTTGTCGGACTTGTGCATGATTTCAAAAACGACAGAAAATCAGTTTTTGAAAAAATAAGTAAGCAGATTGGCCGCATCGAAGAATACAAAATGCAGAACAATGGACTCGACACTATTCAACTCGAACGTACTTTTTTGCAAGTAAGCAGACGCATAGATCAAATAGCTGAAGAACTCGAAGAATTTAAGTTTGCCCTGTTTGATGAAAGTGAATGTGGAATTTCTGTAAAGGAATTATACCTCACTTCTGATGTAGATGGGGACTCCATAAACCTTAAACAAGAATATACCCAGTTTAAATTTAATGAACTGGACAGCTTCATGCATAATTTTCAAGATTATGCCGAATATATTCAAAACTATGGTCGTTCAGATTATGAATGGAATGATAGGAGGTCATTTAAAGATTTTGGTATAGCAGAATTACGGATAATACAGAAAATCTTAAAGGAGATTCCTGCTTACCAAGATGAGATTGCAGAACGGGCCGAGAAAGTAGTTGGATCGAGACTTACTTTTGAGGATTTCGAGTTTGTTTTAAGTAAACGAGATAGTATTGTAGAAATGCTTGGAACGCTTAAGAATGACCAGGCCTATGAATACTTTAAACACATGTCTGCATTTCCTGATTCGGACACCAGTAACTTATGGCTTTCAAATATTGAGAGGATATTGATGGAGTGCTACAAGGGCGAGGGCCCTGAAGTATCCATACCTTCTGACCAGCTCGGAAAGTTTCAAGAGACTTTACAAAGAAGCATGAAGGCCCGTAGAAATATTTTCCGTTTTATTCGATGGAATTTATTTTCAAAAGATAAGTTCCTCATTAAAAGGGTGTTAGTTGAAAATGGACTGAGGCGCGACCGAGCGGGATTTAATGCATTGGTAGAAAGAATTGATAACAGATTGAATATTGAGCACAATCTCACTAAAATCAAAAACAGACCATGGATTACTGATATCCCTGATACTTATGAAAAAGTCCACTTCCAGACCTGGTTTCATATCCAAAAGCTGTCGATTAAAGCAAAACTGATATTCAACTCATTGAGGAATTTCAAACAGTATTTCAATGTGCAAAAAATGGAATACAAGGAGTTTAAAGATGGCATAGAAAAGTTGTTTGACATCATCAAAGAAATTCCCCAGAAGAAAGATAAATGGCTGGTTTACCTCACTGAGAGTCAAATCAGTGCTATTGAAAAGAATACCGAGCATGCAGTTCGAATGAACGAATCGCTGAAGAAAGATTTTGAATCGCTTTGTGAATTTGATAGAGTCCGGGACCAAATGTCTGCGACTGAGATCAATGCCATTGATAAGTTGATCCAAGAAACGTCCATTACTGAACCAAAAATACTTACTGGAATTTTCCAAAATAGCTTGAGATTGGCCTGGATTGACCATATAGAGACCAAATACCCAATTTTAAGGTCAGTATCCTCAAAAAAATTCAAGAAACTGGAGGCAGAACTTCAGGCATGTGTTCGTGAAAAACTACTAGTAAGCAATGATATGCTCCTACTCAGGTCGCGTGAACGTACCTATGCCCATGCTGAACATAACAGGCTCAATAATATGGTTACCTATAGGGATCTGTACCATCAAACAACTAAAAAGAGACGTATTTGGCCGATCAGAAAACTGTTGGCAAATTATAGCGAGGAGTTATTCAATTTAATGCCATGCTGGCTGGCTTCACCAGAGTCAGTATCGGCCATTTTCCCTATGAGGGAGATGTTTGATTTGGTTATTTTCGATGAGGCTTCACAATGTTTTGCGGAAAAGGGAATTCCGGCCATGTACAGAGGAAGAAGTGTGATGATTGCTGGAGACAATAAGCAGTTACGGCCCAATGATCTTTATCAGGTACGTTTTGACGATGAAATTGAAGATCCAGATCTGGAAGTGGATTCTTTACTTGAGTTGGCCGATAGGTACCTTATGAGTATTCAGTTGAACGGTCACTACAGAAGCCAGTCGCTGGATTTGATAGACTTTTCCAACAAATATTTTTATGACGGCAAACTTAAATTATTACCAGACTTTGATGTGGTCAATAACAATGTTCCGGGTATTGATTACCTCAAAGTAGATGGCGTTTGGGAAAATAATATCAATGATATCGAAGCGCATAAGGTGGTGGATATATTAATTGATATATTGGAAAGAGGAGCCAAAAAGGAAGTTGGTGTAGTGACATTCAATGCTAAACAACAGCAATATATCCTTGATAAAATAGATGAACGTTTTCTGGAAAATGAACTGGTATGGCCCTCTGATTGGTTTGTGAAAAACATAGAAAATGTACAGGGAGATGAGAAAGACATAATTATATTCTCCACTGCTTATGCTCCTGACAAGAAGGGTAAAATGGTGATGCAGTTTGGAAGTTTAAATGCCATCCATGGTGAGAATAGACTAAATGTAGCAGTTACACGGGCACGTGAAAAAGTGATGATTGTTAGTAGCATATTACCGCAGCAGCTTAAAGTGGATGACAGCAAAAATGATGGCCCGAAAATATTGAAAAAATACCTTGAATATGCCTATATGGTAAGCAATGGTAAATTTGTGCCTACGTTACACGATTCTAAAATTCATCATGCCGGATGGTATTTAAAAAGCACATTGCAAAAATGGACCAATGACCAATTGGATGGTTATTGCCTAACGGAGGAACTACCTTTTGCAGATCTTACGGTCATGCACGATGATGAGTATAAAGCCCTGATATTAACAGACGATGAACTGTATTTTCAAAGCCCTTCAATAAAGGACATTCATGTGTACACCCCATTTACCCTAAGTAAGAAACAATGGAAATTTAAAGGGGTATTTAGCCGTGAACTGTGGAGTGACCGTAAAAAAGTGGAGGAGAATTTACTTAGTTTTATTGAAAGGTTATAGCCTAAAAAACACAACTAAGTGATAGCAAAATGCCAGTAGTGAGAAATAGCGCACATAAAACTATTATCCTAATTGCATTAATACTGGCTGGCGAGATAATCTTCTTTTTGCCGTTTGTTCTTGCCCGGGTATTCCGACCAACACTGTTAAAAGTCCTTGACATTACCAATTTTGAATTAGGCACTTACTTTTCAGTGTATGGGGTGGTTGCCATGATTTCCTATTTTTTTGGAGGCGCATTGGCCGATCGTTTTCCTTCACGGAATTTGATGTCCTATTCACTATGGCTTACAGCACTTGGTGGTTTAATTATGGCAATTATACCTTCCCACAATATCCTTCCTATTCTTTATGGGTTTTGGGGGTTCACTACTATTTTCTTATTCTGGGCTGCTTTAATAAGGGCAACCAGGGAATGGGGTGGAGCAGGATTTCAGGGTAGGGCATTTGGGTTGTTAGAGGGTGGACGAGGTCTGGCCGCAGCATTGCTCGCAACGCTGACCCTTTTTATTTTCTCAAAATTTACAGGTGGTGAAGCCATCACCTCTGCTGAACTTAGAAATGTGTCCTTTCAAGTTGTAATTCTGGTTACATCGGCCATTACTTTTTTAATTGGCGTTTTAATATGGGTTGCCATACCCAAAGGGATTACAAAAATTGAAGAAAGTGAGCAGCCAACAGTAGCCAAAATACTCAAACTTGTGAGGATGCCTACAATTTGGATGCAGGCTTTTATTATTGTCTGTGCTTATGTGGGCTATAAAATCACCGATGACTACTCACTTTATGCCAATGAGGTACTGGGCTTCAATGAGGTGGCTGCAGCAGGGGTTGGTACCATGGCTCTCTGGATGAGGCCATTATTTGCTGTATTAGCCGGATTCTTGGCGGACCGTTTTGATGGTTCGAAAGTTACAATTGGATGTTTTTTACTAATGTGTATTGGAGGACTATTCATTTATTTGGGTGTGCTCAACCATATCGCTTGGCTGGCACTTACTCTGTTGTCCACTACTTTGATTGGTGTTTATGGTATTAGGGGAATATATTTTGCGCTGATGGAAGAAGCCAGTATTCCTATTGTATCTACAGGTACTGCCGTTGGTATTATGTCTGTAGTTGGGTTTACTCCAGATGTGTTTATGAGCCCATTGATGGGGTTTTTACTCGATACTTTTCCGGGGGCTCAGGGTCACCAATATGTTTTTCTTGTGTTAATGGGCTTCTCCCTTGTGGGTTTATTGGTAAGTATTTTATTCGTACGGGAAGTTAGAAAGAACCGGGGCAGTTAGTCGGACGCCAATGAATTTAAATAAAGCCTCTCCACTTTTTCTCTCGCCCAAGGTGTTTTCCTTAAAAACTTCAGACTTGATTTAATGGATGGATTATTATTAAAGCTCCGTATGTTAACCATTTCACCTAAATCTTCCCATCCATACTTTTCAACCAAATAGACTACAATGTCTTCCAATCTGATACCATGTAATGGATTATTTGGTTGGCTTTCCGGTGTGTCATTATTCATTTGTGCTTATTCTGTTGGGTGAAAACTCTATCAATTTTTTATTGCAAATTTTGCTTGACAGTACAATAATTGGCATTTATAATTCTTTTCTCAAATATAAGCTGCAACAGTCTAAATTAGGATAGGACAAATAAGCCAAATGACAATTAACCTTCGGCCTAATTATCGCTTTGATATTGCTTTTTATTCCTTAAAAAGTTTAATTTTGAAAAAATATCTTTAAATAATTAAATAATAATTTTATATTTAACTGATGAGCAGGCGTTTTAAGTTTAAGGCATGGAATAAAGAAACCAAACTTTTAATGCGACTCAATCAAATAGAGTGTGAAAAAGGGTATTTAGTGAAGAAAGATCATGTTTTACTTCAGTTTACCGGGCATTTTGATAAAAGCGGCACTGAAATTTATGAGGGAGATATCCTGCTTTTTGGCACTGATAAATGGATGGTAAATTGGGAAGAAAGTAGGAATGGATGGGCACTGGTAGCGGAAGGAAGTAAAATATCTTTGCCACTTGCTACTAAAGAATTGACAAAAAGTATTAAATTATGTAGCTATTATGAGTCACCAGAGTCTTTTTTAAAATAAATTGGTGACCTTTGTAAAGGTTGTAGCATCAAGAGAGTAATTAAACCATTTCAGTAATTTGTAGTCATATAATTATGAATGTCACAGTAAGTTTAGATAACGCCAATATCACAGAGGTTGAAGCACATATAGCCAATATGCTGTGTTCGTGCATACGTACGGATATTGGAGAGATAACATGCCCCTGCTGTAAGACTGAAAGCCAAGTTATTTTGCATGTCAACACCTCAAAGATGTCCGTTTTGAGAACTGAAATCAAGGCGTGTTGCCCGGAATTTTTTGCAAAGATTGAAGAGAGAATGGCTGTAGAAGTTTAATTCTCCTTCATTTTAGCACCGATGTAAGCCACTGCTTGATTAATAGTCTGAAGCTTTTCTGCATCTTCATCAGGAATGCGAATATTGAATGTCTGTTCAAACTCCATCACCAATTCGGCATAATCAAGTGAGTCAATGCCCAGATCTTTGACAAAGTTTGCATCAGATGTAACCTCGGTTTCTGCAATGCCTAGTTTGTCCACTAATATTTTGGTGATTTTATTATTTATATCCATTTGGTTGTTTGTGTTAACAGTCCGTAAATCTATGAAATTAATTAAAACCTCAAAAAGAACTCTGTACCTTCATCCGCTTTGGATTTTACCCCTAAAGTCCCCTGATGTTGGCGCATAATCTGGCGGGAAAGGCTTAATCCAATTCCTGAGCCCGTTTTTTTGGTAGTAAAAAAAGGTATGAATATTTTTTCCATGGCCTCATCATCGATTCCAGTACCATTATCTTTTACTGAAATTATCGGCCTACTTTTTTCGTCAAAGTAGGCTTTTATTTCTACTAATTTATTGGTTTGCTCATCAAATGCTTGAGTCGCATTCTTTATTAGGTTGATTAATACCTGTTCTATTAGATCTTTATCAGCATTGATTGTCATATTTACCGGATCTACTTTGATCGAAGCGCATACACCATTTCCCTCAATCTCCTTTTTGAGCAGAATCAACATTTCATCCAATAAGGCTTTCACCTCTATTTCAGCAATTTTAGGGGTGGGGATATGTGTTAGGTTCCTAAAATCCTGTACAAAACGAATTAGCCCTTGACTTCTTTTTTTTATGGTTTGAACTGCCAAATGTAAATCCTCTATATCCTCATTAGAAATTTTATTTACATCCTGATCATTGCTCAGCTGTAGTTTTAATTCATCTTCTACCGTATTCGCAAGGGATGATATTGGTGTCACAGAATTCATTATTTCATGGGTAAGTACCCTGACCAAATTTTGCCAGGCTTCCATTTCTTTTTCTTCCAGTTCATTCTGAATATTTTGAATTGAAACAAGTTTGTACATCTCTCCGCGAAGCGTTAATTCAATGGCGTATACAGCCAGTTGCACAATATCGCCCCCAACTTCCATCCTAATAAGATCACGCCCCCCTGTGCGTAGCCGAAGGAATATATCCACGAGGCTTTCACTAAGTGGTTTCAGATCTGAAATATTTTCAAGCGTGCTTACTTTGAGTAATTTTTTAGCAGATGTATTGATGATTTGCACTTTTCCTTTTTTGTCAAAAGTGATCAACCCAATACCGATGTGCTGTACAATGTTTTTCAAATATTGAAAATCGGCCTCTTTTTCTTTGCGTACTTCCTGGAGGTTTTGAAGTACAGAATTCAATGCCTTATTGAGCCGGTTCAAATCTTCATTCTTTGAATCAGTAGTGTACCGATGGGTAATGTCATCATGTTCAATCGAATCAAGGAAGCTAATTATTTCTTCATTTCCATGGGACATGTACCTGATCATTGAAATCACTTGTATCACCAAAAGAATGATCAGAATTAATATAGTAATAAAGAACCCGTCATTCGCGAAAAGAAATGACAAAGAAAATATGGTGGCCAAAAGAGCACCAACCCTGAATAAAATGGCGGTTTTTACATTACTAAAATCCATGCTTTTCGAGCCTTCTGTATAATGATGCCCGGGTAAGTCCTAGCTCCTTGGCAGCTTTTGAAATATTGCCACCGTGGATACTGATGGCCTTCTGAATGGCATTTCTTTCTACCTCATCAAGATTTAAATTATTGGTATCCAGGTCGGCTGATCCAGCAGCACTTCCTCCTTTTAAAAAGAAGAATTCATTAACATCCAGCACTTGATTGTCGCTCATAATCACAGCCCTTTCCAGAGCATGTTGTAATTCCCTGATGTTTCCGGGCCAATTATACTTTTGCAGCGATGACATTGCCTCTGCAGTAATTTGCGTCACATCTTTCCGGTATTTTTTTGAATAAATTTGGAGAAAATGATTGGCAAGTAAAGGAATATCCTCAACCCTATCACGTAATGGAGGGATGCGAATCTCCACGGTATTGATTCGATAAAGTAGGTCTTGTCTAAATGTATTATCCTTAACCATCGTATGGATGTCCATATTGGTAGCACATACCAATCTGATGTCTATAGGAATGGCCTGATTTGATCCAATTGGAGTGACCACCCTATTTTGAAAGACAGTCAGAAGTTTGGACTGCAATGGTAAACTAAGATTGCCAATTTCATCGAGAAACAAAGTCCCTCCATTGGCCAATTCAAACCGACCTGACCGGTCTTCTTTAGCATCAGTAAAGGATCCTTTTTTATGACCAAAAAGCTCACTTTCAAATAATGACTGTGTAATGGCCCCCATATCAACACCAACAAAGGTATTCTCTTTGCGCAATGAACGCTGATGGATAGCCCGGGCCACCAACTCCTTTCCCGTACCGTTTTCACCTAGTATCAATACGTTTGCATCGGTCTTTGCTACTTTATCTATTAGGTTAAATACCTCTTTGATGGATTTACTATTTCCAATAATGTCTTTAAACGGTTGATTTATTTCAGCTTCCAGCTGTTGTTTTGCTTTCTTTAATTTATCAACCTCCTTATATGATTGCTTAAGTTTTATGGCTGTGGAAATGGTGGCAAGTAATTTTTCATTTTGCCATGGCTTCAACACAAAGTCAGTAGCACCCTCTTTAAGTGCTTTTACAGCCATCTCAACATCGCCAAATGCCGTAATTAATATTACAACGGCTGAGGGATCATGCTCCAATATTTGGCTTAACCAAAAATAACCTTCTTTACCACTGGTTATGTCTTTACTGAAATTCATATCCAGTAGTATTACATCATAAGTATCGTTATTGAGCAGAAAGGGTATTTTTTTAGGGTTTTTCTCAATAATAACTTGATGCGCATGTTTTTTAAGTAATAGTTTCGCTGCCAATAACACATCCTCATCATCATCAATCATGAGAATTTTTCCAATTTCTTTGTCCACAGGTGAATAGTTTAGGTTAATGCCAGTTATGTTAAAAATGATGCCAAAGCCATAGAAGGCTTGGTTCACCTTTTATAACATAGATTATGTTCTAATATGTACAAAAATGATCGTAATCGGACACATTTTTGAATGTATTTTATATACCGACACTATTTGTGATGGAATATTTTGTTTTGTAATCATTAACTTTATCTGAAATCAAATTAACTGGAATATGCGAAAAATTCATTACACATTGATTGCCCTTTTATTTACTACTGGTGCACTTTATAGTCAGTGCAATCCTTTTTACAACTTCAAAGAAGGAGGCCAATGGGAGATTACCAATTATGGTTCTAATGATAAAATCACCTCACGACAAGTGAATGAGGTTACTTCACTAAAACTAAATACAAACGGATGGGATGCCTCTCTCAAAATGCAGAATTACGATAAAAAAGGTAAACTGGATTTTGAAAAGGAAATAAGTATGAGTTGCGACAATGGGGTGATCAGTCTTGATATGTCCCGTTTTTTTCCGGAGGAGATGCTCAAATCATTCAAGGACATGGATATGAAAATGGAAACCGACAACTTGGAAATACCCTCCAATTTAGAAGTGGGTCAGGAGCTTAAGGAAGCTTCTATTACTTTAAGTGGAAACATTCCTTTCACTATGGAAACCCGTATAAAAGACAGAAAAGTATTGGCAAAGGAAAAGATTACTACACCGGCAGGCACTTTTGATTGCTATAAAATTAGTTATACCGTTGTTAGCAAGACAGTTATGAGCATGGAGTATTCATCCATTGACTGGATAGCTAAAGAGGTAGGAATGGTAAAATCGGAAAGTTATACTAAAAACGGAAAGCTGAACGGCTACAGTTTATTGACCAGTTTTAAATAAAATAAATTGGTAGGCAAACTTTTTTATTCAATTGTTGTTATATTAGCAGTGTTGTTATTGGGATGAATTAAGACCTTATCCCATTATTTTGAGTTTTTGACCTTGGAAGTGCTCTTGACCGGAGCACTTTCTTTTTTTATCTACTATTTCCTTAAAAGATAGAGGTTCCTGTTTTAGTAGTGAATAGCTCCAATGCTTTTAGGCCAACCAAAGAATTTCCTTTTTCATTGAGTCCGGGACTCCAAACCACAATACTGTAATGTGAAGGGAGCATGGCGGCAATACCCCCACCTACACCACTTTTTCCAGGAAGCCCAACCCTAAATGCAAATTCCCCCGCTTCATCATAGAAACCACAAGTCTGCATAATAGCGGTAATCCTTTTGTATTGACTTTTAGTAATGTATTTTTTGGTGTCAATAACGCCAGTTCCGTGGTTGGCAAAAACCCGGAAAGCACTGGCCAATTGCGCACAAGACATTTCTATAGAACAGAAGGTACAGTACAGATCCAATACGTCTTCAACATCATGATGGATGTTACCAAACGATTTCATGAGGTTGACCATCGCAGCATTTTTAAAACCAATGGCCTTTTCAGAATTGGCCACCTTTTCATTATAGGCAATGGAGGTGTCTCCCGCCAATTCTTGCACGAACCTTAATAGTTCTTCCTTTGGATTTTCAAGATGGGTAAGCATCATATCAGTGATTACCAAAGCACCAGAATTGATAAATGGATTTCTGGGAATTCCCCCTTCATACTCTAATTGAACCAAAGAATTAAATGGGTCGCCTGAGGGCTCAACATTTACCCGTTCGTACACTTTTTCGCCAATGTGGGAAATGATCAAGGCCAGCATGAATACTTTTGAAATACTCTGGATTGAAAACAATTCCTGCACATCACCTACTTCATAAGCACTGTCATCAAGTAGGAGCAGGTACATCCCAAATTTGTTTTTATCTACACAGGCTAATTCAGGTATATAATCGGCAATGGTTCCCTTTCCGATCAAGGGTATAATTTCCTGCTGTATTTCTTCGAGTATTTGCTGATAATCCATTGGTTAAAGGAAACTATTATTTTAATAAAAAACCGCTTTGTACCTAATAATGTAATCCAGCTATAGAAACTCAATTTCCTTGAAATCGAAATTGCGGACACCTTCATGGGTTTCCATTTGTAAGAGCCCACTGTCGGTAACACCGATTATTTTACCATTGAATACTTCATGGCTTTTGTAAAGACGCTCTTCACAAAAGCCAAGGAGATGGTTTAGATAATCTGATTTAAGGGGATTGATTTGCCCTTTTTTCAATTGGATATACCTCCATTCCAAACAAGAACATAGGTTTTCCAACACTTCATTGAGTATAAATCCGTTATCGGTAATCATGGATAACGAAGTAGCTTTTTGGGTTTGAAATAAAGTTTGATTGACATTGAGTCCAATGCCAACAATACTATTTTCTAACCTATTTTCCCTTACACTATTTTCAATTAAGATACCTGCAGTTTTAGAGTTTTGAAAATACATATCATTGGGCCATTTAATCAAAAAGCCTTTTTTTATGGTTTTCAAATAATCAAGGATCCCCAATGATATGGCCATGTTGAGGTGAAATTGCTCACTTACAGGCAAAAAAGTTGGTTTTAGCAGAATGGAAAAAGTGAGGTTTTGGTTGGGTAAAGATTCCCAAGTATTACCCCGTTGTCCCTTTCCAGCGGTCTGATTATTGGTGATTACTATTGTTCCCTCAGGGAGGTAGTCATTTTTTTGGAACTTGGCAGCCTCTTTATTGGTTGAGTGACAAGATGGCAGGAAAACGAGCTTTTTGCCTACAAATAAAGTTTTGGCAAGAATTTTATACAAGTATTTATGTAGTTTTGATAAGTCTAACCAAAGATAGTGAATGGCAGTAAAAAAGGGTTCCACAGCTTCAAAAAAGTTAAGTGAAGTAGTGGTTAGGGGCATGCAAGAGAAAAAGGCCTCTGATATAGTGGTGATGGATTTGAGAAAAGTAAAAAATGCTGTGGCAGATTTTTTTGTCATATGTTCTGGTTCATCAGATACGCAAATTGATGCCATCGCAGATTCTGTCGATGAGCAGGTTCATAAGGAGCTAAAAGAAAACCCTTGGAACCAGGAGGGGAAAGCCAACAAAGAATGGTTATTGATTGACTATGTGGATGTGGTAGCGCACATTTTCAAAAAAGAGAAAAGGGATTTTTATAAGTTAGAAACACTTTGGGGTGATGCCGACATTAGAACGGTGGAAGCTTGAACATAATTTATTGAATAACGTTGTACGTTGAATTGAACAAATAATTAGAAATGTCGGATAAGAAAAAAATAATGCCCAATAAACCAGAGAGACCGAACTATCAAGTTTGGATTATAGCGGGTCTAATTGCCTTAATTTTTGGGATTACCTATTTCAATGGGTCAACTAATCTTGTGCCTATCACAATGACCAAATTTGAAAACATGATGAAGAGCAATGATGTTGCCCGTGTAGTCTTGGTTAGGAATCAAAATTATGTTGAAATCACACTGAAGCCAGAAGCATTGCAAAATGCCAAGTACAAATCTGAACTTGAATCAAATAATGCATTTGGTGTAGATTCTGGCCCTCACTACAAATTGAAGGTAGGTACCATAGATAGTTTTATAAGTAGCTATGACGAATTGAATAGCAAGCTACCTAAGGACCAACAAGTAGATTATGAAGTTGATGATAAGTCTGACTTTACCAATATGCTCTGGAACTGGGGCTTTTTGGTATTTATCTTGTTTGGGTTTTGGTTTTTAATGCGAAGAATGACCGGAGGCGGTGGACCTGGCGGACAGATATTTAACATAGGAAAATCCAAAGCGGCATTATTTGATGCAGAAAATAAGGTTAAAATAACTTTTGATAATGTAGCCGGACTTGACGAGGCTAAAGAAGAAGTAAAAGAGATTGTTGACTTCTTAAAGACTCCAAGTAAATTCACGAAGCTCGGTGGTAAGATACCCAAGGGTGCATTGCTCGTAGGACCTCCAGGAACAGGTAAAACATTATTGGCAAAAGCAGTGGCAGGTGAAGCAGCCGTGCCATTCTTTACTTTATCAGGTTCTGATTTTGTAGAGATGTTTGTTGGGGTAGGGGCAGCCCGTGTTCGGGATTTATTTAAACAAGCTAAAGAAAAGGCACCTTGTATAGTATTTATTGATGAAATTGATGCTATTGGAAGATCAAGAGGGAAAGGACAGATGCCAGGGTCTAATGACGAGCGGGAAAATACGTTAAACTCTCTTTTAGTAGAGATGGACGGCTTTTCAACTGATTCTGGAGTAATTATATTAGCGGCTACCAACCGTCCCGATGTACTTGATTCGGCCTTATTAAGACCGGGTCGATTCGACCGTCAGATCAGTATTGATAAACCGGATATCATTGGAAGGGAAGCGATATTTAAAGTACACCTGAAGCCCTTGAAAATGGCCAAGGATGTTGATCCTAAAAAGTTGGCTGCCCAGACCCCGGGATTTGCTGGAGCTGAGATTGCCAACGTGTGTAATGAGGCTGCATTAATTGCCGCAAGAAAAGATAAAGATGCTGTTGAACTTCAGGATTTTCAAGACGCTATTGACCGTGTAATTGGTGGACTAGAAAAGAAAAGTAAAATCATCTCTCCTGAAGAGAAGAAAATTGTTGCCTACCACGAAGCAGGACATGCCGTTGCGGGTTGGTTTTTAGAACATGCCGATCCTTTGGTGAAAGTAAGTATTGTCCCTAGGGGAGTGGCAGCGTTAGGCTATGCTCAGTACCTGCCTAAGGAGCAGTTTTTGTATCAAACAGAGCAATTATTAGATGAGATGTGCATGGCGCTTGGCGGTAGGGCTGCGGAGGAGATCATTTTCAATAAAATATCTACGGGAGCTTTGAGTGACCTAGAAAGGGTTACTAAAATGGCATATAGCATAGTATCGGTATATGGTATGAACGAAAAAATTGGAAATGTATCATTCTATGATTCTAAGCAGAGTGATTATAATTTCACTAAACCTTATTCCGAATCTACAGCCGAAACAATTGATGCTGAAGTAAGGAAACTAATAGAAGGGGAATTTATAAGAACCAAAAAACTTCTCAATCAGCATAGGGCAGAGTTGGAAATTATCGCCAAGGAATTGTTAGAGAAGGAAATTATATTCCAGTCCGATTTGGAAAGGTTGATTGGTAAGCGGCCTTATGAACATCAAACTACTTATGAGGCTTTTACCAGTTCTAACGGTAAGAAAAAAGAAGCAGATGAGACTCCAAAAGAGCCTGAAGCTACTTTTACCTCAACTGAAGGGCTTAAAGATGAAAATCCGGAAGAGGATAAAAACTAATACCAGAGAAATAAAAGAAGGGAAATCAGGTGCGCAAGTGCCTGATTTTTTTATTTTTAACAATAATGAAATTTGATATCCTCGATAATATAGATTCATTGCATGGGAAGAAGATATACTTCGCATCCGACTTCCATTTGGGGGCACCTTCTAAGGCTGCCAGCCTAGAAAGGGAAAAGCAGGTAGTTAAATGGCTTGACCAAATAAAAAAGGAGGCTCATTCCATTTATTTGGTTGGCGATATTTTTGATTTTTGGTTTGAATACAAACATGCTATTCCAAAAGGATTTATAAGGCTGCAGGGAAAATTGGCTGAATTGCGTGATTCGGGTATTCCCATTGTGTTCTTTACTGGCAATCACGATATGTGGATGTTTGATTATTTCCCTTCTGAACTGGGCATCCCTATTTATAGAAAACCAGCACAACTAATGGTTGGTGATAAGAAGCTTCTGATCGGTCATGGGGATGGATTAGGCCCAGGGGATGGCATGTACAAAATGCTAAAGAAGATTTTTGAATCGAAAGTATGTCAATGGTTGTTTGCTCGCTTCCATCCCAATTTTGGAATAGGCTTGGCCAATAGATGGTCTAAGCATAGTAGGATAAGCAATAATAAAAAAGAAGAGGATAAATTTTTAGGGGAGAAAGAATACCTCTGGCAATATTGTAAAGACGTTGAAGCACAAGTCCATCATGATTTTTATGTGTTTGGCCATCGGCATTTACCTCTTGAACTAGAGGTAGGCTCACAGAGTAAATACATCAATTTAGGAGAATGGGTAAACTATAATACTTATGGCACCTTTGATGGTAAAGATTTCAAACTGCTCACTTTTGAAAAGTAGCTTAGCTATTTCGCTGCTTTTACTGGCTCATGTTTGCCAATCGCAATATGTGGTAACTGACAGTATTAAAGTAGGTGCGGTTGAAAATATGTCCGTAGATTGGCTTGGTAATATCTATCTGGCGGATGCCTCTGGTAATATTGATAAATACTCAGTAACTGGTGAGAGATTAGCACGGTTTTCACCATCAAAGAAAGGTAAAATTACAGTACTCGAAGCCTGGAATCCATTGAAGATATTCGTTTTTTACGCTGGGTTACAGCAGTATGCCTTTCTTGATCGATTTCTCGTCAATGACAATCGGTTTGGTTTCGGTGACATTTCAAATTTCGTGGGTATGTCTACCATGAGCCTTGACAATAACATTTGGCTGGTCGATTATGTAGATTTTAGCCTAAAAAAATACAATATCAATTTTAATCAAATCGAGATCAATAGGCCATTTGATTTAGTACTTGACCCTGAAAATTATGATATTACCTACATGCGTGAATACCAGAATTTATTGTTTGTGAGCGATAATAAAACGGGAATCTTGGTTTTTGATAATTTGGGCAACTATTTAAAGACCATCAAAGGTATTGGAATCCAATATTTCAATTTTAATGGAGATCAAATTCACTATATTTTGAACCATCAACTGGTTCAACAAAACATCTATTCTGGTGCGGAAAATAAAATTCAGCTGGCCGATAATATTAAACGAGCGATTATTTTTAAGAATTATCACTTTTATTTAAGTGATATATGGCTTAAAATAGCCATTAAACAATGATTTTTTAAAAATCACACAATTTGGGGGATAGCATAATTAAAAAATAGCCTGACCTTAGATATCAAGTTCTGATTGATTCGAAAAAACTTCCCATAAGCAGCTCTCGCAGGCGATTATCGGGAAGTTTTTTTATTTATGCCTTTTCCCTTACCATCTGAATACCCTACCCATAAAGTTTAAGCTTTTGCAACCTTTTAATTATTCATTCGTTATACTTTGTTATTCTATGTATATAGATATAAAATTAAAAGTATGGCAATATCAAAAAATTTAACAGCAGCTTCAACCAAACCTATTATACTTGGTATTTTGAAACAGGGAAATAGTTACGGTTACTTAATCATAAAAAAGATTAAAGAACTATCAGGTGGTAAGATGAAGTACTCGGATGGGATGTTATATCCTGTACTTCATCGTTTAGAAAAGGAAGGTTTAATAATTTCTAATTGGGTAATGGAAGATGATTCCGTTAGGCCAAGGAAATACTACGAAATAACCGAACTGGGTAAGCAAGAGCTACTACAGGAGCAAGCTCAATGGTTCCAAGTAAACTCGGTACTTGATGCTATTTGGAATGTAAAACCAACAAACAGTTAGGCCATGTTTGATATAGATAAAGCAATTAGCAACTGGTTAAAGAGCTTAAGAAAGCATCGTGCTTTTGATGATGGCGAGATTAGGGAAATGGAGCTTCATATCAGAGATCATATTGAAGACCTTATGTCTGAAGGTCTATCTAAAAAGGAAGCATTTGATAAAGCCATAAGTGAATTTGGAGAGGTATCGGAAATGGCCCAAGAAGAATTTACTACACAAAGAAGAAAGCCTACCATCAAATCTTTTTTATTTTCTACTATGTTAAATAACTATACAAAGACTTCTTACAGAAGGCTATTAAAGCATCCGGTAAGTTCCTTAATCAATATTTTGGGAATAGCCATAGCCATTGGGATTTGTGTTCTGGTATATTCTTTTGGATTTTGGGTTGAGAATATTGATCAACATCATGAAAATAAGGATAATGTATATCTTACTACGGCTTTTATAAATCGAAGCGGTAAGATGCAACAGTGGGGTATTTCACCTCGTCCGATTGGTGAAATGATGAAGGAAGATTTTCAGCAGATTCAGAATGTATGTAGAATTCAGGAAAATAATGTGGTTATCAAATTGGATGATAAAGTCTTTCAAGAAAGTATATCATTTGTTGATCCTTCTTACTTGCAGATATTTACTTTTCCACTTAGTGATGGATACCCCTCATCATTAAATGATAAATCAAGTATTATCTTAAGTACTGACATGGCTAAAAAGTATTTTGGAGAGAATAACCCCATTGGACAGGATTTACTTGTAACCTTTAACAGTAATGAGAAGAAGGCATTCAAAGTGACAGGCGTTGCGAAGAAGTTTCCTAGTACCCATGCCATTGGGTTTGATTTTCTCATAAATTATGGGAATTTGGACATAGCCTTGCCCAACTATAATCCTGATGATTGGACACAATCTATAGGTGCTACCCTAATCCAAGTAAAGGATCAAGAACAACTTGCAGCAATAGACCAAGGGATGGAAAAGTATAAGCAGCTGCAGAATGCGGCCATGGAAGATTGGAAAGTTGACTCTTTCAAATTTGAGCAGCTCGCTACACTCTACCAACGCTCCCCAGATATAAATAAGACCATTTCTAGTCGCTATTACAATACAAACAAAATGGCGCATAACATTCTGACAATCCTAGCCATTTTTATGCTCGCTTTGGCCTCTGTCAATTACATAAACATTTCTATAGCCACAGCCGCCAAAAGATTAAAGGAGATCGCATTGAGGAAAACCATTGGTGCGAACAGAATCATGGTGGTCTTTCAACATTTGACCGAAAACATTCTGACCACGGTATTGGCATTAATACTGGGCATGGCTTTTGGGAAATTTATTCTTGTTCCCTGGTTTGAATATCAGAATGGTTATAGCTCAGGGTTTTATATCCTAGATATTAACCTGTGGCTATACCTTGGTGGGGTTATGTTGGTAACAGCATTAATTTCTGGCCTCTATCCTTCATTATACATATCGAGTTTTCAAGCTGTCAACATTTTTAGGGGCAAAGTGAAATTCGGTAAAGGGAACCTAGTCACCAAAGGGCTGTTGGGCTTTCAACTGATTCTATCTAGTATTTTGATTGTATGTGCCATTATGTTTACGGAGAACGGTACCTACTTGCGAGAGAGAAGTTGGGGCTATAACCCCAGTAGTGTATTGTACGCACAAGTTGACAATTGGTCTTCCTATGATAAATTTAGGAACAACATGCAGCAATATGCTAATGTACAACTTGTAAGTGGCGGATCAGATCATATTGGTGTGCATAAGAGCTTGAAAGTTCTAAGGCAGCAGGAAAAAGAGTTTGAAGTATCATCCATTATGATAGATCCCAACTATTTAGAATTGATGGGATTGCAAATAGTAAGGGGCCGTGATTTTGCCAAAAGTTTAACTGCTGATAAGTACTCATTGATTGTGAATGAAAAATTTATAGAACAGTTGTCTATTAAAAATCCAATAGATGAAGTCTTCGAAATTGATAGTGCAAAATACACCATTGTGGGAGTGGTGAAGGACTTTCATTACAGTACTTTTTCGAATGAAATTGAGCCAATGATATTTATGTTGGCTGATGAAGAAAATTATCGGAGTATTGTCCTCAAAGTAGCTCAAGGTACCGAAATGGAATCGTTGGGTAATTTAAAAAAGGAATGGGCAAGTTTATTTCCAGAAGTTCCGTTTAGGGGAGGGCTTCAAGAAGACGTTTGGGGAGGGTATTTCGCTTCGTTGAAATGGCATGGTGAGTTTTGGCGAATGATTGCATACGTTACTGTTTTTATGGCTGCTTTGGGACTTTTTGGCCTTATTTCCCTTAACGTATCGGGCCGGGTGAAGGAGTTTAGTATTAAAAAGGTGCTAGGCGCTAGGATATTACACCTTGGCAAAAACATTGTCAACGATTACATGTGGTTATTCACCTTATCTATAATCTTGGGTGCACCAATAAGTTATTATTTGGTAGGTTTCTTTTTTGATATGGTTTATCCGTATCATATCCCTTCAAATTTTGGTAGTGTTATAATTTCAGGCACCATACTTATTGTAGTCCTTTGGGCGGTAGTGAGTATTCTACTTGTGAGGGTAGCTAAGTCAAATCCTGTCATTGGATTAAAAGAAGAATAATATAAAAGGCCAATTATTGATCGGCCTTTTATATTATCTCAGGTAAAATGAGTAATACCCTTGTCTACCCTTGCTATTTACTCCTTCAATGATCACCCTGCCCCTTATTTTTTCAAGAATATCAGCGAGTTTTTCGGGGTCTTTGATCGCGTTTCGGTTGATATCAGTGATCACGAAGTCTTCAGTGATGCCAATACGTTTGATCAAACCATTCTGAATGTTGAAAACACGTACTCCATAGTCAATTTTCAATAAGTCACGCTCTACTTTTGGAACGGCTTCAAATCTAGCTCCCAATGACTCTGAGGTATAGATTTCCCTTTTTAAAATACTCGTTGTCCCTTCCCTATTGGTCAATACCAGATTGGCAGTTCCAATTTTATCTTTTCTTTTATAGGTGACAGTAATTTTATCTCCTGGAGTATGGTAACTCAATTCCTCTTCAAATTCACTTCGGCTGTTTACTGCCTGATCGTTAAATTTCAAGATGAGGTCTCCTTCTTTTAACCCTGCTTTTTCCGCAGAACCGTCTTTCTGAACATAAGCTAACAACACCCCGTTGATGTTATCTTTACTTACATCAATATCCAACCGTTCAGCAGTAGTTGCGTCAAAATCGGCCACTTCACCTCCAAAAAAAGCTTTCTGTACTTCCCCATATTCTATGATATCGCCCACTATTTTTTTGACAATATCTACAGGCACTGCAAAACCATAGCCTGCATAAGAACCTGTACGTGAAAGGATGGCTGTGTTGATGCCCACAAGCTCACCATATTTGTTTACCAAGGCACCACCACTATTACCAGGATTAATGGCTGCATCGGTTTGTATGAATGACTCAATTGGAAATTTACCTTGTAAGATGTTAATTTCCCTGCCTTTAGCACTAACTATACCCGCTGTCACTGTAGAAGTAAGATTAAATGGATTGCCAACGGCAATAACCCATTCACCCACTTTTAACGACTTGGAACTACCCATTGTAATAGCAGGTAAATTGTCAACGTCAATCTTAAGTACTGAAAGATCTGTGGAGGGATCTGTACCTACCAATTTGGCATTATAAACCTTCTTGCTGTATACTACTTGCAACTGATCAGCATCTTGTACTACATGGTTGTTGGAAACGATATAGCCATCTGTTGAAAATATAACCCCTGAACCGCTGCTCACTTGGGTTTGAGTTTCCGGACTACGTTCAAAAATCCAATCGAGGTAACTTTTGCCATAAGTCTTTTCAGAAATATTTTTTATATAAACCACACTCTGCGTACTGGCTTCAGAAGCCGCCACAAAATCTTCATTTAAATTGGTTATTCCTCTGGATACAGTCCGTTCTGATGCATTAGGAATATGTTCATTTGATGCAAAACTTACCTTGGGTGGTAGGTGATCCTGTACCTTTTCAGGTTGATTGGTGAACATATTATAAGTATAAGCGCCACCAAGGCCAGAAATGAAAGCGATGACAATAACCTGTATAGACTTCCGCATAGTTGTAGTTTACCTGCTGTTGAACAAAAAGTGTGCTGAATTTTTCAACGTGACAAATGGTAATGTGTTGCTTAAAAAATGTTAAAAATAAACTGATTTGAAATTGACTAATTAATCAACCGCAATGCCTCACGTCTACTCAAATTGCTGAGGGCAGTATTATTCGCAAATTCAACTACCCATCCTGGATCAGTTTTACCATATTCTCGCAAAACCCACCCAATGGCTTTATTGATAAAAAACTCATTGGAGCCTAGTAGTGAATGAATCACATAGCTTAGAAATTTAGTGTCGAGTTGATCTTTATATTTCAGTTGAAAGAGAAGAGCAGATCGCTGTAGCCAAATATTGCCTGAGGCCAGCCATTTTTCCACATAGGGTTCTCTTTGCTCTGGATACATTTTAAAATACTGGGCAATTAATTTTGGGGCTATAAAGTCAATGGTATCCCACCATGATTTATGCGTTATCATATGTTCAAATAGTGTGATGTCTTGCTTTTCAAGTTGCCGTACATATTTAAACATGAGTTCTTGTGCTACATATTGATAATCCCGTTGAGGTTTGGCCCAGAGTGCTTTGATAAGCGGCATTACGTTCTTCTTGGCAGGAAGGTATTGTTTCATCAAAAAAGGCCGTTGAATTTCTCTTCTCAAGTCTGCTTTTATGCCATAGTATTCATATTGATCACGCATATAAGCTTTTTGCTCTACAGCAATTCTAGGAATGGCATGCTTCTCAAATTCTGCTTGTAAGGTGGTAATAAATTGCTTCATAATTGAAATTAAGGAATATTCTGGTTACAGCGAGGCACTAAGCAGTCTTCGAATTCTTAATTCTTAATTTTTTATTCAATATTCAATATTCGTTATTCAACATTCAGCATTCCATCCCTACTCTACCTCCGTCCAAATCAAAGGGAGAAATGAAACAGTCCTCAAATTCTTTATTTTTAAATTTTTAATTCTACATTCTACGTTCATAATTCTACATTCAATATTCCTGAAACGAGTCATAAATTTGCCATCTTTGATACTACGTTAAATTCAATACTTCAATAAATGGGAATACGATCTTTTTTCGGTAAGCCATTTGCCAAAATAATAGCTTCACAAACAAAAACATGGTCCTCACAGCCAGCAGCGTCACAGCAAATTGTTTTTGATAACTTGATTGCCAACGGTGCAAAAACGCTGTTTGGGAAAGACCATCATTTTGATAAAATCAATAACTATGAGGACTTTAAGGCCAATGTGCCTATCCGTGATTATGAGGAACTTAAATCCTATATAGATAAAATACTTAATGGTGAATCGGATGTGCTATGGCCTGGCAAACCGGTTTATTTATCAAAAACATCAGGTACTACATCAGGCACCAAATACATTCCCATCACCAAAGCTTCAATTCCTAACCATTTTGTAAGTGCCCGAAATGCTGTGCTTTCGTATGTAGCGGAAACAGGTAATTCGAAATTCCTTGACGGTAAATTGATATTTTTATCCGGCAGTCCGGAGTTACATAAGAAGTCAGGAATTCATGTCGGCCGTTTGTCAGGGATCGTAAATCATCATGTGCCCAGCTATTTGCGCACCAATCAAATGCCGAGCTACAAAACCAACTGCATTGAAGATTGGGAAACGAAATTGGATCACATTATAGATGAAACACTCGATAAGAATATGACCCTGATCTCTGGTATTCCACCATGGGTACAGATGTATTTTGACAAAATCCAGTTACGGGATAATAGAAAAATCAAGGATATATTTCCCAATTTTTCATTATTCGTTTATGGTGGAGTGAATTTTGAGCCCTATCGGGCAAAGTTGTTTGAGACGATTGGTAAGAAGATAGATTCGATAGAAACCTATCCGGCATCAGAAGGTTTCATAGCCTATCAAGACTCGCAAACAGAACCTGGACTGCTTATTTTATTAAAGAGCGGCATCTTCTTTGAATTTATTCCAACGGATGAATATTTTAATGAAAATCCGACCCGACTTTCAATCGATCAGGTGGAGCTAAACGTAAATTATGCACTGATCATCAACAGCAATGCGGGACTCTGGGGCTATTCTATTGGAGATACGGTCAAGTTCATTTCCAAGGAACCTTACCGGCTTCTTGTCACAGGAAGGATAAAACACTTTATTTCGGCATTTGGTGAGCATGTGATAGGCGAGGAAGTGGAAAATGCAATGAAAAAGACCTGTGAGAAATTTCCTGAAACGGAAATAATCGAATTTACTGTTGCCCCCAATGTAACTCCGGCAGAAGGATTACCTCTCCATGAATGGTTTATTGAATTTGCTAATGAACCTAATGATTTGGCGGCCTTCGAAAAAGAGTTAAATTTGCAGCTTCAAAAATTGAATTCCTATTATGACGATCTCATAACTGGTACGATACTGAGGGGACTGAAAATTATTGTGTTGAAGAAAAATTCCTTTATAGAATATATGAAATCACAAGGCAAATTAGGTGGGCAGAATAAAGTGCCACGTTTGTCAAATGATAGGAAGATTGCTGATGATCTTGAAAAGCACAAGATAAAATAGATAATAATTGAATTCTGAATATTGATTTAAGAATGTTGAATATCGAATGAGTAAGGAAAGAAAATTTGATTTAGAAGAGAGATTAATTTCTTATTCAGTACAGGTAATTAAGATTATTGACAATTTACCCAATAACAGGGCAGCTGCTCACTTGGGTTCGCAATTAATAAGATCATCGAGTTCTCCAGCTTTAAATTATGGGGAGGTATTGGCAGCTGAATCAAGAAAGGACTTCATCCACAAAATGAAGATTGTACTTAAGGAGCTTAGAGAGAGTTTGAATTGTTTAAAAATTCTTACTAGGGCCGGTTATTTAAGTAATGATTTAATTCTTGACGAATCCAATCAGTTGATCTCCATTTTTGTAAAAAGCTTGGAAACCGCAAAGAAAAATAGTGATAAATAAACAAAATTCGATATTCTATATTCAATGTTCGTTATTCAGAATTCGAAAAAAATTAGAATGGTGTATATCAATGTTTAATAATGAATATCGAATTACGAATAATGAATGATGAATAGAAAAATGTATAGGAAATACTGTTTTAAATTTTAATTAAGGCCGGTTATTTAAATAATGATTTAATTCTAGACGAATCAAATCAACTAATTTTCATTTTTGTAAAAAGCTTGGAAACCGCAAAGAAAAATAGTGATAAATAAACAAAATTCGATATTCCATATTCAATGTTCGTTATTCAGAATTCGAAAAATTAGAATGGTGTATATCAATGTTGAATAATGAATATCGAATGACGAATAATGAATGATGATAAAAAACATATCGCCATCCTCGGTTCAACGGGCTCAATAGGCACGCAGGCACTAGATGTTGTACGATTGCACAAAGATCGTTTTGAGATCGAAGTGCTTAGCGCACAAAATAATGCCGACCTTCTTATTGAGCAGGCAGTAGAATTTAAGCCAAATACTGTTGTAATTGGTAATGATGCATTGTATGATAGGGTTTTTGCTGCGCTAGACCCATTAGATATCAAAGTTTATGCGGGGGACAAGGCATTGGCCTCTGTGGTGCAGATGGACACCATTGACTTGGTACTCACTGCATTGGTAGGTTATGCAGGCCTCAAGCCTACCATAAATGCCATTGAGGCAGGAAAACATATTGCATTAGCCAATAAGGAAACGCTGGTAGTAGCAGGAGAGCTAATCACTAACCTAGCCCAAGAAAAAGGTATTAATATCTACCCAGTTGACTCCGAACATTCAGCCATATTCCAATGTTTGCTAGGGGAATTTCATAACCCAATAGAAAAGATAATCCTAACTGCTTCGGGTGGACCTTTCAGAGGAAGAACCAAAAGCGAATTGGAAAAGGTGACCAAGGCACAAGCCCTCAAACATCCGAACTGGGATATGGGCGCAAAAATCACCATTGATTCTGCTTCATTGATGAACAAAGGGCTTGAAGTAATTGAAGCTAAATGGCTTTTCGGTATTAAAACAGAGCAAATTGAGGTGATCGTTCATCCACAATCCATTATCCATTCAATAGTACAGTTTACCGATGGTTCAATGAAAGCACAAATGGGGCTGCCTGACATGAAGCTGCCCATTCAGTTTGCCTTGGGCTATCCTGATAGATTGACCTCAAATTTTCCTAGATTTGACTTTTTAAATTATCCAGCACTCACATTTGAACAACCTGATAGGGATACTTTCCGTAACCTTAATCTAGCTTATTCGGCTCTTAAAAAGGGTGGTAATATGGCTTGTGTGTTGAATGCTGCCAATGAGGTAGCAGTAGCTCAGTTTTTAAATGATAAGATTGGCTTTTTAGAAATGTCAGACTTGGTGGAGGCATGCTTGGAAAAAATAGAATTTATAAAATCACCCTCGTATGAGGATTACGTTAGTACAGATAAGGAAACAAGAATTAAAGCATTAGAAATAGCAAATAAATAGATGGAAGGATTAGTAATGACCGCTCAGATAATTCTGAGCTTATCAATTTTAGTGGGTCTGCATGAGATGGGACATTTGTTGGCAGCCAAGTTTTTTGGTATGCGTGTAGAGCAGTTCTCAATCGGATTTCCACCCAAAATATTCAGTTTTAAATATAAAGAGACTGAATATGCCCTAAGTGCCATTCCATTAGGTGGTTATGTGAAAATATCAGGTATGATTGATGAATCCATGGATACCGAAGCCATGAAATTACCACCACAACCACATGAATTCAGGTCTAAGCCAGCATGGCAGCGTTTGATAGTGATGTTGGGAGGTATATTCGTCAATGTGATTTTGGGGATATTAATATTTATCAGCCTTACATTCGTATTTGGCGACCAAATAATTTCCAAAGATCAGGTGAATGCCAATGGAGGTATTATTGCCAAAGACTTAGGCAAAGAAATTGGCTTTGAAACGGGCGATAAGATAGTAAAAATCAATGGCCAGGAATTCGAGGATTTCAGCAAGGTCATGGATACTAAACTATTCTTAGGTAAAGCGTCATATTATACTGTATTGAGAAATGGTGAAGAGGTAAAAATCCCTATCCCTTCAGATTTTATTGAAAACTTTAGTGATGAAAAGGCCATGGGCAATTTTATCATTCCTAAAATCCCTATTTCAATTGTGGAAATGATGCAAGACGGTTTAGGGAAGAGATTAGGCCTCCAAGAAGGGGATATTTTTGTTTCCCTGGGTGGTCAGGAAGTTTTGGATGGGAGAGATATCAGGAAAATAATTGCTGCTTATAAAGGTGATACCATAACTGCAAGCATTAGAAGAAATAGCGAAATATTGAATTTAAATGCCGCAGTAAAGCAAGATACCCTTCTCGGAGTAATGCTGGGAATGCCCGAAGGTTTTCTAACTACGGTAAACTATGGTATAGGGCAGTCAACGACCCTTGGCACAAAAAGAGCATTTGGCGTGATCTTTACTCAGCTACAGGCTTTTGGCAAGATATTTAGAGGTGAACTTTCTGTTACAAAGTCTTTATCGGGACCTATTGGTATTGCCCAGGCATATGGAGGAAGCTGGGACTGGCAGCGTTTCTGGAGACTTACGGGCTTACTTTCCATGGTACTTGCATTTATGAACTTACTTCCAATACCAGCATTGGATGGCGGCCATGTTATGTTCCTTTCATACGAAATTATTTCGGGCAGAAAACCTTCAGATAAATTTCTGGAGAATGCGCAGAAGGTAGGAATGGTATTTCTATTGGCACTTATGGCCTTTATCATATTTAATGATATTTTTAAAATTGAGTTTATAAAGAACTTGTTTGGTTTGTAAACCGGATATTAAAATCAAAAAAGCCCGATTGTTCAACAATCGGGCTTTTTTTATACTATTGGCTGGAGTTATTTCTGGGCAGCCATTGCTGCAATCTGCAGTTCGAGTCGTTTTATTTCCCGCAACAGACTGTTGGTATTCATTTGCAACCAATGCCATATTTTGACAAATCCGACACTTATTATTGCCCATCCACCCATTGCTCCATAAATTAACATGTCCCTGGTTGTTTCAGCATTATAAAATTCAATGGCGCAGAAAATAAAAAATCCAAATATGACAAATGATACTATTAAGATCATTACATAAAAGCCTTTATTCTTCCCTTGGAATACACCCAATGACATATCCAATATGTTTTGTTCACCTAACTGATCATAAAACTGAGCTTCTTCTTTGCTCAATGCATCATGAATGATTTTGTCGATTTGTTCATCTGTATGTTTCATAATTTCACCTCCTTATATTTTCTTTTTAAATGTTCTCTTGCGTAAAAAATCCTAGACTTGACCGTACCTTCTGACAACTTTAGAATAGAGGCAATTTGCCTGATTGACTGCTGTTCCAAGTAGAATAAGGTCAACACTGTTTTATGCTGTTTAGGCATATTTAGTAGTAGGGCATTTACAGTTGGCCATTGATCATTGTCTAGATCATCCTCAATCACTGGCTCAATTTCGGCCAATTCCTGTTTTTTCTGTTGCCTCAAATAATCAATGGACTTGTTATGGGTAATCCTAAAAGCCCAACTTTTGAATTTGGATGGCTCCTGAAGTTTTCTCAGCCCTTTATGGATTGAAATCCAACTTTCCTGAGTGACATCGCGGGCAGCCTCAATGTTGTTAGTGAATTTATAGGCGAAGAATATTAATTTTTTGCTCCAGCGCTTGACTAACAATTCAAAGGCTTTGGTATCACCCTCCCGACACTTTAAAATAAGTAGCTCATCAAAAATTTGGTCTTGGTTCATCCGTTTTATTTGATTGACAACTGTAAGTCGGTGGTAGGCAGCAAAGGTTCAATTTGATTGAATATATTTTTAGGATCCACCAAACTTGTACTGGAGCCGTTATTTTTCGTATTGTGGTTTTTGTTGGCCTTTGTAAATTTCAAATTCAACCCTTCGGTTAAGTGCTTTCTGCTCAGAGTTGGTGACTATGGGTTTTGAACTGCCATAACCTTTAGCGGTAATGCGTGATTCATCTACATTACCAAAATATACCAGATACTCCTTGATAATATCCGCCCTTTCTTGCGATAGTTTAAGATTGAAATCTTCCCTACCATTTGAGTCGGTATGCCCGGAAATGTGAAGTTTAAACTCAGGGTTGTCAAGTAGGAAATCTGCCATTTTGTCCAGATCATTATACATTGGGGTTGACATTTCTGCTTTACCTTCCTCAAATTCAATGGATTCAAATTTCAGCTTACTGGAGATCGGTGAGGTGATTTTATCCAATTGCATTTCACCATCCAGATAGAAAAGCTCTTCAATCCTGAAAAACTCCTCACCTTGAATGATCAGTAGGTAATTACTATTATTGATCAAGTCAAATTGAAACGATCCATCAGGGCGTAAGAACTTCGGTGCCACTTCAATGCCCTGATCTAAGTCAATGATAGAAACAATGCCTTTAAAAGGTTTACCTGTTTTTTCGTCCGTAAGTGAACCACGAACTGTGGTAGTTGCACCCGGTTGTGCCTCCATTGGTAGGGGAAAGGAGTAAAGATCAAGGTTGTCCATTTTGTTCTCTACTGACCGGGCATAATAGAGGTTGTTGGATTTGGAGTCGATGGTAAAATAGAATTCACTGCCAGGCCCATTGACAAGTGGCCCAATATTTTTTGGTTCACCCCAGTTTTTTCCATCGAAATACGATTTGTATATATCAAATTCTCCAAAGTTGAGATTTTGCCCATTGGAACTAAAATAGAGTACATTGAACACATTATGATAAAAAGGACTTACTTCTGAATTCCTTGTATTGATGATGGGGCCAATGTTCAGCGCTTTTTGCCATTTTCCCGATTCATCTTTGACGGTGTAGTAAATATCCGAGAGTCCAAACCCCCCAAGGCGATCAGAAGCAAAATAAAGGGTGTCCTCCTGATGAGAAAGACTAGGATGGCTGTCCCAGGCGATACTGTTGACATTAAAACCAAGGTTTTGTACCTCGCCCCAACTGTTATCTTCCTGTAATTTGGCACTATAAATATCGCAATCACCTAGCCCATCGGGGGCATTGCAACGTGCAAAAAAGAGTGTTTGGCCATCACGGCTAATGGTGGCCGAACCTTCGTTATACTGGGTATTTAGCTCCTTAAATTCAATAGCTTCTCCCCAGCTGTCATATTCATTGGTGGTATAAAATAGGTCTTCATCATTAACCGGATCCAACCCACGATAATGTGAATTACGCTTAGAGGTAAATATGAGTTTTTCATCCTTACTACTTAAAGCAGGGCCATAATCAGATTTATCGGAATTGACTTTACTGCCCATATTGAGCAGTACACTTCGGGGCGGACGCAGGGTATCTATTTCTTTGCGGTAATCCACCAGTTCATAATAGTATTCAAGGGGCACATAGTAATCTTTATCATTTTCCGTTAATTTATCGTAGTAGAGTTCTATCGTATTAATATCAATATCTTCACGGTGATGCCTAAGTACAAGCTTATAAAGTAATTTGGCTTCAGATATATTGCCATAAATTTCCGTCAATTTTGCAAGGCGCCATATCCAGTATGTGTCCCTATAAAAATTAACTATTCCGAATTTTTTGACATAGCTCCTGAGTACTGGATATAATCGCTCCCAATCTTTAGCATCATCCAGCTTTTGGATTTGCTTCAGGTCATTTTCATTTTTATAATAGAATTTTTTATTGACATTAGGGAAGTCGAAGAGGTGGGACTCACTGAATGTTTTTAGTGTATCTGTAATTTCAAAAGACGTTACTACCCGTTTACCCCTTTTCTTTTGGGCACTGCCCGGTGTAAATGCAAAGGCAAGTAAAATCAATAAAAAAAGCCACCTAACTAAAATCATTTTCACTACCTAGTCGAAATTTTAATGCGGATAATAAAGATGTTACAAAAATGTATTTTTATCAAATTGGCTCCAGTATGAGTTTGGCATAGCTATTGACTCTTTAGTAGCCAACAGAAAAGTACTGAAATTTATACATTAGTGTGTCATTTTGACATTCTATAATTAGAATAAAGAGAAATAGATGTTTAAGAACTTATATTTGACGGATATTGCGCAGGGTGAAACCGAAGAAATTATTGAATTGATAAATCCTGAGGACGATAAAAAAACAAAGGATGATGAAGTTCCTGAAGAGCTTGGATTACTGCCAATAAGAAATACTGTACTGTTTCCAGGGGTGGTTATACCCATTACAGTAGGTCGGGAAAAATCTATTAAACTGGTAAAAAAGGCCAATAGAGGTTCGAAGATTATTGGTGTTGTTGCTCAGAAAAACATTGAAACCGAAGATCCGGCTGTTAAAGATATCTATCAGGTAGGGACATTGGCGAAAATCATCAAAATGCTTGTTCAGCCAGATGGAAACACTACCATCATCATTCAAGGTAAAGCACGGTTTAAAGTTGATGGTATAGTCTCTGAAGAGCCCTTTTTAACTGCAAAGGTAAGTGTATTGAAAAGTGCGGTACCCTCAAAGAAGAATAAAGAGACGAAAGCTTTGATGCAATCACTCAAAGATTCCGCTACTAAAATCCTTCGATTAAATCCAGAAATACCACAGGAAGCACAAATGGCTTTGGATAATATCCATGATTTAAGCTTCTTAACCCACTTTTTGGCATCTAACCTTAATGCTGAGGTAAGTGATAAACAAAGGTTATTGGAGTTGAACGATGGGCTGGAAAGAGCCACATTACTCCTTGAGTTCATGCTGAAGGAGATCCAGCTTTTGGAATTGAAATATGATATCCAAAAGAAAGTACATACCGACATTGACCAGCAGCAGCGTGATTACTACCTGCGTCAGCAGATCAGGGTAATGCAAGACGAGCTTGGTTTCGATGGACCCGACCGGGAAGTTGAGGAGTTAAAACTTAGAGGTGAGAAGAAGAAATGGCCTGCTACTGTCAAAAAATATTTCGAAAAGGAACTTGATAAAATACTTAGGATGAACCCACAAGCTGCAGAGTATCCTGTGGCGTTGAATTATGTGGAGCTGATGCTGGAGCTACCTTGGGAAGAGTATACTAAAGACGACTTTGATCTCAAGAGAGCCCGAAAAATCCTAGATAAGGATCATTTTGGGATGGATAAGGTAAAGGAAAGGATAATCGAATATCTGGCCGTGTTGAAACTAAAGCAAGATATGAAAGGCCCTATCCTTTGTTTATATGGCCCTCCGGGAGTTGGAAAGACATCTTTGGGCAGGTCTATCGCAAAAGCACTGAAAAGAAAATATGTCAGAATGTCACTAGGTGGTGTGCATGATGAAGCGGAAATACGTGGACACAGAAAGACTTATGTGGGCGCTATGCCGGGTAAAGTGATACAAAACATAAAAAAGGCGAAATCATCGAACCCTGTTTTTATACTGGATGAGATCGATAAAGTAAATTCAAATTTCAGAGGTGATCCTGCCTCTGCCTTATTGGAGGTGCTTGACCCTGAACAAAATAACTCGTTCATGGATAACTACCTTGAGGTGGAGTATGATCTATCGAAAGTACTGTTTGTGGCTACTGCCAATTCATTGGATACCATTAGTCCGGCATTAAGAGATAGAATGGAGATTATTGAAATCAGCGGTTATACCTTAGAGGAAAAATCGGAGATAGCCAGAAAACACCTCATTCCTAAACAGAAGAAGGAACATGGCCTTAAGACCGGTGATGTTACCTTTCACAAAGCTGCCATTAATAAGCTTATTGATGGTTATACCCGTGAGTCGGGTGTAAGAAACCTTGAACGTAAAATTGGATCGGTTATAAGGCACGTGGCCAAGTCAGTGGCGATGGAGCAAGAATTTGAAAAAACGATTTCTGCTGATGAAGTGGTAAAAATACTGGGGGCTGAAATTTTTGACAAGGAATTGTATGAAGGTAATGATACTGCTGGATTGGTAACTGGTTTAGCATGGACACAGGTAGGTGGGGAAATACTCTTTATTGAATCCAGTTTGAGCAAAGGGAAGGGAAAGCTAACCCTATCAGGTCAACTTGGAGATGTGATGAAAGAATCGGCCATGGCTGCGATATCTTATTTGCGGGCCAATGCCGATGATTATAATATTGATCACCGTGTATTTGATCATTATGATTTACATGTGCATGTTCCTGCGGGAGCGGTACCTAAAGATGGTCCTTCAGCAGGGATTACCATGCTTACTTCATTAGCTTCCGTTTACACACAAAGGAAGGTTAAGGCTAAGCTAGCCATGACAGGGGAAATAACCTTAATAGGCAAGGTGCTTCCTGTAGGAGGGGTAAAAGAGAAGATTTTGGCCGCTAGGAGAGCAGGCATTAAAGAGCTAATACTGTCTGAAAGAAACAAGCGGGACATTGATGAAATTGACAAAATTTACACCAAGAGCCTAAAAATACACTATGTGCAAAATGTTGCTGAGGTATTGGATCTTGCGCTACTCAAAGAAAATGTAAAGAAACCAATGCAATTTACTTTCCCTGAAAAGGTTAATATAGCAGACTAAATAGTTGGCGCATGTTTCAAAGGATTGTTTTGCTCATTTTTGTACTGTCACCATTTATAGGTTATGGTCAGATAGGTGGGCAACATTCTTATGAATTTGTGAATATTCCGGCCAACCCAAGGTTAACCGGGCTTGGTGGTGTCAATGTCTCATTGGTCAATCAGGATGTTAACTTTGGTTTAAATAATCCTGCATTGAATGGTGATACACTTTCTGGTAAGGTATCTTTTTCATATTTAGACTACTTTGCAGATGCCAGTATAGTTTCTACAGTTTATCAACATGATTTTGGTAAATATGGGTCTTGGTTTTTTGGGATAACCCATTTAGGATATGGCGAAATTGATAGTTACGATGATACTGGTGCCAGTTTAGGCACATATTCTGCAAATGAGACTTTGGTGATCATAGGTAGGGCACATCAGGTGGGTAATTTTGGTGTTGGTGCATCTTTGAAGTTTATCAATTCGAATTTGGCCGGGTATTCATCATCGGCTATAGCTGCTGATATTGGAGGTGTATTTATTCATCCTGATAAGCAATTAACTGTGGGACTTGCAATAAAAAACATAGGGTTGGTGTTAAGCGACTATACAACCACCAGTGACTCCAAACTACCTTTTGATGTTCAATTGGGAATATCGTTTAAGCCTGAACATATGCCGTTAAGGTTTTCATTAACAGGGTACAATCTCAATAAGGGGGACATTACTTACTTTAATGTCAATGATGTTGATGGCCCAGATAAAACGGGTGAATTTGACAATGTGCTTCGACATGTTAACATAGGGGCTGAATTATTGTTATCAAAGAATTTAAATGTACGGTTTGGGTATAACCATTTGGTACGGCAAGAGTTAAAATTAGCAGAGACATCGGGCGGGGCAGGAATTTCCTACGGCTTGATGTTTAGAATTAAGGCATTTGAATTTGCCTATAGCAGAGGTGGCTACCATGCAGCAGGAGGATCCAACAATTTTTCTGTAACCGCCAATACGAATATGTTTTTAAAGAGAAGGAATAAGTTATGATAAACAGAGAAAGTTATTTCACCCCGAAACAAATAGTTGAAGAACTTGACAAATACATTATCGGACAGAAGGAGGCTAAAAGAAATGTAGCTATCGCCTTGCGAAATAGATGGAGGAGGATGAATGTTAAGGATGACATGCAGGGGGAAATTGTACCTAATAACATCTTGATGATAGGTGCAACTGGTGTAGGTAAAACAGAGATTGCCAGAAGGTTGGCAAAAATCGCCAATGCTCCTTTTGTTAAGGTAGAGGCTTCTAAATTTACAGAGGTGGGTTATGTGGGTCGTGATGTGGAGAGTATGGTTCGTGATTTGGTAGAACAGGCCGTTAATCTTGTAAAATCAGAGAAAAAGGAGAATGTGAAGCAACGTGCGGAACAAATTGTGGAGGAGATTATACTTGATGCGCTCATTCCACCCATGCACACCAATGGTTCATCAACAAAAACCCAAACTGATGAAGAACCCAAAACAGAACAGGAGCTAAACGAAAGGACAAGGGAGAGGTTCAGGGAGAAAATCAGGAATGGGGAATTAGAAGAAAGAAAGATTGATATCAATGTACAGAAGCCCTCGGCTGGCGGTGTGGGCATGATAGGTGGAGGCATGATGGATGAATCTTCAATGATCAACCTACAGGAAATGATTGGCAATATGATGCCGAAAAAATCGAAAAAGAGAAAAGTTACCATCAGTGAGGCAAGAAAACTTTTGTTTGAAGAGGAATCGGCCAAGTTGATTGATATGGACGAAGTGAAGGAGCTGGCCATTGCCCGTGCTGAGAATACAGGTATAATATTTATCGATGAAATTGATAAGATTGCCAGCAGTGGTGGGCAAAAAGGGGCTGATGTGAGCAGGGAAGGGGTTCAACGGGATCTTTTGCCTATTGTTGAAGGGAGTACCATCAATACGAAATATGGTGTAATTAAATCAGACCATGTATTGTTTATAGCGGCCGGTGCATTTCACGTTGCCAAACCATCCGATCTGATCCCTGAATTGCAGGGAAGATTTCCGATAAGAGTGGAGCTGGAAAATTTAACAAAGGATGATTTTTTCCATATTTTGAAGGAACCTAAAAATTCATTGACTAAACAGTACATAGCTTTGCTCCAATCAGAGCAGGTAGAACTTTCATTTCAGGAAGATGCGCTGGAAGAGTTAGCTGAAACCGCTTTTCATATCAATTCAGAAGTGGAGAATATTGGAGCCAGGAGATTGCATACGGTGATGAGCCGACTTCTCAATGAATTCTTATTTGATGTACCTGATAAGATCGGCCCAAATTCCAAAATTTTGGTTACCAAAGAGTTAGTACGGGAAAAACTTCAAGGTTTGGTGAAAAATAAAGACCTTAGTGAGTTTATACTGTAAATGTGAAAACAAGCATAGGTAACTTTAAGGAATTATTGTTTCTTATTTTATTCATGATTTTGGCATCTCCGGTGTCAGCTCAATTCAGAAATGATTCATTGCAGACGGTCAAGTATGATTCAGTTAGGGAAATCTATATTAAGGACTTCCCTCACAAGTTTTATATCAAGCCAATTCTGACTGTTAGGAACCTGACGCTTGAATTTAATGATGAAAATAAGAATGCCAATAAAATAACCTATAACCCAAGTTCAAGTACTTACTTTGGCTTTGGATTATACCTATTCGAAATTGGGGCAGAGTTATCATTTAAACTGCACCAAGACGAAGCCAATAAGCCAGTTGAGAAATTTGGCGAAACCAAATCCTTTGATTTTCAATCTAACATTTATACAAAAAGATGGGGTGCTGATATAGCATATCAACGCTATAGAGGTCTGTATTTAGACAAACCAGGCCGGCATTATAGCAGTTACCAAGCAGGGGACAATTATCCTCAGCGCCCTGACCTTACACTGAGAAACTTTCAGTTAAATGCTTTTTATATTTTCAATCATAAAAAATTCTCTTACAGATCGGCCTATAATCAGGCAGATCGGCAATTGAAAAGCACTGGATCCCCAATTTTAGGGGTGTTTTTCGCTAATTATAAATATGATGCAGACTCCACATTGATACCTCAAAGTGCTCAGGGGGCTTATCCGGGCAATGAAAATAATCGGTTTGGAAGAATAAGTACCTTGGCTCTCTTTCCAGGTTATACCCACACATTTATTTATCGTAAATTTTATTTCAATGCCTCTCTCAGTATTGGCCCAGCACACTTATGGACAAAATACAATGTTGATGATTTAGAAAAGGAGGATATCATTATTCGTCCAATTTATAACATTAGGGTGGCAGCAGGATTTAATGGCGATTGGTTTTTTGCAGGTATTACATTGGTAAACCAGGTAGTCTCCGCAAAAATTGATAATCTGGAGGTGAATGGAACTTCTGGCAACATCAAGATATTTTTAGGCGTAAGATTGGAAGAAGTGGGGGTGTTGAAGGAACGATTGTTTTAATATTCGATCATATAATTGAAATTCATCATTTAGATTAAAATTAACCACAGAAAAAAACACATCTTCTATTTTATTTGTACGTATATTTTTACCCTGGATACTAACTAAATATGGAAGTTAACTTAGCTGCTTTTACTTCGTTTATTATTATTACCTCGTTTACTCCTGGGCCTAATAATATTGCAAGTGCATCTTTTGGTATGTTGTTGGGTTATCAGCAATCATTTAAATTTTTGATGGGCGTAGTTGTGGGGTTCTTCCTTATGCTATGGGTGTGTGCACTTTTATCTGGTTTCCTATTGCAATCGGCTCCACTTATAAACACCTATCTAAAATATATCGGTGCAGCCTATATTATTTGGTTAGCCTATCAAACATTAAGAGCTAGTTATGCTACCACTGGTGAAATCAAATTGTTGGCCACATTTACAAGAGGATTGTTGTTACAAATGGTTAATCCTAAAGGATTGTTTTGTGGGTTGACGATTTTCACCACATTTCTGGCAGGAATTAAGGGAGAAGTTTTAACTATCTTACCATGGACATTTGTGCTTGCAGCGGTTGGTTTTTGTGCAGTTTCTACTTGGACATTGTTCGGCAATGCCATTCAAAAGTACATGCAAAACAAAATATTAAAACAAGCCGTTAACATTTCGTTTTCTTTAGCTCTACTACTCACGGCACTTCAAATAGTTGGAATATTTTAATCTAAATAAAACAATCAATCCGCTTAATTCGTATTTTGCTATTTAGTTGATTAAAGTGTTTTATTATTTAGAGTTATAGAGGTAAAAAGGACAAAGTACGTATGAGGTTATTATCGCATGAGAAGTTGGTTATTACAGTTGAAGAGATACAGAATACTACGTATATAAAAGAGGTATGGTCGGGGGTTTTTACGAGCACGGTATTTAGAAGGCTTATTGAAAAATCATTGGAGATTTACAGGGAAAAAGTACCTCAACTAAAGCTAAATGATAAGAATTTTCTATTGTTTGCCGATGTCACTATGCTAGAGCTTATTAGTGCTAAGGATATTGATTGGTTAACTAATGAAGTCAATCTTCAATATGAAGAAATAGGCTTTACCCATCAGGCAGTGGTAGTACCTAAATCATCCATTGCGCAAGGTACTGTTGCCAACTATGAGGGGGAAACCCTCGCTGGAGGTTTCAATACTATGTTATTTCCTGATGAACTATCCGCTTTGAGGTGGTATATGGGGCAAAATAAAAGTGAGGGCTGAGAGGCTCACTGATTTTTGGGGTAATCATAAAATAGCAGCTTACCATTCCCCAATTGAACATCACTCCAGTGGATTATGTCAAAAGAACATGCAAATACGCCACATGTGGGAATGTTGTCAATACTGGAATTTGTGAGTGCATTGGCAAATTCTGTTATACCAGGGTTATGACCGAAGAGCATAAGGGATTTTACATGGTCATTAATTTCATGAACAACCTCTAATAACTTAAATTCTCCAGCATGGTAAATGGCTTTATCTTTTTCAATTTGGTCTTTTGCATACCCAAGTTGATCGGCTATAGTTTCACAGGTGGTAATGGCCCTTACTGCCGGACTACTTAACATCAGATCGGGCATTATTCCCATTTTCATAAGCCTGTGTCCCATGTCAGGTGCATCGCGCTCACCCCTAGGGTTTAATGGTCGTTGAAAATCAGAAAGACTTTGGTCTTCCCAGCTTGATTTAGCGTGCCTTACAAGGTAAAGAATTTTCATAGCTTGACATTTAGTGCCTCAAATAATATCTCTATTGGATGCAGTGCCCTTTTTTGAACCCCATCCAATATCTGATGCCTACAGCTTGTACCTGGGGCGGCAATTATTACATCATCAGGCTGCTTTCTGATGGTAGGGAAAAGTACGAGTTCACCGATTTTCATCGACACATCAAAATGTTCTTTTTCGTATCCAAAAGAACCTGCCATACCACAACAGCCAGAGGGTATGAGTTCAACCTTATAATTTTTTGGTAATGAAAGTATTTTTTTGCTTGGCACCAAAGAAGAAAGCGCTTTTTGATGACAATGGCCATGTAATTTAATCAATTTAACATCATTGGTAAATATCGATGCATCAATTTGATCAATTTGACTATTTAAAAACTCTTCGATGGTCATTACATGTTTGGCGAGTTCAAGTGCTTTTCCTATTTCCTGCTTTTCTACCAGATTTGGATATTCATCCCTGAATGATAGAATAGCCGAAGGTTCTATCCCGACTAACGGAACCTCCTTGCTCACGAGGTTAGAAAATAAGGATACATTCTCTAGTGCCAATTTTTTTGCTTCTTGAAGCATCCCTTTTGACAAATAGGACCTGCCACTTTCAGGATGTTGAACCATCTTCACTTCAAATCCCAAACCATGAAGAAGCTTTATAGTGATAATGCCAATATCAGCATCATTGTACTCCGTAAACTCATCGCAAAAGAGATATAAAGAGCCCTTTTGGTTAGTTAGGGCAGGGAGTTTAGCGTAATTTTTGTCATACCAAATACTCAGCCGGGTCTTTGATAGCTTCGGCATACTCCGTTTGTTATGGAATCCAATAATCCTTTTTGATATGGATGCCAATGGAGATCTCATTACAAGATGATATAACCATGGTGTAAAGGAAGCCAATCGGTTTAACCGGGCAAAATGGCCTATAATTTTGGTTCTGAGTGGTACTCCATTTACTTTTTGATATTGGTATAGAAATTCGGCCTTTAGTTTTCCCACATCTACATTTGATGGGCATTCTGATTTACACCCTTTACAAGAAAGGCATAAGTCCATTACTTCTTTAATCTCCTTACTATCAAATGCATTGGCCTTTTTTGAATGGGTCAAAACTTCGCGTAATATATTCGCTCTTGCCCGTGTGGTGTCCTTTTCGTTTTTTGTAGCCATATATGAGGGACACATAGTACCTCCCGAAAGGTGGGTTTTCCTACAATCACCTGACCCATTGCATTGCTCGGCTGCCCGTACAATCCCTTGCGAATCATCGAAGTTAAGCACTGTATCATATTGAATGGTCTTCTGATTTGGGACAAACCGCAACGAAGTATTCATTGCGGGGGTATTTACAATTTTGCCAGGGTTAAATATCCCCTTTGGGTCCCAAGTCGATTTTATATGTTTTAATAACTGATAGTTGTCCTCACCGATCATAAATGGAATAAACTCACCCCGTAGCCTCCCATCACCATGCTCTCCACTTAATGAACCCTTATATTTCCTTACAAGATTGGCAATTTCCTCAAGAATGGTCCTGAATAGCTGATTGCCTTTTTCGGTTTTCAAGTCAATAATTGGGCGTAAATGCAATTCACCAGAACCCGCATGTGCATAGTGTACACAATAGAGATCGTGTTTTTTTAGTATTTCATTGAACTCCCGAATATATTCAGGAAGGTCATTTACGTCAACAGCTGTGTCTTCAATTACCGGTACAGGCTTGGCATCTCCGGGTATATTGCTCAGCAAGCCAAGGCCTGCTTTTCGCAACTCCCATACTTTTTTCATATCAACCCCTATCACCGTTGGATAATGATACCCTAATCCTGCCTTTTTTAATTCATCTATAAGCTGATCGGTTTTTAAGTTTAGGGAATTTTCATCTTCAGCATTTAGCTCTACAACCAGTATTGCTTTTGGGTCTCCTTTAACAAAAAACCGATTTTCACGCTGGATGATATTCTCCTTCGTTCGCTCCAAAATATAATGATCCATCAATTCAGAAGCGGATGGACTATACTTTAAAGCAATTAGATTGCCCTGTAGTGATTCATAGATACTCTCGAAATGGATGCATAACAATGCTTTATGAACGGGTGGCAATGGATCAAGTGAAAGTTTGGCTTCTGTTACAAAGGCCAATGTACCTTCAGATCCTGCCAAAAGTTTGCAAAAATTAAACATTTCGGCCCCATCAAGAAATGGCTCCGAATCCATAAGCAGGTCGATCGCATAGCCTGTATTTCTACGTTTAATCGATTTTTTTGGATAGTGCTCTGCTATATTTAACCTGTTTTGATGGTCTGACAATATCAAATTGATATTCTGATACAATTGCCCCTCTAGATCACCTTGTTTGCATTTATCATCAAACTGCTCCTTACTGAGTGCAGATAATTCAATTTCAGTGCCATCAGAAAGCAGCACAGTGGCTGAAATTAATTTTTCCCGGGTACTGCCATAAACAATGGAGTTTGACCCACAGGAATTGTTGCCGATCATGCCACCGATCATGGCGCGATTGGCCGTTGAGGTTTCGGGACCGAAGAACAGTTCGTAATCTTTCAGGTGCATGTTGAGTTCATCCCTGATCACACCGGGCTGTACCCGTACCCATTTCTCCTCTTTATTGACTTCTATAATTTCTGTAAATTGTTTGGAGACGTCTACAATGATCCCATTGCCGACTACCTGCCCAGCCAAAGACGTACCCGCTGTACGGGGAATCAGGGAAGTGCTGTATGTATTTGCAAAATGGATGAGTTTTACGATATCCGCTTTTGATTTTGGAATAGCTACCGCTACAGGTAGCTCACGGTAGGCAGAAGCATCAGTGGCATATAATGCTTTTGAAACGGAGTCCATAAGCAACTCACCCTCCAACTGCCTCTTTAATGATCTTAGCTCCTTCTCCATTTGTTAATCTTTGGTGAAAATTAGAATGTTTTTACTATGGTTGAAAAGAATTGAGTAAGTTTAAATTGATTTTTTAAACTGATACAATTTTTTGCCAATGAAGTTCAGGTTCATTGTTTTTATTCTGCTGTCTCTAGTTGTTTATTCTTGTGGCTCCGCCAAAAAGGCACGGGTGAGGGAACAGAAAATTAACACCATCATCAATACAGCACGTTCCTACGTAGGAACACCATATCGGTGGGGAGGAACAACCCGCGGAGGGATAGACTGCTCTGGATTGCTTTGCAATTCGTTTAGGACGGTAAATTATACCCTACCCCGTACTTCCAACGAACAAAGTAAGGTGGGGGTGAAGGTAAAGAAAGGGAAACTGCAGCCCGGTGATCTGGTGTTTTTTGCAACAGGGAAGAAACGTAGGAAGATAACACATGTAGGATTGGTCACTGAAGTTAGGGGTGGCAGCGTTAAATTTATCCATAGTTCATCTTCCTTGGGGGTGGTGGAAAATGACCTTGACTCCGACTATTATAAAAAGCGGTTTATTACTGCCCGCAGACCTTTTTAATAATTGATTATTAATTATATTTGCGTTCCAATTTGGGAGGTAGCCTTGTCTGCTGACAGGCTCAATTGTCAAGTTTTGAAAAAAATGGGGATGTAGCTCAGTTGGCTAGAGCGCTTGACTGGCAGTCAAGAGGTCGTGGGTTCGAATCCCATCTTCTCCACAAGAAAGCACTGCGAGGTGCTTTTTTTGTTTGTCCCTATTGATGTAGCTCAGTTGGCTAGAGCGTCCCGATTGCATCGG
>DDIU01000010.1:574-705 GCA_002338655.1 Flammeovirgaceae bacterium UBA1842 | reverse complement strand
AGGTCTTGGGTTCTCCCGAAATGATTCGGGATCCACAAGAAAGCACTGCGAGGTGCTTTTTTTGTTTATCCTCAATTGATGTAGCACAGTTGGTTAGAGCGTCCCGATTAGCGTCCCGATTGCATCGGGAA
>DDIU01000010.1:0-389 GCA_002338655.1 Flammeovirgaceae bacterium UBA1842 | reverse complement strand
CCCTGTTTATGTAGCTCAGTTGATTGGAGCGTCCCGATTGCATCGGGAAGGTCGTGGGTTCTCCCGAAACCATTCGTGATCCACAAGAAAGCACTGCGAGGTGCTTTTTTTGTTATCCTCAATTGATGTAGCTCAGTTGGCTAGAGCGTCCCGATTGCATCGGGAAGGTCATGGGTTCTCCCGAAATCATTCGGGATCCACAAGAAAGCACTGCGAGGTGCTTTTTTTGTTCGTCCCTATTGATGTAGCTCAGTTGGTTAGAGCGTCCCGATTGCATCGGGAAGGTCTTGTGTTCTCCCGAAATCATTCGTGATCCACAAGAAAGCACTGCGAGGTGCTTTTTTTGTTATCCTCAATTGATGTAGCACAGTTGGTTAGAGCGTCCCGAT
>DDIU01000027.1 GCA_002338655.1 Flammeovirgaceae bacterium UBA1842 | reverse complement strand
AAATCCCCTAAAGGGGACTTTCTGGCACCCCTTTAGGGGAAGGGGGTCCTTTTGGGAAATGCCAGAAGCCTTCGTTTTTTTCGATTAAACGTCATTTTTAATAGCTAATAAATTTTAGGCTGACATCAGACCGATTTTGTGCCATTAAGGCGATTATTTGCCTATATTGGCCACCTTAATGAATCAAGGCCTCCGAGAAAAGATATTTCTGAAATGCTTAAAACCTACAATAGCCGACTAACGGGAGTTGATCTGAATATCCCTTTAGGGAATAAAAGGGTATCAACAAAAAATTTAAACTCAAAATATCTTTTCTCAGATGCCAGTATAAAAAAATTAAAATCATGATAAAGCTCAATGTTCTGATTGCTCTTTTATTCTTATCTACAGTTGCTCAGGCACAAGATAGGTTCAATCCTGTTATCAATCCATTTGGTGGTATTTTTGAAATCCCTGATGCTACAGTAAAGGCAGACCCAGCACTCGAATACAAAATAGTAATTGATGTGGTTACGGGCAATGATGATCCCAAGGAATTCAATTGGTCACTAAACAACGTGGCAAGGATGCTGAATCTACATGCCGTATCAGGTGCTGATATGTCTAAAATGAAAGTGGTATTGGCCATCCATGGCGGTGCTACTATAGCCATTGCTAATGACAAAGTCTATAAAAAGAAATACGGAATTGATAATCCGAATAACGAATTGATCAAGGCCCTTTCAGATGCAGGTGTATTGCTTACTGTGTGTGGGCAATCGTTGATCTCACGAGAAATTGATATGGCAGATGTAAATGAGCATGTACAAATAGCTACCTCCATGCTCACCACGGTGACCACCTATCAGCTTAAAGGCTATGCCCTATTGAGATTTTAGTTTTTGGTTCGTGAGACACGAACCACGAATCAGAAACCTTACAGGTTTAATCTTAATTTAGAAAATAAACCTGTAAGGTTTGAGGATTAGAACTGTGTCTTGCTAACCAAGGTAATGGCTTTGCTCTATTTTATGAGAGGTGTTAAATACGTTTTTTAGTCCACCTGTTGAGAGGAACAAGGATTAAAGTACTAGCCAGAGACAAAACAATTGTCTGAGTTAGGTAATCTATCCAATTAATTATATCATCCGATATGGAAACATAAGCAGTAATAGTAATAAGTGTTATACTGAAGGCTAGCATAATCTCTGTCCAGATTGTACTATTTGTTAGGCGTGTTGTAAATAATGCAAAAACAATGTTGATTATTAAAGAAATAAATAAAATGGTTGATCCTCCTAAAACCAATGTGTAAGTGGCATCACTTATTGATTCTGTTATCCATATAAAAAAGAATAATAGGAGAGATAGAATTATACTAAGACCAAATGTGTTTGCTAATGCTCTCATCAACTCCTCAAATTACCATAAACCCGTATAAAATTAAAATAATGCCAATATACTTTAGCTACTAGAATTCTTTAAAAAAAATACCTCCCAAGGTTCGTGTCTCACGAACCTAACAACGAACATCAAACCCTAAAGAGTTATTATCTCGTCCAACTGTGATAACTGCACCTCTGGAGTGAATTGCTCTGCGAGTATTCTGGCGTTCTGTTGGGCTTCCGCTAATTTTTCTTTCCTCTCTATGTAAGGCTTGACTAATTCGAAAAAGTCCTTCGGCTGAGTAGGATCATGATAAAAGCCGCATTCATGTTTTTCAATTAACGTTTTTATCCATCCTTTGAAGTTGATAATAATCAATTTCCCTGCTGCCAGTCCATCAAAAAACTTATTGGGACTTCCAGATGAAAGAATGGGCGCTTTTAAAAAGGAGACGTAAATGGCATCTACCTCATTCATTAATTCCAATACTCCTTTTTTATCGCGTTGGGGTAAAAATTGAATATTATTCACCTTCTCCTGACTTATTTTTTTCTCAATGGCTTCATGCCTCGCCCCCTCACCCATTATGATAAATTGAAGGCGAGTATCACTTGAGAGTGCCTTGGCAACATCCACTAAATACTCTAAATGATTGGCCATACCCATGCTCCCCAAATACGCAATGACAAACTTTTCTTTTTCAATGGGCTTTAGGGATTTACCTGGATTAAAATATTTTAAATCTGCTAAATTGGTGATCACCCCTACCTTTTGCTTAGGAACTTTGGCCAATATGTTTTCTTTAATATCGGGCGATAGGGCTACTACAGATTGGGCATGTCGATATACTTTTTTCTCAAACCTATAGGTCAACCATTTAAACAGAGGGTTTTTAATCACCCCCAATTGAATAGGCGCATCAGGCCACAGATCACCCACTTCAAATATATAAGGAGTCTTGGTTCTTTTTTTTGATTTCAGCGCAATCAAACCCGTAGAAAGTGGTGTACTGATTACATAATTAAGGTCAAAACGCGGCAATTTTTTCATCAAACGGTTGGTAGACCAAACGAATAATAGAAACGCGTGAATTCGACTTAAAAAACTGAGGTGATTAGAATAATAGATTGGCAGATTATGCACTTCATAGCCATCTTCCTTATCAACAGAATAGGCCTTATTATTTCTGGCCGTAATAACTGTAACCTCATGGCCTTTTTCAGTAAGGTACTTTGCTATGTAATAGGATCTAATAGCGCCTCCCGATTGAGGGGTTTTATAATATTGGTGAACTAGACAAATTCTCATTTCAATTTGATCCGTTCATAATACCGACAAAATTGGCTGATTTTACACTCACCGCATTTGGGTGTTCTTGCTACACAAGTGTACCTGCCATGTAAGATGAGCCAATGATGTGCCCGTGCAATGTGCTCTTTAGGAATATGTTTGACCAATTGACGCTCTACTTCCAATGGGGTCTTGGCATTCTGATTGACCAACCCCAACCGTTTGGACACCCTGAATACATGAGTATCCACCGCCATGGCAGGCTGGTCATAAACTACCGAGGCAATAACATTGGCTGTTTTCCTTCCTACTCCGGGCAATTTTTGTAAATCTGAAATTTCTGAAGGCACTACAGAGTCAAAATCTTCTACAAGCATTTTGGCCATGCCTATCAGATGTTTGGATTTGTTATTGGGATACGATACTGATCTGATAAGCGGGAAAACCTCATCAAAATGAGCGGTAGCTAATAGTTCTGGGGTTGGAAAACGCTCAAATAGAGCAGGTGTGACGGCATTTATTCTTTTATCTGTACATTGAGCACTGAGAATTACAGCCACAAGCAATTCATACGGATTACCATATTGCAGTTCCGTCTCAGCGTCAGGTTGGTGTTCTGTGAAATATTCTATTAAAAGTTCAAATCTCTCTTTTCTTTGCATTCCTTATTTATTGGAAAGCAAATTTAGCGTTTTTGAGTAATTGAGAATATTATTTGTCACCTTATCGGACGGAGACTTTACAGCCTCGTCCAATCGGTTTTTGATACCACGAATTTCCTTGAAGGTCATCTGTAACTCTGGGTCACAAAGCATTGCCTTTTCTATTTCCTTGTTTTCTTCTTCGGAAGTTTCATTGTATACATACCTGATTACATCATCTTGGGTAAATGTTCTGATCATACGCAATTTTATATTGTTTCATCTTTTTTCTCAGATTGATAAGCGCATACCTCATTCTTCCCAAAGCCGTGTTAATACTCACCCCCGTACTCTCCGATATGTCCTGAAAGCTCATGTCCATATAATGGCGCATCACCAGTACTTCCCGCTGTGCTTCAGGCAACTCTTCGATCAACTGTCTCAATTTGGCGTGGGTGTCTTGTTTCACATGTTCCGATTCTACTGAATCTTCAGCAAAACGTAAAGTATTAAACACCGAACTACCGTCTTCAAGTATAACTGTCGGATATCGCTTTTCTTTTCTAAAATTATCAATGGCCAGATTATGAGCTATTCTCAAGATCCAGGGTAAAAATTTACCCTCTTCATTATATCGACCTTCTTTAATCGTTCGTATGGCCTTGATAAAGGTTTCTTGCAGCAAATCTTCCGCTACGTAATTATCCTTTACAATAAGATAGATGGTGGTGAAAATCCTGGACTTATGCCTATAAAGCAACTGTTCAAAAGCCTCCTCGCTACCGTTTTTGTAAAGTGATACCAACTTCCCATCACTGATCTTATACTTCTCCATTAAGGTTTACAATTTAGTTAACGTAGAGGTCTATATCATATTGTTGCTCCCAGGGTTTATTTAAAAAATAGATTTTCGCAAGGAGTCAAATCTAAAAAAATAAAACCCGAACATGCAAATGTTTTGTAAAATCTTTTTCTATTTAGGTTTTTATTTACTTCATTAAACTTATTATTTAAAATCACTTTTTTAATTATTTTATTTTTTACTCTTGCATGTTTTTATAAACACTTGAAAATAACGTTCATTAAACTCAAAATACAGATTATTATTAACAATTCATGGAAAAGAAAAGAGTCATTAAAAGTCTGGAAAATCTAGACGGAGAGCTGAAGACTTTACTTAAAAAAAAGTATCCCGATGGATTTGAAAATTCATTGATGAGGTTACAAAACGCAAAGAATGAGCCGTTTTTTGTTGTACCATTAGAAACGAGTGATACAACTTATTTGGTCAAAATCGCTGTTACGAAAAACAGTGCTGGTGGTTATGATGTAGATGATGAAGAGGAGGATGATGACAGGGATGGTGATGAAAACATTGACCCTGGCTTTGACCCTGACTTCGATGATGATTAAGACTGCCATTAGCTGACTAATCTCTTCATACTAATGTATCTTTGCAGACCTTATGCCAAAGACGCTCGAGAACAACCTATTAGAAACACTGGACCCCAAGCAATTTATCATTGTAAAACGGGCAAGGGTCAATAACCTAAAAAATTTAAGTGTTGCCATACCTAGAAATAAGCTGGTGGTAATCACCGGCTTGTCGGGTTCTGGCAAATCTTCATTGGCTTTTGACACACTTTTTGCCGAAGGGCAAAGAATGTATGTAGAAAGTTTGAGTTCCTATGCACGCCAGTTTTTGGGCAGAATGGAAAAGCCCGAAGTGGATTACATTAAAGGTATTTCCCCTGCTATTGCCATTGAACAAAAAGTAAATACCCGTAACCCCCGCTCTACGGTAGGTACTTCAACGGAGATTTTCGATTACCTGAAATTATTGTTTGCCCGAATTGGTGTAACCGTTTCGCCCATTAGCGGAAAAATTGTAGCCAAGGATACAGTAACGGATGTGGTTAATTATATCCATGCGTTTCCAAAAGGCACCAAAGTGATGATATCGTGCCCATTGAAACTCAATGGGGCCCGGACAGTTGAGGAAGAACTCCATATATTGCTTAGCAAGGGTTATCCTAGGGTAATAATAGGGGAAGAAACGAAATTCATTGAAGAACTTATCGAGGAAAAACATCAGTTTGGTAAAGATGAAAAAACTGAGATCCTCATTGACAGGGCTGTTGTAGATAAAGAAGATGATGACAGTGTTTATCGCATTTCAGATTCTGTTCAAACCGCCTATTTTGAAGGCATTGGTGATTGTTACGTCCATGTAAATGGTGAGCAAACCAAACAATTTTCTGATCGGTTTGAAGCCGATGGAATGAGATTTGTTGAACCCTCGGCCAATCTATTCAGTTTTAATAATCCTTATGGCGCCTGCAGGACCTGCGAAGGTTTTGGTAAGGTATTGGGCATAGACATTGACCTGGTTATTCCCGATAAAAGCCTCTCTATTTATGAGGGAGCAATAGCCCCTTGGCGTAGTGAAACCATGAAAAAATGGCTTGCCCCATTACTTAAAGACGGTATCCAATTCGATTTTCCTATTCACAGATCGTATTATGAACTGACTGATGCTGAAAAAGAAGTGTTATGGACAGGCAATAAATACTTCAAAGGGCTGACTGAGTTTTTCAAACATTTGGAAAGCAAAACACACAAGATCCAATACCGTGTCCTTCTTTCACGATATCGGGGAAGAACAGTATGCCCTGATTGCAGGGGAACCCGATTGCGTAAAGACGCCAGTTATGTTAAGGTCGGAGGTAAATCAATCACGGACTTGGTGCTGATGCCAATTGATAAAAACGCAGAGTTTTTTAACGGACTGGAGCTCAATGAGCATGATCAAAAAATCAGTAACCGGATTTTAAAAGAAATTAGGAGCCGTTTGGATTATATACAACAAGTCGGACTAGGCTACTTAACCTTGAATAGAATGACAGCCACCCTCTCTGGAGGGGAATTTCAGCGCATAAAACTGGCCACCTCGTTAGGGAGCGCATTAGTAGGTTCAATGTATATTTTAGATGAGCCCAGTATTGGTTTACACCCCAGGGATACACAAAGATTAGTGGGGGTATTAAAAACGTTGCGTGACTTAGGAAATACCGTTATTGTAGTTGAGCATGAAGAGGAGGTGATGATCGAAGCAGATCAGATTATTGATATTGGACCAGATGCTGGTATACATGGGGGTGAGCTTGTATTTCAAGGCACCATGAAAGATATTCCCATGGCTACCGGCCATACGGCCGATTTTTTATTGGGTAGGGATAAGCTTACCGTTCCCACCAATCGAAGGAAATGGAAAGACGCTATCCGAATAACTGGTGCAAGTGAAAACAATCTTAAAAATATAGATGTCACCTTTCCGTTGGGGGTCCTTACGGCAATAACTGGAGTCAGTGGCTCGGGAAAATCCACTTTGGTTAAGAAAATCCTAAACCCCGCTGTAGGAAAAATTTTGGGTACGGTATCGGAAGCTTCGGGCAAGTTTGACAAGCTGGAGGGTGATTACGAAAAAGTAACTCAGATTGAATTTATAGACCAGAATCCGATCGGGAAGTCATCAAGATCGAACCCGGTGACCTATGTGAAAGCTTATGATGCCATAAGGCAGCTTTTTGCTGATATGCCACTATCCAAACAAAGGGGTTATAAGCCATCGCATTTCTCATTTAATGTAGATGGTGGCCGTTGTGAAACCTGTCAGGGAGAAGGGGTTGTAAAAATTGAAATGCAATTCATGGCCGATATTTTCCTTACTTGTGAAAGTTGTAAAGGACAACGGTTTAAACAAGAGGTATTGGAGGTAGAATACCACGGGAAAAACATATCGCAAGTCCTTGATTTAACCGTAGAGGAAAGCCTCGATTATTTTGAAGGAAAAACCCCCATCATCAATAAAATTAAGCCTTTATATGATGTTGGCCTAGGTTATATTGGCTTGGGGCAATCCTCCAATAGCCTGAGTGGTGGGGAGGCTCAGCGGGTTAAGCTTGCTTTTTATCTTGGTAAGAACTCGAAGGACAGTAAAGACCATATACTCTTTATATTTGATGAGCCTACTACTGGTCTTCATTTTCATGATATTTCAAAACTCATGGACTCTGTTAATGCACTAATAGAACAGGGCAATAGTGTTATCATTATCGAGCATAATATGGAAGTGATCAAGTCAGCAGATTGGGTCATAGACCTTGGCCCCGAGGGTGGAGAGTATGGTGGCAATATTACTTTTGCGGGTTTGCCCGAAGATTTAGTGCTTCTTAAAGATAACCATACTGCTAAGTTTTTAGCACAAAAGCTTTAATTGCCGTATTTACAAAGTTTGTAATCTTTCCTTTTATAGTATATTTAGCAAAAATTTTATTTCATGTCCGATTTACTCACCACAATCTTTAATCGGAACCCTAACGAACCAGAGTTCCATCAGGCCGTAGACGAAGTCTACGAAACCGTTGAAAAAGTCATAGAAAAACACCCCAAATACAAACAGGCTAAAATATTCGAGAGAATGTCTGAGCCCGAGCGGTTAATCAGCTTTCGTGTGACCTGGGTAGACGACAATGGAGAAGTGCAGGTCAACAAAGGTTATAGGGTACAAATGAACAGTGCCATTGGCCCATACAAAGGAGGGTTGCGGTTTCACCCCTCAGTAACGCCAAGTATCCTCAAATTTTTGGCCTTTGAGCAAATATTTAAAAATGCACTTACCGGACTGCCAATGGGTGGTGGCAAAGGGGGCTCTGACTTTGATCCCAAGAGCAAATCTGATGGAGAAGTAATGCGATTTTGCCAATCATTTATGGCTGAACTTTCAAAACACATTGGACACCGCATTGATGTACCTGCTGGGGACATTGGAGTGGGCGGAAGGGAGATCGGCTTTATGTTTGGCGCCTATAAAAAAATCCAAAACGAATTTACCGGGGTGCTAACTGGAAAAGGCCAGGGCTGGGGTGGGAGTTTAATCCGGCCAGAAGCTACCGGTTATGGACTTATTTACTTTGCCCAAAACATGTTGGCCGAGAAAAAGGACTCTTTAAATGGCAAGGTTTGCCTCGTTTCCGGCTCAGGTAATGTGGCTCAATATGCCATTAAAAAGCTGTTGCTACTTGGTGCCAAACCAGTAACTGTTTCTGATTCATCGGGCTATATTTATGATGAAGATGGGATATCTGCCGAAAAACTGAATTTCTTAATGGAATTGAAAAATGAAAAACGCGGCAGGATTTCAGAATATGCAGATAAATTCAAATCTGCTAAATATTTCGCCAATTCAAAGTCTGACCATAACCCATTGTGGTCGCATAAGGCTGACTGTGCTTTTCCCTGTGCTACACAAAATGAAATCAATGCTAAGGATGCCAAGAATTTAATTGCTGGCGGTGTAAAGCTACTGGCTGAAGGCGCCAATATGCCCACGATGTCTGACGCTATCACCATTTTGATGAAAGCTGGGGTAAATTATGCTCCTGGCAAAGCTTCCAATGCGGGGGGTGTGGCCACTTCGGGCTTAGAAATGGTACAAAATTATGGCGGTATATATTGGTCAAGGGATGAGGTAGATGACCGACTCAAGGGGATTATGAAAGAAATTCACGACTGTTGCTTGCGGGCCTCAAAAGAGTATGGACTTGGAACAAATTATCAAGCAGGGGCCAACATTGCCGGCTTTGTAAAAGTGGCAGACGCCATGCTTGCTCAGGGGATAATATAAACCGCTTTTTAAGCTAAGGTTGACAAAGCCCTGTAAAATTTACAGGGTTTTTGTATTAAAAACTTATTACATTAGTTGTTCTATCAACAACCTAATCAATATTAATTGGTGAAACTTTTGCTGAAAACACTTTTCTTAATATGCCTTAGTATTGGCATTGCAAGTGCACAGAATGGGGATTTTTTCCTTACCCATTACTCCCACAAAAGTGAAAATATTGATAATGTCAACTTTGATATTGCCCAAGACAATAAAGGGGTAATATGCATTGCCAATAGAATAGGTGTTTTAAGATTTGACGGAAGAAGTTGGGACCATACCCTTACACCGGCTGCTATATTTTCATTGGCCTTCAATACTGAAGATAATACATTATACATGGGCGGTCTGAATGGCATTGGCAAGCTCATTCGGGATAAAAATAACGACCTGGTTTATCAATCCTTGCTGGATAGCACCAAACAGGTTGATAATATTTTCTCAATACTTCTGAATAATGGCGTTTTATATGGAATAAACAATGAATCTGTCATTCGATATTCATTGGCGGATGGAACTTTCAAAAAAATTAAATCCAACTATAGTGGGGAATTATATAAGCTATTTCAAATGGCGGGGAAAGTTTATGTTTCAACTGAAAAGAGTGGATTGCAACTGGTTGGTGAAGATGAATTAGAAGTAACACCCATAAAGGCTTTAGACCAATTAAACGTTGAATTTATTTCTAAACTCCCCAATAAAGAACAGTACCTCATTGGATTGGTAAACAATACACTAAAAGTATATGATGATAAAAAAGTAATAGATCTGGAAATCAAGGACGATGATGAATATTTACAAAACAGTGAGATCATTGATGGAATCTGGATCAATGATACGCTTTCATCGGTGGCCACTTTGAAAGGTGGGGTGATATTTATCAACCATCGCACTAAATCGATAGAGCAAGTAGTCAATTATCAATCAGGACTGCCAGACAATGAGGTTTTTGCCTTTGCCAGAGATACCAATGGAGGGATATGGGTGGCGCATAGTGCAGGGTTTACCCGTATTTCGCCAAGCCTACCATTCAGGAGCTTCAATAAATATCCGGGTTTAGAGGGGAATATCCTATCCGTTACTAACCATAACGACAGCTTATATGTAGGTACAAGTTTAGGGTTGTTCTATTTACAAAAGGTAAAGAATTATGAAGACGTTTCTTACCTCGAACGCAAGGTGGTAAAAACCACACATGAGGTAAAAGCAGAGCCAAAAAAGAGCAAAGGGCTATTCGGATTCTTAAAAAAGGACAATGCAGAACCACCCACAAAAACAGAAACCACTTCCAAAACAGTTTATAAATCACGAACTAAACGGGAGCTAAAAGCCATTACCTATCAATATACCCGAGTGAAGGGAATAGCCTCAAAGGTATTTCACTTTATGAGCAATGGGGACCAGCTTTATTGTGGTGGACTGGATGGGTTATATCTCATTGAGGGGACTCAGGCCATCCCAATAAGTACAGAGCCTATACACACTTTTACTATTGCCAAAAAATCGAATAAAATAATAACTGCTACTTATTCCAATCAGATCAAAACATTCCAGTTAAATACCAAAGAGCATGAGGAGATCAACCTTTTTGGGGATTTTAGGGATCAGATTCAGTACATATTCGAAGATTCCAATGGTCGTATTTGGCTATGTTCAACGGATGAAATTTACTATGTAACAATAGCCAATAACGAAATAGCAAATACCGATAGTTACAAAATAAACAATCCTTATTATTTCAATACTTTCGGTGCAGAAAAGGATGGTAAGAATTTATTTGTAAATGAATCAGGCATATTTTCAATAGATCCAAATACCCGGAAAATTACAAATGTAGATAGTACAAACTCACTTAAATACCTCAATGGCGCCAATGGGGAGGTATGGATATTTGGGGGCGAAGAATGGACACAATTGGCGGAAGCCAAAAGCTCTAACAAGTTAAACCTATTAAGCGTTTTTAAGAATATTAGCTATATCTCTTCAGATCCCAACCAAAATCACTGGGTGGTAACAGCACATAATGATTTATATAAATTAACAGAAAGCGAGGAGGATCTCATACACCCTTATAATTTATATCTCAAATGGATCAAAACAGGAGATAGGACGCTGTTGCCAGAGCAAGGCCTAAGGTTTGATCAGGAGAACAGCTCATTGCTTTTTGAATATGCACAACCAGAGTTTTCGGGCATATTGGATATTAAATACCAGTATAAGTTAGAGGGGCTGAGCGATGAGTGGTCTGATTGGTCTGGAAACTACAACATCGTCAATTTTCCCTATCTACCTGACGGCAAGTATAAATTAAAAATGAGGTCTAAGAATATCTTAGGGGTGGTAAGTGAAATCGAACCCTTAACATTTGAAATAGTGCCCCCCTATTGGAAGCGACCCTGGTTTTATGCATTTGAATTTTCGGCTATGGCCATGTTGCTCTTTATTTCTGTCAGATTAAAAAAACTGGGCTTCAGATATAGGTTGTTGAGTAGGCTATTGGCTTTGATAACACTTATTATCATTATTGAATTTATTCAAACTGTTGCTGAGAACGAGTTTGGTGATGAGAGTTCACCTGTTCTCGATTTTATGATACAAGTTTCAATGGCAGTTATTATCTTGCCTGTGGAAAGTTTAATTAGGAAATTTATTTTTAAAGAGAAAGATGTTCAGATACTCGATTTTATCCATATTAAAGACAAAGGCAATAAGAAGATCAATCCATAGTATATTCCTTTTATGGATTCTTTTAAGCTGTAGCCCAAGTAATGAAAGCAAGGAAGAGGTTAGTGAAGATTTAAATCCGGCTGCGAGCGGATTCGATTCCATGAATTCGGATGAGAAAGCAATAGCCTGGGCAGATGCTACTATGCATGCGATGGGTGGCCGCAATAAGTGGGATCAAACAAGATACATTTCCTGGAATTTTTTTAACAGACGTGACTTGATCTGGGATAAATACACGGGACGGGTAAGAATCGAAGCCCCATCAGATACAGCAGTGTATCTCATTAATATTAATGATGAGACAGGTAAGGTATTATTAAAAGGAGGTGAAGTTAAAGACGCAGACTCCTTAAAGTTATTGATCAATAGGGCAAAAAGTATTTGGATCAATGATTCGTATTGGTTGGTCATGCCTTTTAAATTGAAGGAAAATGGCGTAACCTTAAAATACATTGGCGAGGGGGCCACATTAAAAGGGGAACCCGCAACTATACTTGAGTTAACTTTTAATGCTGTTGGAGTTACACCTGACAACAAATACGAAGTTTATATTACAAAAAGTGACTCCTTAATTAAGCAATGGGCATTCTTTAACAATGCCAGTCAGGATACCGCCTCTGTAATTTGGCCATGGGATAACTACAAAGACTATAATGGTTTGTTGCTTTCCTCCGATCGATCCGATATGAAAGGGCCACATAATGTAAAAGTCTTGACCGAGCTGCCAGATGCAACTTTTGAAGACTTTAACTGGAAGTTTGGGCAATAGTTTTTATATTTATGACCAGTCAGTCATAAAATATGCCAAGCAGTACATTCAATAAGCTTAATTCAACAAAGAAAGCCAATTTCACTGATGCCTGCATAACTGAGTTTGGGCAAAATGGATATCAGGGAGCTTCTATTTCAGCCATTGTAAAGCAGTTAAAGATGGCTAAAGGAAGTGTTTATCAATATTTTACCGATAAGGATGATTTATATGCTTATTTAGTAAACCAAAGCCTGGAAACAAAGGAAGAACTGATATCAAGAGCACACTTAAATCGTTCTAATCTTCGGGAATGGTTGTTTACTTATTTAGTTCTTGAAATTAAGTTTGCCCAACGGTTTTCAGATATGAGCAGGTTATTGTTTGATAGTCACAGCCCGCTAAGGAATCAGATCCGGAAAAGGGAAGTGTTAGCAGTAAGTAAAAGGCTCAGCTCTTTTAAAGATAGTATTATTGGCACTCCACTACCAATAGCAACAGCAATGCTTTACGCAATCAAAAATGAATTGATCACCTCGCTGCAACAATTAACTATCGAGGAGGTTGTGGCGAAGTTGGATCAGTACATAGGGGTATTATTAAATGGAATGACCAAACAGTCACATGAACATTGATCAATTAAGAAAAAATACACCGGGGTGTAACAATGTATTGCATCTCAACAATGCGGGGGCATCATTGGTGAGCCAGTCCACGCTGGATGTTCAGCTTCAATATCTGCAAGAGGAAGCCCAATACGGAGGGTATGAAACTGCTTTTAAATATGCTGATAAGATTGAATCACTCTATTCGGAACTAGGTAAGTTAATCAATGCGTCACCCTCGGAGATAGCAACAACAGACAGTGCCACTACCGCATGGGAACGCGCCTTCTTCTCCATTCCATTTAAAAATGGTGACGAGATCATTAGTGACACTACAGCGTACGCCAGTAATTATATTGCTTATTTACAAGCAGAAAGGCGGTTTGGGACAAAAACGATAGTAATTGGGGTAGATGCTACTGGGGATCTGGATTTAAATGAGCTAGGGAACTCGATCAGTAATAAAACCAAATTGATATCCATTACCCACATCCCTACCAACAACGGTATCGTCAATCCAGCAGAGGAAATTGGATCAATTGCCAGTCGCCACAATATTTACTACTTATTGGATGCATGCCAGTCTGCGGGGCAATATCCATTGGATGTACAGAAAATAAAATGTGATTTTCTAACTGCCACAGGCCGCAAATACCTTCGTGGTCCGCGTGGTACGGGATTTTTATTTGCCCGCACCAAATCGATCAAGGACTTTGAGCCATTCAACCTAGATCTTCATTCAGCCGAATGGACAGCCAAAGATTCTTACAAGCCTCGGGATGATGCCCGAAAATTTGAAACTTGGGAATCAAATATTGCTGCTAAATTAGGGTTGGCTAATGCCATATCAGAACTCAATGCATTGGATTCAGGGCAAGTTTGGAGCCGTATTGTTCAATTGGCCAATTATATGCGTGATCAATTGACCTTGATTGAAAAAATACAATTACACGACATGGGTAAAACCAAGTGTGGCATCATTACATTCAATGCCGACAGAATTACACCCTATCAACTGAAAGAAAGCTTGCATTCCGAGGGTATCAATACCTCAGTATCTGTCAAAAGTGGTACTTTGATAGACATGAAAAGGCGTAATCTGGATGCAGTACTTAGGGCTTCTGTCCACTATTATAATACACATGAAGAAATTGATACTTTTGTCCGTTCAATAAAAAAGATAGTTGCCAAATGATGAGGCTAATAAGTCTGTTCCTCCTTTTATTTATTTCTTTTTATTCCAACGGGCAACCAGACAAGGCCTCTTGGTCAGTAGGGGCCAACCCCTATTATGGGGGCGTATTGCGCTACAAGCCTACCATGAAGAAGCTTGAGTTTACCAATTTGCACGGTATTGAAATCTACGCCAATAAAATAGCCAGTGGGGAAAAGGCCTGGCACAAACTTTACAACTATCCACAATGGGGGTTAGCAGCGGCCTATTTCAATTATGGTGTCCCAAAAGAGCTGGGTTATGTGTACTCACTTACTACCTATCTGGACTTTACGCCAAGTAAAAAAAGAAACAAATGGCGGTATAACATTGGTACTGGCATAGTGTACAGTTCAGCAAGGTTCGATACATTAAGCAATCCTGAAAATACAGCTATCAGTAGCAAAATCAGTTATGTATTAAGAGGTACAATTCATAGGGAATTTAAACTGAATGAAAACTACTATTTTAATATCAACTTGGCCTTCCGGCATTATTCCAATGGCAGGTTGAACATGCCCAATAACGGCATGAATTATCCAATTGTAGGTATGGGAATAAGGTATGTATTCAACCCAAAGCCAATTGTTGCCATTGATAACGAAAATGTTGAGCGGCCTATAAATAAAAAGATCCATTTTGCCCTTCGGGGGTCTATGTCATGGCGGGAGGTATGGCAGGAGGACGTAAAACACAAAGCCTATAGTGTCTCAATTTATGGGTCGAGGCAAGTATCGAAATACAACAACCTACTAGTTGGATTAGATGCCTTCAAGTATGATCAAGCTTCTGTTGATCGGCAATATGTTGTTTATCGGGATCAAAACAATATCATACTTGATCATGTGCCTGATGACGACACACGGCAACTTGCATTTACAGTGGGAACCCAACTTTTAATAAGTAAGGTTTCCGTAATAGTGCAGGGAGGGTTTTACATTTACCGCCCCCAGGAATATTATGCCACCTGGTACCAGCGATATGGCGTGGCGTACAACTTTACCAATAACATTTTTGCACAGGTAAGCCTCAAGGCCCATAGCCGAACAGCCGACATGGTAGAATTCGGAGTAGGCTTAAGTATTTAATTACATAAGTGCCTGATAATATTACAATTAACAATTTATGGTTATATTGTAATACCGTGAAACCTTCAAGTAATAAAACTCAGCTGACGTTAGGGGATCAACAGTTCAGGGCATTGATGGAAAAAGCCCATGACGGTATTGTGCTTTACAATGAAGAGGGGGCAATAGTTTATGCATCTCCATCGGTGGTCAATATTGTGGGATACGTTGATCATGAAATTATTGGACATCTGGGCACTGATTTTGTTCACCCTGAAGACGTAGGGGAGGCGAAAAAAATGTTTGCAGAAGCGGCAAAAGTACCTGGCGAAAGCATCTCCTTTCAACAGCGCCTTATTCATAAAAAGCAACATAGCCTCTGGGTAGAGACTACACTCACCAATCTGCTTCATGACCCAGAAGTACGGGGTATAATTTCCAATTTTAGGGACATTACAACACAAAAAATAGCGGAGGACGACCTTTTTGAAAGTAAAGCCTTACTCGAAAGTATCAACCATAATATTAAAGAGGCGATCTATCGAAATCTGCCCGATAGGTCATTTGAATATGTCAATCAAGCTTTTCTGGACATGTTTGGGTATGACTCGCTATCTGATTTGAATAAGATTAACCCTGCGATTTTGTACGTTGATAATAACGTCCGTCTCAAAATAAAAAATGAGCTGCTAAGTAAAAAGTCTATAAATAATGTGGAAGCGGAGTACAGACGCAAAGACGGAACAACATTTTGGGGGCTGATCAGCAGTACCTACATCATTGCCAATGATGGAATAGAATACTTTGATGGTGCCATCAGGGATATTACAAATCAAAAAATAGCAGAAGAAAAATTAGTAAAAAATGAGGCCTTGATTTCTTCAATCAACAGGAATATAAAAGAGGGGCTCTACCGTAGCTCAATCAATAAGGGGTTGATTTATGTAAATGACACCTTTGCAGAAATATTTGGCTACTCCACACCTAAGGAAATTATCGAAACTGACATTAATAGTATCTATTATAATCCCGAAACACGTAAAGAAGTACTCAGTGAACTAATACTTAACAAGACCATTAGAAATAAGGAAGTCCTATTTAAACGAAAATCCGGTGAGAAATTTTGGGCACTAATGAGCAGCTTTCTGATAGAAGACAAAGATGGCAATCAATATTTTGATGGGGCTGTTACCGACATCACCGATATTAAATTGGCTGAACAACAGCTTATGGAATTAAATGAAACCCTCCAGCGACAAAATATCTCATTGCTTGAAAGGGAAGAAAAACTGAACAGAACCATGAAAGAGCTGTCTGACAGAAATTTTGAGCTGGATCAGTTGGTTTATAAAACCTCCCACGACCTGAGGTCTCCCTTGAGCTCCATACTGGGACTGGTGAATGTGGCCAAAATCGATAATAATATTGATAAGCTAGAATACATCAATAAAATTGGAACAAGCATTAAAAGGCTGGATGATTTCGTCAAGTCAATGCTCAATTATGCCAAAGCCAGCCGGGTGGAAGTATCACCTGAGAAGTTGAACATTAGAACAATAATTGAAGGGTGCATCAAGGACCTGGAATATCTTGAGAATTTCACAAAACTGAAAGTGTCTTTAAATTTCAATAAAGAATATTTTGTGACCGATAAACTCAAGCTCAAAATTATATTGGGCAACATTATTTCCAACGCATTTAAATATATTAACAATAGGGAGGAACAGTCTTTTTTGAAGATCGATGTCAATATTAGTGCCTCTAAAATGAAGCTCATGATCGTGGATAACGGTATTGGGATTGAGAAGGAGCACTTACCCAAGATAATGGACATGTTTTATCGCGGCACCGAACTATCACAGGGCTCTGGACTAGGCATGTATATTGTCAAACAGTCTATAGATAAACTGGGAGGTTCTATCAGCATAAATAGCACATCAGGAAAAGGGACTAGCATAGTTATTGAACTCCCCACTAAGCCAAAAAAGTAGGGTTGGCGAATTGCACTAATCACGTTACCTTTGTGGCCTTCAAAAAAAACACTTCAAAACGTATGAGTCCAGTCGATTATATAAAAGATAATAAGCAAAAATTTTTAGATGAGTTATTTAGCTTACTCAGAATCCCTTCAGTAAGTGCCGATCCAAAATATAAAGATGACGTTTTTAAAACGGCAGATTTTGTAAAAAACAGCCTAGTACAAGCTGGCGTTGATAAGGCCGAAATTTGCCCAACAGCAGGCTACCCAATTGTCTATGGTGAAAAAATGATTGACCCTTCCCTCCCAACAGTATTGGTTTACGGTCATTATGATGTACAACCAGCTGATCCTTTGGAGTTGTGGGACTCACCACCTTTTGAGCCTGTGATTAAAAATGACAAAATATATGCACGTGGTGCTTGTGATGACAAAGGCCAAATGTACATGCATGTTAAGGCCTTTGAAACAATGATGAAGACCAACACGCTTACTTGTAACGTGAAATTCATGATCGAAGGTGAAGAGGAAGTTGGTTCTGAAAACCTTGAAATATTTGTAAAGGCGAATAAGAAAAAACTGGAAGCTGACATCATTCTTATTTCAGACACCTCTATGATTTCCCTAGATACGCCTTCAATAACGGTAGGACTCCGCGGATTGAGTTACCTACAAGTTGAAGTAACCGGCCCCGACCGAGATCTTCATTCTGGGGTGTATGGTGGAGCCGTTGGCAACCCAATTAACGAGCTGTGCAAAATGATAGCTTCGTTAAAAGACGAAAAGAACAGAATTACCATTCCTGGTTTCTATGATAAGGTGCTCGACTTAACCAATGAAGAGAGAAAAGCCTTGAACGATGCCCCCTTTGATTTAGATGAGTATAAAAAGGATTTGAAAATAGCGGCCGTGAGTGGCGAAGATGGCTATACCACACTTGAGCGTGCTGGTATTCGACCAACGTTAGATGTCAATGGCATTTGGGGGGGATATATTGGTGAAGGAGCCAAAACAGTATTGCCGTCAAAGGCTTCGGCTAAGATTTCCATGCGCTTGGTCCCAAATCAAGTCTCTGATGAAATATCAGAATTGTTTACAAAACATTTTGAAAGTCTGGCACCCGATACGGTAAAAGTAAAAGTCATTCCCCACCATGGCGGTGAGCCAGCAGTGACCCCAACGGACTCAGTAGCCTATGCTGCGGCTAGTGATGCATTTGTAGAAGCTTGGGGCAAGGCACCGATTCCTACCAGAGATGGCGGAAGTATCCCTATTGTTTCCCTATTCAAAGATGAACTTGGTTTGGATACTGTACTTATGGGATTTGGTTTGGACTCTGATGCCATCCATTCTCCTAATGAGCATTATGGAATCCATAATTATATGAAGGGAATTGAAACAATTACACTATTCTACAAGCACTACGCTAATAGAAGCAAATAATCATTCAATGAATGCGTAAAGAGAAGCCCATTGGTCATTTAGTTGATAATGGGCTTTTTTGTTTAACAATCGTAAATTATTTGTCCAACAAATGTGTTAGAAACCGTAATCCATTATACCTATGAAATTAGTAATGTTATTATTGATGGGCCTAACCTTATCAACCTTGGAAACCCCTACTCCGTGGCTCACTGATTACGATGTGGCATTGGTCAAAGCCAAAGAAGAGGACAAACCCATTCTTTTGAGTTTTACTGGGTCTGATTGGTGCAAACCCTGCATTATGTTAACGCGTGAGGTTTTTGAAGATCAGGCGTTTCAAGATTATGCCCTTAAAAACCTAGTGCTCTTGCAAGCCGATTTTCCTCGACTTAAGAAAAATAAGTTGAGTGCTGAGCAAACCGAACAAAATGAAAGCCTTGCTGCTAAATTCAATAAAACGGGAGAATTTCCTTTGGTTGTGCTTCTCAATGCTAAGGGAGAAGTGATCGCAAAAACAGGTTATCAAAAAGGGGGAGCTGAGCATTTCATAAATTATTTGAAGGGTGTACTTTAGCGTATCATGAAAGAAGGACAATATTTAATCGCAAAACGAGCCCGGAACATAGGGAAACCCAACGGAGGTGACCTGGATGCCTACTCTTTAAGTTTCAATTTGACATTTACATTCTGATGAAGAAAAATATAATTACTCAAGTCACATTTTTTATTCTTTTTGTAAGTTCAATTGTGCTCCATGCTCAGGTATTGGAACCCTCCAGTTGGGAGCACTCCACCAGCAAACAGAAAGTAAAGGTTGGTGAGCAGTTGGATCTAATATTTACTGCTACCCTAGATGATACTTGGTATCTCTATTCTTCCGATTTCGACCCAGATTGTGGCCCCATGGTGACTACCTTCTACTTCAATGAAGATAAATCATATGAATTAGTTGGTGGTTTAAGGGCTATTGATCCTATTGAAAAATATGATGATGTGTTTGAGTGTAATGTTAAAATATTCAAACACAAAGGCGAATTTCGTCAAACGATTAAAATACTGGATGTAAATCCCAAAATTACAGGAAACTATGAGTTTCAGGTTTGTACTGAAGTAGATGGCAAGTGCATTCCGTTTGACTATGAATTTGATTTTTCCGGAATTAATGTAATAGCTGATGCTGGCCCAGCTAAAAAAGAGACCATACCGGCCAAAGTAGTTGATAAGGCTGTAACCCCTGCTGTAAATGTAGGAACGGACAGTATGAAAACAGTGATCCCAGCTGAGCCCAAAGCAACCGTTGATTACGGAATAGTTGAAAACCAAGGGCCCATTTTGGATCCAGAATTAGTAATAGCAACCAAGCAAGATAAATCCCTTATCTGGTTCATGATTTTTGCTTTTGTAGCTGGATTGGCGGCATTGTTAACACCCTGTGTGTTCCCACTTATCCCCATGACCGTGAGTTTTTTTACGGGCCAGGGTAAAAACAGGCGCATGGCCATAATTTATGGCTTGTCAATAATATTGATTTACACAGTAATTGGTTCAGCCATAGCGCCTTTGATGGGGCCTGAAACCGCAAATCAGTTAGCTACAGAGTGGCTTCCTAACCTTATCTTCTTTGCTGTATTTTTCATTTTTGCCCTTTCATTTTTTGGGTTGTTTGATATTACGCTCCCCAGTTCGGTAATAAACAAGGTGGATAAGAACGCTGATCGGGGGGGATTGATAGGGGTATTTTTTATGGCCTTTACGCTCGTGTTGGTTTCTTTTTCCTGTACTGGCCCTATTGTGGGAAGTATTTTGGTAAGCTCGGCTGGTGGTGAGTTTATAAAGCCCATTATGGGTATGTTCGCTTTTTCATTGGCATTCGCCATCCCTTTTACTCTTTTTGCCATTTTCCCAGGGTGGCTAAGTAATTTGCCCAAATCTGGAGGCTGGCTCAATTCCGTAAAAGTAGTACTGGGATTCCTTGAATTGGCACTGGCCTTTAAGTTTTTAAGTATCGCTGACCAGGCATTCCACTGGGGCATACTCGATAGAGATATCAATATTGCCATTTGGGTTGTGATCTTCTCGTTTATGGGCTTTTACTTGTTAGGCAAAATCCGTCTTCCACATGATAGCCCTATGGAAGTTATTGGGGTTCCAAGATTGATGATGGCCATTGCTACATTCACTTTTGTCGTTTACCTTATCCCTGGGTTGTGGGGAGCACCACTTAAAGCATTGGCTGGATATCTTCCTCCTATGTACACACATGATTTTAACCTGATCAACGAAGCGGAAAATAATGCCAATTATAAAATATGTGAAGAGCCTTTGTATTCTGATTTCCTTCACTTACCTCACGGACTGAAAGGGTATTTTGATTATGACCAGGCCCTGGCTTGTGCAAGGGCACAAAAGAAGCCCTTGTTCATTGACTTTACAGGACATGGCTGTACCAATTGCCGTGAAATGGAAGCCGTAGTATGGTCACACCCCGAAGTACTGAAAAGGCTAAAGGAAAATTATGTTGTAGTGGCACTATATGTAGATGATAAGACCGAGTTACCTGAATCGGAATGGTACACTTCCACTTATGACAATAAAGTGAAAAAGTCTATTGGCAAACAAAACACAGACCTTCAAATAAGGAGACTCAATAATAATGCACAACCCTTTTATGTGTTATTAGGTGCCGATGAAAAAGTATTGATAAGCCCTGTAGCGTATGACAAGGATGTTAATAATTTTATAAAATTCCTGGACAAAGGCGTTCAACAATACAAAGCCTTATATTGATTTTAATGCTTTTATGGGATCGGGATGGTTAAACTTATAATCCAATACGGATTTTAATTTATCAGAATTGATGATTTTAAATGGACTTTCCTGATCATTAAATTTTGGGGGCTGTAAATTCAATGATTTTGATGCTTCAGTATAAAACAATTTTTTGGTCGGATGTGCAGTTGCACAAGCATTAAATATTTCATTCCTGCTATTTGACTCTATTATTTTATGGATGATGCCCACACAGTCATCCAAATGAATCATATTGACAGGATTGTTGGCCCCGGCTATGTTCTCTTTATTTGCCAGAAATTTACCTGGATGCCTATTGGGGCCAAAAAGACCAGCCAAGCGGACAATTGTGGTATCTAAAGGCGATTCAAAGAAAACATTTTCAGCCTTCAATAATGATATCCCTGTGTGAGGTGAAGGGAAGTCTTTGGCATCATTTTCATAAACGTCAGTGTTAGTATTTTCATATACAGAACTTGAACTAACAAAAATCACCCAGGTTTCAGATTTTAAAGAGGAGCACAGTTCCTCAAGCCCTTGCAGATAATTACCCCGAGGAGGGATATTGATAATTACAATTTCACTAATCAAAAGCGCTGACGGTATTGGCATTCCTAAAGTATAAACTACGGGGGCTATACCCATCTCTTTTAATGGTTCCAATTTTGTGAGTGAGGTAGTTGACCCAACCACATCAAAACCCGAAGAAAGGAACCTGACTGCAAGGGCATTACCTAACCAACCACAACCTATGATACTTATTTTTGTCAATAGCTAAATGATATGTTTTCAAGTAGTTAGCATCTTCAACTTAGAGTTTAAGATGAATTTAACGCCCAATCTTAGCTTTTTTCTCACATAATCACTATTATTAGTGTTTTATTATACTTCTTTGCCAAAAAAATTTGGCAGAGCCATTTTTTAAACTGAAGTAAGTCATGTCAAAAATGAAAATCGGCCTTGTGCTAATTGCGGCACTTACGGCTACTGTCTATTTTACCCTTCCCCTATTGAATCACACTGCTGATCAGCAGAGTACAGATGTCATTGCACCTGATACTTTATTGGCCGAAGTGATTAAGCCTGAGCCTAAAATGTTATATGGTATTGTGGTCGACTCAGCTTTGGTCATCGAAGATAAAATAAAAAGGAATCAAAATATTTCTGAAATACTCTCTGCGCATAATGTCTCGCGTGAGTCCATATTTCAGCTTGCTAAATTATCCAAGAATGTTTTTGACGTGCGGAAGCTCGTTACCAATAGGAAGTATACCTTAATATGTGAGCAGGATTCTTTGAAAACTGCCAAGGCTTTTGTTTATGAACATAACCCTACGGAATATGTCGTATTTAGGCTCAAGGATACCATTAGTGTTGAGAGGAAACTGAGGGACATAGAAATAGTGGAGAAGGGTGTGGCAGGGGTCATTGAATCAAACCTGTCGATGACCATGACCGGTTTGGGGCTTTCACCACAGCTTACCAATGAATTCGTGGATGTATTTGCCTGGCAAATAGATTTCTTTAGATTACAAAAAGGCGATAAGTTCAAGCTGATTTATGAAGACCACCTCGTTGATGGCAAATCTATCGGTACAGGAAGAATCAAATCCATTTACTTTAATCATTTTGATAATGATTATTATGGATTTTACTATGATCAGGGAGATGGCATTGACTATTTTGATGAAAATGGTAATAGTTTGAGAAAGGCCCTGCTCAAATACCCGCTTGATTTTACAAGGATCAGCTCCAGGTATTCTGGTAACAGGTACCACCCCGTGCAACACAGGTGGAAAGCTCACCGGGGGACTGATTTTGCTGCACCAGCAGGTACACCAATACGTTCCGTTGGGGATGGGATAATCGTGGAAGCGAGATACCAAAAATACAATGGCAACTATGTAAAAGTGAGGCATAATAGTACCTATACCACCCAATATTTGCATATGTCGAAAATCAAGTCAGGGATAAAGGCAGGAACAAAAGTAAGGCAAGGCGAAGTAATCGGTTATGTAGGGCATACTGGACTTGCAACGGGCAACCATTTGTGTTACCGTTTTTGGAGAAATGGTGTTCAAATTGATGCACTAAAAGTAGAGTTGCCCCCATCGGCCCCAATAAAACCAGAATCTATGGCTGATTTTGATGTTAAAAAGAAGGAGATGATGGCACAATTGGATTTAATACATTTCCCTAAAGAAGATTCTCCAGTTTTCGCAAGCAGCAAGTAGAATAATAATGTTGGAAAATAGCATGGCAGGGCAATTTTGTCTTGCCATTTTTGTTTAGTTTTAAACCAATATTGTTATTCACTATGCGGCCAAATTATCTCCTAGCCCTTATCCTTCTAATATTCACTATGTCCCCGCTTTTGGGACAAAAGGTGGCTTTGGTGATGAGTGGCGGTGGGGCTAAGGGACTCGCCCATATCGGCGTGATCAAAGCCCTTGAAGAGAATAACATTCCCATTGATTATGTAGTAGGCACTTCTATGGGTGGAATAGTGGCAGGGTGTTATGCTGCTGGGTATTCTGCCAAGCAGATTGAAGGGATTATGCTATCGGATCAGTTTCAGAGATGGGTAAACGGAGAATTTGAAAAGGGATATAACTATTATTTACATCAGGATAAGCCCAACTCATCATTTATATCCATCAACCTTTCATTGGATTCTATATTTAATGCCACCTTAAATTCTAGTTTGGCGAGTGACCTCACCCTAAATTTTGCGCTAGTAGAATACCTGTCAAGTGCCTCGGCCATAGCCAATAATAATTTCGATAGCCTATATGTGCCCACACGGGTGGTAGCTGCCGATATTTTTACACAAAATATAATTGTGTTAAAAAATGCGAGCTTACCCTTGGCGGTACGGACTACATTATCGGTTCCGTTTTTCTATAAGCCTATCAAAATCGACAACAAATACCTCTTTGACGGGGGCATCTATAATAATTTTCCTGTGGATATTGCTCAAAAAGAGTTTGAACCCGATGTGATCATTGGTTCTAACGTTTCTTCAAAGGTTTTCAACAAATATCCTTACGAAAATGATGACAAGCTGATCAATAACTCCTTGCTTTTTATGCTTGTTGACAAATCTGATCCCTCGTCCATTCCCGATAGCGGGGTCTATATAGAGCCTAATCTATCTGGCTTTACTTCCTTTGATTTTTCAAAAGCAAAATCATTAATTGATAGTGGGTATGCGGCCACCATGGCCAGTATGGACGAAATAAAGGCAAAGATCAAAACAAGGCAATCCGACCAAGAACTAAGGCAGAATAGAAAAAAATTTACCGATCGCGCCCAACCAATGCAGTTTTCCAATATCGAATTTCATGGGTATAATTCCAGGCAACGGAAATACATAAAAAAAATATTCCATTTCAAAGAAGGCCAGACTCTCACACTTGACGACATAAAAAGGGGCTATTTTAAGTTTGTAAGCGAAAACTACTTTAAAACCATATATCCTGATATTCAATTTAACAAGGAATCAGGGTTGTATGCGCTGCATTTATATGGCCGCCCTAGAAATAATTTGAATTTTGATTTGGGTGGTGTAATTGCATCGAGGAATATCAGTCAAATATATTTGGGGGCTAAGTTTTACTATTTTGATAACTATCTATTGAAAAATAGTATCAATTTCTATTCAGGAAGTTTTTACAAATCAGCTCAATTCAAATCCCGGTTAAACCTTTCCGGCTTCTCACAATTTTATATTGAGCCAGAGCTTACTTACAACAATTGGGATTATATCAATTCAAATGAATTCTTATTAGACAGTGGTATCCCTACCATATTAGACAGAATAGATAGGAAGTATGGGTTGAATATTGGACTGCCATTAGGCAATAAGTTTAGGACTATTCTATCAGGTGCATTTATTAACAATACAGACGAGTATGTCAATAACCAGGGGGTCACTACTTTAGATACATTGGATATCCTTGATCTTAAAGGTTATCGGGCTGGAATCTCTTTTGGCAGAAATAGTTTTAATAGAAAACAGTATCCTAGCGATGGTAAAGGACTAAAAGTATCATTGGATTACTTTTCCATAGATGAGGATTACACTCCCGGCAATACCTCTTCCATTAATCCATTGAAAAGGAATCATGAATGGTTTAGGGCGGCTATTAGGTGGGAGCAATTTTTCAAAAAAGGCCGTTGGAGTACAGGCTATTCCTTTGATGGGGTCTATACAGAACAAGATTTTTTTGCGAATTATAAAGGGACATTGATCAATCTGCCCGCATTCAACCCATTACAGGATAGCCGTACCTTGCTATTACAAAACTTCAGGGCTTTCAGTTTTGCATCTGCAGGGTTAAAAAATATTCTCAAGTTGAGACAGAATCTGGACTTCCGCATTGAAGGATATGTATTTACCCCATTTGAAACCTTGGAAATTGAAAATGATGTGTTAGTTCGAAGGTCAAAGTTTGACAAGGCTTATTTTGCCGGCTCATCTGGATTGGTGATGCATAGCCCCATTGGACCAATAAGTTTTAACCTGAATTATTATGATGATCCCGAAAATAAATGGGGGTTATTACTACATTTCGGGTTTATGCTTTACAATGATTCTTCCATGGAACGCTAAACCACTAAATATCTGATTTAAAACTTATTGCAAAATCAAATAGGCATATTAATCGGGTTATAAATTGGATTCAGTGTGTTTTTTTTTCTATGTTTACCTTGATTAAACATCACTTATAACATCACCCATTATATGAAAAGAATTTTACTCGCCATTTTATTGGTTCTTTCATGTCAATTTTTAAATGCTCAAGTTGTACAATGGGCGTCCGAAGTGATAGAATTTTCCTCTGAATTAACCCCCGTTCAATATTCTGCCAAACAACTTCTTGGTAAACCCAACGTATTGCCAGCCGGAGGTGAAAACCCCAATGCGTGGACACCCGAGCGGGCGAACAAAAAAGAATTTATAAAAGTTGGATATGCCAATCCCATCCAGATTAGGCAAATTGCCATAGCAGAATCCTATAATGCAAGTGCCATTTTTAAAGTATTTGCTTATGATGAACAAGGCACGGAATATTTAATAAATACATTCAGTCCAAGAGCGATCCCGTTAAAAGGAAGGATGCTCAATGTATTTATGGAAGAGACCCCGTACAAAGTTAAAGCGGTAAAAATTGAGCTTGATGGTGCAGCCGTACCTGATTATTATAGCATTGACGCCATTGCTATTTCAGATTCAGACATACCGATTATTGCTTCCATTGACATTCCTGAATTTATCAACCCAGATATATTGAAGGAGCGCTTGGATGAGAACGTTAACAGTAAGTACAAAGAATATAAGCCACTGCTTTCTCCAGATGGTAAAACACTCTATTTCTCCAGAAAAAACCACCCCGATAATATAGGTGGCACCAGTGATAATGAAGACATCTGGTATTCTGAAAAGGATTCCTTGGGCAACTGGCAGTTGGCTAAAAATATGGGTGCGGGACTTAACAATGCCGGCCCCAATTTTGTGAGTTCGGTAACACCTGACGGACACGCGGTACTTTTGGTGTTGGGCAATCAATATTTAGAAAATGGAAAAATGGCTGCTGGTGTGAGTATCAGCTCTAATTCCAGTGGTAACTGGTCACCCCCGGCAGCAATTAAAATAGAAAATGATTATAACTATTCTGAAAAAGCAAACTTCTACTTGGCCAACAGCCGTAAGGTTTTGCTTATGTCAGTGATGCGTGACGACTCCTATGGTGGCCGGGATATTTATGCCAGCTTCCTAAATAATGACAGTACCTGGTCGGAGCCATTAAACCTTTCAGACAAATTGAATACTGCAGGTGAGGAATCTTCCCCATTTTTAGCTCCAGATAACAAGACGCTCTATTTCTCATCAGACGGCTATAGCGGTTTTGGCGCTAGTGATATCTACATGTCAAAAAGACTTGATGACACCTGGACCAACTGGTCAACACCGGAAAATCTTGGGCCAACTATTAACTCTCAGTATGAAGACTTGTTCTTTAATATTCCTGGCAATAGCGACTATGCTTATTATTCTCAAGGAGTAAGTGAGGACGATCTGGATATTTTCAGGGTGGCATTGCCCGTGCTGAAAAAGCCTGAGCCTGTTATTGCGGTGAAAGGCAAGCTGATCAATTCTAAAACAGGAGAACCTATTGAAGCCAAAATAATATACGAGCGATTGTCAGATGGCAAGGAAATTGGTATAACTAGCTCAAACCCTGAAACCGGTGCTTATGAGCTACTATTGCCAGCAGGCGAAATGTATGGAATACGGGCCGAAGCGGATGGTTTTGTGGCAGAAAGTGCCAATATAGATTTAAGGAATTTTGATGAAGAAAACGGGGAACATAACATTGAACAAAAGGATCTTAAACTAGTGCCGATTGAAGAAAAGGCTGTGGTGGTATTGAACAATGTTTTCTTTGATTTTGATAAAGCTACTTTAAAATCAGAGTCGTTTTCTGAATTAAACCGTATCGTGGAGCTGATGAAGGAAAGAACGACCATGAATATTGAAATAGCAGGACATACGGATGCCACAGGGCCTGAGACCTACAACATAGGTCTATCAGAACGAAGGGCTAACTCAGTGCTTAAGTACCTGACTGATAAAGGAACTGATAAAGCCCGGGTAACAGTAAAATTCTATGGAGAAAGTAAGCCAATTGCTGACAACGCCACCAAAGAAGGAAGACAGAAAAACAGAAGGGTGGAATTTAGTATTAAAGGCAGTGACTAAGAATCAAGAAATATGAACTTCAAGCTTAATACGATAGTAATTTTAAGCCTGGCTTTGGTTATTAATACCTATGCCCAGGATGCGGAACAAAAGACCATATCAGTAAAGGGGACTGTGTTGGATGCCTCAACAAAGGCTCCCGTTTCAGCAAAGATTAAATATGAAAGCTTGCCCTATGGCAGTAGGATTGGGGTGTTCAGTGGCGATACTTTTACCTTTAGCATGGAAGATGGAAATGACTACAAACTTGAAGTCTCTGCTGATGGTTATACTACCCACACCGAAACCTTAAAACTCAGTGAAAACGTTGATGGGTTGATAGAAAAAACAGTTGAACTTTCACCCAATGGTATTAATCGTTTGATGCGTTTGGAAAAATTGATTTTTGCCCTTGGAAAGGATGAAATAACACCAGAATCATTCGATGAGCTCAATGACCTCGTGAATATGCTCAATGCCAACCCAACGATGACCATTCAACTTGAAGGTCATACTGATTTCAGGGGCAATGCCCAACAAAATATGAAGCTTTCAGAGCGCAGAGTGGAATCAGTGAAAGATTATTTGACAAAGAAGGGAATAAACAAAAATCGAATTAAAACGAAAGCATTCGGTGGTAATCAGCCCCTATCGCGTGAAAATGACGCTGAATCCCGAAGCCAAAACCGAAGGGTAGAGGTTCGAATTTTATCTAACTAGTATCATTTTAATTTTAGCCCGTTGTAGAGTGAAGTCAACCTTTTCCAGACTTTAAGGAATGATCGTTCGTGTTTTTGAAACTATTTTTTCCAACAATCACTTTACATATTGTATATTCAGGAAATGACTGTTAAAACCGAAACCCATATTGATCAATTGAATCTGGAAGCAACCTTCGCCAATTTGAAGTCACAAGCTCAGCTTCAACGCAGCGAAAAAATCTCCAAAAGAAAAGACCGACTAAAACGGATGCTTCAATGGATTGAAGAACATGAGTCTCTCATAAAAACAGCGCTTTATGCAGATTTCAAAAAGCCCGCTAGTGAAGTGGACTTGGCTGAAATACTTCCGGTCACTACAGAAATAAAGCATGCACTTAACCACTTAAATAACTGGGTTCAACCCAAAAAGGTAGACACTCCACTTACCCTGTTAGGGTCAACCTCCCATATTCAATATGAGCCAAAAGGAGCCTGTTTGATTATTTCCCCGTGGAATTTTCCTTTTAATTTAGCCCTTGCCCCATTGGTTTCATGTTTAGCAGCTGGCAATACAGCTATGGTCAAACCATCAGAGATGACGCCCAATACTGCCAAATTGATTCAGGAAATGATCTCTGATCTTTTCGCCCCCAACGAAGTAAGTGTGGTATTGGGAGGAGTAGAAGCCTCACAAAGCCTATTAAAATTACCATTTGACCATATATTTTTTACCGGTAGCCCACAAGTGGGTAAAATTGTAATGCGTGCCGCTGCAGAGCACCTTGCGTCCGTTACTCTTGAGCTGGGAGGTAAATCCCCGGCAATAATCGATCAGAGTACCAATATCGGTGATGCTGCAGAAAAACTAGCATGGGGCAAGTTCTTAAACAACGGACAAACTTGTATTGCGCCAGACTACTTGCTGGTACATGATAGTATTCAAGACAGGTTCTTAGAGGAATTGACTGCTAAAGTACAGGGTCAGTTTAATGCCAATGGAAACGGCTTTCATAATTCGCCTGATTATGGCCGCATTGTAAATAGAAGCCATTACAATCGTCTGAATGAATTACTTCAAGACGCCCTAGCCAAAGGTGCTCACTTGGTAATGGGAGACAATGCAATTGAAGAGGAGAATCACATACCTCCGGTAATACTCAAGAATGTGCCCATGGATACCCGGTTGATGGAAGAAGAGGTATTTGGACCAATACTTCCGGTAATTACATTTTCATCTTTGGATGATGCGATACAGTTGATCAATGCAAAACCAAAACCATTAGCACTTTATTATTTCGGCAAGAGTAGTAAAGCAAAGAAAATAATGCTACATGAAACCTCCTCTGGTGGGGTATGTATCAATGACTGTGTATTACATTTTACTCATTCCAACTTACCCTTTGGGGGTGTGAACAACAGTGGAATAGGCAAATCACATGGTTATTTTGGGTTTTTAGCTTTCTCCAATAAAAAAGGAGTCCTAAAACAAAGAATAGGACTTACTTCTTCAAAAATGATTTATCCTCCCTATTCTAAGTTCACCAGATCTATTTTGTCAATAATTAAAAAGTACTTATAGGCCAAACAATCTTTATGATGCGCCACCGTTAGTTTTCTAACGGATTATGAAAAACTTATCTTTCCTATTGCTATTAATATGGGGTTGTAGTGATCCCAATACTGCACAACAAATGGCGGGTGTTTGGAGCATTGAGTGGAGTACTGAATCTGAATCAAGGCTTGGCGTACTTGTGCTCAATGAAGATCACACTGGTCACTTCTCTGTAGCGGCTGATACTAACTCGCTCCTATTGCCATTAGAATCCAGCACTCGTATTAATATAAATTGGCATCAAGCAGACAGTCTGTTGACCATCACCCGACCTGATAACAATGTCATTTTAATTTATCACATCAAGGCATCAGGAAAAGATTTGATAGATATGAAATTTGCTGAAGACATTGATGTGAGGTTGATCCGTAAATAGCATTTTCCAATCTCTTTAATTTTAATGCAATTGTTTAGTAAATTTGATATAGGAATTCTTCTATTGATAAATCTCGACTACATTTAATATTATGAAAAAATTATTTATCTCCCTTGGCGTAATAGTAGTAATCATATTAGCCGCTGCCTTTATTATTCCGGTTGTATTCAAAGATGATATCAAAGCGGCCATTGACTCTGCCATTGCTGAAAATGTAAATGCCGATGTAGTATTTGATACCGATGATTTCAGTCTATCGCTGTTTTCCAACTTCCCCAATGTAACAGCAGGTATGAACAACCTAGGGGTGATCAATCGGGCACCATTTGAGGGTCAAATACTTTTTGCTATTAAGGAGTTTGAAGTGGAGATCGATCTCTTTAGCCTGTTTGGAGATCAAATAAAAATAAGTGGTATTAAGATGGTGGAGCCTGAGATCAATATAAAAGTATTGGAAGATGGTACAGCAAATTATGATATCGCGATGCCTTCTAGTGAGACAGAGGTAGTGGATACACCTGTTGAGGAAACGCCTACTGCCTTCAACATTGGTATTGATCATTGGGAAATCACCAACGCCCACGTGGTCTATGATGATGCAACGATGCCAATCAAACTGGAAATTAAAAACATGAACCACAGTGGTAGTGGTGATTTTAATCAGGATGTTTTTGACCTTAAAACATTGACTAGCACAGAATCTGTTTCGGTGACCTATGATGGCGTTGAATATCTCTCAAATAAGAAAGTAAATGCTGATGTTGTAATGAGTATCAGCAATAATTATAGCACCTATACATTTAAAGAAAACAAGGCCACAGTCAATGATTTTGGTCTTTCATTTGATGGTTTCCTAACCCTTAATGAAGATGGCAGTATGGATATGGACATTTCCTATGCTTCCAAAGAGGCCACTTTTAAAAGCTTGCTCTCACTCGTTCCCGGTGTTTATACGGCTGATTTTGGCAAGATAGAAACAGCAGGCAACCTCTCTTTTAATGGTGCGGTAAAAGGAAAATACGATAGCCTTACTATGCCCGCCTTCAATGTTGGTCTTCAGGTAAATGAGGCCATGTTTAAATACCCTGACCTACCCACTGCTGTTTCCAACATTAGCATGGACTTATTGATTGATAACAAAGATGGAAATATTGACAACACGATAGTTGACTTGAAACAGTTCCACATGGACTTTGGTAAAAACCCTATCGATGCCAAACTGCTGATCAAGAACTTGGTGAATTATGACATGGACGCCTCTGTTAAAGGAAAATTGGACTTGGCAGAATTGAGCTCGATGTTTCCTATGGAAGGAATGAGCATGAAGGGTGCTGTCACGTTGGATATTCAAGCAAGTGGCGTATATGATAGTATTACTGGTCAGATGCCCACCGTAAACGCCACAATGAAGATGGCCAATGGGTATGTAAAAACTACTGACCTGCCTTATGCGCTTGAAAAAATGACTTTAGATGCGGTAGTTAAAAGCCCCGGTAAATTGGCCGATTTTATTGCCGTTGTAAACGAATTTTCCATGGAAATGGATGGAGAACCTTTCAAGGTAGATCTCGAATTTGCCAACTTGGATAATTACACTTGGAAGCTCAATGCGTCTGGTGGAATTGACCTGGAAAAAATCACTAAAATTTTCCCCCTTGAGGGAATGACACTGGCGGGTAAGATTAAGGCCAATTTATCCACCGCTGGAAATATGGCGGATTTAGAAGCTGAAAAATATGATCGTTTGCCTACCAGTGGTCAAATAAACATTACCAATTTTAAATATGTAGATGCTGAACTGCCCTACGATGTGACCATATCTGCAGCTCAGGCCTCCTTCGATCCTAATAAGATGGGCATTGATAATTATAAAGGTACCATAGGGAAAAGTGATATTGCCCTATCAGGGTCGATGTCCAACTATATAGGTTTCCTTTTTGGGGAAAATCAAGTGCTAAAAGGTAAGATGAACTTTAGCTCCAACCTACTAGACCTCAATGAGTTTATGACAGAGGAAGAAGGTTCAACAGTGGTTGCCACAGATTCCACAGGTAGTGAAGAGAGCTATGGCGTAGTAGATATTCCTAAAAACATTGATTTTGTACTGACCTCATCTATTAAAACGATATCCATTATGGACATGTCCATGACCAATACAAAAGGTGATGTTATAGTGAAAGATGGCGTAGTAAACTTAAGTGGACTTATCTTTAATTTACTAGGTGGAGCATTTGCAGTAAATGGTACTTATGACCCACGGGATTTGGCCAAGCCAAAATATGATTTCAAATTAAAAATCGATAATCTGTCAGCAAGTAAGGCGTATGAGACCTTTACCATTGTCCAAGGCTATTTCCCAATTGCTAAAAATATTGATGGCAATATCTCTACAGATTTTAAAATTAACGGCCTTTTAGATCAGGAAATGATGCCCGACATGAATACTGTTAATGGGGCGGGTTTAATCAACCTGGCCAATGGCACCTTAAAAAATTCTGATGTATTGAAAGGGGTTGGTTCCCTTATTGGGGCTAGCTCATTAAGTAATACGGACCAAATTCCAATTAAGGATGTGTTGATGTCAATGACGATTGAAAACGGGCTGGTCACCATTAAACCATTTGATTTGACCATGGCGGGCTATAAATCTTCACTTGGTGGTACGTCTACTTTAGGAGGGGCATTGGATTTCGATCTAAAAATGGATGTTCCTGCAGGCAAATTGGGTAGCCAAGTGAATAGTTTAATCTCGCAATATACGGGAGGTAGCCCTTCTAACAGCTCCATCATACCATTGAATATTGGCATTGGAGGCACAGCCGATAAGCCTACCTTTAAATTGAAAAGTAGTGGAACAAAACAAAAGGCTACTGATGTTGTAAAAAATGTGGTGAAGGATCAGGTGAAGGAAGAATTGGGGGTAGATGTGGATGCTGAACGCAAAAAAATAATGGATCAAGCTCAATCTGAAGCCGATAAAATAATTGCTGAAGGTAAAAAGGCCGCTGAAAAAGTTCGTAAGGAAGGATATGCACAGGCTGATCAATTGGTAAAGGAGGCTGGAAGTAATCCGTTAAAAAAGAGGGTTGCGGAAGCTGCAGCTAAAAAAATGAAGCAAGAAACCGATGATACGGCCAATGGCATTGAAAGTGAAAGCAAAAAGAAAGCGGATGCCCTATTGGCAGCAGCCAAAAAGAAAGCCGATGAAATAAAGTAGTTTTTTCAAATTTAAGGCCTGTTAAGGTGGTATGAAATACTCAGGGCCTCAGCTCTCTGCGAGAGACGTTTGAGAGACATTGAGGAGGGTGGAGAGTTACTGAGGAGGGTTCATATTTTACATAAGGATTTGGATAAACTAATTGAGCAATGAAAAACATAACAAGTATTAAAAGTGATAAACAATTTTATAGTCAATTAGATGAAACTATTTATGAATTAGGTAAAACTGGCTCACATGAATATTTAGCCAACAAGTTAATTACGTTAAGAGAAATGGCTTTAAGAATAAACGAATTAAAAATGCCTCAGGAAAAGTATATTTCTGTCCTAAGGGCACTAGAAGAAACCGGTTCATTTAGTCGTTCAGCTGTAGGAAATAAAATCGCAGAATTGATAAATTATTTTGCATTTGACTTAAGAATTTAAAGAATTATTTCCCATTACCCCCCTCTAGTCCTCGTTTGTATGCAAACGAGGACGAGTGCGGGGAATAACAAACGGGACTTTCTTAAAATAGACTTAGCAATGGATGGAAGATTTTTGATTTACAATGGTTTTGAGAGGGATGTAGAATCAATTGTAAAAGATTTAATTATTAACTTCAATTTCAATATCATAAATAAAAGCGATGCGGGAGTATCCCTTGAAAATAAAAGAGTTGTGTTGGAAATTTCTTATGAAACTGGATTACAAATTTGGTTGAAAATAAAGAGATTTAATATTTCAGAAATGATTGCAAAACTCTGCATGTTTAAAGGGGATTCAATATATGAACAATTCAAGGAAAGTTCATTTTTAATGAGTGATTCATTAGAAGAAAAAAAAAGTCTCTCTTTATAAACTATCACATTTTTTGATTGAACACTTTTCAGAAGAATTATCGGATAATTGAAGGTTTTACCCACCCGCTGATGCAAGCTATGCTTGCGCCAGCTAGGTACAAAATCCTATGCTCAGATTCTACTAATTTACAACCACAAAAATTGTAACTGAACGACCATTTCACCATCTAATACCAATACTATCGTTATACTATGGATGAACAAGGAATACTAAAAAAACTCGATGAACTCAACTTCACCTTTGAACCATCAGAACAAGAAAGAAAGCATTACCTATCACAAATTGAGAGTTACACTAGTAAGTTTTATGATGCACTCCCCAACTTACCCACCTATAGCCCAACGGGGTATAGTACCGAATCAGAGGATGATTTTTTAAAGGTTGAAAACACAGATGATTTTAATGGCATACTTACCTATATCAACGAGCGCATAGATGCGCACGGATTGCAACCCGCATCGGGAGGACACTTAGGGTATATCCCCGGTGGTGGATTGTACGAAGCCGCTTTAGGTGATTATCTTGCTTCTGTCAGCAATCAATATTCGGGTGTATCTTATGCCTCACCAGGCGCAGTGCGATTGGAGAATAGCTTGATTCAATGGGTGGGAAAGATTGTAGGCTATACGCTGGGATTTGCCGGCAACCTTACTTCAGGCGGCAGTATTGCAAACCTTATTGCCATTAATACCGCAAAGCATAGCAAGCAAATCAATTCGCAAAATGTAAGGAAGTCGGTCATCTACACTACCCAACAAACACATCACAGTTTACTGAAAGCCATCAAGCTTACTGGGTTAGATGAATGTGTTGTTCGGGTAATTGCTATGGACGAAACATTCAGTATGCTCACAAATGCATTTGAGAAAACTGTAGTCGAAGACCTACAAAACGGGCTTAATCCATTTCTAGTCATATCCAATGCAGGCTCTACAGATGTAGGTGCAGTTGACCCACTTGAGGATATTTCCAATATCGCCCAAAAACACGGCCTGTGGCATCATGTGGATGCCGCCTATGGTGGGTTTTTTATGCTCACTGAAGCAGGTAGAAAAACCCTGAAAGGCATTGAAAAAGCTGATTCCATTATTCTTGATCCACACAAGGGGCTGTTTCTGTCGTATGGTTCAGGGGTAGTTTTGGTAAAAGATGGCCTTAAACTTAAAAATGCCTTTAGCCAAGAGGCCAACTATATGCAGGATACGGTTGGAGAGTACGACTGGTCACCGGCTGATCTTTCACCTGAACTGAGCCGTCCGTTTAGGGGATTGCGTATGTGGATCCCATTAAAAATCCATGGAGTAGCTAAATTTTCCCAGTGCCTTGACGAAAAATTACTACTGGCCAATTACTTCTACGTAAAAATAAAAGCACTCGGCTTTGAAACTGGGCCGCAACCCGCATTGAGCGTGGTGTTGTTCAGGTATGTCCCCTCAGATGGAGAAGCCAATGACTTCAACAAAGCAGCAGTTGCCAATATACATCATAGCTGTAAGGTATTTATTTCTACCACCTCCATTGACAATGTGTTTTGGCTTAGGGTAGCGATACTTTCATTTAGAACGAAGCGTAAAGAGGTGGATGTGCTGTTGGGACATTTGAAAGACTATTTGGCTGGAGTTAAGGTAAAGTAGGTAGCTAAAAATCTGGCTCCTATAAGCTAAGCTCCATAATTAAGTATTAGAAGCTACTTATTAGAATAAAACCTATAAGGTTTATTCTTGAACAATGTAGATAAACCTTATAGGTTTCCAGTAGAGTTTCATGTCAATGGAAAAACTGTTGATCTTTTGATCTCATTAAGAACAAACGTACTTTTGATCTGCCCTACATTCGGTAAAGCCGCTAGCTTTCCTGACGAGAATTGATGATAAGCTTTTAAATCATTAACCACTACCTTTAATAGAAAGTCATTAGCGCCACCCATAAGGTAACATTCCATCACTTCCGGTATTCGCTTAACTGCATCACTAAAAGCTTGTATTTCTTCCAGTTTTTGGCTTTCTAAAGAAACCGAACAAAATACCACCATCGCATTGCTTACCACTTCACGGTTAAGTACAGCTACATATTTATCAATAATGCCTTCCTTTTCGTACCGTTTAATACGTTCATAGATCGGTGTTTTTGTGATGGAAAGCCGTGCAGCTATTTCTTTCACATTCATTTTGGAGTCACTCTGTAATAGTTCAAGTAACTGATGATCTAAGGCGTCCAATTTAATCATAGGAATTTTTCCTTTTTACTTATTCAATTGCTTCAAATTTAGTCCCATATTCCTAAATAGTAATTAAATACAGGAATTATTAGCATATAAAGGCTTGTTATTCAAACTGATTCCCATAATCTGTATTTTTGCAGCAACATAATCTACAACAGAATGGAGCATAAATTACAACCCGAAAGCCTGATGATGTCTCATGGCTATAAGCCTGAGTTATCTGAAGGCGCTATAAAAGCACCGATTTTTCAAACTTCAACTTTTGCCTTTAAATCAGCTGAAGCAGGTAAGGCCTTCTTTGAAGTAGCTTATGGCTTACGGCAAAAAGATCAGGATGAAGAGTTGGGGTTGATCTATAGTAGGATCAACAATCCTAACCTTGAAATATTGGAAAACAGGCTTTGCCTATGGGATAAATCTGATGATAGTGCTGTATTTGAAAGTGGCATGTCAGCGATTAGTACAGTTTTGCTTGAGTTTTTGAACCCCGGTGATTTGCTTCTTTATAGTTCACCAACCTATGGGGGAACAGATCATTTTATTAATTATTTCCTCAAGAAGATTGGCGTGCAAACGATCAGTTTTAGGCCTGACCAGAGCAAGGAGGAAATTATTGAGATGATCAAAGGCACCAATAATTCAGCTAACTTGAGTACAATCTATATCGAAACGCCCTCTAATCCAACCAACGATCTTATTGATATCGTCATGTGCCGAGAAATTGCCGACTATTTCAGCACGGATGAGAAGCGTGTGGTATTGGCTGTTGATAATACCTACATGGGGCCTATGTGGTCGAGTCCGCTGCAACATGGCGCTGATCTGGTCATCTACTCCGCCACAAAATATATTGGCGGCCATAGTGACCTTATTGCAGGGGCGGTATTGGGAAATTTCGAGTTGATAAAAAGGGTAAAGACCTTGCGCACATTTTTAGGGAATATGGCAAGTCCACATACCTGCTGGCTTTTATTAAGAAGCCTTGAAACACTAAAGGTGCGTATGGAACAACAAACCAAGAATGCCCAGGAAGTAGCCTTGTTCTTAGAGAAGCGGCCCAATGTAAAAAAGATTATGTTTTTGGGAAGTCTTAAAAAAGACACTAAAGCCTATTCTATTTACAAAAAGCAGTATAGCGCTCCCGGTGCGATGATTTCCTTTGAAATAAAGGGAGGCGAAAAAGAGGCCTTTCATTTCTTAAACCATCTCAAACTGATCAAACTGGCGGTAAGCCTTGGAAGTACTGAAAGCTTAGCGGAACATCCAGCTTCTATGACACATGCTGGTGTAGATCCCGAAGTAAAGGCCCAAATGGGTATCTCGGACAGCCTTGTACGCTTGTCAATAGGGGTGGAGAACAGCCAAGATTTGATCTGGGATATCAAACAGGCCTTAGAAGCGACTTACTAAATAAACCTGAAGGTTTCCTGCTAGGCCCCGCTGGTGTTGTCACCAACGGGCATTATTGAAAGCCTTCCCCTCGTGCTGATTGTGACCACACCAACAAGGGCTTAGGTTTTATGAATTTTAGGATTTCAAATAAGTGCAAGAGGGATATTTAACAATAATTTCAAATGCTAATACCTATTCATCAGAGCCATACAATAGTTCGATAAATTTTGGTTTAGACACGTCTCCAAAATATTCTGTTAAATCAATTCCATTAAGTTTTTGTGAGATTTCCTTTTTGTCATACTTAACACCAGTCAATAGTATCTCTATGTTTTCTAACGGTTCTTTACCGAAGAAATCTCCGTAAATTTTAATTTCTGAGAGATAACCATTTTCCACAAACATTCTCACGTCAATTTCTCCTACCGGGAAACGTTTGCTACGCTGAATGTTAAATTTTGGAGAGCGACCATAGTTCCACTCCCACGAATCATATTTTTCTTCTTTCAAAGTATTTACAGCCTTCCACTCATCTGTCGATAAATGATAGGTTTCAAATGGCTCTCGTTCTTCGTACAAACCCTTTAACAAATGCGCTCTAAACTCTTCTATTTTTAATGGGCTATCAATAAACTCGCTAATATTGGCAACGCGGCTGCGTACCGATTTATGTCCTTTAGATTCAATCTTGCTCATTTTTACTTGAAGTGCATTTGCAACCTCTCCAAGATTGGTGTCATATAATAAGGTGCCGTGGCTTATCATTCGCTTTCCTGTTGAATATTGAGCAGTTCCGGAAATTTTTTTACCATTTACAAGAATATCATTTCTTCCTATTAGTTCGGCTTCCACACCTATTGTTGAAAGTGCATTGATAACAGGTTGGGTAAATTTTTTAAAGTTGTTCAAACTCGAACTATCGTGATTTGTAATAAAGCTGAAATTAAGATTTCCAAAGTCATGATATACCGCACCACCACCAGTGATTCTTCGCACTACATGGATATTATTTTCTTCAACATATTGATGATTTATCTCTTCCAGCGTGTTTTGATTTTTTCCTATAATGATGGAAGGCTCATTAATATAAAATAATAAAAAATCGGATTCAGAAGTAAAATTACGTAGTGCATATTCCTCTAAGGCTAGATTTAGCTTTGGGTTTGTATGTCCTTCATTTTCTATAAAAATCATAATTACGTAAATTAATATTGAAGTATAAAGTTAAAGAATCAGTGACATCGAGTAAAGATTTTCTGAATTTGAAATTCACTCACTGGTTGTAGGTTAAATACCCTAATACGCCAGTATATTGTGGAGGATGTTTATAAAATAACTGACTAGCTTAGCAGGTAAATATTTCCAAATGACAGCCAAACGCACTGAGTTTAGAATTCCACCTAAAAAATTTCAACCTAAGGGCTGTAAAATAATTTATGAGGATCAAGATATATTAGTCGTGGACAAGATGTGCGGATTGTTAACGGTGGGCAATGCCGCTGAAAAAGAAAAGACTGCCCATTTTATACTCAACGAATATGTGAAAAAAGGGAATCACCGCTCCAAAAACAGGGTATATGTAGTTCACCGCATTGACCGTGATACTTCGGGTGTTTTGGTATTTGCCAAAACCGAGAGAGTCAAGCAATTTTTACAGCAGGAATGGGCTAACTTTTCGAAAAAATACAATGTGATCGTGCACGGTACTTTGAAAGAGAAGGAAGGGATAATCACTTCCCAACTACTTGAAAATAAGGCATTTAAAGTGTATTCCGTAAAAGACCCTACGAAAGGGAAGCTAGCCAAAACAGGATATAAGGTGATTAAAGAATCGAAAGGGTTCAGCCTACTTGAAATTGATCTTTTTACAGGCAGAAAACACCAAATAAGGGTTCACCTCTCTGAATTGGGACATCCAGTGGTGGGCGACAAGGTGTATGGAGAAAAGAGCAAAGGAAGATTGGCACTTAATGCTGCTTCACTGACCATAATTCACCCACATACCAAAGAAAAAATGACCTTTGAAACGGTATTTCCTGATGACTTCAGGAAACTCCTAGGAGGAAAGTAACATGTTCTTCACTAATTGCTATGCCACTTCATGGGCATAAGCATTTTTATTCACCTTCTCCAAATGATAGGCATCCACCTCAGCCACGGCCCTCAGGTTAAGCTTATGAAACAGCCCATACTGTTCCGTAATTTTGAGTAGGTTTTTATCTTTGGCCAGTAACACCACATAGTAAAACTGTACCAATACCTCTTGTTCGGTAAAGTGCGATTTGAGGATGTTAAAGTAAAAAACAGGATCATGACTTTTCGCCTGTATTAACACCACCAATGTGCGATAATTCTCTAAATAGTGCTGAAAAGTGTTTTTATAACCATTGTATACCGTTCGAAAGCAAAGATCATAGGCCTCATCGTCTGGCGAAACTACGGCACTATCATTTTTTCTCCGTTTTTTAAGGGATTGTACTTCCTTCTTAAAATCCCTAAATAGCGAGTCAAAGCCATTCAGACTACTGCCATTAGTGCCTAAAATGGTATTGCGAATACTGTTTGAAGCGTTAACATGGAAATTTAACAGTTGAAAAAAAGTATTCTCAAACTGCTGAATGCCAATAGTAGCAGACTGGGTCTCCATTATTTTTCTGCTTTCTTTCAGTTCTTCACGTTGCAATACCAACTCCCGTTTTTGATAGATCAGTGCTAAGAAGAATAATATTACTCCTGCCAATGCCCAAATAGAGCCTACCGTGCCGCCCAAAAATTCGCCTATAACACCAAGGGTAGCAGGATCTTCCCAAAAATTAGGATGCTTATTGTTCAGCATATAAAAGAACCAATAAGTAAGTGCTATTCCACCACCTACAGAGGCCATTACAGCTATGCCAAGCAGGTTAGTAAATAACTGATTGAATACAAAAGCTACTTTTTTCATCTCATTGTGTTTTATGTATGATGCAAAATAGTGAGGGTAAGCAGTAGAAATAACTCCATTTCGAAACAATGCCCCTCTAACCGATGAGTGAATTTATGGGGAGATAAAGCACTTTTTCGGTCATTTGATTTTGTTGGTTAAATTGCGGTGATTAATTAAACAAACGCTATGAGAAATTTAATAATTGCGATAGGCCTTTCCTTGTTATTGTTTGCCTGTAACAAAGCCCCTGAGACGCCATCTATGGAAAAAATGGCCGAAGACTATGTCCGTTTGGTATTGGAAATTGGCCAATACGATAGCGATTTTGTAGATGCCTACTATGGACCGGAAGAATGGAAACCCTCTACCGAAAAGGCGGATAAATTGCCCTCAGATGATTTGATGGCTCGTACCGAAGTACTTTTAAAGCAATGTGATGAAATAGATACCACTGCGATTTCAGAGCTGGAAAAAGCACGATTGACCATGTTCATAAAGCAATTGACAGCCGTGAAAACCAAACTCGAAATGATGTCGGGTAAGATCTACAGTTTTGATGAAGAAGCCAAACTACTTTATGATACAGAGCCTCCACATTATTCGGCAGCTCATTTTGATAGTTTGCTGTCCAACTTAGAGGCCGTACTTTCTGGTGAGGGAGACCTATCAACACGGTATAATGAGTATGCCAATCAATTTATAATACCCAAGGACAAACTTGATACGGTGTTTAGATTGGCGATCAACGAAGCGAGAAAAAGAACAAATCTGCATTACAACCTACCTACTAATGAAAATTTTGTGTTGGAGTATGTGAATGATAAAAGTTGGTCGGGCTATAATTATTATCAAGGCAATAGTCAGAGCTTGATTCAAATCAATACTGATTTCCCAATTTTCATTCAGCGTGCTATTGACCTAGCTTGCCATGAAGGCTATCCAGGGCATCATGTTTTCAATGCCTTGCTCGAACAGAATTTAGTGAATAAACGTGGTTGGAAAGAATTTTCGGTCTATCCGCTTTTCTCACCACAGTCACTTATAGCCGAAGGTAGTGCCAATTATGGTATTTCTGTAGCGTTTCCGGGTCAAGAACGCATTGATTTCGAAAAGCAAGTGCTATTTCCATTGGCGGGTTTGGATTCTGCCAAAGCCGATCAATATTATCAAATGCTAGATTTGATGGGTAAACTTAATTATGCGGGCAATGAAGCAGCTAGAAAATATCTTAATGGAGAAATAAGCCGCGAAGAAGCTGCTAATTGGCTAGAGAAATATTTGCTATATGCCCCCGACCGGGCTTTGCAACGCACACGATTTATAGATCAATACCGTAGTTATGTGATCAATTATAACTGGGGCAAGGATTTGGTGGCTAATTATATTGAAAGACAAGGCGGATCTGTAGACCAACCCGAAAAACGCTGGGAGGTATTTAAAGAACTTTTAAGCAATCCCCATACTGCGAGTAGTTTACAAAAATAAGATCAAAATAATGAAATATCTATCAACGGTCTTATTGATGTCATGCCTATTGACCATTGGCTTCGCTCAAGATATAAAAATTGGCAAAAGAGACTCACTTTACTCTAAGGTACTGGGGGAAAACAGGCCATTTTCTGTTTATCTACCTCCATCTTACAATACCTCGGTTAATCAAAAATATCCTGTTCTATACATTTTGGATGGCGACTACAATTTTCAATATGTGGCAGGGTTGTTAGAGCTTCAGGGCGGTATCAGTGAATTTATTCCTGAAACTATACTTATTGCCATTTCAGGAAAGGGGTCTACGGAATACCGTAAGAATTGCAAGCCCAACATTGAGGGTATTGTGGATAAAGGAAATGCCGATGAAGTAGCAGATTTTATTGAGAACGAGTTGATCCCTTATGTAAACTCACATTATAAAGCAGCTAATTTTAAAATATTGGCAGGACACTCTGTAGGTGGTTTATTTGTGATAAACACCGCTTTAAATCACCCTAGCTTATTTAATCACTACATCGCCATTAGTCCAGCACTTTGGTGGGCAGACAACGCTATCAATAAAGTAGCAAAGGAAATAATCAGTGAAAACAAAGAGTTTCAGGCTAGTGTTTATATCTCACTGGCCAATGAGAAGGGCATGGGTGTTGACAAGTTTCTCACAGTAGTTGAAAAGGCGACCGGCAATAAAAGCAGCAAATTATTTCCATTTAAAAAGTTTGAAAATGAGAATCATAATTCGGTAGGTGAACCAACTTATAAGTGGGCATTAAAAGATATTTTCAAAGAATGGCGAGTAGAAAAAGAATTCTTTTCCTCGGCTGCAGAGCTTAAAAGCCATTATGATAAAGTTAGTTCAGCATATGGAAGTACTTTTAATATTCCCACCACCTATATTGGATATACTCATTACACCTTGAAGGATAAGGAAAAAGAATTACAGCTGGTTCAGGAAGATTTGAAATCGATAAACCCTAACGCTTATGTTAATTTTAATACCTATAGAGCTGGGAAATTAATAGAGGAAGATACTAAACAAGCTGAAATATTAGTGAATGAAGCAATTGAATTAAACCCGAATTCGTTTGACAGTTACAATATATTGGCAAAAATAAAATTGTTTCAAGGTGAATTAGAATTGGCAGATTCACTCAGTGTAAAATCCATTGAAATGGCAAAGAAATACGAAGCTCGACAGTGGCAAATGAATGAGCTTGAGGAAACACACAAACAAATTAAGGAACGGCTTAATCAATAGTGTGCGGCATACTATTCATCGAATGACTAGCTTTACACAAATTTCTGTTCGATGACCGCTTTTGAAAACTTCAACCTTAGCAAGCAACTTGTAAATGCCATTGATGACTTGGGCTTTACAAGTCCAACCCCCATTCAACAGAAATCTTTCCCCGTAATTCTGTCAGGAAAAGACGTAGTGGGCATTGCGCAGACAGGTACTGGAAAAACCTTGGCCTATATGTTGCCTATCTTGCAACAACTGAAATTTTCGAATCAGGTCAATCCCCGTATTTTAATAATGGTTCCAACCCGGGAGTTGGTGGATCAAGTAGTGTCCAATATCAATGAATTTACCAAATATGTAAATGTCCGGGTGTTGGGTGTATATGGAGAATCAAACATTAATGTACAAAAACAAGCTGTAGCACAAGGGGTCGATATTTTAGTGGCCACCCCTGGCCGCCTATATGATCTCGCCCTTAGCGGGGTTTTAAAACTCAAGTCAATAGGTAAATTGGTGATTGATGAGGTGGATGTGATGCTTGACCTAGGCTTCAGGCCCCAACTCATCAATATATTTGACCTGCTACCGCAAAGGCGGCAAAACATCATGTTTTCAGCTACGATGACAGATGAAGTTGATGCCCTGATCGATGATTTTTTTATAGTACCTGAAAAAATTGCAATTGCTGTAAGTGGCACACCATTGGACAATATAGCTCAGTTTAGCTACTCAGTTAAGAATTTCTATACCAAAGCCAATCTGTTGATTCACTTGTTACAGGACAAGGAAGAATTCAATAAAGTACTCATCTTCGTTTCGAGCAAAAAGATTGCGGATCGCCTATTCGAATACCTCGAGGAAGAAATGGGGCCAACTAGTCTGATCATCCATTCAAATAAATCGCAGAATGCCCGGATACGTGCGGTAGAAGAATTTGAAAATGGATTGAAGAGGGTGCTTATTGCAACAGATGTTATTTCCAGAGGCCTTGATCTTGAAAAAATATCGCACGTCATTAATTTTGATACGCCCAAATACCCTGAGAATTATATGCACAGAATAGGCCGTACAGGCCGTGCAGAGCATCAAGGTAAATCACTGCTTTTCTACACCGAGAAGGAAGAAGAGTCTAAAATTGAGATTGAATTATTGATGTCCCGTGAAATTCCATTGTTGGATTTCCCAGACGAAGTTGAAGTCAACCACCAACTGATTCCAGAAGAGCGGGAACGAGTATTCGAAAAACATTTGAAGACCAAACCCAAAATATCAGGAGCAAGCACACACGAGAAAAAAGAGAAGAATAAGAAGGTGAACTTGGGCGGTTCTTACAAAAGAAAACTGGAAGAAAAACATAAAAAGCCAAGAACCAAGGGAGATAAGTTCAATAAATCCAAAAGGAAGAGGTAGTCAACCCTTTTGATGCATGATTTTTTACATGGGTCAAATTTCTTTGAATCAGGTTGTCACCAAGGGGCATTTCTATTACCTTAGCCAATTAATGATGGACGTTTAGTCTAAACAAATTAGGACAACAATTGAATATCGAATTTATTAACCCATTAGTGTGGGGAGTGCCTTGCTTCATCGCTTTAGTTCTTCTGGAGCTTGCTTATAGCAAAACCCATGATAATGAAGACCTATACGATTGGAAAGACTTAGCTGCAAGCAGTAGCATGGGACTTGGTGCTGTACTGTTGGCCCCTCTGATCAAATTTATCTCGGCAGCAGCCATTTTTTATTTTGTTTTTGAAATATTCAACCCAGAAATCAATGGGGTTCGCACCAATATCATGGGATATGAGTCATTTGGCTGGGCTTGGTACGTTTGGTTGATCTGTCAGTTTTTGGATGATTTTAGCTACTATTGGTTACATAGATTTAATCATACGGTAAGGTTTATGTGGGCCGCCCATATTGTGCACCATTCCTCAAAGCGCTATAATCTAGGGACAGGATTGAGAAACGGATGGTTTACCATACTTTACAAACCCTTATTTTATATGTGGTTGCCTGCCATTGGGTTTCATCCGGAGATGGTATTGGTTTGTTTGGGCATTGAGGCCTTATGGCAATTTCAGTTGCACACCAAGTATGTTCCTAAACTCGGTTTCTTGGAAAAGTTTTTAAATACGCACAAACAACATCAAGTACATCATGCTCAAAACCTGCAATACCTTGATAAAAATCATGGCGGTTACTTGAACATTTTCGATAAGTTATTTGGCACTTGGAAAGAATTGGACGAGGATGTCGAAATCAAATATGGGGTGGTGAGTGATCCCGATTCACATAATCCATTGGTGATTTTGAGCCATGAATACAGGAGCATTTGGAAGGACGTAAAGAACTCTAAAAATTTGTATGAGGCCTTCATGTATATATTTGGTGAGCCCGGCTGGAGCCCCGATGGATCAACACAAACGGTGAAACAGCAGCAAAAAGCATTAACCTGATTCCTTGATTGGAAAAGTATGACCAAATAGGGCAAAATTACAACCACACAAGAAAGGCTGACCCATTTTTAACTTCAAAGTTAACCGACCTCCTTTCCCCAATCCCCGGTAAAACTTATTTGGATATTGGCTGTGGTACGGGCAACTATACACTGGAATTAGAAAAAACAGGTGCACATTTTATAGGTATCGATCCCTCCATTGAAATGCTCTCAAAGGCTAAATTGAAAAGTAAAACCATAGATTGGCGAGTGGGTTTTGCAGATAATACGGGTTTGGTTTCAGAAAGTGTAGATGGAATATTGGGGACACTCACCATCCATCACTGGCCTGATTTATATGTGGCGTTTAAAGAATTGCATAGAATATTAAAGCCTCACGGCAATATCGTATTGTTTACTTCTACCCCTGAGCAAATGAGAGGTTATTGGCTCAATCATTACTTCCCCAACATGCTCGAAAGTTCGATGAATCAGATGCCTTCATTTGAAAAGGTAAAAGACGTCATGGAAAAGAGTGGGTTTACAATTCCCCAAACCGAAGCCTATTTTGTCAAACCTGATTTAAAGGATCTGTTTTTATATTGTGGCAAACACAATCCAAGTTTATACCTCGATCCGCAAGTACGGGCAGGTATCTCTTCGTTCTCTTCGTTGGCTAATCTGGATGAAGTGAAACAAGGACTATCCAAACTCCAAAAGGACCTAATGTCTGAAGAGATTAATGATGTAATGAAGGAGTATGAAAATAATGTGGGGGATTATTTATTTATAAAGGGAAGTAAAAGTTAGTGTAATGACATTTGGTGAAAAAGTAATTGAATATTATGCTCAATTGGAAGCCCCGAAAAAACTGCCTGCTGGTGTAGAGGTATTGCATCCATTTATTGAAAAACCAGTCATGGATATTGTGAAACAATACAATGACAAATACTTCAATGACATAAATGCACGAACCTTTCTAATAGGTGTCAACCCCGGACGGTTGGGAAGTGGCACTACTGGCATCCCTTTTACCGATCCACTACGGCTGAAGTCTGAACTGAATATTGAGAATGACTTTGCCCCAAAGCAGGAGCTGTCCTCCAACTTTATTTATCAGATGATCAATGCACTCGAAGGGCCTGAAGCATTTTATAAGCAATTCTATTTTACCTCGGTATGCCCTTTGGGCTTTACTAAAGAGGGCAAAAACCTCAATTATTACGACCTTCCCGCTTTACAAAAAGCGCTTGATCCGTATATGGTGGAGCAACTTAAAAAACAGATTGCATTTGGTGCCAATCCGATAGCATATAGCTTGGGCATGGGCAAAAACATCGCCTACCTAAATAAAATGAATGCCAAACACAAGCTTTTCCAACGCATCGAGCCACTGCCTCACCCACGATGGATCATGCAATACCGCCTTAAAAAGCTTCAAGAGTTTATTGCTCTTTATAAATCCACTTTAGAGTAGAAAACGATAGGTATATTTGACAAGGAATATATTTCTTGGAGTCCGATCAAATAATGATCCGTACAAATGATCGTACGAATTCCTATCCAGTGAAGCCGCATCCGAACGGCTCTGGTTCCAAACTAAAAATAAGGTGGAGCCGGGCGTATATTCCCACCTCAAAACCATATTGGATCTAAACTGAGCAAAATTAAAGTCGGGATTACCGATGGTATAATCCACCAGATTATCCCCATTCTCATCAATTTCAATATTTTGTTCAGTTTCATTATAAGTAGTAGAAAGCGTGGCGAATCTTTCATCATATTTTTCTGCCGTAGAATTGGTTACACGCTTAAAGTTAGAATAGGTACCCGTGGCAGCAAAAGGCTGTCCCCAATATTGGATGGACAGGTTAGGGGTTAATACATAGGTTAACCTCAATGAAAAATCATAAACAGTCTGATCTATTTTCCCGATAATGTACCTATCCTCCATGTTAAATTTGGTCGTGCCAATGTACTGCATTTCATTATGGCTTTTTTCTACACTGCCTATCAGTCTGATATTCAAGGCATCTGTTGGCCGAATTGTTAAAGAGGTCCATAATCCGGTGGTTTTGGAAAAATCATTTTGACCCCATTCCCACCAAGGGTTGATCTCAAACCGTACCTTCTTACGGCTATTTGTCCCTACCCATATCCAATATCCATATGATCCGGGGTAAACTATAGATGGGCCACCACGCAAGTCAGCATTAGACGCCCTTTTGTTATAGCTTATTCCACTACCCATACTCCAAAGGTTAGTAAAATCTATGTTGGTATTTATGTTGAAGTTTTTCCTTAGCTCATCGCCCCCAAAGTCCCATTCTTGTCGTTGGTTAAAGTTGACCCGCATAGTCCTGAAAATACTAAAGGGGTTCAACTTTCTATATTGTACCCAAATCCATTGGGCTATCTTGTCTGACTGCGATACAAATCCAATATCATTCAGCTCTAACTCTGGGGAGCTCCATGACCCACCTACATCATAAATTATCTGACCACTTCTCTTTCCAACAAGTAATGACCCTCCAGTACCTGATAATGATGTTTTTGTAGAGTCCACATCCTCATAATCATTATTGGTTCTTTGAAAGTAATGAACTGGAGAAGATTGGAGCCTTTCTATCGCTTTGGCATTTCCCATTACCTTACTGGAAACTACCTTCCCGCTCACAAAGTATTTACGCTGGCTCATATAATGTGTGAAATCCACTCCACCACTATAGGCTTCATCTACTATATCGGCCTGAGGCCCCACATTGCTTCTGTTAGTTGCTGTAAACATCCCTCCAAAAACAGTTTGTCCACCATTCAAGTCCTGCTGCACACGGCCCACCAGGTAATTGGTGAATGGCTCAATCGTTTCCTTTCTACGATAACCCAAACTATCAATTTCGGCCTCCTCTTTGTGTGTTATAGACTCAAGTAAGCCCCATGAAAAACCATGCTTGTTTTTGCCTGTCAGTTTCATTGAAGAAAGTATGCGGGTATTATTCCTTTTTTTAACATATTCCTGGACATTGTCCTCCCCATCATCATCCGTATCTATTCTTATTTGAGGCCTACGCCCAATCCTTCTTGAATAAAACAGGTTATCATTATTCGAGTTGCTTATGGGAAAAGTCAGAATGTTATTCCCCTCAATAAAAAAGGGTCGCTGCTCTGGAAAAAACAGCTGAAAGGCGGTAAGGTTTACCTGCGAAGGATCAGCCTCTACCTGACCGAAATCCGGGTTGACCGTGAGATCCAATGTAATATCACTGGTAATTCCAATTTTGGCATCCAAACCCATCGTCAAATCAGAGGTCTTGCCCGTAGCAAAGGGATTTCCTTCCTCCTTTTCGAAAGTTTCTGTACTGGCTACGATATATGGCTGGATCTCAAGCTGTTTTTGTGATTTTATTCCCTGTAATCCGTTAAGCTCCCCAAAAAGATGTACCCATCCGGTGGCATCTTGCGGAATATACTGCCAAATGGAGCGTTCTTCATTTCTAAAATAAAGGCGCATGATCTGAATTCCCCAAGTATGATTTTCTTTGTCAGAAAACCTCAACTGACTTAATGGGATTTTTACTTCTGCTATCCAGCCTTCATTGTTAATGCTTGTTTTCAAATACCATATCGGGTCCCAGTTTCTATCCCAATCATCTCCATTGTTGGAAACATATTCATCACCCTTTACCCCGGATACTGAGGAGGTAAATGAAAAGGCCGTTCTTTTATCATTATAGCTGTCAATATTGATTTCTACCCGGTCACCATCAAACCCATCCCTTCTTGATAATCTACTGACTATTTTGTCGGGCTCAGGGTCAAGACACAGAAAAGCAACATATAGATTTTTATCGTCATAAAGTATTTTAAACTTGGTTTGTACAGAGGGTGCCGCCCCATCATCTGGTTGGCGCTGAGTGAAATCACCACCGCCCCATTCCACCAAATCCCAAGCTTTGTCATCAATTAAACCATCTATATGGGGGGCATCACCAACAATTCGTGTAGTGGTATAGGCTTTTCTCTCAATTTCATTGGACTGGGAAAAAAGTTGAGCGAATCCGGTAAATGCAAAAAATAGAAGTAGTATGTATTTCATCTAAAAATTAAGGTTACCTAATGAAATACTGTAAAAAGTAACGAAGGTTGCACTATTTAGACAAACGGCAGGTTTTTTTCACTCAACAGATATAGAATCGGTATTAATAGACGTGGCTAACGATTGGATATTTTATAAATGGTAAAGCCAACTACAGAAAAAAGGGAAGCGAAGCCACTGATGAATAAAATGAAAAACCATCGATCTAATATTGTGTTTACAAGAATGTTTTCAGGGTTTTCAGTATCTACAAATATCTCCACTTCTTCCCCCAGATAATAGCTGGGCGGGTTGGATGTTACGGAAGACAAATATCGGTAAGTGTTGCCGTTGAATTCATATTTAAAGGTGGGTTGTGCCAGGTTGCCTTCCACCGTCCCGATTACCATTATGCTTTTTTCGCTGAGTTTAGCCTGCTGAAAGTAAATGAAGATTGCTATAAAAAAGATAAGCAGACCCAAGGACATAAACACTTTACCAATAGTGCGTGTGGCATTGGTCGGTTTCCTTTTTTGTGAGTTCCCAATGGTGGCACGTTCATAATCATGAATGTCATATTCTACTTCAATATGGTCGGCAAGGGTTTTGGCTTCTTTCAGATCAAGGTTAAAATTTGATCTTATGTACTTTATGGCCTCGATCTTTTTGCCTTCAACAAGAAGCCTTTTTATCTCATCTTTCTGTATTTGTGACACCGCCATCTAAGATAAAAGTAGCGATTTTAGGTGATTTGTAGAATAATTACCTCGTAAGATATATTTTTAAAATAGTTGCGCCCAATAATAGATTCTTATTCTTTACTCCAAACTTCCCCACCCTAAAGGGTAAAGGACAAGATGTCCCTTTAGGGAATGAAAAGGATTTTTTAACAATTAGCTATGAACTCAAAAAATCTATTCTCTAACGCATTAATTACTTTTTTTAAGTAGAATTAAATTGGACAACAGTATCTTTAAAAAATGAATTTTCACACAAGAAAATGGGTCAAGCCAGAGGATTTGAACCCCAATGGAACACTATTTGGCGGTAGCCTACTCAAATGGATAGATGAAGAGGCGGCCATATATGCCATTATACAGTTGGAGAATAAACAATGTGTCACCAAGTACATTTCTGAAATAAATTTTGTGAGCTCAGCCAAACAAGGGGACATTATTGAAATGGGAATGGAGGCCATTCATTTTGGCAATACTTCCCTTACATTGAAGTGTGAGGTGAGAAATAAGCTCACAAGAAAAACCATTTTGATAGTTGATAAAATCGTGTTTGTAAGCCTAGGGGAAGATGGGAACCCAAAACCTCATAGTAAATCAAAAACAACTTTTGTGAAAGATCGGTTTGGGGATAGTTAGGGCTTAATAATCAGTTTATTCTCTTTTGGGTTGGGTTCCTTAACTTTCCTAAAGTTGATTTGGCCAATTGCACGGATTATGAATCCTACTATAATCATTCGACATTGGAAATGTCGAATAGGGGTCAACTTGGCTCAATTAACAAACCCTGTCCCCTCAATCTCCAAAATAAGGTTCTGCCCATACGCCATGGCTGGGGTTTGATAGCCTGGTTTGAAATCGCCTTTTGCTATTTTTGAAGCAATTAATACCGTACTTAATGCGGTGAGTGTATAACCATTGGGGGTTACTAAACGGGCTTCAATGGTTTGATCTCCGTTTACTGCTTTCCCCCATAAATGCATCTTGCCTTTTTCACGTTTCTTTAATGAGGGGCCAGCAGGTTTTTTGTCGATCTGTTTCTTTAAAAAGTTCTTTACCCATTGATACTTAAGTAAAAAGGAAAGTCTTCCCATCCATTTCAACTTCTTGATTTGGCTCTCGTCACTTCCAGTAAACACTTCAATATTTGGAATGCCCGTACTGTAATAGGCCGTAGCTATATCGCCCCAGGAGATGCCCACTGCATCTTGTTCAAACTCCCCAAAGTCTATGTGGGTCACCGAACTGCCCATTGGCTTACTTTCTAGTTTGCCATTTATTCTTATCCATTGGCCTTCATGCGATTTCTCAACCATGGTTTTTGCTGTGCCACGTGATAAACTGCCTCCAACGCTGGTAAAAGCCAAGGTTAAATCAGAAGCATCAGGCATTTTTGATTTTAAATGAACCGCCAGACAATCTGAAGGAACCACATCAAAACCCGCCCCGGGCATAAGCATGATCCCCGCTTCCTTTGCTTGATCACCCATGGCTTTTAGTTGCTCAAATACCTGCAACTCGCCAGTAATATCTAAATAATGCGTTTTTGCCTCAATACATGCTTTGGCCATGGCATTTGCAGTATGCACAAATGGGCCTGCGCAATGAATCACTATGTCATGATTATGAAGTGCACTGAGCAAAGAAGATTTATCTTCCAAAGAAAAAGTGGCATATTCCAGCTCTTTTTCTTCCGCCAGTTGCTCAATTTCATCCTTATTACGCCCAGCTATTGTGGGTTTAATTCCTTGTTTGATGGCCTCGTCCACTATCAACCTTCCAGTGTAGCCATTGGCTCCGTATATCAACATTTTCATTGGCCTAATCTTATATCATCTGAAAGTTCGTTGGGATTGTCGGCTGGTTTATCTACCCCTGCCTCCACAAGCAGTTCCCCACATCGTTCGACCCCGTCTATAATGCCTTTAGCAGGATCACCGTTTTTAATTCCAGCTATAATCAGCTCCACCACTTGCTGCCAATCTGCCTTGTTTACTTTTTCATTGATACCAGAATCACCCAAAACCTCTACCATGCGCTCAAAATTACTGACCAGGATCACTATTCCAGTTCTCTTCTCCGTCAGAAAAACCTCCTCTGAAAGAAAGGCAGATGATGCCCGTTGTTGAACTTTGGCATGCATAAGGTCTTTTGGAATAAGCATTTTCCGAAAAGGGGAAACAAAGCGGGACAAGCCATAACCTACCGCACCCATAGCTAGGGTAAACAGCACCACTTCCATTGGCGTAATTGCAAAAGGCAGGTTCCATGAAAAAGAAAGTGACCCTAATGTACCTAATGCAATTAGGATAAAAAGCAAAGCTGCTCTGAGATTAGTCTCCTCATAATCATCACTGGCAGCCACAAAGTAGGGTACTATTTCCCCCGATGTTCTGGTTTCTGCTTTTTGCACTGCGGCCTTTATCGCCTCTTTTTGTGCATCTGTAAATTCAATATTTTTCGCCATGATATTTATACTTTAACTACCAACCCCCAGAGGCTCCTCCGCCACCAAAGCTTCCGCCTCCGCCACTGAAACCGCCTCCACCACCGAAACTACCTCCACCGCCAAATCCTCCTCCGTAAAAGCCACCACGGCCTGCTCCACCACTCACTGATGAAAATATTAAGAAAAATATGGTGATCATAAAGGCCATTCCAAGTCCAAATACTAAAATACCCGCTATAAATGCCACCGCAGACCCAAGTCCTTTGCTTTTCCATGTCCCCAGCTTCTCTTTAGTCATTCCGGCCAATATAAGTGCCCCAATAAGTATCACCCATCCGAAGATACCGTTCCCATTGGAATCGTTATTTCCGTGAGTGGGTTCAGGTAATTCCTCCCCAACAATTAATTTAGCGATAGCGGCTACTCCTTCATTTATACCCCCCACAAAATTTCCTTGTTTAAAATTGGGCGTAATATAGTCTTCAATTATTCTTCGTGATTGCGCATCGGTAATGGCCCCTTCCAAGCCATAGCCTACCTCTATCCGCAGTCTACGATCGTCTTTGGCAATGAGTAATAACACTCCATCATCTACCCCTTTCCTCCCCAGTTTCCATTTTTCTGCTACCCGTATGGCATAATCTTCAATAGGTTCAGGTTCAGTAGTAGCCACTATTAACACGGCTACCTGACTACCCTTTTCTTGTTCCAAAGATTGCAGGTAATTTTCAAGTGCCTGTTTTTCATTTGTATTTAGGGTGTTGGTTTCATCTGTCACCCGCGCCCACAACTCAGGTATCGGTTTCATATCTTGCGCAAGGCCCAATACGGGTATGGCCAGTAGTGCACATAAAACAATGCCTTTGAAATTCTTGAATAACTTTAATTTCATGATGATAAACTTAGCAAATAATCGTTAAATTAAAGTCATACAATAATATTGATGATGGTAGCAAAAAAGAAAGTCTTGGTACTTACCGGAGGTGGCGACTGCCCAGGGCTCAATGCTGTAATCAGAGGAATCGTAAAACGGGCGAAAAAAGAAAAGGACTGGTCTGTAATAGGTAGTATGGAGGCCTTTAACGGAATTCTGTACGAGCCCATGCAGTTAATGAAGCTTAACAACAAAACGACTGCAGGTATCCATGTAAGGGGAGGCACCATATTAAAAACTACCAATAAAGGCAATCCATTTGAATTCCCAACACAAAATAAAGATGGCTCTTGGCGAATTGCTGACCAATCCGATGAGCTGATTAATAGAATCCATAATCTTGGAATAGAGGCAGTGATCAACATTGGCGGAGATGGTTCGCAACGTATCTCACAAAAGTTATTTGAAAAGGGACTTAACATTATTGGTGTACCCAAGACCATTGACAATGACGTTTCAGCCACTGATTTTACTTTTGGTTTTCGAACAGCAGTGCAAATTGCCACTGACAGTTTTGACAAGTTAGTAACTACGGCAGAAAGTCATCATAGGGTAATGATCATGGAGGTAATGGGACGTGATGCAGGGTGGATAGCTTTGCATACCGCTATTGCAGGAGGGGCTGAAGTGTGTTTAATTCCAGAAAGGCCTTATGACATCAATAAAATCGTAGATCACATCAACCAAAGGTATAAAGGAGGCAAAGGCTTCGTCAATATTGTGGTTGCAGAAGGGGCAAGACCTAAAGGTGGCACTGCAACGGGAGAGCAAAGTGATGAAATGGGCTATGAACATCAACGCCTTCGAGGTGTGGCGTTCGCTTTGTCGGCTCAACTAAAAGCCGCTGGTTGTCAGGCAGATATAAGGGAAACAGTATTGGGACATACCCAACGCGGTGGTACACCCATTGCCTTTGACAGGATACTCGCCACGCTCTTTGGAGTGAAGGCCTTCGAAATGGTGTTGGATAAAGAGTATGGGTACATGACGTCCTACAAAAACAACAAGATTACCTCCGTCAGCTTGAAATCAGCCATTGGTGAATATAATTTTATCAAAGAGGATGATTATCATATCCATGCGGCCAAAGCCATTGGTATCTCCTTTGGAGATTGATTTTAAAAATTGTCAGACCATTGACGTAAGCTAATTATTAAGTTCAAAATCAAAACTTTCATCTCGTCTTGGAGTTAATATTATAGGTATTATGTATTTTAATTAATAAGCTGTCGAGAAAAGGTTATTTTGTTGGAACCCATGCTAAGAACACCTTTTTTTCCTAAATGGACATCCTCAGCTACACCCTTTAGGGTTGGTGTAATCTGAGCATTGAATAAAAATCTATCTCGACCACTTTTTGTTACATAATAATAAACTGTATATAATTTAGTCGGATACAATTAATTTTAAACTATGAATGAGGCAGTATTTGGAGCAGGATGCTTTTGGTGTATTGAGGCGGTATTTCAGCAAATAAAAGGGATTAAAAAAATCGAATCCGGTTACATGGGTGGAAAAATTAAAAATCCGGCTTATAGAGAAGTATGTACTGGATTAACCGGTCATGCCGAGGTTGTAAAAATTACTTTCGATCCGGAGGTGATTTCCTTTAAGGAAATGCTGGAGATATTTTGGAAAACACATGATCCTACTACTTTAAATAGACAAGGAGCTGATAAAGGCACCCAGTATAGGTCTGTGATCTTTTACATGGATGAAGACCAAAAAAAACTAGCCTTGGCCTATAAAAAGAAACTTAATGATGAAAATGTTTTTGACAATCCGGTAGTAACCGAAATAAGCCCCGCTTCAGCATTTTACGTTGCTGAAGAAGCACATCAAAACTATTACAATCAAAATAGTAATCAGCCCTACTGTTCGTTTGTAGTAAAGCCTAAAGTGGATAAAGTGAAGAAGTTATTTGCAGAGAAGTTAGTTTAAGCATCGATCAACTTCATCACCAAGAGGATAAGCAAAGTCCATTATACCGCAAGTCTTGCTTAAGTCAATAG
>DDIU01000053.1:98409-228036 GCA_002338655.1 Flammeovirgaceae bacterium UBA1842 | reverse complement strand
GACTGTGTTGTTTAAAATAGTCCGTAAGCCTGGCCTCTCCTACAGCTCCATTTCCACCGAATATAGTACCCCACTGAGCGTCAAACACCCTTTGAGGCTCCGCCATGTACTGCTCATCTGTTCGGAAAGACATACTTAGCGGCACTCCCACTGTAAAAATATCAGGGTTGAGTACGGGCAGTATCAACGCACCATACCCACCCATCGAATAGCCCATAACGGCTCTAGCATTCTTATCTTTTTTAGTTCTAAATAGCTCATCAATAGTTGGCACCAGCTCAGTGGTGATCATGTCCATGAAGGGATAATTACCGGTATATTTATTGACATAATAGCTGGTATAGCCAGCAGGCATCACATAGATCATGGGTGTAATTTCGTCCTTGTATAAATCTGAATAGTAAGGAATACCCCCACTTGTGTACCAAGCCCTCTCATTGTCACCATAGCCATGCAATAAATAAACGACAGGATATTCATCCGTAGATTCCGCGTAATCAGCTGGGAGCAATACCGCATAATTGATATCCACTTTAAATATTTCACTGTGCAATTTTTGATTTTCGAGTAGCCTTTCAAAAGGAACCGGATCCAACGGAACCGACTCCTCTTTGCAGCCCCCAAGGCACAGTGGCAGCATTACTACAAGTAGTAAGACTGTTAAAAGTTTGCTATATCGTTCTGCACCTACCATCTACTATATAAGTTATATCCTAGGTATATCAAGGGGTTTACTTGGACTGTCTCCATAGATCACAATCGACTTCATATAAATACTAAAATCAGGGTTCTTATTGACCCATTTTATCTCTACATGGTGCGGTCCTTCTTCCAATAAATATTTATGGTAGATGTCGTACTTGCGTACAATATAGTCGTAGGGCATTTTCACTTGCTCCACTTTTTCACCATCAATGTAGACATCCAGTAATGCCACATAATCGCTGGTGGGAACAGAGCAGATGCTATTCACATTGCCCAATACCACTATACCATTTCCAGTGAAATCAATATTGATATTCTTATCTGTGTAATGTTGTCTTAAATAGCGTTCCTCTCTTGGGTATAAACCTTCGAATGATTGCTCAAAACGTACTGTTTCTGGTATTTGGACATTGATTTGAACACTATCCCCCAAAATACTTCCGTCATTTTGCTCTACAATCTGAAGCGTATGCTTATAGGTTAGGTCATACACTTCATTCAGTGTTATGTCCATGTATGGGAACTTCAGATCTTCTACTTCTTCCAGTGCAGGCTTCCAATATTTTGGAATCTTACTGTAGCCATCCATCACACCTAATATACCGGCAGCTGTTGCTGGATTACAATCAGAATCCTGACCACAGCGCGTAGAGATGTCCATGGTTTCGTAAAAGTCCTTCTGACCATACAATAAGCCAATCACTACATAAGCAGCATTTAGTCGCGCATCAATATTAAATGAGTTGTACACCCCTTCAGGGCAACCTTTTTCAGCCGAATGCTTTTTCTCTAACTCAAACCAAGTGTCTTTCCAATCATCTGGATATTCTTTGTGCCACTTGATCACATCGGCAATAGTCTTATAGAACATGCTTTGTTCGGGGATTGTCTTCAACGCTTCACCCACCACAAAATCAAGATCATCAGAAAAATACGCCAGTGTGTACATGGCAGAGATAAATACCCCACCATACCAGCCATCGCCATAATTCATGATGTGGCCAATGCGGTCGCAAAACTCGGAAGCCGTATTGGTCATGCCCGGAGCCATCATACCTGCGAAGTCTGCTTCAATCTGAAAATCTATGTCATCGGCATGTGGATTGTTCATCCAATGGCCTGAAGCTGGAGGCATAATGCCGTTTAGAATATTGTACCTGGCAGCCTGATTGGCGTGCCATAGTTTGTAATCTTCATTGGCAAATTCAATGGCAAACGAGTCCGCTGGCGCATTGAGGCCCACTTTCTCCAAGATGTTTACAAATGTTAAATCAAGGTAAACGTCATCATAAAGTCCCGGATCCAATTCGTAAGTTTCTTTTATATAGTGATCATGCCAAACAATATTTTGATATTCATGGATCATGGTGCCCTTAAACCGAAATTCAGTCGGGCCACCAAATGTTACGCCAATCGTTTGACCAGCCCAGCCACCCCGAATTTTATCCTTCAAATCCGATTTTGAAATCGTGAACTTTTCCGGATAGCTTGCTACACTCGCCTTTTGCTTTACGCTCCCTTCCTGTTTGTTGCAACCTGTGATCGCTCCAAACAAGAATATTGCTACACCGATATAAAATACTTTTGCTTTCATGTTAATGGGTCTCATGGGGTAAGTTGCTTACTGGCTTATTTTCAGAATAAACAATCAAATCGTTAATCCTATATTCATAATTTGGATGATGGTTAACCCATTTCAGTTTGAGGGTATGCTTACCTTCCGTCAATTGGTATTTCCAAGCCGGCTCCAACCTACGTGCCGAGTTCATCATCGGAAGTTTCACTGTCTGGTCCAATTCACCATCGATGTACACTTCCATTATTGCCACATAGGGATCATCTGGCTCCGCTAAGCCAAATGACTCAGAGCCATAGGTTCTTTTTGATACACGATCGATATAAGCGACATCAATCTTAGATCGTTTGGCCATATTTCCATACAACAAGTAGCCATTTCCGGTAAATTCGAAATTGATTTCATCCGTAAAGGATTCATCAATCTTATTTCGCTCGATCGGATAAGTGTTTTCGAAATTTTGCTCAAATGCCACTGGCGTTGGTTGTGATAACGGGATTGTGATATCATCCCCCTCTGTTTTACCGCCTGTTTTTTCAATCATCCCAAGGGCATGTTTCATGCTCCATCCGTAGGCCTTATTTAGCGAAACGGTGGTATTTTCAAAATCATCCATTTCAATTTCCTGTAGCGGCTTTAACCAAAATTCTGGGATGTTGTCATAGCCGAGCATCACACCCAATACACCACCAACGGTGCCAGGATTACAATCTGCATCTTGGCCACATCTTGCAGCGATATCAATTGACTTTGAGAAATCTCCATCTCCATATAATAAGCCGATGGCTACATAAGCAGAGTTTATTTTAGCTTCAATATTAAATCCTAAGAAAACCCCTTTTGGACAGCCGGTATCGTGGTTCCATTTCTTTTGTACTTCAAACCATGTTTGTTTCCAATCGTTAGGAAATTGCTTTTTCCACTTTATCACATCGGTGATAATCCCGTGAAATTCTGTTCCTTCAGGGATCACTTTTATGGCATTCTCTACGATATAAGCTGGATCGTCTGATACGAACGCAAGCGAGTACATAGCAGAAACGAATACCCCGCCATACCAGCCATCGCCACTATTCATTACATGTCCTACCTTATCGGCAATTTTTGTTGCTTCATTTACCATACCCGGTGTCATCAATCCAATAAAATCGGCTTCGATTTGGAAATCAATGTCGTCAGCATGTGGGTTATTCTTCCAGTGTCCAGAAGCTGGCGGCATGATGCCATTCAGGATGTTATAGCGAGAGGCTTGATTGGCATGCGCTAAGTGATAGGCTGTATTCGACCAGTGCTTAGCAATAGAATCTGCTGAAGCGTCAAGCCCATGATTTTCGAATGCCTGCACGAAATTAAGATCCGTATAAATATCATCGAATAAGCCCGGTTTTTTGTCCCACCAGTATTTTACATAGTGTTCATTCCAAGGAATATTCTGGTCGTCATGGATCATCGAACCATTGTATTTGAACTCTACAGGTGCGCCATAAACAACGCCAATGGTCTGGCCTGCCCAGCCACCTTTGATTTTATTTTGTAAATCGTCCCGTGAAATGTTGAATTCGCTGTTGGCCAATACATCATTTGACACGGCTTTTTCCGATTCTGTTGCACTGTTACACCTTAGCAATAAAAATGCTGCCGCTAAGAAAAATATTTTACTCGTTAAACTTATTGTGTACTTCATTCCCATTATTCTTTATTTAGATTTATAAACACCCAACTCCGCTATAGACGTAAAGCCCGATATATTTTTAGTGTATTTGTTCCAATGATCCTGAATCATGGCATCGCCAATAATTCGAACGGCCTTTGTTTTTACCGATTTAAAAGAGATTACATATTCCGCAAAATGTGGTTGGAAGAAAACGATATCCGTTTTCGGTAATCCAGGTTGGATTTGTGTCTGCTCAGCACTTACCCATTTCCCCTCAGTATTTTTGTACTGAACATTCAAAGAGGTAAACCACCCGCCAAACTCTTCCATGCCACCAGTATTAAAGACGATCATATCAATCTCTTGCTCATCGTCCCATTCATATCCGTAATAATCAACTTTTGGAATTTTTGCTTTAGCGGCCAAACTATAGAAGACCGATCCTGCACCATTTAATTTTCCATCACGTATTATTTCCGGGGTGCTTGCATACATGGAATTCCCAAAGGTTGTCCAGCAAGAATCAAGAACGGCCCTATTCAGCGTGTGCACATTGGCCAATACCGAAGTAGCTGAGCTTGCCAGATTCACATTGCGCACCAATAGCTCAAAATCCTTTTTCAGGAATTTCTTCCCGTTATCCAATTGGATCGTAATCTTATATTTCCCAGGCACCTGTGGTGTTCCAGTGAGTTTCCCTTTTTCGAAGGAAGTGCCTTTTGGCAATTCTCCCTGTACCAGTGTCCAGTTGTAATCTTTATTTCCATCACTATAAAAATTGAAATCAGCCTTTTTGTTGACTTCCAAAACTGCTGCTGGGCCAATGTAAAACTCCAGAGGAACATCAAAAGTAGCTTTTGTGTTTATAGTGACTATTTCTTGCCCTGCTTCCCCCGTCACTTTGCCGCCCTTGCCTTTCACTAATTTCAAAGTCATGGCCAACATCCTGTCTATTTGATCTTGAATGCTTGCATCTGGCAATTCATGACGTGTGATGTTGATATATGTGTCATTAAAAGGCTTTTCCCAACCTTCAATAGGTAAGTATAGGTTTTTAGGAAGGGCATCAAAGCCATCGATCACTCCTAATATACCCGCTACCGTAGCCGCTTGATTGTCAGCATCGAAACCCATGGCGCAAGAAAGATCAAGCGTACGCTGAAAATCGCCCTCACCATACAACATGGCTAAAATTCCACAGGCTCCGTTAAGATTCGCATTCCAAATGGTTTTGGTGAGATCAGGCTCGTTGACATAATATTTCCCGGCCATTTCTTTCCAAGCATCTTGCCATTTATTGGGATATTTTTTGTGTAAAGCAATCATATCCCTAATGGTTTGGGCATACCGACCATTAGCAGGCAGTTCTTTTAACCCAATATCAATTAGCTTGCGAATATCCTTTTCAAAAAAAGCGGCCGCATACATAGCCCCATAGTGTATTGTGGGCTCAGCCCCCCAGTCATCACTGGTAATTCGAGCCGCCCAATCAGACTTTTGTGCAGCATATTGCACCATTCCGGGAGCAGTATAGGCCCATATCTCATTAATGAGTTGCGGATCAATTTGAAACCAATGTGGATTTATACTTTTGTCACCGGTAAATGGTGGTGTGTACCCGAAATGCATGAGACCTAAGGCCGCACGATTGGCCAGCCAAACACGGTCACGAATATGGAACATCCAAGCTTCACGCATTTGTTCGTAAGTAGGCTCATAACCATACTTTTCCATATTGAGCAAATACATATACTCAACATCGGTGTCATCATCCGAAAAAGCTCCTTCGTATTTCTTAAGCTTATCTAGGTTTTTCAAATACCCATACGGCCATTTGCTCTCGTCTCCGGGGGCATTTATATACTTGTTCTCATGGGGTAGGCCGTAAATATTACCTATCATTTGACCAATCCAAGCCCCTGCTATTTTATTGCGCAGTTCTTTTACCGTAATTGATTTGGAAGCCATAGGAGCCTCCTTTTCCACAGGAGTGGATGCAACCAAAAACAGGCTTACAAATACTATCGATGATATAAGGTTTTTATAATTCATTAGTCTGGATTTTGAACAAGGTTAGGATTCGTATTTAAAGCACTCTGAGGTATTGGGAAGAGCTTTTTGTTGGGGCCAGAAACGGGTTTTGACCACCAGGCATTTCCCCAAACGCCAAATCGTATTTGATCTTGTCTTCTGCGGCCTTCCCATGCAAACTCACGCCCAAATTCATCCAGCAGCTCACTATCTGTAATTTCTGCTGCCGTATAGGGCAATAAACCTGCGCGGGTTCTGATTTTTTGAACATCAGGATCACCGACATATTCAGCTGCTCGGCCTAATCGGTGAAGGGCTTCCAGTTTGGTATAGACTACATCAGCATATCGGAAAAGCACAAAGTCATTTTCCATATCTATCACATCATAACTTAACCCAGGTTGGTATTCATACTTTGCACAACGGGCGCCCTCCCATTCCCCTCTGGAATTATAATTTGCAATGGTAACTGAATACTCAAATGGCACACCATCTATGATTATCGGATTCCCCTTGGAATCATACTGTTGGCCAAACAAAAACGAATTCCTTCTTATATCATTTGGACTGTACTTGTCGAAAAAATCAGGTTGCAATACGAAACCATCCCAAGGAATACCGGCCACATCAAAGGAAGCACGACTTGCTGAATTCAATGTCAGCAGCTCCCAATAGAAATGTTCATCTGTAAGTTGTGGGTGGTAGGGAATTACAAAAATATTCTCCAGCGAGCCCTCATTATCGACTTTGAAATTGGCGAAATAATCATTTTCAATTTGGTAAGCCCCTATTGCGATCACTTTATCGCAAGCTATAACTGCCTCATTAAATTTATTTTCACCAACCCATTCGCTGGCATTGAGGTACATTTTGGCCAGAAGCGTGTATGCCATCCCTTTGGTTACCCGGCCGTAATATTCTGGTGTAGGGAATTCTTGCAGTGCATCTACGTTATCCTCTATTTCCTTCACGATAAAGTCAAAAATGAACTTCCTGTCTTTTTGTAAGGGAGGTTCTGTACTGCTGAAGTCTACTGAAAAGGGAATATTGCCCCAATAATCGATGCCCCAGTAATAATAAAATGCCCGTAGGATCTTTATTTCTGCGAGCACCCTATCTTTATTTTCAAATTCGATTGGAGTAATCACGTACAAAATCTCGTTACAGGCTGTCACTCCCTCAAATACCATATCCCAGGCTTTGGTCAGGATTTTATTGCCAGCGGTGGAACTACCCAGCGTATGTTTTTGCATTACTTCCCACCGGCCTTGTTCGTACCATTCTCCATTATGTTTTTGAGGGATCACCATTTCATCAGAGGCATTCTGCCCTAACGACCAAAGCCGTTGTTCTTCTGGGTAGGGTTGCAGCCCCACATAAGCTCTACCAGCATAGGCAATCACATCCTTTTCTGATCTAAAAAAATTATCAACTGGTATTTCAGAATACACAGTTTCTGTTAAATCCACACAAGAGAATGTAAGGATGATTGACAAGCTGAATGTTGTTAATGCGATAATTTGCCTTTTCATAATTCTCTATTTTAATAATTAAAACGTTGCATTTATGCCAATTGTAAGAGAGGTTGATCTCGGGTAATAGGATAGTCGGTCAATACCGGGCTCCAAACCACCAAGATTTACTTCAGGGTCTATGCCCTTATACCCTGTAAACCAAAATACATTTTGAGCCGAGCCGAAGGCACTTAATCTGGAAATGTATTTCGATTGAATTTTGAAATTATAATTAAGCGTAACGTTGTCGAGTTTTAAGAAAGAGGCATCCTCTACGTATTTTGATGAATAGGTGATCTTTCCATTAAACTCCGGGTTTTCATATTGGGTGTGAACGATATTACGCAACCCAATAGAATTCCATGACTCATAATATAATCGGTACAAATTCAAGACTTTACCACCAATGCCTGCACGGAAGTTTAGGCTAAGCTCCCAAGATTTATAAGCAAAGGAGTTGCTCCAGCCAAGTGTGGCAATAGGGTTGGCATTTCCAATTTTCTCCCAGTCACTTTTATCGACTTCCCCAACAGGGTTTTGATTTTTGAATAGATCATTACCATTTTCATCTATACCCAACCAAACCGGGCCATAAAAGGTACCCAGTTCCTCTCCTTCCTGTATCCTTTGTGCCCAAACTCCAATGGCACCGCCAATAAACGCTGTTTCGTAGGTAGATTGCGTAAACTCATCGTTGGATATTTTATCAAGAAAGTTTTTGTTATGACTCGCAGTCAGGGTAGAATTCCATTGAAAATTGGCCTTCTTGGCAAGTAAAGCATTAAGTGTTAGTTCAACACCCCTGTTACTGATTGTACCAACATTGGTAAACAAGAAGGGGTATAAATAAGGTGGTACAGGCACTTGGAAATTCCACAATAGATCCTCGGTTTTTCGTTGGTAATATTCTATACTTCCACTCAGTCGTTTTTCAAAAAGAGTATAGTCTATGCCGATATTAAGTTCTTTCTTTTTCTCCCAGCGTAGATCGGGGTTCGGGTTCTGCCCAGGGCCATACGAATTGATCCATTCCTCATTATAGAACAAACTCCCTACCCTTTCCAAAAGTATAAGCGATTGATATGGGCTAAAATCCTGGTTACCCGTTACTCCATAGCCCACCCGGAATTTCAATTCATTGATCCATTCTACATCTTGAAAAATAGGTTCTTCACTGAGTCTCCAACCCAAACTTACTGCAGGGAACAAGCCCCATTTATTATTGTCTCCAAATTTGGATGAACCTTCCCTTCTTAATGATGCAGAGGCCAAGTATTTATCATTATAGTTGTACATGAGCCTACCAAAAAAAGCAATGAGCGTACTCGATTGCTTATATGATCCTAATTCGCCTTTACCCTCCCTAAAGAAAGAGCCTGCAGCAATGTTGTTGTATAGAAATAGATCGGTATCAAAATTAGAATTGCCGACATAGGAACTATTCATCTCAAATTCCTGGTAGGCATAACCAAACACGGCTTGTAAATGATGATCTCCAAATACATGGTCATAGTTAATAATACTTTCAAATTGTGAGTTTCTATTTCGTCCATTGGCAATCTCCGCTTCCCCACCTACACCAAGAATGGAAGGGTAATAGCGTGTCTTATATGAATTTTCTTCCCAATCTGAATTTTGTGTTGAAATAAAATTACTCCACGATAAGTCATTTGTAATGTCTAATGTTGCTCGAAGATTCATTACTAAATCATTTGTTTTACCCTCTCTTGTCCTTTCATTGAGCAGTGCCACAGGATTGTAGTATTCCAACCCTTGTTCATAGGAATATCCCCCTGTTTCGGGATCTGAATCATCATATACAGGTTGGGTTGGGTTTTGAATAAATGCCTGACGGAAAATTTCGTAATTGGCCGGCTTATATTTTCTCATATTATTGGTGAGATTGATATCTAAGGCCACCCGGTCATCAAGAACTTTTTGTTTGATATTGGTCTTAAAAAGAAGTCGTTCGGATTGATTGTCTTTCAATAACCCCTGATTGGAGCTATGCGTTACAGATGTGCGATGGGAGAATTTGTCCGTTCCGCCAGAAAGGGAAAAATTATTCTGATATCCGAAAGGTACATCTCTTGTAACCTCATCATACCAATCCGTATCACTACCAAACAGACTTCCAGATTTAGAGGGATCATAGGTGGTAATGGCATCTTCAAATTCCGAGGCGGTCAAATTCTCCACTTTTCTTGGTGCCACCTGAACCGAAAATTGGCCAGAGTATTCAAAAACACTTTCGCCTTTTTTAGCTTGTTTGGTTGCAATAATTATAACTCCATTGGTGCCCCGTGTTCCATATATTGCGGCAGCAGAACCATCTTTAAGCACATCAAATGACTCAACGTCTTGAAAATTGATATTCTTTAAGTCGGCTCCAACAACACCATCAATAATAATCAATGGCCCTTGTCCTGAAGTGAGTGTACTTACGCCCCGTAAAAGAATCTGATAACCCGCTAGTGGATCTGCTCCATTAGGTTTGGTTATGGACAAACCCGCTACTTTTCCCTGTATCAACCCCATAGGATCATTAAATCCCCCTTTATTAAAATCTTTGGTCTTTAAACTGGTAACAGCTCCAGTGGCTTCTTTTTTGGTCGTGGTGCCATATCCAATAACGACTACTTCGTCCAGGGCCAATGATGACTCCTTCAGTTCTATATCAATGACTGTTCTGTTACCCACAGGAACTTCCATAGTTGTAAAACCGATAGAAGAGAAAACAAGCGTTGCATTGGTTGGCACATCCAGTGTGTATCGCCCTTCAACATCTGAAATAGTACCTGTTTGAGTCCCTTTTACTAAAATATTAACACCGGGCAATGATTCATTGGCCTCGTCCGTGACCTTACCACTTATGGAGATATTACCTGTCGATTGTGCTGAGCCCACTATACTATGGCACACCATCAGAAGAATGAGGCCTACGTAGTGAAGGGATTTAGGGTATTTTATAAAATTTGATTTCATTATCTTCATTTTATTAAATGTTTATAATTGAGATAATTCATTCTCTATTAGTAGCAATTCATTGCGAAATGGGATTGAAGATTGTGCGCCCATCCGAGTGACCGTAAGTGCTGCTGCTTTTGCGGCCATTTTCACAGCTTCTAAAATTGATTTTCCTTCAGAAAGGCCCACCACTAGTGTACCACTGAAGCAATCTCCGGCCGCTGTAGTATCAATAGCAGAAACTTTATTGGCAGCTACTGAATAATACTGATCATTTTCTTTAATAAAGGCGCCCATCACACCCATGGTGATCACGACATTTTTAACGCCCTTTGCACTTATGATATCCGCAGCCTGTTTTGCCTTATCAAAGTCAGTGACCTTAATACCCGATAGTATTTCTGCCTCCGTTTCGTTTGGCGTAACTAAATACAGCCGCTTTAATAATGTATTTGATAAAGTCCTTGCCGGGGCTGGGTTGAGTATCACCGGAATGCCCTTTTTAAAGGCTAGTTCAGCAGCATGTTCAACCGTTTCAATAGGAATTTCCAATTGCATTAAAATGAAATCGGCTGATTCTATTTCATCTTTAGCCTTTTTCATATCACCTACATTGAGGCTGCTATTGGCACCGGAAGCTACAGAAATACAGTTTTCCCCATGGGAGTCCACCATGATTAAGGCGACACCTGATGGTAGGTTTGGATCGGATAAAATAAACTCCGTATTAATACCTTCCGCATTATAAAGCTCGACCGATTGTTTCCCAAAAACATCATTTCCTGTTTTGGAAATGAACGTTACTTTTCCTCCCTGACGAGCAGCGGCTACAGCCTGATTGGCCCCTTTACCCCCCGGATTCATCAGGAAGGTTCCGCCAATTACTGTCTCTCCAGGAATCGGTAGTCGATCAGACTTTATAACCATATCGGTGTTACAACTTCCAATCACAATAATCTTTTTATTACCCATGTTTTTCCACTATTGTATTTAATAAAGTTAATGTTTCAAACGAATGAAAAATACCAATTAATGATCAATAATCATATTTACAAAATAACTTCTATTTTCATATATAATTGATTATTAGGTATTTATGTTTTACTAATTAATCAATCTAACTATTTATAAATTAAATATGCAATTCAAGCATTATATAAAATGAATACATGCTCTAAATATTCAGCTTTGTGATTTTGAAAATTATTCAACTAAATATTCTAAAAATGAAATAGTTGATTTTTTGAGGTGAAGGAATACCGAGAATCTAGATTATTTAGCTCCTTAGTTTCCGAATTGCATCGATAATGGTTCCATCCACCCACTTGACCACCGCCACAATCTCATCATCGAATATTTGCTTACTTGGTATACCGCAAATCTTTTCGGCCTCTTCTTTTAGTTCATGAATGGTTTTGATTGGCAAATCGCTACCTTTTACTTTTTCAAGTAAATCTGTACGCAGTGGATTAATGGCTATTCCACGCTCCGTAACAATAACATCAATCAGTTCACCCGGCCCACAGATGGTGGTGACTTCTTCTCGGATTACAGGAATCCGATCACGGAAAAGCGGAACAGGGAGAATGGTACACTTTGCAAACAAACAGTTTTGCCAGCCGCCAATACCATGTAATAAGGCACCATCAGAATGGGTAACCACATTTGCATTAAAGTTTACATCTACTTCTGTTGCTCCCAGGATCACAACATCTAAAAGTTGGGCGAAATTACCTTTCCCATGATAGTTGTAACTTGTAAAAGGGCTGGTGTTCACATGGTTTGGATTATTGCGCATCGACTTGACCCCTTCCAAATCAAAGGTTTGTCCATCGAGGATATATTCCACTAATCCGGCTTCCAGCATTTCAACGAGGTACTTATTACTGCCACCTCGGGCAAAACGGGCTTTCATCCCTTTTGCTTTCAACATCTCGGCAAAGTAAATCCCGATGGAAAGTGACGTCCCTCCCGCTCCTGCTTGAAAGGAAAACCCGTCCCTGATAATCCCTGCTTGCTCACAGAATTTTGCAGTTAACTCCGCAAGGAGTAGCCGATCTGGACTCTTTGTTACTTCTGTTGTGCCCGATACTATCTTTTCAGGAATACCTACTTGCTCCACCTCTACCACATGATCGACATAATTGCCCTGGATATGCCAAGGTACACAGGGGAATGGCACCAAATTATCGGTCACTACTATTACTTTATCGGCATATTGTGAGTCTGCCAACGCAAAACCTAACAAACCACAGGCGGCTAGACCTTCCACCCCATTGGCATTACCGAATGAGTCTGCGCTTGGCGCAGCGATAACTGCGATATCAATTTGCACTTCCCCATCTTGAACCGCCTGATACCTTCCGCCATGGGAGCGAAGCACACCAACACCTTTCATTTTACCTGCGGAAGTAAACTTGCCAAGCTGTCCGTTCATACTCCCTTCAATATGGTGTATGGTACCATCTTCTAAATACTTCGTCAATGGTGCATGACACTCAAAAGAGGCTGATGGAAACCATACCAAATCCTTAATGCCGAGCTCTGCAGCAATATCAAAGATCTTAACGGCTACTAAATCGCCATTTCTAAAATGATGATGGGTAGAAATCGTCATTCCATCTTTCAACCCAGACTGGATTAATGCTTGCTTTAGTGTGGAGACCAACTTATTGCCATCGGCAGGAAAATCAGCACAAGAGGAAATTCTGGGGCCAAACTTTCGGCCTTCTGGTCGATACTTGCCTACGCCTTGATAAGGCACTTCTGGTTTGCCATTTACCACAGTAGGCACCATTCTACCTATTGCATTTTCGACCAATGTATCTTTATTCTCCATACTCAATCAATTATTCCGATTCCAACTCACTCCAATTTTTATCCAATCGACCAAATGCTATCGCCTGATCTATTGTGCGCAAAGCACGCTTAACAACAGGGGCATCTATCATTTTCGTACCCAACGACACAGCACCCAATCCTTTTTCGGTAGCTATATTATATACCGTCACTATCCGCTTTGCCAAGGCAATTTCCTTTTCTTCAGGAGCAAAATTTTCATGAACTATAGGGATCTGGCGTGGGTGAATACATCCCATACCTTCAAACCCAAGTGCTTTCGAAGCTTTTACATTCTCCATCAAGGCTATATTGTTACCCACATCACTAAATACCGAATCAATGGCTTGAATACCTGCGGCTTTACTCGAGTTAACTACTTGACTTCGCGCAAAAAGAGACTCCAATCCTTCATTCGTTCGGCTCACCCCTAGATCAGCCGTGTAATCTTCCAGACCAATAGCCAAGGCTACCACATTGTCAGCTTGGGCAATTTCATAGGACTTTACTACCCCCAAGGCACTTTCAATAATTGGCATTAGCCAAATCGGGTTTTTGGCACCTGATTCCTTTTGGATTGCCTTGATCTTTTCATTGATGCTATGGATTTGCGCAGCACTTTCACATTTCGGAACCAAAATAAGATTGACATGGTGCGGAACAACATAGTCCAAATCTATCAGACCCATGGGTAATTGATTAATTCTTACCATTCGCTCAGCACTCATAAAACTATGGCTTCGCAATGCATTTCTAACGAGCAAACGAGCTTCATTCTTTTTATGAACCGCAACTGAATCTTCCAGATCCAAGATCACTCCATTTGGTTTGTGAATACCCGCATTGAGCATCATACTAGGCGTGTTTCCCGGCAGGTACAAACGGGAGATGCGCGGTTGATCAGCTAAGGAAGGCTTGCTGTTTTCTGGAAGCATTTCAGGTAAATACTGCAATTTCGAATCTACCACCTGTTTAATAGCCGCTTCCAAACGCGCAGCCATTACAAATGGTAATGCCCCTTTATCTTCGATTTTAAGAATAGCATGTTGAATGGAAAAATGTGCCAGCACTGAATGGCAAAGTGATTCGATTTGCTCTCCAAATAAGGCCTTGACTTTGCTTTTAACTTCAATCCGGACTCCCCCTGATTGTGCTAATTCGATCGTAACCAAGCAGTCCGATCTATCTTTTTCTCCATTATTCCCAGCCGTTGCTATCATTATAAAATCAAGTTAAAAATTTAAAACCAAGAATCGTTATTGAGCCCAAATTGGCAATGTCATTTCTAAATCTAACCAAGGAATAATAATAAAATAAAGAATAAGCGTAAGTAATACTAAGGTAATTAGGTTTAGCCAGACTCCACACTTCACCATTTGTGCAATCGAAACCCTTTCACTAGCCAATACCACCGTATTTGGGCCTGTGGCAGCGGGCATCATGAAGGCACAGGAACAGGCCACTGTAGCCGGAATCATGATTAACAGTGGATTAACACTTGCAGCAACGGCCGTACTGGCTAAAATGGGTAATAAGATATTGGCACTGGCGGTATTGGAATTGAACTCAGTAAACATCAACACAAAGGCCATTACTATTAAAAGGATATAGAAAAATGAAAAGCCACTTATAAATGAAAGCTGATCTCCTAGCCAATCTGCCAACCCTGTTGACACAAAGCCTGCCGCCACAGCATATCCACCCCCTACGATCATTACTACTCCCCAAGGCACTTGACTCGCCTCCTTCCAGGTGATTAATTGTTTCTCCTTATCAGCCGGAATCAAGAAAAGAATAATGGCTGAAGCCATGGCAATGGTACCATCATGTACACGCCCTTGAATACCAAATAAACCGGTCCATCCGGGGATGCTCAGTTCATTAAAAACCAAATCATCTTTAAACACCCAAGCAAAAACCGTAAGGGCAGCGATATACATCACCCTCTTTTCCCCTGATTTCATTTTTCCCAATGCCTTCAACTCATCTTTAATGACAGTCATGTTGTTACTTAGACTACCACCGATCTTGAAGTATTTGATGATGTACAACCAAAACACCGGAATGAGTATTAAGAGTATTGGGACACCTATTTTAAGCCATACAAAAAAATTGACAGGCGGAGCTTCGGGAAACATCTTTTCAAATATCCCCACAAAAATCATGTTCGTTGGTGAGCCAATAAGTGTGGTAAGTCCACCAACAGACGCAGAATAGGCTATGGAAAGCATTAAGGCCGGAGCAAATCTATTGCTCTTGTCAACTTCTTCATCTTTGCTGATGATAGAAAGGCCAATGGGCAGCATCATTAATGCGGTGGTTACATTGGCAATCCACATGGAGACCAAGGCCGTAGCGATCATCATACTTAGAATAATCTTTTGCCGCCTGTTTCCGAAGACATGGATAATGCTCAGCGCAATACGTTTATGGAGGTTTTGTGTTTCAATGGCTTTGGCCAAAAAGAACACGGCCAAAAACATCAGTGCATAATTATGGCCATAGTTTGCCGCTGTGGCGGAAGGTGATAGAATATTCATTGGTGGGTATAATACCAATGGAATAAAAGCCGTAACATAAACGGGGATGGCTTCAGTGATCCACCAGATGCTCATCAACACCACTACCGCAGCTGCCCCCTTTGCTTCTGGGCTCATCCCATCTGGAGTGGGGAGCGAAACAATAATAGCGAAAGCAGCTATTCCAATAAAAGCACCAATTGTTTTTTTAGATACCATTGTTTATAAGTCAATGAGAATCAAACATATAGAATTCAATCGATTAAAAATGTTAAATAAATGGTGATTTTCATATTTTCAAATTGATGCAATAATTGATATATTACTGATAATTAATCCGTTACAAGTTTTAATTACCATTATTTGACAATTATAAAACTAAACATACAATCTGAATGATTAAATCGGAAGCCTTGATTTACCTCGTAAACTCGATGACTAAGCCTGAGAAGAAAGCGTTTAGGATAACCACTGAATCTTCTGAAGGGGCTAATTACCTGAAACTCTACGAACTTATTTGCAATACAAAAGACCTCACCGTTGAGGGCTTACGAACGGCATTCACGAGCCAGTTTGAAGAAGCCTCTTTCAATACCTCCGTGACGCACCTCTATAAAGTACTGTTAAATACAATGCTGGATTTGCGCAAAGATCAGGACAGCTATTATTCGTTATTTGATAAGATCTTAAAGGCAAGGATTTTATTCGAAAAATCATTGTCACAAGAGTGCTTCGATACCCTTGAAAAGGTGAAACGCAATGCGGTTAATTATGAAAATTACCATGCTTTACTAATTTCATCACGGCTCGAATTGGAATACCTCCTGGCATTGAATTTTCCAGGGATAGATGAGAATTCCCTATTGCACAAGCAATTTAAAGTAAATGAAACGCTCAGGGTAATTCAGAAGATCCATCAACAATCATCCTTGTATGAACTCCTGAAACACCGCCTCCTGCACAAAGGAAATGCAAGGTCCGAAAAGCAAAAGACAGAGCTTAACGATTTGGTAGTCAGTGAGATGAGTATCGTTTCTTCATCTAACATTAATAACTATGAGATTAACAAATTGCACCAGCTTTTTCAGGCCAATTACCTAATCAGTGTGGGGGATTATAAATCGGCCTTTCGCTCATTTAATGAACTCAACATCCTGCAAGAAGCGAATAAACATTTATGGTCTAACCCACCCATTTACTATGTGCTGACCATTGAGGGCATTTTAGATAGCCTTCGAAGCCTTAGGGACTATGATGGAATGGAGAACTTCGTACAACGCCTTAAAAATTTAGATACCCCATTTCTAAGTTTTAATACCAATGTACTTTGCCTCATTTTTCTCTATGAACTCTTCCCCTCCTTAGACCGCGGTGATTTTGCAGCCTGTGAACGGCTGATGAAAAGCTACGGTACTACCCTTTTTAAGAAAATACAGTTGCTCAGCCTTCAACGCAATGCCGAATTGCATTTATACATTGCCCTCATCCACTTCGGACTGCGGGACTTCAAAAAAGCCAAAAAGAGCTTAAGTAAGATAATTTTCACCAGTAGAGATTATTCCGCTCTACCCTTGTTCCGAACCATCCGATTAGTGAACCTGATGGTATTGTACGAGTTGAGAGATACGGAATTTATAAAGTACGAATCCCGATCCATCAAAAGGGATATTAACGCAGCTGGTAAGGAGTACAAAATTGAGAAAAAGATCCTCAATTTTGTAAACAAGCCCAATCTGCCCATCTCGGCAATTAAGCGTAAGCGCCTATGGGAAAGTATTCAAGGGGAGTTTAAAATAATCAACCAAGACGTATACGAGCAGCAAACCTTAAGGCTGTTCGACTTTTCTACCTGGATTGAAAGTAAAATCAGGAAGATACCGCTTGGCGATATTTTAGCGAGCAGAGGGGAAAAGGAGAAAGGTAAGGTTGGTGCTACGGCAATAGACTAGCCCTTTGGGAGGGGCATGAAGTTCGCAAATGACTTTAGAAAAGACCTATTGATTATATAAATATTCGCTATCTTATCTAACTCATTCCTTTCTGTTCTTCCAAAAAACAATAGCTGCAACCATCCATAAACCTGACCAGATAAAATCATTGAGTGGTTTGTTAATTGATGCCTCTATCAGTCCTGCATTAGAGATTTCTGTACTTATGTTTAGAGCTCCATGAAACATCACAGGAACCCATATTACTTTAGTTTTACTATATGTCAATCCAAAAACTACAGAGAATAAGGTGGTCAATATGGGCATAAGAATAAATCCTCCCAGAATAGGGTAATCGGGATAGTTGTGCCCTAAAAGAATACTTGGAAGATGCCACCAACCCCAAATAGCACCAATAACAATGAAAGGAAAGAGCTTATTGGAGGAAACCCATTCTTTTTGCAAGTAGCCTCTCCATCCGTACTCTTCGCCTAAAGCAAACACCAAACTGTACATCAATGCACCCACAAAGTAAGAAAGGAGGAAATTGGGTATAAAACCATACCACGGTTGGGAAGCCGCCCCAAATAGCAAAGCCATTCCTTTTATAGAGATGTTGCCATCATGAACAGTAATGAACCCTTCCTTAAGTAAGGCGGCTCCAGAGGCTACACTTAACGCCATAGAAAGAATCTCGATAGTAAAGGGAATGAAAGCTGCAATCAGTATCCATTTGTAATGTGTAATTGGGTTCCAGTTTATCCCTTTGAACAATCCCTCCTTGTAACTCAGTCGCATTATGATTCCCGCTAATGCTGGCATCCACATGAGCAACATGGTCCAATCTGAACCCGCATTCCCTTCACTGATGATGAAGAAATATGGAATACTTGATAACAACACAGTCAACATCACGAATTGCCATCCTTTTTTGCTTAATTTCTTGATACTTTTTATCATGGTTATTGCTTTTTTAGTTCTATGCCAAATGCCTTCAATATTTCATTTTCATAGGTAATGGATTGACCAGCATACCTCCCAAGTCCTGCTACCTTTGCTCTATGGTTATTGATGATTTCCAAAGCCATCTCTATTTTTTGACCGTTGCTTACTTGCTCAAAAGAAAAAACCAACAGGCCATCCTTTTCCACCAAATGAAAATTATCAAAAAACTTAATTTCACCATCTAACAAACCTTTGATTTGATATTCCCCCGTTCTGGATTTCCATTCTGAGGTGATCACTTGAGGCAATAGTCGCATGGCCATCATTTCTTTTTCGCTTCCTTCTTCTGAGTTAGTCAAGAGGTCATAGCCGCCTATATTCTCAAAATGCATCCTATTATCACTTAACTTGATTGGAATAACTTTTAATAAAATTATCTTGGGTAAGAAGGTATTTTCTGCAACCGGGATCAGCTCCACTTTAAAGCCTTGTAGCTTCATGAACAATTTCTGTTTTTTCTTGTAAACATTAATGTAAGCGCCTGGAGTCACATAATTTCCAACGTATTGCTGAAGTATTTCGGGATTGATTTCTATTCGTTTTTTATTTCCTAAATCCTGAAGATCTTTGCCCTCTTCTTTTTCTAGTCCGCTTGCTTTAGCGAGTGATTCTAAAATAGCATTGACCTCCCTATACACATATCCACCTTTATCTGAGTTGGTGAGTATAACTACCCCAAAATCAGCTTTTGGGGCAAAGGCCATTGCAGCGTTGAAGTAGAGTGTTGTACCGGTATGATAATATATCTCACCAGTATGAGGGCGTTGGGTCATGCCCCACCCTAATGCATATTGATTTGCAAAATCCAATGGCGTGTTAGGATGCTGAGAGGTCAAGATCTTATCGTATGTCGATTTCTTTAACAATTTGTCCGATTTGCTTATATATTCAATTAGAAACTTAGACATGTCATTGGTTGTGCTGAATAGCCCGCCTGCAGGTATATCCCTCAGAAGAACATCTTTTTGATATTTACCTTTACTATTGTAGGTAAGGCTTGCACGATCTAATGCATTGAAGGCTGTATTGTTCATTCCTATAGGATTGAGTATGTTTTTCTGAACATATTGATCATATTCGATGCCACTCACTTCAGCGATCATGTGCCCCAGCAGCGTATAACCTGGGTTTGAATACGCCCAAATTTGATTGGGAACACCTGCCATGAATTCTTGATTCAAGTACTCTACCACTACCTTGTAGTCTTCTGGTTTCGCGCTAAACATCCCTTTAAATATATCAGAGGGTAAACCAGAGTGATGTGTGAGGATATTTCGTGTGGTTACACCAGAGTTATCATCCTTCATATTAAAATCCGACAGGTATCGACTGAATGGAGCATCAATATCAATTTTACCCTGATCGGCCATTTGCATGACTGAGGTACCGGTGAAGACCTTAGTTACAGACCCAAGCCCAAACAAGGTGTTTTCTGTTACTGGCATTTCAGTTTCAGCATTTTCAAACCCAAAATTGTCAATCCATAAAATTCCATTTGAAGAGACAACTGCCACACTAGCGCCTATCACTTTATTCTTTTTCATGGTTTTAGTGATTTTCTTATGGAATACTTGTCTGATGGAATCGACATTGAGCTGAGCACTAAGAGTTGTCATTGAAGACAATAAGAGGACAGATAAAATGATTTTTTTCATAATTTGTAAGTTTCCTTCAATATTCAGGTATGTGCACCGTCATTTAAAATCTAATACATGGAGAGTCTAGAATATCATTCAGAATGATTAATTGAATGGATAATAATCATTCAAACCATCTTTGAATGTGTTCATCAAGTATTTGATAGCTCTCGTACAATAGAAGGATTACTAAGTAGCTGAATGTTTACTTTTGTATCCGTTAAACCTTTACAATGAGAAAGATTAAATCAACTGAATGGATATTACATGCACTATTAGTGGCAATAGGGCTTATTCTGCTTAATTATCAAAAATTTGATTTAACATTTGGTGTCTTTAGGTCGGGAGATCAATCTCTTTTGTGGCCATCCATTTTTGGCACCGTGATCAATCTCATCCTTTTTTATGGTATTGCTTTTTATTTGATTCCAGTTATTCTTAGAAAAAAAGGGGTTGCTTCATTTATTCTCTGGCTAATAACTTTCTTTATTGTTTTTTCTGGAATTGAGTTATTAATCGACTATAATTTCTTTGTGGCATCAGGTAAAATCTTTACACCTTCTGTTCGATCAGAAATGATTATCATGATTACTGTAATACACGTATTATCAGTTATTTTTGGTATCGCCTATCGGTTTTCTAAAGATTGGTTTAATAATGAGGAAACCAGAAGAAATATTAGTGAGCAACAGCTAAGATCTGAATTGGAAGTACTTAAGGGGCAGATAAATCCGCATTTTTTATTCAATGCCCTGAATAGCTTGTTTTCTATGTCACTACATTCTGGTGATGAAAAAACGGCTGAAGGCATAAGCAAGCTCGCAGAAATGATGCGCTATGTATTTGATAGATCTGGCGAGGATAAGGTATTCTTAAAAGAGGAGATTCAATACATTCAAGATTATATTCACTTGCAGCAACTTCGGTTTGAAAAGCAGGTTGAGGTTCGGCTCCAATATGACGAATTTTATGTTCCATTTTCTATTGCTCCTATGTTGTTGATTCCCTTTGTAGAAAATGCCTTTAAGTATGGTGTATCTTCTCAGGAAAAAACCAAGATTGATATCCAAATGGGTATAGAGAATAAAACATTCAATTTTGAAATTTCCAATAAAGTGATTGAGCACAAAGAGACCATCTCATCCAGTGGAGTTGGCATAATGAATGTCCGGAAAAGGCTATCACTTATTTATCCTGAAAAACATACCCTTGAAATCTCAGATCAAAATGGGATATACAGGGTTAATTTATCCATTACCAATTAATTGATTATGAAATGTGTAGCAATAGATGATGAGGAAAATGCCTTGAAAGTGATCAAGTTGTATGCTGACAAAATCGAAGAAATCAATCTTATAGGTGTATTTACAGATCCTGTAAAAGGAATTGCTTTTATTGAGAAGAACAGAGTTGATTTGTTGTTTTTGGATATCAACATGCAAAATCTGAATGGTTTTGAATTGTTGGAAACACTCTCATATCAACCAAAAGTTGTTTTCACAACTGCGTACAGTGAATATGCTGTAAAAAGCTATAATGTAGATGCGCTAGACTATCTTGTAAAACCGATAACTTTTGGCCGTTTTTTAAAGGCTGTTCATAAGGCTGAAAACGCAAGTCAAAAGGTGGTTACCTCAATAGAAGAAGCTGTAAGTGAAAAAATTATCTCTGTTAAGAGTGGTACCTCCATTCACCGAATCAAACTGAGTGACATTCTTTATTTAGAAGCTCAGGGAAATTATACTTCATACGTTACAGTGAAAGGAAAAATACTTGTATTATGCACAATGAAAGAAGCACTGGCAAAACTCGATGATAGATTCGTGCAGACCCACCGATCGTTTGTTGTGGCTGTAGACAAAGTATCTAAAGTAGAGTCACACCAGCTGGCAATCGAAAATAAAGGCATTCCTCTAAGTTCCTCCTATCGAAAGACAGTACTCCAGTATTTTCAGTAACATTTAAGGACACCTTTTTTTAACTGATTAATTTGTCACTAATGTAACCAACTCAATGCTTTCTTTTCTACCCTTGAGCTGCTGCTGGCCTAGTGTTTTATACTCGGTGGAAGTAGGTGGCTCAATCTGCTCCGCCAGTTCCTTGGATAGTAGTATATCCACTCCAAATTGATTGCATAGTGCTTGAATCCTTGCGGTGGTGTTCAGCACATCGCCAGTGAATATAATCTCCTTTTTCAATGCCCCTATCTCTCCAGTAGTGACAAACCCTGAATGTAAGCCAGCTTTGAAAGAAGGCGCCACTCCAAATCGTTTTGCAAAATAGTCAGACCGGAGTTTGAGCTTATTTTTCATGGCCAGATAAGTCTGTAGGCAATTTCCATTGGCAATGCCTTTTTCGTACTCCCAGGTAACTACAATTTCATCCCCAATATATTGGTACACCTCGCCATTGTACCGGATGATGGCATCAGAAAAGGTGTTGTAATATTCTTTGAGCATCCCAAAATATTCAATATGGCCAAGGTTTTCTGCTATAGTGGTGGAGGATTTCATATCAAGAAACATAAAGATCCTTTGCTCCTCTTTTGGCTTATGGTATTTGCCTGTAAAAAAATTGAGCAGCACATTTTGGCCGATATGTTCACTTATTTCAGCATAGATCAAACATAAAAATAACGATACCGACATTTGAACAAAGGTGCTGGCACTGGTAATGCTAGAGAGAAAATCAAGATATTTTTGCCAAACCTGATGGTCGAAAATGCTGGTTTTTAACTCCATGCTTGCCGCAATAGGAAAAGTCAAAAAGATGATCAAAAAAAGGAATACCACATAGAAAATCTGTTTGTAGATAATTTTGGCTACAAAACTTTTGTTTAAAAATGCTTTATTAAGCCATACAAGCTCTATAGTGCCTATTAATAGACCCAATAGGGTAACGGCTATGCTTGCGAATATGAGTATCTCGGTATTTACACGGATGGCGGTAGAAGAGGCATTATCAAAGTCACCAATAGCAGCATACTCGATAAACATAAAAATCCACCCTAAACCCAGCCAAATGAGTCCGAAAGGGATCACCTTGGCTATGTTTCTTTTGGTAATTGGAGAGAGTTCCACAGGGGTGGTTGGTTAATCGTTAATTGTTAATTGCTTGAGCATGCCTGATTATGGTTGCTCGAAATTCATCATTCTCATTGATTTTACAAAATTGGTGTTGGTTATTCGTTATTCGTTAATTGTTAATGGTTATTCGATGTTCATTATTCAAAATTCGAATTCATCATTCTTAATTTTTAATTCATTGTTAATTGTTAATTGTACATCATCATTATTGCCCCGCACTAAGCCTTCTCCAAATCCTTTTTAGAGTTCATCATACTGGCATTTCGATAATGTTTATTAACCGCTATTGTTAATTCTTAATTCTTCATTGTTAATTGCTAACAATCATTTTTAGCTGCTCCTTGATTACATTCTCAAGTTTTTCTTGTCCAATATGGCCAAAGGACTCATCGATGATGGTATAGTCTGCATCAAACACAATGAAGCTTGGTGTGCCTTTCAATTGGTTCATGGTAAATGTCTGGGCAATGAAGGGCATGCTTTTATAATAGCTTTCCAAACGGCTGATGAGTTGATTTCTATACGACACGTCTCCTTGATCCAAATTTTTATGTGTTTTGTATACATTATCCAATACCTTTTCCAGAGCTGAATTTATAGGTAATAAAGTATCGAATGCTACTGGAAATTGAGGGATATCAGAATAAGTTTGCTGTCCGGCTTGGTCTAAATACCTTCTGGTTTCACCAACGGTTTCACCTTTTTCCAAAAGTAGTTTGGTAGCGGCTGCGGTATTGAAATCGAAGTCCTCGAATGCAGTGGAAATCCCAATGAAACCAACTTTATCCAAGAACGCACGGTAGAGTCGGTTGACTATCGGAATACCATACATAAAACACCCCGGACAATTCACTTGAAAGACAAAAACGAGATTAACTTCCTTCAGTTCGAATTTACCTTGTAGCTCCGGACTTATGCTCAATTCAAATTTATCCATCGTATTCCAGTTTAAGGTTTCCAATAGTTGTTAGCTGCGGCAATGGTTTGGAAGTGCGTGGCTATCACATGCGAAGCGTCAATTAAAAATCCGGGGTCATTATCGTACTTCTTACGTCCTTCTTTAAGTACTTCCATATCTGGTTGCGTGTACTTCACTCCCATCCGCGACAGTTTTATTGCCAGTTCAAATCCAAGTTGGGGTGTATCTGTTTTCAAAGTAGCTAGCCAATTGTCCATAATTTGATTGTTTATTTATGTGAAAAATTTCTAATTGATTCAATTAATTAAAGCATTTGTGCCATTTAAAATAACAAATTAATAGTAGAAATGTGTGTGTTTTCAAATTTAGTTAGGAATCCTTATTTAACAAAAAATTATAGAGAATGTTTTTGGCTAATCGTTAATGGTTATTCTTTATTTTTCATTGTTAATTATTAATTGTCAGTTGTTAATTGTTAATTATAGTAAGTTTATAGAGGTCAAATTTTTATTCACTAAAACAAATAGTTATGGAATCATTGATTTTAAAATCGAAGGAAGCAATTAAGTACTGGTATATTCCGCTACTTGTAGGTTTGTTTTTTGTAATTATAAGTGTAGTGGCATTTACCTCTCCTAAGGGATCGCTATTGGCCTTGTCTATCTTTTTTGCGCTTTCATTTTTATTTGGTGGTCTTTCAGAAATCATATTCGCGATAGTGAATCGACATCAGATGGAAAACTGGGGTTGGTCTTTAATTTTTGGGGTCATCACACTTATCGTTGGCTTTCTATTGGTCATTAATCCAGCACTTTCGCTGACTGTATTGGCCTTTTACATTGGATTTGTCATTCTATTTCGTTCGGCTGCAGCCATTAGCTTTGCTTTAGACATTAAAAAATATGGAAGTAAAAACTGGGGTGTTTTATTAATACTAGGAATATTGGGTATCCTCTTTTCTTTTATTCTAATCTGGAATCCTGTTTTTGCCGGATTAAGCCTTGTGATGCTCATCGTGTTAAATTTCCTTTTCGCTGGACTATTCAGTATCTATTTTTCTATCCAATTGAGAAAACTTCACCGATCTTCAAAGCCGCTTTCAACAGCCTTAAAGGCTCGTTATGATAGCCTTATGGAAGAAATCCGTGATGAACTGGATGATTAACTAATGCAGAACGATTTTCACTAGTTAATAGAGCAATTTGAAATGAACTGGATTATTCTCATAGAGATTGCCTACATACTATTTATAATCTTAGTGGTGCTAAGGGCTTTGTATGACACGCGGAGTACTACAAAAGCACTGGCCTATATCTTGTTTATCATTTTTATTCCAATCGCTGGAATCATATTTTACTTTTTCTTTGGAATCAACTACCGAAAAAGGAAACTGTACTCTAAAAAAATCGTGGATGATGAACCACTTAGGCAACGCATAAAGCAAAATTGGAATCGCTATTCCAAATCCATTGGTAATTCCGGCTTAATTGAGAAAAAAAGGGAAACATTAATTGAATATATTCGCCAATCAAGTAGCAGTCCACTAACGGCAAATAACGAAGTAAAACTGCTCATCAATGGTGAAGAAAAGTTTCCCGAACTGCTGAAGGCATTGGAAAATGCCAAATCACATATTCATATCGAATATTACATTTATGAAAATGACATCACTGGTAATCAAATCGCAGACTTGCTCATTAGAAAAGCGAAAGAGGGAATCGAAGTTCGCTTTATGTACGATGATTTTGGGAGTCATGGATTAGGGAAACGGTTCCTTCAAAAACTAGAAGATGGAGGTGTACAAACGGCTCCTTTTTATAAAATAAGATGGTATTTATTGGCTAACCGGCTCAACTACAGAAATCATAGAAAGATCGTGATCATCGATGGAATGGTAAGTTTTATTGGTGGTATCAACATGAGCGATAAGTACAGAAATGACCTCAATAAAAAGAACCATTTATACTGGCGGGATACACATTTAATGATAACGGGACAGGCCACTACCTATTTGCAATATTTGTTTCTAGGTGATTGGAATTTTAGTAGCGCTGTATCTTTCCAGTACTCAGAAATTTATTTTCCGGATTTTGTCAAACAAGGTACCATTGAAAATGAAGCTGTACAGATTGCCGCATCAGGGCCCGACAGTGTACAGCCGGTCATATTCTATTCCTTACTTGAAGCGATTGGCTGCGCTAAAAAGCGCATTTATATTACAAGCCCCTATTTCATCCCAGGTGAAAGTTTAATGGATGTCTTGATTATTGCCATTCAAGGTGGTCTGGATGTTAAGATTTTAGTCCCCGGTCATTCGGATTCTAAAATGGTGAATAGGGCTGCAAGTGCCTACTATACTGAATTATTGCGGTATGGAGCTGATATCTACCAATACAATAAAGGGTTTGTCCATGCCAAAACCATGGTCATCGATGATGATTTATCCATTATAGGCTCTTCCAATATGGATTATCGCAGTTTTGAGCTCAATTTCGAAGCAAATGCGATGGTGTATAGTAAGAATATAACCGCACAACTAACCAAGGTGTTTGAAACCGATTTACAAGACGCTGAAAAAATTAATGCAACTGACTGGCTCAATCGACCAAAATATATACAACTCTGGGAAAAGGTAGTGAGGTTGTTATCGCCACTTTTGTGAGATTGATTTTTATTGGTTAATCGTTAATGGTTGTTCGTTAATTGTTAATCGTTATTGGTTTTTGGTTAATCGTTATTGGTTTTTGGTTAATCGTTATTCGAAATTCATTATTGGTTAATCGTTAATGGTTATTCGTTCATAATTCCTAATTCTTAATTCTTAATTTTTCATTGCTAATTGCTAATTGTTCATTGTTCATTGATTATCTGGTTTCCAAATGGTAGGCAATTGCCAATGGTACCTCACCGCTAATAATCTAAATAAAACTATAGTAACGAGGCAAATGACTTCAACTGGCATTATGGGCAGGCCTATTTTTTTTAAAATAAAGAAAATGACCCCTCCGAAAATGCATGTCGTTGCATAAATGTCTTTTTCGAAAATAAGTGGGATGTTGTTCAAGGAAATATCCCTTATTACTCCACCAAAACAAGCCGTAATTGTGCCGAGCGTAATACAAACGATAGGATGTAAACCAAGGGCTATTCCTGCTTGAATGCCAACCACAGTAAAAAATCCGAGTCCGATAGAATCGAATAACAACAAAACGTTATGGTAGTTTTTTATCACCCTTGTAAACAGCAATGCCGCAATTGTGCTGAGCAGCACAATCATTCCTGAACTTAAATCAAGCATCCATTTAACCGGTACCTCACCAATTAAAGTATCACGCAAAGTACCTCCACCCAAAGCGGTGACAAATGCAATAATGAAAATCCCAAAGACATCTAATTTCTTTTCCATAGCTGCAAAGGCACCTGCAATACTAAAAGCGGCAGTACCGACAATATCAATTATCCTGAGAGATTCCATTTGTTAGTCGAGTTTTAGTTTAATCAGCACCTTCCAGTCTTTTTGCCAATTTTGGTGAAATGTTCAATGTGTTGTACAATACCAGCAAAGGCAGTCATCAAGGTTGATAACTACCTAACAAGAATATCAGCTCTTATTTTTTCTTTAATTGCCTACGCAATTTCTCCTCAACATTTTTCAGCAGCTCCATCCAGTTGTCACCTGTATCGGAAGCATAAGCATCGTTACCAGGAACACCTAATCTAATGCCCACTTTTCTGGGATTCGTTGCTTTGCCGCTTTTGTCAGTAAAATAAACATCCATAAAATTGACATCGGAAATATGCCTTTTTAGCCTCTTAATTATATTTCTTATTTCCTTCTGTATCTCTTCGTTAATAGTAATATCAACTGCTTGTACATCCAACTTTATGTCTTCAAAATTTTCTGTGTAGTTCATATTGTAGTATTTAGTGTTTATATCAAAGTTAGTTCCTTATTCTTTATGCTTGTCAGCAAATTTCACCACGGTTGCTAATAGAATAGATCTGAGAGCAAACCAATATCACCATCATTCATTAATAGCATTTCAATATCCTCAAAGTGACTTTTCCCATTTTTATCGTTATACACCCTGGTAACCCTAATCATGCTTTGTTTCTATTGCATCCCTGTCCCACTTAGCCAATGTGGCTCCCGCTTCATAAGTGCTGTTAAGGAATTCTAAAAGCATTACATCTGGTTCGGTTGACTTTTGCACGGTGCTGTATGGAAGTATAAACTCCCTTAGTGTTTCATGATAATAAGCACCCTTTGGTCTCACTTCAGCATCTTTATAACCTTCAGGTTCAGGGTATAAATAAGTATAAAAAGCAGCCTCCGGCAGTGCCTCATTACCCGGCCAAAAACCGAAACTTGCCACTTCATGCGAATATGCTTCCTGTGCCACCCAATCAGGAAGGTTGGGAATGCCGCCAGGATGTACCGGTGCTTTTCGTCCTGAAAACCTTGATACTGCCAGGTCGAAGCTGCCCCAGAAAAAATGTACGGGACTACATTTGCCTGTAAAGTTACAACGCATATGGGTGAGCACATTCTGCATTTTTAGTAACGCCTGATGCAAGTCTGATGCTTGTGTTTTATCATAAGTGGCGTTCACAGTGTCCTTTTCAAAAGGTATTGGATTTACCATTTCAACTGGCGTTGAGTTTATTTTCAAATCAATGCCTAATCCCCTTAACACTTCAAATATCTTACGGTAAAAGTCAGCTACAGAATTGCCTGCCAAATCAAAATCCCGGAATTCTCCATCACTTGTAATAACCTTTAGTTTATGGTCTATAAAATCAAAGTCAATTTGAAAACTCTTGTTTTTGTAAGGCATTTTATGGGTGGAAAGACCGCTGGGCGTAAGGTGCTGAGTAATATGCCACGAGTGATTGATCCATGGCGCTACAGCTAAATTTATTTTACCAACAATTTGCGTCCACATGTGCAATGTGGCATAGGTCTCTTTTCCATTTTCGTATGATAATATAGGCCATTGATTCTCCATTCTGTTCTTTATTTAGTTAGTTAAAAATCACTCGGTTTGCTTCTTCTATCTCATCCGGAGAGATACTATGTGGTCGGCCATCATGCACTTGTAGGTGTACTTTTGCATTCATTTTTTGCAGGATACTTACACTTTCATTTACTCGCTCTATGGGCACATGCGGATCGGGATTTCCGGTACCGATAAATACGGGTGTCCCATTAAAGTCGCCAGAATAATTCCCTTGATATATTTTATCGCCAATAAGTCCGCCAGTAAACGCCACTACACCTCCCCATTTTTGAGCATGACGGGTTACAAACTCCAATGCCAAACAAGCCCCCTGCGAAAAACCCAGAAAGTAAATATTTTCGGGAGTAGTCCCTTGTTCGCTCACCTCATCCACTACTTCCTTCAGTAGATTAAGAGCAGAAGAAAGCCAGGGTTCATTTTGCTCAGGTTGAGCAATAAATGAATAAGGGTACCAAGTATTATTTGTGGCCTCGGGGGCGAATAAGGCATAATCAGACACATTTAAATGTGAAGAAAGTCCGAGGATATCACGGGCATTGGCTCCACGACCATGTATCATGATTAACACTTTCTTGGCTTCTTTTAAAGGTTTACCTGCTGTATGTATATTTTTCCTGTGCATATTGGTCGTTATTTAGTGTGAAGCTCCGGTAGCCCCTTTTCAATTTTATCCCGCATCGCCTTATATTGATCTGGTAATTGAAGTGAGCTCCCCAAGTTTTCTACCGTCTCATCCGTTGCGAATCCAGGATTATCTGTCGCTATTTCAAACAGAACGCCTCCCGGCTCACGGAAATAGAGCGAAAAGAAATAGTCCCGGTTTATTTTCCCGGTAATTTGAAGGCCCCTTGCGGCAATTTTTTCCCTAAACGCCATCAAGACTTCTTCATCCTTTACCCTAAATGCCACATGATGATTAGTACCCCCTGCATTTAAACCTCTTTGGGCTTGTGGCATTTCCAATAGGTCTACTATGGCCGCATTTTCTACGGCATCGGTTTGATAGCGGTATAAATTGCCTTCCTGTGCAATCTGCTTGTAGCCGAATACTTCCGTTAAAATTGCAGCTGTAGCATTGATGTCATTCAGGGTCAATGTAACTGTATGGAAGCCCTTGATCGCCACATCGGCATTTATTTCAGCGGTTTCACATCCTTTTCGCTCATCGTTGTGTTTGGCTTCGATCAGATTGAGCCACAAACCGTCAGGGTCTTGGAAAGCAATGTGCTTTTCCCCAAACCGTACACTGTCTGCATTGTGGGAAATATTGCCTTTTTCCAAACGGGTTTTCCAAAACTCCAAACTTCCATTCGGTACAGAATAGCCTATTTCTGTAGCCATACCGGCACCGTTCTTTCCTTGCCCCACATTTGCCCAAGGGAAGAAGGTAAGGATGGTTCCCGGGGAGCCCACCTTATTTCCAAAGTAGAAATGATAGGTCTGTGGATCATCAAAATTTACCGTTCTCTTGACCAAGCGAAACCCAAGGGTTTTGGTATAGAAGTCGTAATTACGCTGTGCATCCCCTGCAATGGCAGTAATGTGATGCAGTCCCAATATTTTGTTCATAAGCTTATAGTTAAATCCCTTTTAATTTGAACGTTGGATAAGGAATAAACTCCGTTTCGTCCCCTTCAATTTTGTCAAATGACTGTGCCTTCCATTTCTCCTTGGCTTCTTCAATGAGTTCTTTGCTTGATGAAACGAAGTTCCAGTCAATAAACCGTTCTTCGGGAAAAGGCTCACCACCAAAAATATAGATGGTACTATTTTCCTGAATCGTAAACTCACAAAGTGTGCTGTCTTTTGCTACCAATAGTTGTTTAGGGTCATAAACATTGCCTTCACTTTCAATGGCCCCTTTGAGAATATACAAGCCTGCCTCACCAAAAAGCTCATCACCAATATTGACAGTCTGTTTTGTTTTGCTTTTTATTTCAAGCATAAACAGTTTGCTAAAAACCGGAACGGGCGATTTTCTACCGAAAGCCTCACCAGCCACGAGCTTAAATTGCAGGTCTCCTTCCGTCCATCTTGGAATCTGTTGCTCCTCAATATGAGAAAACTCAGGCTCCATTTGTTCCAAATCCTTCGGCAGAGCCACCCAGATCTGCAAACCATGCATAAACAATTGAGATTCCCTTAAATATTCAGGGGTACGCTCCGAATGGACAATTCCTTTTCCTGCGGTCATCCAGTTGACAGCACCGGGCTTTATTTCTACGTTGTTGCCAAGTGTATCACGGTGCATTATGCTACCTTCAAATAAAAAAGTAAGCGTTGAAAGACCGATGTGAGGGTGTGGCAATACATCGAAGTTTTCCCGCTCACTTAATTTAACGGGGCCCATGTGGTCAATATAAATGAAGGGCCCCACCATTCTTTTTTGTCGGAATGGCAATAAACGCCCCACCATAAACTTCCCTATGCTAACCGCTCTTTCTTCTATTATCAGTTTGATGTTTGACATAATCAGTGAAATTTAAATTATCGTTTGAAACCATTTTGCAATCGGTTATTGAAGTGGTGTCCCCGTTTTCTAAACGGACCCCCCATGTTTCATTGTATTGATGATAAACCTTCAATCTCAACATCATCCCGTTGTGGATGTGAATTATTTACTAAACGCACTCCACAAACGTCTTTACTATTGAAATTGAAGGTATCGTTACTATTTCAAATAAGCTGAATACATCCAAACCAATTTTTCCTGTTCGCGAATGTAATCACTCATCAATGCATTGGTTCCTTCATCATCTGTTTCTGCCGATAACTCAAGGATTTCCCGCTGAAGTATGATAATAATTTTTAACGATTCAAGGGTGTCTTGTACATCCTTTATCCCGTCAGACACTTCCGAACTTTCTTTGATTTTAGCTTCTTTCTGATAGTCAGAGAATTTATGGTTTGGGGTGTGACCCAATGTCCTGATCCGCTCTGCCACTTCATCAATTTTTATAAATAAGTTCTCATACAGCTCCTGGAATTTATCATGTAATTCAAAGAATTTGTCCCCTTTAATGTTCCAATGATACCCTCTGATATTCTGGTAAAAAATTGAATAATCTGCCAGGAGTTCATTCAGTTTTTCTGCAAGTGCTTTAGATTTTTCTACATCTAGTCCAATTGAATTTAATTTTGCCATTTTTTTAATTTTATTTAAGGTTTATAATTGATTTTTATTTTATTAATTAACGGTTGATTTCCACTAATATCTTTACTTCTGACGGGTCTTTGGTCAATGCCTCAAAACCCTTTTCCACTATCTCATCCAATGAGATTACACTGGTAATCAGTTTTTCCACAGGCAATCTTCCGCTATTGATCAATGCAATGGTCTGCGGAAAAATGTTGCGGTAGGCGGCTGTTCCTTTTATCGTCAACTCCCTCAAAGTATGATTTAAGGCATTGTGAGTTACCTCTTTGCCAAAGAGCGCAACTAAAACGGCCGTTCCGCCATTGCGAAGGCTGTCAATACCCGTATCAAAAGAAGCCTGAACTCCCGCTGCATCGATAAATATATCTACGCCTAAGCCCGTCATCTTTTTAATCTTTTGAGGAATTTCTTTATCCCTTGCATCAAAAGTGTGCGTAGCACCCACTTCTTTGGCCTTTTTTAATCTGTTTTCCGAGACATCGGACACAAAAATTTGAGAAGCACCTGTGGCAAGGGCCACCTGTACCGTTAGCAGACCAATAGGCCCTGCTCCCGTTATCAATACCGTGTCGCCCATTTTCATTCCACTTTGGTGGATAGCGTAAGCTGCAACTGCAGCAGGTTCCACAATGGCACCCTGTTCAAAGGTCATCTTGTCGGGCATTTTATGCACCATATAGTCCTCAACCACGGTATATTTCGCAAAACCACCATTGGAGGTCAGTCCCACAAATCCCAGAGGCTCAGAGAGGTTATATTCACCGGTGGTGATAAACGGACTTTCAGGATTTCTAAAAATCGGCTCTACCGTCACCCGGTCTCCTTTTTTGACATTTTTTACGTTTTTGCCAACTTCTTCAACTACCCCCGAAAATTCGTGTCCTAGGGTTGTGGTTCCCTGATGCCCATTAAGTGGGTAGGGCTTATCAACCGGAATAAGTTGAGGCCCATGTGTATATTCATGCAGGTCAGAACCGCATATACCTGTGAATTTCACTTCAATTTTTACTTGGTTGTCATTTGGAGTAGGAATTTTGGCTTCTTCTACCCGTATGTCTTTCGCTGCGTACCAGCGAGCTGCTTTCATTGTTGCCATAATTCTTTGTTTTTAAGTGTTTATAATTAATATTTTCTCTTTTTCAATTTTAAAATGTTATACAATATCTTGTCATTACTGTGCATTTAAATCAACATTCTCTTTTTAGCCACCTATAAAAATTAATATAGCAGTAGCCGCCATCAGGCTGTTCCTATAGTGTCCATCCTAATGCATTTGATGAACCATTGCCATAAATATTCGGTCTTCCGCCATCTATGGCAATGGTTTGCCTAGTTCTTATTGATTTTTCAGCAACCCATCAGCGGGTAGGTCTCGGTGCCCATTTGTCATGGGGAGCCATGTCGAAGTTATTTACTTCGTCCATGGTTAAGCCAAGCGCTTTGGCTACACCTTTTCCATATTCCGGATCTGCTTTAAAGCAGTTCCTGATATGTCGGACCTGAATAAATTTATCAGCGCCACCTACTTGAGCAGCGGTATTGTTAAACAATAGTTCAGCTTTACCATCTGCTTTGATAATACGGAACAATTCACCGGGCTGAGTGAAGTAATCTTCATCATCATCCCTGAAATTGTGCGCATAGGCCGTTCCATCCAATTCTAAAGGCGGCTCCTGTGCTTCGGGCTGCTCTTGCCATTCGCCATAGCTATTTGGTTCGTAATGCTTGGCCCCACCATAGTTTCCGTCCACACGCATAGCCCCATCCCTATGAAAGGCATGATATGGGCATGTAGGTTTGTTTACAGGAATTTGATAGTGGTTTACACCCAATCTGTAACGCTGTGCATCTCCATAGGAAAACAGCCTTCCTTGTAGCATTTTGTCTGGTGAAAACCCAATTCCCGGAACAATATTCGTTGGATTGAAGGCTGCTTGCTCAACATCCTGGAAGTAGTTTTCAGGGTTCCTGTTCAACTCAAATTCTCCGACAGGAATAAGTGGAAAATCCTTTTTGTACCAAACCTTTGTCAAATCAAATGGATGGAAACGATAGGTCTTTGCCTGCTCTTCCGTCATCACCTGGATAAACATTTTCCATTTCGGGAAATCTTTCTTTTCAATCGCATCAAAAAGGTCTCTTTGGGATGATTCCCTGTCCATACCCACTATTTTCATAGCCTCTTCATCAGACAAGTTTTTGATTCCCTGCTGACTTACAAAATGGAATTTCACCCAGTGCCTCACATTTTTCTTGTTGATAAAACTGAAGGTGTGACTTCCAAATCCGTGCATATTCCTATATCCTTTCGGAATACCCCGATCACTCATCGTAATGGTAACCTGGTGCAAAGATTCAGGGAGCAGTGTCCAGAAATCCCAGTTGCTGTTGGCACTCCTCAGGTTGGTTTTAGGATCGCGTTTTACAGCGTGGTTCAAGTCCGGAAACTTCATTGGATCACGGAAGAAGAATACTGGAGTATTATTTCCAACCAAATCCCAGATTCCTTCATCGGTATAAAACTTCAGGGCAAAACCCCTGATGTCCCTTTCAGCATCAGCAGCCCCTCTTTCACCGGCAACGGTAGAAAACCGACTGAACATTTCTGTCTTTTTCCCTACTTTGCTGAATATATCGGCCTTAGTGTATTGTGTAATATCATGTGTTACTGTAAAAGTACCGAATGCACCTGAACCCTTTGCGTGCATCCTTCTTTCTGGAATCACCTCACGGTCAAAATTAGCCATTTTTTCAAGGAACCAAGCATCCTGCATCAACATGGGTCCACGTGGGCCAGCTGTTTGCACATTCTGATTATCTGGAACAGGTGCCCCAGTCTGTCTAGTAAGCTTTGATTTTTTCTCTTCCATTTCAGTAGTTTTTAAATGATTTAATCTTGAATCAAGTTACACTATTTACCAACCATATTAAAATGACTTATATCAGTATTCAATCAACATTATAAAATGCGTTTGCTTTTCATTCCTTCATTAATTGCCCCCTATTTTAACAGAGGTCATAGTTATTGCCCCTGCAACCAATTGGTCATTGAACAAGGCTATATCGTCACTTTCGTCTTTTAAAGCCAATATATACAATAGCGGCAGGTAATGTTCTGGAGTAGGAATGGACATTTGAAATGCCTTTCCCTGGTTTTTATAATCTATCAACTCCTGATGGTTTCCAGCCATTATTAATTCCTTCATTTTTTCATTTGCCTCAATTGCCCAGTCATGTCCGTATTGTTCATCCAATCGTCCCCAATCTACCAGTCTGAGGTTATGCACCATGTTCCCACTTCCTACTATTAAAACGCCTCTTTCACGAAGATTTGTCAGCTCCTTGGCCAATTCATAATGATGCTGTGCATCTTTAGAATAATCCAGGCTCATTTGTATGACCGGGACATCTGCCTTCGGGTACATGTGCTTGATCACCGACCATGCACCATGATCCAGGCCCCATTTATCGTCCAGCTGTACATCCGTGCTCTTTATCATTTCCTGTGTTGCCTTAGCCAGTTCAGGACTTCCAAGTGCGGGATATTGCACATCAAAAAGTGCTTTGGGGAACCCACCAAAATCGTGTATGGTCGGAGGGTTTTCCATGGCCGTAACCAGGGTTCCCTTTGTTTCCCAATGAGCTGAAATACAAAGTATTGCTTTGGGCATTTCAATTTCTGTAGAAATATCCCTGAACCCCTGAACAAACTCGTTCTCCTCTATCGCATTCATTGGACTGCCATGCCCAAGGAACAGCACGGGCATTTTTTCCGTGCTGCTAAATGGTTCTATTATTTTATTTAATTCGTTCAGTTTCATTGTTGCTCCTATTAGTGGCAATAATGCCAGTATTTAAAAAAATCCTTTCTTTTCATCATTCATGAAATTGATTGGATATTGCTACTGGTTAAGCTTATTGTATATCCAATTATCAATTGATATTTTACCCGCTCCTGCAATTGCAATAGCAAAGAAAATAGTGGTATAAAGTAGCGGTACTTCCTGTCTTCCAAACCCATCATTGGCATGCACTATAAAAGTTGCTACCAACATGGTGATTATCAAAGGAATGGTGGCAAAGCGGGTAGCCAATCCAAAAATCAAGAGGATTGAACAAAACACCTCAGCAAAAGCCGCCATCACTAATGAGGCAGTTTCACCGATGCCTATTGGGTCAGCAAACTGTATTGGATCATCTCCAATTAATGCTAAAAATTTACCAGTGCCATGTGTTAACATTAATGCCCCTACTGCCACACGGACTATCAACAGCATCAGGTTTATGTTTTGCGGGTAATTGCCCGTATTGAATATGTTCTTAATCATTAGTGCTTTGCTTTACAATTCCCCAAATAGACCCATTTTTAGTGGTCATTTTTTCCAATATTCCTTTGTTTGAAAGTTCATTCAATACTTTCTCACTTTCATTTCTTGGAGTACCTGAAAGTTCTGAAAACTCCTTTGCTGTGAGCGTAGGATACTTTGCGAAGAGCGTTTCCCAATCTTTACTATACTCACTTTTTGTAGCATTTGCGTTAAGCTTTAGAATGGCCATCTCATAAAAAGCATAGGGCCTTGAGCCATAAACGATTTCTTTATTACCAGCATCATCCAAAAAGAATGTGGTAGGAAACCCTCTCACGCCCAATTCACTGCCCAATTTCAAATCTTTTTTAAACAATGCCTTTGCATCGCCTTCAAAGTCGGCTTTGAACTGCTCAATGTTTAGCCCTACTTTCTTTGCAGCAACTTCCATATACTCCCATTTAGCAATATTTTTCTTCTGTAGAAAAACCATTTCCCTGATTTCCCGAAGAAAAAGGACCGCTTTTTCATTGTCTTGCATTTGAGCTGCCTTAAAGGCAATGGATGGAGGATAAGAAGAATTTAAAGGGTCTTCCAACCACAAATCACCGTCAATGGGCATGTCGTAATGAACACTCACCTCGTCCCAGTGAGTGGCTACATCAGATGGCTTACTGATGCCACCGCTATTGTAATTCCAATCTGGTAGCAGACCCCCCATTCTATATTCTATTTCAATTTCGTTGCCATACTCCAGTTTGAGTTTTCGCAATTGAGGCTCAATACCCCAACAGGAAGAACAAATAGGGTCTGTGTAATAAATAACCTTTACGGATTTTTTGGTTGATTGAATATTACTGTTCGCTGTAGAATCCGAGCTTGTACCTGGTATTTCACACATCCCAGTTTCTATGTCGCATAAAAGCGGATTGTTTTTTAATGTTTCGTTTTTCATATCTTTTACCTTTAATTATCTTTTTACACATACCCGTTGAGTATGGTTTGAAAACATTTGAGCCACTTATTTTTACGGTGCCCAATTCTGTTTTCGTTTTTAATATCTAAACAATGCATTGATTCTTGAATTTGGATTTGGCATTTCTTCCTTATCCAATAAATACACCTCACCACCGTTTAAAAATGTTTTTATTACGGCAACGTTCATCAATGAGATGGTATCCTCATTTTCCTCACTTTGGGTAACACTGATGGCCTCCTTATCTTCTTTATAGCTGCCAAAAATATCTGACTTGTTTTCACAAAATAAGGCGTCAATCCTTCCATTAATAGCTGCTGGAATAATTTTGTCTATTCCTATGGCAGTTTTTCCTGTACCTTCTTCATCAAGAAAAAGTGCTATTTTATCCTTTCTTTTCTGATCGAATACAGGAGCCATTCTTTCCCAAGCCAGCTCGTGAGCATCATAAATTGAAGTATCACCAAAATTGATATTCAAATTTTCGCCCATCAAATTTGGGTAAGTATTTACTTCATTATAGATGTCAAAAATTGGCCTTTGGGCCGCAACAAGCATGGGTATATTCTCTCCCTTTAAAATTGGGGCCAGACCATCGTTAATTGCCCTGAGATATTTTTTGATTTCATTATCCCTTTTGCCCGTAGCTGCTTCTTGGCCATGATACATCACCTGTCCCGTTCCTGTTTGTCCGGTTCGGAATTGTAGGTTTTTCTGTTCAAAATCAAAGCCTACCCGATCCTGTTTCGTTTCAGGTATACATTCTTCAATACTGATTTCAGTGAAGCTATGCTGGGTACATTCGTATAATTTCACATTGCTCCTTTCGAGCATCAATAAATAGAAATCACCGTCCCCAACAAACATTGGCATCAATGGCTTTAAATAGAATGAATTGGACACGTAGTTAAATTCCTTGAAATAAACAGGGAGGGTGTAGTATTTAAAAAACCCATCGGCTACAAAAATCGCCAGGCCATCGGATTGCTCTCGCCAAAACGCAGTATCATCCATTAATTGCTGCACAGGAGCCATTAGCTTATTAATAGCCTCAGCCTGAAGGCCAATTTTAGTCAACTTACTATTCACCTTTTTTATTTGGTTTTTTAGAGCAAGTTTATCTTCTCCTTGCAACACCTTTTTACCCCCTCTATGTGTCGGAATAAAAATTGAAATACTATTATCCTTATTTATATTGCTTAATTCAGCTATTTCTTTTTTAGTTATTAATGCCATAGTTCATTTATTAATAATTAATAATTAAGTCATTTTATAATATCATGAATGCTTACAAACAACATGATACACTAAACAAGTAATAGAGTGTCGCAAGACATTAGACCTGTACTTTCATTCCATAGACCAATGCGTTTATTTTACTTCTTCCGAAGTGGCAAACTCCTCCATTCTTGTAATCAAATCGTTTTCAACGGTATAGATCTGAACCCATTTTTGCTTTAATTCCCTTCCAGACCGTTTTACTCTTTGATGTTCACGGCCCAAAACCACAACCATGTTTCCCTCTACAATAAATTGTTGCGGTTCGAAGTTGATAATTTCAGTTCTTTCAAGAATATTGGTATAAAAAGCCCTTACCCCTTCTTTCTTTTCGAAAGTTCCTGCAGGTATAATCTGGGTTCCATGATATATCCATACCGTATCGTCCGAAACTGTTGCTACGAATTTTTCCACATCCCCACTACTAAATGCTGAGAACATTTTATCTACTACTGTTTTCGCTGAATTTTTCATGTTTCTGTGTCTTTACTGTTATTTCTTTGCAAACTGTAAGTGAACGATAATGCTTACGTCTTGTCCAACCCCTGCAGCGTCCGGATCAAAGTTGATGTTGTAATCAAACCTATTGATCGTGGTTTTGGCCTCTACGCCTAACTTATCACCTTGGGCACTCTTAGCTATTCCACCAAAGTGTACATCAAAAACCACATCTTTGGTAACATCTTTAATGGTCAGCTTACCGTGCAGCAAATATTCATCCGGCTGATCAGTGGCTACCATTTTTGTGCTTTTAAAAATCATATTTGGGTACTTTTCAACTTCGAAAAAATCAGCACTTCTCAAGTGATTATCCCTTTTTTCCACATTGGTATTTATACTTTTTACTTTTACTGTGAATTCGACATTTGCATTATCAAGTGCTTCTCCATCGGTAGTTAGTTTCCCTGTGTAGTCCAAAAATTTCCCGTTCACAATACTGATTCCCGAATGGGTTATATTGAAGTTTAAAGAAGAATGGTATGGGTCTACTTCCCACTGTGTTTGTGCATATGAACTTATTGTAAGTGCCATTGCGACTAAAATCATTGTAATTTTTTTCATAGTATTGAATTTTAATTATTTATGTATTTAATATATTTTAATTTTTGATATCGTTTTTTATTTCTTCACAAACTGCACCTCAGCGTTAATTTTCACTTCATTGGATACCATTACCCCACCTGCTTCAAGTGCTGCGTTCCAATTTAGCCCCCAATCTTTACGGTTGATCTTTCCGCTTATGCTAAAGCCTGCCTTTTCATTTCCGTAAGGGTCTTTCACCACCCCACCATAATCTACATCCAACTCAACCTCTTTGGAGATTCCCTTGATGGTCAGCATACCTTTTAACTTATACTGGTCATCCTGCTTTTGCTTATAAGACATGCCTTCAAAAGTGAGGTTTTTGTGTTTTTCTACATCAAAGAAATCGGCACTGCGTAGGTGGTTGTCCCTATCCTCATTTTTGGTATAAATCGATGCGGCATCTGCAGTCAATTTGATCTGGGATTTGAATAAATCCTCTCCGTCAATTTCTGCTGAAAAATCTTTGAATTCACCTTTTACATTACTGATCATAAGGTGTTTTACTTTAAATCCCAACTCGCTATGCGCAGGATCCAATACCCATTTTGTTTTGGTTTTAACGGCTACATTTTCCATAGTTATAATGTTTTAAAGGTTAGTAATCATTGTTAGTACAAAGATCCCTTGTTAACACTAGGAAGAGTAACACTTATCAGAAGGAAAGTTGTAATTTTCAGAAATATGGCCTCCGTAAAGCGGAGATTTGAAGAAATAAGGCCTGTTTATACAAGTGCTCTCATTTCTTTCCTAAACTCAGAAGGGGTCTGACTGGATTTCCTTTTAAACACATTGGAGAAGTAAGAAGTCTCATTATAACCCAGTTCATAGGCAATTTCAGAGATCGTCTTATCCGTGCCGGCCAACAGATTTTTTGCTTCATTCAATTTCCTTGTTTCAATAATTTCCGAAACACTTTGCTGGATGATCTTCTGGCAAATAAGGTTTAGGTTTCTTGAGGTCATAAACAGCTTTTCAGCATAAAACTCTACCCCCTCGGGCCGTCTGAAGTTATCTTCCAATATCCTCAAAAAAGTAGTGAAAGTGGTGCTTTGGGTTTCTTTGTTTTGAAAGTCTGGCGTGTGTTCCTCTTTCTCAGATTCTATCATCATAAACAAAGCACTGAGTAAATGCCTAATAATGCTGTAGTCAGGTTGTTCTTGTTGCAATTCGTCATTCATCAGCTCACACATGGTGACCAGCCGTTGAAAACACCTTCCCTTTGACAGCTGGAGGTCGGCACTGTTATGAAATAAGGTATATAAGTGGAAGGTGAGATCAGCAATAAACTCACTTTTAAACCTTATTGCCCATACCAAACATTTGCCATCTTGATCCCTTGGTATTACCCTATGCACTTTGCCTTTGGTGACAAAACTCACATAAGGGGCGTAAATATTATTGGTTTGAAAATCAATAAAATGCTCAAGTGAACCCTCTATACCAATGAGTAATTCCTCAAAATCATGATTATGAGGTTCGGCTGGCGAAGAGGCTATTCTTTGAGCATAATCCCTATCTACCCGAATAATTTGTATGAGTTTGTCCACGGTAGAAAAATAAACTTTAATTTGTTACGATTCAAATTGCAATCAAAAATTGCGTCTTTCTAAGAACCACACATTCCTTCACTCTCACGCTAGCAATAAACCCATAATCCCCTACTCTTCGCTATGCTCCTTTTTTAAGGCCAATAGTTTTTCCAGAATCACTTCTTTTGAATCTGTAAGTTCAATACCACTGAATACCTTAAAATGCTTGTGAGATAGCTCATACACTTCTTTAAACAGCGTTCTGATTTCTGGGGTAAAATAATCAGCATCATGAAACAATACATCTGTAATGGGGTGATCTCCTGGCCTTCCGTGTGACATAAGCTTATCTATTTACATTTCTAATTATGTGAAATAAAGCCAGTAATCTAGTTAATTACAATGAATGGGTAAAAATTTATAACATACCTGGGCTCCTCACAAAAAAAGGCATAAAACCAATTTTGGGGGATTTGGGGAGTTTCATTTTGTCAAAGAATAAATCATGAATCCTAGTCCTTCAGATTATATAATCTTAAATTTCATGAATAGAATCAAATAATTTAATTATAGAGTTAATTATTGGTCTTATATTTATAATTAGATGTTGTAATAGCACACACTTACAGCATGGTTAAATTAGTACTAGTAAAATAAATGACGAAAGCAGACATCAATTTTGAAAAAGAACTCTGGGATGCAGCAAACGAATTAAGAGGTGCTGTTTCGGAGAATAACTATAAGAACTACATACTCCCTCTCGTATTTCTAAAGCATTTAAGTGAGCGTTATGACATAGTGCATGGCGAAATAGAGGTGTTATTAAATGATCCTAAATCGGAGTATTACACTGTAGATAAGGAGGAAATAAGCTATGTATTAGAAGATCATGACGAATACCGCTCTCGTAATACATTCAAAATACCCAAAACAGCCTCTTGGCAATATTTGAAAGACAATGCAGAGCAAGATGACATAAAAGTTAAAGTCGATGATGCTTTTGATGCTTTACAGGATTTATTGACAGAGTTTAATCCACAACTCAACAACCTCCTCCCCCGAATATTTGTGAAAAGTGAGTTATCCCCCAAGCAAACAGGAGGTATTATAAACTTGCTCTCTCATCCTAAGTTTTCAGAAAAGGAAAACCCTGAGAGCGATATCTTAGGCCGTATTTATGAATACTACATTGGCCGCTTCGCTATGGCCGAAGGCTCTGGTGCTGGACAGTTCTTTACACCTGGCAGTATTGTTAGATTGTTGGTTGAAATTCTTGAACCGTACAAGGGACGAATATTTGACCCTGCCTGTGGTAGTGGAGGCATGTTCGTGCAAAGCTTAAAATTTGTAAATGAGCATGGGGGAAATAAAAATGACATCTCCATCTACGGACAGGAAATGACTGCCCAAACCTTGCGTTTGTGTTTGATGAACTTGATGCTTCGCAATCTATCATTTGATATCAAGCTTGGTAACTCCCTCTTAGATGATAAGTTTCCGACTCTAAAAGCGGATTACGTTATTGCTAATCCTCCATTTAATGTAAGTAACTGGCATCCTGAAGATTTACCCGATGGTGACCCTCGCTTATTCGGACCCAAGGAAGAATATACAACCGATGGCAGTGCCAATTATATGTGGATGCAAACCTTCTGGCACCACCTCAGCGATACGGGCACAGCAGGCATTGTAATGGCCAATGGTGCCATGACCTCCAACACAGCTGGTGAGAAAAAAGTACGCCAGCATATGGTGGATAATAGCATGGTAGATGCCATTGTGCGCTTACCCGATAAACTATTCTTAACTACAGGCATACCAGCATGTATATTTATACTCAGTAAAAACCGAGACGGGAAAGATGGCATTCACCGAGAGCGCAACAATGAAATTCTATTTATTGATGCCTCCAAAATGGGCACCATGGCCAGCCGTAAACTGCGTGTATTTAGTGATGAGGACATTAAACAAATTAGTAAAACCTATCATCTCTGGCGCACTAATTACTCTCCTCCTTTTCAAGAGAACTCAACAGGCAACACGATTTCTAACTCTCCTCCTTTTAAGGAGGAGTCCCCGCAGGGGGAGGTGGTTAATAACCTCCCACACCTAAAAACCTTCCGCAAGGAGCTAAGGAACAACTCCACTCCTGCCGAGGCCACACTTTGGACTTTACTAAGCGGTAAAAAACTAGAAGGTCGAAAGTTTAGAAGGCAACATAGTGTGGCTAATTATATACTTGATTTCTATTGTCCTTCAGAAAAATTGGCCATTGAACTAGATGGCCAGGGGCATTTTGAGGCTACCCAAGCCGAATATGATGCTGAACGGGATTTGTTTCTCAACCATTATGGCATAAAAGTACTGAGGTTTGAAAATAAAGAGGTATTCAAACATTCTGAAGCTTTGCTGGAGCAGGTGAAAAGTGAATTTGGGTGGTATAATAACCACCCCGCGTTACAGGCACCCCTCCTTTTACAGGGGGAAAACCACCCCGCCTTGCAGGCACCCCTCCTTTCTAAGGAGGGGAACGGGAACGTGGAGCAATACCAAGACACCCCCGGATTTTGCAAAGCAGCTACCCTAGCTGATGTACAAAAACAAGACTACAAGCTCACCCCGGGTATTTATGTAGGCACTGAAGCTGAATTAGATGACGGTATTCCATTTGAAGAAAAAATGCAAGGATTGAAAGCTCAGTTGATGGAGCAGTTTGAGAAGGGGGATGAATTGAAAAAACAGATAGTGGTTAATTTCGAAAAGTTGTAAACTAATGCCAAAAACCGAAAAACATATCCTGGAGAAATTGTTTCTAATAAATTTATTAGTCTAAAACATTAACCTTTTACGTTAATAATATTTATATTTGCATTGGAATTAGAATACAAGTCAAATAAACTCAAAAAACAACTTACCCAATCTAAAGAGATGGTGAAAGCGTTTGGTATAATGGCCAAGAAAGTGAATCAAAGAATGGCTGAGTTAACTTCAGCAGATAATCTTTCAGTCATGTCCACAATACCTGCCGCACATTGCCATCAGTTAAAAGGAAATAGAAAGGGGCAAATTGCTGTGACAATTTCTGGAAATTACAGGTTAATATTTATTCCAGATCATGATCCGGTTCCATTATTAGATGATGGAGGGTTGGATTTACAAAGCGTAACTGCTATTAAAATCATAGAAACAGAAGACTATCACAGGGAATAAGCCATGAATACAGATATAGAATTGGAAAAGTCTTTATTGTCTCCTCCTGGAGATACTATTCAAGAGACTATTGATGCAATGGGGATGTCTCAGGCCGAACTGGCTGAGCGTATAGGCCGACCTAAGGAGAAATTGAATGATGTGATAAAGGGTAGAGAACCTATTAGTACAGAAACTGCCTATAGACTGGAGAAGGCATTAGGTATACCCGCAAGTTTTTGGATAAACCGAGAAACGAAATACAGGCGAGAAGTATATGAAATAGAGCAACAAGAACGATTGTTTGCTCAACAAGATTGGCTCAAATGCTTTCCATTAAAGGAAATGAAAAGATATGGCTGGATATCAGATATTGTAGATAAAAATCATCTGGTGGCAGAGTTACTCACATTTTATGGTGTAGCGTCTACTAATGAGTGGGAGCGTATTTATATCGCCAAAGAAGTGGCGGTGGCTTTTAGAATTTCATTGGCCAATACAAAGAGCCCTCATGCTATATCTGCTTGGCTAAGGCAAGGTGAAATAGACGCAGAAAAGCTCACCGTCAAAGAGTACAACAAATCAGCCTTTAAAGAGGCATTAAAGGAAATTAAAAAACTGGTCAATCAATTTCCTGATGACTTTGCAGCACAATTACAAAAACTTTGTGCACATTGTGGTGTTGCAGTATCTTATGTACCAACATTGCCAAAAGCTCCAATTAGCGGTGCATCAAGATGGTATAGGGGAAGGCCATTAATTCAGCTTTCTGGTCGATACAGAACGGATGACAGATTTTGGTTTACATTTTACCATGAAGCGGCTCATATATTGCTGCACGGAAAAAAGGAAATATTTTTAGAAAATGTGGAGGGTACGGAGTTAGACAAAGCCAAAGAAGATGAGGCTGATAATTTTGCTGCTTCAAATTTACTAACCGAAAAACAGTTGCGAATAATTATTGATGCTGCTCCACATGACCCTACCTCTATAAAACACTATGCCGATGAATTTAACACCTCACCTGGAGTAATCATTGGCAGGTTACAGCACCTACAATTAATCCCTTGGTCATTAGGTAATGAACTCATGCAAAAAGTAGAACTTTTCCCTGACCTTAACACCTAATGCCCAACAACTGGAAAACATATAAGCTCGGTGAAATTGCAACATTGCAAAGGGGATTCGATTTACCAACTCAAGACAGAATTCATGGGAATGTTCCAATTATAGCAGCATCAGGAATTGGAGGTTATCATAACGTTCATAAAGTAAAGGGTCCTGGAGTTATTACTGGGAGGTCAGGAACCATTGGCAAAGTCATGTTTGAAAAAGGTGATTTCTGGCCTTTGAATACATCATTATGGGTCAAAAATTTTAATGGCAATGACCCGAAATATATTTATTATTTACTGACTCTTTTTGATTTTTCTTCATTCAACAATGGAACTAGTGTGCCAACACTAAATAGGAACGATGTACATTCAGTTGAATTGACAATCCCACCCCTCCCCGAACAATGCGCCATTGCCTCCATCCTCTCTGCATTAGACGACAAAATAGAGCTCAACCTCCAAATGAACAAAACCCTGGAGGAAATGGCCATGACCTTGTACAAGCATTGGTTTGTGGACTTTGGGCCATTTAAAGGGGGAAAGTTTGTTGACTCCGAATTAGGCCCTATCCCTGAAGGTTGGGAAGTGAAAAGGTTAGATCAAATATTAGAAATAAAGCGAGGTGGATCTCCCCGGCCAATTCAAGAATATATTGCCCCAAACGGTCTACATTGGCTTAAGATTTCAGATGCCACAGCTTCTAATTCTCCATTTCTATTCACTACAAAGGAGTTTATTAAGGAAGAAGGTTTGCGAAAAACTATAATGGTTAAGCCTGGTAGTATAATTCTTTCAAATAGCGCTACTCCAGGGTTGCCAAGATTAATAGAATTTAATACTTGTATTCATGATGGTTGGCTACACTTTCCTGTAATTAAAAGGTATAATAGGTATATACTTTATTTGCTATTTTTGAATATTAAAGAACATCTTATCCAACAAGGAAATGGCTCTGTGTTTACAAATTTAAAAACAGACATACTTAAGGCTCAGGTTATCAATTTACCACCTAAAATCATAGAAGGTCAATTTACAGATCAAATTACTTCATGGTTCGAACAAATTAGATTAAATACAATAGAAAACCAAACCCTCAACACCCTCCGAGATACGCTTCTCCCCAAACTGATAAGCGGAGAGGTGCGAGTAAAGGGTATTGAAAAACAAGTAGCCGAAGTGTTATGACAGAGATGATCGAGATAACAGTTCAAAAGGCAGCCATCGAGTGGCTACAAGGCTTGGGATATACCCACCAAGAAGGCAACAGCCTTAAGCGTGAGCTTAAAAGAGTAATTCTAGAGGAGGAACTCCTTACTTTTTTAAAAACCACCTATCCCGATGTGCCTGCTACGGTCATCCATGAAGCAGCGGCTATTTTCACCCAGCACGCAGGCATGGACCTTGATCATCGCAACCGAGATTTTCATCGTAAAATGGCACAAGGCATAGATATTTCTTGGAAAGATGCCCAAGGAAAGGAAAATGCCAAACACCTCTATCCCATCAATTTCGATGAACCAGAGAAAAACTCATTCATCTGTGCTGATGAAGTAACGGTCATTGGTAAAAACACCCGCAGGCCCGATTTGGTCATTTTCATTAATGGTATTCCTCTCATTGTTTTCGAGTTCAAGAACATGTTCGGTGAAGATGTGGGAGTGGAAAATGCGCACAATCAAATCAGCCATTATATTGAGGACATCCCGCAATTATTCGATTACAATGCGATAACCGTGGTGTCAGATGGCATGGAGGCATTGCACGGCATGTACAATTCGTCCATCAAATGGTTTGCCCCTTGGAAAAGCCTCAAAGGCGATGATACCGAACAAAATGCCAACCTACAATTAGAGACGTTGTTAAAAGGGTTGTTCCCCAAATCTACACTGCTCAACTACTTGAAGAACTTTATCTTCCACGAAGACCACAACGGCAAGATCATCAAAAAGGGTGCAAAGTATCATCAATATTGGGGCATTACTAAAGCGGTACAAAGTGCGGTCAATAACATCAAACCAAAAGGCGATGGGCGCATAGGCGTGATCTGGCACACCCAAGGTTCGGGCAAGAGCATTTCCATGGCCATACTTACAGGGATACTTCGGCAACTGCCCGAAATGAAGAACCCTACCATCGTTATCCAAGTCGATCGCAGTGACCTTGATCAACAGCTCTATGAGAACTTCATTCTTTGTAAAGATTTAGTGGGCGACATTCAACATGCGGAATCTACAGACGAGTTAAGAGCCTTGTTAAGCACAGATGGCGGAGGTGTAATCTTCACCACCATTGAGAAGTTTAGATTAAAAGATTTAGAAGAAGGAAAGGAAATTGAACATCCGGTTTTATCCGAGCGTTTTAACTTAATTGTGATGGCCGATGAGGCGCACAGAACGCAATACGGGTTTAAGGATGGGGGTTTTGCCCAAAACTTGAGAATTGCCCTGCCCAACGCCTCTTTTATTGGGTTTACCGGTACACCTGTGGATAGTAAAGGTGCAGATACAGAACAGGTATTTGGCAAAACCATTCATACCTATGATATAAAGCAATCAGTTGAGGATGGAGCCACCGTTCCTATTTACTATGAACCTAAAATGGTACCCTTGAACATTAAAGGAGAGTATGCCAAGGAACTGGAAGAAATTGAGGAAGGAGAAGATGAATCAAGCCATAGTGTTTGGGCAGCCGTGGAAGATGCCGCTGGTGCTGAGGACAGAGTTCAACGTGTGGCAAAGGATATTTTAACGCACTTCAATGCACGTATTGAGACTTTGGAGGGTAAGGCCATGATTGTGTGCATGAGCCGCAGAAACTGCGTGAAAATGTACAATGCCCTTACTGCACTGGAGGGTTGCCCAGAAGTAGCCGTGATCATGACCAGTAACATTGGCACAGACCCAAAAGAGTGGAACGCTCACATCCGTACCAAAGAGGCCATGGAGGCAGTGAAGAAACGCTTTAAAACGCCTGAAGACCCTTTGCAATTGGTGATTGTTCGTGACATGTGGCTAACGGGATTTGATGCGCCCTGTGCGCATACCATGTATATTGATAAGGTAATGAAGGGCCATAACCTCATGCAAGCGATAGCACGGGTTAACCGAGTGTTTGAGGACAAACCCAATGGCTTGGTGGTAGATTTTATTGGTATTTCGGGATCATTGGCAGAAGCCACTAAAAAATATACGGGCAGTGGAGGTAGAGGCAAAATAACCTTCGATTTAGAAGCGGCAGTCATAGTTTGTTTGGAGCAATTCGCAAAAGTGAAAAGCTTGATGGGCAATTTTGATCTGGATGAGGTGAACAAAATGTCTGCCACTGAAAAACTAAACTGGTCAAATAACCTTGTCAATGATCTGTTGAAATCAGATGCCATCACAGATGATTTTCTTTTGGAAGAAAAAAAACTCACTGAATTGGTCGCCATGACTAATTCTGATAAACGCATCTGGGCCATTCAAGAAGACGTTGGCGTGATCCAGAAAATTCGTCAGATCATAAGAAAGATCAAAAACCCATCTGGTAAACAGAAGGAAAAGAATGATCGCATCAAGGATTTAATCAACAAATCAATAGAGTCGCATACTATTGTTGATTTAGCGTCCATGTATGATTTAGACCGGATCGATATTTCGATTATTGATGATTCTTTTCAGGCCATCGTGAAGGAAAAAGGTGGCGAAAATATTAAAGTCGAGCTACTTAGAAGAATCATTAATGATGAATTGAAAGTTCGAATGCCCAAGAACATTAAGAAAATGACCAGCCTAAAAGAAGAACTGGAAAAGGTACTGGGCAATTACCATAAAAATAGTCTTGATTCCATTGCGGCCATCAAACATTTGCTCGATATCGCCAATGAGTTTAAGAACGATGACATCCGAACAAAACAATTAGGTTTAACAGAAGATGAATTGGCTTTCTATGACTTACTATCCGCCAACCAAGCTATTTTGAATGAAGCAGGGCCGATTCAGGATTTGGTGCATGGTGTTGTGGCCTCTGTGAAGAAAAACCTTCAACTGGATTGGACGAAAAAGGAAGACGCTCGTGCAGCTATTCGCTTAGCAGTAAAAAAAGAACTCAAAGGAAAAGTGCCCTTTTCAGCATTGGATAAATTGCTCCAAGAAGTCATCGAACAAGCCGAAGGGCAATACAGTGACTGGCCGATGCATGGGTAGAATAAAATCGTTTTTTTTTAGTTTGGGATAGTAGTGGCTTTTGTTCGAAATTCATTATTCATTATTCGTTATTCGATATTCGATATTCAATATTCAGCATTCGTTATTCAACATTTATAATTCATTATTCGATATTCAGCATTCGTAATTCAACAAAGGGGGTTTTTGGTTGTTCGTTATTTGTTATTGGTTAATTGTTAATGGTTAATGGTTGTTGGTTATTCGTTATTGGATATTCAGCATTCATAATTCATTATTCGATATTCAGCATTCATTATTTTTTGGTTTGTGAGGCACGGACTGTGGAATAAGGCAGGCCTCCCCGATCAGGAGACCCCGGAGTAAATCCGGGGTGACACTAACCGAGAAAAAGAGCCTGCAATCGCGCGCTAGCAGGATTTAATAAGGATTTCTCCGCTGCGCTGCGAAATGACGTGCTAATTGAGATTTCGTGTGATTTTACGGCAGGCCTCCCCGATCAAGGGACCCCGGAGTAAATCCGGGGTGACACTAACCGAGAAAAAGAGCCTGCAATCGCGCGCTAGCAGGATTTGATAAGGATTTCTCCGCTGCGCTGCGAAATGACGTGCTAATTGAGATTTCGTGTGATTTTACGGCAGATGTCCCCGATCAAGGGACCCGGAGTAAATCCGGGGTGACACAGGCCGTGGAGTAAGTCATTCCGTAGGAATCTTTACCACCGTTTATGCATGGTAAGGATTCTTGCCTGACGGGAAGGAAATGACGTACTAATTTGTTTTACATCCTCTCAATATACCAGCTCAGTTCTTTTTCCATTTTTTTGTATTTAAATAAGGTGGTAATGATCTTTTTAAGCCGAAGAAAAGCAGTTTCACTTTTCACTACATAGTCAAAGGCTCTGTGATGCATACAGCTAATGGCCACATCTATTTTGTCTTGTGAAGACAACATCAGAACGGGAATGTCCGGATTGATCTCTTTGATTTTATCTAAGGTATCCAGCCCATTCATGGCATTTTTGTCAATACCATCGAGATGATAATCCAAAATGATTACATCGGGATCATGTGAAATGTTTTTTAAGCATTCTTCACCAGTTGCATACGTTTCTATGGAAAAGTCCGCCTGTTGCATAAATTCGACCTCTAACGATTTCAAATATAAAGCGTCATCATCTACTAAAAATATTTTTATTTTTTCAGTTTTCATTATTTCCATTTTTTAACATTTCATATTCTTCCACTAACTCTTCACAAGCCTGCGTACAAACATTCTCTATTTGTAATACCAGGGTTTCCATTTTTTCATTGTATTCTTTCGCTAGCGCATACTCCTGTAGTTTTTTAGCCATATTGGTAAAGTCCACATGAATACCTACTATAGAAAACGAAGGAATTAATTTATGCACTGCGGCTCGCAAGGTATCCCAGTCTTTAGATTCATAGCTTTCTCTCATTAAAGCAATCAAAGGAGGTGTTTGCTCAAGATAGAGCTGAATCATTTCCATTATTATTTGTGGATTTGCCTTAGTGAATTGTTTAAGATAAGTAAGATCAATGCACTTTATAGTAGTATGATCGTCTTCTTTATCTTCTGCTGTTTGTACGGGCATTGGCTTAGCCACCAGCCCAACAATTTTACTATATAGCAGCTTATCATCTACAGGCTTGGCAATGTAATCATTCATACCTACCGCCTTGCATTTTTCCAGGTCCACGGTGGTTACATCTGCTGTAAGGGCAATGATGGGGATTTTTGAATGTAGTGTGTTTCGGATATATTCCGTGGCTTCAAAGCCGTTCATTTCTGGCATTTGCAAGTCCATCAAAATAATATCGTATGATTTCTCTTTTAGTTTTTCAATGGCAATAAGGCCATTGGGCGCTATATCACGTTCAAAGCCAAATTCATCTAATAAGGTCTTCATTAACAGCTGGTTAAGCATAATATCTTCCACCACCAATACCTTGATATTTTTGATGTCTTCCACCAAATCTACCGATGCCGCCTCTGATAATGCCTCCTGATCGGTACGCTGAAAGTCGAGAATAAAGCTGAAAACCGTTCCTACATCTATCACACTTTTTACACTGATGCTCCCACCCTGAGCTTCTACCAACTGCTTGACAATGGCAAGTCCAAGACCTGTACCGCCATAGATCCTCGATATATCGCTTGATGCCTGATGAAAATTATCGAAGATCTGATTTATTTTATTTTCGTTAATTCCTATACCCGTATCTGCAATTGAAAATTCGACACGAACGCTCTCTTCCGCCTCACTGAGCATACGTACCGAAACGGTAATACGGCCTTGGGAGGTAAATTTTACTGCGTTACTTACCAGGTTTAGAATGATTTGGTGCAGCCGTGCAGGATCTCCAAGTAATACCTCTGGTATGTTGTCATCATATTTTTTAATGAGCGTCAGGTTCTTTTCACGAATTTTTGTTTCGAATAAATGAAGCATGGATGACAAGGAGGAAGACATTTTAAAAGGCGACTTTTCAAAAGTCATCTTTCCGGCATCCACCTTGGCCAAATCAAGAATATCGTTGATGAGTACAATCAATGAGTCACCACTCATTTTAATAGAGGTTAAAAATTCTTTTTGCTTGGCAGTAAGCTCTGTTTTTAACATCACTTTCGTGAAGCCAATAATCGCGTTCATAGGAGTACGGATCTCATGACTCATGTTTGACAAAAATTGCTGTTTGGATTTCATTGCATTTTCTGCAATCTCAGCTACTTTTTCAGCCTTGATCTTGGCTTCCTGAGCAACCAAAGTGGCCAATTCAGCTGCTTCTTTTGCTTCCAGTAGCTCCTTACCTATCCGTTTTTGTTCGGTTACATCTCTGGCAACAATAACAGCCCCTAAAACATTGTCGTCATCATCCTTATAGACAGAGCCATTAAAAAGCACATCCGTCAATTCGCCCTCTACATGGCGTACAGTCAGCGGAAAATCGTTGACTGACCCCTCAGCAAATACCTCTTGATATACTTCTCTTGCTTTTTGAGGCTCAGTAAAGTAATCAAAAAAGTCAGTACCCGTTAATTTATCGCGTGTAACCCCCGTAATACCAACCGTTGCCTGATTCATATCGGTAATCTTACCTTTTGCACTAATCGTCACCAATGGGTCAAGTGTAGCTTCAATAATGCTCAATGAATATTGGGAGGCAAGTTTTGCAGAATAGCTCAAGCCTTCAAGTTCCTTGTTGGCGATTTCCCGTTTTTTGTCTACTATTGATGGCTTTCCATTTTGATGGTTACTCACAAGAGCACTATGGCAAAACACTAAATATGGGTGTTGGTGTTGCAGGCTATTCTGGATACTATAGGTATGCAGGTAAAACAATCCCTGTTTTTAATATCAATTACGAAATTGACGTAGTCAAAAACCTCACATTGGCGCCATTTGCCAGTATTTATGCTTTTAAAGACGACTACTATTGGGGTAACAACAATAATCCTGATCGATATTATACCTACAGTGAAGTTGTGGTTCCAATAGGCATAAAAAGTTACTACTATTTTGACGATTTAATCAATGCCACCTCAGATTGGGATATTTACGCTGGAGCATCATTAGGATTCGCCATAGTAAATTCTACATGGGATACTGGTTATCAAGGAAATAAAAATCATTTCAATAAGGGTAGCCAAGTATTCTTAGATGTTCATGTAGGAGCTACTTATCATTTTAATAAAAGAATGGGGGCTTATCTTGACTTGTCAAGTGGTGTCTCGACTATAGGACTTCAATTTAACGGTAAATAAATAAAATCATGGGAAATCTACTTTACACCATTGCAGTAATATTGCTTATTCTATGGGCCATAGGCTTTTTAGGATATAGTGCTGGGGGCATTATACATGTACTATTGGTTATTGCCATTATAGCTGTTTTATTCAGACTCATATCAGGAAGAAGAATTTGACCCCTCTAAATTAACCTTTAAGGCAAGAGGCATATGTGATATATGTAACTCTTGCCTTTTTGTATGTAGTACATCCGGCCATGAAGGGGCCCACCTTTGTACCATAATAATAAAGTCACTTAAACTAAAATGAAATGAAATTTTTAAAACGAATACAAATATTAGTCATGCTGCCACTTTTAATAGCAGTAGGCTGTAAGGATGATGAACCAACGATCTTGGCTCCAACGGTAGTTTCTACCAATCCCACAATTGATGAGGTAGATGTGGCAACCAACTCTTCTATAGAAATTACCTTTAATAAGGATATGGATGCAGCTACAATTACTTCCACATCGTTCACTGTTGCGGAAGGTGCAACTGCAGTGGTGGGTACAGTAGCTTATAGTAATAAGACAGCTACTTTTACGCCACTTAATAATCTGAAAGCAAGTACGTTGTACACAGGTACTTTAGCAAATACTGTTAAGGATTCTGGTGGTTTAGGAATAGCTAGTGATTATACTTTTAGCTTTACTACAGGAATACTTGTTGATATTATTGCGCCAACGATTATTTCTACCGATCCACTTGCAGATGCAACCAATGTAGCTCGTAACAAAGTGATTTCTATCACTTTTAGTGAGAGCATGAGTGCGGCTTCTTTTACGCCTACTTCTTTTATAGTAGTGCAAGGTACAACTGCTGTTGAAGGTTCTATCGAATACAATAATAAAACAGCACGTTTTATTCCTGATGCTATTTTAGATGCGAGCTTGAGTTATACCGCTACTGTTACTACTGCTGTTAAAGATTTAGCCGGTAATGCAATAGCTAATACTAAAGCGTGGACGTTTACCACTGGTGCAGAGGCTGGATTGTCAGTAGTAAACCTAAGAGCTTCAGGTAACTATGTTATTCTTGCTAAAACAGCAATCAATAACTCTCCTACTTCAGCGATCACTGGCGATATGGGTCTTAGCCCCGCGGCTACTTCTTTTATCACCGGATTTGGATTGACTGATGCTACAGGATATGCAACGTCACCACAAGTAACAGGTAAAGTATATGCTGCTGATATGGCATCTCCTACAAATACCAACCTTACTACTGCGGTTGAAAATATGATCACTGCGTATAATGATGCTGCTGGTCGTCCAACACCTGATTTCTCGGAATTAGGAACTGGAAACATTGGTGGAATGACGTTAGATGCTGGTCTTTACAAATGGACAAATACAGTGACTATGCCTTCTGATGTAACTATCTCAGGTGGTGCTGATGATGTTTGGATCTTCCAAATCGCTGGTGATATGACCATGAGTTCTGCAGTTAATATAACGTTGACTGGTGGAGCACAAGCTAAAAATATTTTCTGGCAAGTAGCTGGTGAAGTAGTTTTAGGAACAACTTCACACTTTGAAGGAATCATCCTATGTCAAACAGGTGTTACCCTGCAGACCGGAGCAACAATGAATGGCCGTGCCCTTGCACAAACTGCTGTTATTCTTGATGCCAATGCGGTTACAAAACCATAATTACTCACAGTAAATAATCACTTAAAGGCCATCCTACATCTGTAGGGCGGCCTTTTTTGTTTATCTGTTATTCGTTAATGGTTATTCAGTATTCTTTTCATTTATAATTCATCATTAGTCATACATAATTCTTAATTCTTAATTCTTAACTGGCGCCTCTGTCCACTTGTGCCTTTTCCTTTCTGAACACATGTGATATGTGTAACTCTTGCCCCTAACCATGTAACAGATCAGGAGCGACACCTACCGATCTTTGACCGCAAGAATGCGGTTCTAAAATCTAAAATTATGAAAACGACAAATTTATTAACCGTCTTTAGTTTGGCAACTGCGATGATGTTTAGTGGTTGTAAGAATGATGACCCCTCGCCAGCTAATAATGGAATTGTAATACCTATTCAAACTGTAATACAAGCTAAAGTTATTGTAGCAGGTGTATCAGGGTTGGCCGTATTGGCTGGTGAATCGATCACCAATACAGGAGCTACTTCTATTACAGGTGATGTGGGTCTAAGCCCCGGTACTTCTTTGGATGGTTTCCCTCCAGGAGAATATACAGGTGTGCTACACATTAACAACAACATCGCCACACAAGCGAAACTTGACTTAAAAACAGCGTATGATAATGCCGCGGGAAGAACTTCTACTGATATTGTAACCCTTTCTGGAAACATTGGCGGATTGACGCTCACTCCAGGGTTATATAAGTCAACTTCGTCTCTAGCGATATCTTCGGGCGACCTTACTTTTGATGCTAAAGGAAATGCAGATGCCGTTTTTATTATACAAATCGCTAGTGCACTGACTACTACTTCAGGTAGACAAGTGATCCTGAGTGGTGGGGCACATGCAAAAAATATATTCTGGCAAGTAGGAAGTAGTGCCACTTTTGGAACTACCTCTGTATTTAAAGGTACGGTGATGGCGATGCAGTCTATCACCTTCAATACCGGTGCTACCCTTGATGGTAAAGCATTGGCCAGAACAGGTTCTATTACTATGGAAGGAAACACCATAGTATACAAATAAGGTTTAGGTTTAATTTTAATGAAGGGGCCCTACTGCATGCAGTAGGGTTTTTTTTGGTTTGGGACAAACCAATATTTACTCTTAATGAAAAAGACAACCTATAAACTGGCGAGTGAGTTAATTACATGTCTCGTATTTTCAGTCTGTGAGACACTGGCTGTGGCTTAGTCATTCCTCATTTAATGTTACCACCACTTATCAAAAATCTTTAACTTGCTAATTAAACACGAACGCTATGAGTATTCTAAGAATTCTATTTGCCATTTTATTGCCTCCTCTAGGCGTATTTTTAACTGTAGGTCTCCGTGGTGCTTTTTGGGTCAATATATTGCTCACCCTACTAGGCTTTCTGCCTGGCATTATTCATGCGGTATGGGTCATTGCCAAACATGACAAATGATATGATGGAAATTTCTTCTGTTGATAGCTTATTTCGTGGGCATACTTACCATCCTGAGGTCCAGTATTGGGATACAATTCGAAGATTAGGCACTAATACCCCTTAAAACACTAGACCCTCCAACTGCCAAAAATCATTTTAGTAGCTGACCTGACTCATTGAGACCCTGTTATAAATAGTGGTAATTGCTATTCAAGAACACTAATAAATCCCATTCCGATGAAAACTATCCTGATACCCATAGATTTTTCAGATTCAGCCAGAAATGCCGCCACTGCTACTTCTTCCCTCGCCCGTTTGACACACTCCAACATTCATCTCCTGCATGTGGTGTGGGCTCCATTGGATTGGGATATAATGTCTGAAGAAACAAAGCAGAAATTTTCCATGGTGGAATCCAATGTCAAGGCTGCGGAAACAAAACTTGATCAATTAAGTAAGAGTGAAATATTTGACGGTCTAAAAGTGACTTATGAAGTAAAAACCGGTGTTACCCATGAATGTATAGTTGATGTTGCATCTAAACAAAAAGCTGAGTTCATTATAATGGGTGCTCATGGTGCTGGTGAGACAGATGCTCTATTTGTTGGGTCAACAGCTCAGCGGGTAATCAGGCTTGCTTCTTGTGGTGTTATTTCTTTGAAAAAGAATCAAACTATGATTCCAATCAAAAAAATAGTATTTGTATCCGATTTTGTGGAAAATATTTCCAAATCACTGAACAAAATCATCGGATTCGCCTCTGAGGTAGCGGCTGAACTGGATTTGGTGTATATCAACACCCCATCTCATTTTAATGACACGGCTTCAATAGAAAAAATGATGAATAGTGTCATTCCTAAACAACCACCGATAAAAATCAGCACTACCATTTACAATGACTTTGATAGAGATCAAGGGATCCTGAATATTACAGAAAAAATCAAACCACAATTAATAGCAATAACCACCCATGCCAGAAAATCAAGACCACTGTATCAAATAAGCGTAACAGATACACTTGTTTTTCACTCAAAAGCCCCCATTCTTAGTTATAACTTAGATAATTGAATCAAAAGGTAACTGCTAAGCAAAACGAAAAAAGGCCTCAGATTGATCCGGGCCTTTTATCTAAAACACCTCGAAATACCAAAGGTTAGATTTTAAATGTATATGCAGAGTTGTTTTCGCTGCATCTCTTACTCCATCAATTCCTGCCTCAAGCGCAATATTTCATTGAGATTGTGCATTTCTTTTCGAATGCCGTTACGAATGGATAATCCAACAGGAACTGCCCCCAATAAATAGGAAAGGTCTACAAAGAGCAACATATTAAAGCTCATGTATAAACTAAATTCAGGGGTGAGCATATAAAATCCAATCGTGTAGAGCACAAGAATAACTATCATAGCTGGTCCGTGTGTCAGTTTTCTGAACTTGTAAAACCGGATAGTAGCATCACTGCTTTTCAATGCGGATTCTGTGAGATCGAGTTGCTTTGACCTAATAAGGCTATAAATTTCTATCGCAATCCGAATGGCCAAACCACCTGTCATCAGGGCTACTCCTATATGACTCAGGGTTTGTTTAAATGGCGTCACATTGATAAAGTACCAAGAAATACCAATCAGTGTGATGGTCAATATCACAATGGTACCAATGTGTAAATTGATGGTGTTTCTTTTGTTTTTCTTTGCCAGTGCAATGAGCTGATCAGCATTGTTATCAGTACCGGGCACTGTCTTCTTACCTGCTTTCCAGGTGTTTTTTATATCTTCAATATCATCTTTCATTTTCGAGTATTTTTTTTAATGTTTTTCTAGCTCTGTGAATCTTTACCCTCAAGTTGGTCGCAGATATTCCCATTACCTCAGCTATTTCATCATAGTCAGTTTCTTCCAATACCATCATAATGATAAGCCTGTCAATTTTATCCAGCTGTCCTATCGCCCGATAGAGTTTGTCATGCTGCTCCTGATCATCACTTTCCGGCTCTTGAGGAATATTCACCTCTTCAATAGATAGCTTCTTTTGGTTTTGTTTAGCACCAATGTATTTCAGGCAAGTGTTAACCGTTATCCTGTAAATCCATGTTTTATAACTGGAAGCACCCCTAAATTTTGAGAGTGCATTCCAGGTATTTATAAACACATCTTGTGATAAGTCCTTTGCTAAATCATGGTCACCTTTTACAAATCCCAAACACATTTGAAGTACCATAGCATGGTACTGCTGGTACAGTGAATTGAAGAGGGACTTGTCAGTTTTATAATTCATTCTTTAAAAAGGTATTTATCTTTTCATAAAGCCATTCAGGCTGATCGAACATGATAAAATGCTTACTTTCAGATGCAATATAAATTTCTTTTGCTTCGAGTTTTTCATACTGCTTTGTGTAATTTGATTGCACCAATTCAGCATTTGGAAATGGGGCTCCTAAAATCATTGTTTTTGCATGAATCAACGGCAGCTGATCCCTTAAGTCCAGTTTTAGTAAGTCAGTATACCCATACACATACGTTTGGCGATCAGCCGCCACGGCCCATTGGGTCAGTATCTCAATTTTTGACTTATTATTGGTCATATATTGTGATTGATTGGCCACCATACCAAAGAATGCTTCATCAGACATGTCCAACATCTGTTTGTTAAAAGGGCTTTCATATTGAATGTTGCTCGCTGGTACACCGGGCATCATTATTTCACGCATGCAAGGTATTGATTCTATCAATACGAGCTTTGAAATATTATCTGGAAGTGCTGCAGCCAATTCAATGGCCAGAAACCCGCCCATACTATGGCCAATGATCGTGAGGTTGGTCAGCTTTTCATTTTTGATGTATTCAACCAGTTTTTCCTTGATGGTTGGGTACCAGGGCATAGCTATGGGTTCCAGACCGTTGAAACCCGCATACGAAACAAGGTGATTTTCATGTTGCCCGTTAACATTATTAACCGTTTCGTTCCAAACCGAACCGGGTGTAGTAAATCCGGGTAAATAGAGGATGGGACTTCCCGTTCCTTTTTTCTCAACATGGATGGCATCCTGAGCCAACAATACGCTACTTAGCAATAAGAATGCGAATGTAAATTTCAATTTTTTCATGGTTATAATGTTTGTTTTTTCGCTTTGACCATGAAAGCATTGGATTGTTACAGATAGGGCAACATATATTTCGCAAGATGGGCTGAATGATCATATTTACAATTCATATTTTCTCTTCGATAACCTTAATCATTTCCTTAGCATTACTATTGCTTGGATTTAGTGCCAGCACCATTTCATAAGCCTTTTTGGCATTATTTAGTTGATTGTCAGTATAATAAGCTTCAGCCAAACTATCAAAACAGTTGGCAGACGTAGGGTTCTCTTCAGTATTAAGTTCAAAAACTTTAATGGCTTGGGTCAGTTTCTTTTTTTGCTTCAAAAGGTATCCGATTGCATTAAGGGTGTTTTCAAAAGAATAGGAAGTGTTTTTATCGGCTTCTGATTCAGGGTATTTCTTCTTTAACATTTGAAAATTTGCCGCAGCCACCTCAAAGTCATTTAAGAAAAAGTTTGAAATGATTTCATGTTGCACCTTAGCCAGTTCATAAACTAAACTACTGTCCATGATTCCTGCCACCCTGTTTATAATATCATTATGGGGAGAAAAGTATTTATACCCATTTGTTAAGATTATAATCGTTAAATCGCGATCAACAAACTTTCTAAATCCTGTTTGAGAGCCTCCGGTAAATCCAAAAGATTGTACACCGTTCAACTTATAAACATGCCATCCATGAAGAAACTCATCTTGTTGGTTCCCATATTGAAACGACTTCCACATGTCCCTTTTCTGCTCACTACTCAACAGCTCGTTATTGTCCAAAAGGCTATTCCATTCTATCAGTTCATTTAAGGTTATATTCAGTCCGTTAGCCGCATGGTATCTTTTTCCACCATAGATTTTCGATATATTATATTCCCCTTTTTCATTATTATACTCATGCCTTTTAGCTCCATTATCAACTTCTTTGCTTAAGTCTGAGGAGAAAAACACTCCTCTTTCACTGTTTTGAAATTGATTGGTAAGTACGATTTTCTCAAATGGCTTCCCAGTAATAGTTTCAATTATTTGTGCCAATAGCCAATAATTTGTTTGATTGTATTCGAATTGATAGCCCTTTTCGAAATGCATCCCCTCATTGATCAATTTAATCCAAATGTCTTCATCCGAAATATTCCCTTCATTTACATGGAAATCAGGTAAGCCTGAAGAGTGTGTCAGTAAATGTTTGACTTGAATATTTTCCCAATGTTCGGGCAGGTTTTTAAGGTAACTGGATATAGAATCTTCCAAAGAAATTCTATTTTCTTCTACAAGTTGAAAAATAGCCGTACTAACAATCAGTTTGGTGATGGAATACACTGGAAAAGTAGTGTCCTCATTTACAGGGTTGGTATTATTCCAATCTGTTTTTCCGAAATATCCTTTATAAACGACCGCTCCATTTTTAATAACACCCAAGGCTAAGCCCGGGATTTCCTGAATTAGGATTTCTTCTTTTACATAGTTCTCTATCTGAGATGCTACATCAGTATCAATGGCCTTTTTTGTACAAGAAACGGCAGAAATAAGGATGAACAAGTATATTACTGAATGAATTTTATTCATTTGGATTTATTAAAAATGTAAAGTATTGTGATCTAACTCTTAGCTAATCTAAGTGTAATAAGAGTTTGGGATGATTGTTTATTGTTAACCCTACCAAATCTTTATCCGCTCATCCTCCGGTTTGTAGTTTTTGTCACCCGGCCGAACATCAAAAGCATTGTAAAATGGTGTGAAATTCATAAGCGGGCCATTGACACGCCACATGGCTGGTGAATGCGGATTGGTATTTACATAGTTGAGCATAAACTCATCCCGGGTTTTTACACGCCAGATTCTAGCGATAGACAAAAAGAACCGCTGATCAGGAGTAAATCCACCAATTTTGGTAGTATCCTGACCTTCAGGAGTCATTTTAAAAGCATCATAGGCGATGGCAATACCACCGTTGTCTGCTGCGTTCTCCCCTACTGTCAATGCCCCTTTAACGTGTACACTGTCCAATACCGTAAACCCGTTATATCGGTCAATTACTTGCTGTGTTTTCACTTTGAATTTTTCAAAATCCTCTTTGGTCCACCAGTTTTTCACATTACCCGCTTTATCATACTGCGCACCCTGATCATCAAAAGCATGTGTTAATTCATGTCCTATGACCATTCCGATACCACCATAATTAATCGCATCATCCGCTTCTACATCAAAATAGGGAAATTGCAGGATGCCTGCGGGGAATACTATCTGGTTAGTGGATGGATCATAATAGGCAGTTACGGTTGATGGCGTTGTAAACCACTCTTCCTTATTAGGGGCCTGATCTAATTTTGCCATTTCATATTGAAAATCGTTCTGTTTCAGGGCAACCACATTTTCAAAATATCTATCAGGATCTATTTTTACATCATACTCACGCCATACATCTGGATAGCCAATCTTTTTGGTAATTGCATATAGCTTTTCTTTTGCTTTTTGCTTGGTACTGTCACTCATCCAATCCAGTTGGTCGATCCTGTTTTCAAAGGCCTTCTGCATATTGTTCACCATGTCCAACACACGGTTTTTAGCGGCTTCATTAAAATGCCGTTTTACATAAAGTTGTCCTAATGCAAAGCCAAGCTGCCTGTCTACCTGACGGACCATTAGCTGGGCACGGGTATTTTGAACGGATTGACCACGTAGTACCTTGTTATATTCAAATGCGGCCATTTCAAAAGGCTGGCTAAGCACATTGGCATAAGAGGCCATTGTATTGGCTTTTAAATAGGTTTTCCAATCAGCTAAAGCCACTGTTTTAAGTATAGCATTCAACTTTTCGTAATAGGCTGGCTGTTGAATATCCACTGTATCAGCCGAAAGGTTTAGGTTAGCTAACAGATTTGACCAACCGATATTGGGCTGCATCTTATTGAGACCCGCAACAGAGCGCTTATTGAAGTTGGCTTTAACGTCCCTTCTTTCAACACGGGTTTTATGTGACTCCGCCAATTGCTTTTCGATACCGTAAACAGTAGTCGCTAATTGAGTTGCATCTTGGTGGCCTGTCAGTTGGAATAGCTTAATGATATAGTTTTGATAGGTCTTTTGGATATTAAGGGTAACCGAATCAGATTTGAAATAGTAATCCCTATCTGGTAAACCCAGTCCAGACTGACTGAAGTGCAGCATATTGACACTGCTGTTTTCATCGTCTGGAGATACTCTAAAATTGATGATTGACGTATTTCCTGATCTGAGTTCATCGGCCACAAATGCCATCAATGCTTCCGTATTATCAATCGCATCTATTTGATCTAAAATCGGCCTAATAGGTTCAAAACCACGCTGGTTGATGGCTGCTGTATCCATACCAGAGGCATAAAAATCGCCTACTTTTTGTTCGATGGTTCCCTCCTTATGCTCGCTGTTGGCTACCTCTTCCAAAATATTTTGAAGGAGCAATTTTTGGGGGATGTTTAAAAAACTATAGGAACCCACCCCTACCTGATCATCTGCTATGGTAGCTGTGTCATACCAGGTTTTATTCACATAGTTGAAGAAGTTATCACCAGGTTTGATAGAAGTATCAATCCCTGTGAAATCAAATTTGCTCACTTGTTCCGGTACAGATTCTTTGTTGCACGAAATCAAGGAGAATACTATAAGCGAGAAATAAAGGTTTTTTTTCATGTCTATGAAGTTCTATTAAATATGGTCAACGGTGAGAATTAAAGAATAACATCAATGGCTAAATATAGTAAATTTTATTATTGGCGATTACGAAAAAGATTTTTGAGTTTTAACTGAAAACATCATATAGTATGTGTTCATGGGTTTGCTTATTTTAGCAGTCAATCGGGATTGATAAAAATCCTTAAACTTTATCTCGATTATAACTGAGTACCATGATAGATTTTATACAAGCACATAAGCATCAACTTTTATATTTAGTAGCAGTATTAATTACCGTTGGTTTGCTGCGTTTTCTAACAAACCTTTTTCATAAATGGCTATTGAAGCAGGAAAATAAGAAGTTTCCAGGTGAAGGGCCAAAGTCTGTCCACATTGTCAAAAGGATTCTCAATGTGCTTTGGATGCTTTTAGGGGTAATGGCTTTAGGCTATATATTTTTAGAAGAAGCGTATTTCAAATCCTTCATTGGTGATTTTAAATTGGTCTTTTATCTGGGTTTCTTAACGGTATGCACTATTGTTTGTGCCTCTACGGTCAATATGTGGTTTAGGCATACCATTTCAAAGAAAATAGAAAACCAGGAAGACCCAACCAGTTTCAAGTTTTTGGGCTATGTAGCCGTATTTGGAATCTATTTCTTTGGGGTATTTTTCGGGCTTCTGGCTTTTCCTGCATTTAAAGGCATTGCGCAAACCGCCTTAGGTGGAGCAGGTATTATCGCCATTATAGCTGGTGTTTCCTCTCAGGAGGCTTTGTCCAATTTGGTTGGTGGTATTTTCATCATCACATTTAAGCCATTTAAAATTGGTGATATCATTCAAGTAACGGATACTATGGTAGGAACAGTGGCTGATATAACACTTCGCCATACGGTGATCAAAAATTTTGAAAACAAGATGATCGTAATCCCTAATGCCATTATAAATAAGGAAAAATTGATCAACTATGATCTGGGTGAAAAAAAATGTTGTGAACGTATAGAAATCGGAATTTCATATGACAGTAATGTGAAGTTGGCAAAGAAAATAATGCAGGAAGAGTGTGAAGGACACCCTTTAATCTTGGACAACCGAACCAAATTGGAAAAGAAAGACGGCATGCCCGTTGTAAAAACAGCACTTACCAAATTAAACGACTCTTCCGTCACTGTGAGGGCTTGGTGCTGGTGTAAAAACTATTCCGAAAGCTTTCAGTTGCGCATCGATGTTTTGGAAAGCATAAAGCTACGCTTCGAACAAGAGGGTATTGAGATACCATTCCCCTATAGGACAATTGTTATGAAAAAGGAAGAATCAAAAAAAGTAAAGTCTAACGGAAAAGGACTTCCCAGCTAATTAAAGCTAGCTTATTACTAATTGGATCTCATAAGCTTGATTCCGCTATGCGCTTAATGTTCTCAATCATTTTTTCAACAAAATCTGTTTCTGATTTATTATAACCTATGTGTTTCAACCTAATAAAACCATTGCTATCAATAATAACAAGTGTAGGTACACCAGATGTGGAAAGTCCAAGATTTCTATAAACCTTTTGGCCATGATCATAGGCATAATTAAAACCTAGGTCATATTTCTTAATAAATTTGTTTGCCTTTTCTATGTTATCACCTCCAAGGTCTGCGTTAACCACAAAAAATTTAATGTTTTCATGTTCCGAAAAATAATCTCTTACTTTAGCCAATTCAGGTAATTCTGCAATACACGGCTTACACCAAGTACCGTAAAAATCCAATATTACAACATTGCCCATTAGTTCGTTAGAGGAAATACTGTTCCCTCCATGATCAACTAATTCGAAAGGTTTTACTTCTTGCATAACAAATTTTGTAAGGTCTCTGCTCACAAATTGTGGGACAATTAAAATGGACGCCATAGCAAACAAAATATTGATGGCTATTAATTTCAATATTTTATTGGTCTCAAACTTGGTCTCAAACTTTATCCAACTTCCTAATAATGAGGATAGGAAGAACATCACCATTAAAAACCAAAGAGACGGGAGATCATTGCCAATAACAAACCAGAAAAATAAGGCAAAGGGTATGGTTAAGATAAAGCTATTGACAATTGCGGTTGCTTTGTTTGTTTTCTTGCTAAGCCAAAACGAAACAAGTGAGGCTAATAACATGGCTTCCATTGCCATCCAACGCATGTCCAACGACACCAATATCAGTAAAAGACCAACGATAACCGTAATGGCTATTCCTAGTAATAAATAAATAAAATGCGATCTAAAAGATGTGTTCATTGTATTATTGTTGTTCTCCTGTAAACTTCACAACTGTCTCACATCTAAAAGTCCGAATACATAAAGTCGGACTATATTTATTTATTATTTCTCCTATAATTGCTGGGTGTACACCCTACTTCCTTTTTAAAGACATGATTAAAGGTAGACTTTGAACTAAACCCTGCATCATACATTACTTCATTGATCCTTAGTTTTTCATTTAGTAGCAAGTTTTTAGCTCGTTCTATTCTATATCCATTTACAAAATCGAAGAAATTTTTATTAAATCGTTCATTTAATATTTGTGATAAATATCTTGAAGGTATATCCGTTTGATTGGCCAGATCCTCTAAACTAATTTCAAATTGTAAGAAGGGTTCCTTTGTTGACATATGATTAGAAAGCTTATCTATATATAATAATGCCTCAGAATCTGTCAAGTTAGATGTGCTATACTTATTCTCAATTTCTTTGGTCAACACAAGGTCTTGGTTGGTAATCCCATAGAAAATTTCAGGTTGTTTAAGGCCCTTATTGTTGATCCTATTCAGGAATAAAAGAACAAACAGGTAAAGTAGAATTATGGTAAGATTATCAAGCCATTCGTATTGCGAAATGATTGCTTCGCAAAGTGCTATTGTAAATATTATAGCTGTTGAAATAATTAAGAATCTCAACCAATTCAAGTTACCAGTCATTATACTGGATTTTAAATTTTTAAGGTTTTGTTGAAACCACATCACCTTACGGTAGGAGATGTATAAATACGTACCAATACATAAACTAATACCAATGGTAACAATTAATATAATATCTGAAGAATATAACAACTCAGGATTCACAGCTATCAGCATAATTGCCAACAGTGAGGGCAAGAAATGAAGAGCCTCATACTTTTTAAATTTCCAATCGGCATAAATTAAGGCCTTAGTATAAAAAAAGAATAATGGTCCATAAACCAATCCGAAAAACGGCCCAATATTAATCGAGGTCAATTGATAATTAATCAATAACATGTTAAAGAAATTAAGCGATATACTAATTAGTATTAGTGCCAAAATCACATTAAATCTTAATTTTCCCGTTTTATTAAGGATCAGGCTTATAGCAAATTGTAGGCCTTGATAAACTATTATCACCCCAATTAAATTTCGTAATTCATTCCATGGCATAAGTCAGCATATTATTCATTATTCCTAAAAATATCTTCCTTAAAAGTAAAGTTTGATAATTGAACTCTATGAAACAACTTGGGTTAATTGGTAAAAGGTCAAATTTTCAATAATGTTTTAAATAAATTTTCTTATGTGCTCCAACTTAAAATAGACCATGTACTTAATCCACATGTTGTAATTGTACACATTTGCACTAATTTTGCGACTCAATTTCTAATCCATGACTGAAGCACCGGAATCACTTAATTTTATTGAACAGATCATTGAAGACGATTTAAAAAATGAGTTGTCTACGGAGCAGCTCAGGTTTCGTTTTCCCCCTGAACCCAACGGCTATTTACATATCGGCCATGCAGCATCCATTTGCTTAAATTTCGGATTGGGTCAGAAGTACAATGCTCCGGTCAACCTTCGGTTTGATGATACCAACCCAGATAAGGAAGAACAAGAATATGTGGACGCCATTAAAAATGACATCGAATGGCTAGGTTTTAAATGGGATACGGAATGCTATTCTTCCGATTATTTTCAGCAGTTATATGACTGGGCTATTGCATTGATTAAAAATGATAAAGCCTACGCAGATGGCCAATCATCAGAGACGATAGCAGAACAAAAGGGAACCCCAACTACTCCAGGAGTGGCTAGTCCGCATAGAAACCAGTCGGTAGAAGAAAATTTGGAAATCTTTGAAAAGATGAAAAATGGTGAATTTGAGGCGGGTAGATATGTATTGCGGGCGAAAATCGATATGGCTTCACCAAATATGTTAATGCGTGATCCCCTGCTCTACCGCATTATAAACAGAGCACATCATCGAACCGGTAGTGATTGGTGTATATATCCTATGTATGACTGGGCTCATGGTGAGTCAGATTACATCGAGCAGGTATCTCACTCTTTGTGTACGCTTGAGTTTAAGTCGCACCGGGAATTATACGATTGGTTTTTAGATCAAATTATTGACCCGGAAAAATTAAGGCCAAAGCAGCGTGAGTTTGCCAGACGTAATTTGAGTTATACTGTCATGAGCAAGCGAAAGTTACTTGAACTGGTGCAGAGTAAAACCGTAACGGATTGGGACGATCCAAGAATGCCGACCATCTCTGGGCTAAGACGTAGAGGATATACCCCAGCATCGATAAGAAAATTCAGTGACCTTTCAGGCATCTCAAAAAGAGACAGCGTTACTGACGTGTCACTATTGGAATTCTGTATTCGGGAAGACCTAAATAAAACAGCCACACGTGTAATGGGCGTCTTAGACCCAGTCAAATTGATCATTACCAACTATCCTGAAGGCAAAGTAGAGATGTTAACGGCTGAGAATAATCCTGAGGCAGAAAATGCTGGAACGCACGAAATCCCTTTTTCCCGTGAATTATATATAGAGCGTGAGGATTTTAAAGAAGAAGCAGGCAACAAGTTTTTCCGTTTGACAATTGGAAATGAAGTACGGTTGAAGAGTGCCTATATCATCAAAGGTGAATCGGTAGTACAAGATACCGCTGGTAACATTACCGAAATACGGTGTACCTGCGATTTGGAGTCTAGGTCAGGAAGTGGAACAGAAGCCAGTACACGCAAGGTAAAAGGCACTTTGCATTGGGTGTCGGTTCAGCATGCAATAAAAGCAGAAGTTCGGGAATATGATCGCCTGTTTCTGGATGAAGCCCCGGATAGTCATGAAGACAAGGACTTCATGGAGTTTATCAACCCTGACTCTTTAAAAATAATTAAAACGGCCTATGTCGAGCCCTTTCTACAGGAGGCTAAATTAGGTGATAAATTTCAATTTCAGCGTTTGGGATATTTTACCTTGGATAAAGATACCTCAGCAGATCATTTGGTTTTCAATAAAACGGTCGGTTTAAAGGACTCATGGGCAAAGCAAAAACCTGAACCTGCGAAGCAACAATCACACCCACAAAATAATCAAGCACAGGGTCAGCGAAGTGCTATAAATGAGATCCAAAAAATCAGTAAAAAATACACCAACTTGTCAGGTGCAAAATTAGAGGCGGCTCGTGCAGATATCGCAAAACTGGCAGAAAACGTCAGTTATGAGGAATTGGAGCCATTGTTTAATACCGCTGCTAAAAAAGTAGGTACACGGATTGGTGTTATGATCTCACTTGGAGTGCTGCTTAAAAATGGCTTGGAGCGTAATGCAGCAATTGACGCCTTTATTGCTGCTGGTTTGGAAGACGGGAATGAACTCTTAGTAGCTGAGGCAAAAGGGATGTAATTACATTACAATTTCATTTCTGTCCAATATTAATTTTAATACCAACTTACTTTCATATCTTGTTATCCGCTATGAAAGACCGAATCAAGTTTAGTTGGTTATTACTGCTTTTATGTCTTGCCTGTAACGAGAAAAAGACTGTCCTAGAGACTGAAGTCATTACGCTCAACAGCACGGATCAAATTGTGCTGGTGGTAGATTCGCTGGTCAGGCCAGTGCTTTACCACAATGTCCCCGTTTTGGACGGGTACACTGTGGAAAAATCCAAGGAGTTGTTTATTGCCATTGTCTTGCCAGCAATACTCATAGCCAAACATCATCTGACCATTGAAAGACAGAAAATCGAAAGGTTATCTGAAAAGAAACACTGGTCAGCAGAGGATTCTACCTATTATCAACTTCAAGCCAGTCGTTTTAAAGCCAAAAATGTAGCTGGACTTTTAAATAGAATGACAACACACCCAAACAGTATTGCCTTGGCACAGGCAGCGGTAGAAAGTGGCTGGGGGTCATCACGCTTTTTTAGGGAAGCCAACAATCTTTTCGGAATATGGGCCTATAATGCCGATGAGCCTCGCATTGCAGCTGATGGGAATAATGTGTACCTAAGAAAATATGATGACCTGTCGCAATCCATCGAAGATTATTTTGTCACTCTAGGTCGGGCGCGCCCCTACCGCAAGTTTAGAGCGGCAAAACTGGAAACCGATGACATCTATCAACTGTTGCCTTATTTGAGGCATTATTCAGCAAGAGGCCATGATTATATTACTCAACTTAAAACGATTATCAAACAAAATAACCTCACACAATACGACAACTTCCGCATTGATCCACGTTATTTCGTTGAAAAGTAAAGGAGCATGAATTATCACCTCACCACCATATTATGTGTTACTCTCCTCGCCTGTGGAGTACAAACAGAAACAAAACAGAAGGTAATTGACAATGACAAGGAGGTGGTCTGTTTCGTTTATCACCGATTTGGCGACAACCGATACCCCTCCACCAATATTGCGCTAGAGACTTTTAAGGCACATCTCCAATTTTTAAAGGAGAATGGATTTCAAGTGCTTACGCTATCAGCAGCGATTGACTATTTAAGCACCAACGGCCCTAAGCAAAAAACGGCTGTGATTACCATTGATGATGGCTATACAAGTTTTTATAAAAATGGACTGCCGATTTTAACTAAATATAGCTTCCCCGCTACCCTATTTATCAATACTGAAACAGTGGGTGGTGGTGATTATATGGACTGGAAAGATATAAATTCGGCTATTAAACTGGGTATTGAGATAGGGAACCATACGCACTCCCATGCCTATTTTTTAAACCTACCTGAAACCAACCGATATGAGGCATTTGAGCAAGAGATCACGAAATCACAGCAATTAATCAATGAAAACACAGGGCTAACACCCCAAGTATTTGCCTACCCTTATGGGGAATGGGATGTTAAAATGAAATCTATTGTCAAAAAGTTGGGGTTTAAGGGTGCAGCCGCCCAAAATTCAGGGGTAATCGATCAAGGAACGGATATGATGCAAATCCCAAGGTTTCCTATGGCAGAAAGCTTTGGCGATATTAAAAATTTTTCAAGTAAGGCCAAAATGAAGGCCTTAAGGGTTGTAAGTCAAAGCCCAAATTCACCACAATTTACCGATGATATTGGAACCCCTACTTTGAAACTTACTTTTGATGGCACAGGATTACTCCTGAATCAGCTTCAATGCTTTATACAGGGCAGCGAGTGCAAAACGGAAGTTAAAGAAATGGAAAATGGCATAGTACAGCTCACCTTATCACCTTCTATATCCATTAATAATAGAAGAAGAACACTTTATACGATTACCGTCCCTGATAAAAATGGTCAATGGCATTGGTATAGCCATTTGTGGGTGAATGCCGTAGTGAAATGATTTTAGCTTAAATCAGTGTTCATTTATTTTTCCAATCATCAAATTATTGGTCTGACGTTTTATTAAGCCAGCTAAGTCATTGACATGCAATGAATCATATAATTTGTGTTAATTATTAGTATACTTTTTAACGTATTATGCGTGACAAATTAGGTATATCTTATATTGAGTCACTTGATTAGTGGGATAAAATACTCTAAATTGGGTAGTCAATATTATAATTTATGAGAAAACACCTTATAACATTGAAAATAAAATTTAAATCTATTACTAACTAAAACTAAAACTATGATGAAAGTTTACCGCATTGTTTGCATGGTAATTTTATTCTTGTGTTCTGGATTTTTACTGCAGGCACAGGAATTAAAAGTATCTGGTACAGTTACTGACGCCTTGAGTGGTGAGGGTATAGCTGGAGTTAATGTCGTTGTCAAAGGGTCTTCGACAGGAACGATTACATCTGTTAATGGAAATTATTCAATTTCTGTTAATAGTGGTTCAATATTACAATTTTCTTTTGTGGGATACGTCACAGAAGAGTTTACCGTAAGCTCAAGTACACTCAATGTCACGATGACAGAGGATGTTACAAGCCTACAAGAGGTTGTTGTGTCTGGTTTGGCCAGTACCGTAAAGAGAACTAACCTGGCGAATTCGGTTGCTTCAATATCAGGTGCAGAATTAACGGGAATAGCCACGCAACAGACGATGGATGGTGCACTTTACGGTAAATTTAAAGGAGCCAACATTTCTGCCAATTCAGGAGCGCCAGGTGGGGGTATTTCCATCAAGCTTCGTGGCCTAACTTCAATCAATGGTTCAAATGAACCACTTTATATTATAGATGGGGTATATATCGACAACTCTGCTATTTCAGCAGGATTAAATGTGGTTTCACAAGCAGCCGGTGGAGGTAGCCAATCAAACCAAGACAATCCTTCCAACAGAATAGCCGACCTTGATCCAGAAGACATCCAATCAATAGAAATATTGAAAGGCGCCTCTGCAGCAGCCATTTATGGATCCAGAGCTTCTGGTGGGGTAATTATCATTACTACAAAAAAAGGACAGCAAGGAAAAGCTCAAATAAGCCTTTCTCAGACATTAGGTTGGACACAAATACTCAATCCTCTTGGTCAAAGAAGCTGGGATGAAACTAAAGTGGCTGCAAGCTTTGGGGCCTCAGAAGTTCCAAACTTTGTTGCAGCTAGAAATGCTGGCAAATTAGTTGATTATGAAGATGAACTATATGGAAACAAAGGGTTGTTGTCCACTTCTAGAATAACAGTAACCGGAGGTGGTGATAAAACCACCTATTTCGTAGCAGCGACTAGAAAAAATGATGACGCTATTGTCAAAAATACAGGTTATGAAAAAAGCTCATTTAGATTAAACCTTGAGAATGCTCTCTCCGATAGAGTTAAACTTAATTTAAACACAAATTATATTGAATCTTCAACAGACCGAGGTTTATTTAGTAATGACAACTCAGGGGCAACCATGGGAGTTTCATTTGTTTCTACCCCCTCTTGGGCACAGCTTTTACCAGATGCAAATGGAAACTATCCAAACAACCCCTATTCTGCTTCCAATTTTTTACAAACTCGGGATTTAATAACAAACAATGAATCTGTTAAACGGATAATAACAGGCCTTAATTTAGACGCAATTTTGTTGAAAAAGGACAATATGTCATTGAGGTTAAATGCCCGTGGAGGAATTGACAATTACACATTGGTCACCAATGCTATATTTCCTAACACATTACAATTTCAGAAGGATGGAAATGGAACTAATGGGGTTTCTATTCAGGGTACTACCACTAATAGAAACACCAATGTGGCCGCTTTTTTAATCCATGATTTTTTCCCTGGCAGTTCAGGACTGTCCTTTAGAACCCAATTTGGAATTACTGGTGAAAACTTCGATAGGGACAATATTGTAGGAACAGCTACCTTTCTTAATGGTTCGCAGACTAATTTAGATCAGTCAGGTTCCGTTACTATAGAACAAGATAGGTTAATTCAAAAAGATAGAGGTTTTTTTGCTCAGGAAGAGGTTAATTTAAATGACCAAATTATAGCTACGATTGGCTTAAGAGGTGATAAATCATCTAACAATGGTGACCCTAACAAGTTGTACTATTACCCTAAGGCTTCACTTGCTGTAAATTTAACAGAGTTTTCTTTTTGGAGTATCTCAACTATTAATCAATTGAAAATGAGAGTTGCCTATGGAGAGGCCGGTAATTTTGCTGTATTCGGTGATAAGTTTATCTCATTAGAACCAGTCAATATAAATGGTAGTTCAGGTCTTACCGTAAGTAATTTACTTGGAAATCAAGAAATAGGCCCTGAAAGACAAAAAGAACTTGAGGCAGGTATAGATGTGACTGCATTAAACAACAAAATTTCCCTAGATTTTACTTATTACGTCAAAACAGTGGAAGATTTATTATTAAGAGCTCAAATACCTGCATCCACAGGGCAGACTACTAAGGTTCAAAATGCTGCAGAGATGGTAAATAAAGGTATTGAAATAGGGTTAAATGCAAATGTGATAAGCACTTCTACACTTAATTGGAAAAGTAGGTTAAGTTATTGGAAGAATAATACAGAAGTGACAAGATTAGATGTTCCTTCATTTACTACTGGTGGTTTCGCTGACTTCCTTGGACAGTATAGAATAAAAGAAGGACATAGTCCTACAGAAATTATCGGGGTTGGACCCAATCCAGATGAAGATGGACTTGTTGTTTTTGGGGATGCCCAACCAGATTTTAACCTATCATTCCTAAACAGTGTCACTTGGAAAAATTTTGAACTGTCTATGTTATGGCATTGGAAAAAAGGAGGCGATAATATAAACTTAACTGCCCTTCTTTCCGATTTGGCGGGAACCAGTCCTGATTATGATAAGATTGATCTTGATCCTGATGGGCAATTAGGCAATGGTGATTATAGACTAAGCGTATTAGGGGCAAATACAGAACCCTACATTGAAGACGCAAGTTATATAAGAATGCGGGAAATTGGTTTATACTATAATTTACCCAAATCTGTTATTGGAGATTTTTTGAATTCCGTGAAGGTAGGATTCTCAGGGCGTAACCTGATCAATATTTTTGATTATAGAAGTTATGATCCAGAGGTATCTAACTTTGGTGGTAAAGGTCTTTCTTCAAGTGTTGAAGTAACTCAATACCCTTCTTCAAAGAATTACAACTTCCATTTACTTGTTAAATTTTAAAAAGAAGAACATGAAATTATTAAAATATACATTTATAATATCGTTAGTGACATTATTGTCATGTCAGATAGATGAAATACAAGATCCGAATAACCCAAGTGTAATAGCCATTGAGAATAATGCATCAAGAAACGAATTACAACTTTTGGTTTCTGGGGTAGAGAGTGAAATGCGCGATGAAATGGGGTTTTATTATGACGTATTGGGTATCATAGGAAGGGAGTACTACTTCTTTACTAACTCTGATCCAAGGTATACTGGCGAGGTATTAGGTAAAGGAGAAGCCACATTGGATGATGCTGGTTTTTATGGAACACGACCTTATGCTGGACGTTACAAAGTGGTGAAGGATGCCAACATATTAATGACTGCCGCACAAAATGCTGCAGACCCTTTATCTGATAGTGAGCTCAAGGGGTTTACTGGTTTTGCTAAAACCACCCAGGCTTATAGCCTGCTTCTGGTTTTAAATATGCAGTATCAAAATGGTATTAGAATAGAAGTAAGTGATCCTGAAAACTTAGGACCATTTAAGGATTATAGTACTGCCTTGGGTGATATATCTTCCTTACTGGATGCTGGTTATGCAGATTTGAATACTGCTGGATCTGAAGCATTATTCTTCTTGTCAGAAGGGTTCGTTTTTAACGGGCTGGATGAACTTGAAAGCTTAAAGCAATTTAACAGAGCAATAAAAGCCAGAGTTGAGCTTTATAGAGGAAACAAAACAGCTGCGTTATCTGCATTAAGTGATTCCTTTTTTGATTTGGCTGGTAGTTTAAATATGGGTCCATCGCATTTTTATGATGCTGCTGGTACCGATCTCCCAAATCCAGTTTATAGAACACCTAACGGAAGTGAAGCATTGGCGGCTCAGCCGTCTTATGTAACCGATATAAGAGCTGGAGATGACAGAATCAATAAAGTGGCAATGAGAACTTCTCCAGCTACATTAGATGGCTTAACCTCCAACTATGATGTAGTTATTTACTCTTCTATTTCTTCAAACATCCCTATCATACGTAATGAAGAGCTTATTCTTATCTATGCTGAAGCAAATATTGGCACGAACAATACGGAAGCAGCATCAGCTCTCAGTATCATTACCAGTGCCCATGGTTTAGGAAATTATACAGGAGCACTTACTGATAGTGAATTGGTTGATGAACTACTTTACAATAGAAGGTACTCATTATTTGGTGAGGCACATCGTTGGATAGACATGAGAAGGTATGACAGACTCGATCAGTTGCCAATTGACAGACCTGGTGATGACGTATGGACTCAATTGCCAAGACCAGTTAGCGAAATTGGTGTTCAGGGTGGTTGATAATTATTAAAAAACTAAGTTTAAAAGTGGTTCAAGAATTTAACTCTTGAACCACTTTTTTTTATTCTACTATTACTTCATACGCATGAAATAACTTTACTAAATCCCGCTCATCATTAAAGTTTAACTTGTTTTTCTTTGCGAAATTTTCCATTTCTACTTTGTGATCATCAAAACAAGAAATCACTTTCTTTCGGCCCTTTTTCAATTCACAATAGGTGTCATCATTGACCAAAAATAGGGAGCTCCGTGTAATTAAACGTGGCGGGTTACTAGTTGGTGATGAACTGTTAGCATCAAATTGTAAAATTTCTTTTGATTGTACTTTAAATAAGGAAACCGGGCCACTATACAAAAGTTGAAAGAAATGTGTGTTGAAAATGCTACTCAAAACAGTATTTTTAACGAAATGTAATGTGTCAAGGCCATAAATATTGAATTCTTGGAGTTTATCTAAATCAACCAAAAAGGGTTCATTTGACTTTTCATTAAGGAAAATGAGCTGCTCATTATACAGGTTATATTTTAGTTTAATATCAGTAAATATTGCCCCATTTGTAGTGGTAATGCTACCTTGGCTCCAATCATCATATAAAAAAGGGGTGCCCTCTACCTCTGTCTCCTTCGAATTATCGAGACCTTGGATTTTTGTCACAATATCTATCAGTGCCTTACTCGTGTTGATTTGAGTAGCCCTATCATTTACAACTTGGCCTTTTAAATTACCAGATATTAGTAGAAATGAGAATGCAGCGTAGATATATAAGTTTTTCATATCACTATATTATTTAAACATCCTAATCAAATCGTAACCTGCTACGTTATTTTTATATTTTGGATCTACTTGATATCCAAGGTTGGAATAAAATTTCTCTAGGTAAATATGTGGATAAAGTTCAAATGAGTTTAAGTTTCTTCTCCTACCCTCATTTTCCAATGCCTTAACAATATGTTCCGCAAAGCCTTTGCCCCTATAATCAGGTAACACCGCAATACGGGCCAATACTCCAAAATTATTATTAATCACCAGTCTACCACTTGCCACAGGCTGGCCATTACAAACGCCTAAAACATGAATAGCTCCATTATCATACCCATCATCATCGACAGCCGATGGAATGCCTTGTTCAAGGGTAAAAACCTTCTTTCTAATGTCTAAAACATTTTTCAAATCTTGGCTGACACTGCCTTCCAATATTACAGTTTCAAATGACATCCCTTAGACCTTTAAATATATTATAAATGTATGTACAAAACTCCCCAAATAAAAAAATCCTGAGCAAGTGTAAAACTATGCCCAGGATTCAATCATTTTGATTAATGTACTTACTTCGAAATCTCCTCGATTAACTTCTTAGTCCCCGAAACATCATCATCAGGCCCAGCTAAGGCAATGGCTTTATTTGCTGCTTTGATAGCACCCTTTTTATCGCCCATTTTCTTTAATAATGCCGCTTTGGTGTCATTGTTAGCATAGCAGCTATTGAGTTTGATCGACTGATCAATCCATTTTAATGCTACTTTTAGAGAAGCTTTATCTGTGATATTTTTGTTTAGATATATGCCCCACGCATACGAGTTGAATGAATTCCAATTGTCGGCTTCAAAAGTAGTTGCATAATGATCAACGGCTTTTATGTAATTGCCCCACTCCTTTTTACGGGAATAGTAATACATATCGGCATTGGCCAATAGTTTCTCAGGCTGCTCAATGGATGATCCCTTTACTTCTGCTTTGGCAATCTCCCATTTAACGGAATCATTAGAGTAAAGCGCTCCGAATAAACTTGAACTATATACATCATATATTTTATCATTTACCTCCTTTTCAGAAACAACCTTAGCAAATTCAGCTTTATGATTGAGTAAAAAGATAAACTGCGGATTGGCCGTACTGGAAATATGATCGTTGATTACTTCAAAATTCTCTTTTGTCAACAGCTCCTCATCTGACATACCATAAAAATACCAGTCAAGTACTTCATTTCTTGGCTTTCCTGCTTGTTTTAAGCTTAGCATATAGTCTCTGATGAATTGCTTGGAGCGTTCACCGTTTCGATAGCGTTTCTCCATACCTGCAGAATTCCTTTCTGGGTCAGCAGCGATTTTTCCTAATGCCAGAAATTTTTCCGCATCCAACGCACCCAGCCCTTTATGCACTATTTCGCCCTCACTATTAAGAAATAAAAGTGTTGGGTAAAGTGATATTTTAAATTCCTTGGCCAACTCAATGCCTTCCCCTTTTTCCATATCCAGTTCATAGGAAATGAAGTTTTCATTAAAAAATTCACCTACTTTCTCATCTACAAAGGCGTTGGCAGCCATCCATTTGCAGGGGCCACACCAGCTTGTATTGGCATCGAAAAAAATTAACTTATTTTCTGCCTTTGATTTCGCCTTGATCTCTGCCCATGTACCATGACTAAACTCGATTCCTTGAGCGTTGATCAAATATGGCATTGCCATTAGTAAACAAATGGCTATAGTTTTAAATATTCTCATGATTTTTCCTTTTATTAATTTGTTTACTTCGATGACTTGATTTTTTCTATAAGATCGATAGTGGGCTTGGTCCACGATTTCTCCTTTTCTTCATCCGTAGCCAGTGATAGTGCTACTTCAGCGGTTTTCAGTGCCTGCTTGGACTTACCCATTTTATAAAGCATGGCTGCTTTCGCATAGTTATTACGGTAGTTGCTTTGTGATTTTACAGAGCCATTTGCCCAATCCATGCCCAATTTTAACTGTTCCTTACCCTGAATGTCATCATTATTGGCTACCTGCAACGCATAGTAACCCATATCCCCTGCACTCATTCCATCCTTATTGATGGTCTCGTCAACTACGGTTACATAATCAACCCATTGCTTGGTTTGTTGGTAGTAATAAATACTTGCTTTTCTTATTAGTTTATCGGCTTCTTCAAATCCAGATTCTTTTACACGTGTCTTTGCCTGTTCCCATTTCTCCACTTTGCCAGAATAAATCGACATGATCAAATAGGTGTAATAGGCGTCACTCAATGTTTTCTTTACCTCATCTGCCCCAACAAGTTGCTCGTAAACAGATCTATTTTGTTCTAATATGGCAAATTTAGGATGTCCCGGGTCTCCAGCCATCTTTTTGATGAACTCATAATTTTCAGCTGTCAGCAGCTCTTTGTCAGAAGTATAGTTGAAGTACCAATCTACAATTTCCTTACTCCGTTCGTTGGCATCCCGTAAAGCATATAGGTATTGACGGATAAATGCAGGCTCACGATTACCATCTTCATATTGAGCCTTGAGTCCTACCAGACTCATTTTTGGGTCAAGTGCTTGTTTGGCAAATTCAATAAATGGCTCTGGCTCCTTAGCACCACTACCTCTGTGCACCACATTTTCATTGGCATCGATAAACAAATAGGTTGGAAATTGGGTAATGCCAAATTTCTTTAGAAGAACAGGCCCCTCTCCTTTTTCCATGTCTTGTTTATAGGCAATTACATTCTTATTGTAAAATTCACCCGTTTCCTTATCTTGAAATGTGTTCTTGTCCATCCATTTACAAGGCCCACACCAACTGGTGTATGCATCGAAAAAAATCAGTTTATTTTCAGCCTTGGCCATGGCCTTTATCTCTTCCCAATTGCCCGTTCTAAATTCAATTCCCTGTGCAAAACCAAAAGTGGAAATTAACAAGAGAATAAAAGTGTACTTCAGTTTACTCATTTTAGTTAGTTTATTTTTAATGGTGATTTATATCCAACGTCCGCTAAAATCCAATCTAGTAATATGGTATTCCACTGTCGTTATGTAAGAGTATACACTCAAGTAGGCGCTAACGCCTATCATCCCATTAAAAATATTATCAAATTAAGCAGGAAATTCTATGCTAAACTTTGAGCCTTTGTTTTCGGTCGATTCCAGTGAGATACTTCCGGATAATTTCTCAACTGTTTTTCTAACTATCAACATAACAATGGTACTCATATCATTACCATCGGGTTCAATTAATTCCAGAGGCCTTTTTCCAAAGTTCAATTCTATTTAATCTGAAAAATAGAAACATATATTTTTTATCTGCGTATTATTGTCTTGAACGTTCGCAATAATTATTAATACTGATGAAAAAATATCTTGGTGAATTTGAGGAGTTGGTACTGCTCACTGTGTCTATGTTAGGTGACGATGCCTATGGTGTTGCTATCAAAGAAGCACTACAAGAGAAGGCCAATCGAACCATAACAATAGGTTCGCTGCATTCTACCATTGCCCGACTAGAAGAAAAAGGTCTTCTTGAATCTTGGCTTGGAGAGGCAACAGCCGTTCGTGGTGGGCGAAAAAAGCGCTATTTCAAGCTAACAGCCGATGCCGTACAAGTACTTCAACACATCAAATCGCTTAGGGATGATCTATGGAGCTTGTCTAATCTGGGAACAGAACCCATATGAAAAATAGACAAAATATCAGTCCACCCAAACTAGCCGAGAGACTTCTCAGCTGGTATGCAGGCTTTGCTCAAATAGAAGATTTACAAGGTGATTTGGAGGAAATATTCTACCACGAAGTAGAAACTATGCCCCTATTTAAGGCCAAAATTAACTATTGGAAGCAGGTAATCGGACTCCTATTTTCATACGGATTGAAGAAACGCCAAAAAGATCAGTCTTTTCATCACTTGTCTTACACTCAAAACAACACAGCAATGTTCAGAAATTATATCAAAGTGGCCGTAAGAAGCCTTGCCAGAAATAAATTTTTTACCATTATCAATGTGCTGGGGCTGTCATTTGGCATGTCGGTCACCATTTTATTTATAGGCTTTTTAATCAGTGTGACAAAGTATGATAAGTTTCATAAAAATTATGAAAACATCTACCGGGTAACTTCCCTCCTTGATGAAAAGACCAATACCGAAAGGATGGCCTCATCGCCTGCGGCCATTGGAAATATTTTAGACACAGATTATACAGGCATAGAGAAAATAACCAAAATCAATACCTGGGCCAGAGGTGAAATTTTATATGGTAACAAAGAGCTGCCTATGTCTGGCTACTTTACTGATCCCAATTTCTTTAAATTGTTCTCCTTTAAAATGTTAGAGGGAAATGTAAAATCAGTATTGGACAAACCCTATCAAATGGTAATGACGGCCAAAGCAGCGCAAAGGCTATTTAGTGGGGCAGATCCCATTGGAAAGGTGGTTTCATTTGCTGAGTTTGGGGATTTTACCGTAAGTGGCATCATGGCAGATATACCCGAAGGCTCTTCATTGAATTTTGAGATATTGGTTTCTTACTCCACTATTCAGGCGTTGGAAAGAGATGGTAAAATTGCCAATGTAAGCAATGAATGGAAGCAATTCCGGGATAATTACACTTACATTTTACTGAAAAAAGGACAGCAAGAGGAAGTTGAACAGAGCTTAGATAAAATAGCCGCCTCCCACTATCAAAAAAAGGATGAAGTACATGCTTCGTTTGACCTCCAGCCATTGGGAGATATCGTACTCACTTGGGAAGATCATAGAAATGATTTAGCTCCCTACTTTGGTGGAATAACGCTTTATGCTTTTGGGGTCATCACCTTGCTCATCCTATTGCCTGCCTGTTTCAACTACTCCAATATCTCCATTTCGAGGGCCATGAAAAGGGCCAAAGAAATTGGCGTAAGAAAAGTAGTTGGCGGATACAAAACACAAATTTGGTATCAATTTATTACGGAAACTGTCATCATCTGTCTGGTAGCTTTGGTGGGCTCCATTGGCATTTATACCATTATCATTCAAAGATTTAGAGCTATGCTTGCTGCAGGGGGAAGTATGAACATTGAACTGACCACCTTCACCATCATAGCATTTGTAATTTTTGCTATTATCACAGGTATATTAACGGGAATTGTACCTGCTTCGTATTTTTCCAAAATTGATCCTGTAACAGCGCTCAAAGGCTCTTCTAATTTGAAATTGTTTGGTAAAACGAGCTTTAAAAAAACCTTGATCATCACTCAGTTTACTCTTTCCTTATTCTTCATTATTGGTGTTGTGGTTCAATTCCGTCAAGTCTATTATTCGGTCAACTACGACCTGGGTTTTGATCAGGAAAATTTACTTGATGTTGATTTACAAGACGCTGATCAGGATATTTTTAGAGCAGAATTCTCAAAACAGAGTGCCGTTAAATCGATTTCCATGTCATCACACATTATGGGTGCCCAATCTTTTGAGAAAAACTGGCTTTACTATCATGATAAGAACGATTCGATTGAAATAAGCCAAATGTTCGTAGATCAGAATTACCTTTCCAATTTGGGACTTACGCTTGTGGCCGGAACGAACTTCAGCACGAATACCACACACGATGAAAATGGAATTATCATCAACGAAACTTTCTATAAAAGTGAAGGGATTACCAATGCCATCGATGCTTTGGACCAGTCATTTACTTTAGAGGATGGCACAGAAGTAAAAGTAATAGGTGTGGTCAAAGATTTCAATTATGCATTGTTAAACAATCCCATTTCTCACTTTGTACTGCGATATAACCCAGAATATTTTAGGTACGCCAATTTGAAGGTAAATGCAAGGGACAAATTTGAAATGTTGTCCGGAATGGAATCAATATGGAAAGATATGGGGCAGCAACAAATATTTGAAGCTCAATTCTTTGATCAGGAAATTGAAGATGCCTTCCGAAGCTATAGCAACCTGATAGAAATTTATGGGTTTCTGGGCTTTCTATCCATTACTATTGCCAGTCTTGGACTTTTGGGAATGGTCGTCTATAGCACCGAAACAAGGTCTAAGGAAGTAGGTGTTAGAAAAGTTATGGGTGCGTCAGTGAAGACATTGGTGATCCTTCTTTCTAAAGAGTACTTTAGAATGATGATGATTGCTGCATTGATTGCGATACCAATCAGCTATCTCTTTTTCAACATGCTTTTGTCCCAGATTCAATATTACAGTGTAAGCGTTGGGTTTATAGATATTGGATTGGGTCTGGGCTTATTGCTATTCATTGGTGTTGCAACACTCGCCTCACAAACCATTCGAACTGCCATGGCGAACCCAGTAGATACTTTGAGAAGTGAATAGCAGCTGATATATTTCAGTACTATAAATTGATTAAATGCGCCAGTGCTATAATCAAGGCATAGACTAGTATACAGCCTACTATAACCAGCGTTCTGGTTCTGACGTAAGGTTTTGTTTTGATGTAAGTCTGAATACCCATCATAGCCCAAATTTGTTTATAATTCACAAGCTTGATTGATTAGAATAAACCTTGCAACAGTTAGTAATTTTAAAAAACAGTGTATTTGAGGCCTAGATCGGTATTTGTAGGTAAAAGCATACCCTTTTTACCTATAAAATTGGGGAAAATCACCTAATATCGATTTCGCGCTTCTTGTGCTCATTGAAATTGCCAAACCCACATTTGTTACCTACTTTAGAAAACTAAAGTAAATGGGGATGCTAAAAATATTTGAGCCGGCACCGAGTGCAGCACCAGTAGCTAAAGAAAATATCAGTAAAGACTATAAACGCCTGCGTTTTCAAGTCTTCGCTGGTATTTTTATCGGTTATGCCGGGTATTATTTAGTAAGAAAGAACTTTTCATTGGCCATTCCCGATTTGATCGAAGAAGGGTTCACCAAAACCCAACTTGGTTTTGCCCTCTCAGGAGTGTCCATCGCTTACGGACTTAGTAAATTTTTGATGGGCAATGTATCCGACCGGAGTGATGCACGGAAATTCATGTCTATCGGATTAGCACTCTCAGGATTGGTAATGATCGTGATGGGGCTCGTACCAGTAGCCACCTCTTCCATAGCCATCATGTTTGTTCTGCTACTGTTCAATGGCTGGTTTCAGGGCATGGGCTGGCCTCCAAGCGGTAGAGTGATGGTTCAGTGGTTTTCACTCAAAGAAAGAGGCACGAAAATGTCGTTTTGGAATTTAGCCCATAACATCGGTGGTGGCCTCATTGGCCCTTTGGCCATATTAGGAATGGCGATATTCAATGACTGGCATTCCAAATTCTATTTACCCGGCTTCATCGCATTGATTATTGCGCTCGTCACGTATATATTAATTAGGGACAGGCCTGCAGTATGTGGCTTACCTCCTATCGAAGAATTTAAAAACGACTATCCAGAAAACTATTCCAAGCAAGATGACGACCAGTCGATAACCGCCCGGGAGATCTTTGTAAAGTATATTTTCAATAACAAAATGCTTTGGTACATTGCCGTAGCCAATGCCTTCGTCTATTTGGTACGCTACGGGGTGCTGGACTGGGCACCCACCTATCTTTCTGAAGCTAAGCATTTTTCAGTCTCTGAGACAGGCTGGGCTTATTTTGTGTATGAATGGGCAGGTATTCCAGGGACAATATTAGCTGGTTTTGTGAGCGATAAATGGTTTAAAGGCAAACGTGGCCCAGTTAGTATCATTTACATGGTTTTGGTATTGGTTTTTGTGGTCATTTATTGGCAAAATCCCGTTGGTCAACCTTTGATAGACAGCTTGGCCTTAATAGGCATTGGATTTTTAATTTATGGTCCGGTAATGCTTATTGGCGTGCATGCATTGGATTTAGTACCCAAAAAGGCGGCTGGTACTGCTGCTGGCTTTACAGGGCTGTTTGGCTACTTAGGAGGCGCATTGTTCGCCAATATAGCCATGGGTGCCATAGTTGATACCTTCGGTTGGGATGGTGGCTTTATCACACTTGTAATGGCTTGTGTATTGTCTATACTACTAATTGCCATGGCTTGGCGAGTGGAAATGAGAATAAAAGCGAAGGGGAATTAGCGTTTTGCTAACTCTCCTCACCTCTGTTAGTTGGCAGTTTGTAATCGTATTTGTTCATGATAAAGGTCGTAATCGGCAAAATCATAATGTTTGGTAATTTTGCCTTCCTTTATTTGTAATATGGTTTTGATCGGGAATTGAACATACACATTTTCCTTGCCTCCAGTCCATGAAGCAGGTAATATCATGGCAAATGTGGTATTCAACATCACATAGCTTGCCGAGTAAAAAGCTCCATCGATTTTCACATTTAAGTATTTGGCTTTTGGATCGATCAATACACCTTTCCAAAAAGATTTAACATGTTCTTTTCCGTTTTGTTCAAAGTTGTTGGCCTTAAATACATCTTTTGCCGTGAGGTCTTTAAACTCCACATCATCTGCATAAAATGAACTCATCTTTTCCAAATCAGAATTTGAATAAGCGTCAATATAGGCTTGAGCAATAGCCAGGTTTTTCTCCTCAGGGTAGTTAACATGGTGTTCCCCTTTCAAAACCGATCTGATCTGTCGTCCCCAGGTATAGTAGTCACCAAAATCATAGTGCTCGGTTATTTTACCATTGTGGAATTTAAAGATCGTAAACATCTCCCCTTTGGTAATGGCCGTTTTCTCATTATTGGATGAGGAAGATTCGAAGCTCAGATCAGAAACAACGAAATTCCCGCTTGTAAACTGCTCACGAACACTTATTCTGATGTAATTGGGTTTCACACTAAACGCTTGTTTCCATAATTCCAATGGGGTCTGCCGTCCATAATAGGTGTCTTCAATTTTATACATTTCAGCTACAATGAGATCCTGAAGCTTTAAAGAATCATCCCAATAGGAGGCCATTTTATCGAAGTCCATTTCCTCATAGGCTTTGAAAAATTGGTTTGTGATTTCAACATTGTTGGTCTGGGCATGTAGGCCGCTGAAGATCAACATAGTAAGGGTCAATGTAATAATAGATTTTGTCATTTGAATGTCTGTTTATATTTCTTCGGAAGGTTACGAAGAGAGAGGCATTACAAATGAATTTTATGTACAGTATTGAGTCCGAATAATTTAGATGGACTCAATTGTTTATAAACAATGGGAATTAGGCAGTTTCATATTGATTTACCAACTGTTTATCCTTACAGGATAAATATTCACGAGGGGTCAGTCCTTTTATTTCTTTGAATGCTTTGTAGAACGTGGACTTGGTTTTAAAACCAGCTTCATTGGCCACTCCTAGCATATTGTAATGATTAAAATTCTCCGAACCCATGAGATCAATAAATTCCTCAATGCGATATCCATTAACCAGCTTTGTAAAAGAGCTTTTCATGGTGTGGTTAATGGTATAGGAAAGTTTGAATTTATCCACTTCAGTACATTCGGCCAGTTTGTCCAGTGAAAAATTCGGATCACAATAGGCCTTGCTTTCACTCAGCGTTCGCACTATCTTCTCACTTATAATTGATAATTCTTCACTCGGATAGACCACATTTTTATAAGGCCTTATCGAGTCGTATTCCCGACTGGAGAAGTAATGGTTTTTAACAATTAAAACATAGCTGAAAACAAAGATTAACCCTGACATTGAAAAATAGACAAGTTCCAAGCTAAAGGGCATAGTCAGGTTGCCAGCAACAGATTTGGGCAGTAGAAAATAGCACCAGGCCAAATTGCTGACAACTAAGGCTACATGAAATACTAAGAATATATTTAGACCTGTATTCTGCACTACCGACTCCTGTTTGGCGTATTTCAGTATTTGCCAACTGGACCACAAGACGTAGAAATTCATCGCAATTGAAATAATATCAGCAAGTACTAAATCAATGGGGGCTGTCTTGATTTGATTAAGGACTTCCAAGTCAGACATGCCAACGTACCTTAGCATCAATAGTAAATAGACCAGGGCAGGTATAATAACGATCAGGCTTTTTGGTGCAAATATCCTTTCAGGCTTTGTAAGTGATATAATATAAAAATAATAGAGGGGGCAATACAAGTAAATCAACACATAGGAAGCCAAAAATGATCTGGGATACGCACCAAAATACTGTTGTTGCGAACTGATCAACAAAAAGGCAGCTACAACAGCTATCAACGAAGCAAATAGGTAGTTACTTTGCCTGTTTAAGGGGTGTTTAATACGTATAAGTGCTAGGGTAATCAAAAAGCCCTGAATACTTCCAAACAGTAATAGTTGCTGCATAATTATTACAAAACGATAATATTAAAATGAAGGTTGTAACACTCCTCGTATTCCAAATTGCTTCATTTCGATATATAACCAATATATATTATTCGAACTCCGATAGTAAAGAGGATTTATACTTCAAAGCTGATAACTTTGACTTCCATTACTCAAAATAGTATGAAAAACTTATCAATGGCCATCCACGGTGGTGCAGGCACCATCCTCAAGAGCACAATGACGCCAGAAAAAGAACTGGCCTACAAAGAAGCGCTGCAAAATGCACTCGATAAGGGCTACTACTTATTGGAACAAGGTAAAAGTGCTGTAGAGGCAGTAGAAAAAGCCGTTAGTGAGTTGGAAGACAGTCCGCTGTTCAATGCGGGTAAAGGTTCGGTTTTTACAGCCTCAGGCACCCACGAAATGGATGCCGCTATAATGGAAGGGCAAAATCTAAATGCGGGTGCCGTTTCAATCATAACGGGAGTCAAAAACCCTATACAATTGGCCCGGTTGGTAATGGAGAAGTCAGGGCATGTGTTTTTAGCTGGACAAGGGGCCGAAGAGTTTGCCAGACAAATGAATGTCCGATTTAAAGAGGAAAGCTACTTTTATGATGAATTACGTTACCAGCAATGGCAGGCAGTTAAAGGTTCAGATAGTTTTCAATTAGATCATTCAGACAACAAGGATCATAAGTTTGGTACCGTTGGGGCGGTGGCTTTAGATGCTTTGGGAAACATTGCGGCAGCCACCTCCACAGGAGGAATGACCAATAAGAAATTCGGCCGTGTGGGTGACAGCCCAATGATAGGTGCTGGTACGTATGCCAACAATGCCACTTGTGCAGTATCGTGTACCGGCAGTGGTGAATATTTCATCCGAGGTGTGGTAGCTTATGATGTTTCTTGCCTTATGGAATATAAAAATCTGTCTTTAAATGAAGCTTGTCAAATAGTTGTAAATGAGCGACTTATGAAAATTGGTGGTGATGGTGGTTTAATAGCGTTGGATACGAAAGGAAATATAACATTGGCATTCAATACCGAAGGCATGTACCGTGGACAACGACAGTCAAATGGATTGAATGAAGTAGCGATTTATCGTTAGACTAGTAGTTAGTAATTAATAGTTAGTATTTAGTAATTAGTATTTAGTAGTTGGCATCTGGTAGTTGGTGTCTAATGCCCAATATCTAACGTCTAATGTCTAATGTCTAACGTCTAACATCTTACGTCTAACATCTAACTCAAACAAAAGTCTCACTCATAGGCAAAACAGAAATTACCCTATCACGCATGGTAAACCGATCACCATTAGCTAAAATATGCGTAACAAGATTTGATAACGACATGGCCGTACCCACCTTTAACCTATCATGCTTATTGTGAGTGAGGTGGCTGGCATCAACCATTATCACCATTCCCGACCCTATCACTTTAAACTCATTGCCATTCTTTACCACTAAACCTGTGTCTTCAGCTAGTCCAATTCCAATCAGATTAGGATGGATGGCCACCGCTTCCGCTAATCGGCCGAACCTGCCCCTACGGACAAAATGGGTATCGATGATCAATTCTGGTATCAATGCCAAGCCCTTGCTCATGATCACGGCACCCTTTAGCAAAGCTTCGGTACTGCTCCCTCCTGCTATCATCTCATTGGCCATAGCCATTGCTCCCGCACTAGTACCCGCTATTACAAAATCATCGTTTATATATCGCTCGATTAACAGCTTATGCATAGTAGTACCGCCTATCACCGCAGCTATTTTTGACTGGTCACCACCAGAAAACATGATACAGTTTGCTTCTGAAATGAGCTTCAGGTTCTCCTCTTCTTCACACTGCTCCCTCTCCTTTAGGTTCAGCACTTTAACATTGGTGCAGCCCAATTCATTAAATGCGTCCAGGTAGTTTTTACCCACTTTCCGTGGAATGCTTGAAGCCGTGGGTATAACGATTATTTTGGCCTCCTTCCCACCACTTTCTTTTACAACGTGACTCAGAATCCCTTCTGTAATATACTCCAGGCCATTTTTTTCATGCTTGCCTTTGCATTCATTTCCTCCAATGGGTATTAAGGTTCCTTTGGCGTTGTCCATTTCTGTTTTTTAATTCTTATCGTTCGGCAAAATTGCCTATTATTTCTTATTAAAAAATCTATATTTATAATAAATCAATGGCAACATGCTTTTTCACCACTAAAGGCCATTAAACGTTGCCTGCACTCTACTAATTAGTTGTAATATGAATATTATTGAAATACGTGCCATGAGAGGGCCTAACTATTGGTCTGTAAACAGGCACAAGTTAATTGTTATGGTCTTGGACATTGAGGAATTGGAACAACGACCAACAAATACCATTGATGGCTTCCTCGATAGGCTTAAGGCCATGTTTCCTGATATGTATGAGCACCGCTGTTCTGTAGGTGAAGCGGGAGGGTTCTTTCAGCGTGTGGAAGAAGGTACTTGGATAGGTCATGTTATTGAACATATTGCACTGGAAATACAGTCTATGGCCGGTATGGAAGTGGGGTTTGGCAGAACGCGTGGCTATGGCGAAGAAGGGGTGTACAATGTGGTATTCACCTATATTGAGGAGGAAGTAGGCCGATTTGCCGCTAAGGCCTCTGTAAGGATTGCCGAAGCTTTAGTAAATGATACAGAATATAATCTTGAATTTGATATTCAGGAAATGCGTGAAATACGTGAAAGGGTCCGCCTTGGCCCCAGTACGGGGTCACTTATAGAAGAAGCTGAGGCAAGGGGCATTCCCTGGATCAGGCTCAACAAATACTCTCTTTGTCAGTTGGGTTATGGTATCAATCAAAAGAAAATTCAGGCTACCGTAACGAGCCAGACCAGCAATATTGGAGTTGAAATAGCCTGTGATAAGGAGGATACCAAATTTCTATTGGAGCAAGCGGAAGTGCCTGTTCCTAAGGGCGAAATTGTAAGGACGGTAGAAGGTATGAAAGACGCCATTGATCACATAGGTTATCCCGTGGTGATCAAACCGATCAGTGGAAACCATGGCCGGGGTATCACTACAGATGTGATGAATTGGGAAGATGCACTTCCCGCCTTTGAATCGGCAAAGCAAGTTTCTAAATCGGTAATTATTGAAAAGTATATCGTGGGCGATGACTACCGACTTCTTGTGATCAATTACAAGTTGGTGGCAGCAGCCAAACGTACTGCCGCACATGTGGTAGGCGATGGGAAATCAACGGTTCGTGAGCTCATTGACCTGGTAAATAAAGATCCAAAACGAGGGTACGGACATGAAAAAGTACTTACAATGATTGATGTTAATGAGTTGACACTCTGCATTTTAAAGGAGAATGGCAAATCATTGGATAGCGTTTTGGAAAAAGGTGAATTTTTGAAATTAAAGGATACCGCCAACCTAAGTACTGGCGGCACTGCTGAAGACGTGACTGACATTGTCCACCCCTATAATATTTTTATGGCAGAACGAATTGCCAGAATTATTGATCTGGATATCTGTGGTATCGATGTAATGACCACCGATATTGGGCAGCCACTTCCCGAAACGGCCGGTGCGGTCATTGAAGTGAATGCCGGTCCTGGATTTAGAATGCACCTCGCTCCTGCTGAAGGGCTACCAAGAAACGTAGCCGGACATGTAATTGATATGCTGTACCCCCTAGGTTCGAATTTTAGAATCCCTATAGTGGCCGTAGCCGGTACCAATGGCAAAACCACCACCACCCGATTGATTGCCCATATGGCAAGAATGAAGGGCTATAAAGTAGGCTATACCACTACCGATGGCATTTACATTCAAAACCGGCTCCTGATGTCAGGGGATTGTACGGGCCCCGCCAGTGCTGAGTTTGTATTGAAAGACCCTACCGTTGATTTTGCCGTCTTGGAATCTGCCCGTGGTGGGTTATTGCGTGCTGGTTTGGGTTTCAAACATTGTGATATAGGCATTGTAACCAATGTGGCTGCCGATCACCTCGGACTAAAGGGAATTCACACCATAGAGCAACTGGCGCGTGTGAAGGGGGTTATCCCCGAAACGGTGTTCCCCGAAGGGTATTCCATCTTAAACGCTGATGACGACCTGGTCTATGAAATGCGGACGGGCATAAAATCCAACCTGGCCTTATTTTCTTTAGATGAAGATAACCCCCGTATAAAAAAGCATGCGAGAAATGGCGGCTTATCTGCCATTTATGAGAATGGCTACATCACCATTTGCAAAGGCGAATGGAAAATGCGAGTGACTAAGGCCATCAATGTGCCTTTAACTTACGAAGGAAAGGCCGTTTTCATGATTCAAAATGTATTGCCAGCAGTACTAACGGGTTATATCCGTGGATTTGCCATCGAAGATATAAAAGTAGCGATAGAATCGTTTATCCCCTCGCCTGCTCAAACTCCCGGCAGACTGAATATGTTCAGGTTCAAAGATTTCAATGTTCTGCTTGACTATGCCCATAACACTGCGGGCCTCACTGCTTTAAAGCAGATGGTAGAGAAAATGGAGGGCTCACCAAAAATTGGCATGATTGCCGGCATTGGTGACCGTAGGCCTGAAGATAACCATGGCATTGGTGCCGTGGCAGCCCAGATGTTTGATGAGATCATTATCAGGCAAGACAAACACCTAAGAGGAAAGACCGAAGAAGAGCTGATTGCGATGATTCATGCGGGCATTAAGAGCGTTGACCCCAACAAACCCGTAACGATTATCCCCTCCGAACATGAGGCCATCACACATGCCATTACCAATGCAAAAAAAGGCTCCTTACTGGTCTTTTGCAGTGATGTAGTACCTGATGCGTTGAATTTGGTGATGAAGTTTAAAGAGGAAGAGTCGAAGGAGTTGTATAATGTGTAGTTGGGTGGTAATGACGTATGGTAAGGATTTCTCCGCTGCGCTGCGAAATGACGTACTAATTGAGTTTTCGAGTGATATTAAAGCATGTCTTTCATAATTCATAATTCATAATTCATTATTCATAATTCATTATTCGATATTCAACATTCATAATTCGATATTCGAAATTCATCATTTTTCATCCTGTACGAGGGAGTTTCCTCGATTAAGGGGCCCCGGAATAAATCCGGAGAGAGTCAAACCGAGTTGGTAAGTCATTCCGTAGGCCTGCCTTGCAGGCAGGCAGGAATCTTTACCACCGTTTGTGTATGGCAAGGATTTCTCCGCTGCGCTTGCGAAATGACGCACTAATTGAGTTTTCGAGTGATATTAAAACATGTCATTCATTATTGGATATTCAACATTCATAATTCGATATTCGAAATTCATGATTTTCGTCCTGTGAGAGGAAGTCTCTAATCAAGGGGCTCCGGAGTAAATTCTGGAATAAATCCGGTGAGAGAAAACCTTGGTGGTGTACAATTAAAACCTGTCAGGTTTTTCTTTACTTAAAACTGTTGATCCTGGACGTACGAAGGCCTTGCCGTATCAAACCTGACAGGGTTATTAAATCCGGGGAGAGAAAAGCCGGGGAGAGAAAAGCCGGGGTAGTTAGGTCACGCTTTGGATTAAACCTTGATAATCAGCTTTGATATCTTCATGCAAGCCTTTTAAGGCTTTCTCAATATTGATAAGTTGTCGTTTATACATATTTTCTATCACGGCACTTCTATGCACTGCTATCTTCGAATACTTAATTGCTTGGCAGAAGTGTAGCCTTACTTCTACTTCTGTTCGTTTGTCTCCAGAATAACGGATGTATTTATTCAGGTTCCTTAAAATTTTGCGAAGGCTTTTTTTGGCATAATAAAGCTGACTTGTATTTATTTCTTCCATCAAATCATCGATTTCATACTTTATCGATTCGATATAGGCCTCTTCATCTTGGGCATCGAACAGCAAATAGGTGAGTAATTCCTTATTGTCTTTTTTAAATCGACCGAGTTGTAGGCATATCTGCAAAACCTCTTCAGGAGTTCTGAGTTTCAGTTCTTTTTTTATATCGGCCAATGAAGCGGGTTTCATATATCGAAGATAGACATCTACAAGTGAAAAATTATGGAAATAATCAATACTAAAATGAGGATGAATTCTAAATTTGCCCCCTGTAAATAAACAAGGGAAATTAATACCCGATTTTATAAGCTATATTTTTCATTACTTCGTTTAATATATTTTAGAATCTACTCTTTTTATAGTAAATTCAATATAGAATATAAATGCAATATTGGAACAAAAGCAATTGTCTCACCACATGCTATCATACTGCACTGATTGTAGAATAATGAATTTTATAGTCGAACCGCCCATCTAGATTCCAACTGCATGACTAAAAAACTCAACGAACTCGAAGCCACCGCTATTTGCGGAAATGATATAAGCTCCTCTTGCCTGTATGTTTCAGCACTTGCCATTGTCTACTCAGGGCAATATGCGTGGGTAGCACTGTTAATGGTAGCTTTTGTGCTGTTCTTATTCCGTAAGATCTATGGTGAGGTTGTAGGTGCATTGCCTCTCAATGGTGGAGCTTACAATGCGCTACTGAACACCACTAAGAAGTCTACCGCCTCTTTGGCTGCTGCCCTTACCGTACTCTCCTATATGGCAACGGCTGTTATATCCGGAAGTGAAGCCATCAAATATGCCCATAGTTTATGGAGTGTATTCCCCATAATCCCTGTCACCATTGGCCTATTGTTGGTTTTTATGGGCTTGGTGATTTTGGGTATCGGTGAATCATCAAAAGTGGCCATATTTATATTTATATTCCACTTGTTTTCACTGACAGTACTAGTCCTTTTTTGCCTGTTTTATTTCATTAATAATGGATTTGACACGCTTATATTCAATTTTAAAACCCCTGTAGAAGGTGGGATTATCACTGCTCTCTTCTTTGGTTTTTCTGCAGCCATGCTAGGCATTAGTGGCTTTGAAAGTTCGGCCAACTATGTAGAAGAACAACGTGTGGGCGTATTCCCAAAGACTTTGCGTAATATGTGGATTGTGGTCACTATTTTTAACCCACTTATTGCATTCCTCGCACTTGCGATCATTCCGATAAGTACGGTAGCCGAAAATCAGGATGCTTTGTTGTCCTATATGGGTAACATCTCTGGTGGCAACTGGCTATCCTTTTTGGTAGGTATTGATGCCACGTTGGTATTGAGTGGCGCGGTATTGACTTCCTATGTTGGTGTGGGTGGACTGATGGAACGGATGTCTCTGGACAGGGTCCTTCCAGATTTTCTGTTAAAGAAAAATAAACGAAAAAGTCCTTATAGGGTGTTTATAGTATTTTTTATTTTGTGCACATCCATTCTATTGGTCACTGAAGGTGATTTAGCAAAATTAGCAGGGGTTTACACCATTGCCTTTCTGTCTGTTATGGCCCTCTTTGGAATTGGCAACCTACTTTTGAAAGTAAATAGAAAACAATTGCCCCGCCCCGAGAAGTCAAGTAAACTTGGGTTGGCCATTGCAATTTTTGCAATTATTATGGCCATTGTCGGCAATATCATACTCAACCCCACTTATTTAGGGATCTTTATTGAATACCTAATCCCAACATTGTTTGTAGTGGGTTTTATGATCTACAGGACGCAGATTTATAAAGGCATTTTGATATATATCAAAAGGCTTACCCCAGAAAGGCAACGCGTGTTAAAGAAATTCAGTGAGTACATTAAGCGGGAAATTGTCAGCATCAATTCACAACAGTTTGTGTTTTTTACCAACCGTGACAATGTATCCACATTGAATAAAGTAATGCAGTACATCATTAAAAACGAAAATACAAGACGGCTTAAAATCGTTGCCATACTGGACAAAGGGGCTCATGTAGCTCCCAATCTTATAAGCGATATAAAAGTATTGGATAGAATGTACCCTGAAATATCAATAGAGTTTATACAGGAACATGGCGTTTTTGGGCCAAAGAAAATCCGTGAATTATCCAAGAAATGGGGCATCCCCGTAAATTTCATGTTTATAGGCGCCCCTGGGGAAGATTTTCCGTATAAACTACAACAACTAGGTGAAGTAAGATTAATTATTTAATTATCATAAACTATAAAAAGATGAGCCTTATATCAGAAAATGTAATTCCAGGTAATTTTGGGAAAGTTTTTGGTACCGATGCGAAGGAAGATCGGGATCTTGAAAAAATACAGCGCGTGGTTTCTGGTCTTGAAGGAATAAAGGACGTGATCTTAAATAAAGAGGTCTATCCAAGGGAGTTTACAGTACACACTTCCAAATTAATAAGTATAATCACCATAGAAGAAAAAGTAAAAGCGATGGGGTTTCATGCTATCCCGAAAGAAATATTTCCATTGTGACCAAAAACTCTGATTTCATTTTATCCTTAATGAATACCAACGTTCGGGTAAAAGTGAGGTTTAATAGAAATTTACCCCACACTTACCCCTAAATACCTAAAGGCGACTTCGGGCATCGATCATTTATTAATCCATATAATAGATTAACACTTAAAGAATAACCCAACTTATTTTACCTTTGCGCCCAAATTTGAATTTATATGATTTCAGTGGACGCAGTTGGGGTTGAATTTAGTGGTACAACCTTATTTAGTAACATCACCCTCAATATCAATGACAATGACCGTATTGCCCTGATGGGCAAAAACGGAGCAGGTAAGTCTACCTTATTGAAAATTATTGCTGGGGTAAGCAAACCTACTCAAGGTAAGATATCCGCTCCAAAAGAAGCTGTTATCTCCTATTTGCCACAGCACCTGCTGACAGAAGATGATTGCACTGTCTTTGAAGAGGCATCCAAAGCGTTCTCTTCCATATTAAAGATGAAAAATCGCATGGAAGAGCTCAATCAACAATTAGAAACCAGAACGGATTACGAGTCAGACGCTTACAGTAAAATTATTGAGGAGGTTTCCGACCTAAGTGAAAAATACTACAGCAATGAAGAGGTAAATGTAGATTCTGAGGTAGAGAAAACGCTTTTGGGGCTTGGGTTTGTTCGTCAAGACTTTACCAGATCCACAGCTGAATTTAGCGGTGGCTGGCGCATGCGTATTGAATTGGCCAAAATATTACTGCAAAAGCCTGATCTCATCTTACTTGATGAGCCTACCAATCACTTGGACATTGAATCTGTTCAGTGGTTAGAAGATTTTCTAAAAACAAGTGCCAAGGCGGTTGTAGTGATCAGTCACGATAAAATGTTTGTGGACAACCTAACCAACAGAACCATTGAGATAACTGGTGGCCGCATCTATGACTACAAAACCAATTATACCCACTACCTCGAATTAAGAAAAGAGAGAAGGGAACAACAACAAAAACAATTTGACGATCAAGCCAAACAAATTGCTGATATACAGCAGTTTATAGATCGTTTTAAAGGCACTTACTCGAAGACTTTGCAGGTGCAATCAAGGGTAAAAATGTTGGATAAAATGGAGATTGTAGAGGTGGATGAAATTGATACTTCAGCCCTTAATCTCAAGTTCCCCCCTGCCCCACGCTCTGGAAATTACCCGGTAATCACAGAAGGTCTCACCAAAAAGTATGGTGATCATACCGTTTTCAAAGATGTTTCTTTGACCATCTCAAGGGGCGAGAAAGTCGCTTTTGTCGGCAAAAACGGGGAAGGAAAATCCACGCTTGTTAAGGCGATTATGGGCGAGATCGAACATGAGGGTAAAATGCAACTGGGTCATAATTGTATGATTGGTTATTTCGCTCAGAATCAAGCTTCATTATTAGATGAAAAACTGACTGTATTCCAAACGGTGGATGAGATAGCCAACGGAGATGTACGTACCAAAATTAAGGACCTTCTTGGCGCCTTTATGTTTGGTGGCGATACCATTGAAAAGAAAGTAAAGGTGCTTTCTGGCGGTGAACGTACACGACTGGCCATGATCAAATTGCTATTGCAGCCAGTAAACCTATTGATCCTCGATGAACCTACCAATCATTTAGATATCAAAACCAAGGACATCCTTAAAGATGCTTTAAAAGCCTTTGAAGGCACCATAATCCTCGTTTCTCACGATAGGGACTTCTTGGATGGCTTGGCAGATAAAGTATTTGAATTCGGCAACCAGCGAGTGAAAGAGCACTTTGAAGACATCAACGGATTCTTAAGGAACAAGAAAATGGAGAACTTGAAGGAGATTGAGAGGACGGTTTAGGGCTTGTATCTTAAATCTTGCGTCTTAAGTCTTGTGTCTTAAGTCTTGCGTCTTAAATCTTGTGTCTTAAATCTTGCGTCTTAAGTCTTGCGTCTAATTTCCTTTCTTGCGTCTTGTTTCTTGTTTTTCACTTCAACATTCTAAAACAAAGATTCATATATAATTTTAGCAGCGACTTTGCTTCCTTTAAGCGAGGGATGAAAACCATCAGGACCATAATAGGAGAAGTCATTGGTTTGATCAAAATGTGCCTTCCAAACTTTACCTACCGGACAAAGGATGGATTGCGTTTTTAAACTAGCTTCTGTATAATTTTGAATAACCCCGTCAAAAGTATGATAGTAAGTACGTGAGGGCCATACCATATAAAACGCAAGCTTGGTATTGTGATTATCACAGAGTGTTTTAATTAACTGACCATATTCAAACAGCATAGTTCGCCCTTCGGGCTGGGACGAGGGGCCTTGTTGCACTATAACGAAATCAAATTTCTCACTTTTTATATAATCTTGTAATTGACCTTCATTCCAGTGATCTTCAAGGGCGTAATTTGGTAAAGTCAATGAAGTGTATTTAATACGATTACCTTTTTCTTTTCCAATCTCTTGTATGAGTTTAGGTAGATCGTTCGTGTAGGTCAGGCTATTCCCCACAAACAAGATATTACTTGAAAAAGGCTTCTCTTCACTCTTTCCTGTCAATAAAACCAGGCAGCAAAAACAATAGAATAAATACGACCTCAAACTCATTTTACTATATTATTATGAAATGGCTAAGTCAAATCATTCGCTAAAAACATCTTCAAATCCCCAAGCCTTTCCTCCACCTCGACTTTTTTCAGTGCATAAACCTCGTCTTGCTTCACGTTGTTGGAATAGTGATTCCAATGCTTTTGAGCCTTTTTTATTACTCTGGGCGTAATAGCAAACTCTTTGTGGTCTAATAAATCTTCAGCTATTCTGGAGACTTTGAAACTGCCAAATAGGTGCAGTTTGAATATTTCCACATAACAAGTGCTAATGTCAAAACCCTCCAGTGCTAGGAGCATATCACCCGCGATATCGGCATTATCTTTACTTTTAATCGCATCCAACAGTGGTTCCAACGCTGCAGCATTGTCTTCAATCAACCCTAATGTCCGGGCCGCCATGTACCTTGATTCCATATTCGGATGATCTAGCAAAGCTATCATCCCCTTCATCACTTCTTCACCACCAATATGTCCTAAAGAATCTGAGACTTCATAGGCTTTTTCAGTCAATTCACCTGAAAGTTGGTTTATCAAAGAGGGGATATCAATGGCCATAGAATGAAGATTGTTTGAATGTCAAAAGTACGATAACTGGTGAAGTAATACCTAATTCCATAAGCTAACTATCCACCTCACTCCCCGCTTTGCTATGAATCCCTTTAAACAGATCTATCCATAAATTCCAACCTACAACGGTACAACGGGGATCATTTGTCTTATCAACTATTTGCTGTAGGTATCCAAGATCAAAATCATGTGGAAAATTATTCATGGCTTCTAGATTACCCTCCAACCATGATTCATTCAAAATATGGTTCAAACGAATCATATCGAACTGGTTTATTTTGAATCGGTTAACGGATGCAGTTAGAAATGACGTTTTTATGTATTCACTTTTTGTGTTGGCGTACTTCCCTTTCCCCACTTCTTTCTTCCATTGTATTGCCCTCAATAATTGGGCGGGCTCATCTATTGTTGCTTTCGACCCTTCCCAGATATAATTCCAATAATCCTTGTTGAAAAAGGCCGATGAAACAGTATAAAGCTGATAAAAAGGAAGCATCGATTTGATAGTGACCAATCTAAGCTTGTTTAAAATGGACCTTATCCTAAATGCATTCTTGAAATAAAGATTTAAAATGGACATCCCTACATTGGGCAATTTAGGTAAGAGCTCGTCTATATCCTCAGTTAGCTGATATTTAGATCCATTTATTAATTCCGGATTGCCATTCCAACCCAATTTAATAATCAGTATGTCTTGTGATTGCATCATTTTTAGTATTGGCTCAATGGAAATGTGATGGGTAATCCATGCATCCTCTTCTAACAATAAAAAATAATCGCTACACCCACTTATACCTTCTTTCCATAATTGAACTGGAATAATATCGTTTTTATAATCTTGAGTCCCAGCAAGGTGTTGTGATATAGCCGAAGTTTTATGCTCATACTCCTCAGACTTGATAAAAGTCACCAAGGGAAACAGCTCCAATATGCGGTCTATGTACACTTGAGGCGTGCCATCATCCAGAATCGTCACCTTATAATCACCAATAATGTTTAATTCAATGCTCCTCAAACACCTTTCCAAATAATAGGGCCGATAAAAGGATTTTATGATAATATCCATTCAAAAAAAACAATTTAGAAAAGATGAAATTACAGAATACTTGGGGTCTTTGGAGCCTTTAAAATCAATTTTCACATTGTATGACATTCATTATTACCATCATAAACGGTGTTCAACGCTAAAAATGATATTTGCTTGAATAATGCATTTAATGTAAATTGAACGATGGCACAATATACAATTAAGGTAAACGGCAAATCACTTCAGGTGGAAGTTGACGCTGACACGCCCATGCTATGGGTATTACGTGATCATTTAAAACTATTAGGAACAAAGTTTGGATGTGGTATTGGTCAATGTGGTGCCTGTACCATCCATTTTGATGGTGTGGCCACCCGATCCTGTTTAATCCCAATTTCAGCAGTTGGTGAAAGTCCCATTACAACCATTGAAGGACTTTCAGAGGAATATAACCATCCAATCCAAAAAGCATGGCTGGCTCATGATGTGCCTCAATGTGGTTATTGCCAAAGTGGACAGATGATGAATGCCGCTTCGCTGCTAAAGCAAAACCCCAACCCTAGCGACAAAGAGATTGAAGCTGCCATGCATGGCAATATCTGCCGATGTGGAACTTACATACGTATTAAAGCAGCTATTAAAACAGCGGCCAAAGGTTAATTAATCCTTTAAAGACGACACCATGACATTAATTAAAACAACATATAATAGAAGGTCATTTTTAAAGGTGACAGCCGCCAGTACAGGTGGTTTGGTTTTAGGATTTAGCTGGTTAGCCTCCTGTTCACCCTCGGCAAAGGAGCTGGCGAAAATGCCCAAAGAATGGTTTAATATCAATGCCTTCTTAAAAATTGGAGACAATGGCATAGTCACTATCATGTCGCCCAATCCAGAAATTGGGCAAAATGTAAAAACCTCCATGCCAATGATCGTGGCTGAAGAATTGGACGTTGATTGGAAAGATGTAGTAGTAGAACAAGCAGGCTTAGACACCACCAAGTACACACGCCAATTGGCCGGAGGAAGTCAGTCTATACGCCAAGGATGGCAAAGTTTAAGAATGGCGGGTGCCACAGCCAGAAGGATGTTACTCGAAGCTGCCGCTAAGCAATGGAATGTCCCTGTTGCTGAATTGACAACGGAAGCCGGTGTAATAAAAAACAGCTCGGGAAAAACACTTACCTATGGCGAAGTGGCCTCTGCGGCTGCTAATATTGAAATACCGGAAGAGGTTCAGTTAAAAGATCCCAAGGATTTTAAAATCATAGGTTCACGCACAAAAAATGTAGACGGCCCAAAAATAATCAAAGGTGAGCCCCTTTTCGGTATTGACTACCAACATGAGGGCATGCTCATTGCCATGATCGTCCACCCTCCTGCCTTTGGCATGAGACCAAAATCCGTTGATGACAGTGCCGCCCGTTCCATGCCCGGAATCAAAGAAGTAATAACCATCAACACTTATCCTGAAGGAATTGAAAAGCAATGGTCGGATACCAATGCTTTCTCTGAACTCGTGGTAGTAATTGGTGAAAGCACCTGGCAAGTATTGAAGGCTAAGAAAGCCCTAAAAATTGAATGGGAAACAGTCACCAAGCCAGAAAGTACGAGTGATCATGAGGCGGCATTAACGGCCTTAACAGAGAAAAAAACTGAACCCTCACGTAAAGACGGCAACCCTGATAAGGCATTCAAAAATGCCGCTAAAGTGATAGAGAGAACCTATAGTGCTCCATTTTTAGCGCATAACACCATGGAGCCCATGAATTTCTTTGCCAATGTAACCAAAGCAAGGGCTGAACTTGTTGGGCCTGTACAGACACCGGAGTATTTAAGTAAAACCGTTGCTGCAGTTCTAGGAATGCCTGAAGATAAAGTTTCCATTATGATGACCCGCATGGGTGGTGGCTTCGGAAGAAGATTGTATGGGAATTTTGGTGTAGAAGCTGCTGTAATATCAAAACAAGTCAATGCCCCTATTAAGTTGGTCTATACACGTGAAGATGACATGACTCAGGGCATCTACAGGCCCGCTTACAAAGTTAAGTATCAAGCTGCACTGGACGCAAACAACGAATTGGTTGGATTTAGGGTACGTGGAGCTGGCATAAACGGCAGCCCGGTATTTGATAATCGTTTCCCAGCAGGTGCTGTTGAAAATTACAGTTCAGAAAATCATAGGTTGGAATCAAATATTACTACAGGTGCCTGGCGAGCCCCGTCTTCCAATTTTATCGCTTTTGCTGAGCAGTCCTTTTTGGATGAAGTAGCGGAGGCAGCAGGTCAGGATCCTATTGATTTTAGATTGAACTTATTTGAAAAAGCAATAGCCAATCCGGTAGGTGAACGTAATGATTATGATGCTGAACGCTATGCCGGAGTACTGAAATTAGTGAAGGAGAAATCTAAATGGGGTACAAATAAAGAAGGTGTTTATAGAGGAGTAACCGCCTACTATTGTCATAATTCATATGTGGCTCAGGTGATAGACCTGGAAATGAATGGCAAAATACCCAGAGTTAAAAAAGTGTGGTGCGCCATTGACTGTGGAATTGTTGTGAACCTAGAAGGCGCTCTAAATCAGGTGGAAGGGGGTATTATAGATGGTATCGGTCATGCTACCTATAGCGCGATGACCATTACTGGTGGCCGTCCAGATCATAAAAACTTCGATACCTATAGAATGATGCGTCACTCTGAATCTCCGATAGAAATAGAAACTTTCTTTGTGGAAAATGAGATTGCGCCAACGGGTTTGGGTGAGCCTTCATTGCCGCCAATTGCAGCCGCTTTGGCCAACGCCATTTATGTGGCTACGGGAAATCGGGTGGCCGATCAGCCGTTTATTGACCATATTAAGGTTTGAAAAAGTTACGACCAACCATCAAACAATCCAAAATAATGATTTGTTTAAAATTGGAACGAGCACGCTACAATAGGTCGTTAACCTACGAGGGGGCTAATCTTATGCTTATTTTTTATTCGTAAGCTTCTTTGGGTTTTTACGTGTATCGAAGAGTGTTACTAATGATATTTTATCTTTTTCAACCCTATAATAAAGGCTCGTTTGTTTGCTAACTACACACCGTTTTACATTTTTCAGTTTACTGGAGGTTGGGTATAGGTGTGGTTTTTCTGATATTGTTTTAAGCACCGCCTGAAGCCTGTCATTAAACTGTTTTTGGACCTTCTCACCCCATTCTTCCTGTAAATAATTAAGCAATTTTAGATAATCCTTTTTAGACTGAGGTGACCATTCAATCGGTTTATTCATAGGTTATATTTTTCGCGCACTTCCTTCATAACCTCTTCATGTGAGATGCTTTCGCCTCTATCCAACTCTGCTAATCCTTGCTTTATTGTCAAGCGCTCATTTTCGCTAATTTCATCCCACCAATCTGCTTCCTTAGATTTTTTCAAAGTGATGAACTCTTTAATCGTTTTTACATCATTTAAACCTGCAAACCACTCAATGAGTCTTAATTTTTCTGCTTGGATATCCATTTTACACTGTATTGCTTTCAAACAAAGTAACAATATTTTAACATTAAAAGTACGATCAACGTTCTTTCTTTAAATGTGCTTTTTATCTTCCCTACTAGATAGAACTGATTATTTGTGATAATAATAAAATTTAAGGCAGTCCGTTCTATTGATTTAAAAATTACCTAGTTTTCGACCAATGGAAAATTGGATGAACTGGCCTTGGAGTGAAATGTTACTTGCTAGCATTACACTGCCCGCATTATTAGCCATTGTCCTTTTGTTGTCAAATAAATACCCAGCAAGTAGATATTTGGGTAAACTAATAGCCTCAGGCTTATTTATAATTTTTAGTGTTGTTCTCTTCCAAACAGCTTGGATTGCCATCATTACAATGGCGGTTATTCTTTATTTATACACTCGCGCGTTTTTTCTACAAAACACAAGAATCAATTGGATCCATATATTACCCATCATAATCGTTTTGCTCCTTTCCTACTCGCCAGGGCTAGCGCATTTGCAACTGGCTATTCGTAGTATCTTAACCTTGATTGTACTGGGTTATATATTTAGAATGATTTTCAAATTGAACAAAGAAGGTAAATTGCGAGGCATACCTTGGTTTAAAAATCCCGGCAGTCGGTTGGTCTGGTTTAGAAATTTTGTTGCCTACCAAATCGTCTTTCTACTTTTCTTGATAATTAATTATGATAATTTGATTCTTGGCTATTTGGCCACCGCCATTTTAATTCAACTTGGCTTTGTTTATTATCAATTAATTAAAGAGTCTGCATTTCTTTCGCCCATGCTACTGGGAAACAAATACCAAAAATCAGCACTTGGGGCAACACATAAATACAACATTCTCAACAAACTAAACGCTAAACTTTCTGAAGGTAAATTCTATTTAGAAAGTACCGTTTCACTAAGTAGTTTGGCCAAAGAATTGCACACCACTACCCATCATCTCTCACAAGTAATCAACGAATCAAAGAGGATGAGTTTTCAGGAGCTCATAAGTCAATATAGAATCCGTGAGGCTAAAAGAATATTGCGTGATCCGTCACATCAACAAGCTAAAATAGAAACCATTGCATTGATGGTAGGCTACTATTCCAAGTCCTCTTTTAATACTGCTTTTAAAAAATATACAGGCCTCACCCCTAAGGAATATAAGCAGTCAAAAAACGTTCGACCTTATCGGAATGTACATCAAATTGATCAAAAAGGCCGTTTTTCAAAAAACATTCTCGTTAGTTGGTACCATGTTTTATCAGTAACTATCAATGAAATCATGGTCAATAATTTTTTGAAAATATTCCTTCGCACCTTAAAAAGAAACAAAGCCTTTACTGCCATAAACCTGTTTGGACTCACATTGGGTTTTTGTTGCAGTATATTCATCTACCTTTTTATCTCAGACGAGATGTCATTCGATAAAGGAATTCCGGATAATGAGGATATTTATCGAATCAGTTGGATCAATGAAAATCCACAGACCAGAACACCGCACCCAATGGCTCAGGCCATGGCGGAGAGTTTTCCTGAAGTGGAAGCCGCTACCAGTATCTCTCCATGGTACGGGGCAGGTCTCAACTTGCAGTCGATTAAAGTTAAAAATGTAGAGAAGGACATTATTTTTGAAGAACCCAACTTCTTTTTTGCAGACTCTACCTTTTTAGATGTATTTCAATTGCAAGTACTTGCAGGTGATTCCAGCGCGCTAAAAAAACCATGGAGTTTTGTAATCACCGAAACGATGTCCAAAAAATACTTTGGAGAGGAAGATGCCATTGGTAAGGAATTGATAGTGGATGACATGCCCCTGTCAGTATCAGCAGTAGTGAAGGGAATGCCCAAGAATTCACACTTCCACTTCAATGCGCTTATCTCCTATGTATCCTTAAAGAAAATCAACCCTGACAACCCTTGGCTAACATGGGGTGATTTTGGACATTTCAATTATATAAGAACAAAACCAGGGACAGATAAAAACAACCTTCAAGCTAAAATTGCGGATTGGGTGAGTCCCTATCTTAATTGGAGCAGCGAGGCGATAGCTTCATTGAAAAGAGGCGATATCTATTTCGAACTACAGCCCATCACTGACATTCACTTACATTCCCATCTCCGTTGGGAGTTGGAGAGCAATGGCAACATTAGTTATGTTTATATTCTTTCCTTCACCCTGTTTTTTATTATTCTCATAGTTATAATCAACTATGTTAATCTTACTACCGCTAAATCATTAAACCGAGCGAAGGAAGTTGGCATTCGTAAAACAATGGGTGCGATGCCCAAAAGTTTAAAGTGGCAGTTTTACTCTGAGTCATTTTTTGTGTGCTTTGCCGCTGTCCTTTTGGCGTTGGTTTTAGCATTAACCTTTTTAGATGTATTTAATCTGTTGGCTCATAAGTCATTTATGCCCACAGATATATTCAATGCTGGTTTTTTGCTTAAAATATTTCTAGCAACTACCCTTTTGTCCATCCTCGCTGGCTTTTATCCCGCCTTTGTGCTGACATCCTTTGATCCAACGTTGGTACTCAAAGGGAAATTTTCCAATTCCGGCCATGGCACTAGATTACGGGGCATATTAGTTGTACTTCAGTTTTTTGTATCAGCGGTGTTGATTACTGGCAGCGTGGTGGTGTTGAAGCAAATTGATTTCATGAAGAACAAAGACTTGGGGTTTGACAAAGAAGCCGTGGTATCCATCAAAATTCATCAGAGTGTAGAAATTGGAGGTATTGACCAAGACAAGCTTCAAGGTTTGGAAACCAAATTCAAATCCATCCCTGGAGTCATTGAAACATCGGCCGTCTCTAATTTACCTGGCGAGCAGTTTGATCAAAATCCAATATACTTAACCAACGACCCAAGCAACCAAATTGACGTTTCGGAAATGTATGTTGATTTTAATCTGATTGATGTCCTCAACCTTCAATTAGTCAAAGGGCGTAATTTTGATCGTTCGCATTCTGATGATGTAAAAGGCCTCAATTTCATTATCAATGAAACTGCCGCTAAGCAGCTCCAACTAAAACAACCTATCGGAAATGAATTGACTTGGGAAACTACGTGGGAAAATTATAAAGGAAACATAATAGGTGTAGTTAAGGATTTTCATTTTAAATCAATGCATGAGCAAATTCAGCCCTTGATTATAAAAATAGATCCCGGAGCCATTAATTATCTGGCAGTAAAACTAGACGGCCGCAACTTTCAAAAGAGTTTGTCTGAAATGAAAACTGCCTATCAGGCCGTAGAAGCTGAGGTTCCTTTTGAATATCACTTCCTTGATCAACAACTTGCCGATTTATATAACAATGAAGTCCGCACACTGAATGTTTTTGCCGTTTTCACAGGTATCGCTTTGTTTTTGGCCTGTTTAGGCTTGCTAGGAATGGCCATGGCCATTTTAAATCAAAAAATAAAGGAAGTAGGAGTACGCAAAATATTGGGAGCCAGTTCGAGTCAAGTGATGGGTATGATCCTAAGTAAATTTGCTCGTTTAATTACCTTGGCACTGCTTATGGGTCTTCCTATAGGCTATTTGTTGATGCAACGTTGGTTGAGTGAATTCTCGTATCAGGTGGCACTCGGGTTTATTCCATTCATCATAGCCGGAGTGGTTATGATTGTGGTAGCCATAGCCAGTGTAAGCGTTATTGTATTGAAAATCGCCTTTTCCAATCCTGTAGATGCACTTCGGTATGAATAAGAATATGATGCATTTGTATGCTGTTCATTAAGTGCCGGTTGTTTTTTATCTAAGATTGGTTGAAAAAATCCGTAATATTATAGACCGTTAAACCTAAATATTATGAAAAAGAAAATATTAATGGGGTTAGGAATTGTATTCCTGCTTTTTGTTCTCTGGGTAGTCTATGGATTGTTCATTGCAACACCAGTCAGTCCGCCTGCTACGGCTACGTACAACGAAGGTGGCTTAGAAATCAGTGTTGACTATAGCCAACCCTCCAAAAAAGGGAGGCTTATTTTTGGCGATGAAAAAGAGGGTGCCCTTCAGCCCTTTGGGAAATATTGGAGATTGGGTGCCAATGCAGCTACAAAGATCACATTCAATAAGGATGTTTCCTTCGGTGGCAAACCTGTAGAAGCAGGAACATACAGGATGTATGCCGTACCTGGTGCCAATGCTTTTAAAGTTACTTTGAATAGTGAAAGTGAGGTTTTCTTTGGAATAGCAGAACCCGATCATGAATTAGATATTGTAACTGTTGAAGCGCCCGTTCAAAATCTAGCATCTATAGTAGAAACATTTGAAATTGGGTTTAGTACCACCGACACGGGTGCGACTATTAACTTCAGTTGGGATCAAATAATGTTTACCATTCCTGTTTCACTACAATAAAAATTAAATAATGGCATTTACATTTCGGAAAAAGTGGTGGGCGATCCTGCCACTTTTTCTTGTTTTTCTTGGATTCACCTATTGGCTAATAGGCCTTATACAGTACCGACTTAGCGTAATGGATGTGGAAGAATACGAGCCTATTTCTACGTTAAAAGTGCCGGAACACCTACTCACCCAAGCCAAGTTTCCTTTTATTGATGTACACAACCATCAGTTTACCATGCCCATCCAAAATCTCGATAAACTGGTCAAGGACATGGATGAATTGAATATGGCGGTTATGGTCAACCTCAGCGGCTTTAGGGGCAAGTATTTGGAAAGGTCGATGGAGAATGTGAAAGAGCATTATAGCAACCGTTTTGTGTTATTTATGAATATTGATTTCGAGCTGATAGATGACGAAGGTTGGCCTAACGAAACACTTTCCATGATGGAGGATGCTGTGAAATTGGGGGTCAAAGGTTTGAAAGTTTATAAGAGTTTGGGCTTAACAGATACCGACAAAGATGGAAATCGAATTAAAGTAGACGATCCACGTTTGGATCCAATTTGGGCTAAATGTAGAGAATTGGGCATTCCCGTTCTAATACACACTGGTGAGCCGGCTGCCTTCTGGTTGCCAAAGGATAAACACAATGAGCGGTGGTTGGAACTAAAACAATATCCAAGTAGGTATAAAGATCCTGAGAAGAACCCAACTTTTGAGGCCGTAATGGAGGAACAGCACAACATCTTCAGGAAACACCCCGAAACTAAATTCATTACTGCCCATTTAGGGTGGTACGGCAATGACCTTGCCCGTTTGGGACAATTATTAGATGAAATGCCCAATGTATACACAGAATTGGGTGCTGTACTAGCCGAACTAGGCCGACAGCCAGTAACGGCCAGGGAATGGCTTATTCAATATCAGGATCGGGTAATGATGGGTAAAGACACTTACAAAAAAGAAGAATATTATACCTATTTCAGGGTGCTGGAGACTAAGGATGAGTACTTTGATTATTACCGTAAACGTCATGCCCATTGGAAAATGTATGGGTTAAATCTCCCAGACTCTGTGTTGAAAAAGGTTTATTATCAAAATGCCCTTAACGTAATTCCAGACATTGACAGGGCATTGTTTCCTATTGGGGACTAAAAATTTAAATTAACGTCCCTCCCATTATACTGGATGTACTTTTGTCCAAGGGCAAAACTTGCTCGTGCTTGGCCGTCACAATCACTGTGAAAATTGAGCGTAATGTGACCCAGATCAACTGAGGAGCCAGCTTTTATATTTTGGATATACCCTTGTCCGTCTATTGGGTTCAATCGGCATTGTTCATAATTGTATCTCGCATCAATAAGCGCATGATACTCAATTCCCCCCTGATCGTTGCGCACTTCAGCTATTTGGCCGCCCCCAGTTATCTCGTAAGTATCGTCATAAACATTTGGAAAGGTATTGTTCTGATTTACTTTAATAAACCATACATTTTGTTGGGCAGCAAGAAATGCATCTGTTGGCGGAATGTCGTTAGTCCGATTAATTTCAGTATCGAATTTGGGTCGGGTTAAACTCAGGTTTATCAATGTATCTTGTCCCTCACCAATAACAATATCCTGCTCAGCAAATACACTGATCACTTTTCCCGTATTTTTTTCTTCTGCAAACGGTACAGTATATAGTCCATAAAATTTGAAGTCAGCGGCCAGGAGATCAATATCTGCAAACAATATGGACATCACACCAGATTTTTGAGTGGCATCCCAAAGGGCTGCAATAACAATTTTTCCGGCATTATTAACAGCGGGTAGCGGATCATTGGCTGTTACGTCAATATAGATCAACCCAGAACTTGAGTATTCATTGTTGCTACCTTCTGAAAAAGTCACATTACTCGGAAGTTCTTCACCTTTAAAGGCCATATTGGCCAAGGAGGCACAATAACCAATAGTGACCCCTGCCCTAAATCCTTGTTGCAACACCCTCAGGTCGGGATTATTGTCACGAAGTTCTTTTATCTTCTTACAAGAGTGCAAAATAGGAATGACACAAGTCAGTGCAATTATTAGTGTAATCCTCTTTAAAATAACCATAGTGAATGAAGTCAAGTATTGAATTTACGAATAATGACTTACTAAAACACCAACCATTATTAATAATACAATCAAATGTGATTCTATTAACCTCAAATAGTTTGTACTTTTAGCAAGCGTCATTGTTAAAAGTGAATTATGCTCAATCATCAACTATTTGAAAAAAATCCATCGCTGTTCGTTTTTTTACCACTCTACTATACGGTTTGGTGTGATGCCGTACTTACGCCAACGGAAATAAGTGCTATTCAAAATCTGGTAACACATCAGCCTTGGTTATCGGGTGATGAGAAAAAATTTTTACTGAGTCAATTAGATCCAGCTACGCCCCCCCTGCCTGATGAACTTAAAAACTGGCTTACTGAAATTCAAAAAGTTGCTGATCAATCAAGTGCAGATAAAAAATTAGGCCTTATCGACATAGGACTGGCACTTGCAAAAGTCCATGGTGGGTCAGAAAATATTCCAAAGACCTCACTGAAAGAATTAAAAGCCATCGAAGGGGTATTGGGTGTAATTAGCAGTGAATCAACATTTTGCTTCAACATAGCTCAAAGAAAAACCCTTACCAACCAGCAAATAACCAAAGCCTCTTTTGACATTGCTACAATGTCAGCACTTCTGGACGGATCACAGTCAGGCATTATCAACAAAGTAAAAACCATTATCTCCGATCCCGCTTTTCAATACGTTGACCCAGATGATTTGCCGAATTATAGGGAGCAAACTTTAAAATGGTGTCAGTTGCTCGCAGCCCAAGGATTTGGTTCGAAGGCCTATCCAAAAGAATATGGTGGTGATGGCGATATGGCCGGTTATTTTGCCATCATGGAAACCATCAGTTATCATGACCTCAGCTTGGTCATTAAATTTGGTGTCCAATTCGGATTGTTCGGAATGAGTATCTATTTTCTGGGCACAGAAAAACATCATAAAAAATACCTGAAAGATATTGGGACTTTAGAACTTCCCGGTTGTTTTGCTATGACGGAAACAGGCCATGGCTCCAATGTTAAAGGATTACGTACTACCTCTACTTATAGCCATACAGATAAAACTTTCATTATCCATACACCAGACGAGGATGCCCAAAAGGAATATATAGGTAATGCTGCCCTCCATGGCCAAATGGCCACTGTGTTTGCCAAATTAATCATTGATGGAATAGATTATGGTGTGAATGCATTTCTCGTTCCTCTTAGAGATAAAAAAGGCAAAAGCCTCAAGGGAGTGAACATTAAGGATTGTGGTCGAAAAATGGGTCTCAATGGTGTTGATAATGGCATCATAAATTTTGATCAAGTAGTAATTCCTTACGAAAACATGCTTGATCAATATGCTTCTATCGACAATAAGGGCAAATTCAACAGCCCTATTGCCAGTGATAACCGCAGGTTTTTTACCATGCTCGGCACATTGGTGGGTGGTCGCATCGGTATTCCAAGATCAGGAAATAGCGCCACGAAATCAGGGCTTACAATTGCCATAAAATATGCTGACAAAAGAAAACAGTTTGGCCCAGAACATGCCCCTGAAGTGCCTATCCTCAACTATCGCACCCACCAGCGAAGGTTAATGCCGCTATTGGCCAACACTTACGCCTTACATTTTTCATTGCAGTACCTAACTGATCGATTTCTCAATCGCAGTGAGAGTGACATGCAGGAGATTGAAGCCTTGGCAGCAGGGCTTAAGTCATTTACCACGTGGAATACTACTGCTACGCTACAAGAATGTAGGGAAGCCTGTGGTGGCAAAGGCTATATGTCAGAAAATAGAATTGATGCGCTTAAAAATGATACTGATGTATTTACAACATTCGAAGGGGATAATACGGTTTTGATGCAATTAGTAGCTAAAAGTCGGCTTACTGAATTCAAGCAGGAGTTTAGTAATATGGATTTTTTCGGGATAGTGAATTATGTAGGCTCTCAAGCCAAAACGTCATTGATGGAATTGAATCCTATCACAGTGCGTAAAACCGATGAAAGTCACTTACTAGACCCTGAATTTCAGTTAAGTGCCTTTGAATACAGGGAACGGGATATTCTCACTTCAGCTGCCCGTAGAATTAAGAAACACCTTGATAATGGTATGGATTCATTCGATGCCTTCAACCAAACGCAATACCATTTGGTAAATGTGGGTCATGCTTTTGTAGAGCGTGTCGTTTTGGAACAATTCATTATACAAATAGAGAAAACCGAAGACAAGGCTTGTAAAACTGTCCTTAAAAAGCTTTGCGACCTGTTTGCACTTTCACAAATAGAGAAAAATAAGGGCTGGTATCTCGAGCATGATTATATGGCCGGTTCAAAAACAAAAGCCATCAGGAAACTGATCAATAAACTCTGTTGGGAGATTAGACAGGAGGCTGTGCCACTGGTAGAGGCTTTTAAAATACCTGATAGTTGCTTGGCTGCACCAATTATAATTTCGAATAAAAAATAGTATTCTTGAATTCTTTACGACCTTTGAGCCAACCATCCATAACTATTTGTGTCACAACGAGTTCTGTTTATCACCCCACCTTTCACACAACTCAATACCCCCTACCCGGCCACGGCATATCTTAAAGGGTATTTAAATACGCTAAATGTTCATTCAAATCAAGTCGATTTAGGTATCGAGGTGATACTGCAGCTTTTTACTAAATCAGGGCTTCAGAAAGTATTTGATGTGGTAAGTACCACTGATCTTGAATTATCTGAAAATGCAGATCGGATTTTCAGGTTACGGAAATCTTATTTAGAAACCATAAATCCCGTAATCGAATTTTTACAGGATAAAAACCCAACATTGGCGTATCTAATAGCAGAAGGTGATTATTTACCTGAGGCCAATAGATTTGAACAGATTGATGATTTGCAATGGGCTTTTGGAACCCTGGGAATTAGGGATAAAGCCCGATATTTCGCCACACTATATCTGGAAGATATTGGTGACCTGATCACCGAAGTGGTTGATCCCCATTTTGGATTTAGCCGTTATGCCGAGCGACTTGGAATGTCAGCATCCTCATTTGATCCTATACAGGAGGCCCTTGACCAACCCGATGGTATAATTGATAATATAACGATTAATTTACTCGATTATAAGCTAAAGAAATATACCCCTACATCAGTCGCACTTTCCGTTCCATTTCCCGGCAACCTTTATGGCGCATTGAAATGCGGCCAGTATATCAAGAGAAATTATCCTGAGATTAAAATTTGGATGGGCGGTGGATACCCAAATACCGAACTAAGGGCACTAAAAGACCCTCGGATATTTGAATATGTTGACTTTATTATGCTGGACGATGGTGAGGCCACCATCAAGCATATCCTTGAACACTTGGATGGTAAAAGAAGTGTTGATCAGCTCAAAAGAACATTTTCATTAAATAACGGTAAAGTTATTTATAACAATGATAGTAAGGAAAAGGACATTGCCCAACGGGAAGTAGGTACACCTGACTACAGTGATTTAAAGCTAAATGACTACTTATCGGTAATAGAAATAGCCAATCCGATGCACCGCCTTTGGAGTGATGGCCGATGGAATAAACTGACCCTTGCTCACGGTTGCTACTGGGGGAAATGCACTTTCTGTGATATTTCCTTAGATTATGTCAAACGTTATGAGCAAGTAACCGCCACTATCCTTTGCGACCGTATCGAAGAAATCATTGCTCAAACAGGTGAAAACGGATTTCATTTTGTCGATGAAGCCGCTCCCCCAGCGCTCATGCGCGATTTGGCCATTGAGATTATAAAACGGAATCTAACGGTAGTTTGGTGGACAAACATTCGCTTCGAACAAAACTTTACCTCTGACCTATGCCGACTGCTCAAGGCATCGGGATGTATTGCTGTTTCAGGAGGTCTTGAAGTGGCCTCTGATCGGCTTTTGAAAATGATCAAGAAAGGGGTGACTGTTGGACAAGTAGCGAAAGTGACTGATAATTTTACGCAGTCGGGAATTATGGTACATGCTTACTTGATGTATGGATTTCCAACTCAAACTGCTCAGGAAACAATTGACTCTTTGGAAATGGTCCGTCAACTTTTCATTAATGGTGTATTGCAATCCGCCTATTGGCACCGGTTCGCTATGACTGCCCATAGTCCTGTGGGTTTAGACCCAAAGGCATTTGGAGTATTCAAGGTCGGTTCGGAAGATGGTGATTTCGCAAATAACGACCTTCAACATGATGACCCTGAGGGGGCAGATCATGATCTGTTTGGTGAAGGACTAAGAAAGTCACTGTTTAACTATATGCATGGCGTATGCTTTGATGCGCCTTTACAGGAATGGTTTGAGCATAAAGTACCCGTTACAAGTATTCCTAAAAAATACATTGAGCGTGAAATACTTAATGCATCTGAATTCAAATATAAGGATCATCATCGTGTTTTGTGGATTGGCCCCGAGCCAACATTGGTGGCAAAAAGCGATAATGCTGAATTGGCAGAACTGATCTTAACGAACAAAAACGGGGATGTTATTTTGGAAATGCCATGGCCTTTAGCAGAGTGGTTCGTCACCAATTTAACATTGATGTCCTGCACGCATCCATTACAAAGTTTCAAACAAGTTAAGTTAAGTTTTAATGTTGGTGATTTCGATGAATTGGTCAATTCTGAATCGTGGCATATGTTATCACAAAATGGTTTGTTAATATTGTAATGAAGTTATAATTTTAATTTTGACATTCATTATTAAATATACGTTCTGGGTATAGAATGTGCATGCTTATGGCTAACTTGCAAGAAATGACAATATTAAGAAGTTGGAGAGAGCAAAAAATAATGCTCAAATGGAGATTTCCCAATCTAAGCGATGAGGATTTTGCTTTTGAACAGGAAGACAGAGAAAGTATGCTTACAAAACTTGGCAACAAGCTCAATAAAACCCGCGCTGAGCTGGAATCACTTTTTATGGAAATTCAGCTTTATTAAAGTTAGCATTATTGACTTTAATAACATTGCTCGGCCACTTCACGAACACTTAAAAACATTGACTTATGGCCTATTATTCAACCGAAATCCACAAATATTCCTACATCTGGAATAAGTACCGTCCTGCCATATTGAGACTTATGGTTGATTCTCAAAAAGACCCCCAAGAGTATCAGTTTTCAAAGCATGAGTTTCACAACATCAACCCTAAAGAAAAGGGTGGTTATGCCTTTAATATGCGCGTATTTCAAGGAAAAGCTACAAATGATATCCGGACCTCCACTTTAGCCAAAGATCTTCTGGTGATCTTACAACAATCAAAAAGGGCTTTGGAAATGATCGATGAAGCTCCCTACGAATTCACGCTTGACAAGCATTTTATGCTTCATATTAAACAAGAAGATCCCATTATTGAAGAACCAGGTACCGATGAAAAATTAGATGACGAAACTAGTACGGAAAACTGATAATTAATACCCAGAATGCTAACCAATAATGATATCTTAAAAAAACTTCGCGTAGCTCACAAACTGCGTGATGATGATATTATAAAAATATTAAAAAAAGTGGACTTTGAAATTTCAAAAGGTGCACTTGGTGACATGTTTAGAAATGAAGATCATCCCAGTTTTGTAGAGGCCGGAGATCAGATACTTCGCAACTTCCTTAATGGACTGATCATTCATCTTCGTGGAGAACGTCCAAAAAAATCAACTTGATAAATAATCAATTAACTATCCTCCCGGTATAAAAATGACTTTAGTAAGGATAGCATTATTTCTCATAACAACATCAGTCTTATTTTTAAATATTGCTTGGGGGCAAAAAAGCACCTATACCATAACTGCAGCGGGCAAGGAGATTGGGCATATTTCTACAGTACTTGTAAAATCGGGAAACACCGAAACCTATAAAGTAGTCTCAGAGGTCAACTTTAAAGTACTTTGGAATCACTACAATAGAAAAACAGACAACCTCGCCATATTTGAAAACGGTATACTCCAAAAGAGTCATTCCGGAATTTATATGGATCATGAACTGGAAGATTCCGCATCAATGGTTTTGAACAATAACAAATACAGTTGTTTCAGGTATCCAGATAAAACCACCATATTCAGTGATAGCCTTTTACAGTTTACCTCAGTAAAATTGTATTACACAGAACCAATTGGCTATGAAAAAATCTATTCCGAGCGGTTTTTAGATTATTGCCGTGTTGAGAAATTGGGAAATCATAAATACAAAATATTCCTACCCAATGGCAAGCAGAATATCTACACCTATGTGGATGGTATACTCACCGAAGTATTTGTTGACCGGACCTGGTTTAACCTAAGGTTTCAGAGGAAGGAGTAGATTTATTGTGTTTTAAACTGAAGGTCTCCCCTTGCCTGTTTTCCTTTTATCAACTAAGTCACCATAGGGCTAATCTTCATAATCAGGCCTTTGTTAGAATATAACTGAAGTTAATATTCAATCTTAGTTATTGTTAAAATCTAGCCTCCATTTTTTCCTCTCAAAAAGGTTTATATTTCAATGAAAAACGCTTAAGTTGGTTGTTTATATTTAATTTTTAATTGCACTTTTTACCTAACAAGCGTTTGTTATGCACAATATAAAAATCACCGGTACAGGCTCCTACATCCCACAAATAGTAAAAACCAACCGTGACTTTACGAGTAATGATTTTTATCTGGAAAATCAGCAAAAGATCAATGCCGCCCCACTGGAAATAATCCAAAAATTTGAGCAGATCACGGGGATACAAGAGCGCAGGTATGCCAATGAAGATCTAAATGCGTCTACATTAGGCACAATGGCTTCCAAACTGGCCATTGAAGATGCCGGGATTGATCCTGAAAGTCTTGATCAAATTATAGTAGCCCATAATTTTGGGGATGTAGTAAAACATACTCAGCAAACTGACATTTTACCTTCATTAGCATCAAGAATAAAACATGAATTGGGAATCAAAAACCCAAAATGTGTTGCTTATGACTTACTATTTGGTTGCCCAGGATGGATACAAGGTGTCATTCAAGCTAATGCCTTTATCAAGGCGGGAATGGCGGAGAAATGTCTCATTGTAGGGGCTGAAACCCTCTCTCGTGTATTAGATCCTTATGACCGGGACAGTATGATCTTTTCTGATGGTGCTGGGGCCTGTATCCTCGAATCGATTGATAATGGGGGTGACAAGGGAATATTGTCATCAAGTACGGTTTCCCATTGCGAAACAGAAGCTTACTACCTCTATTTGGGCAAATCAAATTTTCCAGAGTCCGATCCTAGGGTACGGTACATCAAAATGAATGGTAGAAAAGTATATGAATATGCCATTAAGCATGTGCCTATGGCCATGAAGGATTGCGTGGATAAAGCAGGTGTGGATATTAAAGAAGTCAAAAAGGTATTTATTCATCAAGCCAATGAAAAATTGGATGAGGGGATAATAAAGCGATTTTTTGAGCTTTATAACATTACTGAATTGCCTGCCCACATTATGCCAATGAGCATTCATAAATTGGGTAACAGTTCGGTAGCCACCGTGCCTACACTTCTTGATCTAGTACGGAGAGGACAATTGGATGGCCATCAATTATCCGATGGGGACGTTATCATTCTAGCTTCTGTTGGAGCAGGTATGAACATTAATGCCATTTGTTATAAGGTATAACTATAATAATCTTTTAAATTATTTAACCGGTCTTTATTCGATTTTTCTTCTAATTGTATAACTTAGATAACTTGTTTACCATAAATAATTTAGCTCCCTTTAGCGAACTAATAAAATGGTAGCGGTGTATAACTGAAATAATACTTATCATCATGAGATACCCTATCCTATTCTTTTCATTTGTGTTGGTCATAGTTGTTGGTTTTGTTTTGATGTTCACAAATTATAGCAATCCAACTGAGCGTCTGAATGAGCTTATGACAGATGAGCCCATAGATGAATGCTATGACAATACTATGGACGCCTGGTTCATTGAATTTAATAATACCCAAGAAGAAGGCGTGACCATGGAAGAAGCTGACAAAAGAGCAGCAGAAAAAGCATTGACCCAATTTGACGAATGTAAGGGCGAAACTAAATAATTCCACATAGAAAATCATCACTTCAAATAGCGTGTGAATCTATTCATGCGCTTTTTATTTTATTTTAATTTCCAATCCATGAAGAAACTTTTGTTTTTGATAATCCTTTTTATGACTTCACAGGTTAAGGCTCAACTCTCCAGTGAAGAACAGAAAATCATTAGTGCAATTGACAACAATGAAGCTTCCTCCATTGATCTTCTAAAAGAGATCGTGAACATCAATAGTGGTACTATGAACTTTGAGGGGGTTAATAAAGTAGGCCAAAGGTTAGTAAGGGAATTTGAAGCCCTTGGCATGGAGGCCAAAATGATTAGTGGTGAGGCATTTGGCAGAGCTGGGCATTTGGTGGCAACAAACAATGGTATAAAAGGCCCTAAATTATTACTCATCGGTCATCTTGATACTGTTTTTGAACCAGACAGCCCATTCCAGACCTACACTATGCTTAATGATTCCATTATGCAGGGCCCAGGGGTTGCCGATATGAAAGGTGGTGATGTAATCATCTTACTCGCATTAAAAGGGCTTAAGGCGGCTGGGGTACTCGATAAAATGAGTATTGAAGTGGTCATGACAGGTGATGAAGAATTAAGTGGCTCCCCATTGGATCTGTCAAAAAAAGCCTTGGTTGAAGCAGCTGACAGAGCGGATATTGCGCTTGGATTTGAAAATGCCGATGGCAATCCGAAAACAATTGTTACTTCCAGAAGAGGTGCGTTGGGTTGGGAACTCAAAGTATCTGGAAATGCCGCTCATTCCTCACAGATATTTACAGAGAAAGTAGGGACTGGAGCAATTTATGAGGCATCAAGAATTCTCAATGCTTTCTATGAGCAATTAGCTACGGAGGAGAACTTGACATTCAATCCTGGGTTCATTTTAGGTGGTACTGCCGTTAATCATGAGCCAGAAAAAAATGGAGGGTCGGCCTATGGGAAAAGTAATGTTGTAGCTCAAGATGTAACTGTGAAGGGCGACATACGAGCAGTATCAGGAACACAACTGGAGAAGGCCAAACAAGTGATGCAAAAGATAGTCTCAGAAAATTACCCCGGGACTAATGCTACACTTACTTTTGGTTCTGGCGGATACCCACCTATGGCCAGTACAGAAGGCAATAAATTACTGTTGAGAATATATAGCCAAATAAGCGAGCAATTAGGTTATGGCCCGGTAGAAGCCGTCAACCCACGCAATGCTGGTGCAGCCGATGTTTCCTTCACAGCCAACTATGTGGATATGGCAGTCGATGGCCTTGGCTTGAGTGGCGCAGATGACCATACTGTAAATGAAACGGGTCATTTGAACATGTTGGCAGTTCAGGCAAAAAGAGCCGCCTTACTCATGTATAGGATTTCAAGAAAAGGTGCTAAATAAAATTGGACATTCCTTAGATTTCAAAAAATTTTCGGGAATATTTTCCGGTATTGATAACTGTTAATACAAGAATTAATATATTGCATGATTAAGATTTTATTCTAGTCTATGGCCCAGATTTCTGATCGTTTTATTAGCAAGGTTGAACTTATAATGGACTCCCCTACAGAACGTAACAAATACAAAAACCTTGAATCATTTGAGGCTAAATTGTCATTCCTGAGAAGTCATTTTATTATGGATGAAATGTCAATTAGATTGCTAGAAAGGAAATACTTACTATCAGCGGCCGACCGGGAGGAACTCATGCTCAGCATTGAAGATATCGTTACCCGATTGGATAATTAATACAGCATATTTTGGGCACAAAAAAAGCTGGATAGTTTCCAGCTGCTTCGGGTGATATTCCCTGTTGCGACACTCTGCTTTTTTTCTTGGCCAATGCCGCTTCACTTTGCAATGAGCCTTCTCTCATTGTTTTCTGACACAAAGATAAGCTTCATCACATCACTTTCCAAATTATGTTATCGTGACCCTATTGTTATGCAATTATGAATTAAAGGGATGCGATTGAATATAATCGAAATAAAAATCTTATTATAACCCCTCCTGTATGGCAGGATAGTGCCTTTAAACTATGATATCAGGGCAAAAGTCTATTTTCGGATGTATCAATCCCTCGAACTAGATACGCACCTTTTCAATTACAATCTTGAGTTTATCTTGCAGGTAATTCAACTGCTTGAGTTCGTCTTTAGTGACGAAACTTAACGAAAGCCCCTCCTGCCCCGCTCTGGCAGTTCGGCCACTTCTATGCACATAATATTCCACCTGATCAGGTTGCTCATAGTGCGCAACAAAGGCCAAATCCTTTACATCAATACCTCGTGCTGCAATATCCGTAGCTATTAAAAATTGCAGAGTCTCTTTTTTAAATGCCCGCATGATCTTATCACGTTCCTTCTGCAACAAATCCCCATGAATCGCCTCTGCAGATAGGCCCTTTGCTTTCAACTCCTCCACCAGTGATTTAGCGGAAGCCTTGGTCCTACAAAAAATCATACCCCTGTCATTTCCCATTTGCCTAAGAAAGTGCAGCAGCATATTCAATTTTTCGGATTGATCTATAACAATAAATTGATGCTTGATTTTCTTATTTACCTTGTCAGTTCCTATAGTCACACGGTGGGCAGTAGGCTTCATGTACTCTTTGATGATCGTCTTGATTTCTGGTGGCATTGTAGCTGAAAACAACCAAGTATCATGCTTGGCAGTTGCTTGTTTCAATATCCTGGTGAGCTCTTTTTTGAACCCCATGCTGAGCATTTCATCTGCTTCATCAAGTATTATGGTTTTTACCGTGTCCAAATCCAGGGCTTTCTTTTGTAACAAATCGATCAATCTGCCCGGGGTAGCCACTATAATTTGAGTTGGCCGCCTTAATGCAGCTATTTGCTGTTCTATTTTGGCACCCCCATACACTGCTTCAGTAAAAATTTTGTCAGTGTACTTCGTGAACTTGAAAAGTTGCTTGGCCACTTGTTGACCCAGTTCCCTAGTTGGAGTGAGTATTAGTGCCTGAACTTTGGGTGACTTGGGGTCAATTCTAGCCAGTAATGGTAGTCCGTAAGCCGCTGTTTTACCCGTACCGGTAGGTGCTTGCGCTATAAAATCAGTTCCATTGGTCAATAAAAAAGGAATCGCTTCCTCTTGTATAGGTGATGGTTTTATTATTTTAAGCTCTTTGAGTGCTTTGATATAATTTTCGGAGATACCGAGGGCTGAGAATGACATAGTTTTCTTATTAAGTTGCAAAGGTAGTGTTACCCAAGACTAACTTTCTATTTTTCTCAATTTTATTGATAAGTCCTGATAAACCAAGATCATGTGATTGGCCGGAATAGGCCGCCAATCTTCAGCAAAGTGGGTTAATTTCTCCGAGACAATCATAACGGATCTATCGTGCCCTGTGGAAGGGATCATATGGCAGGCCCCATCTTCACACACATATTTACTACCCTCGGAATAATACAATGAAAGTGGTGTAATATCCGGCTTGCTCACATACCTAAGCCCTACCATTCTGTCTCCATCAATAAATACCATATTTAAATAAGCTTCTTCTTTAATCCCATGTTCTTTCATCAGTTTATTTGTGGTGGTAACCATTTCCTGAAAACTATCAGCCACATCATCTGCGGTAAAATCCTTTCTCTTCTTGCTTAAGTATTCTAAAAATAGCGCAAACAAATGCTCAGAATCCGTCTGCCCTTTCACCCAGAGGTATTGTTCATCCGAAAGCATGTCTTTCAATGGCCTTTTGATTTTATCAAAGTGCTCTACCCCTCCATTATGGGCCATTAAATAGGTTTTATAGTGAAAGGGATGGCAATTTGATTCGGATACGTCTCCAACACTTGCCGCCCTCACGTGCGCTACAATACTATTGGACCTAATTTTGGGAGCCATATAGCGTAAATTTCTATTATTCCAAGCCGGATATACAGATACAAATACTGCTGGTTCTGGCGCAATTTCAGGTGAGTACCAACCTACACCAAATCCATCCCCATTAAGTGGCTCTTCCAGTTCCTTAGCATGGATACTTTGCTTGATCATTGAATTCTCAGGTTCATAGAGAAATTTGTCCATTAAGATGGGCTGTCCAAGGTAGGCTAGTAGTCTGCACATGATATTTTTGGATATGATTTAAGAAAAGTTACAACTAATTAATCATAGAAAATTATCCTAACTACTAATTTATTTTGATCAACTCAATGTATTTAAGGCAGTTATATCCTAACGTTCATTTTGTATATTAGCATCAATGACTAATGACACAGCACCCAAAAACATCAAATCCCGTGTATTTGTAATCATATTCGGTGCAGATACGCCCGCAGGTAAATTGTTCGATGTTATCCTTCTTTGGGCCATTTTACTTAGCGTCTTTATTGTGATGCTTGAAAGCGTCAATGAAATCAAAGCGGACTTTGGTAAAGAACTGTATATCATTGAATGGTTTTTTACCGTCTTATTTACAATCGAATATATTGCGAGAATTTATGCTAGTCCTAAACCACTGAAATACGTATTCAGCTTTTTTGGTATAATCGACCTTCTTTCTATTCTACCTTCCTTTTTAGGGCTTGTGCTTACAGGGGCACATTCTTTAATGATTATACGGAGCATAAGATTGCTCCGAATATTCCGTGTGCTCAAAATGGCCCGATTTATTGGTGAAGCTTCTTCACTCATTGAGGCTCTCAGGGCGAGTAGAACTAAAATTACCATTTTTATCGGTACACTCTTTTTACTGACTGTGGTCTTAGGTACAATTATGTACTTAGTAGAAGGTGCTGAAAATGGATTTACAAGTATCCCCAGAAGTATTTATTGGGCAGTGGTAACCCTAACCACGGTAGGCTATGGAGATATTTCGCCACATACTACATTAGGCCAATTAATAGCTACTATAGTAATGGTGCTTGGTTATGGCATCATTGCTGTTCCCACCGGCATTGTTTCTGCCGAAATGAATAGCTTAAGAAACAAAATGAATCAAGTAAAAGCAGTAAAATGCCATAAATGTAATGCAGCTGACCATCGTGTAGAGGCTAGTCATTGTTATAACTGCGGCACATTGCTTTAATTTCTCAAAACACCCTTTAGGGCCGGGGTATTGAAGAAACTTATCAGGCGATAGGTAGGTATCTAAAAACTGGCTAGTTAAATAAAAATTAATCGGCCTTTATAAATTTAAGAAACATGGGTTTTACAACAAGTATTCTATATGGCTCAGTTAGATCCAATAGAAAAGGGATCAGGGCTGTTAAATTTCTAGAAAAGCAACTTGTAGGGCGTGGTCATAAAGTGCATATACTAGACCCATTGGAAATACCGCTACCATTTTTAGATAAAATGTACAAGGAATTTCCTGAAGGCGAAGCCCCTGCCAACATGCAGAAAATAGCCGATACCTTAAATGATTCTGATGGATATATAATCGTTACGGGTGAATACAATCATAGCATTCCTCCGGCTTTAAAAAATATGCTGGATCATTTTCAAAAGGAATATTTTTTTAAACCCTCTGGAATAGCCTGTTACTCTGCTGGACAATATGGAGGAATGCGAGCAGCTGTACACGTTCGTGCCATCATGCCTGAGTTGGGTTCGATTACTATTCCAGTCATCCTAGGGCTCCCTAAAATATCAAAGATCATTGATGAGAATGGGAATGCGATAGACGAATATTACATCAAAGCCACAAGCCGCTTTTTATCGGAGTTAGAATGGTATCAGGAAGCGTTAAAAGTGCAACGTGGTAAGGGATTACCATATTAAAAACGCTTGCGCTAGTTTCTTGCTTTTATACACTGCGCTTAACCTACGACCAGCGAAATTTCACTCTACCATGTCATTGTGGGCTTCCGCCAATTAGGCGGATAAATGACTCGCAGTCCCTGATTTAATAGTGACTCCTAACCTGACGCAGGATACTATCTTTCTAATTTTTTTGGGTCTCTACTGGTGTGGAATATCGCATAAACAACTACAGATTTCTTCTCAATACCAAATACAATCTTGTAAGGAAAGCGATCCATAAAAGCTACTCTTTCTTTACCGTTAGTTGGATATAACATTGGCTTTTTAGTTATTCTTTCAAAGTACTCTTCCAATAAAACGATAAACTCTGAACCTAAACCTTCTTTGTGGTCTTCATACCAAGTAAAAGCATCACTTATCTCATCAGATGCTTCTTCTTTAATTTCAAGATGATAGGTCATTTACCCTTGTAGGCGTGTTTTTACTTCATCCCAACTATAGGATTTTGATTCTCCTTTTTTGTGACGGGCTATTCTTTTATCCAATTCCTCTCGTTCTGCTTCACTAAGTAAAAACCCACTTGATTTATCAGCTTGCATCATACCATAAACTAATTGAATAAATCGGTCATCTGCTTTACCCATGTATTCTTGAAGTTCTTTTCGTATCGTTGTGGCACTCATAGATTACGGATTATTGCGTGATTGTAAATATAACATTTTCATACCTATTTTTGGTTTCAAAATATATTTTAGCCCAATGGACGTGCAATTACTAAATAAAACTCATATCTAAATAACTCTTTACCTCCATACCTGCACTGGTTGTAGCGTCCGCTTAGCGTCCGCTTGCGCCAGTTTCTTTGTTTTATATGCTTGAACCGTTAAGCAATTTCCCCGCAATAAACCCCGTAGTCCAAGCTGACTGAAAATTGAACCCTCCAGTAATCCCATCAATATCCATCACTTCACCTGCGAAGTAGAGCCCCGGCACTATTTTACTTTCCATGGTTGAATTGGAAACCTCTGATAGAGCAATTCCACCACAGGTCACAAATTCTTCTTTAAAGGTAGTTTTACCTTTAACTTCATATACATCATTCAATAGTGTGTTGACGAGTTTGTTAATCCCTTTTTGCCCAATTTCCCCCCAAGTAATATTATCTCTCAATTCGTTCTTCTGTAAAAGAAACTCCCACAATCTTGCAGGTAAACCAAATGGATTCCTATTCACTACCATTCGCTTGTGGTGGTTGGCCTGCTGCTCTTGTATAAGGCTTCTCACATCATTTTCCTTCGCCTCACCCAACCAATTGACCTGAATCTTGAAATTGTAATTAAGATCGCTTAAAATGCGTGCACCCCAGGCTGAAGTTTTCAATATAGCTGGTCCACTCATGCCCCAATGCGTAATAAGTAATGGCCCACTTTGTTTCAACTTTGTCCCTTGCACTTTGATAGTTGCATTTTCAACTACCACTCCCATTAGCTCTTTGATCTTTTCCTCGGGCATATTGAAAGTAAAGAGTGAAGGAACTGGAGGCTCAATCTTATGGCCTAATTCCCTTAGCCATTCAAAACCTTCCAATTTTGGAGATCCACCAGTAGCAACAATGATCTTATTAACGAAGAAATGTGTTTCATCCTTCAAGCTTAAATTAAACCCATTTTCAATCCGATCGATGTACAAAACAGCATTTTGCAGTTCCAATCTCACGCCCAATTGGCTGGCTTTATCAGTCAGGCAATTGATAATCGTTTGGGAGTGGTCAGTAATGGGAAACATGCGTCCATCTTCTTCAGTTTTAAGTTCTACTCCTCTTGTTTCAAACCACTCTACAGTATCTGTAGTGGAGAATTGACCAAAGGCCTTCTTTAAAAATTTCTCTCCACGGGGGTAATGCTTTGTAAGTTGATTTCCATCAAAACAAGCATGAGTGACGTTACAACGTCCCCCACCTGACACTTTTACTTTGGAGAGCAGTTTGTATCCTTTTTCAAAAAGGATCACTTCAGCTTCAGGGTGATGTTGCTTGCTTGAAATAGCTGCAAAAAATCCTGCTGCTCCGCCACCTATTACTGCTACTTTCATTCGGTAATGTTTAATACAAACAGCAAAGCTAAGGTTTGTTTACTATTGGCAACGAAAAATACTACCTTTGCGGCCAAATTAAATGAACAACAATGCTTTCAGTACAAAATCTATCTCTTCAGTTTGGTAAACGTGTGTTATTTGACGATGTCAATCTCAACTTTGCTGGAGGTAATTGCTATGGCGTTATCGGTGCTAATGGTGCTGGTAAGTCGACCTTTCTAAAAATATTATCTGGTGAAACCGATCCAACTTCAGGGCAAGTAAGCATCGAGCCAGGTAAAAGAATGGCCGTGCTAAAGCAAGACCACTTTGAATTTGACGAAGAAACCGTGCTTAATACTGTCTTAATGGGCCATAACAAGTTATGGGAAATTATGCAGGAGAAAGATGCCATATACATGAAACCTGATTTTTCAGAAGAAGATGGTGTAAAGGCTTCTGAGCTTGAAGGTGAATTCGCAGAAATGGATGGTTGGAATGCCGAATCTGATGCGGCTGCATTGTTAAGTGGTTTAGGTATTGTGGAATCTGATCATCACTCATTGATGAAAGACATTGCTGGAAGCAAAAAAGTACGTGTGTTATTGGCACAGGCACTATTTGGCAACCCTGATATCCTGATTCTTGATGAACCTACCAATGACCTGGATATCCATACTGTCTCTTGGTTAGAAGATTTTCTATTGGAATTTAAAAATACAGTAATTGTCGTATCTCACGATAGACACTTTTTGGATACTGTTTGTACAAACATTGTTGATATTGATTTTTCAGCCATAAGGGTTTATACCGGTAACTATACCTTCTGGTATGAATCAAGTCAATTGGCTTTATCACAACGTTCTTCTTCCAACAAAAAAGCAGAAGAAAAAAAGAAGGAACTACAGGAATTCATTGCCCGATTTAGTGCCAACGCTTCTAAATCAAAACAGGCAACCAGTAGAAGGAAGTTACTGGATAAAATCAATATCGAAGACATTCAGCCTTCTACGAGAAAATATCCTGCTATAATTTTTACGCAAAACAGACCTGCGGGAGACCAAATATTAGAGGTGAAAAACTTGGCAAAAAGTAGCGAAGAAAAAACTCTATTTAAAAACCTTGATTTTTTCGTCAATAAAGGTGACAAAATCGCTTTTCTAAGTAAGGACAGTACTGCTATTACCGCATTGTTCCAGATATTGATGAACGAAATGAAAGCGGATAAGGGAGAGTTCAAATTTGGTCAAACGATCACTACAGCATACCTACCCAATGAAAATGAAAAATATTTCAAATCAAATGACAACCTTATCGATTGGTTACGTCAATATTCTGAAGGAGAAAAAGACGAGGTTTATATTAGAGGATTTTTAGGAAAAATGCTCTTCAGTGGTGAAGAAGTATTTAAAAAGAGCAGTGTGCTGTCTGGAGGTGAAAAAGTTCGTTGTATGATTTCCAAAATGATGTTGGCTGGAGCCAATGTACTTATCCTAGATGAGCCTACCAACCACCTCGATCTGGAATCCATTACCGCATTCAACAATGCACTCAAAGATTTTCCTGGCACCGTATTGTTTACCTCTCATGACCACGCATTTACCCAAACGGTGGCAAATAGGATAATTGAAATTACCCCTAACGGATTTATGGATAAGTTATGTACTTATGATGAGTACACGTCTGATGAAAAGTATTTACAGCAGCGAGAGGAGATGTATGCTTAAGAAAAGTGGCTTTTATTAAATAATTAATTTACGTTGGTATCCGAGCTAAAATCTACGTTCGATCGAAATTTTAACTTATACAAACCCCTAAAGGGAACTTTCAGGCTCCCCGCCAACTGATGGTGAAGGAGGTCTGTAATTAATCAAAAAGCACTCACCATCCGATGAGTGCTTTTTTTTGGTTAAATGGAGACAAAAAAAAGAGTCCCGATAATATCGGGACTCTAACAAGTTCAATTAGATATAAATTAAGCTAACTTAACGTTAACAGCATTCAAACCTTTTTTACCTTCTTCTAACTCAAATAAGACATCATCGTTTTCTCTTATCTCGTCAATTAGACCAGACACATGTACGAAATACTCTTTCTCATCTGCTGAGTCTTTAACGAATCCATATCCTTTTGAGTCGTTAAAAAATTTTACTGTTCCTTCTTTCATTATAATAATTTGTAAATAATACTACCAAGTTAGCCATTTCTAAGGCAGCATTGCCTTTATTGGTCACTTATTTTAATTTTTAGCGTCTGCCACCTCTTCTATGGCCTCCACCTTTACCTTTGGATTTAAAATTCCCACCATATCCAGAATTTGAAGAAGGCCTTCTTCCTCCTCCCCCTCTTCTATCGCTCCTATCACCCCTATCTCTTCGTGGACTAGGATTATCAAGATTTACCCTTATTTCCCTGTCGTTAAGAAACATCCCTTCAAAAGATTTGGTAACAGTACTTCCCATTTCTTTCTCTATCTCAAAATAAGATCTTCGGTCTTCAATGGTCACTGGCCCGAATGTTTGCTTATCTACACCACTCTTCTCACAAACAAATTCGATGATCTCCTTTTTGTCCATTCCATCATAATTTCCAAGATTGATGAAAAATCGGGCATACTTGCTATTAGACGTAGTTCTTTCATTACCACCCCTATCTCTTCTGTCCCCACGATCACCTCGGTCTCTTCTGTTTCCACGGTCACCTTTTTCACCTCGTGTGTCGTAAGAATCACTTTCAAAGGCAAAAGAACCGCCTTTATTAAGTCCCAACTCATTCAGTTCGTAGGTCATTAATTTGTCAATGATTTCCTCTTTGCTCAATGCATCAAATATTCCTCTGATATCACCAACGTGATCAGTTATGTCCTTCTCCGTTACTTTAATCTCAGCAATTTTTGTAGCCCATTCCTTAAGTTTCATGTTTTCAACATGTTGGGCTTCAGGCAATTCGTAAGGCGTGAAATTCAATTTCAAACGCTTTTCAATCATCCTGATCTTTCCTTGTTCGGTTCTAGTTACTAAAGAAAGGGAGATTCCTTTCTTCCCTGCCCGGCCAGTTCTTCCACTCCGGTGTGTATAATATTCCAAGTCATCAGGCATAGCATAATGAACCACATGGGTTAAGTCATTGACATCGATGCCCCTTGCTGCCACATCAGTAGCAATCAAAAATTTCAATGAATGATTTTTAAAGCGTTTCATTACCTGATCACGCTGTGCCTGCGACAGATCTCCATGAATTGCATCAACAGGTAGGCCCTTTGCCTGCAATTGTTGCGCTACATTCTGAGTATCTATCTTAGTACGGCAAAATACTATTCCACGCATATCAGGCTCTAGCTCAATAATACGTTTCAGTATTTCTATTTTGTCTTTCGCCTTCGCTAAAAAATATTTGTGCTCTATATTCTGGTTTACCACATTCCCGATGTCAATTTTGACTTCATTGGGCTTGTGCATGTACTTCTTTACAATATTCTTGATCTCAGGCGCCATAGTGGCGGAGAACAACCAAGTTGATTTTTGACCTTCAGTAAAAGATAGAATACTATCGATATCTTCCCTAAAACCCATGTTGAGCATTTCATCGGCTTCATCAAAGACCACATGTCTGATGCCCGCTAAGTTTACCGCTCTACGGTTGATTAAATCAAGGAGTCTACCGGGGGTAGCTATGATTATATGAGGAGTGTTTTTCAACGCTTTCATTTGTGGTACTATAGAAGCACCACCGTATACAACTTGTACACGTACACCCTTTAAATATTTTGAAAATGCTTGAATTTGTTGTGCTATCTGCTGTCCTAATTCACGTGTAGGAGCCAAAACCAAGGCTTGTGTTTGTTTTAATTCAGGATCGATTGCATCTAATAATGGCAAACCAAAGGCAGCTGTTTTACCAGTTCCTGTTTGTGCTAAGCCTAAAAAATCTTTTTCTTTTTGTTGAATTAAAATGGGAATTGCCTGCTGCTGAATTTTTGTGGGTTCATTTAAATTCAGCTCAGGAAGGACTTTAAGCAAAGAAGCTGACAGCCCTAAATCTGAAAAATTTGTCAATTGATGTTGTTTATTAATGATTTGCAAAGGTAGTATAATAAAAATAGAGAAACTAAAATGATAAATTATTTAATTAATCATAGTTAATCCAGACTAATCTTGCAGTGGCCTTGGAGGGAGAACTATAGTGAACTATCAAACACGTCATCGGTACCTGTCGAAGGATTAACCACAGAGGACGCGGAGACACACAGAGAAGGCGCAGGGGTTTTGATTCTCCGAAGTCATCCTGAGCCTGTCGAAGCAGAAGACAAGGAGAAGTGTAGCCTTTTTTACCACTATGGGGCCGAAAAATCACAATTAGATGACGTGTTTGATGTCAAATTTTGTCTTGTCCTGAAATAGGTT
>DDIU01000053.1:0-98275 GCA_002338655.1 Flammeovirgaceae bacterium UBA1842 | reverse complement strand
AACCTATTTCAGGACAAGACACTATTAAAGAGCTATCAAACATGTCATCGGTAACCTGCCTTAAGTCAGGCCGGCTTGTTGAATGGTAACAGACGAATACTAATAAAGATTACGAAAGCCATGTCTAATGCTTCGACAAGCTCAGCATGACACGGCAAAAGGGAGGCCAAAACATCATTTCAAGCACACACTAAAATTATCGCTCTTAGAATTAACATATTCGAGGAAACGTGCAAAATGAGATGACATGTTTAATGCCAAATTTCTCTGCCGCGGAGGGAGGGCTAGCGAACTATCAATTCGTCATAGGTAGCCTGTCTGCCCGGTCGGTTCATTATGTTAGTTAGGACCCATAAGGTTTTTTAAAACCTTATAGGTTTTGTTCTATTTAATCCAAAGTGATTAATTTGCCATCAAACCACTATCCTCCTTGAAGCAGATAATAATTAAATTCGGAATCCTCGCGCTGTTGTTTAGTGCACTTATTGCATTGAGTGAGTTTTCCATTGCTACCAAATCTTACTATACGGAATTCCTTATCGCTATCTCAGCATTAGGATTATTGGCATTAGGATTTTCCCTCAAGAGCTACGTTGTCACCCGTTCCTCGATTTTGAAAGACGACTTTACCCCTGACAAACACAAATTAAAGATGCTCCAAATAAGTGCTCGGGAATATGAAGTACTTCAAAAAGTAGCGGAAGGATATTCAAACCTACAAATAGCTGAGGCTTTATTTGTTTCAGAAAACACAATCAAAACTCATGTCTCCAATATCTATTCCAAACTTAATGTTAAACGCAGAACTGAAGCAATAAAACAAGCAAAAGAATATGGCCTTTTGAAGCAATAGCAAAGTTTCATTAAGATAAAAGTTATAATTCATACTTTAGTATGAGCCCCAAATGGAAGGATTGACCTTTATTTGGTCAAACAAAAAGATAAAACCATGAAAAATGTAATCCTAAACAATGGCGTATATGCAGCCGTAGCATTGATATCGATCAATCTATTGTCACTCTTCTTTATTGGCACCGATTCCTCCAATTATGGCTTGGGAGAAATTGTGGGTTATACCGCCATTGTACTGAGCCTTGGATTTGTAATACTAGGTATCCGCCATTATAATATGTTAAATGATGACACGAGCTTCATAAAAAATATGGCCATAGGAAGTGGCATTACCCTATTCCCTTCCTTGTGGTTTGGGACATACAATGTCATTTATATAAAATGGATCGATCCCAATTTTATGGAAAATTATACGAATTACAGTCTCGATAAAATGAAAGCCACGATGTCAGCTCAACAATTTGATGAGGCCAAAGTGAAGATGATTGAAGATATGGAACCCTTCAATTATTTGTATTTTCAATTTATTGTGATGTTTATGACGGTATTTATCATAGGCCTGATTATTACCGTTATTTCCTCCATGATTTTAAAATTTAAACCCATAGCAAGATGAGCAAGAAAAAAGTAACAGGAATAGGTGGCATATTTTTCAAAAGCAAAGACCCAAAAACCATAAATGAATGGTATAATAAGCACCTGGGGTTAGTGACCAACGAATATGGTTCGTTGTTTGAATTTCGTCAATCTGATGAGCCTGATAAAAAGGGTTTTCTACAGTGGAGTCCATTTGAAGAGAAAACAAAGTACTTTGAGCCTTCCCAAAAAGAGTTTATGATCAACTTTAGGGTTGAGAACATCGAGGGGTTAGTAGCAGAGTTAAAAGCAGCTGGTGTAAACGTAGTAGACGAAATAGAGACTTATGAATATGGCAAATTCGTGCATATCATGGATCCAGAAGGCAATAAGCTGGAATTATGGGAACCTGTAGATCAAGTTTTCGATGACATGTACTCAGGCAAAACCACCAAGTAGGGAATGGGTTAATGGTTGATGGGTTCGAAGCTCACATTTCAAGCTTTTATATTATTAGTAAAACTTCAATTGGAATAGATATCTCAAGTATTGTTTCTCTTTGTTATCTTAATAAATATAATAACCAACAAATACTAAACCCGTTGTAGGGTTCTTATCTATTTTTATGAAATATTTACTAGTTGCTTTTTTGACCTCATTCTATTCATCTTTTCTGTTTGCACAAACAATTACATACAATGCCCAATCGTTCAAATCGATTGATCCAAAAGATACTACTTATTCAGATTTAGAAGTTATACAAGGATCAATTGGTAATGCCAGAGTAGTATTATTAGGAGAACCCTCTCATCAAGAAGGAAACGTTTTCTTAGCTAAAACACGTATTGCGAAAATGCTTAATCAAAAAATGGGATTTAATATTTTGGCTTTTGAAAGTGGTTTTTATGATTTGGCTAAGGCACAACAAAAAATTGACGATGGCGAAGATGTGTATGAATGCGTTGAAAATGCAATCTATCCGATCTGGATTAGAGCAAAAGAATTCGAACCGCTCATTGATTTTATAGAAAATAAGAAAATTAGATTAGTCGGATTTGATTCGCAAATTGGTGGAGAGTACAGTACTGAATACTTAACGGATGAATTGAATCAATTTATTAAAAATAATATTCGGGAACAAAACCAGATTGATTATCAAATGTTCGATGAAGTCTTATTATACATGAATGAATATTTCATGTTTCCTGACAATAACTCGTATTCAACATATACAAAATCGCTTAAGAAAATAAGGGCATCTCTAAGCGAAATTCATTCAACATCGTCAATTGAAAACATTAAGAGTGAAGCTTCATTTTGGTTACAATGTATTTCTAGCATTGAAAGCCTAGCCAAGGACTATAAAGTAAATGATCCAGGAAGTATGTCTGAGGCTGATTTCAAAGCAAAAGATAGCAATCAACGTGATTTACAAATGGCTAAAAATCTTATGTATTGGCTTGAAAAATATCCCCATGATAAATTTATATGCTGGGGTGCATCAGCACATTTCGCATTGTATATTGAGCAGTTAGAAAATGAAGAATTGAAGGAATATGTACCTATGGGAAGAACACTAAAAGACATGCTGGGAGATAAGGTTTTCTCTATCGCATTTACGACAAGTGGAGGCAATTATGGATATTGGTACGAAAATGAATACAAAACTGTACCTATTCCTGAAAAAAGCAGTTTTGAATATGCACTTGCGATAGACTCGCTGGAATACATATGGATGGACTTATCGCACAACACCAAAAAAATGACTACATCTATTTTAGATTATACTCCTTTAAAGGGTGATTGGAGTAAAGTTTTTGATGGAATAGTGTATATAAAGGAGTTTACACCAGTTCACCCATCAGTTAGGGAGTCCAAAAAACAAAACGATGTAGAAGAAGATACCAATAAAGAAGTATTTGCTAAAAAATCTAATGGAACGGATACTGAAGAAACAAAAACAATTACCAAACTGATTAGGTATAATTCATTTGGTAAAGCTTATAGAAAGGTATTCGGAAAAATTATCGATCATGAAACCAATCAGGTTATACCCTACGCTACTGTGCAATTGACGGGAACATCAATTGGTACTTCGGCAAATCAATATGGATTGTTTGAATTAAAGCTTCCTCAGAGAATTAATCATGACACATTAACAATTAGCTGTATTGGATACAAACAAAAGTATTTTAAACTAGAAAACGACCCTGCTACTTTATTGATCAAAATGTATCCTGAAATTAAGGTATTAAAATCAGTAACAGTTAGTGCGGATAAATTTGATCCCCTAAAAATAATGAGGGAGGCGATAAAGGCCATTCCTATTAATTATTTAACCAACAATTTTGGAGCAGAGTATTACACCCATGTATGGGAGAAGAATTTTGATTCTGCTCTAGTTGATTTTGAATACGTAGGCCAACTTTACTATGAAAATGGTTACATTAGAAAAAACAATAATAGAATTACTGCCCAAGTAAAGAAAGTTAAATGGAATCACAGGTTTAAAGAGAAGAATATTAGCAACAGAGCTTTTTTAAATGGATTTTGGGTCACTAGAATTGATTTTGTTAAATCACACCCTATATTTAGCACCTCTAGACTTAAAAATTTTAATTTTTCACTAACTGATATTACGTCATTTAATAATGATGATGTTTATGAAATTTCTTTTGTGTCAAAAAAAAATAATCATGCAAATACCAATGACTTTTATGATATAGGGTTTTCTGGAAAAATTTACATAAAGGATAGCGACAAGGCTGTCTTAAAATGCAATTTTTTTTGGCAGCGGGATACAACTTTACTCAATAAGTATAATCTGAAATACTTTGCCCAAGGAAAATCAGACTGGTGGAATAAATCGTATACGAATTATCAAATCAAGCAAACTGTTGTTTACGAAAAAAGTCCTGAGGGGTACTATTTCCTTAATAATAGCTACACACTATGGGATACGGAAGGTGCAAGTTTGATTACTGGAAAAAATATAAATATAAAATCTCAACATCATGTTTACATCAGCAAAATCCAAGAAAACAATGTGCTCCCAATTGTATTTCAAGAAAATGATGACTTTGATTTAAATAAGCCTTTCGATTCTCAATTTTGGGAGCAATACAATGTTCCTGTATCTGGTGATTTAGTAAATTTTGACTTTAATGAACGCAAGTAAATCACATTAATAAGGATGAACCTTAATTCGAACCGTTCTAACCTATAGCGGAAATCATTTCGGCAAGTATCACCACCCCTTCTTCCAGATATTTATCATCGCTTTTAATATCTTCGGGCTTATCATCGCCTTCACCTTGAATTTTGGTGCCTGTCAATTTCAACCGATCTGCCTTTCTTTTTTCAGCTTCTTCAATTTCAAGCTTCCTTTTTTCTTCATTAAGTGAAATCCTAGTCTTCGCAATATTAGCCTTGAGCTCCCCTATTTCCTCTACTAAATCAATCAAAACGGGATCTGTTGTCAGCCGCTTATTATAATCCTTATTGAGTTCCGACAACAGTTTGGGTGAAACCTGATTTGTTGGGCTGTATTTGGTCCCTTTTATCTGATCCCAAGGCAAAGCACCTGGTTTCGAGCTTTCCCCAAATTCTTCGGCTGGAAATGCTGAAGGAAAATTAACATCCGGGCTTACGCCTAAATGTTGGGTACTACTACCTGTGACCCGGTAGAACTTTTGCAATGTAAGCTTCAACTGCCCTACTTTCTCCCCTTCCGGTACGGTAATATACCTTCCCAAATCAATGACGCTTTGCACTGTACCCTTACCAAAAGTAGTCTCGCCCATTACCACACCTCTGTGGTAATCTTGAATCGCTCCCGCAAAAATCTCTGAAGCTGATGCACTGAATCGGTTGATCAATACCGCCATTGGCCCGTCATAAACAAGTTCGGTGTCTTCATCTGACCCAACTTCCACTTTGTTGGAAGAGGACCTCACCTGTACCACGGGGCCATCTTTTATAAACAAACCAGTCAAATCTATGGCTTCTGCCAATGAGCCTCCGCCATTGTTTCTAAGGTCAATTAGCAAGCCGTCAATATCTTTCTCCTTGAGTTCGTTCACAAGACGTTTTACATCACGTGTTGTGCTATTATAGTTGGGATCACCTTTTTGGTAAGCCTCAAAGTCCATATAAAAACTAGGCAGGGTAACTACCCCAATTTTATATGTCTTCCCGTTTCTGGTTGTGGGAATAACTTCCGCCTTAGCTTCCATATCTTCCAGCTTTATCTTTTCCCTCACCAACGTTATAATTTCTGAAGAACCGTAAACACCAGTTTGAGCAGGAAGGATTTCCAGCCTTACCGTTGTGCCTTTTGGTCCTTTTATCAATTCAACTACATCATCAATTCTCCAACCTATTACATCCACTATTTCACCATCTTCGCCTTGGCCAACACCCACAATCCTGTCATTGGCATGAATAAGATCGCTTTTTTTGGCCGGTCCACCAGGCAGCACTTCCACTACCTTGGTAAAATCGTTGTCTGTTTGTAGTCTGGCCCCTATGCCTTCTAAAGACAAGCTGATATTCTGTTGAAAACGATCAGAGGTCTTAGGTGAAAAATAGTTAGAGTGTGGGTCAAATGCTTCCGCAATGGTATTCATATACAGCTCAAAAACATCTTCTGAATTGTATTGGCTTATCGCTTTTTTAAACCTATCGTACCTTGTCTTTATTGTTTTGTTGATCTCTTTAGGATCCTTGCCATTTAGCGTCAAGTTCAGTTTCTGGCTTTTGATAACCTTACGCCACAGCTCATTAAGTTCAGCTTCGTCTTTGGCCCAAGGCTTTTTTGACCGGTCGGTTTCATAATACTCATCAATGGTAAAATCAAAATCCTCATTTTCCAAGCTATTATCCACATAGGCCATCCGTTCATTAAATCGCTGATTAAAAACCTTGTAGATGGCATAGGCAATTTCAACATTACCTTCCTTGGTTTTATCATCTATTACATACCTATATTTCTCAAATGAGTCAATATCCGATTGTATAAAATAGGATTTGTTATTATCTAATGTTTCAATGTAACTATCGAGAATCACTGAAGACAGAGAGTCATTTAAGTTGATTTTACTAAAATGATAGGTGTCCAATATTTGAGCTGTCAATTTGGCTTCCGCAGCAAATTGTGGTTTAGGCACAAGTTCGGTACTGTCTCGGTCATAAGCAAAGACGGAGATACTTGCAGCAAAAAATAAAAGTGACAGGATTAACTTCTTACTATTCATAAATTTAATGCTTGATTGTAATATCATTAACGACCAGAATAAAATAAAGGTGTTCTTATTAATTAATATTTCACACAAAAATGAGACCGAATAAATTTGGTCTCATTTCAAAGTTGTTGGAAAAGACTACTTGGTTTTATCTATATCGAACTCATTAAGGAATTTCTCCGCCTGTTCAACATTTTGAAATTCGTAGCTTTTCTTAAATCCTAAAGATGAAATAATTTCCACTTTCACAACCTCCACAGTAGCATTTTTCTTAAAGCTGTTCTTGTCAGGCTTGAAGTGAGAATAGTCTTCTTCTTTTGCTATATTAAACTGGGTTGTACGCACAGAACTACAATACTGACATTTGTAGTGCTTTAATAATTCCCCTTCTTTTTCTGGTGTTGGCTCCTGAATTATTTCCTCCCTAACAATTTTCATGGTATAGAATCCACAATTATTACATTGAAGTGCTTGAAGATGTCCTTTATATTTTTCAATTTTTGTGTCACCGGTTTGTTCGTCTATCCAAACATCATAATCAACAGAAAACACATCCTCCTCAGCACGCATTCCTTCATCCAAATGAACATCCTCCTCATCTTCACTCAACAATCTCATCACATTACCGGTCTTTGGGTTTACCCGTGGCATATAACGCCACTTTTTTAGTTTCTTATTAAGCTGCGTTGGATAATAATATTGTAAGATAAGGGCTCCAATGTATCCAACTAGGGTGGCGCCAGCAATGGAGATAAATATCAATACAGAGAACCAAACAACGTCAAATATGATCATGTCCCGCCCATACATGTTGACCACCAAGCCAAAGGCTATGGCAATAAAAACAATTGCTATTTTGTAAGCTTTGATTTCACTTACGCTCAAATAGTCATACTTGGCTTTATAGTCTTTTATTCCTGATACCCTAATTTGGTGGATCAGATAAATTATAATGGCAATTCCTACACAACTGATCGCCCCAATGGGCATCAGCATTTGCCAAAATTGTAAAAACTCGTTTGGTGTACTTTCCATATTTTAGATTACATAAAATTAATAACTCCTAAATATAAGTAATAATTATTCCCTTTGGTTACCCCAAATAGTTGATTTCAACAGAATTATTATTTCTTACATTAACATCTATGAAAAAATATTGATTGAATTGAACCATAAAATAAAATCCTCCCCTAGTCCGATTAATATTTCGTGTTGTTATAAACCTCTTTAAAAATACTGTCCATATTAATCAACCCGTTGTTTGTCTAATCGTTTAACAGGGTTAAATCAAAATTCATTCGTTTGACGTTCTGAAAATAAAACAGCAACGACTTATGGATTCTATTTATAAATTTATTTCACTGACTTTATGGGGCAACTTGCCCAGTCAGTTACAAAAGAAAGTATCTAGCATCTACGCTAGTATTTACAATCGCCCTTTTACAAAATATATCATTAAGCCCTATTGTAAACTGAACCAGCTGGATGAAAGCTATCTTAGCCAATTCGTTTCCGAAAAAGGCCATGAGGGCTACAACAGCTTCCAGGATTTTTTTACCCGTGTTTATAGGTCTAAGCCCACAATATCATCGCCTCATATTTGGCCTTGTGAGGGCCTATTATGTGACTATGGCCAAGTGGGACAACTACCTACAATTAATATTAAAGGCGACACCAGAAATATAAAAACCATATTTGGAGAAGCCGGTTCCGATATACCCGATAACTACTATTTTTCGAATGTGTTTTTACATAATAATAACTATCACCGCATTCACTGCCCAACGGATGCTACAGTAAAATTGATAGAACATATCCCTGGTGATCTGGTATTATTAAGGCCATGGGTTTATAAATCGGACCCCTCCCTTCCTGCTATGCGCAATGAGCGTGTAAACTTGACCTTAGTTGATCAATATAACCGAAACTGGTTCATATCTATTGTTGGTGGGCCAGCGGTAGGTACTATCCAACTTTGTGAAAACATAAAACCCGGTGCTCACATCAGTATTGGAGATGAATTGGGAAAATTCCTATTGGGGTCAACTTGCTGTATGGGCTCACCGGTGCCGACAGAAATTGCTGTGGGCAGTACGGTGTTTGTAGCCCAGAAATATTAAAGAAATTGCTTTAGATCGGCAGGGGAATAATTGATTGATTTTAATGTCTTATCATCTCCTTTCCGATATACGAGATATTTTCCATCCACTTCCTTATAGTAGCACTCCGTATCTTTTTCATTTTGATAGTAAGCCACCGTTGCCTTGGCTTCAGCTTCGTCCTTACATGCTTTGCTCATGTTCGAACGTTGTACCTCATCAAACAAAGCCTTGAATTTATCTCCCATTCCAAACTCCAATATAGCTCCTGAAAGCACATATTGTATATCACAAAGTGCATCAGCCACTTCTACCAAATCATTATCCTTAATGGCTTGTTCCAACTCTTTTAATTCCTCAGCTATAAGCTCTACCCTTAAGGCGCATCTCTTTTCATTAGGGATAGCGGGATCTTTTACTATCGGGTGTTTAAAGGTCTTGTGGAATTCGGCTACTTGATTGAGTGAGTCTGGTTGTTGCATAGTTTGATTTTTAAGAAAGCAAGTTTAAGAATTTACATGGTGTAATTGAAATAAAGATGGACGATTGTCAAAACGCTTTTTCAAGTTATCCTTTAAGATTGTCTCACCCTTACTATATTTGCAGCTTTATTACTGAATAAGATCAATGACGAATTTTATAGAAGAGCTAAGGTGGAGAGGCATGATTCATGATATCATGCCAGGGACTGAAGAACAACTAAACAAAGAAATAACTACTGCTTACATCGGATTTGACCCAACTGCAGACTCATTACATATTGGCAATCTGGTTCAGGTAATGACCTTGGTTCACTACCAAAAAGCCGGTCATAAGCCTATGGCACTCGTGGGTGGCGCAACTGGAATGGTAGGTGATCCATCAGGTAAATCAGCAGAAAGGAATCTGCTTTCCATAGATCAATTGAATCATAATCTCGCAGGGGTTAAAAAGCAATTGAAGAAGTTTTTGGATTTTGACTGTGGTGAAAATTCTGCTGAAGTAGTAAATAACTATGATTGGTTTAAGGACTTCAATTTTCTTGATTTTATCCGTGAAGTAGGCAAGCACATTTCTGTAAATTACATGATGGCTAAAGATTCGGTCAAATCAAGGCTAGAGTCAGGCATGTCATTTACAGAGTTTAGCTACCAACTCATCCAAGGTTACGACTACTACTGGTTGTACAACAACAAAAAATGTAGGCTTCAGCTAGGAGGCTCTGATCAATGGGGAAATATCGTAACCGGTACCGAATTGATCCGCAGAAAAGGTGGTGGTGAGGCTTTTGCGATTACCACTCCCCTCATCAAAAAGGCAGATGGGACTAAATTTGGCAAAAGTGAAGGTGGAAATATTTGGTTAGATGCAGACAGAACAACCCCTTATGAGTTTTACCAATATTGGATGAATACCTCAGATGAAGATGCTGCTAATTTTATCAGGATTTTCACGCTAATGGGCAAAGAGGTAATTGAGTCCCTAGAAAAGGAACATTTAGAAGCTCCCCATTTAAGAAAATTGCAAAGTGCTCTGGCGAAAGACATTACCATTAGGGTGCATTCAATGGCTGACTATGAGGCAGCAATTAAAGCGTCTGAAATATTGTTTGGAAAATCCACCACGGCCGACTTGGCAAGTTTGGATGAACGTACTTTTTTATCCGTATTTAGTGGCGTGCCTCAAACTGAGATCACCAAAGATGCATTGGACTCAGCTGAAGATGTTACAACATTGCTTTCTGTTACTTTAGAGGGTTTGATTTTTAAATCTAAAGGAGAAGCCCGAAAGATGATTCAAGGTGGTGGAGTGAGTATCAATAAAACAAAGATTGAATCTCCAGAACAAAAGGCCGATTTTTCTTTACTTCAAGGTAAATACCTACTTGCCCAAAAAGGAAAAAAGAACTACTATGTGATTAAAGTGAATTAATCGTCATACCAGGCACGAAGCAGTCTCTAGACTGTACCTCCCAATAATAGAACCATCCTAATGCTATCTGGAATACCGTATATAGCCTTAGAATGGGTTTGGTGATGGGGATTGCCAAGTCAATTCCTACAACAAATTCAGGATAGCACATCACAAAGACGATTATGAAATAGTGCAGTCATCCCGTAGGGATCTTTACCATAATATATTTCTGACACTACTTTATTGCTAAGCTTCCAGATTTCAAATCTGGAAGAGAGGGATCATGCCTTACTCCTACCGATGACGTGTTTGATAGTTCACTTATAGTCCTCCCTCTATCTCCCTCCAAAGGGAGAAAAATTTGGCATCAAACACGTCATCAGTAGGAACAAAACAGTTTCTAAATTGTATTGCTGATTAAAAATAGACTACCACGCCTATCGCACCTCTCCTTGCTTATAGAAAACCATCCTAATGCTATCTGGAATACCGTATATAGCCTTAGGATGGGTTTAGAATAAAAAAAAGCCTTGAAGATTGCTCTTCAAGGCTTTTTTAAATGGTTGATAACTTATTTTCCAAATAATTTATAGCCTACATAAACTTGGAATGTTCTGTTTTTCACAGAACCTCCTCCTACGGGTGAATCATCAATATCACTCAAACCCAACACGTATCGAAGACCTCCACTCAATCCCATTGGCAGGTCAACACCTGCTCCTAAAACAACGGATAAATCCGATCCTTTCAATTGGTCTTTTATATCTTGACTACCTCCGCCAAAATCGGCTTCAGCTTTAGTCAAAAATCCAAACTGTGGCCCCAAGTGTATGTTTACAACTTTGGCAAAGTTCTTCTTTAACAAAATAGGAATCTCCACATAGGTTAAATCAACATCCTTATAACCCTTTAGTGAATATAGAACTTCCGGCTGTAATGATATCCCTGCAAATCCGATGTTTAAAAACACTCCGGCATGATACCCGGTGGTTCCATCTGTATTACCATCGGAATCAACATTGGCGAAATTCACACCTCCCTTGATACCTCCCGAAACCTGTGCGCTGGAAAACGAATATGCACCAACGAAGATCATTGTAAATAGTAAAATCTTTTTCATAATGTTTGTGTTTAAATGTTTGAGGCCAAATTTAGAAAAAAGTTAATGTTACGTGTCTACTCAATCAAATATAATTTAATACTAATTTATCCCAAATCTTACTTCGGGACACATAAAAAAAGGAGTCAATTAATATTGACTCCTTTTTTATGTATTATTTATTTCATGAATTTCCAACCAGCATAAATTTGAAAAGTTCTGTTTTTCACTTTAGTACCTCCACCAGCATCGTTTACATCACTAAGGCCCAATACATATCTAAGTCCGCCAACTAGACCCATAGGCAGATCAACCTGTCCACCAACAGCAAGACCTAAATCGGTACTTGTATAACCGTCTTTGATGTCATCACCGTCTTCATCTTTAGCTGAGGCCAATATACTTATCTGTGGTCCTGCGTGTACACTGAACATTTCCGTAAAACTATATCTCCCTAGCAAAGGCAGGTCAATATAGGTTAGTTTAGCCTTAAATCCATTGGATTTTGCTCCTTTTCCTGACAATAATAATTCAGGTTGAAAACCTATATTATCACTAATGTCAATAACAGCAAATCCGCCTATTAGGTAGGACAAACGGGCATCTGGAGAAATACTGAATCCGTCAGCGTCAAACTTCTGATTTGCTACGTTTATTCCAGCCTTTGCACCAATAGTAATTTGTGCCTGAGTCGTGAAAAATGCACCCACTAAGAGTAATGATAATATTGTAATTTTTTTCATAATAATTTTATTTTTTCAACGTTGGTTAATAATCATTAAACTAATAAATAAAAGCCATCTTATCAATTCTGTCCTTAACTATCTGCTAATTTGGTACTTTATTCCCACTTTAAATACTGCTTGGTCATAATTTCCTAATGTAAATTTCACTTCTGAAAATGGGGTGAAATTTTGCTGGATATCCCAATTTACACCAGCTCCCACATTCAAACCCAATTCGGAATTAGTACGCCTGCCAAATCCATCTATTTTGTATGAAGCTGTGGATAAATTTAAGCCTGCAATACCATAAAAACTTAATCCCCAATCTTCATAGACATAGTAATTGGCATTGGCATTGACCTCCCAGAACCCACGGCTTTCATTGACCCTGTTACTGACTATATAAATTATGGCATCTGGACTAAAACTCCATTTGTCATTTACATAAAACTCACCTTGAAGGAATAGCCCCGGAGCCCCTACGTTATAGGCACCAGAATTACTACCTAAAGCCAATCCGCCTCCAATAATAGACTGAGAATAGGAGGTGGCAAATGAAACTAAAAAGACAAACACTAAAACTGAGATTCTTTTCATAGATATTATGTGGTTTTAATTAATTCAACTCTTTGAACGAAAATAAAGCCGGGTTGTATATCAATTTGAAAACTTTATTTCCAAAATAATCAAGGTTTCTTTATAAGGTTAGGAAGCGTGATTTTAAGTTCATTGTTGTTATCCATAGCCCTCTTAACGGCAAAGATGGCTTCTTCGTTCCTCGCCCAGCTTCGTCTGGCAATTCCATTGTTAACATCGAAGAAAAGCATGTTTTTCAACCTTTTTTTGGCCTTTTTACTACCATCCAGCAACATTCCAAAACCACCGTTGATTACCTCTCCCCAGCCTACCCCGCCCCCATTGTGAATGGAAACCCATGTAGCCCCTCTGAAGGAGTCACCAATTACATTATGAATGGCCATGTCTGCTGTAAACTTCGAACCATCATAAATATTGGATGTTTCACGATATGGACTATCAGTGCCTGATACATCATGGTGGTCACGACCCAACACAACAGGGCCAATTTCACCATTCTTAATAGCCTCATTAAAAGCCTTGGCTATTTCAATTCGTCCAGTGGCATCTGCATAAAGTATCCGTGCTTGGGAACCCACTACCAACTTGTTCCGCCCTGCAGCTTCTATCCATTGTACATTATCAGACATTTGTTGTTGAATTTCTGCAGGTGAGGATTCTTTGAGTTTTGTTAATATATCCGCTGCAATCTTATCCGTTTTCGCCAGATCTTCTGGCTTGCCACTTGTACAAACCCATCTAAAAGGGCCAAAACCATAATCAAAACACATAGGCCCCATAATATCCTGTACATAGGATGGGTACTTGAAATTGATGCCATCTTTGGCCATCACTTCAGCTCCTGCACGTGAAGCCTCAAGTAAAAAGGCATTGCCATAATCAAAGAAATAGGTGCCTTTGGCGGTATGTTTATTGATGGCTGACGCATGCTTGACCAGCGTTGACTGTATTCGTTTTTTAAATTGCTCAGGATCGTTCGCCATCATATTATTGGCCTCCTCAAAAGTAAGCCCCACGGGATAATATCCTCCCGACCAGGGGTTATGTAATGAGGTCTGATCAGAGCCCATATCCACATAAATCCCTTCCTCATTGAATTTTTCCCAAACAGCTACAATATTGCCTTCAAAGGCAATAGAAACCACTTCTTTTCCTTTTTTTGCTACCTTAACCCTTGCAACAAGGTCATCTAAATCATCAATTACTTCATCTACCCAACCCTGACTATGCCTTGTAGCAATGGCTTTGGGATTAACTTCGGCCACCACCGAAATGCATCCAGCAATATTTCCTGCCTTAGGTTGAGCCCCACTCATCCCCCCTAATCCTGATGAAACAAACAGTTTACCTGCCAGTCCTTCACCCTCTTTGGCAATTTTTCTGCCTGCATTTAATAGCGTGATCGTGGTTCCGTGAACAATACCCTGTGGGCCTATGTACATGTACGAACCCGCTGTCATTTGGCCATATTGTGTGACGCCCAAAGCATTATATTTATCCCAGTCATATTGTGATGAATAATTGGGGATCATCATACCATTGGTCACCACCACTCTGGGAGCACCTTTTGTAGAGGGGAATAAGCCCATCGGATGTCCTGAATACATGTGCAGGGTCTGCTTATCAGACATAGTGGCTAAATACTGCATGGTCAACAGGTACTGTGCCCAGTTTTGAAAAACTGCTCCATTTCCACCATAGGTAATTAACTCATGCGGGTGTTGTGCCACAGCTGGATTCAGGTTATTCTGAATCATCAACATAATAGCCCCTGCCTGTTGGCATTGGAAAGGGTAATCCTCCAATGAACGGGCATACATATCATATTCAGGGCGGAATCGGTACATATAAATACGGCCGTATTTCTCCAACTCTTCCCTAAACTCAGGTAATAATTCAGCATGATGCTTTTGAGGAAAATACCTTAGTGCATTAATCAGTGCCAATTCTTTCTCTTCAGCAGACAGTAAATCCTTTCGCTTCGGTGCGTGATTGATGGTGGGATCAAACTGTTTTTTATTTGGTAAGGTATCTGGTATCCCTTGTAAAATCTGTTCTTTGAAAGTCATATTTGTTCCAATAGCTTTTGTTCTTCAAATTGTTTTAAAGCTTCAGTATATCCTATTTCAAATATTTCCTGCGCTTTATTAATATCCATTACTTTAAAGGGTTCCAACCCCTTAGGTTCTATAAAAAAATCACATGCTGGTCTGCGCTCATATACATTTCGCGTGATGGCCAGCATAAGAGCCCGTTCCATCACAAATCTAAAATTCTTGGGGGCAAAATCCCTATCAATGGGGTTAGAATGTGAGGCAATTACCAGATCCGAGCATTCCCTGATCGGTTCTATTGGTAGGTTGTTGAGAATGCCTCCGTCAATGTATAGTTCTTTATCAATTTCCACTGGATTGAATAACACAGGGATACATGAGGAAGCACAAATAGCCAAAACAAGATCACCTTCGTTAAAATATTTTGTTTCCCCTAGTCTCAAATTGGTAGCAGCAATGTAAGTTGGGATTTTCAGTGATTCGAAGGAGTTATCTGGTAGATGATTTTTTAACAGTTTATACATTACTTCTGTTTTCAGCAACCCTTTAGTACTCATTGCTGGTTGTAGAAACTTGAAGGTCTTTAGCTCTAATAAGACGTTAAAAATGTCCTCTACCTTGTGGCCATAAGCATAAAGACCCGCTATTATTGCACCAGCACTCGTGCCTGATAGAAAATTTATTTTTACGCCCAGTTCCTCCAATGCTTTAATCACACCCAAGTGGGCAATGCCCCTTGCACCACCCCCCGAAAGTGCTAAGCCTATGGTTTTGGTTTCACTCATATACTGTTTTTACCGGATTTATTCCAATAACTCTTCTTTTTCCAAATTGCCCATATTCCAAACCTACTTTATTATATGGCTCCAAGCCATCCGATAGGTGGAGGTGGTGAATATCAAAGTACCTCAGTTAACGAAAAGGCCTGATCCAGCCTTACCCCCTTTTCAGTATGTTTTACTGTACAGCATTCGTTGATGGCGTCATGCTCAAGAAATAATATGTACCCATTATCAGCGGCTTCATTTAGAAACTTTTCCTTTTCCTGCATGGTGAGCAAAGGTCGGGTATCATAACCCATTACATAAGGTAATGGAATATGACCAACAGAAGGTAACAGATCAGCCACAAAAGCAATGGTCTTATCATTGTATTTAATCATGGGTACCATTTGCTTGTCTGTATGGCCATCAAAAGTGGCTATATCAAACTGCTTAAATGGTGAATCACCATTTATGGGAACATAATTGAGATGGCCACTTTCTTCTATTGGCAAAATGTTTTCCTTCAAAAAAGAGGCCTTTTCCCTTGGATTGGGCACCGTTGCCCATTGCCAATGATCTTTATTGCTCCAGTATTTTGCGTTTTTAAAGGTCAACTCCAATTTATCTCCTTTTCTTTCTACACCCCCTCCACAATGATCAAAATGCAGGTGTGTCTGAAACATATCGGTAATGTCATCAGGCGAAAAACCTTTAGACTTTAATGACTTGGTTAGCGTGGCATCTCCATGTAAATAATAGTGCTTTAAGAACTTTTCGTCTTGTTTATTGCCAATGCCATTATCAATTAAAATCAGCTGGTTTCCATCTTCAATAAGCAAGCATCGCATGGCCCAAGTGCAAAGATTGTTGGCATCTGGTTCATTGGTTCTTTGCCATAATGACTTGGGCACCACCCCAAACATGGCCCCTCCGTCCAACTTAAAAAAACCCGTGTCAATTACATGTAATTTCATAATACTATAAGCTTGATTTACACCTTTAATAAACAAAAAAAGGCCACTATATTAATTTGTGGCCTAATTTAATGAATTCAAATTCAATTATTCCTTTACCTGTCCCATCGCACAGAATTTTTCAATCCTGGCATCAATTCTTTGCTGCGGGGTCATGGCATCAAGTTCTTTTAAGTTTTCCATGATGGTTTTCTTCAACTCCTTGGTCATCCATTTCATGTCCGTATGAGCCCCACCCAAAGGTTCTTTTACTATACCGTCTATTAGTTTGAGTTCAAGCATATCCTTCGCTGTTGGCTTGAGGGCCTCAGCGGCTTGCTCTTTAAAGTCCCAGCTTCTCCAAAGTATCGAAGAACATGACTCTGGTGAAATCACCGAATACCATGTATTTTCCAACATAAGCACCTTGTCACCGATGGCAATACCCAATGCACCACCAGAGGCCCCTTCACCAATGACAATACAGATGACAGGTACCTTGAGCATAAACATCTCCTTTAGGTTTCGTGCTATGGCCTCCCCTTGCCCCCGCTCCTCAGCCTCAAGGCCGGGAAAAGCTCCAGGAGTATCTATTAATGTAATGATAGGCTTGTTAAACTTCTCGGCCATCTTCATCAAACGTAGTGCTTTCCGATAGCCTTCAGGGTTAGCCATACCAAAGTTGCGTATTTGTCGCTGTTTAGTGTTCCGCCCCTTTTGTTGACCAATGACCATAAAGGTCTGTTTATCAACAGAAGCGAACCCACCTACCATGGCTTTATCATCCGCAACGGTGCGGTCACCGTGTAACTCCACAAAATCATCAAATATCTCATAGATGTAATCTAGAGTATATGGCCTTTCAGGGTGTCTCGAAAGTTGCACCCGCTGCCAGCGTGTAAGGTTATTAAAAGTATCCTTTTTCAGGTTCTTAATCTTAGTCTCCAGTGATTTTACGGCTTCTTTAACATCCACATCGCTTTCTGCTGCGATTCTTTTCATGTCTTCTAGTTTTGCCTCTAAATCTGCAATAGGCTTTTCGAAATCCAATAGCATATCCGTTTAGTTAAGATACAAAATTATAACTAATATTGATTTATGATAGGTAATAGTAAGGAAAAGGTGAGTGTAAAAATATATTAAATAAAATGAAGGCTTCTATTGGAAATAAAAACTGCCCGATATACATTTGCACCACCTTAATCGAAAGGGATTAAATGGTTTGGTAGTTCAGTTGGTTAGAATGCCTGCCTGTCACGCAGGAGGTCGCGGGTTCGAGTCCCGTCCAGACCGCTTAAAAGCCTCTTAGAGTAATCTAAGAGGCTTTTTGCATTATATAGCCACTCTATTTAATTGGCACTTCCTATTCTCAATAAAATATATCTTCTTTACGTTTCTAAGATTTGAACAGATTATACATCATAGCGCTGATTACTAGCATTTTGCTTTTTGGCTGTAATAACACCAAGTATATTACTGTAAAGCACGTAAAACCTGTGAACAGAAATAGGTCTTACAATCCAAAAAAGGATAAGCGTAAGAAAAAGGTGAAATATGTGCGCGTGAAAATCTTGAAAAAATCAGCCGAAGTAAAAGCACCCAAGAAGAAAAAGATTAAACCAAAAAGTAATAAGGCAGACTCAGCAAGAGTTGTAGCACCGATCAAAGCCCCTACCAATGAACCCGACAGCACAGGAACATTTTGACAAGGCCATACAGTTTTGCAGATCAGATCAATACGAACAGGCCATTACAGAATTTGATGCGGCATTAAATGCCAGTCCTGAAAATAATGAAATACGATATAATCGTGCCAAGGCCTATTTTAAACTAAAGCATTTTGAAAAAGCTTTAATTGATTTCAATCAACTGATCAGCAGTGATCCCAAAAACCCATATTACCTAAGTGAGCGTGCCGTCACCCATCATCTCAATGGAGATAACCATCTGGCCATGAACGATTTAAATCTAGCTGTTGAATTAGAGCCATCAAAACCATTCCGCTATTCAAGCCGCGCGTATATCAAAGATAAAATGGGTGACGTTGAGGGAGCTATCGCTGACTATGAGCTATGCATATCATTAGATCCTGATGATGCCATTGCCCACAACAACAAAGGCATTTTGGAGGAGAAACTAGGACGGATTGAAAAGTCAAAGGCTAGTTTTGCCAAAGCTGATGAGTTGGATCCAAAAAAGCAATCCACTTCTGCTGTAGATAGGCCACTTAAAGACGATAGTGCAGAAGTCAATGAGACAAACACTCTTACAAATCCTACTGGCGGTTACTTTCAAACACTTTCTTCCTTATTTACCAGCCGATCAGAACGAAAACAATTTTTTGAATTTGTCAAAAACAAGTTCAAAAAAAGCTAGTGGGATAGCCCTTTCAATACACTATTGATATTGCGTTTGAAGAAACCACTGATTGGGGTAATCTGTCTCATATGAGCGGTAACAATAGACCCATAGATCAATGTCATAAAAAGTAAAGACAAATCTTTGGTGTCGCCTTTAATTGTAATTTGTTTGTTGAAGACCGCTTCGAGCAGGAAATTCTCCATCATCTGTTGTATAGAAAGCACCTCCACCTTCATTTCGGGCAATACCTCCGGAAAAAGCAACTCCCTTTCCACGCTTTTGAGTGGGAAAGGGGAAGGTGGCCGTGGCAATGAAGTAATATAACTGATCAAGCTTAGGATTAGCCCCGGGTGTTTCTCATAGGCTAATGCCATTTTATCAAACAGGAAATAGATTCCCTCCATTCCTACTTTCTTTTCTTGGTTAAGCTCTACGGCCCTCTCAAAACACCAAATACGTATATAGTAAAGTAGGATATCTTCTTTTTGCGGAAAATATTTGAAGAATGTTACTTTCGAAATATTAGATTTCTCACAGATCAGATCGACATATAAATCTTTGAACGCTTTTTTCCCGAGTAGGCTTAAAGTTGCGTTGAGAATGTCAAGTTTAATTTGTGCTGATTTTGTTTCCCTTACTCCTGTTTCCATTTATAAATAATTACTTTACCTGAGTAAGGTAATGTAATAAATTATATAATAAACTCAAAAATGCAATAAAAACTTACACCCATAAGTGTTTCTGCATATTAGAATTAGTTTTTGACAATGGTAAATTCCACCCTTCTGTTCAGTACCCTGGTTTCAGAGTTGTTATTATCAGCGATAGGTCGGCTGCCACCATAGCCCTTACCGGAAATACGTTTTCGTGAGATTCCTTTTTTCACTAAGTAAGATTTTACGGCTTCCACCCGTTCTTTTGAGAGTTTCACATTGTACTTTGCCACCCCTCTATTATCGGTGTGCCCCTCCAATCGGATCTCAACCTTTGGATTTTCTTTCATAAACTTTACCACCAAATTCAATTCAGGGTAGGAACTTTCAAGAAACTCCGTTTTGGATTGCTTAAACAAGACATCTTTCAAATTTACCTTCGTCCCTACTTTAATAGCTTGTAGTTCAAAGTTCATTTCAAAACTATTAATCCGGTTGCTGCGCAGTTCCAACAACTCCTGATGGCTAACATAACCCGGTGCCTCCACACTTACCCTATAAATGCCAATGGCCTCAATTTTTAAAGCATAGCTACCTTTCGTTGATTGAACAGTGCTAATCAACGAATCAGAGGTGGATTTCAATGAAATACTGGCATTTAGTGGCTTATTTGATCCTTCTTCTTTTACCTCTCCAAATAATGTGATCAATTTGTCATCTACAATAGGCTCGTCCTCTACAATGGCAATCCCTTTTAGTAGTGTAGAGTCCATTACCGTGGTGTCCATTTTCGGCTCTACCACATCCACGTCCCTAAACATCTTGATATCGGCATAGCCATCACTATTAAGTGTAGAAGTATAGAGGTAAAAACCATCATACACGTGAATACCAAGTTCTTTGCCTTCAGTATTCATTTGGTCTAAAGGTTCCAATACACTCCATTTTTGCCAGGAATCATCCAGTCGTTCCGCTTTGAACATGTCCGTCCCTCCCGATGTTTCGTGACCATTGGATGAGAAGTAGAGGGTTTTGCCATCATTGGAAATAAATGGTGAGAATTCTTGATAGCGTGTGTTGATCTGACTTCCAAGATTTTTAGGCTCCGACCACTGACTGTTCCCTTTGTTGAAACACACATAAATATCCTCGCCCCCTCGGCTATCATAACTTTCCAATGACACTACCATTATACTGGCATCAGGCAGGATATTGCCCCCATGTGATTTTGATAGATTTTTATAATAAGGTACTGTTATATTCGTAGGAAACGACCACCCAGAAGTGGTTTTCAATGACCTTGATATGCCTTGTGTTTTTACTGCACCACCCGATTCATTGTAATGGTTGAACAGGTACATCACATCGCTGCCGCCTACAAAGCCCAATACGCCATTCCAGCCACTGTTATTAAGTATGAGAGGGTGTACCGGCTCTGACCACGTGCCATCAGGATTGATATTACTGTACCAGATATCTCCGGGGTCAATGACACCACCTACATTTTGTGGATGATTACTGCGTGTAAAGTAGAGCGTCTTGCCGTCAGGGGAAAGCACTGGGTTCTGCTCATCATATTTGCTATTGATATTTTCAAATGGATCTTGAGCTAACACTTGAAAACTGGCCAAAAATAGAATAAACAAGCATGGGGCTTTTAGGGACATGTATTGGTCAGGTATTTATAAGGTTATAATTTTAAAACAAGTAGCGGCTTATCCGTAGAGTAAGAAAGGATTTTAGTCAGGCTCCTACTCGATATACTTTCTACAATATTACGCTTTCGCTTAAATACAACGAGCAGGTCGGCCTTTTCTTGTTCGACATATTCATTAATGCCAGTGCCCAGATCGCCCTTGTAATTTCTATTTGTAAACGAGATTTTGTTATACTGTATGAAACTCTTTAGGTCCTCAACAAAGGCCTTGTATTCTTTATCAGAATCGCTCAAATTGAGATGAAGCACATTGATTCTCGCATCAAACATGGTGGCGAATGATATTACTTCCTGTATGGCATCCCTATCCTCTACTAAAAAATCAGACCCATAAACAATCTTCTTAAACTTACTGAATGAAGCATTCTGTGGGATACACAAAATTGGCTTTCTAATAAGGTCGATTACTTCTTCGGTATTGCTGCCAAAAAATATTCCATTCGATTTGCTTACCCCGGTAGTGCCCATCACTATTAAGTCATAGTTTTCATCAACTGCCACTTCTTTCACTTTGTCTACCAACCCGCCCATTTCCATGTAATAATCACAGAAATCTATGCCTTCTCCCTTAGATTGTTCGTTAATACTGGCTACTAAATTTTTAAGTTTTGTATTGGCAATCGCCATTAGTTCTTTGAACGATTTGCCTTTGCCCGCAGCACCAATGGCTTTACTAAAGTCCTTTTCAACAAATACATGTAGCAGGGTTATCCTTGACTGAAATTTTTTGCCAATCTCCACAGCAAATTCAATGGCATTTAATGACACATCTGAAAAATCGACTGGGCATAATATCTTGTTCATATAATAACAAATATAGCGGTTAGACTCTCATTTTTTCAAACAATTGTCACTTATTCCCACCACTCAGCCATTGATTGTCTTTTGCTGTAAATCGCCAAAGTAATTGCGCATCTTCTTGGGCATAATCCACTCCTATCCTTGGGCTATCGTCCACCCTATTTATTGTTATTCCCTGATCTTCCAACCAAATGCGGTTGCCTGTTAAACTCTCCCTATTCAATGCCGTGGTGATGCCCATGGCCTTGGAAAGCTTACCCGGGCCAGACGTGATCTTCATTTTAGGGTTTAGTTCTTCCTGTGCAAATCCCTTAATTGGTTCTAAAGCGCGAATCAGAACTGCTTCAGCTATGCCCCTTTCATTGGTAACTATATTAAACAGGTGATGGATGCCATAGCATAAATAAACATAAGCGATACCTCCTTCTTCAAACAAGGTTTGCGTGCGATTGGTCCTTTTGCCCTGATAGGCATGGCATGCCTTTTCTTTATAGGAATAGGCCTCGGTTTCAACTATCACCCCTGACTTCAGTACTCCATTAACAGAGGTGAATAATACCTTCCCAATTAAGTCTTTTGCAGCACCAACAACGTCATCTGTCTGATAATATGCGTTCTTAATCTTCAAAGTCTCGGTGTTCTTAACTTAAATTGATAATTTTAGTACCTCAATGAAACTAACATAATTAAAATTTACCATGAAAAAAACATTACTTACAATGCTAGCCGCTTGTCTATTTATGACTGTAGAAGCACAAATAACGATTCCAGCCGCAAGTCCAGCTGGCTCTGTTTACAGTAAAGTAGGACTTACAGACGTTACCATTGACTATTCACGGCCAAAAGTAAAAGGGCGTAAAATATTTGGTGAAGGAAGTGACTTCCTACAACCTTATGGCCAATTATGGAGAGCAGGAGCCAATGCAGGTTCTATTTTGACTTTGAGTACTGACGCCAACATAGGCGGTACAGACGTAAAAGCAGGAAAATATTTGATTTTTGCAACTCCTGGCAAGACAGAATGGAAAGTTATGCTTTATTCTGACCTTTCCCTTGGCGGAAATGTGAATGGATATGACAAAGCCAATGAGGTGATGAGTACCACTGTAAAAGCAACTACTTTGAGCGCTCCGGTAGAGGCCTTGACTTTCAATATCTCTGATATTAGCGAAGACAACACCTCAGCTAACATCGAATTGACTTGGGCCAACGTTTCTGTAAAAGTACCTGTAAAGGTTTCTTTTGATGAACAAATAATGGCTGATATCGAAGCCAATACAAAAGTAAATCCTGCCAATTATGTAGCTGCAGCCAATTACTATTTGAATACTGGCAAAGACCTTAATCAGGCTTTGAAGTGGATGGACATGTACCTTGCTGTAGGTGAGAATAGTAAGCAATTTTGGAATGTACACACTAAAGCGCGTATCCAAGCTGCACTAGGCGACAAAAAAGGAGCTAAAGCTACTGCCATGCAATCTATGGAAACGGCTAAAGCCAATGAGCAAGGTGACTTCGGTTACATAAAAAGAAATGAAGATTTGATCGCTTCGTTGAAGTAATCAATACGATCTTTATCATTTAAAGAGGCTGTTCTGCAAAGGACAGCCTCTTTTTATGAACCACAGATGTTTTTTCTTACCGCAGAGGACGCTGAGAAACGCAGAGAGGTTTTATTTTGCAGTCATCCCGCAGGCCTGCCTTCCGGTAGGCAGGGATCTTTACCATAATGTAACCGTCACATTGTAACCACAAAGTACGCAGAGAAGCGCAGAGGTGTTCTCAGTTTCTCCGAAGTCATCCTGAGCTTGTCGAAGGATAGGACGAGGAGAAGTGTGGCCTTTTTACCACTAAGGGGTCGAAAGATCACAATAAGATGACGTGTTTTACATTTTTCTCCCTTTGGAGGGAGTTAGAGGGAGGACGATAAGTGAACCATCAAACGCGTCATCGGTATCGGTCGAAGGATTAACCACAAAGGACACGGAGATTTTTTTTAAACCACAGAGCCCGCAGAGAAGCACAGAGTAGACGTAGAGGTTTTATTAGCAGTTATCCCGTAGGCCTGCCTTCCGGTAGGCAGGGATCTTTGCCATAATGTAACCGTCACATTTTAACCACAAAGTACGCAGAGAAGCGCAGAGGTGTTCTCAGTTTCTCCGAAGTCATCCTGAGCCTGTCGAAGGATAGGACGAGGAGAAGTGTAGCCTTTTTACCACTAAGGGGTCGAAAGATCACAATAAGATGACGTGTTTGATGCCAATTTTTCTCCCTTTGGAGGGAGGTAGAGGGAGGGCCATAAGTGAACTATCAAACGCGTCATCGGTATCGGTTGAAGGATTATCCACAAAGGGTTCGAAGATGTTTTTAAACCACAAAGCCCGCAGAGAAGCACAGAGAAGACGCAGAGGTTTTATTTAGCAGTCATCCCGTAGGGATCTTTACCATCATGTATTCCCGTTACTATTAACCGCTGAGCTGGCACAAGCTTCTAAAGTGCAAATTTGGAAGAGAAGATGTTATTATTTTAACGCAACTTCCACCCCGATGGTAAGGGCAATTCCATAATGGGTTACCTTACTGTTTGCGAAATATTCTGAATTTGTAATTGACGTAAAGCTGTATTGATAGGCAATTGAAGTGAACAGCGAATAACCCTCTTCAAATTTATACCCACCCCCTATTTCTACAAGTCCAGCGAAATCAAACTTACTAACCCTATCGGTTACGTTAAATGTTTCTTCTCCTATATAATCACCATTTGAGTCAAAATCTGGGCCTATAATATTAGCCTTAATAAGTAAAGATGGAACAATTCCGAAGTTTGCGAAGCCGTAGGATTTATTTCCGATATTAACACCCGCTTTTATAGGAAGTGAAAGATAGTTGTAATTAAATTTCGATTTGTAATTCTCATCAGATGGGTTACCAAACTCATCTGCTGTTAAAATATCGCTGCGAAAGCCACGCTGATTGTATATTAACTCTGCACCTGCTGTAAAATGTTTTTTGGATAAATATCGATAAGACAGTCCTGTGTACAATCCTGTTCTATTATCGTGTTGGTTTAAAAAATCACTTTCATTAATGTTTGCCAAATTAATACCCACCTTGGCTCCAACAAGATGATTTTGTCCAACAGCATTAAAAGCTGAAATTAGGAAGATGGCTAAGAATATATTTTTCATTTGTGTATTATCTATTAAAACTAGTCTTGTTTTTCTCAATCCTCAGCTGCTAAGTTTTTTAATTTCTTTCTAAAGTTTGATGTATAAACGTTATGCGTACCCATTATACTTATGCCCCAATATTTCGTGAGACCATAACCATCAACTTCACGTCCAGAGAAATAATCAGCTAACATGATTTCTTTGCTTGACAAATCTATGAAAGTGTAATAACCTGATGTTGTTTTAGTTGGTTTTTCAAAACATTCTAAAAAGACGATTACTCCAATTCCTGACTTGTCAGGAAAGTCAAAAGCATTGACATAAGCTTGTAGTGAATCTTTATTGATAAGTGTCTTTGTTGGAGCAACTACTTTGCTCCCATTTACTTTCCGTGCTCTATCTGCTGTAGGTGTAAAATTTACTGTTACCTTTTTTTGAAATTTATTACTTAACCATTCCTCTGTAGCTCTTTGTTGACAAAAGTTTACCCATTCTAATACTTGCGTGGTCATATCTGTACCTAGGTATTTTTCATCCACCAGATGTAGTTGTGAAAAATCCCAACCGTAAAAAATTAGTGAGTCAGATTGTAAAACCTCTTGCTCACGTTGAGCATAGGTTGAAAGTGAAACTGTAAGGAGTAATAGTAAAATTTTTGTCTTCATGCTTATCTAAAATTCTAGTTTTTGTATTATGCGTTGCTTATTTAATTAGTTTTTTCGCAAATTTTTCAAGTAATACAGAACTTGGGTGATCTGATAGGGATACAAGTTTATTTGCGAGAGCAATCGGGAGAAGAGAGTTGTCATACATATCACTTTTCAATTCTTCAATATATTTAAGGATTGTATCCAAGTTTCTAAAATCGTCTTTCTTTGGGTCTAAGACTATTTCGGGATCATGTGTTGGAATTGTAATAACATATATTCGTTCATCTCTTGACTTAAAGATTATTTTACTGCTGTAATACGATGTTCGACCGTAAGCCTCTGGATTATCGGCATTTCCTGGTTTAATGTATTTGTAGATATAGCGATTTGAAAGAAGGTATGCTTGTCCTGACTGGATTTTATCCTTTATTTCCTGAGCATGTTCTACAAATGGACCTGACTTTTCTACGCCAACCAAATAAATTTTTAACTCATCCTGCAAGTGATTCATAAGCTCTCGCATAGGTTCATGCATGTTAGCTGTCTGGCCAAAGAATCCCAAAGGACCATCTTTTATAAATAGAACTTCGCTTAGAGAATTTTTCTTGCGTTTGTAAATTCCCCTAATCGTGTCGATAAGAATGAAATGTTCAATAAGATTTCGTAAATATCCAACAACACCTCCTGCTCCCAAATCTTCATCAACTACCTCGTGTAACCTGAAAATATCCGTAAGAAAAAGATCCCCATCAGCGTGTTTGAGCATGTACTCGCTGTCAATTTTATCTCTTTCAAATTGGATTTTTTTTGATGAATTATTCTCTGGATGGCTGGCTAATTCTCTTACTGATCTAGGCCGACTTTTGTACTCCTCGAAAAGGAACCATTTAAGAGTGAATAAATAATCATGATTTTTAAAAAAATCATATAAGGCCTTACGAACAGAATAAGTTAGGGTTGCCCGATTTCCATCCTCCTTAATCAATCCAATATTCTTAGTTGGAAGTGTAAATTTTATTCGCTGAAGTTCCTTGAGTTTAGCAATTGATTGAGGAGCGATAAAAGGTTCTTCCTTGAGTGCTTTTAAATCTGATATTGTAAGAAGATTCGCTCCAAATTGAAAAAAAGTAAGTGTTGATGAAGGAAATTTAGATTTTACAGGAACAGTTGTGTCTCCACCATCTACAGCAATAATGTATTCAACTGAGTCAGGGATTTGATAGTCAATTTCAACAAGATAATTCTCATATAATGTAATTTCCTCCCCCTCTTTTGGTAGCTCATGGCTGTTTAGGAAAGCCTGAACGGAAGGATCCTTAATTATGTGGATGTGATTGCTTTTGCTAGCAAGCTCAAAGGGACGATTACCAGTTTGATTGTATGCCATGACTTCTTATATTCTATTACATTTTGATGAATTACACCTATAGCAGGCTGCTTGAATATTTTCAATACTGTCCGTTCCACCTAGACTTAATGGAATAATATGATCCTTAGTCCAGACATATTTATATCTTCTATCTGGTCTTTTGGGAATCGAGTTCCATAGCTCATTACAGATTGAACACTTATTTGTCTTGGAGAGAAGGTTTTGCCATTCTCTTTGAGAATGCTGGCCTCCATTGGTTTTCTTTCTCTCAGTGTATTTAGAAGCCCTTTTCCTTCTGCAAACTCTACAATACCTATTTATTTTTCCAGTTGAACTTGATGTCCAAATTCCCCAATCTGATAAACCACATTTTATGCAAATGTCAACGGTCATTTCTTGTTGGCTAGGAATTGATCTATTTGAACCGGAACTACAAACGGATTGGAGTAAGTTTTCATTCTAACAAAACCTTTATCATTTTTTGAACTGAACCGAACAAGGGATTCTGTGAAGTCGGAGAAATCATAATATTTTCTCAATTCACGAGTCTCATCTTCATTATTAAGATGTGCTATGAACCAATTTTGTGTGTTTTTTAAAATGTTTGAACTAATCGAGCTAACTTCTTGTGTCGCGTAAATCATGCCAAGGTTGAGTTTTGCACCTTCTTTAGCAATCCTATTGTAAATCTGACTTAGGTCTTTATCATCTTTCTTTGGAAATAGATTATGAGCTTCTTCAAAATAGAATTGAATGAAGTTGTTCGGTTTATTTCTAATGAACCTATCCATCGCATCAAGAAAAATTCTGCCACATATTTTTTCACTGTATAGCCTTTGAATTAATGGGTCACCTTGGGATAGATCAATAATCACTATTTTGTCTTGTCGTAAAGCCTTAACAATCTCAATTTCAAAGGATTGTTGGATTGTTGGGGTATGTAAATTTGATATCGCTCTTAATTTCCTGAATCCAGATAAATTAGCACTACCATTTGGTGTTGATTTTCGAGTTAAAAAAATAAGTAGAGCTCTCATATCCTCATCTAAATAGTCAAAACCTTTGTTTTGGCGATATTGAACAAAATGTTGCGAAAGATTTTGATTGCCAGTAGCCTCATAAATCGCTGAAAACCATGTGATACATTGGTCTAGTGATATTCCCTTATGAGGTTCAATACTTGGTATTATTTGGCTGATAGTACTCGCATCTCCGAAGAATTTGACTGTGGAATTTGACGAACGAAACCCAGCCGCATGAAGGCAGGCCTTATATAGTGCTACCTTTCTGTCATATAGGTTAGCTGCATTTTTTTCATCACTAGTTCTATCTTGAATCTGTTTGTCATAGCCATCGGGCTTGTTCAAATCTATTGCACAAATGCTTTGAATATAATTACTAGTATCTTGGATTAATGTAGCTCGAACTAACTCGAAACCAGCTTGGATTTCAGTATAAAAATTCGTCTTCAGTACCTTAAATCCTTCATCTGTTTTGTCTAAAACGCTATAGCGTATAACCAAGTCTTTATAAAGATCAAAGATAGCTGTTCCCTTATCTTGAAGGTTTGCATTAGCATATTCCCCGTTAATGTCGAAAATAATTTGACCCACCTGAAATTTTGGTGCTCCTGATTCATTATCTAAAGGCTCCATTACATTTTCACTGCTAGCAGGTGTCGTTAAGCTATCGTATTTAGCTCTTTTTGATATCTCAACAGTAGCTTCAATTATTTTTTTTACGGAGTTAGACTTACCAGTTCTGGTCATCCCGAATAAGGCAGTTCTTTTGCCAAGCATATCGCCTGGATTTATATAAACCTCTACTTTGTTGATTGCTTCGTCTTGTGAGTTAAATCTGCGGCTAGAGCTGTATCTAACCTTACCAATTGAGAACTCGGACTCTCCGCCAGCTATCAAATCTTTATCTCTTTGATTCACAATTAATTCAAGTATGTTACTTGTCGCCTTGAAAACTTTGTAATTGTGTGCTGCATAAAAATTTTCAACATCTGCACCAAACTCAAAATTTTCTCCCTCCTTATAGAATGTGCCAAGGATTCTACATTCTAAACCAGAAAAACTAAACTCAAACCTCGTAAAGTCATCCAGTTCAGTTTTTTTTCCTGACGTGTTCAAATTGTCTTTATAGTATTCAACCATGGATGAAACCATGTTGCTATCTGTTGGAAGAGAAGATGGATTCAGAACTCTCAAGAGCAATGCTTCTTGAATATCTTCTTCATAAGGATTATCATAAAAAGCAAGTAAAAAAGATCCCTGCGGAATACCTTTTACTTTGTGTTTCCAGTAATCTGAAATTAGTAGGTTGGCTTTATTATAATTGATTGAATATGGTCTTCCAACAAATAAATCCTCGATTTGACCTTCCTTGAAGAAATCAGCGTCTGTGATGGTTTTGACTACATTAATCATTTAAATATAGATTTTTAATTCAGCATTAATTTCTTTGTCTTCAAATCTGTAAATGGATTGATCTGCGAATTCAGGATCAATTTCAATTGTTAGCCATTTTCTTTTAAGTTTTTCGGCAGTGGCTCCCGTTGTGTTGCTACCAGCAAATGGATCAAAAATTAAATCTTCTTCGTCTGTTAGAAAGTTGATAAAGAAACTAACAATACCTTGGTTCATTCGTGCAGGGTGGGGGATAATATTATTCTTCCTGCAAGCTTTCATATAGTAATCATTAGAGTTGCTATTTGAGTAACTCAATACATTAAAAGGAAGTCTAACCTCTCTATTATCGTCAATAGTATCCATTTCAAAGAAATTATGTGAAATACTGCCACCATGATCTTTAAGAAACCCACTTTCAGATATTACATGCTCAGAAGGTCGTTTTCCAGAATTGTAGCTTTTCTTTTTCAATAACCGTTTCATACTTTTACTATATGGTCTCAGAACCTTACTATTGTCGGCCTTTGGGAAATCAGATTTAGCAAGCCACCAAATATGTGTGTAGCTATCTACTGTTCTTATTCTATTTACCGTAACCCATTGTGCAGGGGAAGGTAACTTTGAAGGGTTGTAACAAATGAACTCTTGTATTAACCGCAAATTTGAATTTTTGACCAGTCCAAGAAGGCATTCAAGATGCAACAAGGACTGGACAGGACGTTCCGACTCCCAAGAATTCCCGATTTCAATGACCAAGGAACCATTTTCAGATAATAGTTCCTCAAATCTTGGAGCAAGATTTACGAACCACTCTTTGTAAGCCTCTCCCTGTAAATTGCCATATTTCTTTTTGTTATTTAGGGGGAAAGGTGGTGATGTGATGATGAGGTCTACTTTTCCTTTATATTGATCAAGTGCACCGCTTGTTAGTTCGTGGTAGGAATCGCCTAAAAAGAGTTGACCCAAATCCGTTTCATAGAATGCCTTTTTTTTATTCATTCCTAAATTTATCTTTTTGTTGAGCGTAAGCAAAAAAATTAGGCTCTTTTGGTTTCAAGGTTTGCCATGTAGATGTAAAAACTAATGTGCTATTTATGTTATTGGCAAATATTTTTTTAAAATTCACAACCGTTATTTTCTAAAGAGTAGAATCCCTGAGGGTGTCATAATTTTCATACTCACAGTCTTATTCTCAGCATTTCACATTACTACTAAAATCATCAAAGACTCTCTTATTTACAGTTTTAACAGCTGATATAAGGCTTTTAAATGTACTTATTGCAGCATTTACTTTGTCCTTGTTTTTTATACCATCTTGCAACCCTTCTGCAAGTTGAGGTATAAAAGCACTACCTATCTCAACTATTTTTCGCCATTCAAATATTGCTTCGTTAAGTTTTAAGTTTTTTATAAATTTAATATCAAACCTATTAATGACTCGTTTATCTAAAATAATTTCAAGGGAGTCGGCTATTGAAGAGGCTAATAAAATTATAGAACCCCTACTCCTTAAGTAATCTAATATGCTCTCTTCCTCAGAAGTTCTAGTTTCTCCTTTAGCTACTAACTCTTGCTTAAGTTCTTCGATAGACTTTACTAAAGTATAAGCAACGAATATATGCTTGGCTGAAGTTTCTTCATTGAAAAATTGATGATATAAATCGTCTCTATCCCATATTTTAGATTTATCGTTATATGCAATACTTGGTTTTACATGAAAAGCTGCTAGAACTTGTCCTGCGGTTATTGATGGAATGGAGTTATTGTTACGGGTAATTACATCTACAGCTCCTCCTCTTCTGGATGAATAGTCGATTCTTCCTAATTCACAAAATTCTTGCGTTATTCTTTTTTGATGTTGGTCCCCACTTCTAAAATCAGGAGCATTTATTTTGTTTTGGCTGTTATTATATTTTACAATTTCTGCAATCGTATTCGGTGAGGAGCATTTTATGAATTTAATGGGTATTAAAAGATTTTTGCTTGGTTTATTTGAAAGAGACCCAATTGCTCCAGTTGTTTGAGCTCCATTAACAATTGATATTCCATCAATTTTCAATTCCTTTCTAGCAGGACTATATGAGAATCCATTTACTAAAGCTGTAATCCCGTTATTATAAACGAAAAAATTCTTTGGCTCCTGTTCTGCAGTATTTTTAATTCCATTATTAATATTAGAGTCAGATTTTCTGCTTCCTAAATAATCTCTAACATTGGCAGAAAAAAGATGGGTTTTGTGAGTTTGATACAGATCATATATTGTGGTGGCTGGTATAACAGAAGTTATAGCTTTCCAATCACTTCCACTAGTCTTGAAGGCTGTACAGTTTTCAACCTTTATTTTATCCGTTACAAGGATTGGGATTGTTAACTCCTGATACCAATTTTCAAGTTGATTTTCTCCAACTTCCAAAGATGAACATATTATTTCATTGCCTTTAAAATTACTATCTAGAGCTGACTTAAGCGTTTTTTCGGCAGCTTTAAGCTCCTTATTTACGTTGGAAGATTCAGGAAGATTGTGACTATACCACAATGAGATTTTTTTTATAGAATTTGATGTTATATGCAATCGAAGCTCTTTGGCTGCTGATTTGATTTGTTTGGGAACCTTATCAATATCTTCCTGTAATAACCAAGTGATTGCAGTATTTAGGTCACTTGCTTTGTTAGCTGGAGCTTCAGTTTTTTTCTTCTTTGTGTAGTAACCCTGAGCAATAACTGCATGCCCTAATTCTTCATTAATATAAACTAAATCAGTTTTTTTATCATTATACCCATCTACAAGACTATCTGCTGCGATACTTTGAATATCTTCTATTCCATACTTCAATTGCAATGAATATAGCAGAAGAGCATTATCCCTGTATTTATTTAAATCTGTTCTTTTATTAAAGTTAACTTTATGTTTTAACATTTGTTTTTTAATTGAGTATTCACCCTACTATCAGTACCAAAGGCGTTGATATATTCTATTAACACTAATGAATTTAAACTATTATATAATAGTATCCATCTATAATTATAAAAAATAATCTATAGGATGGTTAAATTATTTATAATATTCTGATAATCAGACACTATGAAAAATAATTTGCAATAAAAAAAAGAGTGTCACCAAGTGGCGCTCTTGTTTGTAAGTGGTTTGTAAGCCGGTAACCTAAATTACTAGCTCATGACTGTTATGCCACGTTAGTCGTAGTATTCATATTCAAAATAGTTCGGAGCATAACCTGATGTTTCAATTAGCAGTCCGTTTGAATCATAGGTAAATGTTGCTGTTTCCTTTTCAACTTCTCCGTCAAAGCGAGTATATGAGAGCACCCTACCCCGTTCATCAAATTTGTATTCAAATCTATAATTCCAACTTAGTTTAGTCCCGTTATTCAGTTGCCATCCGTAATATTTTGCTTTATGAAATTGAGTTATGAATTCAGTTGTATCTTGGCGATAAACAGATCCATTCCTGTACCAATCTTTTATTTCTTTCACCCTTTTTCCATCAATGTGCACAATGAAGTCTATTGATCCATTAGGATTAAATTTTGTTTGCTTAATCAGGTCATCCCCGTCATATTCAAGTTCGTACTTTGAAACTTCCAGTTCTGGTCCAACAGTTCTTAAAATCAATTGTGGGTTAATTCCCATCTTTTTGAGTTCCTTAACCTGTTTCTTATCTGGTTCTGAATTCTTTGTTGAATCAACCATTGCATTTAGTCGACCAGACTGATCATAGATGTAATATGTGCTTACCTTAGTTGCACCAAGGTTCAGTTCGACCTCGTTTTTAGTCAATCTCCCCTCTCTATCATAGTACATAGTTCGCCCACCTTTTTTGTTGGTTCCGCTGTACCATTTTCGAAGTTTTACCTTGTTAGATTTATAAACACTATCTGCTTGATATGTTCCTGTTTCTTGGGCGAATGTCCAAGTTGTTAGGAAGACTAATAGTAAGGTTATTGTTTTTTTCACGTTTACAAAATTTGATGGCCAATTGACATAATATGGTTATCAATGCAGATGTCAATTTTTCTTCTTAAGGCATCAGGATTTTCATTATTTGGATCAAGTTCGTTCAGTTGGCTTAATGCATCGCTGTATTTACGATGATCTAAGAAATAAAAGAAATAGCGTATTCATAATCCTATTGTCCAAAAATGTATTCAACACTTATTCCATATTTAAAAACAGGAAAGAAGTCTAAATTTACTTTTCCGGGTGAGCTATTTTGAAAAGCCGGATTTTGATAATTTACTCCGGTCTCATATAACGGACTGAATGGAACCACTACGGCTAGCGTACCTTTTACTTTAAATGAATCTCCGATAGGAATAGAAGGACCAAAACCTAAGACCAAATTAAATTGATTTTTAAACTTGTCAGTTAGTATTGATTCTTCTCTATCATTTTCTGTTAAAATGATAGAACCCTGATCATCTCTAATTACCAAATCATTTTTGAATTTATTGGCAAAGGATATATCGAATCCGCCAGTTATGAAAAAGTAATCCCATGTTCTGTCAAGTCTTAAGTAGATACCATAATAGTGTAGCTTTCCAGTTTCTGTGGCTTTGACCTCTTTATTATCTATTTCACCATTGACTGTTGGGATAAAAGGCCATTTCCAATACCTAAAACCTCCTCGAAATGATATTTTTTCGTTGATACCTACATCAATCCCAATTCCAATATCACTACCATTCCCTGATTCAACTTGGTCAAATGTCGAGGAAAATAAGCCTGGAACTATAACATTGCTATTGGTACCAAGAAAAGAAAATTCAATTCCAATTTTAGTTTGTGCGTATGATCCAATAGAGACAAGAAGGGCAATGGCAAGGGTAAAAATTTTATTCATATTATAGTCTTTTGCTCATAACACCCTACTATCAGTATCTAAGGTGTTGGTATATTATATTAATTCTGGTGAATCTAATCTATTATATAAAATTATCCGTCTTTATTTATAATAAAATAGGTCTTAAAATGATTGAGTTACTCGAGTAGATTCTATAAAAATCTGATTACCAGACACTAACAAAAAAAAATAGCAATAAAAAAAAGAGTGCCATGTGGTGACACTCTTTATGGTATGTAGTTTAAGAAAGACTCGGCTTGATTTCAACGTTTTGTATTAAATTCACTGATTCCCATTTACTATTTTCAGTGTGGTGTTTTTATTCTTTTATTCTCTTTTTTAAATCCATTCTCTCGTGTAAAATTCTTGTGATTTCAACGTAATCTTTATTTAATGTTCTATAGAAAATGATATGTCGATTTGTTTTCATTCCTAGCAAGCTTTGAGCAACTCCTTCATAGTTTTTTCCTAATTGAGGATTGTCAGCAATTTCTTGACAGCTTGAAATCAGTTGCTCATAATACCTATCTGCTTGATTTTCAGACCAACCCTCAAAAGTATAATTCCAAATTTTCGCTAAATCCTCAACGGCTCTATTCGTTAATCTAAATTCAGCCATTGGAGTTTTTCTTCTCTTTTAGAGATTCAAGATGCTTTTTGGGATCAAAATCGTGCGCGATTCCGCTATCAATTCCTTCCTGAATGGCATTTTTCAGGGCAATTACTTTGTCCTCTTCTTCTTCTAAAAGCCTTAATCCTGCTCGGATTACTTCACTGACATTTTTAAATCGGCCTTCTTTAATTCGGTTCTGCACGAATTGGTCAAAATATCTTCCTAGTGATATCGAGGTGTTTTTATTCATTTTGATATGCTTTGATTCAAATATACCAATAATTGGTATAACGGTCAAATACTGAAATTACACTCCACACCCAAGGCCAATCACAATATCTGATATGATCTACTAAATGTGACCTATTGTCCGTCAGTTGTCTTCACAAAAAACTGAATAATAAAACTGATCACCACCACCAACACACACCCAAAGGCATTGTACCACAGAAAGCCCATGGTGAAGATCCCTGCCGCTCCTTCCAAATTGAGGTAATGGGTCAAAATGATTAACGCCTGACTTATCAATGCGCTTATAAATACGGCATTGGATTTTATGGACTTGAAGAAAAAGGCCACGATAAAGATGCCTAACACAATGGGGTAAAATAATGAGCCAATTAAGTTAACCGCCTGGATCAAATTCTCGAAAAGAGAAAGGTACGAGGCAAAAAGAATGGCAATGACGCCCCAGAGCAATGTAAATAGCTTGGAGGATTTTAAATAGTGTTGATCAGTAGCGTCCTTATTGATTTTACGCTTATAAAAGTCAATGGTAGTGGTAGAGCCCAATGCATTCAGTTCTGACGAAGTGGAAGACATGGCCGCAGAGAAGATCACCGCAAAGAGCAACCCAATAATTCCTACAGGTAGGTTATTGGTCACAAAATTCATAAAAATGTAATCCTTGTCATTGGTTTCCACATCGGGTGCAGAACTACCAATCAGTGTTTTAGCTTCGCTCCGTACCGCATCCGCATTGGTTTGCAGTGTATTTAACTCTTGCGACTTACGTTCAATGGCTCCTTCATCATCGGCTTGCACGGCAGTAACGAAGTCATCCAGCACTTCGCGTTTCTGTGAGAAGATCTCCTGGTAATTCTGCTCCAAGGCATTAAATTCAGCGGCCTTTTCTGTTTTGTTTACTTCATCTACAGCGGTCTGGTTAAAGAAAATAGGCGGCTGGTTAAACTGATAAAAAACGAACACCATCACCCCAATAAAGAGAATGACAAACTGCATCGGTACTTTCAACAGGCCATTCATCATCAATCCTAACCTACTCTCAGCCAACGATTTACCCGAAAGGTATCGTTGCACTTGCGACTGGTCCGTTCCGAAATAGGAAAGGAAAAGGAATACCGCACCGGTCATCCCCGACCAGAAGTTATAACGGTCGGATAGGTTAAACTCAAAGTTAACGACATTCAATTTGCCCATTTTACCCGCCACATGAAGCGCATCGAAGAAGCCAACATTAGAAGGCAATGAGTTGATCACTAGTAAACCCGCAATGATCATCCCGCCCATCATCACCGCCATTTGCTGCTTTTGCGTTTGGGTTACGGCTTTGGTACCGCCAGATACCGTGTAGATAATCACCAATACACCAATAATGGTGGTGGTATAGCCCAATTTCCAACCTAATAAGGATGACAATATAATGGCCGGAGCATAAATGGTAATCCCTGCGGCTAGTCCTCGTTGCACCAAAAAGATCAGTGCCGCTAGCATTCTGGTTTTTACATCAAATCTGGTTTCCAAATATTCATAAGCCGTGTAAACCTTGAGCTTATAGTAGATGGGCAGGAAAAATACGGAGATGATGATCATCGCCACGGGCAAACCAAAATAGAACTGGATAAACCGCATGCCATCGGTATAGGCCTGCCCCGGAGTAGAGAGAAAGGTAATCGCACTGGCTTGCGTGGCCATGATGGAAAGGCCTATCGCCCACCACTTGGTATCGTCCGCACCCCGTAGGTAGCTGTCCATACTCTTAGTGCCTCGGGTCTTCCAGATACCATAAGCAACTATAAATAAGAGTGTACCAAAGAGAATAATCCAGTCTATACTACTCATGAAAAATGCTTAGTGAATAGATAGAACAAGAGTATAAAAAAGAGCAGGTTGCCAATCAATAGCCAATAGATGTTCTTCCAACTGCCAAGAAAAGGGGGTTTTTCGTCCGTCATAGTTTATTGAGAGTTAGAGACTTTACTGTCTTTGGGGAGTTCCTCCTGACCGAGTGATACCATATTGACAAACAATCTGAAGGCACCCGGTACGCCTGCGGGCAATTGCCTGAACCAAGAGTAGCCTGTGTAGATATAATTACCTTTGCCGTATTTGGCCACTAACAAACCACCTTTCTTGGCACTTTCTCCTTTGTCATGACTTGACAGCAACGCTTCGTAGTGATCATCCCATTTATCGGGAAAATAAAGTCCGCGTTCCTGCACCCAGCCTTCAAAATCGGCCTCTGTTATTTTATTGGGCGTATTCATTAATGCATGTTTGCTATCAAGGATTTTCACCTTGGCATCCTCTTCTGTCACCCGGTCTCTCGACAATTCAAGGGGATAGGGAGCAAAATCATCGGTCTTTAGTCTGAAATTGGTGTTGTACTGAACGATCATCGTTCCGCCTTGCTTAACATACTCAAGCAAATCAGGCATATAGAATTTAGAGCGGTCATTGGTGTTCAGTGCCCTCACCCCGAGTACTACGGCATCTACTTTAGCCAGATTTTCAGGCGTGATTTCATTGTCTTTCATTTCCCACACCTCATAACCGATCTCGCGTAAACTGGCAGGGATAGCATCGCCTGCGCCCTGTATGTAGGCAATCACATTGCCCTTCCTTTGGATGTCCATCTTCACCAATCGCGAAGACGAAGGTGACATAATCACCTGAGTAGGAATATGATCGTATTTAATGGTTTCGAGTGTTCTATTGTAGTCCTTACCATCCAGGGTAACTACAGCTTGGAAATCCCCTACGCTTTCCCCTGTTGGCGGCAGTACACTAAAGGTAAAATGGGCTTCTTCCTCCTTTAAACTCAATGCTACTGGATAGGAAGCTGGGCTCACTTTCCAGCCAGTGGGTACTTTCAGTTTAACATCCCCTTTAATATTGGCCTTTCCTGATTTCACGGTGATGTCTACCGATTTGGCCTGATCATCAGAAAAGATGTAAACGGATTCAGGTATTTTTACAAAGACAGGCGGAGTAACAATGAACGGTCGGTAAAGTTCGCCATCCACGGGGTCGTTCCATTTGTAAATCAATGGAGACGTAAAATTAATTTTGTGACCCATCACATCAAGGGCATACACCACATTAATGACGGGTTTATTTTCAGGTGTACCCCGCAGCAATTGATCATCTACCCGATAAGTACCTAGCGTGCCCGGCTCCACTAACCAATAAGGCTGGGAATATTGATAATCAGCAGGTATTTGCAGTTCTGTTTTAAAATTGATAGGTTGGTTAAATGCCAATTGCACATTTGCCGTACTATCGGCCAAGTGGTTGTAGCTGATTTTTTCCAACGTAACGGCTACGTTTGATCTGTTTACGAGTTCCACACTTACGCCAATGGCATCACCGGGGCTCACTGAAAAATCGGAAGCTTTGGCTTCTACGTACAAGCCTAGCATGCCCTTAATTATTTCATCTACTTCTTTTAGCTTCAGTGTTTTCCAATGCTTTTCATTTAATCCGGCAATGGCATCACGCAAGGTAAGCAATTCTGGCAATACAGCTGCCGGGTTTTCATTGTCATAGTTGGCGATGACCTTTTCGATCATTGCCCCTATTTTTTCGCCCCCCGCTACCCTTTTCCAGCTGGTATCAATTCCCTCAAAAATATCTTTCTCGGCCTTATCGCCTATGGTGTATTCTAAAAATTCCAAGGATTCGCCTCGGCTCCCTGTAGAGCCAAAGCCCTGTGATTTGTGATTGGTACGGCTCAATGCTGCCATTTCATTATAGGAAATGCCCAATAACGGATTGTAGCCTCCCACATCCATGGAGATCACTCCGGGGGTGTTTTCATCGATATTTGGGCTCCACCATCTACCCGTGTTCATCAGCACCCTTTTGGGCTGCCATAAGTCGGTGTATTTCAGTTGCTCAGGATAGGAATTTTTGTCGTTGGACAATTTAAACGCTTCTTCTGCAAATATGGCCGAAGTGGTATGATGTCCATGACCTGCCCGTTCATCGGGTGGAAAACGTGTAATTACCACATCAGGCTGAAAATTACGGTAAACCCAAACCACATCTGAAAGCACCTGATCCCTATTCCATATTTCCTGGGTTTCCTCAGCAGATTTTGAATAACCAAAATCATTTGCCCTGGTAAAAAACTGCTGTCCACCGTCAATTCTCCGTGCAGCCAATAATTCCTGGGTTCTAATGATGCCTAGCCCTTCCCTAATTTCAGGGCCTATCAAATTTTGACCACCATCGCCTCGGGTCATTGATAGATAACCGGTATTGGCCAGCCTCTCATTGCTTAGTTCGGCTATTAATCTCGTGTTTTCATCATCGGGATGGGCAGCCAAGTAGAGTACCGATCCAAGAAAATTGAGTTTCTTAAGTTTTAAAAGTATTTCCGCTGAATTGGGATTGGAAGGTTTTTGTGCCTGAACATTTAAAAATGTAAAAGCAAATACCAATATGTAGAGTTTCCTCATGGAATTGAAAGTTTTATAAGGTCAGTGTAGAATCACTGATACAGTTTAAGGTTACGAATGCAAAGTTTAAAGGTTTGGGGTAAAAATCAACTATATGATTTATTAATTGATCAAAGGTAAAAATGGTGGTTTTTACGGTAATGTTGGAATATCACATTTCCCAATCACCAAACGGCTATATTTTACCAAGCAGATTTTCATTAATGAACATATCCCCATCTTCACTGAAATTGATTACGATTTTTGATTGGGGGGTTTTGCTTTCATCGTAAAATATAATGGAATAACTATAAGCTGTAATCCTGTCTTTAATATCAGCGGCAAAACCCAAATCCAAGTTTATCTCCTCCAAGCCCTTGATTTTACTGCTTTTCACCTTGTTTTGAAAGTTATCAATTATTTTATACCTGAAGTAATTGTATTTATTGCCATCAATGGAAAAGGTCATTTTCACATAAGGTAGCGGGTGTAATTTATGAACAGGTTCCCTTTCCAGGTACACGGTATTTTTTTCAGGGATAGGTTTGTTTTTAAAACTATAGTCCAGCACATATTCAAAGGAATCCAAACTTAAATAGGGAACTTCCAACTCCTGCTGGGGGTTTAAAAAAAGTGTAAATCCAAAAATAAAAGTGAATATCATTAATTTTAAAGTTACTATATAATAATGTTTATGGCGTGCTTTGATCTACCTTGTTAAATATACTTCAATTAAACTAAGCAAACCATTTTTTTACTTTGTGGTAAACACATAGGTCAAAACTTATTTTCCATTTTATATGAAACAATCATTAGACGAACTTTTCTTAAAAGAAGGTTTTGAACCCCAGCTTATTGAAGAGCTTAAGGCACAGGGGAAATTTAAAACTTTCAAAAAAGATGAATATATCATAAAACCGGGGGGTCAGGTGGATTTTATTCCTTTGGTGATCAATGGGGCTATTAAGGTAATGAGAAATGATGCCGATGATGGAGAGGTTTTGCTTTACTATTTGGAAGGTGGAGAACCTTGTGCGATGAGCATCAGTTGCTGTTTGGAAAACAGGAAAAGTCAGTTTAGTGCGGTAGTGGAGGAAGATTGCGAGTTGCTTATGTTGCCCATGAATCATTTGGATATATGGATTGCAAAATACCCAGCATTTAGGCGACACATTTTCCGTGCCTACCAATCTCGTTTTGATGAGCTACTCAATGCCATTGATAGTATGGTATTTATGAATATGGAGGAAAGGCTGTACAATTACTTACTTGACAAAAAACAACTGACCGGCTCCTTTACCATCAACAAGACCCATCAGCAAATAGCTCAGGAACTGAACACCTCCAGGGTGGTTATTTCAAGGTTATTGAAGAAACTGGAAAACGATGAAAAGATAGAGCAATACCGCAATAGAATTGAAATTTTATAGTTTGTGACAAATGTTACAGCATATTATTCTATATCAGTTAAATTTGGAAAAAATATTGATGCAATGAAAATAGAACAAATATATACCGGATGCCTAGCTCAGGGTGCTTACTACATCGAAAGTAATGGGGAAGTAGCAATAATTGACCCCTTGAGGGAAACGGATCCGTACATTGAGAAGGCCAAAAAAGAAAACGCTAAAATAAAATACATTTTCGAAACGCATTTTCATGCAGATTTTGTTTCAGGACATGTTGATCTGGCAAATAAAACCGGTGCTAAAATAATCTATGGCCCTGGCGCTAAAACGGAATATGACATCCATGAGGCGGTGGACGGTGAAGTATTCAAAATTGGTGACATCAAGATCAAAGTGCTTCATACCCCTGGCCATACACCAGAAAGCGCTACTTACCTCGCTATTGACGAACATGGTAAGGAAAAGGCCATTTTTAGTGGAGACACTTTGTTTATAGGCGATGTAGGCCGCCCCGACCTTGCTATTAAATCTGACCTTACAAAAGAGGATCTGGCAGGCATGCTCTATGACAGTTTGCGAAATAAGATCATGACTTTACCAGATGATGTAGTGGTTTACCCTGCTCACGGAGCAGGATCGGCCTGTGGTAAAAACATGAGCAAAGAGACCCATGACCTTTTGGGGCATCAAAAGGAGGTTAACTATGCGCTTAGAGCGGATATGACCAAAGATGAATTTATAAAAGAAGTAACAACGGGCATTTTACCTCCTCCTCAATACTTTGCTAAAAATGCCAAACTCAATCAATCGGGTACCAACAGTTTGGACACAGTACTAAAAACAGGTAAAGTGCCCCTGTCAGTAGATGACTTTGAAACCTATGTGAACCATGAGGGCGCATTGGTTTTGGACACTAGAAAACCTCAGGAATTCGCTAACGGACATATCCCAAATTCAATATTTATTGGTATCGATGGCAGTTTTGCCCCTTGGGTAGGTGCACTTATTCCAGATTTGAACCAACCCATCATATTTATTGCTGATGAAGGCCGTGAAGAAGAAGTGGTGATCAGGTTATCACGTGTGGGTTATGATAATACTCTGGGCTTTCTTGAAGGTGGATTCAATGCCTGGAAAGAAGCAAACAAAGAAATTGATACGGTTAAATCTATTTCTGCCAGTGAATTTGCTGCGGATTACAAAACCAAAGATATCAACATATTGGACGTTCGTAAACCCTCAGAGTATGAGGCTGAAATGGTAGAGAAAGCCATTAATAGGCCATTGGACTTTGTCAATGAGGAAATGAATGAGATTGATGCCAACAAAGAGTATTACATCCATTGTTTGGGAGGGTATAGATCAATGATCATGTCATCCATATTGAAATCGAGAGGTATTCATAATATCATTGATGTGGCAGGTGGCTTTGGTGCTATTTGTAAAACCGATATTCCAAGAACAGTATTCGTTTGTCCTTCTACGTTGGAATAGAGCTTATTACCAAACCTATAAGGTTTTATAAACCTTATAGGTTTACTTTCTATTCACCCTCTTCCCTACATGTTGCGGGGTCTCTAGTTTCTGAGCTGAGTTTATCGAAGAGTAAGACACCCGTTAAATTGAGTGTTGCCACGCCTTAGCCCCTTCGCCCTTCTACAGGCCTGTCTGCCGACAGGTAGGCTCAGGGTGACTCAGGATCAAAAAAGAAGCTCCTTCACAATCATAAACGTCCCCATTACCAGTACAAACCAGCCAAAGCCCTGTTTAAGTTTAGAACCATCTATGAATTTTGATAAATAGGAGCCAATAAATATACCGAGGGAGGCAATTCCTGTAAAAATCAGTAGAAAAAACCAGTCAATGGGCGTGCCCACTTGAATATCACCTATAAAACCAATGAGCGAGTTTACTGCTATGATCAATAAAGATGTCCCTACAGCAGCCTTCATGGGAAGGTGAGCAAAAATAACCAATGCAGGAATGATCAGGAATCCACCTCCTGCCCCTACCATTCCGGATAAAACACCAACTACAATGCCTACTATGGCTATCATGACATAATTGAGATCTGCTGCCACATAACCTTCTTGTTCTTCCCCATTAGCCCCTTTTTTCTTTCTAATCATAGATATAGAAGCAGAAACCATCAGTAGGGCGAACAGCAACAAAATGGCCATGTTCTTAGTGATAACAAAACTGTTGATTGTCAACCAAATGTCTGGGAGTACTGGCACTATAAGGCTTCGGGTAGAATAAACGGTAATAAAAGCCGGTACGGCAAAGGCAACACCCGCTTTATAATTAACCAACCCTTTTTTGGCATAGCGAACCCCTCCTACCAACGCACTAAAACCAACGACAAACAAGGAATAAGCAGTAGCTAATATGGGCTCCACTGACATCAAATAAACTAAAATAGGAACGGTTAAAATGGAACCCCCCCCACCGATAAGACCTAATGATAAGCCAATGGCAACAGCACCGAGGTATCCTAAAATTTCTAAAACAGGCATAATATTTTGGCTAATTTAATTTAAAAAATCAAAGGGACAATTGTCTCGTTGCTATCCTCACAATATAATGCCAACAAACCACGGTCATAGACCTACATTGGCCGATAAAAATATTGATGATTTTATGATGATTGTAAGAACACACCGTTAAAGTTATATATCCAAATCGCATTGGAATGTGAATCTATAAATTAATAAAATACAACTTCTTGGGTTTTATATTACCTCACTTGCCCTTACCTTTGTTTCTTGTTTTTTATAGTGATTCCTCATAACACCCCTTATGGCTAATATTTTTTACTGGATTTACAAAAGCATTCGTTCAAATAAATTCACATCAGCTATACTGCTATCGGGCGTTATTGGGCTTTCTGTATTCACTTCCTTGCAGCTAAAATTTGAAGAAAACATCGTGGCCATTATGCCACAAGATGCTGACGTAGAGAAAATAGCAGCCGTTTTTGAGGGTTTTGACATGAACAAACGGCTGGTTTTTCACCTTTATTCTGATAGTGAAAATCAGGCCGATTCATTGATAAATGTAAGTCAAAAGTTTACCGAAAAATTAAAGGCCGAAGCCGGTCAATATATTGATGAAATAAAACTGGAAATCCCAGATGATCAGATCCTGCACTTATACAATTACTATTACAATAACCTGCCTTTTTATTTGCAGCCTCAGGATTATGAGATCCTTTCCAAGCGAATAACAGAAAATGGGGCTGCACAATCAGTCAAACAGCTTTATAAGTCCCTGATATCACCGATGGGGCTGGTGACCAAAACCATGCAAGTGAAAGACCCTTTTGGTTTCACAGGTTTTCCCCTCGAACGTACCAAAGAACTTCAACTGGATGACAACTTTATCCTTTACAAAAATCACATTATCACCAAGGACAAAAAGCACTTGATGTTTTTTGTCAAACTCCACAATCCTCCCAATGAAACGGCAAGAAATGGGGAGCTCATTGACGTTATTGACAATTTGGTAGAACAAATGAGCACTGAATCCAAGATTTCGATAGAATACTTTGGGGCCGCAGCAGTGGCGGTAGCTAACGCCAATAGAATAAAAGACGATATTTTACTCACAGTTTCATTGGCCATGGCCAGTTTGTTCCTTTTTATTTCACTTTTCTATAAAAAGGTTTCCGTCTTCTTTTTAGCAGTCACCCCGGGGGTATTCGGTGGGCTTTTAGCCATGGCCGTATTGAGCATTGTCAAAACCAAAGTGTCCATTATTTCATTGGCCGTAGGCTCAGTGCTACTCGGTATAACAATCGATTATGCCCTGCATTTCTTCACCCATTCCAAAAAGGAAAAAGATACTGCTAAGCTTTTTGATGATTTGACTACCCCTCTATTGATGAGCAGCATCACCACTGCCTGCGCCTTCTTTTCATTGATGTTTATTAGAAGTACGGCCTTACAGGACCTTGGTATTTTTGCCGGTACCAGCGTAATAGCAGCCGCACTTTATACCTTGATTGTGCTGCCTCATTTTATATCCAAATCGGACAACGAGGTGACTAAATCCCCAAACATAGTTGAAAAAATAGTGAGTGGGTTGGCCAGCTATCCTTTTTACAAAAAGAAATGGGCGTTACTATTAGTACTCCTGGTTAGTATTACAAGTGTATTCACCTGGCATCATGTAAGCTTTGAAAGCAATATGCTTGAGCTAAATTATATGCCAAAAAAATTGGCTAATAATGAGAAAAACATCAATGCCATCTCTAATTATTCAGCCAACAATATTTACCTGACAAGTACAGGAAAAGACATTTGGGAGGCACTTGCAGCCAACGAACCTCTTGAGCAATTGTTGACACAACTGCAAAACGATTCGATAATATTTGATCATGTATCACTGAACAAAATTGTGCCTTCCACCGAATTACAGGAACAGCGCCTTGCCCTTTGGAATGGTTTCTGGGCGACACACAACAAAGAAAATGTAATGCAACAGCTTGATAAAGAAGCAATTGCCACAGGGTTTAACACCAATACATTCGCAGCATTTGATTCATTGTTAAATAGGCCTTACGATAATATAGGCACAGAATATTTGGATGAGTTAATGTCCATTATTGGTGAAGACCTAATCATTAAAAATGGGGACGGTTCAGTCTCTGTACTTACTATCATCAAGCTTTCTAAGGACAATAAACCGCAAGTGTTAGAAGATGTGGAGGCTGTAGAAGGTATTACTATTCTAGACCGGGGGCACCTTACTACCAAGTTGGTGTCTCTTTTAAATGAAGACTTCAATAAGCTGGTGAATATCTCATTGTTGATTGTTTTTCTAATCATACTTATAAGTTATGGTAGGATCGAACTCACACTGATCACTTTTATCCCGATACTCCTCAGTTGGCTTTGGGTATTGGGCTTGATGGGCCTTTTTGATTTAAAATTTAACATCGTCAATATTATAGTATGCACCTTCATATTTGGCCTCGGGGTGGATTATAGCATTTTCGTAATGCGTGGCCTAACCCAGCAATATAAATATGGGGTTGATAACCTGGTATCCTATAAAAAATCAATAATACTCTCGGTGGTGACTACCCTTCTGGGAATTGGGGTGCTGGCCTTTGCGCAACATCCAGCACTTAAGTCCATAGCCTTATTGGCGATAATAGGTATCGCCTCCGTAATTGCAATCACCTTCACGGTTGAACATTTACTATATAACTTATTCATTGGTGGCAGAAAGAAAAAGGGAGTAATTCCCTTCACCTTGGCTTCATTTTTTATTACGGTATTTGCCTTTTCTTATTTTATGTTTGGCTGTGCTGTTTTACAAGTTTCACGGCTTCTTTTTCTTATACCCATAGGCTCTTTAAAACGAAGAAAGAACATCTACCATTGGATCATGATGATGTGCAATCGATCACTGGTGAGAGTGATGGCCAACTTTGAGAAGAAAATAATAGGCCGGGAGCTATTGGATTTTTCAAAACCATCAGTAATCATAGCCAACCACCATTCTTTCATCGACATACTTATAGTGCTAATGTTTAGCCCCAAAGTAATCATGGTAACCAATGACTGGGTCTATTACTCTCCGTTCTTTGGCAAGCCCGTTCAGTTTGCTGACTTTATTCCTGCATCTAAGGGTATAGAGAATCAAATGGACAAAATCCAAAACAAGATAGACCAAGGTTTTTCAATTATCGTCTTTCCTGAAGGCACCCGAACAGGTACGTTTGCACTACGCAGGTTTCATAAGGGTGCATTTTATTTGGCTGATCATTTCAAATTGGATGTACAACCCCTCCTACTCCATGGCTCAAGCCTAGTTATGCCAAAGGGGGATGATTTTTATCTAAAGAACAACCTGACTACCATTAAATTTCTACCAAGGGTAAAATTCGATGACCCTAATTTTGGTGAAGGATATACACAGAGGGCTAAAAAGATTTCAAAGTATTTCAAAGAGGAACATCAAAACTTAAGGGACGAAATAGAAACGCCAGGCTTCTTCAGGGAAATTATTATCAAAAATTATTTATTCAAAGGGCCTATTTTGGAATGGTATGTTAAAATTAAACTTCGTCTGGAAAAAAACTACGAGCTTTTTCACGAGTTGATTCCCAAAAAGGCCCATGTCACTGACCTCGGGTGTGGTTATGGAATGATGTCACTTGGTCTGGCTTTAAGTTCATCCGATCGCATTATTAAAGGTATTGACTATGATGCCAATAAAATTGAAGTAGCCAAAAACTGTCCTTCTGTGCCTCCTAGTCTTACTTTTGAGAAGGGTGATGTGGCCAAAATTGATTATGATCCATCCGATGTGTTTTTAATTTGTGACGTATTGCATTACTTTACCCCTGAAGAACAGCAAGTTGTAATGGGCAGGATAGCTTCTAAACTCAACAAAAATGGAATTATCATCATCCGTGATGGGGACAGTGATAAGGCTGGTCGGCATTTAGGTACCAGATTAACGGAGTTCTTCTCTACCAATTTCGGCTTTAATAAAACCCGAAATAAGTTGAACTATATCTCAGGGGAGATAATTAATGACTTTGCTGTAAAGCATAACATGGAAGTAAAAACCATTGATAATACAAAACGAACTTCTAACACGGTATTTGTACTGAGAAGAAAATAATGGAAGAAGAAAAGTACGATATAGTAATAGTAGGAAGCGGACTTGGTGGGCTGGAATGTGGGGCGATACTAAGCGAAGAAGGATATAAGGTTATAGTCCTTGAGAAGAATAAGCAAATTGGTGGCAACCTTCAGATCTTCTCCCGTGAAAAAAGGATATTCGATACGGGGATCCATTACATCGGAGGACTGGATAAGGGGGAGAATCTATATGGCTATTTTAAGTATATAGGCATAATGGATGATCTGAAAATCAAGAAATTGGATGATGATGGTTTTGATGTTGTATCTTTTGAAGGTGATCCGATAGAATACAGGTATGGACAAGGCTATGATAATTTCATTGAAATTATGTCAGGCTATTTCCCAAAGGAGCGTGAAGGGATTATCAAGTATTGTAACACCTTAAAAGATGTTTGCAGGAGTTTTCCCATGTACAACATCGAACCTCGAAATACAGAACAAGCCCATTCTATTTACCTTGACATCAATGCGCGTGAATTTATTGAGTCATGTACCGACAATAAAAAGTTGCAACAGGTATTGGCCGGAACCAATGTGCTCTATGCAGGCGAAGGGGATAAAACACCGCTTTATGTCCATGCATTGGTGATCAATTCTTATATAGAAAGTTCGTGGAGATGTATTGACGGTGGGTCTCAAATAGCCATACTACTTTCCCGAAAAATAAGGAACAATGGCGGTAAGGTAGTAAAGCATGCCGAAGTAGTAAGTTTTGATTTTGAGGGCGAAAACATTAAATCAGCTGTTCTAGCTGATGGCAGTAAAATTGATGGGGATATGTTTATTTCCAATATGCATCCGGCCGTCACATTGGATTTAATAGATGAAGGACGCCTAAGAAAAGCTTATAGAAAGAGGATTCAAAGCCTTGAAAACTCGATTTCAGTGTTTATTGTCTATCTGGTATTGAAAAAAGACCGTATTAAGTACTTCAATAGAAACTATTATCATTACATCCATGCGGACGTCTGGAATGGTGCCAACTATAAAGACCGGTGGCCTGAAGGATACGCCTTGTTTACAGGTATATCATCAAAAACCGATGAGTATACCGATGCCATGACCATAATGAGTTACATGAGGTATGAGGACACCAAAAAATGGGAAGAGACCTTCAATACTGTTTCGAAAGACAACCCCAGCTCTAAAGATTCCACACGAGGACAGGAATATGAGGCGTTTAAGAAAGAAAAAGCAGAGTTATTGATTGATGAATTGGAAAAAAGATTCCCAAATATCCGTGACGATATTGAATCTTATTACACTTCTACCCCACTCACTTACCGGGATTATATTGGCACTACCGATGGATCACTTTATGGTGTGAGCAAAGACCATAAAAATCCATTGAAGTCATTTATATCAGCAAAAACCAAAGTGCCCAACTTGTATCTCACTGGCCAAAACCTGAATATGCATGGCGTTTTGGGCGTAACTATTGGAGCAGTGACCACCTGTTCTGAAATTATTGGCCATGAAAAATTGATGGCCAAAATCAAGGCCAAAATTGCCGAGGATGATTAAGCGGTTTTTAACCAATGTCTGGGTAAAGTGGATACTAATCCTTCACGGGGTGGTGATCCTCTGTTTTGTAATACTGTTCTTTTATATCCGCCATTTAACGGTTTCCACTTTTCAGGAAGCCTCTCAAAACAAACCCTATGATGCCATTATTGTGCCTGGCTACCCATTTAGCGACAGCACTTGGCACAATATCACCAAAACAAGGGTGTATTGGTCAAAGTATCTGTATGACAATGGGTACACCAAAAACATAATTTTCTCAGGTAGTGCCGTATATACACCTTATATAGAGAGTGTAATCATGAAAATATATGGTGAGGCCATAGGTCTGCCATCAGATCATCTTTATTCTGAAACCAAAGCCGAACATAGTACCGAAAACCTTTATTACTCCCTTCAGTTGGCCAAGCAAATGGGCTTTACAAAAATAGCACTTGCCACTGATCCTTTACAGTCCTTCTTTTTAATGGGTTTTGCCCGGAATCAGGACTATAAGATTGATTACTTGCCCATTCAATACAAAATACTGGATAAATTGAACCTAATAAGTCCAAATATTGACCCTTCCTCCGCTTTTGTTGATAATTTTGTTTCATTGCCAGACCGCCAAGGCTATTTTGAACGTTTTAACGGCACCCTTGGTAATCACATAAAAGACACGACCGACTGAAATGAAATTATTGAAAAAAATCCTTGTTGCCATCGGTCTCCTAATAGTGCTTTTGATTACTATTTACTACTTCAAAGTGCGCATTGTGCCACCAGAAGTTGGCAATGAACAAACCAATGCGGCCAACATATCTGAAAAGGAAGGTATATATCGATCAGAAAATGGAAGTTGGCTGAAAGAAAATGATAAAGGCCTTTGGGAGATGTACATTCAGGGCACCCCGTATGAAAGTGGGGTAGCATTTGGTGCCTTGGCAGGCAAGTCAGGTTTAATGGCCGAAAAAGAGGCTGCCTTTGTCAGTGAAATCAAAAATAAGGTCCCCTCACCTATTTATCTCAATTTTCTGAAATACATGGTCGGCTGGCTCAATCGTGATCTGGACGATTATGTACCCCATGAATATCTTTTGGAAATCTATGGCTCATCAAAATACATGCCTGATGAATATGATTACATCGCACCAAAATTTCACCGTGCCTTGAGCTATCATGCGGCCCATGACATAGGTCATGCCTTGCAAAATATGAATTTGGTCGGCTGTACTTCCTTTGCCACCTGGAACGATGAATCTGATGGCAACAAACTTTTGATTGGCAGGAATTTCGATTTTTACTTCGGACAGGATTTTGCGAAAGACAAAATTGTGGCCTTTTATAAACCTGACAGTGGCTATCAGTTTATGTCCGTAACCTGGGCATGCTTTAGCGGGGTGGTATCAGGTATGAACGAAAAGGGGTTGACAATTACCCTTAATTCAGCTAAATCAGCGATTCCGACCAAAGGAAAAACACCCGTATCGCTCATTGCCCGTCAAATATTGCAATACGCCAAAAATATTGATGAGGCATTGGCCATTGCCGAAAAACATGAGTCGTTTGTGGCCGAGACTTTTTTGATAGGCTCCAAGGAGGATAACAAAGTAGGCCTAATTGAGAAAACACCTGAAAAAACGGCCTTATTTATGTCTGATAATAATGAGATGGTTGTGACTAACCATTTTCAAAGTGAAGAACTGCGCAATGATCCGCTAAACAAAGAATATGAAGCCGAAGGTGTTTCTGATTATCGCTTTGATCGCGTCAAGCAAATGATTGACTCCCTCGCTCCAATGTCCCCTGCGGATATGGTCACCATATTAAGGAACAGGGATGGCCTAGATGGTGAAAAAATTGGCTTGTCTAATGAAAAGGCAGTAAATCAACTCATTGCCCATCATTCAGTGGTATTTTCCCCTACTGACATGATCGCTTGGGTCTCTGCCCCGCCCTATAATTTGGGTGCTTATGTCGCTTATGACCTGAATGAAATATTTAACAGCACTGATCATAACTTTACCTACTCCGATTCGCTTTCATTGGCCAGTGATCCATTCTTGGCAACCGAAAAATATGCTGGTTATGAAAATTTCATGGATATTAAAGAACGCATTCAAAACTATCTCTATTCCGGTAACGGCAATAAATTGACAAAAGAGGAAATAGAAAAATTTATTGCAGATAACCCTAATGGTTTTTTGACCTATTATTATTTGGGGGACTATTCCTTCAAGCAAAAAGAGTATGCCGAAGCTATTAAATATTATGAAATCGGCCTTACAATGGTAATAGCCCGTGAAAGCGAACGCAAACATATGGAAAGCAGAATCACTGAAGCGCAAACTTTAATGGATAATGATTAAAGGGATAGGTACCGATATTGTGGAGAACAGCAGGATAGAAAAATCACTGAGCCGAGGGGATGAATTCAAGAAATTGGTCTTCCATGGTGATGAAATAGCCTATTGTGAAGGCAGAGGGAAAAGCCTTGAAAGTTATGCAGGGCGTTTTGCCGCTAAAGAGGCTTTTCTCAAAGCAATAGGCACTGGCTGGAGGGATAAATTGGCGTTAAATGAAATCCTGTTTGCCAATGACGGATTGGGTAAACCGTTTTTAAAACTTCAAGGTAAAACAAAAGATTCATTGAAAGAATATTTGAATTGTAATATACATGTGTCTATTTCGCACACTGCCCATTACGCTACTTCGGTGGTTATAATAGAAGATAATAATGCCTGACATAGCCTACAAATCAATTGACATAATTCAAAGTGACCAGTTGGAAAGACTTCAACGCCAACTCAAATTCGTGACGGCTCATTCAAAGTTTTATCAGGCTCATTTCAAAAAACATCAGGTTGATATAGATCAAATCAAATCATTGGAGGAGCTCAACCTTATACCTACTATAGGTAAAAAGGAACTCCAAGCTCATTATAAAGATTTTTGGTGTGTAGCACCTTCACAAATAAGGGATTATACCAATACCTCAGGTACAGAAGGTAAACCAGTAACGATTCCCCTAAGCAATACCGATCTGGACAGATTGGCCTATAATGAGATGCTTTCATTGGCTTGCACAGGTGGGGATGAAAATGAAATCTATCAACTCACCACCACTATTGACAGAAGGTTTATGGCTGGGTTGGCTTATACACTTGGTGCTAGGGAATTGGGCGCAGGAATGGTACGTACGGGCCCTGGAATTCCGCAATTACAATGGCAAACCATAGATGAACTAAATACTACAGCATTGATTGTGGTCCCCTCATTTTTGGTAAAACTAATTGACTACGCCATTAACAATGGTATTGATTACAAAAATAGTAGCGTCAAGAAAGCTATCTGTATCGGAGAGCCCATCAGAAATAGTGATTTTTCCTTAAATGCGCTAGGTAGTAGAATAAAAGAAGCTTGGGACATAGAGTTATATTCTACCTATGCCTCCTCTGAAATGGCCACGGCTTTTACAGAATGTAGCATTGGCAAGGGTGGCCATGTGCTTACTGATTTGATAGTGGTGGAAATACTGGACGAAAAAGGGAATAAGGTGCCTGAAGGCGTTGCCGGAGAGCTCACCATCACCACTCTTGGTGTGGAAGGATTTCCACTCGTTCGCTTTCGTACGGGCGATATTTGTGCTGTTCATAAGGAACCCTGTGCCTGTGGTAGGACAACCCCCAGATTAGGGCCAGTTATCGGGAGGAAACATCAAATGATCAAATGCAAAGGTACCACCTGCTATCCTTCGGCTATATATGATGTGATGGATCGTATTCCTGAAATCAGCCACTATCAAATCGAGTTGTCTTTGGATAACCTTGGCAATGATGAGGTACTTATAAGATACGCTACAAACTCACCTTTAGAGATGGGCAGCCTTGTTAATCAATTGAAGGCAGGAATCAGGTTCACCCCAAAACTAGAAGCCCTATCGGTAGAAATGATTATGCCTATGATCTTCCAGGAGGCCAAACGGAAGCCTGTTAAGATGGTGGACAAAAGGGCTAATTCGCTATGAGCTGACCAAACATGATTTTCAGGCTATTAAAATAATCTATACCTGTGTTCTATTTTTTTAGCCAAGACAAATTGTTAAATTTGATATTCACCAAATATTTTTAAATCAAATGAGAAAATCAATACTAACAAGTCTATTTATGTTGGCTTCTGGTTTCGCTTTCAGTCAGGATATGTCCAAGCTGTTCGGTACACAGGAGTTTGTTTGGTGCGGCCTCGACTTTTCAATGGTCAGGTGCATCGGCTCTGAGGGTTTCACTGATCCCCAGGCGGTAAAAGAAAAATTCTTCTCCGATTGGAATAATCTTGTCTTATCTGAGGCAGATAAATACAATTTTAAAGAACCTTATAAGAAGACCACACAAACCAATGATTTGAGTGTGGTGACCAGGCGGAATGAACTGCCCGATTATAAAACTTTTATAATCAATGAACCTTACAGCTTTGAAGAAGGTCAACTCAAAAAAATCATTGCAGACTATAATCTCAAAGAGGCTAAAGATGGACTCGGTTTAGTATATGTGTATGAGACATTGAATAAAACCAAAGGTCATGCGGTAGTAAATCTGGTATTCTTTGATATTACTTCAAAAGAGATTATCTGGACGAAACGATATGAAGCACCAGCTGGCGGGTTTGGGTTCAGGAATTTTTGGGCTCGCACAATTTTGGAAACCATGAAACTAAGTGAAAAAGACTATAAAAAGGCCTTAAAAACTTACGAGAAATCAATGAAGTAGGATTAGTTTAAAAATATATCAAAAAGGTGTGGTAATTACCGCACCTTTTTGTTTTGTAGCATACCCATCAATCAGAATACAAGACATGAAGAATATCATATTAATACTATTGCTGATTTCTGGCAATAATTGTTTTAGTCAAGACCAATCAAAAATTTTCGAACCCGATAAATTCGTTTGGTGTGGGCTTGACTTTTCTTTAGTTAAATTTATTGGTGCCGAAGGCTTTTCAGACCCCACGGCCATTAAAAATCATTACTTTTCTACATGGAATCAACTTGTGATTGATGAATCGTACAAATATGATTTCACCCGTGCTTATCAAAAAGAAATACAAATCAATGACTTTAGTGTAGTTAATCGCAGAAATCAATTACCGAAAGTTGATAACCTCATCATCAACACTGACTACTCTATTGAAGAGTCACAAATTAAGGCAGTCATATTAGATTATCAGCTTGAGGGGCATAGTGAAGGTCTTGGACTTGTTTACATATATGAGACCCTGAATAAAACTAAAAAAAGAGCCGTAATTCACCGTGTATTTTTTGACATTGCTACTAAAGAAACTCTCTGGCAGCAAAAATTAGAAGTACGTGTCAGTGGTTTTGGGTTTCGAAATTATTGGGTGAGTTCCGTACTTGAAGCCTTAAGACAGGATAGTTTTAACTATGGTAAAAAGCAAATGGAATACAAAAAACAACAGCGGAAAAATAAGAAAAATAGATAATCGGTTGTATCTTCTGCACACTGTTTAAGAATTGTGCCACTTTTATTGAAAAAACGAGCATATTTGCCACCCTAAAAAAAGCTTAATTAGATTTTATGGAAGATACATTAAAGGCAGTAGATGCTAAATATGAAGCACAGAAATTGGCATTCGGCCCGTTGTTTTTTCAGTGTGTAGTCGCTTTACGAGACTTAGGCATATTGGAATACATCCATAAAAACAGAAATGGCGTTACCGTTGAGGACATCACCGGTGAATTAAAACTTACCGATTATGGTGTAAGGGTGCTGCTTGAAGCAGCAAAAATAGCCGATGTTGTAGAATACATAGATCAAGACAGGATCAAGCTTACAAAAATTGGTTTCTATATTCTTAAAGATGACTTGACAAAAGTTAATATAAATTTTGTTCAGGATGTTTGTTATGATGGCGCTAAATACCTCACTGAAAGTATTAAAAACAACAAACCAGAAGGTTTAAAGGTGTTTGGCGAATGGGACACTGTATATGAGGGCTTGTCGCAACTGCCCGAGCAAGTAAGGAAGTCCTGGTTTGAATTTGACCATTTCTATTCTGATGATGCATTCCCTTTTGCGCTCGATATCCTCTTTAAAGCAAAGCCAAAGTATCTATTTGACATTGGTGGGAATACAGGAAAATGGTCATTGGCTTGTTGCAAATATGACCCTGATGTGAAAATCAAAATCCTCGATTTGCCCGGACAGTTAAATGTAGCACGCAAAAATGTTGAAGCCCACAACCTAACCGACCGGATCGATTTTCATCAAATCAATTTGCTGGACAAATTCCAAAAAATACCTAAAGGAGCCGATGTGGTTTGGATGAGTCAGTTTCTTGATTGTTTTTCAAATGAAGAAGTAGTACAAATACTCAAAAACGTACACCAAGCTGTAGATGAAAACACTTCCATTTTCATTATGGAACCCTTTTTCGACAATCAGAATTACCCCGCTGCTGAATATTGCATTACAGCCACCTCGTTATATTTCACTGTAATTGCCAATGGAAATAGTAAGATGTTTAGTCTGGAAGTAATGCGGAGACTGATAGACGAAGCAGGATTGTACATTGAAGAAGAATCAGCCCTAATCGGTCATAGCTTTCACACTATTCTTAAGTGTCGTAAACGTTGATCTTTTTGGTTAATCGTTATTGGTTAATCGTTATTCGTTATTCGTTATTCGTTAATTGCTTACAAAACTGCAGCCAGTGCCTGTACAGCCCGTTTGTGCTTCTTAACGAATGGATTATCCAGATCCCATACATAACCAGCCAATATGGAGCAGATTTGCTGTCTCATCTCAGGATTGGACTGCTCACTAAAAAATATCTTTTGTAGTTTTCCGTCATACCAACTTGATACAAACGTCTTAAATACATCCACCCCTCTTTGTATATAATCCGTGTATTCCACTTGCCAGTCTACCGGTAGTCCAGAAAGCTGTTTATCGATAAGCTCTGCTGCCAATGCCCCTGATTCAGTAGCAAAGGTAACCCCAGAGGAGAACACCGGATCAATAAATTCAGCCGCATTGCCAGTAAGCACAAAATTCTTTCCGAAATGTTTGGTAACCGCAGAGGCATAGCCTGTTATTTCTTTAGGCTCGAATATCAGTTCGCTATCAGTAAATCTTGATTTCAACGCAGGTACTTCTTGTATCCATTGTCTCATTTTCTCTTCCTGAGTGCCTTCATACCTTTTTATTCCCTCGGTATGGCCAACTACACCAATCGAAGAGGTTCCATCTGAAAATGGTATTACCCAGCCCCAAATTTCATTCGTATAAACTAAAATAAGGATTTGATCTTTTTCCTCTTCATCATAAACCATTTTCGGTTTCACATGACAGAACAGCGAAGTCCTTCCCATAAATTCAGAAGGCTTATCGAGAGACAATAATCTTGGCAGCACCCTACCATAACCACTGCCATCAACTATAAATTTAGCCTCTATATTATATGTTGTACCATCCTTTTTTGTGACTGTTGAAATGGAAGAACCATCTTCGGCAAATTGCACCGCAGTTACAGCAGATTCATATTCTACTTCAACGCCATTTTTTTCAACTTCTTTGGCTAATAAATGGTCGAATTTGGCACGTTGAACTTGCCACGTCCAAGTCCATCCTTTGGTAAACTGAGCAGAAAAGTCGAAATCACTGACCCTTTCATTGTCTAAAAATTTTGCCCCAAATTTTTTCTGAAATCCGAATGCACTGATGGCATCGATAAATCCTGCTTTATCTAAATTATCCATGCATCTTGGCAATAAACTTTCACCAATAACAAATCTTGGGAAAAGCTGCTTCTCTACAATTTTAACACTGTAGCCCTTTTTGTTCAAAATAGAAGCACTTACCGTTCCTGAAGGTCCTGCGCCAATAACGAGCACATCTACAACCTGATTTTTAGTTTTACTCATAAAAGGTAAAAGTAGATTTATATTTCATAACCTTTCAAACCAAATGCATAAAACTTGTATTATATTTTGTTTAATATGCGCATTATATATTCTTTTGTGGGAATTCTCGCAAATTTATCTGAATCAATCCTCCTTATTTGTTTTTTAGAACTCGCGTATGACTAACCTTAACCTTGCTGATTTGACCCTAGATGACATAAAAAATGTTGTCTTTGACCACAACAAACTCAAAGTCGATTCAAGTATTTATGACCATGTAAATACTAGCTTTAATTTTTTGCAGGAATTTTCAAAAAACAAAGTCATCTATGGTATAAATACTGGATTTGGCCCGATGGCGCAGTACAAGATTGAAGAGTCTGAACAAAAGCAGTTGCAATTCAACCTAATTAGAAGTCATGCTTCGGGTATGGGACAATATTTATCGGCCCCTTACGTGAAGGCTTCAATGATCGCTCGCCTTAACACATTGTCATTAGGGTATTCGGGCGTACATCATAGCGCCATAGAGGTTCTTGTCAACCTTATCAATAACGATATTACCCCATTGATATTCGAACATGGTGGTGTGGGTGCCAGTGGCGATTTGGTGCAACTAGCTCACTTGGCTTTGGTAATGATTGGTGAAGGCGAAGTAGAATACAAAGGCAAAGTGCAACCTACGGCTGACGTTTTCAAGGCCTTGAACATTAAGCCAATGCAAATAGAGCTGCGTGAAGGTCTGGCCGTTATGAACGGTACTAGCGTAATGACAGGCATAGGCATTATCAATTCTATTTATGCAAAAAGAGCTATTGAATGGTCTACTACTGCCTCCATCATGATATGCGAACTTGTTGAAGCATATGATGACTATTATTCACCTCAACTTAACGGTTCCAAAAAGCATAAAGGTCAGCGTCAAATTGCAAAAGTGATTAAGGAACATCTTGACCAAAGCAAATACATCAGAAAGCGTGAACAACAGCTTTATGAAAATGAAGTGGTTGAAGAAGTAATTGTTAATAAAGTACAGGAATATTACTCCATCCGTTGTGTACCTCAAATATCAGGTGCCATACTGGAGGCCATTGAAAGCTGCCAAAACCTCCTTATTGATGAGGTAAACTCTGCCAATGATAATCCGATCGTAGATGTAAAAAGTAAAAACGTTTACCATGGTGGTAATTTCCATGGCGATTACGTTTCATTTGAAATGGATAAATTAAAAATTGCCTTAACAAAGCTTTCCATGCTTGCCGAAAGGCAGTTGAATTTTTTAATGAACCCAAAGCTGAATGGTATCCTCCCTCCTTTTGTCAACTTAGGCAAACTTGGATATAATTTTGGTATGCAAGGTGTACAGTTTACTGCCACTTCAACTACCGCAGAAAACCAAATGCTTTCGAATCCTATGTATGTTCACAGTATTCCGAACAACAATGACAACCAGGACATTGTGAGCATGGGAGCCAATGCTGCCCTTTGCACTAAAAAGGTGGTGGACAATACCTTTGATGTATTGGTTATTGAAATCATTACCATCGTACAGGCATTGGATCAACTCAACAAGATCGAAGGGCTGTCCCCTTTAAGTAAGAAAACATTCAATGATATTAGAAATATCATCCCAACGTTCAGTGATGATTACCCCATTTATAAAGATTTAAATAAGGTTAAACAATATATGTTGGATAACTCTCCTGTAAACGTGTAGGTTATCTATTGGATGTGAATAAATATATCAATACTTTAACGGTTGTTTTTAGTAAACTATTAATTGAAATTTATAAGAAATAATGAAGTACGCATTGGTGACAGGTGGATCGAGGGGCATTGGAAAGGCAGTTTGTTTACAACTAGCAAAACAAGGTTTCAATATTCTAATTAATTATACCAGTAATAAAGAGGCCGCTGAAGCAACAAAAAAAGAAGTTGAGCAATTAAATGTAAAAGCCGATTTGTTAAAATTCGATGTTTCAGATCGTGAAGCAGTAAGAAAGGTACTTTCAGACTGGGTTGATACCAATGAAGACAAAAACATTGAAGTGCTGGTAAACAATGCAGGTATTCGAAAGGATAACCTGATGATGTGGATGAAAGATGAAGAATGGGACGATGTGGTAAACATCAGCTTAGGGGGTTTTTATAATGTAACTAAGCAGATTATCCCAGAAATGATAAAAAACAAGCAAGGCCGGATCATTAACATGGTGTCGCTATCAGGAATAAAAGGTTTGCCAGGACAAACAAATTACTCTGCATCAAAAGCAGCTGTTATTGGTGCAACCAAAGCTTTGGCACAGGAAGTGGCAAGAAGAAACATTACCGTTAATGCTGTGGCGCCTGGGTTTATTAAAACTGAAATGACCGATGGTATTGAAGAAAAGGATTTTAAATCAGTAATTCCTATGCGTAGGTTCGGAACGGCAGAAGAAGTAGCCAATGTAGTTGGGTTCCTTGCCTCCCCCGCCTCTTCATACATTACTAGTGAAGTTATTTCAATTAATGGAGGTTTATTATAAATTGGCTTATAAATGAACAGGGTAGTAATAACAGGGATTGGAATTTACTCATGCATTGGTCAAAATGTTGATCAAGTGCGTGATTCATTGTATGCGGGCAAATCGGGTATTGGACTTGATCCGGAAAGGGATGTTCAGGGGTTTAGGTCCTCACTAACTGGTATTGTGCCACAACCCGCACTTAAGGAATTATTGAATAGAAGGCAAAGAATCGGCCTGGCTGAACAGGGCGAGTATGCCTACATAGCCACCATTGAAGCTTTGAAAATGGCTGGAATGGATGAGGATTTTCTCACAAACAATGAAGTGGGCATCCTTTATGGTAATGACAGTTCCGCCAAACCAGTAATATACGCTGTTGATCAATTGCGATTGAAAAAGGACACTACCCTAATTGGCAGTGGCTCCATATTTCAGTCAATGAATTCAACAGTTACCATGAATTTGGCAACAATTTTCAAATTGAAGGGCATTAACATGACCATCAGTGCTGCTTGTGCCAGTGGCTCACACGCCATTGGGCTGGGGTATACCCTGATCAAAAACGGCTTGCAAGATCAAATCATTTGTGGAGGCGCACAGGAAATCAACTACCAATCCATGGGTAGTTTTGATGGCTTGGGCACATTTTCAATGCGACAGGATAGCCCAACAGAAGCATCAAGGCCATTTGATAAGAATAGGGATGGGCTGATACCGAGTGGTGGTGGTGCAACTGTAATCATTGAAAGCCTTGAATCAGCTAAAAAACGTGGTGCCAATATACTTGGCGAGATATTAGGGTATGGCTTTTCATCTAATGGTGACCATATATCCGCTCCCAATGTAGAGGGGCCTATGCGCTCGTTGCAGATGGCGCTTGATCAATCCAATGTAAAGGCCAATGAAATTGAATATATCAATGCGCATGCCACCTCCACCATTGCCGGGGACTTGAGTGAAGGAAAGGCCATTCTCAATGTATTCGGAGAAAAACAGCCTTATTTAAGCTCAACTAAATCCATGACCGGACATGAAATGTGGATGGCAGGTGCTAGTGAAATAGTATATTCCCTGCTTATGATGCACAACGGATTTATTGCCCCCAACATCAACTTAACTGATCCAGAAGACGAATTAAAAAATTTAAATTTCGCGTTCGATGTGATCAAAAAAGATTTTAACCTATTTTTGTCCAATTCTTTTGGGTTTGGTGGTACAAACTCAAGTATTATTGTTAAAAAATTCAGAGAATAGTATGAGTATGACTGGCACATTAGAAAGAGAAGAAATCATCGGTAAGATCAACGACTTTTTAGTTGAGGAATTCGAAGTGGAAAGGGAATTGATATCACCAGAGGCCAATCTTAAGGAAACACTTGACCTTGACAGCCTAGATTATGTTGATCTAGTGGTTGAAGTTGAAAGCAATTTCGGATTTAAGGTTAGCCCAGAGGACTTTGTCAACATCGCAACCTTCCAGAATTTCTACGATTACGTTATCAACAAAGTTGAAGCTGAGAAGTCATAATGCCATCTTGGAAAGGTAAAACAAGAGGAGGCCTTTTAGGCTATAAAATCTTTATTTTCATACTTAAAAATCTAGGCCTTAACCCGGCCTATTTTGTTCTGCGTTTTGTAGCGGCTTATTTTGTGATATTCGCCCCTTCATCTACCAGAAGCATATTCCATTATTTTAGAAAAATCAAACACTACGGAGCCTTAAAATCATTTACTTCGGTATATCAATGTTACTATGTATTTGGGCAAACCATACTTGATAAGGTAGCCATAGCCTCTGGCATGCAAGACAAATTCAGTTACACTTCCAACGGTATTGAAAATATAGAAGAATTGAAAAAAACAGGTGGGGTAATCATCAGCGCCCATCTTGGCAACTGGGATATTGCAGGACTGCTTCTTAAAAAAATTGACCTCAAAACAAATGTGCTTATGTTTGAAGCTGAGCATGAAAAAATTAAAGATTACCTGAACCAAGTAATGAAAGACAATCCCGTTAAGGTTATTCCCATTAGCCAAGATCTGTCCCATATATTTAAAGTAAATGAAGTACTGAAAAACAAAGAAGTTATTTGTATGCATGGGGATAGATTCATGGAAGGGAGCAGGACAATGGAAAAGACTTTTATGGGCAAACCCGCTATTTTCCCTTTGGGGCCGTTTAGTATAGTCAGTAAACTGGATGTCCCCTACTCTTTTGCCTTTGCTGTGAGGGGTAGAAATAGGGAATACCATTTTTCAGCATCACCTATCATTCGCGGTAAGCAAAACCCTGAAGAGGTATTGGAACAATATATAGCTCAGCTTGAGAAGAAATTGAATGCCTACCCATTGCAGTGGTTCAATTTTTATGATTTTTGGAGTAAAGAAGTAAAAGGGGCTGTAGCCTGATGATAACATATGGAACCGCAAATACAAGGAGAAGACCTCTTTAAATTTATACCACAACGACCGCCATTTGTAATGGTGGACAAGCTGTTTACCGCTGAAAAAAATAGTATCGTTTCCGGTCTGTCAATTAAGGCTGATAACCTGCTGGTAAATAACGCTACTTTTCAAGAAAGTGGGCTAATAGAAAATATGGCTCAAACTTGCGCACTCTATGCAGGTTTTAAGGCCAATGAATTAGATAAGCCAGCACCTGTGGGTTTTATTGCAGGTATCAAAAATGTTGTGATAGGAAAGCTCCCCGCTGAAGGCGAGGAAATTATCACTAAAATTGAAATTGTGAATGAACTGATGAATATGCAAATTGCGATGGCCTCTGTTCATGATGTTGACAATACCTTATTGGCAAGCTGCGAATTGAGAATTTTTATAAAAGAAGAAGATTAATGCTGGTAAACAGAACAGAAATTAAGGTACGTTTTAATGAAATTGATAGCATGGGCATCCTTTGGCATGGACATTATATCAAATATTTTGAAGACGGTCGTGAAGGGTTTGGTGACGAGTTTGACTTGGGGTATTATCAGGTTTATGAGCAAGGATATATGATTCCACTTATTAAAGTAGATTGTAAGTTTAAGCGACCCATCCTTTATGGTGATAAGGTGATTGTAGAAACTACTTACGTGGATTGCCGGGCTGCAAAAATCAAGTTTACGTACAAAATTTATAATAAAGATACCGAGGCTGTATACGCTACAGGTAGTTCTGAACAGGTATTTCTAGACAAAGACAAACAGTTATATCTAACTTTACCTTCCTTTTTTAGCAGATGGAAAAGGAACAATAACCTACTTTAAGTGAACATCTATCCCGTAGCAGATAATATCATCAGTCCGATGGGTTTTGACACTGATCAAAACTTCAATACCGCTATGGCCGGTGGAACGGGTATTAAGGCTATCGAGGATAACACCATTTCTCCTAATGCATTTTATGGAGCAAAAATCAACAACGCTCCTGAATTAAGTCAATTCACTTTTCTTGAAAATCTATTTATCAAGTCCATTAGCGATGGTTTAGGTCAAGTAGGTGGTCTAGATATGTCAAGAACTATTCTTGTAGTGTCTAGCACCAAGGGTAATATTGACTTAATGGATGCTAAAAAGGCTAAATTATTTGGCAATAGAATTGAGTTACACGCCATGGCACAAGCCATAAGCGATCACTTTGGCTTTCGTCATTCGCCAGTTGTGGTCTCAAATGCCTGTATTTCAGGTGTTTCCGCCATGCTTACGGCTCAAAATCTGATCCAAATGGGTCAATATGACCATGCCATCGTTACGGGTGGTGATATCCTTTCGGAATTTACCGTTAGCGGTTTTCAATCTTTAATGGCCATATCTGATGAACCCTGCACACCTTACGATGCCAATAGAAAGGGAATCACTTTAGGTGAAGCGGTAGGCACTATCCTTATTAGCAATAACAAAAACACAGGCCAACCTACAGTAGAAATGATGGGTGGTGGCCAATCTAATGACGCCAATCACATATCTGGGCCTTCCCGAACAGGTGAAGGCTTAAAACTTGCTGTTGAAAAGTCCTTTAAACAAGCTGGTGTCAATGCTTCTGATATAGATTACATCAATGCGCATGGTACAGCGACATTATACAATGATGAGATGGAAGCCGTAGCCTTTGATAGACTTGATTTGTTAAAAGTGCCAACCAATAGCCTGAAAGGTTATTTTGGGCATACACTAGGAGCTGCAGGAATCATCGAGTCCATCATGACAATAAAACAGCTTGTGGCTGGTCAACTTTTAGTCTCTAAAGGTTTTGATGAATTAGGGGTAACCAAACCGTTGAATGTAGTCAAAAAACAACAAGCCCTTGTAAATGCAAGATTAGCTCTAAAAACAGTATCTGGGTTTGGTGGTTGTAATGCCGCTATAATTTTCAAAAAGCTATGAACCTAGAGATCATATCATATAGCAGTATAACGAGCCATTCGGCCTCCTCTAATGGTGAAACCATAACTGAAAACCTGACAGATGCTCCCTTTGCCGAATTCAGCAAATCCATTTACAAAAAATTGGAAGTCCCCTATCCTAAATTTTTCAAAATGGATGAGCTCAGTAAGTTGGCCTTCCTTGCCGGGGAAATTGTACTAAAAGAGATAGATACTGCTAATTGGAATGGTGAAAAAGTGGCCATTATCTTAGGGAATAAAAATTCTTCCCTGTCTTCTGACCAAAAACATTACGAAAGCTTCAAAGACAGGGATAATTATTTCCCAAGTCCTGCCATATTTGTATATACTTTGCCCAATATAATGATGGGTGAATTGTGTATAAGGCATAAGATAAAAGGTGAAAACTCCGTCTTTATTCAAGAGAAATTTGATGCCCAGTTTTTATATGATTATGTTCAACATTTATTTGAAGCGGAAGCGTATGAATATTGTATTACAGGGTGGGCGGATTATCTGCCAAACAATTACGAAGCCCATCTTTTTTTAATACGAAAATCAAGTGGTGAAGACAAACACCCTTCATTTAGTGAAAATTTTAAACAACTTATCCGATAACATTAATGGAAAATCTAAAAGAAAAACTCAAAGTTGAGATAATTGAACTTCTAAACTTAGAAGAAATGACCCCAGCCGATATTGCAAATGATGAAATCCTATTTGGTGAAGGCCTAGGTCTTGATTCCATTGATGCACTGGAACTCATCGTGCTTTTGGAAAAAAATTATAAGTTGAAAATTGAAAACCCTGAAGAAGGAAAGAAAATATTCCGGTCTATAAATACGATTGCCGAATTCATCGAAAGCAAGCAATAATATGTCAAAACGGGTTTTTATAAGTGGGTACGGAATAATCTCAGCGTTGGGTTTCGATGCAGGACAAAACCGTAATGCCTTAAAAAACCTGAAACCAGGCATTGGTAAACCCAACTTCTTAAAAACACGCCAAGAGGTGGTAGTTGGTGAAGTTGATGCGTCTAATGAGCAGTTAACTGATATGGCTGCTTTAAACGGAGCTTCCAATATCTCCCGAACTGCATTGTTGGGTTTAATCGCCACCAAGGAAGCCATTCAAATGGCAGGTTTAAATAAAGACACCTTGATTGGAACTGGATTGCTGAATGGGACAAGTGTTGGGGGCATGGACATCAGTGAACGTGCCTTCGGTAAGGTTTTAAATGGACAATCAGTAGATTATAAGGCGTCCTTTGCAGGACATGATTGTGGGCATTCTACACAGTTTATAGTAGAGAATCTTGGTGTAAAGGGTTATAACGGCACGATAAGTACTGCCTGTTCCTCTTCTGCCAATACACTTATGCATGGCGCCAATTTAATTAAGTCTAGTCAATTGGACTGCGTCATCGCAGGTGGAACAGATGCATTATCCATGTTTACACTCAATGGTTTCAATTCATTAAAGATCCTTGATAGTGAATGGTGCCGACCTTTTGACCAAAATAGAATGGGACTCAATCTAGGTGAAGGTGCAGCCTTTTTGGTATTGGAGTCAGAAGAACATCTAAAAGCAAGAAACGGTAAGGCATTGGCTGAATTGATTGGCTATGGCAATGCCAATGATGCCTACCATCAAACAGCTTCATCTCCCGATGGAAAAGGGGCTTTTAATGCGATTAAAACAGCCATGGAAGTGGCCGCAGTGAAGCCTGAGCAAATAAGCTATATAAATGCCCATGGTACCGGAACGGCTAACAACGACCAATCTGAAAGCTTAGCCTTGCAAACTATATTTGGCAAAAATATGCCGCCCTATAGCTCTACCAAAGCATTTACAGGCCACACACTCGGTGCCGCTGGTGGTATTGAAGCTGTATTTTCAGTAATGGCTATTGAACAGCAAGTGCTGTTACCAAGCTTAAATGTGAAGCAGCCAATGGATATCATTGCTGCCCCAAACAAAGAATATAAATCGGCCAAAGTGGAGACTGTATTATCCAATTCATTTGGTTTTGGCGGCAATTGTTCATCTCTAATATTTGCACAGGTATGAGGGCATATATAAAAAGTACTTCCGCCATTTGTGCTCAACAGACTTTTGATAAGTCTGAATATTTAGCTGAATACATAGCTCCTGAAGGTCAATACCTAAAGGCTACTGAACCTCCCTACCGTGGTATAATAGATCCGAAGCAGATCAGGCGAATGAGCCGGATAATCAAAATGTCAGTGGCCACAGCCCATCAGGCACTTGCTGAGGCAGAGGTACAAGTACCCGAAGCCATTATTGTAGGCACAGGATTAGGGTGTATTGAAGATACGATCAAATTCCTCAAAGACATTATAGAAGGCGAGGAAGGAATACTGTCCCCTACCGCATTTATACAGTCTACACACAACACCATAGCAGGACAGATTGCGCTTCTATTACAATGCCCAAATTACAATTTCACTTATGCCAATAGAGGCCATTCCTTTGAAAACAGTGTCATCGATGCACGTATTCAGCTCTCAGAAGGTAAAGACAATATATTGGTTGGAGCTGCTGAAGAAATGAACCTGCAGGCTTTTGAAATCATGTACAACATGGGATGTACAGGCGATCGCAATAAAAACGATGGGTCTGCCTTAGGTGAAGGTGCTTCCTTTTTTGTGCTTACCAATGAGCAAAAAGAAGGCCGTCCTTACTTGCAGGATATTAGTGTTTCAAACCATATCACTGCTGAGCAATTGGAAAAATCCCTAAATTCCTTTCTAGCCAAGAATAAGGTAGATGCAAGTGATGTTGATTTGTTGTTAATGGGAAGCAATGAATTTGAAAAAGATGGTTTTTACGAAAAAATCGCCTCTTTATTCGCAGACAATACCCCACAATTAGATTTCAAGAAGATCTGTGGAGAGCATTTTACCGCTTCTGGCTTTGCCATGCATTTGGGTACAATGATCTTGCAAGATCAAGTTTCTTTAAATAACAGTTATCTTGCTCCACAACTCAAACGCCCTGTTAGAAAAATATTGATTTATAACCACTACAAAGCAATGAACCATACGTTTATGCTGTTGTCCATATAATGTCCCCGTTTAAGAAGATAAGGCTCTATTTTATCAATGCGATTGTGATCATTTACGCAATAGATTACTTCTATGATATTCATTGGATTTTCTATGCCATCCCTCTTTTCATTTTCTTGTTTTATCTAATTGCAGGATCGGCTACACTTAGCCTAAATACGTTTATCAAGTCTTATACCCATCCCAAATCTAACAAAAAGGAACTAGCCCTCACTTTTGATGATGGCCCCTCTCCCAACACATTGGCCGTTTTAGATACTTTAAAAAATTATAATGCGAAAGCTACATTCTTTTGCATTGGACACCGTATTGATAAGCATCCAGAAATCATGAAGCGGATAGTGGCTGAGGGGCATACATTAGGCAATCACTCCTATTCGCATTCTATCTGGTTTCCTGTATTTAGAAGTAAAAAAATAACGCAGGAAATCAATAAGACAAACGATTTGATCACACATTATACCGGCAAGGAAAATAGGTTGTTTCGTCCTCCTTTTGGAGTGATGACACCGGGAATTGCCAAGGCTATTACCAAAACCCGGCAACTGGTGATGGGCTGGAGTATCCGATCGTTTGACACCTCCACCAAAGACATCAATAAGGTTATCAAAAGGGTGCAAAAGAAACTAGTGGGCAGTAACGTATTGTTATTGCACGATGATAGGGAGAACACGCCTGCTATTTTGGAACCAATTTTGCAATTTGCATTGGATAATGGGTATCAATTTGTTGATCTGCCTTATATATTTAATCTTGCAAAGAAATGATTTTGAGAACACTAATTGCCTTTTTACTTATTGCTTTACCTTCCATGGTATTTAGCCAAAGCGAACAAAAATATGTGCCGCTCGATAATGCTGAGATGCTAAAAGCTGGGATCGCCAAACTTGCTGAGAATACCACTACCATAAAGACTTCCTTTCATCAGAAAAAATACCTAAGCATTCTTTCCAACGCCATCAGTTCTGAAGGAGAAATGGTTTTCAAAAAACCAAAAGCATTGAAATGGGCCTATACTAAGCCTTACAACTATATGATCATTTTTCATAACAATGAGATTGTGATCAATGACGAAGGGAAGATCAGCGAGTTTGACATCAGTTCCAGTAAAGCATTTGTGGAAATTAACGACATTATCGTAAACAGTGTAAGTGGAAATATCCTACAGGAAGACCAGTTTACGATTGAGTATTTCGAAAGCAAGGATTATTATAAAGCTAAAATGTATCCAAAGGTATTTCGAATGAAATCATATATTGATATCATTGAGGTGTATCTGGACAAGAAAGATTTTACGGTGGCCAGTATAAAATTAGTAGAGAAGGAAAAAGATTATACATTAATTGATTTCTTTGATAAAAAATTGAATGAGCCGGTCGCTAATGAGGAATTTGAAGTTAAATAACCATCCCATATTCCTTTTAATCTGCGCTATATTTATTGGTCATCAGCTCAATGCGCAATCTAAAATCCCTGAACCCTACATCAACCATGCATCCGAGGGATTGATTTATAATGCCTCTTTTTATTATAAGGATTTTTCTGTTAGCGGACTTTTGGTAATGAAGAAGCAGCCAACAGGGTATCATGTAGTATTGCTTGCCAAAATGGGTCCGACATTGATGGATTTTATCATTACCGATGAAGATGTCATTTGGAAAAAGGCCGTCAAATCACTGGATAATGGATTGGTAACAAGCCAAATGGAAAAGGACTTTAGAATAATGCTCCTCACCCCTTTGGAAAATCCCAGAAAAATAAAAGTCAAAAAAAGAAATCGATTCAAGGTAAAAAAGGCCATAACCCTTATTATTGAAACCGATACGGAAGGAAAAAGAATTAAAAAAGCCAAAACCAAGCGATTTGGCAATTTCTTCAAGACCTTTGTCTCCTACCATTATATGGGTGATAATTTAGTGCCCGACCAAATGAGGCTAAGGCACCGAATGATAAAACTGAGAATTGAATTAAATCAACTTGAGCAATAAAGTATGCTTTTAGACAGTCTATATACCATCGATGAGTTAAAAACGGAAGGTCAATCCATATCGGCCAACCTTACCGTTGATCCAAACCATGATATTTTTAAAGGTCATTTTCCTTCGCAACCTGTATTACCTGGAGTTTGTTTAATAGAGATGCTCAAAGACATTATCAAAAAAGCCTTGGGCAAGCCCTATTTAATGACTGAGGCCAGCAATATAAAATATCTAATGATGCTTGATCCCCAGCAGAATGTAGGTCTTAGGTTTGAAATTAAAGCGGAAGAATCGGAAGGAAAACTTAAAGTAGTGGCGACTTCTTTTCTAGAGAATAACGAAATCAATTTCAAATTTAAAGGCACATTTGACTGATCTGATGGATAGCAAATCGCTTTTTGATACCCACAAATGTTGTGTTGTAATCCCTACTTACAACAATGACAAAACGCTGCAACAGGTGATCTCCGATGTTTTGGAGTATACCAACAACGTAATTGTGGTCAACGATGGGGCAACAGATCGAACCAAGGAAATAATAGACAGTTTCGGTGATAAGTTAACGGTCATTCACCATTCAGTAAATCAAGGAAAAGGGATAGCCCTTAGAAACTCATTTGCAAAAGCTCGAGAACTCGGCTACACCCATGCCATCACTATTGACAGTGACGGCCAACATTTCGCCTCTGATTTACCCGCTTTCCTAGATGAAGCCATAAAGCATCCAGAAACATTGGTGATAGGAGCAAGAGACATGGCTCAGGCAGGCATCCCCGGCAAAAGCAGTTTTGGTCATAAGTTTTCCAATTTCTGGTATTGGGTAGAAACGGGTATTACGCTAGAAGATACACAGTCGGGTTATCGGCTTTATCCTGTCAAAGCGCTAGAAAAGATAAAGTTTTATACCAATCGCTTCGAGTTCGAAATTGAGGTAATTGTAAAGGCCGCATGGAAGGGACTGGACATCAAAAATATACCTGTGCAGATCTATTATGAGCCAGGTGACAACAGGGTTACCCACTTTAGACCCTTTGCCGACTTTAGCAGGATCAGTGTGTTGAATACCTACCTGGTGACCCTTGCACTATTGTATTACATACCGTTGCGTTTCTTTAAAAATCTGAGTCATAAAAAGATCAGGTCCTTTTTTAAGGATAACCTTTTCAATAAGAAAGAAACCGCTTCAAGAAAAGCCTATTCTATTGGTTTTGGAGTGTTTATGGGCATTTTTCCGATCTGGGGTTACCAGATGATAGTAGGTGTAGCACTTGCCCATTTAATGAAGTTGAACAAGGCTTTGTTCTTGGTAGCTGCCAATATTAGTATCCCGCCTTTAATGCCCTTTATCATTTACAGTAGTTATAAACTTGGGGCATTGCTAGTGCCCAATCCAAAGAATGATTTCTTCTTCACGTCAGGATTTAGCCTCGAATTGGTAAAGGATAACATTATTCAATATGCTGTAGGTGCTGTGGCATTGTCTGTCTTAGCAGGCTTATTGGCTACTTTAGTGTCTTTCCTAATTGTCAAATTGAGGAGGAGGTTTTCATGATTGTTTATAAGTGTATATAGACTCGAAATTGAAGATAAGGACTTGATTTCCCCGTACTTAAATTTTTGGAGAAAGAAGCCATAGACCGAATAACACCTTTAAACGAATTACTTTAGTGAAGGTGCACATTTGTGCACCTTCACTTTTTATAATACAAAAAGAATAGAGTCAAAATTTCATTTTCTGAATTCTTATCGCGTTTAAAATAGCAAGAAAGGCTACACCCACATCTGCAAATACAGCCTCCCACATAGTGGCCATACCAAATGCTCCCAGGATCATTACTATTAATTTCACCCCAAAGGCCAATGCAATATTCTGCCAGACTACCTTTCGTGTAGAACTACCTATTTTTATGGCTTTTGCAATCTTTGAAGGTTGATCCGTTTGAATGATCACGTCTGCGGTCTCAATAGCAACATCACTTCCTAACCCTCCCATAGCTATTCCCACATCGCTCACTGCCAAAACAGGTGCATCGTTAATCCCATCTCCTACAAAAGCAATATAAGCTGATGGTTTTTTCTTCATCTCCTCTACTTCGTGCAGCTTATCTTCGGGTAATAAGCCTCCCTTGGCTTGTTCCAATCCGAGCTCAAGCCCCACCTTTTCCGTAATAGAAGGCTTGTCACCCGATAGCATAATGATTTTCCTAATTCCAACATTGTGCATTTCCCTAATGGCATCAACAGCATCTTCCTTTAACTCATCAGCTATTACAACATAGCCAGAAAATTCATTATCAATTGCAATCATTACAATGGATTCAACTATAGTATCAGTCTCAGATGGGACCTCAATACCATGAGTTGTCATTAATACTTTATTGCCTACTAATACAATTTTATTATTGACTTTACCTTTTAATCCTTTCCCTGCTACTTCACTAACCTCTGAAGCGATTTGATTTTGACCCTTTAAATCATACTCTAAAATGGCACGAGCTATAGGATGAGTTGATTTAACCTCTAAAGCCAATAAGTATGACATCATTTCATTTTCAGAAATTGCCACAGGTTTGATTTCTTTGATCTTAAACACACCTTTAGTGACTGTTCCTGTTTTATCCATGACCACTATATTTACTTTAGTCATTGCATCAAGAAATGAAGCCCCTTTAAAAAGTATACCATTTCTTGATGCTGCACCTAAGCCCCCGAAATAGCCTAATGGAATGGAAATTACTAAAGCACAAGGACAAGAAATTACCAGAAATATGAGCGCGCGGTATAACCAGTCTTTGAATATGTAACTATCAACAAAAAAGACAGGCATCACTGTAAGGCAAATGGCAAGAAATACAACAATAGGAGTATAAATACGAGCAAACTTCCTGATAAAAAGTTCTGTTTTGGATTTCCTTGCGGTAGCATTTTGTACCAAATCCAAAATTCTGGCAATTGAACTGTCGTTAAATTCTTTGGTCGTTTCAAGTTCTATCACTCCAACCAAATTAATACTTCCCGCAAAAACCTTGTCGCCTTTGTGAATACTGTCAGGTTTACTTTCCCCGGTTATAGCTGCTGTGTTAACGCTGGCCTTTTCAGATAAAAGCGTACCGTCCAGTGGAATTTTTTCTCCTGTTCGCACTTGAACCTTTTCACCGACCTGTACGGTTTCCGGATTAACTTCAACAAAATCGTTATCCCGATATACCAAAGCTGTATTCGGGCGTACATCGAGCAAGGCTTTTATATTACCTTTGGCTCGTTTGACCGCAGCGTTTTGAAAAAGTTCGCCAACAGCATAAAACAACATAACGGCTACACCTTCCGGGTATTCGCCTATGGCAAATGCTCCTAGCGTTGCAATGGACATCAATAAGAATTCAGTAAAAAAATCACCTTTGATTATGCTTTCATAACCTTCCTTGATCACGGGTAGCCCAACGGGGATGTAAGCCACACTGTACCAAATAACACGTATCCAACCTTGGAAAAATGGGGACACATTAAAGTAATCAAAAGAGATACCAACAATGAGCAATATAAAACTTAAAATTGACGGTGCATAAATTTTAAACTTCGTTTGGTTTGCTGGAATTTCAGATTCTGGTTTCCTTTTAATGTCTCGCAGTTGTACTTTTTTCTTGTTTAACATTATTTTATTTTTTACTTACTACATTTCTTACAAATTCCGGTAACCACGAAATCGGAATTCTCAGCTATATAACCCTGAGGCAAACTTATTTTCGGAATTTTATGATTGGTTAGACAGACAGTTTCGTCACACACCGAACAATGAAAATGAAGATGTAAATCTTTTTCTATTTCACATTTACATCCCTCTTCACACAATGCATACTTTGGTATACCTGTACCATCTTCAATGCAATGTACTATACCTTTTTCTTCAAATACCTTCAAAGTTCTGTAAAGGGTTACTCTATCTGATTTTTCAAATGCTTTATAAATCTCAGTAAGGCCAACGGCAGCCTCTCGATGAAGTAGATATTCCAATACTAGTAACCGCATTGCCGTGGGATTAATGTTGTGTTGATGAAGGTTCTCTTCAAGTTTTTTTATTACTTTCATAAGTCGTTATTTCTTAGGATTGTTTGAGTAAATTGAACTTTGATGAAATCATTTAGATCGGGTTTTATCTTTTTCAAACCGATCATTTCAGAAGATAAATCGGCTGATGCCCCAAGTAAACAGGCAAAAGCTTTTCCTCCATTAAAATGTGTTAATGTTCCTGTTAAGGAAATTTCATGTTTTCTACCTTCTACTATCAAAATTACTGGCCAATTAAAAGAAATAGGCAAATGTGGTTGAGTTATAAAATCGTCTATTGGTATAGTACCTGAAAAATAAATCTGCCTACTTTTATCCGCTATATTTTGAATTTGCTTATCTAAATATTCAACTCCTGTTTTTAGTGTTTTTAAATCCAAATTTCCAGAAATTTCCTTTGTTGCATAGTCAAGTATAATAGAGAGCTTGTGACTTTCAGCCAATATTTTTTGTTCATTCACCTCGCCAATCAATATTATATGACCTTCTATAGTCTTATATTCAGATTGTGAATGAACAGCACTTATACTGATAAAAAATAATATTGATATGATTATTTTAAGTCTCATACTTTAGATTCATTTTATTAAAAGACTTCTGTTATGTCCAATTTTCTGGTGCCAATTATTCATCTAGTATTCTTCTTTTTTGTATTCCTAGTGTCCAACATCAAATAGAAAAAGGATAATAAAATACCTACAAAAACGAACAGTGTCTTATGCCATAAATCATCAGTGGTAAGCGTTTGTTTATATGCCATAATAACAATATCTACAAAAGAATCACTGTTGTTATGCAATCCATCGAAAGCATGGATAGATATCCATAAAGGATTTAGAACTAAAATTCCAACCATTGTCCCTATGACAAGGGCAAGTATTATTGATTGTTTATTCATTGCTTTTATTTTAGGGTCTAAAAGACGTTTCTCTTTATATTAAGTTGTAGTGAAATCTACTTCATATCAAATCTTTTAATAGATTTTCCAGTCTTGATCCGATAGGCGTTGTCCACTTCTGAAACGTAAATAATGCCATCACCCGGTTCAGGTGTTTGTGCCTTGCCACAGATCAGTTGTATGGCTTTGTCCATTTCCTCATTTTGACAAACCAGTTCCAATTTAACTATTGAGCTATCTGTAAAATGAAAATCCAAAGAGGGAGATGCGTCTTTCTGTTTATACTTGCCCGTACCTTCTCCTTTAGAAAGCGTTACACTCTCAAAACCTGCATCACGCAAGTTTTCCACTACTATTTGTACTTTGTTCGGCTTTATAAATGCTTTTATTTCTTTCATTTCTTTATTTTTTTATGAAATCATTTTTAAAATCAGGCAGTAACAATCTAATTTGACACTGCCTGCGTTCCTCTCTAAAATTAATGGCTATGCGAAGTCTGACTTTTCTTCATCTCCGAAATCAAATAGTACCCGTTATTCCATGCCACTTTTGTGCCTTTCGGAAGTGGTTCTAGCAATTTAATTTCTACCCATCCTTCATCAATTAATCCGGTTCGAATCTCAATAGCTTTAAAGCTCCATTCTGTTTCTCCATCTTCTTGATGAGCAGCTGCTGTGAATATGAAAGGTTTCCCACCTTCTTCAATGATCGCAGATTCAGGCAAGGCCAATACTGGTTTTTCTTCCGTATGAATTCTTCCATGGATGTACATTCCAGGTATCAAAAAATTTTCTTTATTTTCAATTTCCGCATGTACGTGTACAGCCTTTGGGTTTTGTTCAAACTGTTTTCCAACAGAGTAAATTTTAGCTTTAAGAGTAGCACCTGGTACAGACTCTACGGTGAATAAAATATCCTGACCTTTTTTTACTTTATGGACATCCTTTTCAAAGACCATCAGGTCAGCATGAATGTGTTCATTATTCACAATCATAAACATGCTTTTCTGAGGATCGACATATTGACCAATCTTAACTTCCACTTTTTCAATATAACCATCAATAGGACTTACCACCGGAACATTTTGATACACGTCCCCCTTTTGTACCTTTTCAACATTTAAACTGAGTTGACGTAATTGGGATTCATATCCATTCACCTCACCTTTCATTGAAAGATAATCAGCTTGGGTTTGTTGAAAGGTTTTACCTGAACCTACATTTTCTTCATAAAGTTTTTTCTGTCGATTGAATTCCATTTTAAGATATTGCATCTGGTTGTAGGCTCTTACATAGTTCGTTTGCAATTTGGATAGATTTGGATGTACCAGAGTTGCCAACGTCTGACCTTTCTTTACTTTATCACCTTCTATCACCTTAATTGAGGTTACATTTGCTCCCAATATGGCAGTGACGGTAGCCTCATATTGAGGTGGAACTTCTAACTGCCCATTGGCTTCAACTACTCCCGATAATGGTCGTGTGGGTATTTCATCAACCTTAATATTGAGGCTGTTAAACTTGAGTTGAGATAAATGAACTTCGCCCATTTCTCCTTCTTCGCTTTGTCCTTCTTCATGACCACCTTCTTCTTGGGCATGTTCATCCAGCCCCTCTTCTACGTCTGCAGACCTATTACTACAACCTGCAAAGGCTGATGCAATGAATATGATGGCTACTATATATACAATTTGCTTTTTCATTTTTATATGTTTTGAAATGTTGAATTATTGTCCAATAAGAAATTCCAGATTAATAACAGCCTGGTTATACCCATTTAATGTATTGATGTAATTGAATTTGAGATTGAGTGCCTGATTGATATTTTGAAAATATTCCACATAGTCTATGGCACCACCCTCAAAACTTTTTCTGGCATTATTCAAAATCAAATTGGCTTGAGGAATAGCTTTCTCCTTATAATAATTTAGGCTACCCTGAAATTTTGAGATTTCCTCCAGTTGCTGATGGTATTGACCCTGAAGTGCAGTAAAATAATACTCCGAGCTGGTTCTTGCCATCTGAGATCTCAATTGAGCAGATTTAACGTTTGCTTTATAAGAACCATAAAACAGAGGTATGGCAATTCCTGCCTGAATTCCCCCAAATCTATCTGACGAAGTGGCAATTCCACCGTTTGACGTTGCCCCTCCGGTCAGCGATTGATTGAAATAACCGACAAAAAGATCTGGCATCAATTTGGCTGATTGAACGGATTTTTCTGCCTCTGTGATGGCAACTTGCTGTTTGGACAATCCAAGTAGCGGGTTGTTGGCAATCAAGGCATAGTCTTGAATTTTTGTAACATCCCGTTCAATAAGGTCAGATGGCTCAAAATATAAAGTAGATGTGTCATTCAACAGTATTTGCAACTGTTTCTCCTGAATTACAATATCCGCCTCCAACAACTTCAACTGATTTTGCACCTCCATTACACCTGTTTCAGCTGAGGCTTTCTCCAGGTAACTGGTAGCTTCTGTCTCGTAACGTATCGTTGCAGCATTTAGGAATCGTCCATAAATAGTGTCCTGATATATCAGCAACTTACGCCTTTCATGCAGATAGGATAATTCATACCATGCCTGACGAATTTTCCATTTTAGGTCATTTTCAGTCACGTCTAGTTGTTTTTGGCCGCCAATCACTCGTTCGTTGGCTAATTGTTTTTGCTTTCCATAAACTGTCGGAAACTCAAATGACTGACCCACACTAAATGAAAAGTCATTCTCAAAACTGTTGTATTGACCGTACTGAATACCCACACTTGTTTTCCCTATGTTAAAGGCAGCCTTCTTCCCTTGTTCTTGTAGTTCAATGTTTGTAGCTGCCACTTGTACATTACCATTATTGGCTAATCCTATCGTAATGGCCTCATCCAAAGTGGTAATTGACCTTTGCTCCATCTCTTGTGCCTTGGCATTGGATGAAAGCCCCAGAAGTGTACCGCATACAGCGAGAGCTATGATTACATTGACCGAAGATCTAGTATTTAACTTCAGACTTTTAGACTTTCGCTCTTCAATGTATGAGTAGAGAACTGGCAGAACAATTAGCGTCAATAGAGTCGCACTAATTAGACCACCTATAACCACTGTAGCTAGAGGCCGCTGTACTTCCGCTCCAGCAGAGGCTGAAAATGCCATGGGTGTAAATCCCATTATTGCAGCCGTTGCTGTTAACAATATTGGGCGTAGACGTTCTTGTGTTCCTGTGAGGATACGTTCTTTCAAACCTGTCATACCTTCTGTTTTTAGTGAATTGAATCGACTAATTAGCACCAGCCCGTTAAGGACAGCTACGCCAAAGAGGACAATAAACCCAACTCCTGCCGATATACTAAATGGCATACCCCTTACTCCCATAAAAAACACCCCACCAATAGCTGCAAGTGGGATCGCCATGTAAATCATCACTGATTGAGGAAAGGACTTTAAGGCGAAATAGAGTAGTATAAATATGAGAAAGAGAGCAATTGGTACCACTACAGATAACCGTGCTTTGGCACGTTGTAAATTTTCAAATTCACCTCCATAAGTGATATAATACCCTGCTGGCAAGTCAAGCTCTGCATCCAATTTTGCTTGAATATCTGTAACCACAGATTCCACATCTCTACCTCGGACGTTTACACCCACGTAAGTTCTCCGAAAGGTATTATCTCTGGATATCTGCATAGGGCCTGGGACATATTCAATATCAGCAACCTCTTTAATTGGCACCTGAGTACCATCAGGTAAATCTATATACAAGGTTCTAAGGTCTTCAATGCTTTGGCGATGTGATTCATCAAAACGAATGACCATATCAAAGCGTTTTTCTCCCTCAAAAATTACCCCGGCAACGCCACCTGCAAAGGCCGCACTAACATATTCATTTAGCTTTTGAACATCCAGCCCGTATTGTGCTAATTTTTTACGGTCGTATCTTACAGTCATTTGTGGAAGACCAGCAGTACGTTCTGGATTTACATCACCAGCACCTGGAACGGTTTGGATGATGGCAGCCATTTCCTGCACTTTTTGTGTAAGAACATTAAGATCTTCACCGTACAGCTTCACAGCTACATCTTCTCGTACACCTTCAAGTAATTCATTGAATCTAAGTTCCACTGGTTGGGTAAAAACAAGATTAACACCAGGAAGTACACTTAACTTCCCTTTAATCTTCTCAATTAGCTCTTCCTTTGAATCTGCGGAAACCCATTTCTCTTTATCCTTCTCCAAAATTAAATACATGTCTGCAATATCTAACGGCATGGGGTCTGTTGGTATATCAGCTACTCCAATTCTGGCTACTGCTGTTGTTATTTCAGGAAAATTCTCCTTCAATATATTCTCGATTTTAATGGATGTATCAATAGCTTCCTCAAGACCACTTCCTGGTCGGATAAGAGCTTGCATCGCCAAATCACCTTCATCCAATTGCGGTATAAATTCTCCTCCCATTTTGGAGAAAACGAACCCCGCACCAACGAGTAAAGACAGCGCAATACCTATAACCAATATTCGAAATTTCAAAGCACCGAGAATCAATGGGTGATATACCTTGTTTAATCCAGAAATTATTTTCTCGCTAAACTTGTGAATTCCATATTCTAATCTTGCAAGCCAATTTTTAGGATTATTAATTGGACGCATGAGTAATGCGGACATCATTGGCACATAGGTCAAACACAGAATGATTGCACCTAGGACAGCATACCCAAAGGTGTAGGCCATAGGGGTAAACATCTTACCTTCAACACCTGTTAGAAAAAGAATAGGTGTAAATACTATTAGAATTATGAGCTGTCCAAAAAAAGCAGCGTTCATCATGGTACTACCAGATTCATAGGCTATTTCATCCATTTGGACCTGATCAAACTTATTCTTGCCAGCCTTAATCCGCTTTTCAATTTCATGAACTGTGCCTTCAACAATAATAACAGCCCCATCCACTATGATTCCAAAATCAATAGCTCCCAGACTCATCAAATTAGCCCACACACCAGTGGCTTTCATCAGAATGAATGCAAAGAGCAATGAGAGTGGGATTAATGATGCTGTTACGATACCGCCTCTTAGACTTCCCAAAAGCACAACAAGTACGAATATCACAATGAGCGCACCCTCAACTAAATTTTTGGAAACTGTACTTGTGGTTCGCTCAATTAGAGAGCTCCGATCAAGATAAGTATTAAACTCAAGTCCCTTAGGAAGTGATTTTTCAATTTCTGCCATTCGTTGGATTACATTTTGAATGACTGCATTAGGGTTCGATCCTTTCAGCATCATGATGATTCCCCCTACAGCCTCTCGGCCATCCTGAGTGAAGGCCCCATAACGAACTTGATGTCCAAAATGTACCTTCTCTGCAATATCTTTAATAAGAATTGGAACTCCATTTTCATTACGTATTGATATATTTTCTATATCATCAATGGTACGAACAAGTCCTTCCCCGCGAATGAAATTGGCCATTTTGTTTTTCTCAATATAGGCACCTCCCGTATTAACATTATTACGCACTAATGCCTCATAAACCTCTGAAATGCTCACGTTCATAGCATTCAGTTTTTCAGGATTAATGGCTACTTCATATTGCTTCACAAAACCACCAAAAGAATTGATTTCCACTACTCCTTCGAGAAGTGTTAGCTGACGTTTAACAATCCAGTCCTGAATAGTACGAAGTTCCATTGCAGAATAAACTGTATCATATCCTGCTTTTGGATGAATAGTATACTCATAAATCTGTCCAAGACCAGTAGAAATAGGACCCATTGAGGGGTTTCCAAATTCTTGAGGGATTGTTTCTTTTAGTTCATTGAGTTTTTCCTGAACTAATTGTCTAGGCAGGTAAGTCCCCATATCGTCATCAAAAACAATGGTAACAACAGAAAGACCAAACCGGGAAACAGACCTTATTTCATCCACTCCCGGTAAGTTTCCCATTGCCAATTCCACAGGATAAGTGACAAATTGCTCGATATCTTCAGTGGCAAGGTTCTGCGAAACGGTAATTACCTGCACCTGATTGTTGGTTATATCTGGAACGGATCCCAGATTAATCGTAGACATGGAGTAGATGCCAACTCCAATGAGCGCCAGTGTCAACAAGCCTACGATGAATTTATTCTTTATTGAAAAAGAAATGATTTGATTTATCATATATTTTTTAAATTATTTAACATGGAATTTAATGAAGTGAATAAACTTTAAAATCGTGGCAATAATGAGTATAGCAATAATCAACGCAATGAAAACCCATTTCAACACTCTTTTAACAGTGATTTTTTCCCTTCTCTTTTTCCTATTTTTCTTTTGGTTCCTATACAGTTTTTTCATGCTGTACATATAGAATTGAACATGAATAAAGTTGCCCTTTGTAAAAGGCCGTTAAGAGGGTGTTTAGCTAATTAATAGATAGTCATATACGCTGGTAAAGAAACTTACCAACAACACATACTTATCCCGCTAAACAACTAAAATTAGGATCGTGGGGGCTTAAGGAAATCAAAGATTTGAATTCCTTTGATATTCTGAAAATAAGAATTGTGAACTAATAGCAACTTCAAATGAGGTGCTAAATTAGCCGTTACAGTCGATAAAAAATGAACATGGCAGCAATGGCATATACATAATGGTGAGCAGCTATCCCAGCCACTTTCTTGTGATTGACGGTCTCTACTGTGGTTTTGGTCTATCACTGACATTGTACTGCTTTCATTAGCCAAAGGTGCAGAATCTGAGCATGTAACCCCTGTCAGGGCTAGAAGGCATATGGTTAATATGTGGCACACTATTTTCATTGTTCCAAATATACGCATTTAGGTAATGCAAGGGTATTGCAAAGTTTTTGGGATTTGAGAAATCTTATTTCAATAACAATATACTAGTATTATCATGAATCGGTTTTTAGAAGAGTAATCAATAATTAACACTAGAAACTCTGGAAGAACAATAATAAATGCAACTTGATTACCAGCAACATTCATCAATATCAGGTTCAGTTATACATCATTATTTGAGTTTCTTACCCTTTCTTTTACAGTTTCCCAAGTGGAAAAATCATCTTACCATTTTCGCACTTTTCAAGACGCTGGTCTAATTCCTTTTTTTGCTCAACACTTAGTTCAACCCCATCTTCTTCATTGACCTTTAGTATGTCCATAGCAATTTCTTTTAGTCCCAAATTTACAATTTGAAAAATACTTCATTAGTGTACTTCAAGAAAAGCACAAAACCTAATTCCATAATTTTCGTATATTTGTCCAAGTTGAAGAAAATAATAGCCATATCGCTCTCCCTATTATTACTGACAAGTACAGTAGGATTCACCATGGGAACCCATCTATGTGGTGGTTTTGCTGTAGCTAGTGAATTAATGATGGGCCACAGTGACTTAGATTGTGGAATGGGCAGTATGGATAAGGAAAATAAGGCAATTGTTATTCCTAAAGGTGATTTCCAGCTAAATGCCCCTCCCTGCTGCAAAAATGAATTCCAATCTTTACAAATAGATAACGACTTCAATTCTTCAATTAAAAGTTTGGATCTCAATCCAACATTTATAATTGCCTTTGCTTATACTTTTTTAAGCAATCCTTCTACTCCAGAAGCTACTGTTTACGATTTTAACAACTATTCCCCCCCTATTCCGGAAAACGACATACAGTCCCTTTTCCAGATATTCTTGATTTGATTATTGTACCAATGAACTGACTCCATTTTTAAATGGAGCAGATTGTGCTGCCTTAGGGTTTTTGAGCACTTCCATTGTCGTATAATAAGCAAATCAATATATGTTAAACAAAATTATAGAATACTTTCTTGAGAACCGTCTGGTGACTATTCTCATACTTATTACCATCGTTGCCTGGGGTATTGTCACATCACCCTTTGGATGGAAAATAGATGTATTGCCTTCTGATCCAGTACCTGTGGATGCCATCCCGGATATTGGAGAAAATCAGCAAATCATATTTACCCCTTGGTCAGGAAGATCGCCACAGGACATTGAAGACCAGATTTCATACCCCTTAACCACCTATTTGTTAGGTATACCAGGGGTTAAATCCATTCGAAGCTCTTCTATCTTCGGGTTTTCGATGATCAATATCATATTTGATGAAAGTACCGAATTTTACTGGTCAAGGTCCAGGATACTGGAAAAGCTAAATTCATTGCCGTCAGGGTTACTCCCCGAAGCGGTACAGCCGACACTCGGCCCTGATGCCACCGCATTGGGACAAGTGTATTGGTATACCCTTGAAGGTCGTGATAAAGACGGAAATCCAACAGGTGGCTGGGATTTACATGAAATACGCACAGCTCAGGACTTTTATGTAAAATATAGTTTAAATGCCGCTGAGGGCGTATCAGAAGTGGCTTCTATTGGTGGTTTTGTCCAAGAGTATCAAATAGATGTCAATCCTGATGCACTTAAAGCCTATAACATTCCTTTGTACAAGGTAATGCAGGCTGTTCAGAAATCGAACAGGGATGTAGGTGCCAAAACAATAGAAATTAATCAGGCTGAGTACCTTGTACGTGGTCTGGGCTACATAAAAAAGGTCGAAGATATCGAGAAGGCAGTTGTTGCTGTACAGGACAATGTGCCAATTCGGATCAAAGATATCGCCATTGTAACCCTTGGGCCAGCCGCTAGAAGAGGTGTACTTGATAAAGGTGGTGCAGAAGTAGTAGGTGGTGTAGTGGTGGCACGTTTTGGATCTAATCCTTTGCAAGTTATTGACAATGTAAAAAGTAAAATCAAAGAAATAGCGCCTGGGTTACCTACCAAAACACTTGCTAACGGAGTGGTAAGTCAATTAACCATCGTGCCATTTTATGATAGAACCCAGCTCATTCATGAAACCATAGGTACGTTGGAAACCGCCTTATCTCATGAAGTGCTCATTAGCATCATTGTGGTTTTGATACTGCTTATGAACCTCAGGGCTTCTATTATAATCTCCAGTCTCTTGCCCATAGGTGTGTTACTCACTTTTATATTAATGAGGTATACAGGCGTAGATGCCAACGTAGTAGCACTGTCAGGAATTGCCATCGCCATTGGTGTTATGGTAGACGTAGGGATAGTTTTTGTTGAAAATATAATTCGGCATTTGGAAATGCCTGAAAATCATGGCGTCAAGGGTAAAAAATTACTCAGCGTAATTTATGAGTCTACCACAGAGGTGGCATCCGCTATCACCACAGCGTTAGCTACTACAGTAGTTAGTTTTGTTCCTGTTTTCGCCATGGAGTCTGCTGAGGGTAAACTTTTTAAACCGCTGGCTTTTACGAAAACATATGCGCTTATGGGCTCATTTGTACTGGGTCTGATTGTACTGCCTACTCTTGCGTATTTCATATTTGGCATCAATTATGATAAGAAGAAGATTCATCGTATTTGGAATTTCTCCTTTATAGTAGCAGGCGTATTTCTCTCCATCTATTTTGGCATGTGGTTGCCACTGGTACTTTGTTTAATAGGTATCAATAACTTATTTGAAAGCAGATGGAATGAGAAGTTTAAAAATGTTCCCAATTATATAAACATAGCCCTAGCCATATTTATTGCCAGCTTTTATTTAGCTGAAGAATGGATGCCACTAGGTGTACATAACTCACTGATTATCAATTATATATTTGTTTTACTTTTGATTAGTTTCATTCTAATCACTCTGTTGGGCGTTGTTTATTTTTATGAACCCATTCTAAAGTGGTGCCTAGTCAATAAGGGAAAATTTATGCTCGTTCCCCTATTCACTATTCTATTTGGTGTAGTAATCTGGCTAGGTTTTGATCGGATATTCAATTTTGCGGGTGAAGGCGTTAGAGGCACCAAAGTTTACCAGTCTTTGACACATGCATTCCCAGGTATAGGTTCTGAATTTATGCCCTCGCTCAATGAAGGAAGTTACCTATTGATGCCTACTTCAATGCCACACTCTGGAGTAGAGAATAGTAGAAAAGTCCTTGGTCAATTGGACATGCTGGTAAATGGTATTCCAGAAGTGGAAATGGTAGTTGGTAAGTTAGGCAGGGTTGAATCTGCACTTGACCCGGCTCCTATTTCCATGTATGAAAACATCATCAACTATAAACCCGAGTACATAGTCAATGATGACGGCCATAGAGTCCGGTTTAAAGTGGATAAGGAGGAACGATTCATTTTGACCACTGGAGATACTTTAAGTCATGAAATGGCTTTGACGCAAGGAATAACTCAAAAGGAGCTAATCCCTGATGTTAACGGGCAATATTTCCGCAATTGGAGACCTCACATTCATTCTCCTGATGACATATGGGACGAAATAGTGAAAGTGACTAAAATACCCGGGGTTACTTCAGCACCCAAACTTCAACCTATTGAAACCCGACTGGTGATGCTACAAACAGGTATGCGGGCGCCAATGGGTGTAAAAGTCTACGGCCCTAATTTGAAAACCATAGAACAATTTGGCTTACAATTGGAAGGAATACTAAAAGAAGTGCCCACGGTTAAATCTGAAGCAGTATTTGCTGATCGAATAGTGGGGAAACCTTATTTGCACCTTAACATAAATAGGGATGAAATAGCAAGGTACGGCCTTAGTGTGGAGGATGTGCAGCAAACCATAGAAACGGCCATTGGAGGCATGCAGATCACTTCTACAGTAGAAGGAAGGGAGCGTTTCCCAGTAAGGGTGCGTTATCCGCGTGAATTGCGTGATGACCCTGAGTCACTAGGCAAAATATTGATGCCTACACCTCTTGGTGTTCAAATTCCACTGTCTCAATTACTTGATATTGAGTACGTCAGAGGGCCACAAATGATAAAAAGTGAGGATACCTTTTTAGTGGGCTACGTCCTATTCGATAAAAAAAGTGGTTTTGCTGAAGTGGATGTAGTCAATGCCGCACAGGCGGAAATTCAGAAAAGAATTGACAGTGGTGAGTTGGTAGTACCTGCTGGCATTAGTTACAAATTTTCAGGTAATTATGAGAACCAGGTAAGGGCAATCAAGCGACTCTCAATTGTGATCCCAATAAGTCTTTTGGTGATCTTCTTGCTGCTCTACTTTCAGTTTAAAACTGTAATTGCTTCCTCCATTCACTTTTCAGGTGTATTTGTGGCCTTTGCAGGTGGATTTATCATGTTGTGGCTGTATGGGCAGGGTTGGTTCTTTAATTTTTCCGTTGCTGACATGAACATCCGGGATGTCTTCCAGATGCATCCCATTAATTTGAGTGTAGCTGTTTGGGTGGGCTTTATTGCCTTATTCGGTATTGCAACAGATGACGGGGTAATCATGGGAACCTACATTCATCAGGTATTTGAAGAAAGAAAACCACAGACTATTGAGTCAGTACGTGAGGCAGTTCTGGTGGCTGGGAAGAAAAGGGTGCGCCCGGCAATGATGACAACCGCAGTAACTATAATAGCCTTGCTTCCAGTGCTCTCTTCTACTGGTAAAGGGGCTGACGTTATGGTGCCTATGGCAATTCCAACATTCGGTGGTATGACTATTCAAATCATGACCATGTTTGTTGTGCCGGTACTTCAATCGTTTTGGAGGGAGACGGTGATAAATAGAGGTTAGACATTAGATATTAGATATTAGACATTAGACATTAGACATTAGACATTAGACATTAGACATTAGACATTAGACATTAGGTGTTAGATGTTAGATGTTAGATGTTAGATGTTAGTTAGAAAATTAGATAAATAAAATTATGATTCAATCATATAAAGATTTAGAGGTCTATAAGCGATCGTTCAATATGGCAATGGAAATATTTTGGATCACAAGAAAATTTCCAAAAGAGGAAGTCTATTCACTTACCTCTCAAATTACACGATCATCACGCTCTATCAGTGCTAATATTAGTGAAGGTTGGGCAAAGCGAAACTTTGAAGCTGTATTTAAACAACATTTAACACACTCACTGGGTTCTTGTGCAGAAACTGAAACATGGCTGGATTTTGCCTTGGAATGCAAATACATTGATACCTCATTGCATGTTCAATTAACAAAGGAGAATGACGAGATAGGAAAAATGTTAAATAAACTTCATCAAAATTGGACTAGCTATGGAAAGTAAAACTATAAATATGAAGAAGAAAAATAGAAGATGGTTTATTTATCTAACATCTAATTTCTATCCTCTGGCATCCAGTTTCTATATTCTAACCGCAATCTTCTATCTTCTATCTTCTGTCACGCAAGCACAGTCGTTAGCTGATTACCAAATACAGGCGATTGAGAACAACCCTGGTCTTCAGGCCAAATACAAGGAGTTTGAAGCGGCACTTGAGCGAGTAGCACTGGCCAAAGGCATGCCCGATCCCACCCTTGCTGTAAGCGCCTTTGGGCAAATGATAGAAACGAGATTAGGCCCTCAACAAGCCAAATTCACGTTATCTCAAATGTTTCCTTGGTTTGGAACACTCAAAGCTAAAGGTGATGCCGCAGCTTTATTGGCTGAAGCCGAATATCAGGAATTTCTTGATATGCGCAATAAATTGAATTATAGGGTGGCTGCTGCCTATTATCCCCTTTATGAATTACACGAATGGGAAAAAGCCGAAAAGGAAAACATGGAAATATTAACTTCTTATAAAAACATAGCTACTAAGAAGTATGAAAATGGACAAGGCACTTTGGTTGACATACTGAGAGTAGATATAATGATGAAAGAAGCGCACACAAACCTTTTGGTATTGGATGAGCGAAAAAAACCGTTAAGATCTCTCTTTAACAATGTGCTTAATGTTGATGAAAAAAATGAAGTTATAATCGCAGACACTATAAAAATAACACCTCAACTGAGTGCTTATAGTTTAGATAGTATCGATGCCAATCATCCCAAACTTAAGGAGTTTGCTTTAAAAGAAGCTGCCATGGAAATGCAAGAAAAAGCTGCCATAAAACAAGGGATGCCGCAACTTGGATTAGGGTTGGATTATGTCATAATTGGAAAACGTCCAGATATTGGGCCGGGTATGGCAGCACCGAAAGGCAATGGGAAAAATGTGCTTATGCCAATGGCGACAATGTCAATTCCAATATTTAGAGGTAAGTATAGAGCCGCTAAAAAAGAGGCACAAATAATGAAGGAATCATACACATTTATGAAGGAGGAGACAGAAAATGAAATTCGTTCGGATTATGAAGAAGCCTGGTTTGAAATAGAAAAAAACAAAAGGTATTTAAATCTGTATGAGCAACAAATATTTCAAACAAATCAGGTGCTGACATTGCAATTAAAGTCTTATGGCAATGAGGGAACTGATTTTGACGAAATACTTCGAACACTACAACAACTTCTTCAATACAAAAAATTGAATGCTACTGCAACTATCAATTATAAAATTGAAGAGGCTCGTTTAAACTACATCACAGCTAAAAATTACTAATATGAACATAAATAAGAAATCATTTATCCTGTACATAATAGCGACACTGGTTATAGGTCTGCTATTGGGATGGGCCTTCTTCTCTGGAGGCGAGGCCCCGATGACCGATGGTCACACGCACGATGAAGAACTGGCAGAAGCCACTTCCGAAATTTGGACTTGCTCAATGCACCCACAAATTCGCCAAAATGAGCCGGGTGACTGCCCGATTTGTGGAATGGCCTTGATTACACTTGACACGGAAAATGAAGAAGGTATAGACCCAATGGCCATCTCTATGTCACAGACAGCCATGCAACTGGCCAGTGTGAGTACTTCTTTCGTTGGTGAAATGGAACCCGTAAAATCGATTCGATTGAACGGTAAGGTAATGGAAGATGAGCGATTGGTTTTTTCTCAATCGAGTCATATTCCTGGAAGAATTGAAAAATTGCAAATAAACTTTACCGGTGAGTATGTGAAAAAAGGTCAAGTAATTGCCTACCTCTACTCTCCAGAGCTGGTTACCGCTCAGGAAGAGTTGTTTGAGGCGCGTAAAATCAAAGATGTTCAACCCGAGTTATTCAAGTCTGCTCAGGAGAAACTCAGAAATTGGAAGCTTTCGGAAAATCAAATTCGAGAAATTAGTAATTCTGACAAGCCTAAAGAGCAATTTCCAATAGTAGCTGATGTATCCGGTATTATCATAGATAAGAAAGTGAACCTTGGAGATTATATTAACAAAGGCACCCCACTTTTCGAGATTGCTGATTTATCAAAGGTTTGGGTACTTTTTGATGTGTATGAATCAGATATGCGCTGGATCAAAAAAGGTGACGTGGTCAATTTTACATTGCAGTCGCTGCCAGGTGAAGAGTTTAAAGGGAAAATTACCTTCCTTGATCCGGTAATTGATCCGGTAACCCGTGTAGCTAAAGCTAGGGTAGAAATGCCAAATAAGGAAAACCAATTGAAGCCTCAGATGTTTGCCAGTGGGGTTGTTACCACCTTATTGGACAATAAATCCAATGCTTTGGTAATCCCTAAAACAGCTGTGATGTGGACTGGTAAACGCTCCGTAGTATATGTGAAAAACACTACTGATAGTGGGGTCAATTTCAAAATGCGTGAAATTGTTTTAGGTCCGGCATTAGGCGAAAGTTATATGGTAAAAGAAGGTTTGGAAAAAGGGGAAGAAATTGCGGTAAGCGGGACCTTTAGTATTGATGCAGCCGCTCAATTGGCCGGAAAGCCGAGTATGATGAGCCCAGAAGGTGGAGCTACCATGACTGGTCATGACCATGGTGCACCTCTTAATGCCCTGACGCCAGAACCCATGGTAAAAACTGAGACCAAAACTTTAGTCATCAACCAAAAAGCAAAGGATGCGCTACAACCACTAATTGCACAATACCTGAAATTTAAAAATGCATTGGTAAATGACGATATGACGGAAGCACAGAAAGCAGGTAAAGCAATGCTTACGGCTCACGATAAGGTGAGTACATCACTATTTACGGGTGACGCGCACAATGAATGGATGAAATATAGCAAAGTTATTAAAAGCGCACTCGAACATATTGATCATTATTCAAATATTGGTGAAATCCGGATTGCCTTTCAGCAAACCTCTGATGCAATGATTGCCATGGCCAATGCTTTTAAACCAATGGAAGACAATATTTATGTTCAGTTTTGCCCTATGGCGGATAACAATAAAGGAGCGTCCTGGCTTAGCACCGAAGAGGAAATAAAAAACCCCTATTTCGGAGCTTCTATGCTGGGTTGTGGAGAAGTAACAATGACAATAAAATGAGAGAATGCTGTAAAACTGGAGATGTACCTCCTGAATCAAATTTAAAAAAATGGGCAAGGCGAATAGTCTGGGGAATTGTAATTTTACTAGTACTTGGAGTTGCCCTAAAAGAAATTATTTAAACTTTAAAATTTAACAACTATGAAAAAAACAATGATCATGCTTTGTCTAGCTTTAGTAAGTGGAGGAGCATTTGCACAAACAACACCTGAATTCAAAAACAGTAAATTGGGAACGGCCTATGATAATTACATTCAATTAAAAGATGAGTTGGTTGCCTCCAATTATGACAATGCTAAAAAAATGGTCAATAACCTAACGAAATCTCTTTCTGAAGTGCCTAATAGTGAAAAAGTGCTGAGTCAGGCTTCTAAATTAGCTTCAGCGGCAACTATTAAGGATCAAAGATTGATATTTACCGATTTGAGCAATGAGATGATCAATCTGGTAAAAGGGCAGGTTTCAAAGGGTCAGATATTTGTAGCTTATTGCCCAATGGCCAATGGGAACACCGGGGCATCATGGCTTGCCAATGAGAAAGATATCAATAATCCATATTTTGGGGATATGATGCTAAGGTGTGGTAGTGTAAAAGAGACCATTAACTAAATTCTAATCCTTATCATCTAAATGAATATCCACATCAAAAATATGGTTTGCGCCCGGTGCATTTTGGCTGTGGAACAGGTGCTTAATGAGGTGGGAATACCTTATCGGCACATCAATTTAGGTGAGGTGGGGTTAATCGAACCATTGGATGGGCAGCTCAAACTTGAGTTGGAATCAAAGTTGGAATCGATAGGATTTTCCTTGATTGACGATCGTAAAAGCCGAATGATTGAGCATATGAAGCGTTTAATCATTGAAAAAATCCATCATTCCACTGAGGAGCTGCATGTTAAATGGGCTGAATTGATCACTGAAGGTTTGCATTATGATTATAAGTATTTAAGTGCCTTATTTTCATCTGTAGAGGGGATCACTTTGGAGCAATATATTATCAAACAGAAAATAGAACGGGTGAAGGAACTCATGATATATGACGAACTCACTCTGAGTCAAATTGCTATTCAGATGGGTTATAGTAGTGTAGCCCATTTGAGTGGCCAGTTTAAAAAACTGCTGGGCATGACCCCATCACAATTTAAAACTGTAGTAAACAAAAACAGAAAGGCTTTGGATGATATTCGGTAAACTGTATAAGTTAATCAGTAAATCATGTAACACTGATTAAGTAAGTATCCATGAAATTTGTAGTGATTAAAATCCAATAAAGCAATGACACATACCTATCAAATATCTGGAATGACCTGCAGTGGCTGCAGAAGTCATGTTGAGGAAGTCCTTCAACAGGTGAAGGGCGTAAAAACAGCAGCAGTAGATTTAGAAAAATCCGAAGCTGTTATTCAAATGGACAATCACGTACCTATTGAATCACTCAAAGAAGCATTGAAATCAGATGGTGGCCGTTATGACATCCACCCCATGGGCACTCACCATGAGCATCAACACCCCTTGCCAAAAATAAAAAAAGAGGACAAGGGTGGTGATGGAAAATACTTCTGCCCAATGCTATGTGAGGGGGATAAAAAGTATGACAAGTTTGGTGATTGTCCGGTATGTGGTATGCATTTGGAGAAGGAAGAAAAAATGGTTTCTTCCAAAACCAAAGAATATACTTGCCCTATGCACCCCGAAGTTGTTCAGAACGAACCGGGTAGTTGCCCAAAATGTGGTATGGAGCTGGAGCTCAAAACCGTTTCCAATGAAGAACAAAGTGAGGAGAATAAGGCCTATTTGGATATTCTGAAGAAATTCTGGATCTCGGTGGCATTTACCTTACCGGTATTTTTTATTGCCATGGGCGACATGGTGGGACTCTCACTACATGGTATTCTAAGTGAAAAAGCTTTGGGCTGGATTCAATTGGTGCTTTCAACCCCTGTAGTGTTTTATTCCTGTTGGTCCTTCTTTGTTAGGGGTTATCGATCCATTATTACCTGGAATCCAAATATGTGGACGCTAATTACTTTAGGAGCTGGATCGGCCTATCTCTTTAGTATAGTAGCGTTGATTTTTCCTGATATTTTCCCTGAACAATTTAAAACCCCGGGTGGTGGTGTCCATCTATATTTTGAAGCAGCTACTGTTATCCTAACCCTTATTTTATTAGGACAGGTAATGGAACTTAAGGCAAGGGGGCAGACAAACTCTGCGATTCGTCAACTTTTAGACTTAGTACCAGCCGAGGCTACGGTAATAAGAGATGGGGTTGAAAAAACAATCCATCTGGATGAAGTTGTTTTAAATGATACAATTAGAATCAGGCCAGGCGAAAAAATCCCTGTTGATGGGGAAATAATTGAGGGAAAAAGCATTATTGATGAATCGATGATTACTGGTGAGCCTGTTCCAGTTGAGAAAGCCATTGGCGACAAGGTTATTGGCGGTACTATTAACGGCACCAGTAGTTTCCAAATGAAAGCCCAAAAAGTAGGCGAAGATACTTTGTTGGCTCAGATTATCGAAATGGTAAATAGAGCAAGTAGAACAAAAGCTCCCATACAGAATTTCGCAGATAAAATCTCGGCTTGGTTTGTGCCAATAGTGGTGACCATTGCCATTATCTCTTTTACATTTTGGGCGATCTGGGGGCCTGATCCCGCATTGGTTTATGCCTTTTCAACTGCAGTTACAGTATTGATTATAGCCTGTCCCTGTGCTTTGGGGCTGGCCACTCCTATGGCCATCATGGTAGGTACCGGTAAAGGGGCTAAGCAAGGTGTCTTGATTAAAGACGCACGGGCTATTGAAGAAATGAACAACGTAACCACCTTGCTAATTGATAAAACGGGTACGATAACCATGGGCAGGCCCACCTTAAAACACGTCTTTGCGCTTGGCAAAAATCATTCAGAAGAAGATATACTGGAAATGGCTGCCTCTTTGGAGAATAACAGTGAGCATCCACTTGCCCATGCCATAGTGACTGGAGCCGAAGAAAAAGGGATAAAGACTCAAGATATAACTGATTTTGACTCCATTACCGGAATGGGGGTTACTGGGAAATTCAATGGGAAGTCCATTGCTATTGGTAACAAAAAACTTCTCGAACAGTTTAACCTGTCGCTGGAGGAAGACTTTCATAAAGAGGTCGAAAAACGTCAGTTGGAGGGTGAAACCGTTATGTTCATCGTAGTTGACAAAGTAGTAGCGGGATATATCAGTGTTTCTGATCCTATTAAAGAATCTTCAGCAAAAGCCATTAAAGATCTGCAAAAACAGGGTTTAAAAGTAATTATGTTGACAGGCGATAATGTAAATACCGCTAAAGCCGTTGCGGATCAGTTGAGCTTAGATGGCTTTGAAGCGGACATGCTGCCAGAACATAAATATGAAAAAGTAAATGCCCTTCAGCAGACTGGAATTAAAGTGGCCATGGCTGGAGATGGGATCAATGATGCCCCTGCCCTCGCCCAAGCAGATGTGGGTATCGCCATGGGGACTGGTACTGATGTAGCGATTGAAAGTGCAGGCATTACACTCGTAAAAGGCGAGCTTGATGGTATTGTAAGGGCAAGAAAATTGAGTGCCGATGTAATGCGCAACATCAAACAAAACCTTTTCTTCGCCTTTATATACAATGCGGTGGGCGTTCCCATTGCTGCTGGTATTCTGTTTCCCTTCTTCGGATTGTTACTAAGTCCCATGTTAGCGGCTTTGGCTATGAGTTTGAGTTCAGTATCAGTAATTGTTAATAGCTTAAGGCTTAGATAAACGTCTATAAAATAATAACTTCGCACCATACAAATTTTACTGCTATGATATCAGATAAAGAGTATCAGGAAATTGAAAAAATGATTGGAGACAGCAATAGTGTTGTGGGTATCGATGCCAAAAAAACGCACATCATTATTATTCATAAACTAATGCAAATCGAAAAAAGACTAGCAGCCCTTGAAACAAAGAAATAAAAACATATTATGGGCGGTCATCCTATGTGCTACACTGGGTTTGGCTCCTTTTTCACCTGAACCGCATATAGTTGGAAAGTTAAGATGGCTCTTTGGCGGAGCAGATGGTATGGGCTTCATGGACTACTTTGACCTGCTACTGCACAGTACACCCTGGGTGATATTACTGATAATGATTTACAGGAAATACTGGCTCAAACGGGCTTAATTTTAACCTTCAGATTCTCTGGAAACATAGTAAAAGCAAATGACTCTTTGACTTCTTCAGGGTTCACAGCCAATGATATTTCAAAGTTTTTGCAGATCATGGATATGGCCATTTTCATTTCATGAATGGCTAGGTTTCTGCCAGGACAAAATCGGGAACCTGCACCAAAAGTACGGATTATCTGTGGTGAGTGCTTGTCGTGCATTGGGCAGGCTTTGGGTATCCATCTTTCAGGTATAAAAGCATCAGGATTAGTGAAGTGTGCCGCATCGGTCTGTGCCACCTTGTTCTGCATCATTACCGTCATCCCTTTCTTTATTTCTAAATCTTGGATGGCTACATCTTCCAGTGCCTGCATATATAAGTTGGGCGTGACTGGTTTTATACGCATGGCTTCCATGGCCACCGCTTCGGTGTACTTTAAAGACAATAATGCCTCATTAGAACTTGGGCAATTGGCATCAGCATAAACTTGCCTGGCTTCTGCCTTCACCTTTTCCACTACTTCTGGATGCTGGGCCAAATAATAAAGTGTCCATGAAATAGAATTGGAAGTTGTGTCTTCCCCCGCTAAGAGGATGGTGAAAACATTTCCGAATATTTCCTTATCAGTAAGCGATCCGCTTTTCGTTTGCTCTACTAATAGCGCTTCTAAAAAATTGGTGGGGTTCTCCTGCAATTCAGGGTTGTCCTTTAAGCGTAATTTTGCATCTGCAATAAACTGATGGACCAATAGTTTAATTGCTGCCATTGCTTCATCAAAGTCCTTGTCCTTTTTTGTTTTAAAATATCGCCATAGTGGTATGGGCGCTGTAATACGTTCATTGATCATCGGGAACACCTTTTCCATTTGATCCTGAATGATGTCCTTTTCCTTTTGCAGGGTATTGATATCATACCCAAAGGCAATATCGGTTGTGATATCTACCGTGTAACGCACCATTTCCTTTTGGATATCAAATACGGCTTCCTTTGAAGCAAAGTCGTTCCATCTTTGGTACAATCGCTCTGTCACCCGTTGCAAGGTTGGAAAGAACCCCTGGACATTTTTTAAGTTGAGTGCTTCTGAAGTCAACTTACGATGGAGCTTCCATTGCTCTCCCTCGGCATTAAACAGGCCAATAATGCCCATTTCACTCATTATTTCATCTATTTTATGAAATCTCCTAAATTGTCCTGGACGACTTTTGAGTATCTCATGATTAATATCTGGGTTGGCTGAAACGATAAATTTCTTTCCCATTAGGCTGATCCTAAAAACATCACCCACCTCTTTTACCCATTCTTCAAGTACTTGATGCTTATTGATTGCATTGAATTTTGGTAAATGCCCAACAATGGGTTTTCCTTTTGGGGAGGGAAGATTATCAATAGTCCTTATGTTATTCATTATAATAAATGTAATAAATCGCTAATATTTAGCATGTATCTGACTGTGCCCTTAAGCGATTTGAATAGGTAAATTATTTAAAAATAAATGATTTGAATTACCCTAAAATAACGATATTTTTAAAAGTTAATTAAGTTAGAAATATTATTTATAAGTTGGACCGTTAGTCAATGATGGATAAATCACGGATACTCCTCAACATTTATGACTCCCATAAAAATTACTTAGCAAAAAACTCAATCCCCCCGCAAAAACTCAATTTTGAGGAAATAGTGGGCTCTTTCTTTTGCCCTGGTCCGTTTTACTATTACATCATTGATTCACCTACCCTTACTTTTGAAAATGTTAGCTCTCAGGTGTTCAATATTACTGGTTTAGATCTTGAGGGTAAACCCGTGGAAGAAGTCGTAAAAATTATCCATCCTGACGACATGGATTTTTTCCTGAAGTGTGAAGATTTTGTGGCTTCCTTTTTAAAGAACAAAGTGACGCCTGACAAAATGATGAAGTACAAAATTACTTACAGCCTGCGAGAGCGTACTAAAGACGGCTCATATAAATTGTTTTTACTTCAAACCATAACCCTTGCTAATACCGATGATGGCGGACTGCTAAAGGTTTTGGGTGTGCATACCGATATCTCCCATATTACCAATACAAACAACTATAAACTTTCCCTTATCGGTTTAGATGGTGAGCCTTCCTATTATGGGATAGATGTTTTCGAATCAGAATCTTACGCCTTAAAGGACAATCTCTTTTCTCCCCGCGAACTAGAGGTTATAATCTTGTTGGGTGAAGGGTTAACTGCCAAGGAAATAGCTTCTCAGCTTTTTGTCTCCACGGAAACCATAATTTCACATAAAAAAAATGCCTTGGCCAAGTCGGATTGTAAAAACTCGACACAATTAGTTTCCTTTTGTATTAGACATGGCCTTATCTAATTTCCCCATAAATGGGGATTTACTCCTAACTTAATTTACATTTCATTTGATATTGGATTTAAGTTGAAAAATCATTCTCGACTTGTTTCTTGACAAGTTAGTCTGATGATCTATTAATGAGCTAATAATCAATATCTTATGAAAAATATTAATACCATTCTTTACTTTTTGTTTTCTGTTTTGATCATGGCGTCCTGTAGTAAAGAGGACAATAAAGCCAATGAAAACATCGAAATACGATCGGGTTTTGAGGATACCCAGTTTTCAGGTTATTTCACTTTAGATGGTGTCACAGTGCCAATAAGTGGTGCTTTTGTGCATGTAACCAAGAATAGCGTATTCAACGATATTATCATCAATCTGGCACCAGCAGGTGTCTCTGGTTCTGTGGCATTTCCTGGCCATGGATGGTTACAGTTTAGGTTTAATACAGCGGTAAAACCAGGTTTTGTGACTGCTACGCAATTGGAAAACGCTTTCACAGTGGCCAGTTCTGAACCAATTGACCCTGTTCTATTCGAAGGTTTATATATCGATGCAGATGGAAATAGCTGGGAAATACAGCAGTATGGTAAAGTAAATAACAGTACCATTGAATATACTTCGGCAGACGAATACGCATTTGACTTTAGTTTTGAGTCAGATACATTTTGGGAAAGGAAATATGGCGATTCTTTTGTAGAAACCAGACAAGGGGACTTGTTTTTTAGTGTGGGCACCTCATCAAGTGGTGGCTCTTCTAATTCTTCCAATCCATTGGTCGGGACTTGGACCTACCAACAGGCCAATTGCGGTTCTTCATTATCTATCATTCAATTTGTAGATGATTCACACGGGTCCATTACTATCCCAGATTGTAATGAATCTGGCTCTTGCCCCACAGGCTCAGTCACTCAGTTTAACTATACTACCTCAGGCAATCAAATAACTTTTGTATACACCGGCTTTAATGTATGCGGCCAGAGCACTACGCCACCTAAGGGCGGTACTATTTCTTATTCTGTAAGTGGCAACAAACTTACTTTAGGCTCACAAACATGGACTAAACGATAAACCTATGAAAACTTTAAAATTATGGTGTAATTGCATCAATCAATGCACTGGCAGATGGTTCACAGGCACTTTCGTAAATACCGAAGGGATGTCAGGTACGATATCTTCCAATTAGGACAATGACAAAATAGCCTGCCTGCTGGTAAGGCAGGCTTATGAAGGAATGCAAAGGCTGATAAAATTACTTATTGTTTACATTGATCTTCATCCATTCATCTATGGAATTAGCGGGTTTGAGGAATTCTGTTTTTGCTTCTAATTTTTCTTGTGCTCTTTCAATCGCCTTATTCACCATATTATGTGAAATTGATTCAAATTCTTCCAGCCCCATGCTATCTAATAATGAAATCAACTTATCTCCACCAAAAATATTGAAAAATGCATTGTCGATTGACGTATAACAGGTCAACACTGATTTTTCTGTTTGGTGGTCCATAACTTTTTGCATTACAGAGGCTAATGGATGTACTTCGGCCAATATCATCTCATAGTCAGCTTTGAAGCCTTTCCATCCCTCCTCGTCATACATAAATAGACTGAATCGGGTATCGTGGTCACCTTTATTGACCTGAGATGCTTCGAACAATTTGGTCAGTTTTTCATAAGTATCTTTAAAAAAGCATACCACCACTACATCTTTAGTGGAAGTGAACCTCTGCTTTATATCTCCTACCATCATTTTATACTTGGCTACCTCCGTTCGGTAAACCAAGTAGTCAATGGCCTTGCTCTTTTTACTTTTGAATAATCCAAACATGATTAAAGGTAGTGGTTATTTGGGATTTGTCCATAATGTAAACTTCTCCGCCTAGTAAGTCATACCGTAGGTATCTTTACCACTTTTCACTTTCATTTTGGTAAAGATTCCTCCATTGCTTTTCGGACATGATCGGCAATCCCTTATTTTTCTAGCCTATCTTAACTGAAGATGCCGGATCAAGTCCACTGTTGTCCGGAGAAAAA
>DDIU01000047.1 GCA_002338655.1 Flammeovirgaceae bacterium UBA1842 | reverse complement strand
TCAAAAAATGAAGGGATGAAGTGGCTAAAATACTACCGGAGTTCCAGAATAAATCCCGCAAAGTACTTATTATTACGTCATCAGTACCTTGTCGAAGCATTGTCAAACTGAGCCTGCCTGTCAGCTAGGCAGGCTTGTCGAAGCTTCTACCCTTACTTAAAAACCTCTTCCAACTTATCGTCCAGCGCTTTACCTCTCAAATTTTTCCCGATAATTTTACCTTCAGGATCAAGGAGCAGCGCAAATGGGATAGCTTTAATATTATATAATTTGGCCGCCTCACTATTCCAGTATTTCAAATCAGATACCTGCGTCCAGTGCAATCCGTCTTGTTCTATCGCCTGAAGCCAATCCTCACGCTTTCGATCCAACGAAACCCCATAAACTTCAAAGCCCTTATCTTTAAATTTATGGTAAGCCCTAACCACATTGGGATTTTCCTTTCTACAAGGGCCACACCACTTAGCCCAAAAATCTACCAGCACATATTTTCCCCTCAATGAAGAAAGTTTTACAATTTCCCCATCCTGATTTGGCAAAGCAATATCCGGAGCTATCTGGCCTATTGCCAATTGTTTACTTTGTTCCACATCTTCAATAAACTCTTTAGCTATTGGGGAGTTGGCCAAGGCTGTTTTAGCTTTATCAGCTACGGAAACATAGGTGGCATGGTACTTATCTTTATCTAAAAACCTTCCAGACCTCAATATTTCCAACACACCCAGTGTAGCCCCTGCTGAGTCAATTTTATTTACAATAACCTGTTTAAATTCATCATCCATTACCACATAATCCGCCCTTAATTTTTCCATGGTTTCTTCATCACCTTCCTGATTGGCCTTTACAAAAAGACTATTGAGTTCCTGCATTTCTTTGGAGGCTTGAAAGTCAGCATTGATTTGCTGGATCATTCCTATAAAGTCATGGTCACTCGAACCGGTCACCTCAGCAAAACCTTTTTGGTTATTGCCATCCACTTTAACTTTGATATCATCTTGGTTTAATATGACATTTACATATTGCTTATTATAGAAATTCATTCGATAATAACCCGGTCTCTCAATGGCCACTTTCTCACTGAACGAATAGTTTTCATCCAAACTAAAGGTATCGATGGGCACTGGCTTGTTACCCACATATTCTTCCAGTAAGATCATCCCATTTTGTGGGTAACTTACCGAACCAGATATGGTAATGCTATTGGCTGCATCATTCTTAACCTCTCCGTTACCCGATGTACACGCTGCAATTGTTACAATACTTAAAAAAGACAATAGTGTTACTCTTAATATCATTCCTTTATTTTTAGTTATTAGAAATTAACCAAGCCTCGATCTTAATAGTTCGTTAGCTACCTTCGGATCAGCCTTTCCTTTACTTCGTTTCATTAATTCTCCCATAAACATACTCAAAATTCCCTTTTGTCCTCGCTGATACTGCTTTACCTTTTCTGGAAACTCACTTACAATGGCATCTATTATCTCCCCGAGTTTATCACCATCGCTATCTTGAATAAGATTAAGTGCCTCAGCTATTTCAAGTGGGGTTTTGTCGGGTGATATCAACAGTTCAGGAAATAAGTGCTGCGAAGCCACTGAAAAACTGACCTTTCCTGCATCTATAAGAGCTATCAATTCTGACAATCGTTTTGCCGATAATTTAAAATTGCCAATGGATAGGCCATTTTCATTCAAATGTGATTTTACAGGGCCCATCACCCAATTGGACGCTGCCTTATAATTATGCGTGTGCAGGCAAATTTCTTCAAAATATACGGCCGTTTCCCTGTCATCGGTTAAAACCCGTGCATCATAAGCAGTTAAGCCATATTCATTTATAAATTTCAAAGAAAGTTCTCTTGGAAGACCCGGCATTGAGCTCTCTATCTCTTGAAGCCACTCCTTTGATATTTGCAATGGGCTCAGGTCCGGATCAGGAAAATAACGATAGTCATTCAATGCTTCCTTGGTACGCATCCCTGAAGTAGTACCCGTACTAGCATCAAAATCCCTCGTTTCAGACTCGATTATTTCACCAGATTCCACCGCCATAATTTGCCTTTCAATTTCAAAATCAATGGCACGCTGAACATTTCGCATTGAGTTCATATTCTTAACCTCCACTTTTGGCCCAAATTCAGTGGTTCCCACTGGCATTATTGAAATGTTGGTATCGCAGCGCATCGAACCCTCCTCCATGTTACCATCACAAATCTCGAGATAACGAACCAATCGCCTTACTTCCGTCAAAAAAGCATGCGCTTCATAGGAATCCTTCAATACCGGTTCAGTTACTATCTCGATAAGTGGCACTCCTGCCCTATTGTAATCGACCAGTGTATCCTCCTCCTGATCTAGGTGGATCGACTTTCCTGCATCTTCCTCAATATGAATTCGGTTTAATGCGATATTTCTTTCCGTTCCATCTTTTAAGTTAATGGCAACATTACCACCCACACAAATTGGAGTTCTGTCCTGTGTGATCTGGTATCCTTTTGGTAGATCGGGGTAGAAATAATTCTTCCTATCAAAAATCATCTCCCGGGTAATGTTACAATTACAGGCCAGACCCATTTTGATAGCATATTCTACTACTTTCTTATTTAGAATAGGTAAAGTACCGGGGTGTCCCAGAGTGATGGCACTCACATTGGTATTGGGTAAATTTCCGTATTCTGTTGAATCAGTATTATAAATCTTGGATTGGGTAAGTAATTGGGCATGAACTTCCAATCCGATGACTACAGTATATTTTTCCCTTAATGCGTTATCCATTAAACTAAATATACTTTGCCGCATTTTTCACCACCATATCTAGCCCTGAGATATCCTTTCCTCCTGCTGTGGCATAAAAAGGCTGGCCACCACCGCCACCTTGTATCTCCTTGGCTAATTCCCTTACTATATTTCCAGCGTTCAAACTTTTGTCCTTCACTAAGTTTTCACTTATCACCACGGCTATCTGAGGCTTACCTTCAATATTTGCTGCCAGTACCATGAAAAGATTGTCAACAGCGTTTTTCAACTCAAAAGACAACTGCTTGAGTGCGTCTGCATTGGGCAGGGCTATTTTTTCTATAATTTTAATTATGCCATTTTCTTCTACTTTATTAGCCAGTAGGTCTTTTTTCAGGTCTTTGGATTTGTCGGCATATAGCTGTTGCACCTCTTTCTCAAGATGGCTCTTTTCTTCCATCAGTTGTTGTACGGCCGCTTTTAAATCTGTTCCCTTTAGCATTCCCTTAACCTCAGCAAGAAGTTTGAGTTGCTCATTTACATATTGCTCAGCACCCTCAGCGGTAATTGCCTCTATCCTTCTTACTCCTGCGGCAATGGAGCTTTCAGAGATCATCTTAAAATAGCCAATATTACCTGTTGCCTGAACATGTGTCCCCCCACACAACTCTACGGATTCTCCGAATTTAACTACACGGACATGATCTCCGTATTTTTCACCAAAAAGCGCCATTGCACCCAAACCTTTGGCCTCTTCAATTGGCATGTTTCTGTGCTCATCGAGCTGAATATTCTCTCTAATTAATTGATTTACAATTAGTTCAACTTCATTGATCTCTTCTGTGGTCAATTTTTGAAAATGCGAAAAATCAAATCTCAACTCATTTTCATTTACCATAGAGCCTTTTTGTTCTACGTGTGTACCCAGCACACTTCTCAATGCAAAATGAAGTAAGTGAGTGGCCGTATGGTTGTTCATGGTTAGTGAACGCTTGGTCTTATTTACAGTAGCTTTAAATTTGGCTTCTACATGTTTAGGAAGCTTTTCAACAATATGAACAATAAGGTCATTTTCCTTTTTTGTATCCAATACTTTTAGGGATTCATTTTCAGACTCCAATGTACCATTGTCACCTACTTGCCCACCACTTTCTGCATAAAACGGAGTCTTATCCAACACAAGCTGGTAAATCTCCTTTCCTTTTTGCTTTATAGTTCTGAATTGAACAATCTGAGACATGAATTCCAAGTTGTCATAACCTACAAATTCTACCTTGTTCACCTTTTTAATGATTGTCCAGTCGCCTGTTTCCTTTACGGCATCGGCTTTTGACCTATCTTTCTGCCGTTTCATAGCAGCATTGAACCCTTTTTCATCAACCGAAAGGCCGTTTTCACGGGCAATCAATGAGGTTAGGTCATATGGAAAACCAAAGGTGTCATATAATTCAAAGGCCAATTCGCCTTCAATAACCTTAGATTTTGATCGGTGAAGGCTTTCTTTTATCGTGTCCAATTTCTTGAGGCCATTTTCCAAAGTTTTCAAAAAGGCCATTTCTTCTTGTTCTATAACCTTGGCAACAAAGTCCTTTTGGGCTCTTAACTCAGGAAATACATCACCTAATTGTCCATCTAAAATTTCAACCAACTCATAAATAAATGCTTGATTGAAGTTTAAAAATGTAAATCCGTAGCGTACCGCTCTCCTTAAAATCCGCCTAATCACATATCCGGCCCCTGTATTTGATGGCAATTGACCATCAGCTATGGCGAAAGCAATCGCCCTAACATGATCCGCTACCACACGAAGTGCAATATCCGTTTGCTCTGCCTTCCCATAGGTTACCCCAGCCTTTTTTGATAAATAGTCAATGAGAGGGGTAAACACATCGGTATCATAATTAGATTTTTTATTCTGAATAGCCATACAAAGCCTTTCAAAACCCATTCCAGTATCTACATGTTTGGCTGGTAGGTTCACAAGCTTGCCCGAGGCTTGCCTATTAAACTCCATAAAAACAAGGTTCCAAATTTCAACTACCTGAGGGTGGTCCATGTTTACTAGGTCTTTCCCAGGTTTGATTTTCACTTCCTCTTCTCCCCTTAAATCAATATGAATTTCTGAGCAGGGTCCACAAGGCCCGGTATCTCCCATCTCCCAGAAGTTGTCTTTTTTAGACCCCAATATTATGCGGTCTTCAGGCACAATCTGCTTCCACAAATCAAATGCCTCCTGATCTACCTCTAAATTATCTGACTTATCACCTCCAAATACAGATACATAAAGTCTATCTTTTGGCAATTTAAATTCTACTGTTAACAGCTCCCAAGCCCATTCTATAGCTTCTTTTTTGAAATAGTCACCAAATGACCAATTTCCGAGCATTTCAAACATCGTATGATGATAAGTGTCAAAACCCACCTCTTCGAGGTCATTATGCTTCCCAGAAACACGGAGGCATTTTTGCGTATCCACAACGCGCTTATATTTGGGTACTTCATTGCCAAGGAAGATATCTTTGAACTGATTCATCCCTGCATTGGTGAACATCAATGTAGGATCATTCTTATTTACCAAAGGAGCAGATTCTACCACTTTGTGCTTTTTGCTTTCGAAAAAATTTAGAAATTTTTGCCTTACCGACCTAGAATCCATTGATTATAAAAAAAAATGATAAATTTGCGCCTGAATGTATTTTTCCAAGAAAAATGATATATTGCATTTCATAAAACCCTTAGAAAGGGTTAAGATTCGCAATTTTTTGATCTTAATGATACAAAGAGCACAAAAATAGTAGTTTTTAGCTTAGAATATTAATGGCGCGAATAAAATATTACTACGATACAGAAACATGCCGCTATGAGCGTGCAAAAGTCACTAAATCGGACGTTACATTAAACTTTCTAGGGTTTTTGGCGACTGCTTTGGTCATGGGCTTTAGTATGGTCGTGATATACAATACCTATTTCGAAACCCCCGTTGAGGCACAACTTAAAAAAGAAAACAGGGAGCTCAAAAAACATTACAAGGCACTGGAATCTGAAATGAATGAAGTGGATGATGTAATCAATGCCTTGTCAGAACGGGATAATAACATATACAGGAAAATATATGAAGCGGAGCCTTTGCCAGCTACAGTACTTGAGGCTGGTCGTGGTGGTGCAGAATTGTATAAAGACATTATGGAAAAAGGTCTTCAGGATGAAGAACTGGTAATAAACAGTGCTAGAAAAATAGATAAGCTTAGAAGAAAGGCCAGTATAGTAAATCAATCATTTGACGAAATAATGAATTTGGCTAAGTCAAATGAGGAGTTACTAAAATCAATTCCATCCATTCAACCTATTTTCAATCCAGAAAATACCAAATTAGGTTCTGGCTTTGGACATCGAATCAATCCTTTTCATAAAGCAAGGGTAATGCACTCAGGCCTTGATTATGCTGCACCAAGGGGCACGGAAGTATATGCTACCGGTAACGGAACAGTAAAATTTATAAAGACTAAAAGTGAGTTACAGACAGGATATGGCAACTATATAGAAATTGACCATGGCTTTGGCTATGTAACAAAGTATGCCCATTTGAGCAAAATAGAGGTTAAAGTTGGTGAGAAAGTAACAAGAGGGCAAGTAATAGGACTTGTAGGAAGCAGCGGGGGCTCAACGGCTCCTCATGTACACTATGAAGTTATAAAAAATGGCACTAAGGTAGATCCTATCAATTATGTGTTCAACGGAATTAATAACCATGACTATAGGCAATTGACTGAATTGGCAGAACGCGAAAACCAGTCCTTTGACTAATTTTTTAAACTATTTGAATACTTTTTAAGCACATGGCGAAAATAAGATACTTCTACGACACCGAAACCTGCAAATATGAGCCTATCAAGGTGACTAAGGGCAGCATGTTTCTAAACGTGGTAGGCTTTCTCACACTTTCATTGATCATGGCCTTTGGATTAATTTATATCTATCAGGCGAATTTCACATCAGTAAAGGAATCCAACTTACGTGCTGAGAACAATAACCTAAAATTGGAATGGAGCATATTGAAAGAAAAACTGAACAATGCTTATTCCAATACAAGTGAACTCCAGTATAAGGACGATAAAATATATAGGGTAATCCTTGATACCGATGAAATACCAGCCACAATAAGAGAAGGTGGTGTCGGTGGTCATAATAAATATGAAAGACTTAGCGAGCAAGGACTGGAAGATTCTGAACTAATCATTGGCACCTACCAACTTGTCGATAATTTGAAAAAGAAACTTTATATCCAGAGCAAATCTTACGATCAAATATCAACGATACTTAGCGAAAAAGAACGGATGTGGGCTTCTAGGCCGGCCATCCAACCAATTAATAATAAAGAGTTAACCAGGCTTCATACCACTTTTGGCCGTAGATTCCATCCCATTCTTAAGAAATGGATCAACCATGATGGACTTGATTTTACTGCTCCAAAAGGAACTCCGGTATATGCCACTGGCGATGGGATTATCACTGCGTCATACAGATCTACTACCTATGGAAATGTTATTTTCATCAATCACGGTTACGGCTATCAAACCCGCTATGCCCACCTTACCAAGTATATAGTTGGGCGGGGCGAAAGTGTAAAACGTGGCCAGGTCATTGGCTATGTTGGTAGCACGGGAAGGTCCAGTGGCTCTCACCTTCATTATGAAGTGCTTTATAATTACAAACCCATTAATCCTATCAATTTCTTTCAACGTGACTTGGATAATGAAGAGTATGAAAAACTGATTGAAATATCCAAGCAAGAGACCATTCCTTTGGATTAATAAATATCACCAAAAGATTTCAGCTTAAACCAGTGGCCATTAGTTTTGCGGCAAACATTCAGTATGCCTAAAATCTATTCCCCACTATTCAAATCTATACTCTTGACACTGGCCATTAGTGCTTGTAAGGTTGTTCAAAAAACACCCGACACAAATGTTGTTGCAGATCAACCAGTTACCAGTGATACCACATTGGTTGATAGTACTATGCTGACCATACTGCCTCCCCCTGTTCAGGATTCTGTTGTCATTGCTGTTCACCGGATTTTAAAGGACACCATTTCTATTATTGGTGTGGGTGATATTATGATGGGCACAAATTTTCCGGATAACAGCTATCTCCCACCCTCCAATGGAATTACACTTTGGAGTGAAGTTAAGGATACACTAAAGGATGCTGACGTCACATTTGGCAATCTGGAAGGAGTAATATTAAATGAGGGGGGTGAAGCCAAGCATTGCAACAACCCTAAACTGTGCTATATCTTCCGTTCTCCAGAAAGATTAATGAGCAATCTGGTTGATGCAGGTTTTGATGTAATGAGCACTGCCAATAACCATGCTGGTGACTTTGGGAATACTGGGAGAAAAAACACCATGAAGGTACTGGATTCTTTGAATATCGAACATGCAGGACAACTAAATAAGCCTTATGCCACCTTCATGGTCGATGGCATGAAATATGGATTTGCCGCATTCGCCCCAAATTCCGGAACGGTGAGCATCAACGACTACGAAAATGCCAAAAAAATTGTTCAGCATCTAGATTCAATAAGTGACATAGTCATTGTTTCATTCCATGGGGGTGCGGAAGGAAGCGACCATCAGCATGTAACTGGCAGAAACGAATATTATTTAGGCGAAAACCGCGGCAATGTAAAGCGGTTTGCGCATACTGTTATAGATGCCGGTGCAGATGTGGTGTTTGGCCATGGGCCACATGTAACACGGGCAATGGAAGTATACAATAAACGCTTTATAGCTTATAGTTTGGGTAATTTCTGCACCTATGCTAGGTTCAACCTGAGGGGACCAAATGGCATTGCCCCTATTGTAAAAGTTTATACAAAACCCGATGGGGAATTCTTATTTGGCGAAATAACTTCCGTCATCCAACGTGGTGCCGGAGGGCCAAAAATAGACGAGGCCAAAGGGGCAATTAAAATAATAAAAGAACTAATTGAAAAAGATTTTCCAGATGGCGTGATAAAAATTGACGGAAATGGAAGAATTAACTATCTTCAAAACTAATTATGCCTTACAAAGAAAAAACCATTGAAAAGAAATATTTTGCTATTGGTGAAGTGGCAAGTATGTTTAAAGTGGCTACTTCTTTAATTAGGTTTTGGGAGGGTGAATTTGACATCATCAAACCTAAAAAAAACAGAAAAGGCAATAGGCAATTCACCAAAGAAGACATTGAGAATGTCAAAATCATCTATCATTTAGTAAAAGAACGGGGTTTTACCCTTCAGGGGGCGAAAGACATGCTGAAAAATAATTCAGATCAACTGAAAGATAAAATGGAAATGATAGATTCCCTGACCAAGGTTAGAGCTTTTCTCGTAGACCTTAAAAAGAACATCTCTTAGCCAAAGTAAGTAAATTGATGGATCAGAATAGATTAGCACAGGTAGCGCTAAATTTTATTCCTGGTGTTGGCCATATGTTGGTAAAGCAACTTGTGAGTTATTGTGGATCAGCAGAGGATGTTTTAAAAGCCTCCAAAAGTAAACTCCTCAAAATACCGGGTATCGGGGCACATACAGCCTCTGCTATATTAGGCAACAATCTTATTCAAAAAGCGGAGGAAGAACTGTCCATATGCGATAAATACGGCATTAAACTGCTGCTCCATACAGATCCTGAATTTCCGAAAAGGCTCAACCAATTGAATGACGCACCCTCCTTACTTTACTATAATGGCCAAGCCGACTTGAATGCCTCTAAAGTAGTTGCCATTGTAGGAACAAGAAAGGCTACCGACTATGGGAAGGATATTACAGAGCAATTAATTGAGCAAATCATACCTCATAACCCCATTATCGTAAGTGGTTTAGCTTATGGCATTGATATCTGTGCCCACAAAGCCGCACTCAAAAACAACTTGGAAACCATTGGGGTATTGGCAGGTGGTGTAAACGTTATATATCCTGCTGTGCACAGAGAAATAGCACATAAAATGATTGGGCAGGGTGGCCTGCTTTCTGAAAATACAATAGACAGTAAACCAGATGCGCCAAAGTTTCCTGCCAGAAATAGGATTATTGCAGGCATGGCAGATGCCGTGATAGTTATTGAGGCAGCGTCACGTGGTGGAGCTTTAATTACAGCTGAAATTGCCAACAGTTATAACAAAGACGTATTTGCCGTTCCTGGCCCATTAAACGCGGAATATTCAGCCGGGTGCAATAACCTCATCAAAATCAATAAGGCAAATCTACTTACTTCAGTAAAGGACTTGGAGTATATTATGAATTGGGAAGCTGGTGATGTGGTAATAAAAAAGCAATCTTTCGATTTGGAAAGCTTTGAGGAGGATGAACGGCTTGTTATTAGTGAACTAATATCACAAAAGGAATCCATTATGATTGACAATCTAAGTTGGAAAACACAACTGCCTATAAGCAAATTAGCCTCGGTATTATTAAATCTGGAGTTTAAAGGGATTGTTAATTCGTTACCCGGTAAACGTTATAAGCTCACGGTCAAAAATTAAGATTAAGACTATTAGACGTTAGATATTAGTAGTTAGATGCTAGATGCTAGATGCTAGATGTTAGATGCAGTCTATATTCTAAAATCTTAATCTAATATTTGATATGTAGATCTGTAAAGGCCAAAGCCAAATGCAATAAAAGACTTAGTTTTAACTCCTCTTTGTAGACAATAAATGGACAATTATTATCATATTTTAGGCCTAAAAAACAATGCCTCCCTAGATGAAATAAAAAAGGCCTATCGCCAGCTAGCCAAAAAATATCATCCCGATAAAGACCCATCAAGGGAAGAAGCATTTAAACGATTAAGCAATGCCTATAGACATCTGACCAATCCTGTTCTAAAGGAACGCCACGATGCCTCATTAAGGCCATCTTCATCAAAATTTAACACCCGGGGACCACATTATACCAGCCGTACCAATTATTATACAAGTGAAAAACCACAGTACACTCCAAAGATGAGGATGTATGGTGTCTTGTTGTCAATTGGTTTTGTCTTGATCATGACCCTTCTCGCTATGGGTCTCATGTACAAAGCGAGTAATTATAACTACAATGAGGGGTTGCAGTTGGTGATTGATAAAAAACCTGGTCTGGCACTTCATAAATTCGATGATGCCATAAGTTTTTTTGGAGAACGATCGGGCGAAGCAAGCATTGCCGCATCCCGTATACTATTAAACTCCAATCCACAGGGTGCGCTCAGGTTTGCAAACAAAGGCTTAAAAAACACCTTTAATAAACAATATTTAGCAGAACTGCATTATCTAAAAGGCAAGGCTTTAAAATTCGATCGCCAATTTTTAGGAGCAAAGGCCGAGTTCAGCACCTCTGACGAATTCGGTTATTCAAAAGATAGTATAATGTTGCAATTAGGCCTATTAAACGCTTTTCAACTTAAGGATTATGACAATGCCCTCTCTAACTTCGAGTACCTACTACATGTTGATCAAACCAATTCCACTGGCTTATTTGGCAAAGCATGGTGTTTACAAAAACTTGGTAAACACAAATACGCCATTGAAGTATTCAACCAACTACTAAAACTTGATAACCAGAATGCGCATGGTTACTACTATCGGGGACATAGTGAAATAATTCTTGGTGATACTCTTGGTGCATGCTCAGACTTTAAGAAAGCCCATCAGTTTGGTTACCTATTAGCAGAACGAAGTGTACTTAAATATTGTAGTCAGGACTAGTTTCCACTATCACTGCCGTAGACTTGTTGGTTACACTTCTCCCGTATTATTTCGTATGCTTTTATATCACCTAGCTCCCCGGCCTTACTTAGATCAAGGCAACCCTCCTTTTGCTGGCCAAATTCAAGCCTCAAAACACCCCTTAAAAAATAGGCATCCAAGCTTTTTGGGTTTAGTTCAATTATTTTAGTACAGTCAGAAATAGCGTCCTGATAGGCCTCAAGCTGCTGCTTAGCCTGCCCCCTTTTATAGTAGGCATCCAAATGATTTGGATTAAGTTCAATGGTTTTGGAAAAATCATCAATGGCTCCATAATAATCCTGCAATTTGAATTTTATTACGCCTCTTGAAAAATAGCCATCAGCAAATTTTGAATTCTTCTCTATGGAATTACTAAAATCTTTCATTGCTCCATGCAAATCATCAAACTCTTCTTTTACACGGCCGCGTAAATAGTAAGCCTGAAAATAATCGGGATCTAATTCTATTGCTTTATTATAATTAATAATGGCTTGCATGTATTCCCTGTTTTCATACATAATTTTGCCTTGCTCGGTATATTCTTTAGCAGATTGCGCAAAAACAGTTGCACCAGAGCCAATAAGAAAAAGCGTGAAAGTAAGTCGATTGATCATTCTAATATTGTTTAGTTTATAGAACAAAAATAGTGGTCAAAATAGTGCCTGCTTATTAAATATAATTCAAATTAATGATATTGATCAAAAATAGCTGACGATGCCATCACAGAGTTATCAAGCTGCAATTGATCCAATCCTAAGTCCTCAGATTTTGCTGATAAATACGAAACGATCATTTCAGTAGCTATATTTCCGACAAGGTCATCTTTGGCCATGGGACAGCCACCGAAACCTCTAATGGCACCATCAAATCTTCTACACCCTGCCTCATAAGCCGCCTTTATTTTGTCAAGTGCTGTGTTTGGGTTTGAATGTAAATGAGCACCAAATTCTACTTTGGGAAAATCCTTAATCAAATTGGAATACAAATAGGTGATATTCTCCTTATCTGATACACCAATGGTATCCGCTAGTGAAATGATCGAAATTCCCATAGAAGACAGTATCCCAGTAAATTTACCAACTATTTCTACATCAAAAGGATCATCATAAGGATTTCCAAAGCCCATGGAAATATAAGAGACCAATACTTTGTCTTTTTTTACACAGATCTCCTGAATTTCATTCAAAGTATTCAGTGCTTCTACAATTGATTTATTGGTATTGCGCTGTTGAAATGTTTCTGATATAGAAAATGGAAAACCTAAATAAGTAATCTCATCAAATTCAGCAGCTTCCTTCGCCCCTCTTGTATTGGCCACAATGGCCAATAATTTAGACTTTGTGCTTGATAGGTCGAGTTGACTTATAACATCAACAGTATCCCGCAATTGAGGAATGGCCTTTGGTGAAACAAAACTCCCAAAATCAATGGTATCAAAGCCAACTTTCAATAATTGATTGATATATTTTGACTTCTTTTCAGTAGGGATAAATTCATGAATCCCCTGCATGGCATCCCTTGGACAATCAATTATTTTCATAGATACGTCTTTACCGCAAATCTATCCTATCGGCATATAAAAGCCAAAATCTCCCTTTGGTCGAAGGAAGTGGTTACAATTATTAATTACTAAATATTCTTACTAAATTATCCTCTTAATTAATTAAAAAGTAAAGTCTATGCCCTTAACTCCTTTAAGTGCCACATTAGGCATAAAAAGAGCTGCCCACTTACTAAGGCGGGCTACATTTGGAACGAGTAGTTCTAAAATTAATGAAGTGGCTGCCTTGACCCCACAGCAAGCCATTCCCTTGCTGTTCGACAACAATATACCAAGTCCATCCTTACCCATTGATCCAGAAACCAATCAGGAATGGATAAGTGAAGTAACAGATGCCAATAGTGGTGACAGCGAGCTTCAAGGATATTTAAAATCATGGATGCTTGGTCAATATCTTGCCATCGGAGTTGATGATAATCTCAAACCAGCCTATTCTACAAGAGAAAAAATAACCTTCTTTTACCATACCTACCTCACCACCATGATGTCAAAGGTGGACAATAGTCGGGCTAACTATTTTCAGAATGCCCTATTTAGGTATTTTGCATTTGACAAGGAAGACATCAACAAGCAAATTACCGATGAAGATACCGGTCTTCCTGTGGATGTAGTGGTAGAACTGAACATTAAAGAACTAACAAAGAAAATCTGTGTGGACAATGCCATGCTTAAATTCCTTGATGGCAGCCAAAATGTAAAGGGAAGCCCAAATGAAAATTATGCCCGCGAAATGCTGGAACTGTTTACAATAGGCCGTGGTTTGGAAGGAACCCTCCCTGAAACCGGTACTGACGGTGATTATTTCAACTATACAGAGCAAGATGTACGGGCTGCGGCCAACGTACTGACAGGCTTTAGTTTTGACGAAGATTTTACCAATATTGATGTCTATACTGATCTCCCGAGAGGTAAAGTAAAAGGCGACACAATAGCTACAGCACACGAAACCAACGACAATCTAAAGCAGTTTAGTGAACGGTTTGACAATGTAATGATTACGGCTGATCCCACATTGCTACTCAATGGTCAACCAACAGAAGAAAGCGTATTAGACGAAATAAGTCAGTTGATAGAACTAATTTATAGCAAGGAAGAGACCGCCAAGCATCTGTGCAGAAGACTTTACAGATTCTATGTAAACTATGAAATCACTCAATCATTGGATGATAGCATAATCACAGAAATGGCGCAGACTTTAATTGCCAACAACTACAAGATTCAGCCTGTGCTGGAAGAGCTATTTCTGAGTGAGCATTTTTACGAGGCTGCAGCTGGAGTTGGTGATGATAAATTTGGTGGTATTATAAAATCCCCTCTAGATCTAATGCTAGGTACGTTTCACTTCTTCGAACTGCAACTACCTGATTATGAAACCGATCTGGTAAATTTCTATTCCGAAACTGGAAATATGTTGCGCTCGATGGAATCAATGGGATTGAATTTCTATGAGCCTTTTGAAGTTGCGGGATACTCAGCGTATCACCAATTCCCCATTTATAACAGGAATTGGATTTCTACCAACTATCTGACCCAACGTTATAATTTTATAAGGCAGCTACTTAATCAGAGTGAAGAAAACCTGACAGTTGACCTCTATGCCTTCGTAAGTACACGATACAATGCCAACGCACCAAATGCAAAGCAATTTATCATTGACCTGGCACCCTATGTGTTTTCTTTGGCCGATAACCTTGATTATGATACTGATGGTGGGGAATTGACCAAGGAGCGCCTAAGGTACTTTCTCCAATCCTTTTTAGGGTTTACTGATTATGATTCGGAGGTGGATATGGCCGTTCAGGACTGGGCGGAATTGTATGCCAACCCATCCAACTATCTCGAAATTGGCGAGTACTTGAAAAGATTATTTAACTCTATGTTGCAATCACCTGAATATCAACTTTTTTAAGATGAAGAGACGATCCTTTATAAAGAAAATACCTCTGCTAGCTGGTGCGTCAATTGCACTTAACAACATCCCTGTACGGGTAATGGCCGAACAGAGTCATTTCCTCCGATTGGCTGGCACAAGCAGTAACGATCGTGTACTTATCATTTTGCAAATGCATGGGGGCAATGATGGGCTGAATACGATCATCCCTGTAGATCAATATGATCAATATTATAGTCGCAGGGCCAATATTGCCATTCCTGCCAAGAATAGTATTAGAAAATATATTCCTTTAGATAGCACTTTGTCATTAGAAGATCAAGTTGGCCTGCACCCTGACATGATAGCCGCCAAAGATTTGTATGACCGGGGAAAAATGGCCGTGGTACAAGGTGTCTCCTACCCTAACAACAATGGCTCGCATTTTAGAGGTCGGGATATTTGGCACATGGGTGGTGGCCCCAATGATTACTTTTCTTCAGGTTGGGTTGGTCGCTACCTTCAAAAAGACATAGAACCACAGGTGTATCCTGATGATTTTCCCAATGAAGATTGCAAAGACCCATTGGCTATTGAACTAGGTAGTGATGTATCCTTGGTTTTCCACCAAGAAGGCAACATACCCACCTCCATCTCATTGGCGGGCACACCTGATACTTTTGCCAATTTGGTTGATGAATTGGAAGGTTTTGATGACACATTGATTGACCCACGAGGTAAGCCACCGGCCAATCTTGATAATACACCCTATGGGAAAGAACTAAACTGGATTCTCGGACTTGAAGACAAGTCCGTTGACTACGCTTCACGATTATATGAAGTTTACAATGCATCAAGTCCCACAACAGTAACCTATCCTGAAAGCTATCCTTTTAATGCCCCTTCGAGTAGTTTAAGGAATCCGCTTTCGCAACAATTTCAGTTGATTGCCCGGCTTCTGGGCGGTGGTGGTGCTGGCCAAGGAGTAGGCACCAAAGTGTTCTTAGCACGCATCGGTGGTTTTGATACACATGCAGATCAGGTAGAAAGCTACGATCCAACTATGGGTGGTCATGCTACCCGATTATATCATATTACCGCAACTATTAAGGCTTTTCAGGAGGATTTGAGAGCCAGAGGAATTGAGGACAGAGTACTAACAGTCACCACTTCAGAATTTGGCCGTAGGATTGACTCCAATGGTAGCTACGGCACAGACCATGGTACAGGTGGACCGATGATGTTATTCGGTAAAGGCGTAAACCCTGGAGTGGTGGGAACCAATCAAAATTTAAGTAATGGCAAGGGAAATGTAGAGATGCAATACGACTATCGCCAAGTGTATGCCAACATACTGAAAGATTGGATGCAGGTAGATGAGGATATTATCAACAATGATGTGCTTTTTGGAAATTTCATTGATGGGCCTAAGGAAAATGGTGGATTTTACGAACCATTACCCATTGCCCGAGACAAAATTACAAGTACGGAAGCCTTCTTTAAAGACAGGTTTAAGATTACAAGGCTGTATCCAAATCCTGCCATAGATGCGACTAATATTAGTTTTTACATCAATACAGAGAATAATGTTAATATCAGTATTTTGGATTTTAGTGGAAAGCTTGTCAAATTGATACTCAATGAACGTAGAGTAGCAGGACAATATACGGTCAAAGCTGATCTAGCGGGTCTCAAAGCAGGATTATACATTTGTCAGATTGAATCTGGTTTATTGAAAGAAAACAAAAAATTGATCATAAGAAATTAGGATGGTTAAAAAGATACTACTTTTCAATATTGTAATAATGTTTAGTTTCAGTCTGTTGACAGAAGCTCAGATTTACAAGCATAAATATAATGTTCGCAAACCCACGGCCAATGATAAATTTCTAAAAACCCAATGGTGGTTAGGCTTTAAAGCTGGTGCCAATTTAACAAAGGCCATGCCTGAAACCCGTTACTCAGGACTAAGCCCTACCAACTACAGTTCAAACCAACTAGAAAAGGAATATGCTGGATTTGATAAATTAGGTGGTCAGGCAGGATTGGAAATCACCTTTTACCATCAAGGCTTTTCTTTCAGCCTCCAACCTTACTATCGAAGGCAGCGGGTTTCCTATAGTAACAACTATGAATGGGTAAGTTCAGAAAACACGGCCAACACCCTTACGCTAAAATATGATCAAGATCACCTACTTGATTACATTGAACTGCCATTGTTGATCAAATATGATATTATGAAATCATCAAAGGTTAGACCTTTTATCCAGATTGGTGCTTACTATGGTACGTTGGTCAATGCCAATAAAAATATTGAGATTTCAGGAACTGATTTTGCCTCTGGCAGTGCTGGGCCTTTTGAAAATCAAAGCCAAATTATTGGGGCCAAAGCGCTGTTTACCAAATCGTCAGTAGGGCTTATTGGTGGCGCTGGTTTCTCCTATGATTTTTGGAATGTTAGATTGGTTATTGATGCCAGTTATAGATACGGGCTCAACAACATTACAAACGTTAAAAACCGATATTCTGAAAATCAATTATCGGGAATAGGTGACGCGTTGGACGACATGAAATTACGTAATCTGTCGTTCAATATTGGCTGTCTTTTCCCAATGCGTTTTATTAGTAATCAAGGTAATAATGCTGTAAAATAATGTTTTTAATGTACCCGAGAATAGATTTTTCTTTAGCACTCAATATTGCCCCAACCCTAAAAGGAGTCTATCGAGGTATCCCTTTAGGGAATGAAAAGGGTATTATTAGTAAGAGTTTCAAACTCAAAAAATCTATTCTCAGAACCCAATATTTGTAAAATAATGAGATCATTACCTATATATCTTTTCCTTTTAACGGTTTGTTTTGCTTGTGATATCTCTGATAACACCGTTGATCCAACTACCGCATTCTTTAAAATTTATGATAACAATCAGTTTGATGCCTCTTATATCCCCATTGATATTAAGCAGACTTCCGATGGTGGGTACATCATTTTGAGCAGTAAAAGAATAGAAACTTCTAATTTTACTGGGGTAAACCTAATTAAGATTGACAATAAAGGTGAGTTTGTAAACCAGCAGGAAATTGAGGATCAGTATGTGAATGCCGTTGATCAACTAATCAAAGTCAATGATACTTTTCAATTTTTGGCCATGGATGCTACGAGTTTGCAAGCTGTACTATTTACAGTAAATGACAGTGCGAATATAACCAGTACTATTCCAATAGCTGGACTAACTTATCCAATGTATGTGGCGGATAATGATACTGAACTATTGGTGTTGAGCTACAATAATAATGACAAAACTTCTGTGCTCAGTTTGGTAAGCAACGATGGTACGGTAGGTACCAGTCGTGGCTACACGATTGGCGCAGGGGCCGATACAGAAGCTCCGATAATCGAACATTTTACACGAACAGGTAAGCAACTTCCTTTCTTCGCTGGGAAAACCTCCAATAATACCTATTTCTTCAATGGGTTTTACAATTATACCCTGTCGCTGGTTTTTACCAATTTCGGTGATGAACCTCAAGGCGTGGTACAAGGCCAACAAGATGATGGAGGTTTGAGTGCAGCCATTTCCTTGAACGGAGGGACTTTCGCCATTTCCAGATTCAATTTTGGTAATAACTATATTGTACCTTCGGTAGATTTAAGTACCTCAGGTATCTCCAGCGCTACTGATTTTCCTGGCAATGCCTTTCCAGAATTAGTAGCAGATGCACCCGTTGTGGTGGATGTAATCAATGCCAATGGTAAAGAGGCCATTATTTACGGCAGCAATACCAAAAGTGGACAGATTATCTTAATGGCTTATAGCTCCTCCACTGGAGCGTTGTTAGGCACCAAATACCTGGGCAGCACTTATCCATATCAAGTAGCGGGATTTACACTCACCGAAGATCAAGGATTAGCAGTGGTGGGCAACACATCAGTTGCAGGTAGATTTGACCGTATTTGCCTGTTTAAGTTGTCTGCGGAGGAATTGGGTGGGTTGATTAAATAATTTGATTAGCCAAATTTATTTTGGTTTTTTCTCAGGGTTCTGGCAAGTATCAAAAAAGGTTAAGATACTGATTTGTTGTTTGTTGATCCGATAGAAAACTTTGGTTTGCTTTGTTAATTGAAATCCATAAATCTGTTTATCCGAGACCTCCAAGGAGCCTAGTTCTGGAAATCTTCTTATTAGCTCAATAAAATCTAATACTTTGTCTGTAAATTTTTCAGATGACTTTGAGCCAAATTTTAATTGAATATATTCAGCGATTTCAAGGAATTTTGTTTTGGATTTCTTAGTCCAAAAAATTGTCATTTCAATTCCTTAAGTACTTGTTCGTGACTTATTAGGTTGTCGGGATTCTCAGATTCTTCATATGCATCTAAAACTTCTTTTTGTTGCTCAGATGTTAAGCTTTTCCAGATACCTCCATTTTGACTGTTTTTTCTAGAGGTTAATATTTCATAAAGTGATTTCAGAAGTTTGGGGTTCTGGATTCCGTCAATTAATTCGTGGAGATTTGATTTGAGTTCTACTGTTCCCATAAATCAAAGATATGAATTATTAGATAATTGAGCGACTTGAATTTTGCAATTATGCTGTGTTATTATGATTGAGTGGGTTTGACATGTTAAACAATCAAATACATAAGTTCAGTGAATAAAAACCATAAACTCCTAAAACAACTCCTTCGCAATATTATACACCGGATCTGATTTTCCCATTGAATAATAATGTAATACAGGTACGCCATATTCCATCAACTCCTTCGACTGTTGAATGGCCCACTCTACCCCTACTTGTTTGGCTTGGGCATTGTCCTTACAATTATCAACCTCCTTTTGCTTTTGAATTTAATTGACTACTTTTCGTTGCTTTAATTTATAGATATGCTACAAAAATCAAGTGACTACGACAGCGAATTAGGTAATGATAAGCTCAGTAAAGAGTTTGATTCAACAATATCGAATCTCGAAGCGGAACGATCTACCTATTACAAAAAAACAAAAGGCCTTTTCAAACGAGTGTTTTTCAGAATTGTATTTACAATTTCGTTTACCAGTATTCTATATGGGGTATTTATTAATCATGCAGAAGATCTTGTTGTTTTAATAGTTGGGACTGTCTTATTGTCCTCAATTGTGGCTTTAATTTTTGGAGGCATATACACCCTCATTCGTAAGGGCACTAATAATTATAAGTTCTCACGAATTCTAAAGGAAAAACTAGTCAGTAAATTAGTTGCACACGTCAATCCCAATCTTAGTTACTTAGATGAAGGCATTAAGAAAGAGGCCTTCGATAAGGCAGATTTGTTCCCGAATTTCAAAAATACTTCGCTTAAAAGTGAGGATACGATTACCGGAACAATTGATGGGAAGAAGGTTTCTATTTCAGAATGCATGAAAAATGGTCCTGCTGCATCGACACGGGCGAAAACCGAAATAAAGATTAAAGGCAAAGTAATTTCGTCAGATAGGGGAAGTTTAGATACCAATATTGGCGAATTTGTGACCTATTTTGATGGCTTGTTTTTTGAACTTGAAATCGATGGATATAACTTCTCAGCTCCACTGAAATTTATTGCTAATCGCAAGCTCCCCAAACAAGTAGAGACAGGGATTAGCATTACTGGCCATGTACAAAGCTTTATTAAAGTCGATAAGAATGATAAAATTGACTTGCCAGGAGAGCATGACTATCAAATATTCTGTAGCGACAAATCTCAAGCAGAAAGTAAGATCGATGATAAGTTATTAAAAGTGGCTGATTACCTGTTTGATAAGTATAACAGGGAAGGTAGCGAATTGCTTGCTGATATTCCCGTTGTAGGTAAACTGCCCTTTTTTAAAGATGTAAAAACCTCAAAAAGTGTGTTTCTGTCTTTTGTAGAAGGGAAAATGTATTTAGCATTAGAATGGCCCAGAGATATTTTTGAAACCGATGTTTTCCTCAAGAAGAACTTAATAGAAAGTGGTCTTGCACGACATATGTATGAAGACATGCTATTTATAAATCAACTTGTCTCTGAAATGAATTTAATTAATAAAGTTCCAGAGCAATAAACTCCTAAAACAACTCCTTCGCAATATTATACACTGGATCAGATTTTCCCATAGAATAGTAATGCAATACAGGTACACCATACTCCATCAACTCCTTCGACTGTTGAATGGCCCACTCCACCCCTACCTGTTTGGCGTGAGCATTGTCCTTACAATTATCAATAGCATCCGCCAAGTCTTCAGGAATATCAATATGAAAATAACGTGGTAATACCGAAATCTGCTTTTTGGTAGTAATGGGTTTCAACCCGGGAATAATAGGCACATTAATGCCTTCATTTCGGCAATTCTCCACGAAATCGAAGAACTTTTGATTATCGAAAAACATCTGGGTAACAATGTAATCAGCCCCCATCTCCACTTTCATTTTGAGGTATTTCATGTCGTTTTTCATATTGGGAGCGGCATAGTGTTTCTCAGGATAGCCAGCTACACCAATGCAAAAATCTGTTGGGGCAGCATTCTGTAGCTCTTCATCAGTATAAATACCATGGTTCAAATCCTTTACCTGCTGAAGCAACTCAGAAGCATAATTATGGCCATCTGGTTCAGCCACAAACATGGGTTCTGTTTTGATGGCATCGCCTTGGAGAACCAATACATTATGTATCCCAAGGAAGTCAAGGTCTATTAAGGCATTCTCTGTTTCTTCTTTATTAAATCCACCACAGATAATATGGGGCACTGCTTCCACTTCATAGCGGTTTTTGATGGCCGCACATATCCCAACTGTACCTGGCCGCTTGCGGATTGATTTGCGCTCCAGTAAGCCATTGTCACGCTTCTTGTACACATACTCCTCCCTGTGGTAGGTCACATCAATAAATGGTGGCTTAAATTCCATCAATGGATCGATGTGACTGTAGAGGTTTTTTATATTCTCGCCCTTCAAAGGAGGCAATATTTCAAAGCTGAATAAGGTCTTCTTTGCGTTCGCTATTTGTTCTGTTATCTTCATACTTTTTAAAAGTGTTAAAGTGTTCGGGTTGGGAAAATGTTAAGGTTGATTAGTGTTAGGGTGCTTAAGTTTCCTGCACCTATTTAGTTTTTAAGTATTTTATTAATCCTAGAATTAAATTTTTGGTATTGTTCGTTTTGGTTTGAATGAGTTCGAACTCATTTTTATCAATATAATTCAGGTCAATTAGTACATATGACATGCTCAACACTTCTAAGGCCGAGCTCTGTGAAAAATCAAGAAATCTGATGAATTCTTTTTTTGAATATCTGCCAAATCCCTCAGCTATATTATTCATTACACTAATTGCAGCTCTTTTAAGTTGATCGACCAATCCAAAGTCGCGTTTTAATTTTTCATTGTCACAAGTAATAAAAATGAGTTTTACCAACTCCCTCGCCTCCTTCCAGCAATTCAAATCTTCAAACCTTTCAATCTTTGCCATACTTTATCAATTTTAAACTTTAACACTTTTCGCTCTTCTAAACTTTAGCACTTCGGCACTTCGGCACTGACCAACTCCAACACTTCCTAATAAGCCAAATTTGGCGATAACCACTTCTCAGCCTCTTCTAGTGTCATTCCTTTCCGTTTTGCATAATCAATCACCTGATCCTTTTCTATCTTACCCAGACCAAAATAGATTGACTCAGGGTGGGAGAAATAAAATCCACTTACTGCTGCTCCGGGTTGCATGGCAAAGGACTCTGTCAAACTTATTTCTGTTCTTTTTTCCGCTTCCAACAAATCAAATAATAGTCTTTTCTCTGTATGGTCTGGACATGCAGGATAGCCCGGTGCTGGTCTGATGCCTTGATATTTTTCCTTTATCAATTCTTCGGCATCCAGCTTCTCAACTGCGGCATAACCCCAAAATTCCTTTCGTATCCGTTCGTGCATCAATTCTGCCAAGGCTTCAGCCATACGATCGGCCAAGGCTTTAGCCATTATACTTTTGTAGTCATCATGGTCAGCTTCGTATTGCTTCACCAATTTTTCTAACCCAATTCCTGCTGTTACAGCAAAACCACCCATATAATCTTCATACCCTTTTGGGGCAATAAAGTCGGATAAACTTCTATTGGGCAAGTCCTTCCCTTTCTTGCCTTGTTGTCTTAGAAAATGAAATACTTCCCGTTCTTTACCATTTTCATAAATAGTTACATCATCACCTGATCTATCAGCTGGATAGATCCCGATAATTGCCTGTGCCTTTAATGACTTATTGGCAATTATTTCATCGAGCATTATATTGGCTTCATCAAAAAGCTTCTTCGCTTCCTTTCCAACCATCTGATTTTCAAATATTTGCGGATATTTTCCTTTCAGCATCCAGGTTTGAAAGAAAGGCGTCCAATCAAAATAAGGCCGAATATCTTCCAGTGGATAATCTTCAAAAACCTTGTTGCCAATTAGATTCGGCTTTAATGGTTTGTGGTTTTCCCAATCAATCTTGGCTCGGTTATTCAATGCAGCTTCGTAACTGATGTAATTTTTAACTGTTTGCTTTTTAGCATGATCTTCACGCAATGCAACATATTCCGCTTTTATGTTTTTGTGAAATGCCTCTTTGGTGTTATTACTGATAAGCTCCCCTACTACAGGCACACTACGTGAAGCATCAAGTACATAAATGACTGTAGAACTATAATTTGGATCAATTTTTACTGCGGTATGAATACGGGAAGTAGTTGCTCCGCCTATCAACAAAGGTAACGTAATACCCTGTCGCTCCATTTCTTTGGCCACATTCACCATTTCATCCAAAGAAGGTGTAATCAATCCACTAAGTCCAATGGCAATCACATCTTCCTCTATGGCTTTCGCAATGATCTTCTCAGCAGGTACCATTACACCCATATCAATTATTTGATAGTTATTACAAGCCAAGACAACTCCTACAATGTTCTTTCCAATATCATGGACATCTCCCTTAACTGTCGCTAGTAGAATCTTATTCCCAACAGTTTTTGTATTGTTTTTGCGCTTCTCTTCTTCCATAAAAGGTTCGAGATAGGCTACAGACTTCTTCATTACCCTAGCGCTTTTTACAACTTGTGGTAAAAACATCTTTCCCGAACCAAATAAGTCCCCCACCACATTCATTCCATCCATTAATGGCCCCTCAATCACCTGTAATGGACTCCCGTACTTTACACGGGCCTCTTCGGTATCTTGCTCAATAAATTCTATTATTCCCTTTACCAGTGCATGTGAAAGTCGTTCCTCAACAGTTCCCTTTCGCCACGCATCGTCAACAACTCTTACTTTTGACCCGCTTTTTACATTTTCGGCATACTCCAATAACCGTTCAGTAGCATCTTCCCTTCTATCAAAAAGTACATCTTCAACAAACTCCAATAGCTCTTTTGGTATGGTGTCATAGACTTCGAGCATAGTGGGATTGACAATTCCCATACCCATTCCATTTTTGATACCATGATAAAGAAATGCCGAATGCATGGCTTCCCTTACAGCATTATTGCCCCGAAATGAGAATGAAACATTACTCACACCACCACTCACATGCGCTCCGGGTAAGTTTTCCGTAATCCATTTTGTAGCTTCAAAAAAATCCAATGCGTTTCTCCGATGTTCTTCCAAACCGGTTGCCACTGGAAATATGTTGGGATCGAATATGATATCGTGGGCGGGTAGCTTCACCACATTCACCAAAATATCATAGGATCTTTTACAAATGTCTATTCTCCGTTGGTAGGTATCTGCCTGACCATCTTCATCAAATGCCATAACCACCACGGCAGCACCATACTGCTTGACTTTTTTTGCCTGATAGATGAACTCCTCCTCACCAGATTTTAAACTAATTGAGTTGACAATACCCTTACCTTGGATGCATCGCAATCCGGCCTCAATAATATGCCACTTCGAGGAGTCGATCATGATGGGTACTTTTGAAATATCAGGCTCTGAGGCAATCAGGTTAAGGAATTTTACCATGGCTTGTTCACCATCAAGCATGCCCTCATCCATATTGACATCAATGATCTGGGCACCTCCCTCCACTTGTTCACGGGCTACTTCCAATGCTGCATCAAAATCACCCGCCTTAATCAGGTTTAGGAATTTCTTGGAGCCTGTTACATTGGTGCGTTCACCAATATTGACAAAGTTAGAGTCGGAGGTTATTACCAGGGGCTCAAGGCCGCTGAGTTTCAAATAGGTAGGATGTGTAAGTGCCATTTAAAATTAAATCAATATACTATTACAAAATTGGTACTGCTTCGGTCTTTCCTCCTCCGCAATGGCCATAAAAAAAGCTCCCCTGATTAGTCAGGAGAGCTTTTTATATAAATACTTTAAATTATTAGCGCTGAATCTGACTTATCTTTCCCCGACATGTCGGAGATGGAGTTAGCACCTTTCCCTTTTAAATTAAAAGATGGTTGCCAAGGCGTCATAGGGCCATATCCCTCTGCCTTTCTTGATAAGATTATCACAAAGAACTTTGCGCCAAATATATCACAAATTGAGCAATGAAAACAATATAAGGTGAGATTGATTTAAAAGAAAGGATAAAAATACCCGTAAGACTCCAAAAGGTTATTTAAACCCCTGAATTGACAGGATTTGAGCTGCCAGACTTACCGCAACAGTCCACTGTTAACCTTTCTTTCCGCCAAATGGCGGACTGACGAGGTACCGACTTTAACATCGGCATGAGGCCTTGTTTTGGAAAAAGGCTCACTCGGTATTGTTTTGATGTTAGGTTTAAAAAACACGGTCAAGCCTTACGGGTAGTACAAATTTAGGTTTTATTCTACTCGTGATTACAATGAATCAAGAAAACTTTAAGAAATAGTAGCTAGGCTATAAACGGAACAATCAGCCACCTGAGTGGCTCAATATTATTTAAATCTGAATTTCAGATACTTAATATCATGTCCTTCTGAACTGAATTTTTGCTCGTATCGGGTTCTTATTTCATGACATTCTTCTCTATATTCAGAATGGTACAGATCAAAAGTGAAAATTAGATCTTTTACGTCTTCACGTGACTGTAACAACTCTAGCGTGTACTCAAATAAACCCGTATTATCCGTTTTCAATCGAATGGTGGCATCTTTAGCCACTATATTTTTATAAATTTCAAGAAATCGTTCGTGCGTGACTCTACGTTTTATGTCACGATCCCTAGGCCGAGGGTCTGGGAAGGTGATCCAAATATCAGCCACTTCTCCCTTTTCAAAGAAGTTGTTCAGCTCTAGCAAATGAGCCCGTAAGAAGGCAGCATTGCTTAATCCTTCTTCCATGGCTATGCCACTTCCCTTCCAAATACGATCTCCTTTTATATCAATACCAATGTGATTCTGATTGGGAAACAATCTAGATAGTCCAACTGTATATTCCCCACGCCCACAGGCCAATTCCAATGTGATCGGATTATCGTTTTTGAAAATTTCTTGATGCCATTGCCCTTTTACATGCTCATAAATAGGCTTGCTTGGCTCAATAACATTTGGCCAGGCTTCTATATCAGCAAATCGACTTGTTTTATCCCTCATATTTTAGATGTTAGACATTAGATGTTAGACATTAGATTTTGATCATAGAATCAGCTACAATCCCTCAATCTCCGCTACCACAAAGTTACTGCCTCCAATAAATATAAAATCATCTTTATCAGCAACCATTTTTGCCTTATTAATGGCTTCATTAACATCTGATACCACCTCCCCATGAAGATTATATTCAGCGGCTTTTTGTGCAAGTAAATTAGCGTCCATGGCTCTGGGAATTTTTGCTTGACAAAAATAATAATTGGCCTGTTTAGGCATCAATGCCAATACAGACGAAATGTCTTTATCATTCACCATCCCTAATACAATGTGCAGATTCTTGAATTTATATTGATGAATTTGATCAATAACAAACTGTAAACCGGCTTCATTGTGTCCAACATCACAAAATACATATGGGTTAGTGCTCAATTCCTGCCATCTCCCTTTTAGCCCGGTCATTTTGAAAGCATTTTCAAGCCCTTCTTTCACCACTTCTCTTTCTAAAGTAAAACCGCATTTATTGAGTAAATCAATCACTTTTAAAACCCCAGCTAGGTTTTTAGTCTGATAAGCTGCACCTGTATTCGGTGATAACTTCAATTGGTTTTGGTTGTTTTTTACTATATCAAACCCAGCATTGTATACAACTTGATATGTATCTCCGGCAAATGACAATTGTGTGATTTTTTCCTGCGCTAAAGCTTCAAATATTCCACTAAATGGCTGTTTTTCACTTATTACAATGGGTACACCCGCTTTAATAATCCCACCTTTCTCCCTTGCTATTTCTTCCAAACTGTTTCCCAACCATTGTTGGTGATCTTTGCTAATATTGGTAATCAGGCCTACTTCGGGCGTAATTACATTGGTAGAATCCAACCGTCCACCCATACCTACTTCGATTATGGCAATATCCACTTTTTGCTTTGCAAAATAGTCAAAGCACATGGCTACGGTAATCTCAAAAAATGAAGGCTGTATTATTGGAATCATCGATTCAATCCTATTGACAAAGTCAATGACGAATTGTTTTTCTATCTCAACCCCATTGATCTTTATGCGCTCTGTAAAGGATTTTAAATGCGGAGAGGTGTAAAGCCCTGTTTTATAGCCAGCTTGCTGGCAGACGGCTGCTAAATAGTGCGAAGAGCTTCCTTTACCATTGGTACCCGCAACATGTACAGATTTAAATTTGTTTTCCGGGTGATCAAGGAATTCACAAAGCCTGATGGTATTGGTCAGGTCCTTTTTGTAGGCACTTGCCCCATCACGCTGGAACATTGGCAATTGATTATAAAGAAACTGAACTGTATTCTCAAATTCAGTATCAATACTGACTATTGGCATTCTAAAATTTATATGATTTGATTATTTGGATTTGATTACAAAAGTAATCTTTCCTGTTGATACTGGCGCAACAATGGAATTATCTGACGTTTTGCTAAAGGTCAATTTTTCTACTTCCGCCCTATAAATTTTTTCTATGGCTGGGCTAACACTTCTTTCCAGTGTCCTTACAGATAGAATCTCACCTTGGTCATCAATTTTGATTTCAAAAACTATCCGGCCATTTTCATTTGAAGTATCATTAGGTTTGGGTTTAAAATCCCACATCCAACCTGTTAATTCCAATGCGGATCCCCCTCCACCTCCTGGCTTACCATAAAGTGCCCTGGCGTCAAGTGTTCCTTTCTCGTCACCTTTATCGCCCACTTTATTGGTGTTATCGCCTTGATTAGCAGCCTGTTGGGTTGAAGATTCCCCTTCCTTGCCTTTGGCACCCTCTTCAGCCTTTGCCTCTTCCTTCTTTTCCACAGGCTTAGGTGTCTCCTTTTTTACTTCTTTTGGAGTTTCTTTTACTATGGGTTTCACCTCCTCCTTTTTTACCTCTTTAGCCACCACATCAGGAGATTCCGCAGTATTACTGGTAGTTTCCTCCACCACTGGTTCAGCACTTTCTTCTACGGCTTCCGACTCTATCTCTGTGGGTGTTTGTACATTTTCGGTAGGTAATTCTTCCGGTGCCGCCTCTTCAATACTTTCACTTTCATTGGCTGCTGTTTCAGGCTGTACATCTCCTGATCCCACATTGTCAAGCCCGAAGTTAAGTTGAATACCATATTCTGGCAAAGGTGGATTGGGTTCTTTCCAAGCAATCATGAACAAAAAAAGGAACAATAGAAGGCCATGCACTAATATGGAAACCAATGCAGCAGTTCTTTTATGTTTTTTTTCTTGTATAGTCATTATTTTGGTTTGGTAGCAATAGAAACCTTAGCTTCTAATGAAGTAGCAATATCCGCTACATAAACCAGGTGTTCGGTAGGTACGCTACTGTCAATATGAAGTACCACTACTCCCTCTTTACCAATAAGTTTACTTTTTAGTTCCCCACGTAACATGGCCTTTGACACTTTTTTGTCATTGACATAGTATTCCAAGGACTTTGTAATTGTAACAGATACCTTCTGCAAGGACACCGTTGAAGATTTACTAGTGGGTAAATTTACTGGTAAGCCCGAAGGTGTAATAAAAGACGAGGTCAACATGAAAAAGACCAGTAACAGAAAAATAATGTCTGTCATGGACGACATGCTGAACATGGGTTCTACATTATGTTTTGATTTTAAGGCCACTTGTTTTTGAGTTTATGCCTTATCTAGGCTCTTGCAACAAATCAATAAATTCAACGGAACTATATTCCATCTTATGAACCACCTTTTGCACCCGTGTTACCAAATAATTATAACCTAAATAGGCAAGGATTCCTACAAATAGGCCTGCCGCTGTAGTGATCATGGCTGTATAAATACCCTCTGACAAAAGCTTAGGGCTTACTGAACCTTCTTCTTGGGCAATAGCGATAAAGGCCTGGATCATCCCTATAACCGTACCTAGAAAGCCGAGCATTGGTGCAGATCCCGAGATGGTTGCTAATAATGAAAGGTTCTTTTCCAGTTTGAAAATCTCTATTTTACCAACATTCTCAATAGCCACTTCTATATTCTTCAATGGACTGCCTATCCTACTTACCCCTTTTTCTATCATTTTAGCAATTGGGGATTCATGCTGATTGTTACACAATAACCTTGCGCCATTTATATCCCCTTTCTCAACAAGTCCCCGGATTTGGGTCATGAATCCTTCGGGGGTGAGCGAGGCCTTATTTATAGTCAATACCCGTTCAATAAAGATGTAAACCGCTCCGATCCACAAAAGTATAATGGGTATCATCATAAAACCTCCTTGAAAAAGGAGGTCTATGATTCGAACAGAATTACCGTCAGCAGCTACAGAAACAGTATCCTGTGCCGCCATTATTTGCAATAAGATCATATTAATATTTGATTACCCAAACGTTTTCACCATACTCACTTTTCATTTCGTTGGCCCTGTTTTCAGCAGCCGCCCAACTGTCTAGGTTATCAACAGCCACTCTATGGAACTTACTTTTTCCAAAAGGTGGTATAATTTGTAAACTAACTCCTGTCTTTTTCAACTTATTGGCATAGTCCATAGCAAGGTCTCCATCAATAACACTAGCAATTACAACATAGTAACGCCCTGTTCTTCCGGTAATTGTCTCAACAGTACCAATCTTTGGTTTTGCAGCCTCTTCAGCCGCTAACCGTTCAGCTTCCCTGTCGGCAGCCTGTTGTGCAAGTCGTTCTTCTTCTGCCCTTTTTTCTGCTGCTATTCTTGCAGTTTCCGCCTCTTGCTTCTGCTTTTCGATTCTTGCCTTCTCTATTTTTTGAGCAGGTGCATAAAATCCAAAATACCAAATACCCGCACCTACCAGCAGTAAGACCAATATTAAGGCAAATATTTTCCCTCCGTTAGAGCTTTCTTGTTGTGGAGGCGTATAACTACCTGGAATATAAGTGGATTCTACTTTAGCATCTTCATTTACCGATTCTTCGGATTCGGATGAAAAATCATCTGAAGATTTATCAGGTTCTTCTTCTGACTCATCCAATGGCTGATAATCGACATCAGGAAGTCCGAAACTGTCATCAGCCTCGTTAAAATCATTCTGATCCTCCTTGTTCAAGTCTTTATTATCTTCTATATCGTCATTTTTTTTCTTCGCCATTATTACAATTTTAAATGTCTGGATTTATTAAATACAAAAATAATCGAATTTTTCACTGTGCCAAATGTAAAAAAACTGCATTAAACACCGTACAATATATGAAATATTCAGATTATCACTAGCAATGATGGCTAAAAGCTGTACGTAGCCCCTATCATGAATTGAAAACTACGAGTTGGGTAGCGGTATAATAGTTCATATTCTTTCGCGAAAATGTTGTTTAATCTCACAAAAGCGGAAAATTGTTGGGAAAATAAATACTCGGTAGTAAAGTTAAGATCAAAGGCAGCTTTTAATTTCACTGTCTCTACACTTGTGGCATCAAAGGCTTGTATCCCGCCCAATGTAAAGACCTCCGCTTCGAAACGGAGTTTATCAAACAATTTGTAGGTAGAAATAGCTGACACTTTGTAATTAGGTCTGTGCCATGCCTCTGCTGATTTATCTGTGCTGTAGCCCCAATAGTCTCCACGCATAACGAAACGCAGTTCGTCATTTCTGTTGTAACTCAACTCTCCGAAAATATTAACCAATGCCGTATTTCCAGTATCATAAATCACAATGAATTTGGATTGGTCAGCAGGATCATTAACAAAGAAGTACATATTTTGATAATTTGCTATACTGACCCCAGCCCCAAAACCAAGCTTGCTACTCAAGTTTCCGTCAATACCACCAAAAAACTCAAATGTTTTATAGCTATTAAATGCCCTAGTATTGGCGTTGATAAAGGGATTTTCACCAACCAGCTTTCGCAATGTCAGTTTCTCCACATCACCACGAATACCCGCATAAACCCTGAATCCTGAAGGTAGGGTATATTGTGCTCTGGCCATGGGATAAAAATGCAATTCATCTGAATCACTCAAAGTATCGTTTTCATATACGGCATTAAAACCAGCATTGATTAAAAACCCCTCATACTCAAAAGTAACTGTAGGGGTAGCCCTGAAAATATTTCGGGATTTTACTTCAATCAATTCATCTTTTTGGGAAATAAGATCATAATCCAAATCAAGATTAAACTTACTCTGTTCTCCCAATTCATAATTTCCTTTGAAATCCAGCTGTAATTCACTCTCTACTGCTTCATAATTATCTTTAAGATAATCAAATCTAAACCCTGTTAAATACTGAAGCTTACTTCCCTTATCCGTATTTTCAAGATAGCCCTTAACAAACACATCATTAAAATTCTGCTTTAGGGAATCAGCTCCAATAAGCTGACCTTCATCATAACCATAGAAATGATAACTCTCCCTATTAAAACCAACTTCTCCACTAGCGGTTGTTTTCTTGCCAAAATATTTACCGAAAATCTCTAAATCCAATGCGCCTGATCCGGAGTTGTCAGAGTGGACAGGGCCATTTTTTGAGTTAATAAAATTGAGATGTGCACCATACAATTGGGTCTCATTTCTTTTACTGGTGAAGTAACCCTCTAGGTAAGGTGTCGTGTAATTCCCAAATCCGGCTTTTACATAATTACCATAAAGTTTACTGAGTGGTTCACCCTTAATCCTTAATGGTCTGACCCTAATATTTAATGCTGGTAAGGGTAAGTTGAGATTGGAAAAAAAGTACTCAAACTGGCCAGTGTTTTTGGTTAGGCTTGTTGGTGGGATTTTCTCAAAATTCCTATTTGCTTTTGGAAGGGTTATTTCCCTGTCCTTGACTATCTCTATTTCTACATCTTCTATTTCACCATCGTTTTTCTCCCACTCTTCCTGAGCAAATACAGTCATTGAAGAAAGGATAAAAAACAGTGTCAAAAACTGGCTTTTAGTGATTTTAAGCCGATAGAGTTTATCTATATTCATTTTATATCTACTTATTAATCAGATACTTAGTTGTTATTAATTAAACTGTCTTGTGAACTTGATGAAGACTTTTGTTTTTCTTTTTCCTTCAGCTCAATTGCAGCTAATTTTTCCTTTGCTTTCTTTCTATAATACTCCAAAGGAAAATTATCAATAATGGATTTTAATGTTCCCTTGGCCTGAAAACTATCTCCAAGTGCCATGTAATTATCGGCCAATAAGAGGTATCCCTTCCCTACCCATTCAGAGTAAACATTGAAATTATTGTTCAATTCGATTAAAGATTCAATTGACTTTTTAAAGTCCTTTTTGTTGAAATAAATCTGACCCAACATGTATTGTGCTTCTGCCCCAAATTCGTCACGGGCAGTATTAAGTGTTGTCAAAAATTCGTCCTGGGCCAGATCATAATTTCCTTTAGCAAATGCTGATTTTCCTAAATAAAGCGAGGCCTTATTTTGGGAGCTTATATGAACATTTCCCTTTTCAAGAATGATCTTGGCAAATCGGTCAACAGAGTCATACTTACCTAGCAGGAAGTACGATTCCATCAGTCCTGCCCAAGCATTATATTGCTCCTTTTTGGTGGTGGCAATGTCGGCTAGCTGATTGTAAAAGTAAACCGCATTCTCCTGTCTGCCACTAAGGAATTCTAGTTCTGCTATACGGCCAACAATTTTATTATGTTGGTTGTATCCTGCATCCGTTACAAGCTCATTGTAGATATCAAGTGCCGGGTTATAGTCTTTGAGGCGATAATACGATTCTGCTATATAATATTTTGCCTCTACCACTTTCTCATTTTCCGGGTAGTCTTTGATGTAGTCTTTAAAACGTTCAATGGCCTTATTGTAACTTAAATTAAAGAACTGGTTCTTAGCAGACTCAAACTCTACATTTTCCAATCCTTTTCCTTCTGGGTTAGCCACTTTAAAATTGGCCAAGTATTGATCAAATTCACTTCCCCTACTTTGTAAGTTAAGCACTTCCTGTAAAGGCAATAAAACCTCTCTGGCTACAGTATGCGTAGGGTAATCTTTCAGAATTTTTAGATAATCAGCAATAGATTGATCGTATTTGTGAAGATTATAATTGGCAGAAGCCCGCCTCAAATAAGCATAGGGCACGAAATTACTTGATGGTTTGGCTTCCATAAGTCTGGTAAAGCCTTTAATGGCCGGCTCGTACTCCCCTTTTTCAAAATACAATTGCGCTTTCTGAAACAGGGCATCATCGGTAAACCTTGATCTGAGCTGAGATATAACGATATCAAAGGCCTTCACCGCCTCTACCACATTTCCTTGAATACCATAAATGATTCCCGCATGAAACTGAGCATAATCCAGATCAGACTTGTTCAACTGTATGGCTTTCTTATAATAGGTAAGCGCTTCATTATATGACTTGCTTACATAATAGCAATCTGCTAGGCGTATCAAGGCGTCATCGTAATACATTTTATCTGTAGAACGTTCTAAGGCTGAAACATATTCTTTGAAATGAATCAAAGCCTTAGCATAATCTTTTGTGTTAAAATAGGCATATCCAATGCCATATCTGGCCCTTAAACCATTAGTCCCAGCACTCATTTGAGGGTTTCCAAGGATAGTTCGGTAAAACGGAAAAGCCTGATCATATCTACGGCCAACTGAATACGCCTCTGCTGACCATAGATTAGCCAAAGCGGTATATTGCATGTCAACCGGGTATTTCAATGATTTTTTAAATAGTTCGGTGGCATTTCTATAATCCCCTTTATTAAACAGCTCTGCGCCTTTTAGATAAGTGGCTTTTTGATATACCTTCTCCAGGCTTCGGGTTATTGTACGTTGTTTTTCAATATGATCAATCGCCAAATCATAGTTGTTGGAGTTTAAATAGGCTTCAGAAAGCATATCATTGATTTCATCCCGGTGGTTTCCTTTTGGGTATTGATTAAGGTAATATTCAAAACCTGAGACGGCATCATTGGCATTACCCAAATCATAACTCACTTTAGCATACTGGTAGGCTCCTTCTTGCCTTAAGTCTTCGTTGATTTTGTTTTTACGGGCATTGTCGAAAGCTGTTAGTGCATATACTTTATTGCCTTGTTTCAAGTACATCACTCCCAAGTAGTAGGAAGAATATACACCTATACTGTCTTTGTCAGACGCAGCTCTTTTTAGGTTGTCAATAGCCTGATCATATTTGCCTTCCTTGTAATACGTATAGCCAATCCTATATCTTATGTCAGGGGTAGGATTCGGTGATTTACTTTCATATTGTTGGTAATAGGTGGCCGCCTTGCTGTGTTCGCCTTTCATCAAATGTGCATCGCCCATCAATAAATAAAAATCCTTTTCATTTACATTGGCATCAGAACTTTGTAATACTTTATTGCCATAATTAATCAGATCATCATATCTACGTTGCTTATAATATAGATTGGCCAATAATGAAGGCGCAACAGCCGCATAAGCCTCATTCTGACCAGCCTTTTCCAAATCGATAATGGCCTTATCATATTGTTTCAGCTCATATTCAATATAACCTGCATAATAACTTGAAGCTGCTGAATAGCTGTTATTCAGTCTTTTTAACACATTAAAATACTCAAGAGCTGAGTCAAACTTTCTTTCTGCAAAATTTGAATAACCAAGTTTAAATCGAGTCTCCTGACGTTGATCCTCTGTAATTAACGCCAAATTGACTTTAGAGTAATAATCAGCTGCTTTAGCGTATTTTTTATCATTGTAATAAAAATTGCCCAATTCGTAATAAGCAGTCACGGCTTTAGGATGTCCTTGGTGGTTGGCAATAAACTGTTCCACTCTTTTTTCTCCATCGTCATTATACAAGCTCAATGCACAAAACGCCACATAGTATTCCGCATCTGCTTTTTTTACGTCATTCTCAGAGGTTGAAATGTATTGCTCAAATCGTTGACGTGCAGCTCCATAGTTAGATTTATCAAGCAATTCCAACCCAGACCTAAATAGGGACTCTTCGTCATTATAGTATAAGGTATTTTGTGAAAAATTGTTGGTTATGAGCGTAATCTGTACCAACAGCAAGAGTATATATTTCATATTAAACTGGAAATCAAAATTGTTCGGGTTCTCAAGCCAATATTTTTTACTTAACGTGTAATCTGTAAAATCTTATGACTTTTAACGAAATACTTTTTATGTCAATCAAAGTTAAATAATTGAAGTAGGATTATGGTGCTCCTTTCAATGCAATAATTTGAAAACCAGTTCGCGTAATAATTGACCATCTGTAGTTGATCCGCTGCTATCTACCCCTTTCGATTTAAGATCCGAAACACGTATATGATGAATATTGTTAATAATCTGTACCATAGAGTACTTATTCAATGCTGTTTGGTAATCCTGTACAAAATAGGGATTAACTTTCAGGGCTGTTGCTAGTCCTTTGGGTGATTTATCCTTACTGTGAATGGCTACAAGAAGCTTACTATAAAAAGAAAACAGAATGGCTAATATTGGAATGATAGGGTTTTTCTTACTATTCGCTTCAAAATAGTTAACTATTTGATTCGCTTTAACGATGTCCTTCATTATCAATGCTTTTTGAAGCTCAAAAACATTGTAATCCTTACTTATACCTACATATTTTTGAACCGTTACCTCATCAATCTGCCCCTTCTCTTTGAAATTGATTATTACCTTTCCAATTTCATTGGCTAGCCTTTCTAAATCGTTGCCAATGGCATCGGCCAACATTTGTACAGCCTTTGGTGTAGTGGTAAACCCTTTGGACTTAATATAATTCTCAATCCAAGAAGGCACCTGATTGTCATATAACTTTTTGGTAGTAACTGACACTGTCAGTTTGTCAATCGCCTTGCCAAGGGCTTTTCTTTTGTCAAGGGTTTTATTTTTATGGCAAAATACCAATAAGGTAGTTGGTGCGGGGTTATTGAGATAATCAAGAAGTAGTTTACTGCCCTCTTCCCTATTTATATCTGATATATTTTGTGCCTCTTTTACCATTACCACCTGGCGTTCGGCCATCATGGGAAACCGTCTGGCATGGTTCAGTATGGTGCTGATATTAGCGTCCCTCCCGTAAATTATAGTCTGATTAAAGCTTTTTTCCGTTTCATTTAGAATATTGTTTTCGATATAATCAGCTATTAGATCAATGTAATAGGTTTCATCACCCTGCAAAAAATATACGGGGGCAAATTTCTTTTGCTTAAGCTCAGATAAAAGTTGCTCTGGAGAGATACTCATTTAAACCAATTAATATACAGTACTCAATAATTTTTACACCTCAAAGCTATGCGAAATGTACTCAAAACAAAGCCAAAGAAGGTGTAAAAAATATAATAGAATTGTACCAAAACAATACTTTGATATTTACGTTCTCTTTATACATTTGCACCCGTAAAGCCTACCATTTAAAAATTTAAACTATGGTATGATTTATGCAATTAAAGCAAGACACTAAACAAGAAAAAAAATGAAAAGATTATTTAACAGATTATTTGTAGTTGGAGCCTTGGGGACAATCGGCCTCCTATCAAGTTGTAGCAGTGATGATGAGATATTGGTTGATCCAACCTCCGAATTTGATGTTGTATTGGAGTTTTCAAATACTTCAGGGGATGTCACTGAACCTGTAAATGTTGTTCCAACACAAGGAACTGTAAAAGCACGAGTAACGGTAACTTCAACTAGCAATATGAGAAGGCTTTATATAACCCGTAATGTTGGTGGTGCAGGCGATGTACCATATACCCCTGCTGATCTTTCAAAAAAAGTAACTAAGCCAGATGGTTCAATAGACGTAGAAAGTGATCCTAAGTTATTAGATTACTCATTGAATTTAGACGTTCCATCAAACATTACTGTAGGAACAGTAGTTTATAAATTCTGGGCAACTTCAGGAAAAGGTGATTACAGAGATGTTGACAATAGTTTTGTGGCTGGTGTAGGTCAGATAGAATTAGTTTATGGAGGTTCAAACCCAGCTGCTCCAGTAAAATCTTATACAGCAACAATCCTTGCTGCTCCGTTGTTTGATGGATCTTCTAAAACATTTATTTCTCTGTTGAATGGACAACTTTATAAAATAAGTGAAGGAACTGAATATGCTGCATTTTGGGATTTCGGATATTATTATGGATTTACACAAAAAGCTTCATTAGCATCAACCTTTCGATACCCACAACTGTTTGATCATGATCAAGATGTTAATACTCCTAAAATTGGTATAGCGGATTTAACTGGGACACCACAAGAAGAATTGAATCATGTGTATTTTTCTCAATCAGCTAAAACAACTGGTGATTTTGATGGAATTAATGTGGCAGGAGATTTAAGTTATGTAAATATTGCCACTAATGATGATCTAGGCAGAGTAACTGATTTAGCAACTGGAGATATCATTGATTTTATTGATAATTATGGCAAAAAAGGTATCATTCGAGTTGTATCTATAGTAGGTACAGATGGGTCTGATGGAAAAATCACAATTGACATAAAAGTACAGCCTTAATTAATTTAGGGTCTATCAAAAAAGCCTGTCAGATTGAATTCTGGCAGGCTTTTTTTATTTATAAATCCTTTTACGGTCGTAAAAGACCCAAGCCAAAATCAAACCCACTACGGCTCCGAATAAATGCGACTCCCATGATATTCTCGGGTCTTGGGGCAATATCCCATAATAAATGGAGCCATACATAAGTATTACAATTGCTGAAATTATCAGTGAACGAATATCCCTTCGGAAAAGGCCAAAGCAGATAACAAAAGTAGCCAGTGCATAGATCAGGCCACTTGCCCCTATATGGCTGCTTGGCCGCGCAAAAAGCCAAACCAAGGTATTTGTAAATAAATAGCAACCGTAAAACACACGTTTGGCTATTCCTTTATAGTTATAAAAAAGTGTGATGCCCAAAAACAACAAAGGAATGGTATTGGAAATCAAATGTATCGGTCCAGCATGTACTAAAGGCGCAGTAAAAATACCTATCAGACCAGGTATGGTTCTTGGTACTATGCCCAAGCCACCAAAATCCACTTGGTATACAGAGGTCAAAACAAACACCAGCCACATAAAAAAAACGAACCTAATCGGTATGATAGAACTTCCGATCAATGTTCGTTTAGATGACATATATTATGATACCCTTTTTTATTGAGAAGGGTCTTTAATCATTTTAAGCCCAATAAGTTTAGATTCTTCATAACCTACCGCCATATATCCCAGCAGCCCACCTGAGGATTCGGCTATCTTTTTTGCCAAATCCTTAATACTGGCAAAAAACTCAATTGCAAAATGACTGCTGAGCCTAGGCAATATAGCATTCAAATCTTCCAACTCTTTAATTATCAATGGATTACGCTCAGCCGCACTGCTAGGATATTGCTGAATTGTAACCTTCAATTTATCTTCAAAGTCAGTAGCCACTTCTTTATAATAGTCAATTAAGTCTAACCGGGCTTTCTTTTGCTTTAACTTGGTTATACTTATTGCTTGTTGCATTTCAGATTTATCAATTTCATTATCTGCTCCTGCTATCAAAATAGTAACAAGGATAGGAGCCTTTAACATGGTCTCAACCTCTTCATTGGTTAGCACTTTGAATTCTTCTATCATACTCTAATAATGTTTAGTAAGTTGAAGTTTTAAATAAGTTGAAGTTTTAAATTTAAGTATTATATTAACAAAATAGCGAGTTGACTTTTAAAAAATGTCTTGGTTTTAAATCACAAAACAATTAATTATCAATTAATTACTAACCAAGTTCTTTTTTGTCAATTTGTATACTATATTTCTGAATCACTTTGATTTAAAGCCCCAATGTACGAAAAAGAACCTGTGAAGATATTTGTGGTTGAAGATGACCCCACCTACACCAAATTCCTTCAATATGTTCTCAGTTTAAACCCTGATTTTGAAGTAAGCACGTTTGAAACTGGGAAAAGCTTACTTGATAATCTCAGCCAAAAACCAAATATCATCACATTGGATTACACTTTGCCTGACATGCCGGGTGAAGACGTATTGGAAGAAATAAAAAGTATTGATCCTAACATTCCAGTTATTATTATTTCTGCTCAGGAAAAAATAGGTACAGCGGTACATTTATTGAAATCAGGAGCATACGATTATATCATCAAGGATGAAGAAACTAAAGATCGGTTGTTGAACACCATCAATAATGCACGCAAAAATATATCCCTTACCAAACAAATCGATTACCTAAAACAAGAAATATCTGAAAAATATGAATTTGGTAATAGCATTATTGGCAATAGTAGTGCGATAAAGAAAATTTTTGCCCTATTATCGAAAGCAGTGCAATCAAATATTACGGTTTCAATCACTGGAGAAACTGGTACAGGAAAGGAACTGGCCGCTAAAGCCATTCATTATAATTCAAAAAGAAAGAAAAAGCCATTTGTAGCAGTAAACATTGCCGCCATACCTAAAGACCTTCTTGAAAGTGAACTGTTTGGTTATGAGAAAGGGGCCTTTACAGGTGCCAATACGAGAAGAATAGGGAAGTTTGAAGAAAGTGAAGGTGGTACATTGTTTCTTGATGAAATAGGGGAAATGGATTTGAGCCTACAGGCAAAAATATTGCGCGCAATACAGGAACGTGAGCTGTCGAGAATAGGTGGTAATGAAGTTATAAAACTGAATTTCAGACTTTTGGTAGCCACACATCGTGATCTTGCAGAAGAAGTAAAAGCGGGCAAATTCCGAGAGGATTTGTACTATAGATTGCTTGGTCTGCCTATACACCTTCCCCCCTTGCGTGAACGTGATTCTGACATTATTCTTTTGAGTAAATATTTCTTGCAGCAATTTGTCAAAGAAAATGATTTGCCAATACTGTCTTTGAGTGCTGAAGCTCAAACCAAACTATTAAACTACCCATTCCCAGGAAATATCCGTGAACTAAAATCTATAATTGAACTATCAGCCGTTATGACCAATAGTACGGAAATTACAGCAGATGATATTAGTTTTAATAGTGTCTCTAGAGAATCTAACTTTCTTATTGAAGAGATGACATTGAGAGATTATACTTTTAAGATTATCCGCCACTATCTAAACAAGTACGATGATAATGTACTTAAAGTGGCTGATAAACTTGATATAGGTAAATCGACCATTTATAGACACCTGAAAGAAATGGAAGATGAATCGTTAAAATAATGGATGGTAAAAGCCTTAAAGATTATCTGGCGAAAGGTCTTTTTTACAAGGCTGTTGTAGAAGATGGTTCCGATATCATTTTTATTGTCGATTATAAAGGCAATATTTTATACCATAACCCCTCTGTAGAAGAAACGTTGGGCCATGCACCCTCAAGCTTGGTAAATGAAAACTTCTTTGACTATATAAAACCAAGTACGTTAAAGGAATTTAAAAGAGAATTTGATCAGAGTATCAGCAAACCCTACGATGAAAGTATTGAATTCCGGTTCCTATGTAAGGACGGCACTTATCGCTATTTGGAATTCAATTCAATAAACCTTCAGCACAAAGAAGGTGTACAGGCACTTATCCTTGATTGCCGTGATATTACACAACGTAAAAAAGATGCTGAGGAGCTCCTAAGGGCCCAAAAAGCCAAAGAGCAGTTTTTGGCGAATATGAGTCATGAAATAAGGACCCCAATAAATGGGATATCAGGAATGGTAAACCTATTATCAGAAACGAACAGTGAGGAAGAAAAAAAGAAATATCTGAATGCCATTAAAAACTCCACCGAGAGTTTAAAGGTGATTATTAATGACATATTGGATTTGTCAGTTATTGAATCTGGGAAATTAAAGTTGGAAAAAATCGGATTCAATATTAAAGATAGGCTGAGCGCAGTTTTGGATACTTTCCTATATACTTCTAAAGAAAAAGGAATCGGGCTCAAATATTCCATTTCGACAGAAGTTAATGATGTGTTACTGGGAGACCCCGCAAGGCTCAATCAAATATTGATCAACCTTATTGGCAATGCGGTAAAATTCACTCACATAGGTGAAATTATAATCGATGTGAGTTTACTAAAGGAGAACAAAAAATATAGTCACATAAAATTTGAGGTTAAGGATACTGGTGTTGGCATACCTGCCGATAAAATACATCGTATTTTTGACAGCTTTACACAAGCTGACGCTAGTGTAACCAGAAGATATGGCGGCACAGGCTTAGGACTGACCATAGTAAAGCAGCTTGTAGAACTACAAAATGGAACTATCAAAGTTGAAAGCAAGGAAAATAAAGGGACTACTTTTACATTTATCATACCTTATGAGAAGGGCACTTCCAATGATCTAGTCTTTCAAAGCAATCAAAACCATGACATTACCCAACATTCATTTAAAGATCTTAATGTACTTTTAGTAGAAGACAATGAGATCAATAGACTGTACGCTACCAACATCCTTAAAAAGTGGCATTGCAATGTAGATGGAGCTGAGAATGGGTATATGGCCATTGAAAAATTAAAAAAATCAGATTTTGATATTATATTAATGGATGTTCAAATGCCGATAATGGATGGTTTCGAGGCCACAAGAATTATTAGGAAGTTTGATGACCCAATCAAAGCAGGCATACCGATCATTGCCCTAACAGCCAATGCCATCAAGGGTGATAATGAAAAGTGTTTTGATGTTGGAATGAATGATTATTTATCTAAGCCATTTCATCCGGAATCATTGTTTATCGTGATTTCGAAACATGTCGATCAAACTAAGCTCGCTGAACAGAGTAGAAATATAAGTAGTAATAATAAAGTTACTAATCTATCCTATTTATCGAGTGTTTGTGATGGCGATCAAGATTTTATCAGGGATATGATCGAAACCTTTATTAAAAACACACCTCCTATTTTAACTGAAATGAAAAATATGGCAGCAAACGCCAAATGGAGCGAATTAAGTGATCTAGCCCATAAATTAAAACCCTCTATTACGTTTGTTGGACTTGAAAGCGCTAAGGAGCTGGTTCAAGCAATCGAACTAAGCGGTAATACTGCAAACCAAACCAAGAATATGGAGGCCATGATTAATGACCTTTCTTCAATTGTAAAGGTGGCAATTGAGGAATTAAAGCAGGAAATTTAAAGACGCATTTCTCTCCTATGAACTTTTTTCCCATATCGGGAAAACGTAGCTGTGATTACTATTCTAAATCGCTCCTAATAGCACATTTTACACTTGGCATATTAATAGCATCATGCATTTTTATTTACAATAAGAATTTTGGCATGAAGAAGAAGATGGAAGTAATATTTTTAATTGATTCAGAGTCCTACGATATGAACTTACTTGGCATAAGTCTGGAAAAATACACCAAGTGCAGGGTTTTTAATTTTTTTAGCTTTGAAGAAACATTATTATACAAAAATTTAAATCCCAAAGTTATCGTGCATGATAATGGAATAGTCGACATACATAGTTACAATAAGGAAGTTAGGTTTTGTGATATTTCAACGATTAGGGCAATACGGCCTAACTTAAATCAGACAGATACGGTATTGGCACTCGCAAACCAGGTATCATCGCTCGTTAATTGAATGAATGTTTATTGGGTTGAATGTATCCAACCCAATAAACCCAATATTTCTTTATTTTCTGTTCATTATAGCCAGTTTACGATAGATAAGTGGCTTGTCTTTGGCTTCAATAATTACGTAGTAAACCCCATTTTTCAATTCTGAAGTATTAATGGTTTGTACCCCAAGCGGATTGAACTCCATTGCCCCTTTCATTATTGATATTCCTCGTTGATCCACAATTGCCCAGCTATATTCTTCCAATGCTTTTTCATTCAATTGAAAGTTCAGCTCATTACTTGCCGGATTGGGATAAATTGATATTTGACGCACCTGATCTAGTAAATCCTCACCTATAGATGTGACTGTCGATTCATCTTGAATTTGTCCCTTGATTAGGGCGGTTCCATATATTTCACGTGTGGTTTTATTCTGGACAAAAGCGATTATTGATAGGTTTGCAGGGTTGAATATTTCAACATCAACATTCCAATCATAGGTAATCGTTTGCTTTTGTCCTGCCACCCAAGAAGTATTAACACTTTGGCCTTCCCCACCCAAAAGCAGTTTCTTAAGAACGTTTCTATAAGTAACGCCATTTCTAACGATATCACTTTCTACTACTGCTATCTGTAAAGTCACAATATCATTTACCACAGTGTTTGCCTCAAAAACCGCTCTAACGGAAAGTACATCTGACGTAGTTGACAATGTATCAATAGTAATATTAAATAACGGGTCAGTAAGTGATCTCTTATCTATTATTTGGGTTGTTAATTTAGTGGGGTCATCTGCATATTTCAAACCATCAGCAACTGTAGCCGGAGCTTGTGATACCCCATAATATATACTCCTAGCACTTGGGTCACCCGGATTGTCCTGATTAAACAAGTCATTACCAGATTGATCAATATGATATTGCAAGGTTGTAAAATCTATTGCTCCAAAATCGTTCAACTGAGCCTGACCAAGGTCATACAGTTGATTATCCATATTTCGACTGGAGTTAAATTCTGAGTCGGTGAAATGCTCAATCAATACCAGACGGTTTTTCTCACCCACATACACGTCATCAAATGCAAAACCGTTTTTCTGACTTGCAGAATTATCAGAATTACTACCAAAAGCAACACGCAGCAATACATTAGACTGTCCTTTAAGGCCATTTAAGTTGTGACGGACTTCTATCCAATTTAAAACATCGCTATCTGACGCGTCAATTTTAATGTCATCCTCACTACCTGTCCATCCATATCCAAATGCCTGTCCGCCAGGTTTAGCTGATATCGAATTTGAATTATACCAATTAATGCCACCCGCATCCAAATTGCCTATATTTTGCCACGTTACACCTCCATCGATTGAAGATTGTAATACCGCTCCATCAAAGCCCTTATCTGTTGAAGAAGCAATTTTCATACTTATCATAGGTCTTTCAACAACACTGAAATCGAAACATGGTCCATTTACCCAGCTCTGTTCACTATTATAATAACTTCCAGCATTATTTCCAGTCCACCAGAAACCATCCCCAGCATATTTAGGGCTAATGTCCCCACTGCCTATATTACTATACAACCAGCTATTCTTACTAATTTTTGTTGTATCCCGCTGCAATTCTACTTCTTCTGCCCAATCACCATCACTCTGATCAAAATTAATAGTGTAGGGAAAATCCGAAATTTGAGTTTGAGGTAAAATATCAATGTTTTGAGTATAGGATTTAGTACATCCTTCATTGGTGGATACAGTAAGTGTCACATCATAATCACCAACATTTACATATCTATGTTCTGGGTCCATAAAATTACCCTGCGTTTCAGCCCCATCACCATGATTCTGTGAAGCATCACCCGTACCTGCCCCAGATATTAAGTTACCATCATCAAAATTCCATTCATAATTAATAATCGAACCAATGTCCAAAATAGTATCATCAATGAAAGCTGTGAAATCACCGTTACAGACACTTTCCCATTTAAACCGTGTATCTGGTACTGAGCCAATAGTTATGGTTTTAGTAGCTAATGAGGAACATGTAAAAGTCCCAGCTTTAGAAACCACTGTAAGTACGATACGTTTATCTCCCGGAGAATTAAATATTATTGTAGGGTTCTGTATATCAGAAGCACCAATTATATTATTGTCGCTATCAAAAAATTGCCAGTTCCACTCTACTATACTTGATACATTCGAAGCAACAGAAGTTTGATTAACAGTAGAACTATCATTGAACGCAATAGGTGCATCAAAGCACAAATTTACTGGCCCAAAATCTACCACTGCTGTAGGATATACTTCGTAAACCAAGTCTGCACTATTTGTTGCATTATTAGAATCAGTAAATGTATAAGTTAGGGTATGTGTGCCTATTCCTGCATCTGCCGGTCTAAACTCGTAATTCGTTCCACCAATATTAACTACCCCAGTTCCTGTCCAGGTACCACCGGTTGGATCTGCCTCCAGTAAATCAGGTGCGGAGGTCTCGCATATTTGAACATTCTGGTTTCCTATTACAATCAATGGTTTTCCATTAATAAATATCTTTTGTGTCTGTGAATTTGTACAACCATTAGCATCTGTAAATGTATAGGTCACAAAATTGTCCTCAAGAACATTTCCGCCAGCAGGATTAAACGAATTACCAGAAATACCATCACCACTAAATATTCCACCAGAAGGTGAACCAAATAAATTAATTGGCGCATCATTCTCTGCAATAGAATCTGGCAAATCAGTAAACGAGACAACAGGTAACGAATTGATTATTACAGTGATCTGATCACTCACACTTGAGCATGGTCCAGCTCCATCAGGATCATTTGTGGTTAAGGTAAATGTTACAAAACCTGCTAAACTATCGGTCTGATCAAATGAGTATGTGATCTCTTCATTATTGATTACTGGATTATTACTAAATCCTGATGCATTATTACCACCTGTCCAGGTACCTGATGTTGCTGATCCAGTAAGAGAAGCAGTTAGAAATACTTCACCGTCTGCACATATTGCATAATCAAATCCAGCAAAGGCCACTGGTAGTGGATTAACAGTTACAACTACATCTTGAAACGCTCCATCACAATTATTTGCACTTGGGGTAATTCTATAGGTAACAGAACCGGCAGGTGAATTACTATTTACAAATAATGATTGTGTAATTGCAGTTCCTGATCCATTGACTGCACCAGATACTGAATTTATATTATTCAGAACTACCCAGCTAAAGCTAGTATTAGCAACATTGTTAGGGTTAGAAAGCATAATGCTTGTTGTTTCACCTGAACATATTGTTTCATTCCCCGTTGTTGCCAAAGTTGGTGTAGGATTTACTGTTACAATAATTGATCTGGAAGCTCCGTCACAGGAATTAGCCGTTGGTTTGATATCATATGTCACCGTACCAGGCGCATTACCGGAATTATTCAAGGTTTGAGCTATTGTTGCAGTAGAAGGACCCCCAGATCCTGCTGACGCACCAGTAATTCCTGCAGTTGGCGTTACTGTCCAACTGAAGTTTGTATTGGCTACATTATTTGGGTTGGTTAGTACAATATTGGTCATGTCTCCATCACATATAGTTTGTGCTGCCACTGAGGTTTGGAGAGTTGGAATTGGATTAATTGTGATCACTACTGTTTGGGTTGTAGGGTTCACACAATTATTAAGTTTGACTTCAAATGTATAAGTTACCGTTTGAACAGAATTAGTTGGGTTTCTTAGTTGATTTGAAATATTGGCGCCATTTAAATAAGTAGATCCAACTGCAGGTGTTCCTACAATTTGAACAGACGAAGCCACCACATTAATCAGTTCAATCACAGCACCAACCGTAGTCGAAGTAATATCTATATCCGACAATTCTTCTGAACAAATTGTTGGGGCATTATTGGTGACTAAAAATGCCGGAGCTGGACTTACGGTAACCGTGGCAAACTGACTAGCTAGAACCCCGTTGGGGCAACCATCAGAAGTTGTTACATTAAATTCATAGGTAACATCAATTGCCGCACTCGTATTGTTATTAAGTGTTTCAGTTATTTTGTTTCCATTTGTGTAAGGACCTGTTGCCGTTCCACCTGTTACGGCTCCATAAACAACACTAACTAAATTTATTTGATGATTAAGTGTAGGGCTGTTAAGTGTGATGTCTACAGCATCTCCGCTGCAAATACTTGGGGCGGCATTTGTGATCGTCAATACAGGATTCGGGTTCACAGTTACGACAATTGTGAATGGACTTCCTACACAATTAGTTGGTGCTGGTCCAGTTGGTGTTATTGTATAAGTCACATCAATTGGGTTGTCTGTGTTGTTGATCGGGGAATCAGTTATAATCCCATTACCACCGCTGCCATTATCCCCCAACCAACTGTATGTTGAACTTGGTGCATTCGGGGTTGATGGTGTAATTGAAAGAGTTGAGCCTGAACATATTTCAAATGTACCGGCAGGAATACTTGTACCTACAGGTATTGGATCAATTGTAACAACAACAGTAATTGGTGAACCTGAACATCCATTTGCACTCGGTGTAACGATATATTCAACTGTACCTCCTGTGGCACTGGTTAGTGTCTGAGTAATTACATTACCGCTACTTGCGCTCTGGCCTGATACAGTACCTGTAACCGTACCTATGGTCCAACTAAATGTCGTTCCAGAGACTCCATTTGGATTAGAAATAATCACGTTAGTTGTGGATGTACTACAAATAGATTGATTGGCCGCTGATACAGTTGGCTGCTCGTAAAAATTAACTGTAATGTCTTCACTGTCCACGCAGCCACCATTGGTCTCTGTCCACCTAAATACATAACTGCCATAAGTGTCCACTGTTATTGGCTCTGTCGCATTGGTTAGGTCTGGTGTCCCTGTAATTACCCCAGGCCCACTTACCAAACTCCATTGGCCCGATCCTACACTTGGATTAGCGCCAAAGGTGAAGTCTAAATCACACTCGTCCCCGCCCGTGCCAGCATCGGCCACAGGAGCAGTCGTATAGGTTACCACTATATCATCAAAAGAGATGCAACTGCCCACAGTCTCGGTGAATCGTAACGTGTATGTGCCTGCTAAAGTGGCCGTGGCCGTGGTGGTGAACTGGGTGTCGTCCCCAAAACTGATCGTTCCTGGGCCCGCTACCTGAACACTCCATAATCCCGTGCTGCCCGATACGCTCTGTACCGCACTTAAATTATAGACTAAATCGCAATCTTCGGCTGTGGGTCCTGACGCATTAGCTGTTGGTTGGCCTGTTACAGTTACCACTACATCATCACTCTTTACACCACACTCGCCTGCTGGATCATCACTGGTCAATCGCAACGTTACACTGCCATTGGCGATGTCCGTAGGCCCTG
>DDIU01000034.1 GCA_002338655.1 Flammeovirgaceae bacterium UBA1842 | reverse complement strand
ATTTTTCTCCGGACAACAGTGGGTCAAGCCCGCAAAGACAGGTTAAAAGTTAATTCATTGCTGCAAAGTTAGGTTAGTAAATATGTCTCAATTCTGGTTACTGCGAGGTACAATATCAATTTTCTGGTTACTGCGAGGCACGAAGCAGTCCCTAAATTAATCAAGCCCATCATCCCATTCCGTACTTGGCAAACTTTCCTAAAGTTCTATTAAAATAGATGAAACTAGCCTTTAGGATTCTTGAAATTAATTAAGTCAACTTTAGGAAAGCTCAGGGCTTACCACGGCAAATTGTTACCTCAGCTCGTCCTCTTTTGTAACGAGGATGTCTGAGATCGAGCATTTATAATGCGATTACAAAGTCAATTAAAATGTTAGAATACCGTAAATGACTTCTATAAAGCCTACCGATGACGTGTTTGATAGTTCACTATGAACCTCTCTCTAACTCCCTCCAAAGGAGAAAAATATGGCATCAAACCCGTCAGAAAAATGTTTTCAAAAAGCTAGGATATAATCCTGCTTCCTCAATTCAGGATTGAAAAAGATAAGGCCGACCTGAAATAAATCAATGCTAACCGTCACTTCATAATGGCTTTTGATCTTAGCCCAAGCCGATTCCATTTCTTCGTTAAAATGAATATCATCAAACACGAAGCAAGTGGTGTCGTGTTTATGCCGTAAAAACTGATTGAAATAATCCATGGTAGGAGCATAGCGATGGTTTGCATCGAAAAGGACAAAATCAAAGGCTTCTTTTTTTTGTAAAAAAGTAGGCAAGGTTTTGTCAATATTCCCTTCAATGATATTGACATTTTTATCATTCCCCTCAAATACTGCCGCTGCAATAGCCGCTAAGGAGGGGTCACCTTCGAAAGTTGTAATCTCCTTATTATTACCATTGGCAAGGTAAAGCGTATTGATACCCAAGGAGGTGCCCAACTCCACGATCTTTTTAGCTTCAAGAAAATGGATCAATCGCTCAAATAATTCCGAATATTTTCTCCGGGATAATCCTTTGGCAGCTATGTCAGCAATTTTCCGTTCTGAGCTTCTTTCTTCGCCACTTCCAAAGTCCTGCACATTCAGTACCTTTTTACTTTGAATAAATTGATAGCGTATCTGCTCTATATTTGGATAAATGGGCTTGTTGTTCTTTTGAATAATCACCTTTTTATAAAGCTCATAAACAAATGGAGAATGAAGCGAATGTTCATTTTCTTCATTGAGCCAATAACTGATATAACTTAAAAGTTGGTGTTTTTTTGACACGGGTCAATTTAACTTGAATGGGGCCACCATGATAAATTCAGGTATGATTACATTAAACCTGTCCCCATCAACAATTCTTTCCATTAAAAATGTACCACCCATTTTACCAATACCTGATTTGAGGTTACACCCTGACACATATTGATGATATTGTCCAGGTTCTAAAATAGGCTGTTGGCCGACTACCCCTTCACCCTCTACTTCACGAGGTATCAATGTCGCATCATGGATCAGCCAACATCTTCGTAATAATTGTATGGTATTTTCACCTTGATTTTCAATGGTCACCCGATAAGTAAATACATAGTGATACTGGCTGGGACTGGAATAGGCTGGTTGATATTCAGTCTCCACACTCACTTTTACACCTTGTGTTATTTCCGTAACCATAGAGTTTCAATTTGTATATAAAAACGCATTGAGTGACTAAGAAGTTTTAAATTTAGACCTAATCTCAAATAAAATGTACAATGGATGTAAAAATTGCTGCATCATGGAAGATAATGCTTAGAAATGAATTTGAAAAGCCTTATTTTCAAAAATTAGCAAATTTTGTCAAAGAAGAATACAAAAATCATACAATCTACCCACCAGCACGTCAGATTTTCAGTGCGTTTGAGCATTGTGATTTCGAGAAAACCAGAGTGGTCATAATTGGCCAAGATCCCTATCATGGCCCTAATCAGGGCAATGGACTTTGTTTTTCTGTCAATGATGGTATTCGCAAACCACCCTCATTACAGAATATTTTCAAAGAATTGGAAAGTGATTTGGGTAAATCCATTCCAGAATCAGGTAATCTCGAACGTTGGGCGGATCAGGGGGTATTGTTACTCAATGCTACTTTAACTGTAAGGGCCAATAGCCCCGGATCGCATCAGAACAAAGGATGGGAACAATTTACCGATACCGTTATCCAGCAAGTTTCCGCCAACAAAGACAATGTTGTTTTTATACTTTGGGGTGCTTATGCTCAAAACAAAGGTCAGATTATTGATGGCACCAAACACCTGATACTCAAATCAGCGCACCCATCACCTTTTGCCGCCCACAGGGGCTTTTTTGGTAGCCAACCTTTCAGCAAAACCAATGCTTACTTGAAAAGTAAAGGATTGAAAGAAATTGATTTTTAGTAGTTAGTAGTCAGTATTTAGTAGCTAGACTAACTAAGTCTAACTACTAATTAATGTCTAATTATTCAATCAAATTAAAGAACCTACTCCATCTGATTTTACTGAATATGCCTTTGTTAGGATCTAGTGAGAGCCATATAAAGAAGCCTTTGCCCACAATATGATCTTCAGGCACAAAGCCCCAATAGCGCGAATCAAGTGAATTATGACGATTGTCACCCATCATAAAGTAATAATCCTGATTGAAAGTATACTGTGTCACTTCTTTACCATCGATCAAAAGCTTTCCATCTTTGATTACGGCATTTTCATTATGATCGTATAGGGTGATTACATCACCATATGTGTCAAGGGTAGCCCGGTTAATTTTGATGGTTGCGCCTTCTTTTGGCATCACTATGGGGCCATACCAGTCGGCATTGTAAGGGAACAATTCCTCATCTTTTGGGAAAATACCATTATCAATTTCACCTTTTGTATAGGGTTCGAATTTCCTGTATGGATTATTGGAAGCTGGTCTTACTTCCGTAATAAATGAAAGTTTTTTCAATGCTTCCACCTGTGCCTTTGTAATGTACATCAGCTGTACTGCCCCGTTGGCATTTCGATCTACAATATGTGATTCAGAAATATCCTGATCGCTGAGTATCCTGTCACTCAATGCATTTTTTGAAAACACCAAGTAGGCAAACTGCATTCCATCTGGGTTTTCAGTAGCCTTGCCATTGATATAAACTTGTCTGTTCTCAATTTTCAACGTATCACCGGGTAAGCCAATGCATCTTTTAATGTAATTAGTCTTCAAGTCAATGGGATAATCGATCCAGGTACTTTTATCAGGGTTTCCATAATTGTTTTCCGCAATACCCGGTACGTTAAATACCACTACGTCATTGTGTTTAACAGATGAAATGCCTGGTAGCCTGTATTGCGGCAACTGAATCCAATCCACATAGGAGGGAAGGTTAGTCATCCAAATTTTTTGATGCGTCAGCGGTACCTGTAAAGGGGTTTTAGGTGTACGTGTACCATAATGAAATTTACTAACAAATAGAAAATCACCAACAAGTAGTGACTTCTCCATGGAAGGGGTAGGGATAGTAAAAGCTTCCATAATCAGCCATCTGATAAGTGTTGCCGCTATTACTGCAAAGGTGATGGCATCTACCCATTCCCGCACTTTAGATTTATGCTTCTTTTTCTTTTCTTCCTTTTTTACCCAAAATTTCCAGTTCATATATTTTATTTTTCTTACTGGTATTGAACCAGTACCGTTTATTACAATTGATCAGGGATTTATTTTCAAATCTTCCAAAAAATCCGCCATTGAAAGCACGCCCTTTTTATTTTCTATCCATTCGGCCACCATTACCGCCCCAAGGGCAAAGCCTTGTCTGGAATGTGCCGTATGTTTTATTTCAATATCATCAATCGCTGATGAATATTTTACAATGTGAGTGCCGGGCACATTATCAATGCGTTCTGCTTTGATAGGAATTGTATCTACACCTTTACTATTTAATGACCACTCACGAAGTTGAGCATTGTTTTTAATGATACCTTCTGCCAAGCTGATGGCCGTACCACTAGGGGCATCTTTCTTTTGTGTATGATGAACCTCTTCTATTGAAGTGGAGTAGTTTTGCCCCACCATCATTTTGGCCAGCTGTTCATTAAGCTTAAAAAACAAATTGACACCAATGCTATAGTTGGAAGCGTAGAAAAATGTGCCTTTATTTTCTATACAAAGTGCTTCTACTTCAGGCATTTTGTCGAGCCATCCTGTAGTTCCAGAAATGATGGGGATACCGTTTTCCAAACAATATTTTATATTATCAAAGGCAGATTCAGGCTGGCTGAATTCAATGGCAACATCGGTATTTGTTCCATTAAATTTTAAAAGTTCTGCATGATTGCTTGCCTCCAAACGACCGACAATAGAATGGCCTCTATCCGTAACAATCGCTTCAATTGCTTTACCCATTTTGCCATATCCAATCAGTAATATTTTCACTAGAATTTCAGTTTGATTGATATACCTGCACTAAAGTTGGCAAAGGCAGGGCGCTCCAACATAGGATCAATGGCCACCTTCAGGTCAGGGTTAAGGTCGAACTCTTTGAGATGCGAATCGATATGTGCATCAAGGATTTGCAATAAGTACCATAGCCCTGTCATTATAGTATAAAAATCCCTCTCCCTTCTGGATTTGTCAACAGCTGATCTCAATTGTTCAAGATTTGCACCAGAAGGAGGCACATAAGAATTGTCCTGCAATTTTTTAAAAAGTTGAGATCGATATAGGTCATATTGCTTATCATAAAAATTGATAGCTAGGCCTAACCCAATAAATCCACCATATACGATGGGCAGTTTCCAGTACTTTTTATTGTAAATCTGACCTGCACCTGGAAGTACAGAAGCATATAGCGAAGCTTTTCTAGGCACAAACTTGTCGGCATAGGTTTCTATTTCTTCAATATTCACCTGATTATCTTTCTCTATGAGTATGGGATCGTCATTTCTGGTGGAGTCAATTACAACAGAGGCGGGAGTTACCTGACAAATGACTGGTAAAGAAAACAGTAAACAGCCGAAAAGAAATAGCGTTCTCATTTATAGATTCAGTATCTCAAGTATTCTGTTTAAATCTTCAACAGAAACAAAAGGGATTTTTATTTCACCTTTCTTTCCGTCAGACTTGATGTTTACTCTAGTACCAAAGTGTGATGTTAGTTGATTTTGCAGATTTGCAATTTCCTTGCCACTTTCTACAGGCTGTTTGGCAGTTGACTTACGAGGGGTTTCATTCCTAACCAAGGCTTCTACTTTCCTTACAGATAAGTCTTCAGATAAGATTCTCTTGAAGATATCCAGCTGTTTATCTACACTTTCAATAGTGATAAGTGCCCTCGCGTGGCCCATGGAAATTCTTGTGTCACGAATAGCCGCTTGAATATCAGGAGGGAGCTTCAATAAGCGCATGTAGTTATTGACAGTAGTCCTATTTTTCCCTACTCTTTCACCAAGTTCTTCCTGCTTCAGGTCACATTCGGTCAACAATCGTTGATAGCTCAATGCTATTTCAATGGCGTTCAGGTTTTCACGTTGGATATTCTCAATAAGTGCCATTTCCAGCATTTGCTGATCATCCGCTGTCCTTACGTAGGCAGGTATTTTCTCTAACCCGGCAAGTTTTGATGCCTGAAATCTACGCTCACCAGAAATCAACTGGTATTTATTCCTAGAAAGTTTCCTTACAGTTATTGGCTGAATAATGCCCTGAACTTTGATGGAATCACTTAGCTCTTGAAGTGCCTCTTTATCAAAATGTGATCTGGGTTGAAATGGATTCGTTTCAATTTCCGAAAGAAATATTTCATTAATAGATCCAGCAGGATTTGATTCCCCAACACTAATGTTTTTCTCCATAGATGGAGAGTCTTCTAACAAAGCCCCGAGACCTCTACCTAATGCACTCTTCTTTTTTATCGATTTATTGGCCATGTGTTGTTGTTATGACTTACCATTCTTTACTAAAATCTCCTTGGCAAGGTTGAGATAACTAATAGCCCCTTTACTTTCGGCATCATGCGCTATGGCAGGCAGCCCAAAGCTAGGCGACTCGCTAAGCTTTATATTTCTTGGTATAATGGTGTCAAATGCAATTTTCTTAAAGTGTGTTTGCACTTCTTCCACCACCTGATTTGATAACCTCAACCGGACATCATACATTGTGAGAAGGATACCTTCAATCTCCAACGTTTTATTAAGCCTGGTTTGTATAATTTTAATTGTATTCAAGAGCTTTCCAAGTCCTTCAAGAGCGAAATACTCACATTGTACAGGTATGATCACTGAATCAGCTGCAGTAAGTGAATTGATGGTAATCAATCCCAAAGAAGGGGAACAGTCAATTATGATAAAATCATAATCTTTCTTCGCCTTTTTTAGGGTATCCTTCATGCGCTCTTCCCTACGCTCGATATTTACCATCTCTACTTCGGCACCTACCAAGTCAATGTGTGATGGCAATATATGTAAGTAATCGATATTGGTTTTAACTATTGCATCGTAGACGTCTACACCATCTACCATGCACTCATATACACTATGCTTTACTTCACGTGGGTTTAACCCAATACCTGAGGTAGAATTTGCCTGAGGGTCAGCATCCACAATTAGGGTTCTGTATTCGAGTGCAGCTAAGCTAGCTGCTAAATTTATAGTTGTTGTGGTCTTTCCAACCCCGCCTTTTTGATTTGCAATGGCTATTACTTTGGTCATTAACGATTAATGTTTATCGGTTAATTTATCTAATTCCGATTTGAAGCCGAAAAACCAAATAATTAACGGTAGGGAGCCATTAATTTATTCTTCAATTCTTAATTAAAAGGCCATTTTAAGACGCTTTTAAGTAAGGCCGGTATTTTCAAATGGGTTACAAAGATATAAGTTTAATTGAATTATGTAAGTGATCGATTGGCCCAAGTGGATAAAAAGAAAGACCCTCTTCACAAGGGCCTTTCTTTCAGTATATTATAAGCAGATTAACCCTACTTTTTCCCTTTCGGAGAATTTTTGGCTTTCATGGCTTCTTCCAGTTTTTGCTGAAACTTTGATTTTTTTCTACTACCTGCATTTTTCTTGTTCTCATCAAGGATTTTCCTGATCTTATCTTCATCAACAAATTTTCTTATTACCATTTGCTGTCCAAAAGTAACTAGGTTAGAAATAAAATAGTAAAAACTCAAAGCTGCAGGGTAGGAGTTAAGTACAAACATGAACACCACAGGCATCATGTATGACAACGACTTCATTGGCCCCTGAACAGTACTCACCTGCTGTTGTGAGTAAGTGATCATGATGGTAGAAACTGTCATCAACAACACAAACAGACTCACATGGTCGCCATACATGGGGATTTTAAATGGAAGTGTCAATATTGAATCATAGGTTGACAAATCCGATGCCCATAAAAAACTCTCGCCCCGAAGCTCTATCGACTGTGGGAAGAAATAGAACATCGAAAGCAGAATTGGCATTTGAAGTAACATAGGCACACAGCCGCTGATCGGGTTAACCCCCACCTGCTGGTAGAGTTTCATTTGCTCTTGCTGGGCTTTGGAGGCATCACCCTCGTGTTTGGCCTTGATTTCGTCAAGTTCGGGCTTCAGTACTTTCATTTTGGCCATTGACAAGTAAGACTTGTACGAAAGTGGTGACAATACCAATTTTATGATCAATACAATGATAATGATGATCAGTCCATAGTTACTCAAGAAATTATTGAGCAAATCGAATAATGGTATCAATATGTATTTGTTTACCCAAAGCATTGGAGGCCATCCAAGGAAAAGGTTTTTAGAAAAGTCTTCTGCTACCTTACTTGTGATATGATAGTCATTAGGGCCGAAGTAAAACCTATAACTGGCTTTATCGGTTTTTGTATCTGCAACAGGTATGCCTAGTGTTACCTTTGCATATTTCACCTCATTAGGATTATTCAAATCTACCTCGGTACTAAATTTCCCTTTGGTAAAGCTGTTATCAGCAATTATACCTGACAAGAAAAATCGTTGCTTAATAGTAGTCCATTTTATAGGCTCATTGACTGTTTCCTCTTCATAGTCTGTTGAACGCTCACTAATTTCATCAAAATCACCTGCTAATGTGAAATGATTCACCGTAGAGTTTGTACGGCTTAGTTGAATATCTTTTTCTTGTGGGATAAGACGGTCATTCCATTGGAAAACAATTTCATCATTGGTGATGACATTGTCTAACCCTTTGATGTCCAATTTGTACCTTAATTCATAACTGTCTTTTGCCAATTTATAGGTATGCTGTACAAATTTGCCATCCCCTAAGTCCAGTTTAAATATTAATGAGGTAGTATCACCTACAGTTTGCTTAGCAACAGCATAGTACAGATCGTTTAGATTTACAGGCTTACCAAACGATGTAAGTGTGGTTGAAAACGTATTGTTTTTACCATCGATTAGCTGAACCGGATTATCATCAACGGACGTAAAGTTTTTAAGTGTAACACCCGATATGTATCCACCTTTTGAATCAAACTGCACCTTCAAAATATCATTTTCCAATGTTTGAACCGAAGCTGTTCCAGTGGCACCAGCGGCAAATGCACCAAACTGAGCTACATGATCTGCATTAATTACGGAATCTGGTAAAGAGGCTTGTTGAGTTTGTTCGGCTGGTGTAACTGATTCTTGTTTAGCTGAATCAGTGGCAACTTGCTCCGTTGGAACTTGCTGAGGGGGTAATTCAGGCTTAAAAAATGTCCAGTAAGCTATCAGCAATACTGCAATTAAAATTAAGCCAGTGGCTTGGTTCTTATCCATTACTATTAATTATATAATACTTATGATTTCTTTTTTATGATGGCTGCTTCCACAAATTTGACAAATAAGGGATGAGGATTCAGAACGGTACTCTTGAGTTCAGGGTGAAATTGAGTGCCTATAAACCATGGATGGTTATCAAGTTCAATAATTTCGACAAGTCCTGTTTCAGGGTTGATACCCGTTGCTTTTAAACCTGCTTTTTCCATTTTCTCCAGGTACTTATTGTTAAATTCATATCGGTGACGATGGCGCTCACTAATATTGAGTTTGCCATAGACCCCGTTAGCCTTGCTTCCTTTTTTGAGTTTGCAAGGATAAGCACCAAGTCGCATGGTTCCACCCATATTGGTCACTTTTTTTTGATCTTCCATCAAATCTATAACGGGATCAGGTGATTTTTGATCTATTTCAGTGGATGAAGCCTTACTTAAATGGAGCACATTTCTTGCAAATTCAACAACTGCACATTGCATTCCCAAGCAGATTCCAAAAAAGGGAATATTATTTTCCCTAACGTATTTAATTGCTTCGATTTTACCTTGAATCCCTCTTTCACCGAAACCCGGAGCCACTAAGACACCGTCTAAATTCCCTAATATCGTTTTAGTATTCTTTTCGTTAATGGTTTCTGAAGAAATCCAATGAATGTTTACTTTGCATTCGTTAGCAGCACCTGCATGGATAAATGATTCTACGATAGATTTATAAGCATCAGGAAGTTCAACATATTTACCTACAAGCCCAATCTCTACTTCATCCGTTGGGTTTTTCAGTTTACCTAAGAACGATTTCCACTGCTCTAAATCAGGCTCTTCTTTGTGATTGATCTTCAATTTCGCCAGAACGCGTTCAGCCAGCTTTTCTTTCCGCATTAGAATGGGAACATCATAAATGGTTTCCGCATCCAGTGCTTCTATCACCGAATTGATATGTACGTTGCAGAATAAAGCTAGTTTTTTTCGTATTTCCAGCGGTAAATGATGTTCAGAGCGGCAAACCAAAATGTCAGGCTGAATTCCCGCTTCAAGTAATTGTTTTACCGAATGCTGCGTTGGTTTTGTTTTCAATTCCTTTGCAGCACTTAAATAAGGTATCAAAGTAAGGTGGATAACCAGAAAATTGTTGGTGCCCACATCCCACTTTACCTGCCTAACAGCTTCAATAAAGGGTAAAGACTCTATATCACCCACACAACCACCGATTTCGGTAATGACAAAATCGAATTTTCCAGTTTCGCCCAATTGAAAAATGTTCTTTTTTATTTCATCAGTAATATGGGGTACCACCTGGACCGTTTTACCAAGATATTCACCTTTACGTTCTTTAGTGATCACATTATTATAAATACGGCCTGTAGTTACATTATTGGCTTGTGAAGTAGGTGAATTGAGGAAACGCTCATAATGACCCAGGTCAAGGTCGGTTTCTGCACCATCATCTGTAACAAAGCATTCGCCATGTTCATAAGGATTCAGGGTACCTGGATCAATATTGATATAAGGGTCAAATTTTTGAATGGTTACATTAAAACCTCTGGCCTGTAGCAATTTGCCCAGCGAAGCTGATATTATTCCTTTTCCTAGAGAAGAAGTCACACCACCGGTGACGAAGATATATTTTGCCGTGGCCATAAGTTACTTGATATGATTTATTGTTGTTAAACTTATGGGATGCAAAAGTATCGGATTAACTTGACAATACTTAGTAAGGAGACATTTTAAATCAAAAAAATCTTTCTTTTCAGATCTAAATAATAGGTTACCTCATTATGGAATGGCTTATTAATGAGAGATTTAAGTAATTGGCTCAGAAATTTCATCAAGTGCGTGGAATTACTTAGATAATTACTATTTTTAGCTGTTAAATTTTGATTGAATGTTAAAAAAGGCATGATTAAATATACTCATTGGCTGTTCCTGTTGTCTTTATTGGCTGTTTCTAATGTTGCATTTGGGCAACTTAATGCTACTCAAGCGCGTCATGAAACTTTAAACCAGGATCAGGTTGTCGTTACACTTGATGGGAATTTAGGTGCTTTGTATAATTGCACCGGTGGTTGCTTAACTAATTGGACTTTAACGATCGGAGCTGCTGTAACTCCAATTACTAGCCTAATAGGAGCATCTGGCAGCAATCAAGTAGTAATAAGTTTTGCATCGCCCATTGGTATTGGAGATGTAGTTAGAATCGATCACACCAATGACGGTATTATTGGTAATATTAATAATCTTATTTCTCAAAATAATTGGCTTCGTGCCTGCGATGATTTTAATTGGGTGGGTAATAATGTGCCTAGTGATGTATGTGCTCCGGTCTCGCCAAAGACCAGAATGTCATTTTCGGTTACACGCAGATTAAGGAATTCTTCAAATTGGGATATTACTAGGATAACCTCCATAATATCTTGGGGAGATGGAGGAAGTTCAACTTCTTTTTTGAGTGCGTATGAATCAGACCCATCTGGAAATCCTGGAGTAAATACTTATTTCATTTCATATGATGCCGATTTGTCAGGATTTAGTTACCCAGGTAATGAAGTCGTATGTGGTTACTCCTCCACTTGGAGAGTGAGGTTGAATAATGCTCCTGCAATAAATTGTCCACCTACAGATGCCAATCAAAGCGTGGTTTATTCTTCATATAATACTGATGCAGCTGGAGAAGGTGATGGCGGATTGGCACTACAACCAACTGTAGCTAATTCAGATTTGGTATGTGAAGGTGAATTTGTAAATATGTCATTTGACGATGTGTCAAATTTAAATTGTATTGATTTAGCAGCAGCGCCAGCGCCATTTACTTTAAATAGTAGAGATAGACACGTTAGAGTTATTTATGGTTTCCCAAATGACCCAGGTAATACCATAAGAAATGTCGAGGTTTTAGGTACACAAATTACAGATGCAAATGGTAACTTATTGATTCCAGGCGGATTCATCCCTACAACTCCTAATGCGCTTGGAAATCCCGATCCTTTTGGGGTTGTAAACTTTCCTGCTGCAGTTACTGGTCCAGCTGGCACCCTTGAAACTATAACCACATCTACTGCAACATTGGTTGGTGATGCAAATCGAACTTTTAATATTACAATTGAATATTGGAATTATTGTAATGCTTATGATGGAGCGGGGAATGCAATTAATAATAATGAAAGAAGTATTACTGATCAAGTAATTGTGGTACAAGCACCTCTTTCATCATCTCCTGTAGATAGGGAAGTGTGTTATAACAGTACAATTCCTACTTTTAGAACAACAGGAAATGCGGCTAATGCAACAGTTAATTGGTATAGAGATAACGCTGGTGTGATTGGGGCATTCCTGACTTCTAATTCAGCCAACGGAGCAGGTCAAGCTAATTTAACAGCAACTACAGGTGGGGTTGTTCCTAATAATACTACACCAGGTGATTATTTTGTTTGGTCAAGTTATATTGCGCCTTCTGGTGGAATTAATTGTGAAAGCCCTCCTGTAAGGACTCAGGTTACTATTAGAAATCAATTAACCACAGGAATGTTTAGTCCAATGACTGGTGACACAGAAGTATGTAATGGCACTAATGATGTACCCTTTGATGTAGCCAATCCTGCTCCTATACAAACTTTTGGTGGTACTACTGAATATTTATGGACAACAAGTGGTGGGGGTGGAGTGTCTATTGATGCGCCTAATACTGCTCAGAATGTAACTGTTGACTTTAATATAGGAACTGAACCTAATCCTTTTGATCAAAGAAATATTAGGGCAAGATTACGATACAGTAATAATGATTATTTGGGAGATAATTGTCAAACTGGAAATTTAAGTACGACTGTTGATATTTATGGAACAAGTAGTGGAGGTTCGATTTCACCTGCTACCCAAACCATTTGCGCTGGCGATGTAATTACTGATATTTTGATTTCCAGTACAGTTCCACTGCCCTTTCGCGGAACTATTAGAGGATGGGAAAGGTCTGTAAATGGAGGTGCATTTGTTGCGGATGGTAGTTTAGGTGTGGGGAATCCAATTACGCCATTAGTACCAATCGTAGCGGGTGTGCAAACTAACTACAGATATCGTGCTATTGTGCAAAATGGATCAATTTGCTCTAGTGTATTGAGTCCAGTAGCTACTATTATTGTCAATCCGATACCACCTAAACCAACAATTACCCCTTCTGGGGCAACAACCTTATGCTTTGGCGGTAACGTTACTCTTTCTTCAAGTAATACATTAGCCAATTCTTACCGATGGTATAAAGACGGTGTATTCACCGGAGTTACAACCCAAACCATAATGTTAAGCTCAGTGGCACAAAGTGGTGATTATACTGTTGAAACATTGGGCGCAAATCCAACTAACTGCGTTAGTCCTTTATCAGATCCTGAAACAATAATAATTGACCCACTACCTACTGCTACAATGTCCGGTGGAGGCTCTGTGTGCGGTGGAGTGCCTGGACCAGCATCAGTTATAACCATGACTGGAACGGGGCCTTTTAATGTGACTTACGAGCGAAATGGAAATCCAACAACTGTTAATGGCATTTCATCACCCTACACTATACCTGGATCGACAGTTGTAACTGATGATCCCGATACTTATATTGTAACTTCGATAACTGATTTAGGAACCACTATAAACTGTACAGTCAATGCGCCTTCAGCTAATATAACAGGCTCTTCTACTATTGCAACCAGTGGAACACCCCCACCAACAATTGACTCATATACAATTGGTGGTGCGATTTGCAATGATGGAGCTGGAACGGCATTACCTTCAATTGCACTTGATCTTAATCCTAACTCAGTGGAGAACTATGATATAGATTTCGAAGTATATGAATCAGCCGCCCCTCCTCCACTTGGCCCCGCTGTATTAACCCGAACGATAAACAAGACTACAAATGCCGCGGGAGCATTAACTTTTTCTGCTGCTGATCTTGACTATGCAGATTTGTTAAATACCCCGGATACCTACACCGTAAGATTGACCTCAATTATCAATACTTTGACCGGGTGTAACGCAGCGGGTCTGCCAGCAGATCAAGATATTATTATCAATCCCCGTCCAGCCGATCCTACTAATCCGATAGGTGCCGTTGCCTGTTCTTCAGATCCAACAGGGGCTACAATATCTGTAGATGATCCGGGAGCTGGGTTTGTCGTAAGATGGTATACAGCTTACACTGATGAAACAACCAATACACCTGCCTTAGGAGTCACTGGTGGTGTTGGTGCTGGAGCTGAATTCGAATTTACCCCAACAAGTAATGCAACCCAAACCTATTTGACTGTAGTGGAGAGCAATACTAATCCAACCAATTGCCACAGTGTTAATTCATTGGCTGTTCAACATACTCAAGATTTACTGCCAACAGCAGCTGATGCTGATCTAGATGATGACGCTTCCTTATTAGAAACTTGTACGGACGCACTCGTACTTGGAGCCACACCCGCTGATAACGGGGGTACGGGTACTTGGACTTACCCTGGACTCTTGTTTTACGAAGATTTCAATGGATTTGCTGATGGAACGTACCAGAGCTTAGGCACATTCGGGTGGACTCGTGATATTTCCGCAACATCATTTGATGGTTCAGACCATTTTGAGGTAAGATCTAATGCATTTGAAGGAAATGACCTGGACGGAGAGGCCATTTGGACTTCCGCAACGATAAATGTTTCAGCAATAGCTAATTTTACTTTATCAATTGACGCCTTTGAGGTGGGAGACCATGAGCCAGCAGATTACATTGAACTTACGTATCAAATTGATGCTAATCCAGAACAAACCGTTGGTACGGTAACAGGTAACTTCACCTCTTCACCTATATCCGGAACATTTGCTACAGGGGGGGGCACCAACCTGGTTATTAGGGTAAAAATGCTTAATAATTCTACTACTGAATTTTTATCGTTTGATAATGTCAGTCTGGTAGATGCGGCAGCTACAGCCTTGACATTTAGTGATATTCATGATGAAAACGCTACGGTAAGCGGCTTGCCGGTGGCTACTACAGCATTGACTTGGTCAGTAGCAAGTGCACTCGGTTCATGTACTCCAACCACGGATGTTGTAAACGTGATAAGAAACCCACTTCCAGTGGCCAACGATATCACACCAGAGCTCTGTGAGGATTTACCTCAAGGTAGTGATGTGGTAGTTGGGGTAGATTTAACTATTGCAGCCTATAGTGATGCAATAACCGGAATTCCAGGTTCTACCAATAGAACCATTGAATATTTTGATGATGCAGCAAGAATGCCAATTGATGCAATTCCAGATCCTACCAATGTAGATATCAGTAATACCGAAGTAGTTTATATAAGGGTTACAGATACAGGGACCTCATTAAATACTTCATGTACTCAGGATGCAACTATCACATTTACAGTACATACCTTGCCAGATGCTATCGATCAAGATGCAAGTAATAACGCTGCTGAAACTGAATTTTGTGAGGAAACAGTAGCCAGTTTAAATACGAAAGATGATATTGATTTAACTACCCTAGATGACAATGTCTCAAACGGAGCAGCCAATAGATCAGTGGAATGGTTTGTTGATCCAGGGCCTGTACCGACAACGCGGGCAGACCTAACTGGATTTGAAGTACCGAACGATCTGGATGTAGATGGCGTAAGTGATGGGGACATTTTCTATGCCATTGTGGTAAATACACTTACATCGTGCGAAGATATTGCTTCCGTAACTTTTACTATCAATCCACGACCGGAAGATAATGCAATTATTGCCCCTGACGGTACTACGCCAGCCTCAGTTTCATTATGTAAAAGCAATAATGTATTATTCTTCCAAGTTGATGAGACGCAAACACCTGGATCTACTTACAATTGGACTATTCCAACTGGTGTGGGTGAATTAGTATTGGTTGGAGGAGGAGGAGCTAACGACTTTTTTGTCTTACTTCGAGCCCCTAACACTATTATAGCACCAGGAGTCACTCTTTCAGTACAAGAGACCTCTTCTGATGGTTGTCCTGGAAATGTTAATTCAATTAATATTATTGTTGACGATGCCCCTCCAGCACCAGTAATTACTGGAGATCAGGATGTATGTACCAACGAACAAAACGTTGTGTACTCGATTACAACACCGGTTGTAAGTTCAACATATACTTGGAGTATCGGTTCCCTTGGATCCATAGTTAGTGGTCAGGGAACATCTTCTATAATCGTAAATATTGGTGTCACAAGTGCTTCTATTACAGTTACTGAATTAAATGCTACGGGATGTATCAGCCCTGCAGCTGCTCCTTATCCAGTGACTGTACATGCTCGTCCTACCATGACATCACCTACTACATTAGAATTGTGTAGTGGCGAACAAGTAAATGATGGTACTGCTGGTGCCAATTTAATATTAACTTCTTCAATTGGGGGAAGTATATTTTCTTGGGTAGTAAATTCCAAAACTGGATCAGTGGGTGGTGCAGCCGTTGGAAATAGCGGCCCTGGGCAGATTCCACATACCCTTACCAATACATCAGGAGCTCCAGGTTCCGTAACTTATGAGATTACAGCAACCAGTCCCGCTCCTGGTTTATGTGTTGGACCAACTCAGGTAGTGACTATAACTGTTGATCCAGAACCAGTTGGGGCTAATATAACTAGAGCGGTAGAATGTAGTAATGTTGCTTTTAGCGTAAGCCCTGATAACATAACAAACGGTCTTGGTGGCACCAGTACTTATACTTGGGTGAGGAACGCTTTGCCTGCTGGCCTAACACAAATCACAGCTGGAACGGGAAGTGGCATGATTGCTGAAACATTACAAAATTTAACAAGTGCTACTTTAAATGCTGTTTATGTTGTAACACCTGAATCATCTGATAACTGTTTTGGAACCCCTTATAATGTAACAATTCCAATTGGACCACAGCCAGTTGGCGCAGCTATTACTAGAGCAAATCAATGTAGTGATGTAGCTTTTAGTGTTAGCGCAGATAATATTACGAATGGTATTGGCGGGACAAGTACTTACACTTGGGTACGTAATGCACTCCCAGCGGGCTTAACCGAAGTAACAGCTGGTACGGGCACAGGTGCTATAGCCGAGACGTTACAAAATTTAACCAATGCTACTATTAATGCTACCTATGTTGTAACTCCAAAATCGGCAAATGGCTGTGATGGAAATAGTTATGTAATTACCGTACCTATTGATGGGGAGCCTGTTGGAGCTGACATCACCCGAGCAGCTGCGTGTAGTGACGTAGCTTTTAGCGTGAGTGCTGATAATATTACCAATAGTGTAGCCTCTACTTTTACATGGGTACGAAATGCATTACCAGCTGGCTTAACCCAAGTTACGGCCGGAACAGGTACTGGAGCCATAGCCGAGACGTTACAGAATTTAACTGGAGGTACATTGAATGCTACTTATGTGGTCACTCCGCAATCTGGAGATGGCTGTGATGGTGCAACTTATGTGGTTACAGTACCAGTGAACCCAGAGCCTGTAGGCGCAGATATCACCCGTGCAGACGCATGTAGTGATGTGGCTTTTAGCGTGAGTCCAGATAATATCAGCAATGGAGTAGCTGCCACATTCACGTGGGTACGCAATGCATTACCTGCTGGCTTAACGCAAGTTACAGCCGGCACAGGTACTGGAGCCATAGCCGAGACGTTACAGAATTTAACAGGAGGCACCTTGAATGCTACTTATGTGGTCACCGCCCAATCTGGAGATGGTTGTAATAGTAATACTTATGTTGTCACCGTGCCAGTGAACCCTGAACCAGTAGGCGCGGATATTACCCGAGCGGATGCCTGTAGTAATGTAGCCTTTAGTGTGAGTGCAGATAACATTAGCAATGGAGTGGCAGCTACATTTACCTGGGTAAGGAATGCATTACCTGCAGGATTGACCGAGATAACTGCAGGTACTGGCACTGGAGCCATAGCTGAGACCTTACAGAACTTAACTGGAGGTACTCTGAACGCCACTTATGTGGTAACTGCTCAATCAGGAGATGGCTGTGATGGCAATACTTATGTGGTTACTGTCCCAGTAAACCCTGAACCAGTAGGTGCGGATATTACCCGAGCAGCTGCGTGTAGTGATGTAGTCTTTAGTGTGAGTGCTGATAATATTAGTAATGGGTTAGGAGGAACGAGTACCTATACATGGGTAAGAAATGCATTACCAGCCGGATTAACTCAAATTGCAGTAGGTACAGGCACCGGAGCTATAGCCGAGACCTTACAGAACTTGACGGGAGGAACCTTGAATGCCACATATGTGGTAACCCCACAATCAGCAGATGGTTGTGATGGTAATACCTATGTGGTTACCGTCCCAGTAAACCCAGAACCCGTGGGTGCTGATGTCACCCGAGCAGCTGCATGTAGTGATGTGGCCTTTAGTGTGAGTGCAGATAACATTAGCAACGGTCTTGGTGGTACGAGTACCTATTCATGGGTACGCAATGCATTGCCTGCTGGATTAACCCAAGTCACAGCCGGCACAGGCACAGGAGCAATAGCTGAGACCTTACAGAACTTGACAGGAGGAACCTTGAATGCCACTTATGTAGTAACCCCACAATCAGCAGATGGCTGTGATGGAAATACCTATGTAGTCACCGTACCAGTAAACCCCGAACCAGTAGGAGCGGATATTACCCGTGCAGATGCATGTAGTGATGTAGCTTTTAGCGTGAGCTCAGATAATATTAGTAATGGAGTAGCATCCACCTTTACGTGGGTACGCAATCCGCTGCCAGCGGGCTTAACGCAAGTTACAGCCGGAACAGGTACAGGAGCCATAGCCGAGACGTTACAGAATTTAACCGGAAGCACTTTGAATGCGACTTATGTAGTAACCGCTCAATCCGGAAATGGTTGTAATAGTGATACCTATGTGGTCACCGTACCCGTAAACCCAGAACCAGTAGGTGCGGATATCACCCGTGCAGATGCCTGTAGTGATGTAGCCTTTAGCGTGAGCTCAGATAATATTAGCAACGGGGTAACGGCTACTTTTACATGGGTACGCAATGCACTACCAGCCGGATTAACCCAAGTTGCAGCCGGCACGGGTACTGGAGCTATAGCTGAGACATTACAGAATTTGACAGGAGGCACCTTGAACGCCACTTATGTGGTCACTGCCCAATCAGGAGATGGTTGTAACAGTGATACTTATGTGGTCACCGTCCCAGTGAACCCAGAACCAGTGGGAGCAGATATCACCAGAGCAGCTGCTTGTAGTGATGTAGCCTTTAGCGTAAGTGCTGATAATATAAGTAATGGTCTAGGTGGAACAAGTACCTATACATGGGTACGCAATGCATTGCCAGCGGGATTAACCCAAGTCACAGCCGGTACAGGTACGGGGGCTATTGCCGAGACGTTACAGAATTTATCGGGAGGTACTTTGAACGCCACTTATGTGGTAACCCCACAATCAGCAGATGGCTGTATTGGTAATACCTATGTGGTTACTGTCCCTGTAAACCCAGAACCTGTAGGAGCAAATATTACCCGAGCAGATGCGTGCAGTGACATGGCATTTAGTGTGAGTGCAGATAACATTAGCAACGGTCTTGGTGGAACAAGTACTTATTCATGGGTACGCAATGCATTACCTGCCGGATTAACACAAGTCACAGCGGGCACAGGTACCGGAGCCATTGCTGAGACTTTACAGAATTTAACAGGAGGTACCTTGAATGCCACTTATGTGGTAACCCCACAATCAGCGGATGGCTGTGATGGTGATCCCTATGTAATCACCGTACCAGTAAACCCTGAACCTGTAGGTGCAGATGTTACCCGTGCAGATGCATGTAGTGATGTAGCATTTAGCGTGAGTGCTGATAACATCAGTAATGGTCTGGGCGGAACAAGTACTTACACTTGGGTACGTAATGCGCTTCCAGCGGGCTTAACCCAAGTTACAGCAGGAACAGGCACAGGAGCTATAGCTGAGACCTTACAAAATTTAACAAGTGGTACATTGAATGCCACTTATGTGGTCACTCCACAATCAGCGGATGGTTGTGATGGTAATACTTACGTGGTCACTGTTCCAGTAGACCCAGAGCCAGTTGGTGCAGACATCACCCGTGCAGATGCATGTAGTGATGTGGCCTTTAGCGTGAGCCCTGATAATATCAGTAATGGAGTAGCGGCCACATTTACATGGGTACGTAATCCGCTACCAGCCGGTTTAACCCAAGTTACAGCCGGCACAGGTACAGGGGCCATAGCTGAGACTTTACAGAATTTGACAGGAGGTACCTTGAACGCTACTTATGTAGTAACAGCCCAATCGGGAGATGGTTGTAATAGTGATACCTATGTGGTCACCGTACCGGTGAACCCAGAGCCAGTAGGCGCGGATATCACCCGCGCAGATGCATGTAGTGATGTTGCTTTTAGCGTGAGCCCTGATAATATCAGTAATGGTTTAGGGGGAACGAGTACATATACTTGGGTACGCAATGCGTTACCAGCTGGTTTAACTCAAATAGCAGCAGGTACAGGCACAGGTACGATTGCTGAGACATTACAGAATTTAACAAATGGTACCTTGAACGCTACCTATGTGGTAACCCCACAATCAGCGGACGGCTGCGATGGTAACACCTATGTAATCACCGTACCAGTGGATCCCGAACCTGTAGGATTTAATGATGTCCGTACCCAATGTAGTGATGCAACTCTTTCTTATAATCTCCAAGCTTTAAATATCAACAATACAGGTAGTGGTGGAAATAACTTACTTAGCCAGTTTACTTATACTGTAAGTAGTAATAATGGAGGAGTGCCAGCAGCGGCAGATAGGGTTGCCCCTTCAATTGACCCAATTACAGATAGTTATATAAATGATACTGGAACGGATGCCATCATAACTTACACTGTAACACCTTTTGGATTAATAGATGGATGTCAGGGAAATAATTTTACCGTTGCTTTTACCTATACATCTAAACCAAAAGGATTTGATGATACAGAGGTTACTTGTAGTGATGTGCCGTTAAATTATAATATTCAAACCCAGAATATAGATGACGTTACAAATGGTAATTCTGTTCCAAGTGATTTCACTTATACTATTATTTCTTCAAGTGGTTCTGTGTCTCCTAAACCAAACCGTACCATCAAAAGCGATTTACCTATTACTGATAATTATACTAATACTTCTCCAGTACCGGTAGATATTACTTATACAATTACTCCGATAAGTAAAGGGACTAACTGCCCGGGTGTGCCTTTTGATGTTGTATTTACGATCAACCCTGAACCACTTGGCTCTGATGCAGCTATAGATGTTTGTGGGGGTGGAACTATTAATTTTGACCTACAGGGGCAAATCTCCAATACGATTGCAAGTAGGTTTTACTACACCGTATCGTCATCAAGCCCAGGTGATGTAACTGCTGATCCGGATAGACCTATAGGAAGTGCCAGTACAGCAGGTATATCTACTTCATACAACAATACTTCTCCTGCACCGGTGATAATCACGTATACAGTAACACCTATTGCTAATGATGGCACCAATTGTGAAGGAAATCCATTTACAGTCAAATTTAACATTATACCGGGTCCGCTGGGTGTAAATGATAATGAAGAGGTATGTTCTGGAGAACAGATTAACTATGATATACAAACCGATAATATTGATAATGGGGGTAATAATATCCCAGGTAGATTTACTTATGTAGTTTCATCTTCAAATGAAGCTGTAGTACCTACGCCAATTGCATTGGATAGAACCGCAGCATCAGATTTACCTATTACCGACACTTTTAACAATACTTCTGCTGGTGATGTTACGGTGACTTATACGGTAACACCTATTAGTTTAACAGGAGGTTGTGTTGGACCAGCTTTTGACGTTAATTTTGTTATTCATCCAGCCCCTCTGGGAGGTGATGATTTAACCGGTGTATTATGTAGTGGGGATGCCATTAGTTATAACATACAAACAGATAATATCGATAATTTTAATGCATTACCAAGTGAATTCACCTATGTAGTAACCTCAAGCGACCAGCCAAATGTGCCTGCTGCAGCTAACAGGGTGGTATTCAGTAATGCAGATATTACCGATACCTACATTAATACCACATCTTCTGCAGTAAATATTGATTATACGATTACTCCAAGAGAAACTGGCCCGAATAATTGTGTAGGAAGCCCATTTATTGTGAGATTTAGGATTGATCCTGAGCCAGTACTTAATCCGGCATTGGACAATACAGTTTGTAGTCAACTAAGCACAGATGTTGTATTATCAACTAATGGCACATCAGTATCAGCCACATCCTATAATATAGGGAATGTGACCATTGACCCTAGCTTAACTCCACTTGCAGGAAACGTTGTATTCCCACAGAACGGAGTGAATGCCAATTACATAAGGTTTGATAAATACAAAAATACAACCGCTGGGCCACTAACCGTTCAATATGAAGTTACCCCTGTTAGCAATATGGGTTGTGAAGGAACCATGGTTGTGGTTGAGGTAACTGTCTTGCCCGAACCTGTTTTAGATCCGGCTTTAAGTCCAGCTCCGGTTTGCTCAGGGTTACCTTCGAATGTAACATTAGGTGAAGATGCTGGGTCTGTTGCCGCAGCAACTTACAATATAAAAGGAATATCAGTACCCGGTGGTTTGACAGCCGCTGCTGGTAATGCTATAATTGGTGATGGTCAATTGGCCAATGCCATTTTTAATGATATTTATACCAATACTACAAGTGTTCAACTTACAGTTACCTATACTATTACACCAGTAACTGCAGCTGGGTGTGAAGGGGAAAGCCAAACTGTACTTTTTGCAATTAATCCATCGCCTGCATTGGCTAACTTGAATGATATTATTTGTAGTGATGCGGCCACTGGACTTACACTAGCTACCCTGCCAAGTAGTGCTCCTGCAACAGATTATGAAATTATGGACATTAGACCTGCTGCTGGATTGGTTGTAGGGGGTGGTAATGCGGGAATAGGTACAACTAATAATGTGAATTATTTAAGTGCTGATGTATTTACCAACCCAACCAATGGAGTTCTTAATGTTGAATATGATATTGTTCCCATTAGTGGGCCTGGCTGTAGGGGACCTCAGGTTACGGCAGTGATTACGGTAGAGCCAGAGATTACTGTTATAGCACCTGGACCTGAGACATTGTGTAGTGGTGATGCTACTTCCATAGAATTGAGATCTAATACAATTCCATCTTCAGGTAATATAACGTTTGATGTTTTTGCGACAGCCTCAGATCCACTGGTAAATGGTTATACTGTATTCAGTCAAAACTTACCTAATAATGCTGTTGCACCGTTTTATACCATTACAGATAATATTGTAAATAACTCTGATGTAGTACAAACAGTAACCTACGAAATTACGCCAAGGGCATTTGGAGCTAATAACGGAGCTACTTGTAGTGCTCCCACAGCTACATTAGTTACGGTAACAATAATGCCTAAGCCCAAGGTTACTGCTTCGCAGAGCTTTGTAACTATATGTGAAGGTCAAAATCTAGATATTGACCTCACAACTACAACTTCCATAGCTCCCGGTACTATAGAGTTTGAAATTACAGGTGCAGTAGCTACAGGAGGAGTGACAGGATTTAGCCCAGTAGGAACAATCTTTGTGAATAATGATAAATTATTGGATGGGTTGGACAATCCAACTACCAGCAACCAAACCGTTACTTACACCATCACCCCAAGAGCAACAGGAACCGCTGCGGGGGTTTGTTCAGGAACTCCAATTAATATTGTAGTTACTGTAACACCAAGGCCTACTGTAACGCCTAGCGTTACTGATGTTAGGATCTGTAGCGGGGAGATTGTGAATATTAGCTTGCCGACAGATGTTGCTAATTCGATAGCTTCATGGACAGTAGCGCCTAATGCCAATGTTTTAGGTCAGTTTGATGGCTTGGGCAATTCCTTGTTTCAATCATTGATTAATACAACGACCACTCAGCAGGTACTTACCTATACTGTAGAACCGTTCCTTTTATTGGATAATTCATGTACAGGTAATCCTGTGGTAATTACTGTTACAATTGATCCTGTTCCAGATATTGTGATTGCCGACAATCAGCTATCGATATGTTCTGGTGAGACTTTGAATGTTCTTTTGGATGGTAATTCTGCCAATACAACTTATGATGTTGTGGCTAGCTCTTCTAACCCAGACATTATAGGATATGCTAGCTTTACAGCTACAAATGGTGATTTCTTGAATCAAACTATTGTACATAATGGCACTACTCCAGGTACAATACTTTACACGATTACCCCTAGAATAGAACAGCCTGCGCCAGATGTTGATCCTTGTAAAGGGTTGCCTCAGGTGATAATTGTAACAGTGAGCCCTCCAGTAGATGCCCAGATAATTACGGATGATGAGACACTGTGTATTGGAAACACAAAAGCTATTGAATTTGCAATGCAAGGTTCGGCACCATTTAAACTGACTTTGGAAAAGACAGATGTAAATGGAGTGGTAACTACTGAGGTGCTTGATAATTTGGCCTCAAGACATGTGATCTTGACAACAGAATCGGTATCCTACAGAATACTTGAAGTGGAAGACTTTTATAGCTGCATTGTAAACCCAGTAGATGAGGTGAACATTACCTTTGAATTTGCAGAAGCGGATTTTACAATTAATGGTTCTAAAACCCCGGCTCCAGTAACATTGGATTTTAATACAGGTACGGTAGATGTTACTTTTGCGTTAAGTAACTATAACCCTGCTAATACTTACACATTAGCTATTGGAGATGAAAATGTAACAGTACCCGGTCCTAATTTTACCTATACATTTAATAAACCATCTGATTTCGGTACACTAGGTTATTCTGTGGTTTTAACAGTTAAGACACCTAATGCCTTTAATTGTAACGATGTAGAAAACATATTTATAGAAGTATTGCCCGCTCAACCTACTGTAGAGGCATTTGCGGATGTTTTGGAAGGTTGTCCACCGTTGAATGTGAACTTTGAAAGCTTTAGGGAAGACCTAAGTTTGTCAAAGAATGTTGTGGTTGAAAACCTTGTTTGGGATATCGATGGTCAAAAAATTAGAACGCCAAACCCTACCTTTACATTTACTCAAAGTGGCACTTATAATGTGATTGTTACAGGTGATAACGGCCATGGGGATGAAGCTTTCGATAACCTTGTCATTACAGTTTATCCACAACCCGAAGCCGTATTTAGTATTACACAAACGGTGGTTTATATCCCAGATGATGGATTTAGGCCTACTAACCGTTCAAAAGGGGCAACGCAATTCTCTTGGGATTTTGGTGACAATAGTGTTCCATCAACGGCACGAAGTCCAGAGCATTTTTATGAACAAGAGGGCGAATATATTGTTACCCTTAATGTAAGTAACGATTTTGGGTGTGTAGATACTGCAATAGATACTGTTACAGTAGAAGAAGGTGGCTTTACCAAAACACCAAATGCATTTACACCCAATACCAACGGTCCATCAGGAGGGGCAGAATTTGATCCTAATGTACCCGGTAGTGGTGATTCTGCCAATGACATCTTCCTACCGATAACACAAGGGATTACTGAATTTAAAATGTACATCTATGATCGTTGGGGTAATTTGATTTTCTTTAGTGACAATAAACGTGTTGGATGGGATGGCTATAATAGTAAAGGACAATTATTGCCTAGTGGGGTTTATATTTATAAATTGGATTTGATACTATCCAACGGACAGAGGACTCAGAGAGTAGGGGACGTAACACTGATAAGATAAACTGATATGAAAAAGATACTGAAATATTTAGTTTGCGTATGGTTAATGACACTGTCAGTGAAAGGGATGGCACAAGACCCACAGTTTTCACAATTTTACAACGCACCTCTATATTTAAATCCAGGGTTTACTGGAATCACCCCTCAGCAGCGACTTATAGCGAATCATAGATTGCAATGGCCCAATTTGCCGCAAGTATTTTCTACTTATGCTATTTCCTATGAGATGTTTATCGGAGAACTGAAGAGTGGCTTTGGGTTAATGGCTACTACTGATAAAATGGGTACAGGAGGATGGAGGACTACTACTGCCGGATTACTTTATTCGTATAAAATCAGGGTTAGTAAAGACTGGGTTTTTTCACCGGGTTTATATTTTGGATATGGGCAGCAAGGCATAGATCAAAGTAAACTTACCCTTGGTGATGAGCTTGCCTCAGATCAGAGTGGTTCTAATGACCCAGGGGTTTCTAGAATAGATAATGCTCAGTACCTAGACATTGGTTCTGGAATAGTAATGTACAACAAAGCCCTGTGGTTGGGGATTTCAGCCTATCACATGAACCAACCTAATATTTCATTGATTGGTAATGAAAGTAGGTTGCCAATGAAGATCAACGTGCATGGAGGTATGAAAATACCGCTTTACAACGGCCCTAGAACAATAAGCAGGGTGTCTTATCTTACTCCCGGATTTGTTTACAGAAGGCAAGGCAACGTATTTTCACAATTAGATCTTGGGGTTCAATACCATATAGATCCTGTTTCTATTGGTGTTTGGTACAGGGGTGTACCATTGAAACGATCTTTTCAGTACCTAGGGGTGGAAGATAAAAAAGTACAGCAAGATGCCATTGTATTTTCATTGGCTTTACAGTTCAATACTTTCCAGATTGGATATAGTTATGATTTTACCCTTTCCGACCTCTCCACTGCAGCTGGCGGAGCTCATGAAGTATCCATTATTTATGAGTTTACCACTAAACCATTTAGAAAAGGGGTGAAGCGAAAAAATAAGCTAATTCCATGCCCTACATTCAACAGCAAAGAGGGATTCTGGAATTGATTTATCTACACTTATTGCAACTTAACCTCAAAACCACACCTTTAATCGATTAGTTAGTTAAATAGCTGATTTACAACGGTTTCTTTAACCAATTTTGAGGAATATACTATCGTCTGTTGGCTTTGTAAGGAAAATTCTTATAAAGCGATGTCTAAAAAGATTGGATTATTTTTAATAGTACTGATAAGTACTGTCTTTACTTCTATTGAAGTGCTGGGACAGTGCAGCCTACTGCGTTCGCAAATTGATGTTTCATTCAATACGGATCAAGATTGTGCACCCGTTCAGGTTACTGACTTTACCATAACTTATTACTTCAATGCAGCCCAAAATCCCAATGACATTGAAATAAGGTTTGAGTGGAATGATCCCGGAAATCAAATATCTACGGTAAACATTGGCAATGGGTTGGTAGCTGGACCTGGAAATACCTCTTTTACTGCTTCTGCTCCAAATTTTACCTATTTCATAAACAACGATTGTTCCATAAGGCCAACGGCCTATATTTATATCAATGGCACATTGTGCCCAACGTCACAAGAAATTCAACTAAGCCCATTTTGGGGAACTGATGAAGATGGAAATGGTAATTTATTTGTAAACCCTACCAACTATGATGTTTGTTTTAATAACCCGGTAGTAAATGCCGTCTTTGTTGATAATTCTGAATTTAATTGCAGGGTTCAGGTAGAACCTGACCGTCCCAATCAATTGACCAGGAATATGCAGTTTGTTTATGGTACCAACCATAACCCTGCTTCTACTATTATAAATTTAAGTTTAGAGGACGGAGGTACACAACCATTAACCGATGCTTCTGGGAATTTGGTAAGCCCACAAACAAGGGGAACTGCTGGCTTACCCGTAACTGGGGGCTATTTTGGCCCAATTGAAACCATTCCTACTCCTGCCCTAGGGCCAAATGCTGTATCATTTCCTTTAAATGCCCCTGCTGACTTAGCCAATTTGATTGGCAATGACTTTGAGATCACTTTGTTTAATTGGAATTTTTGCAATCCTTATAATGGAGATCCCCTTAACCCGAACTATGAAGATGCTATCGCAACAACGGCTTATGTGGTTATTATAGACTCTCCAAACCCCGATTTTATTACTAGAAGGGATGATGCTTCAGGAGCAATTACGAATGTGTTTTGCTTAGGTGAAGATATTTATTTTGACAATGAAACACCTGGTATGGGTGGCTTGAACTTTACTTGGGAATTTTTTGATGACAATACAGGAACGGTTTTATTATCTACTAGCACTAACAACAACCCTACGTTTGCTTATAGTAACCCAGGCCAGAAATTAATACGCTTAACCGCTTCAGACCCAACTGCTCAAGGAGCCTGTGAAGAGATATTTGAAGCAATGATAGATATTTCGCCTTCATTGGCGGCCAATATTTCCCTTACTGATTTTTCAAATAATCCTATAGTACCATTGTTCTGTCAGGACACAAGTAATTCACAAACATTTGAAGTTAGGTTTAATGATACTTCTGTTGGGGTACCAACGGCTAACACACGATGGCGGTGGGAGTTTTATGATGAAACGGGAACAATGATTTTTGAAGATCCCGCAGCGGGTGCTTTTTCTTCAACTGTACTTGGTCCATACGATAGGACTTTCAATACGCCAGGAGTGTACAGGGGAGTATTGATCGTTAAAGATGATGCCACTACCTGTGAAAGCATAGATGAAGAGTTAGTTTATGTCTATTCGAGTCCAACTGCCATGTTCTCTGCCAATAGTGTTTGTGATGGTGAATTGACTGATTTTACAGATTCATCAGTAATCAATCCAATAAATGGTGAAAGTATTGTATCCTGGGAATGGGATTTTGACTATGACGGAGTCACCTTCAACAAAGACCCTGCTTTTGATAACCAGACCTCTTTTTCAAGATCACTCGGTGGTACCGGATCTTATGATGTTGCCTTGAGGGTTACTTCTGATCAAAATGCATGTTCAGGATTTTTTGTCAATACTGTAAATGTTGACCCTTTTCCACTTGCTCAAATTACACCTGACGTATCTCAAGGTTGTAGTATTCTGACCGTCAATTTTTCCAATGACTTTGCAGGAGCTCAACCTGATGCCATAGATACCTATACTTGGGAGATAGATGCAGGTTCAGGCTATCAGATAGATTCGGTTCAATCACCTACTGATCCTTCTTTCTCCAATATTTTCACTAAAGGTTTCGTCAATTCCACAGGTGCAAATATTGTTTTCGACATTAGGTTAAGAGTAAAGACCATTAACGGTTGTGAAACCTTAAGCAGTCCGGTGAGCATCACGGTTTTCCCAGCTCCTATAGCGGGTTTTAATGCCATTAATTATTCGCCCTTTAATGATAACTGTAGTCCGCTTTCTGTTGATTTTGAGGTGGATGCCAGCACTCAGAGCCAATCACCGACTGATTATACTTGGACCATATCGGATATTAATGGGATTGTGAGCCAGCAAAGTTCTGGCACAACTCCCACTTATAATTATAATTTCATTAATAACACACAGTCCATTAAAGACTATTTCGTTACACTGACCACCGCTTTGCCGGGAGGGTGTAATACCGATAGTACAAATATTTTTAGAGTAAATCCAGTGCCAGTGGCTGATTTTGATATTGATACCCTAATGATGACATGCGAAGAAATACAAATTGAGGCTTCTGCTATTCAAAAGGGGTTATCAACATACCAATGGATATTAAAAGTAAATGGGACTACACTCATGGCTTCGTCAAATATTGGTGATTCATTTCAATACACCATCAATAAAACCAATGCAGTATTAACTGTTGAGATAAGCCTTACCACTATAAATTTTGCTGGATGTGCCAGTCCAGTAACAGTTCAAACGATCACGGTAGAGCCCGAACAAATTATCAACGTTGCCTTTGATGTAACGCCACCAGTCCAAACATTGCCAGGGGCAACGATATTTTTAACAAACAATACCAATGTAGGCCCTTGGACATATTTGTGGGATTTTGGAGATGGAAATACCAGCAATGACCCAAACTTAACTGAGTACACCTATGCGGATGCAGGAACCTACAATGTTTCTTTGACGGCCTCAACAGCTACCTGCCAGCAACAGGAAATAAAACAGATCACTATTTTTCCGATTCCTCCGGTAGTGGATTTTGATTATGACCCTGCATTTGGGTGTTCACCATTAACGGTAAATTTCACAAACCTTAGTCAATTTGCTGATCCGAATACCTATCTATGGAATTTTGGTGACGGGCAAGGGACATCTACAGTGGCCAATCCTAGTTATACATATTTTGAACCGGGTATTTATTCCGTTATGCTTTCGGCATCCAACTCAGTGGGAGAGGAGGTGACAGAAATAAAATCTCAAATCATCGAAGTGTTTGAAAGCCCAATAGCCCAGTTCAGCATACGACCAACCGTAGTGTTCGTTCCGGATAATCCCATTTATACCAAAAATAACAGCCAAAATGCGACTACCTATTTCTGGGATTTTGGAGATAACACTAACTCCACAGAGGCAGAGCCCATTCATTATTATAAGGAGGCTGGTAGTTATGACATAACATTAATTGCAAAAAATATAAATGGATGCTCAGATACGCTCACCAGAGTTGGGGCAACTAAAGCTGAAATGAACGGAAGGCTGCTTGTACCGAATGCCTTCAGTCCCAACTTATCCGGAAGTAATGGGGGGGATATAGGAGGGCAAACCGGAACCAATGATATTTTCCTTCCGATCATGCAAGGGGTGGAGGAATTTGAAATGTATATTTTCAATAGGTGGGGTGAATTACTGTTTAAGTCAGTAGACAAAAATGTTGGTTGGGATGGCTATTATAACGGCATACTGTGCCCACAGGATGTATACATATACAAATTGAACCTTGTTTTTGGCAACGGTCAGAAAAGTACCCGAACGGGAGATGTAAACTTAATCAGATAGGATGAAGCATATTATTATCTCCATATCGTTAATCATTCAATGTCTAATCTCTTTTGGGCAAGATCCGCAATTTTCGCAATATTATGCTGCTCCGCTTTATTTGAACCCTGCCTTTACAGGTACGGGCTCAGATCATCGTTTTATTGCCAATTATAGAAATCAATGGCCCAATCTGGCCAATGGGTTTGTGAGCTTTGCCTTTTCTTACGACTATAATTTAGCTCATTTAAAAAGTGGAATAGGATTAATGGCAACAGTGGACAAAGCAGGGTCGGCCAATTTGACTTCTACTACCATCAATTTCCTTTATTCTTATAAAGTACAACTGGGGAACAAATGGGTAATAACCCCCGGACTTTCTTTCGGATATGGCAATCGGAATATCGATTTTAATAAATTGGTTTTTGGTGATCAGCTTGATTTTCAAAGTGATGGGCAAGTACCCACGAGTGACCTGAGCCTGGGCAGTATGGGCAGTGCCAACTACTTTGATTTTGGTGCGGGAATATTAATTTACAACAAAACCTTTTGGGCAGGCTTTTCTGCCGCGCATATCAATGAGCCAAACCGATCCCTACTGGAAGAGGAAAGTGTTATTCCTATGAAAACCTCCATTCATGCAGGAGTAAGGATACCTCTTTATCATGGGGCATTTAAACGTGACCGGACTTCCAGCATAGCCCCTTCATTTATTTACAAAAACCAAGGGGAATTTGATCAATTGGATGTCGGGTTACATTTTCTTTATGAACCCATAATGATAGGCCTTTGGTACAGGGGTATTCCCATTGAGCAAAATGTAAACGACAAAGTGAGTCATGATGCTGTCGTAATTATATTGGGGATGCAGTTTGAACAAATGGAAATAGGATATAGCTACGATTTCACCGTTTCTGAGCTTGGGGCCATTTCTGGCGGTGCACATGAGGTTTCGTTACTGTATAGATTGGACATAGCGTTCAAATCGAAAATGAAAAAGAAGGATAAATTTATCCCTTGCCCTACCTTTAATAAGTAACTACTTCACCATAAACTTGAATAATGCTAACTTTGCCCCAAAGGCAATTAAGAATGCCTTGTGTACCAAACGGCAAGTATGAATTTTAAAGAAGAGCTCGATAAAAACCCGATTTTCAACAAAGTAGCAGAGGTTAGTAAAAATGATGGAGTTGATAGTTATGTTGTAGGGGGTTTTGTAAGGGACTTAATCTTAAAACGCCCAAGCAAGGATATTGATTTTGTTACCATCGGAAGTGGCATTCTAATGGCCGAAAAGGTAGCCAAGAGCATAAAAGGGGCAAAAGTATCTGTTTTTAAGAACTTTGGTACCGCTATGATTAAAAGTCAGGGTTTTGACCTGGAGTTTGTTGGGGCTAGAAAGGAATCTTACAATCGTGGATCACGGAAGCCGATAGTGGAGGATGGTACATTATCTGATGATCAAAATAGGAGGGACTTCACCATCAATGCGATGGCGATTAGCCTTAATGAAAGCAATTATGGTGAGCTGGTGGATCCTTTTGAAGGAGCAAAAGACCTTAAGAGAAAGACAATAAGAACCCCACTTGATCCTGATATCACTTTTTCGGATGACCCTTTGCGCATGATGCGTGCAGTTAGGTTTGCCTCACAACTCAATTTTGATATTGAAGCAAATACCTTTGAAGGAATAATAAGAAATGCAGATAGGATTGAAATTGTATCGAAGGAGCGCATAGCAGACGAGTTAAATAAAATTATACTGTCAAAAACACCTTCTTATGGATTCAAACTCCTGTATCATGCAGGTTTGCTAAAGTTAATTTTTCCTGAAATGATCGACTTGCTAGGGGTAGAAACCATTGATGGGAAATCGCACAAGGATAATTTTTACCACACCCTGCAGGTGCTGGACAATGTTTCAAAATACTCAGACGATCTTTGGTTAAGATGGGCGGCCATTCTTCATGATATTGCGAAGCCTGCCACCAAACGATTTGATGCCAAGGTAGGGTGGACCTTTCATGGGCATGAGGATAAGGGAGCTCGAATGGTACCCCATATTTTCAGGAAAATGAAGCTCCCTCTCAATGAGAAAATGAACTATGTCAAGAAGTTAGTTCGTTTGCACCTACGGCCAATCGCTCTGGTTAAGGATAATATTACTGATACAGCTATAAGAAGATTGCTTTTTGAAGCAGGTGATGATGTGGAAGATTTGATGAAGTTATGCCGGGCTGATGTAACCTCAAAAAATGATGATAAAGTAAAACGCTATCTGGCTAATTTTAAAAAAGTAGAGCAAAAAATGCGCGAGGTGGAAGAGAAGGATCAAATGCGCAACTTCCAGCCGCCAGTAAGTGGGGAGGAAATTATGGAGATTTTCAAACTAAAGCCCGGACGGATCATTGGTGAAATTAAAGAAGAGATAAAAGAGGCTATTTTAGAGGGGAAAATTAGTAATGACCGTACTCAAGCGTTAGAATATATGCACCAAATTGCAGCAAATAAGGGATTGAAAAATTTAGCCTAACTAATACAGTAAATAGCAAAAATTAGATTATTTACCCGAAATAATTAGCTTTGCCGTCTAAAAACAAAACTATATAAAATGAGATACTGGATTATTGCATTTCTATTGATTACTTCAAATTATGCATTTGGACAAGACCAAACAACTGCTAGCGCAACGAAGCAAGAACAGCCACTACCCACAGCAGGGCAAGTATTGACGATGCATTATTTCCGTACTTATCAGGCAGGTATTAGATATAATGATTATTCGATAGCCAAGCATGCACTTTATAACATATTGGTAGAGAACCCACAAAACGATTCCATTCTCTATTCACTTTCAGTTTTATATTTTCAGTCAAAGCAATATGCATCTGCAGCACTTACTGCCCAGGATGTTATCACCCTCAACCCGAATAACTTGGCGGCTATTGAGATTGCTGCAGTTTCCTATGAGAATATTGGAGCACTTGATAAAGCATTGGAGACATATGAATCATTGTATTTGAAATCTGATGACTATGAAACATTGTATAAGGTGGCCTTTCTTCAATATGAAGTAAAAAACTACGCTGAGGCAAAAACAAATGCAGATATCTTACTTGGTAAGAAAGAGGCTGAAACACTTACTGCTACCTTTGATGTAGCGGGTGGCCAACAAAAGGAATATCCCATAAAGGTGGCATTACTGAACCTGAAGGGATTGATCGCCAAAGATCAGGGTAAGAAAGAAGAGGCTAAGACCTTTTTCCAACAAGCACTTAAATTAGCGCCTGATTTCACTATGGCCAAAGACAGTCTGGCTGAATTGAACAAATAAATTACTATTGGTGCAACCCTGATCAATTATATTTGTCATTCATCAGAGGTTGTAACAACTTGGAACAAAGGCCACTTAACATACATCAGGATATTATCGACAGGTGTCTTGCTGGCGATCGATTGGCACAATATGAGTTGTACAAACTTTATTGTAAATCGATGTACAACACAAGCTATCGGGTGTTAAAAAACAGCGAGGACGCAGAAGATGTTTTGCAAGAAGCCTTTGTAAGTGCGTTTAAAAACTTACCGCGGTATGAGGGCACTTCAACTTTTGGTGCCTGGTTAAAGCGGATAGTGATCAATAAATCACTCAACTTGCTTAAAAAACGCCAACCTGATATAATTATTGGTGAAGATTTGCCCGATGTGGTGGATTCATGGTCGGTGGAGAGCAATATTATCGACTTAATCTCCGTTGATCGGGTGAAAAGGGCCATTGATCTATTACCTGATGGCTATCGGGTAGTTTTTTCGCTATATTTATTAGAGGGTTATGATCATGGTGAGATTGCGACCATACTTGGCATAACCGAGTCAACTTCGAAATCACAATTTAATAGGTCTAAAAAGAAGTTAAGAGAGATATTGGGAAAGGAGGTATCTAAATGAATGACAAGATAGATCAATTTATAAAAGATAATAGAGCGGCATTTGATGACAAAGAGCCATCTGAAAAACTATGGGCTAGAATTGATAAAAACCTGAAGGGATCGACCAGTTTTCAATGGTTATGGAAGGTTGCCGCAGTTGTGTTTTTTTGCACGTCTTTGGGCTTGTTTTTTAATCAACGGACAGATAAGATGGAGTTGATGGCACAAAAGGAAAAAGTGGCAACAGACTTTAAGGATGTAGAATCATTTTACTTTCAGATGATCTCTCAACGAAAGGACCTGATTTACACCTATAAAAATCCTGATGAAAATTTAGATGTTGCTTTTGAGCAGGATTTACAGAAGCTCGATGCCATGTATGAAGTACTCAAAGAGGAGTTAAAAGCTAATCCAAGCAAAAAAGTGGTAGATGCCCTTATCCTAAATTTATTGGTACGGATTGATGTACTCAATGAGAAAATTGACGAACTCGATCACGCAGGAGAAAAGAGTGAAAAGGACAAGGAAGTGGCTATTGACGATGCTAATGTCTAAAAAGCAGTATTGATCTCAAATTTTTCAACTTTCGAATCGAGTAGTTTGCCCTTTTGACATTTCAATACCCGGCCAGGTGTGCTTTTCACCAACTCGTGATCATGTGTGGCCATCATTATGGCAGTCCCTTTTTTGTTGATATCCTGAAACAATCTAAAAATACCTAACGAAACTTCGGGGTCAAGATTTCCCGTAGGCTCATCGGCAATTAACATCACGGGTTCATTAATTAACGCCCGGGCTATAACCACCCTTTGCTGCTCACCCCCAGATAGTTGGTGCGGCATTTTGGACCCTACAGAGCCTAGACCTACTTGCATAAGTACTTCAGCTTGGCGGGCTTTGATTTTGGCACTGTCTTTCCAGCCCGTGGCCCTCATCACAAAAGTAAGGTTGTCCGTTACGGTACGGTCTGGGAATAGTTGGAAATCCTGAAATATGATTCCGATCTTTCTCCTAAGCAAAGGTATTTCAGAGGGTTTCAGATTGGCAATATTGAAGCCTGCCACATCAATTTGTCCTAAACGAAGTGGCAGGTCAGCATACAATGTTTTTAATAAGGAAGATTTTCCACCACCGGTTCGACCAATGAGGAATACGAATTCACCTTTCTCCATTTCAAAATTAACATCACCAAGTACGGTGTTGTTATCCTGAAAAATACAAGCATCCTTTACCCTAACTACAGGATCAGTGGAGAAAGACATGATTATTTATTTCCTTTTTTATGATCAGCCAAAAACTGAGCCAAGCCACTGTCAGTTAATGGGTGGTTGATTAGGCTGGTGATTACTTTTAATGGACAGGTAGCAACATCGGCACCAATTTCAGCGCACTGTACAAGGTGCATGGTATGTCTTACACTAGCGGCCAATATTTCTGTTTCATAACCGTAATTATCGAAGATCTGGACGATTTGCTCAATTAATGAAAGCCCATCGTGAGCAATATCGTCTAATCGGCCAATAAATGGTGATACATAACTAGCTCCTGCCTTGGCAGCCAAAAGCGCTTGCCCTGCTGAGAAGATCAACGTACAATTCGTTCTGATACCTTTATCGCTGAAGTATTTGATAGCCTTTACACCATCTTTGATCATCGGCACTTTTACCACTATCTTATCATCAATTTTAGCCAATTCTACACCTTCCTTTACCATTCCGGCAAAGTCCGTGGCTATTACTTCTGCACTTACATTATCATCCACAATGTCGCAGATGGCCTTGTAATGGGCAAGGATTTTGGCTTTACCAGTGATGCCTTCTTTGGCCATTAGAGAAGGATTGGTGGTTACACCATCCAATACGCCTAGGTCATAAGCTTCTTGAATTTCGCTAAGATTTGCTGTATCAATAAAAAATTTCATAGTATTATTCTGTAGAGGTTGTTAATGGAAGTGCTAAGATAAATATCAAATAGATAGCTTCCTAAAACAGGCGGCCTAAAGCTGATAACTTTGTGGAAATGCATTGAGTTGTGGAATTTTTCCTATGATCAGAAAGTCATGCTGTAGGCTTGCCTGTCCGTAAGGCAGGCTTCTTTACCATTATGCTGATTTCTCTGAATGATTGCGTAAAGATCCCTCCATTGCATTACGGGATGACTACAAAATTCGTGAAGATTTTACAGTAAGTGCGATTTCCATTATGTTGTAAATCGAGTGCCCTTATTCCACATAGAAAGTCATGCCGTGGGCCTGCCAGTCCGGAAGGCAGGGATCTTTACCATTATGCGGATAACTCTGGATTGTTAAGGTAAAGATCTCTTCATTGTATTTACGAGGTAACCGTAAAATTGATGAGATGAGTAATGATAAGTAAGCTTATTATTACTATGGTAAATCAAGTTACTCATATTTCATCCTTGATATTATTTATTAGATAATGAATAATATAATTTTATTTTTGTTAATAAAGACTGACAAATAATGAGGGAAAAACTAAAAGAACTAATTGAAGATAATACTACCAAATCCGGTAGGTTATTCGATTACTGTATTCAGGTGCTTATATTGATAGCACTAGTTTCATTTTCAATTGAGACACTTCCTGGTAACAGTATTCAGACTAAGCAGATTTTGCTATGGATAGAGATATTTTGTGTGATAGTATTTTCAATCGAATATATTTTAAGAGTATATGTGTCAACGAACCCGCTTAAATATATATTTAGTTTTTATGGAATAATAGATTTATTAGCAATACTTCCTTTTTATTTAAGAGCCGCAATAGATTTAAGGGCTTTACGTGCATTCAGGATTTTCAGGATTTTCAGAACATTAAAATTAATAAGATACAATCGGGCTTTAAGAAGATTTCATATAGCCGCACAGCTGGTAAAGGAAGAAATGGTTTTATTTTTCATTATTACATTAATTTTAATTTTTCTCTCTGCTTCCGGAATTTACTTCTTTGAGAATGATGCTCAACCTAAGTTGTTTAGTTCAATATTTCACAGTCTCTGGTGGGCAATTGTAACCCTTACAACAGTGGGATATGGAGATACCTACCCAATTACAATTGGTGGAAAAATTTTTACATTCTTTGTATTAATAATTGGAATTGGTGTTGTTACGGTTCCAGCAGGATTAGTAGCAACCGCATTGACCAAGGCAAGAATAATTGAAGAGGATGAGAGAGAAAAGAATACTTAGATTTTCTATTTATTAGTAATCTGAGAAATTTGGATAACTTGAGTAAAATCAGAAAAAAAAGGCAAATCAAGTATCGCACCGCTACAACCACCTACCCTTGCTACCTTCCGGTCCTGGGGGAGTTCAGCAGGAGCTGGTCGTACTGATTTGCCAATACAAAGCTAAGCCGAATTAATCAATTGTTAAAATTTATCTCGCTCTTTGATTTAACTTTTATAAATTGACCATTTAAATTCATTACTATGTCAGAAATCAAGTATCATTTTAGGCTGTTGAGCCTGCATTGTTACCGTCAGGATGAAGGTGACGGAGATGAAGTTTTTTTGAAATTTAAAAAAAACAAGGTATGGCCTACCGACTCTAAATTTGTAAAAGTAAAGGAAGGAGAATATAAAATTGCCCACCAAATAGAAGGTATCGATAAAGACACGACAATCGATATTGAATTATGGGATTATGACTTTCTTACCCCAAATGACAAACTCGGTACCTTTACCATGCTTGTCAATGAACGTGGAGGGCCTTTTAAAACGGACTTAAAAAGGGCGAAAGGCGCAGAAGATGCCAAGTACAGCCTGGAGTGGGAGGTGTCTTAAGTCACTTAATTCCGTTAAGGTAAAGGTTAAACTCCAAGGCGCTTGATGCCTTGAATTCGTCCTCAGCCAAATCGTCATAGATTTTGGAGTCAAATTGAAGTTTTCGTTTTTCAATTTCACCGTTCTGGCCAATTGTAAGTTCTACCCCTGCATAAGTCTCAGGATTGACCTGTACTATTACTTTGAACTCTTCAAACTCCTTTTTAAAGTACTTATGAATCATAGGCTATAACCAAATATCGGGCTCAAATTTAGTAGGATTTACTCAGAAATTGTATTCTATCAATGCAAAATGCCGTTGATCAAACTTCTTAATAAATTGGGTTGTATTTTATTAATTTAGTACTCCCAAATTTTAACCTATTTTGAAAATAAAATTGCAAATGATGAAATTAACCAAATTCCAAGTGTTGAATACTGTGTTGGTCACAGGGTTCGCGACTTTACTTGCTGCTTGTGGCAGTGGAGGTGAAGGCAAGACGGAAGCCGATGTAGTGGCAATTAATATGAACAATATGGATACTACTGTCAGTCCGGCCGATGACTTTTTTCGCTATGTAAATGGGGGATGGATAGATAGAACGGAAATACCGGGAGACCAAGGAAGTTGGGGTAGTTTTAATGAACTAAGGGAAGAGACCAACAAAACTGTGTTGGATGTATTGGAAACGGCAGCTAAGAGTGATAAATATGCTGCGGGGACAGATCAGAGGAAAGCGGCCGATTTTTATGCCATTGGAATGGATTCATTATTGGCTGAAAAAGTAGGCACGCAACCATTACAGCCTTATTTCGATCAAATTGCTGAAATAAGCAATGCGGCAGATTTACAAAAATATTTGGCTCAACAAGAGACTTACGGTGGAGGCTCATTTTTCAGTTTTGGCATAATGCCGGATTTAAAAAACAGCAAGGAAATGGCCGCTTACCTTTTTCAAGGTGGGCTAGGCTTACCAGACAGAGACTATTACACCAAAGAAGATAGTAAATCCAAGGAGATTCGCGAGAAATACGTGAAGCATGTAGCGCGAATGCTTACATTGTTAGGGGACGATGCGGCTTCAGCAGATGCTCAGGCAGCGAGAATCATGAGTTTGGAAACCAGGTTGGCCAAAGCTTCATTGACCAATGTAGAACAAAGGAATATACCAGCCTTGTACAATAAGATGTCGTTGGGACAACTTTCTGAAATTGTGCCATCAGTTAACTGGAAAGAGTATTTAAGTGATATGGGCGTGACTGGTGTTGATACACTGATAGTAGGGATGCCTAAGTTTATGAAAGAGTATCAGGCTATTGTAAATACCGTGCCTGTTGGCCAATGGAAGGAATACCTAAGATGGGGAGTGCTAAATGGAGCAGCTGGTTATCTAAACAACCAATTCGTGCAGGCCAACTTTGACTTTTATAGTAAAGAACTGCGAGGGGTTGATGAAATGCGACCTAGATGGAAGCGTGTGTTGGGAACGACTAACGGTTCATTAGGGGAGGCAATAGGAAAACTTTATGTAGATGCGACTTTCCCTCCAGAAGCTAAAGAAAAAGCATTGGAAATGGTGGAGAATCTTAAGTTGGCATTTGCTGACAGAATCAAAGCATTAGACTGGATGACAGATTCTACCAAGGTTAAGGCATTGGAAAAATTAAAGACGATGACTGTTAAGATCGGTTATCCAGATGAATGGAAAGATTACTCCGCCTTAAAAGTAGAAAGTGATCCAGAAAATTCATCCTACATACAAAATGTAATGAACGCTACAAAGTTTGGCTTTGAGGAGCAGGTAGCCAAGTTGGGTAAACCCGTTGATAAGAAGGAGTGGGGGATGAGCCCACAAACGGTTAATGCCTATTTCAACCCATTATTTAATGAAATTGTATTTCCAGCGGCAATATTACAACCACCTTTTTATAACTATAAAGCTGATGCAGCAGTGAACTATGGTGGTGTTGGTGCAGTAATCGGCCATGAGATCTCTCATTGTTTTGATGATCAAGGCAGTAGATTTGATGCGGAGGGTAATATGAAAAATTGGTGGACGGATACAGATGCCAAAAACTTCAAAGCAAGAACAGGTAAATTGGTTGCACAGTTTTCAGCTTTTGAACCTTTGGACAGTGTACACGTCAACGGTGAGCTTACTTTAGGGGAAAATATTGGTGATTTGGGTGGAGTCAATGCGGCCTATGATGCACTTCAAAAGTATATTGCGGTTCATGGTACCCCTGAACTTATAGATGGAATGACTGCTGAACAACGCTTTTTCGTTTCATGGGCAACAGTTTGGAGAACAAAATACAAAGATGAAACACTAAGAACGCAAGTATTAACTAACCCACATTCTCCAGCTATGTACCGGGCTAATGGCCCTTTGGTCAATCTTGAAACTTTTTATAAGGCATTTAATGTAAAAGAAGGTGATGGAATGTACAGAGTAGATAGTGCCCGAGTTAAAATTTGGTAATATTTAATTAAAATAAATAACTTAAAACCTCCAGACTTTTGTCTGGAGGTTTTTTATTTTAACTTACTGGAAGTAAACTAAAACAACGATAATATGGGAAAAGGAGATAAAAAAACAAGAAAAGGAAAAATAAGTATGGGTAGTTATGGCGTACTTCGTCCGAAAGCCAAGAATAAAAATAAGGCAGCTGTGAAACCAAATCCTGTAAAAAAGGCCACCCCAAAAAAAGCTACAGCCACAGCCAAACCAGCCGCTGATAAGAAACCAGCCGCAAAAAAAGCCCCAGTAAAAGATGAAACAGCTAAGCCAGCAGCCAAGAAGGCTCCTGCTACAAAGAAGTAAGAATTGACTTCTTTTTCTAAAGCTCGATTTTTGAATACATGACTTAAGTTTAATTATGTTGTTTCGAAATTGGGCTTCATTTTTTTTATTGTTTATAACAACCCAGGCAGTAGGGCAATTCAAAGTATTGCATTTACATGACTCGATTTACTCCCCTGCGGTGGTTAGCCAATATAGTTACTATTATCTTGATGATACAGAATCACTCACCATTGATGGGCTAATAAATAAAGATTACTCACTTATATTTGAGCAAAAGAAAAGCCTCAATTTCGATTTTTATACTGGAGAGGTTTGGCTTAAGATCAATGTTATAAACACCTCTGAGGAAGAAAATTGGCACATTGATGTTTCACATCCACCATTGGACAGTATTGCCTTTTACCAAGTGGATGAACAAGGTGAGTTGGTAGCACAATATCTTACTGGCGATGATTTTTATTTTAATCAACGCCCTGTGGTTTCAACTAATTTTATATTCCCTGTACGGTTAATTAAAAATGTGAAATACACATTTTATGCTATGGCCAGAAGTGACCATTCTGTACTGAGGGTGCCATTTAAACTACTACCCATTTCCTTGACGAGTGTAGATAACAATCCTAGAGAGTTGTTACTTGGTTTTTATTTTGGACTTCTGTTCATTGCAAGTATTTATGCTGTCGTTACATTTTTCTTGATGGGGGTTAGGGCTAACCTATTCTATGGTATTTATGTGTTTTTTGTAGCCGTGTTTTTCATGACACAGACAGGGCATATTTATCAATATTTAATTCCGAATTACACTCAACTAAATAATAGCTTGCCGCTCAATGGAGCGTGTCTAAGCATGCTTTTTATTGCTTTGTTTGCCATGGATTTTTTGGAGTTAAAGGTGAATGCAAAAACATGGTACTATGTGTATGTTGCTATTTGTGCGATGTTGCTTGTCAATCTGTTACTTCAGTTTATTGATTACCGATTGGCCAACATGCTCTCCTTATACTTATCAGGCATCATTTTTATGATTTTACTTGTAAGTAGTATTGTATTGTGGAAGAAAAATGTACCAATGGCAGGCTATCTGATCCCCGGTTGGACGCTATATACATTTGGGGTTATTATCCATGCAATGCGTAATTTGGGGATGATTCCAAGTCATTTTATAAGCGACTATAGCCTTTTTATTGCCACCGTATTGGAAGTATTGGTACTTACGGTTGCAATATCCATTAACCAGCGGAAAATTGTTTTGAGTTCTATCAAAGCAAAACAAAGATCAAAGATGAGGCAACTGAAGTTGGAGAATGAACGCATGCGAGCTCAGCAACTTTTAATGGAAAATGACGCAATAAATCGTCAATTACTATCAGTCTCAATGGAGAGTAAACAACAAGATGATTTATTGAGTTCACTCAAAAATGTCGAGTCGGAAGATCAATTGCGACAAAAAATTAATAAGCTGTTGGTTAAGCGCAGTGTTCAATCGAACTATTGGGAAAATTTTAAAACAATATTTGAAACAGTTCACCCTGATTTTTTTACTAATATAAAAAGTGTTTACCCACAATTAAGTTCAAATGACCTGCGCCAATTGGCCTATGCCAAAATGCACCTCCAAGTTAAAGAAATAGCCATGCTCACGGGTGTAAGTACCCAAGCAGTGAAAATGGCACGCAACCGCCTGAAAAAGAAAATAGGTACTAATAATCCATTATCAGATTTTGTAAACCATTTGTAAACCCTAAGTATCGGGCTGTTTGCTATTGATCTACCTATTTTTGGGGCGTCTGTAATCTGATAAGTACCAAATGAAATATATTTATTTTTTAGCATTGTCAGTTGTTTTTTTATCCACAACTCAAAGTGCTTATGCGCAACCTGCAATAGAAGTGTGGTATGGAGCAACTCAAATCACAGATAACCAGCCGAGTACTGTTCTACTTGGTACTGGCTATCAAGGGACTAACCTTGACAATACAATGCAAATCCGTAATACTGGAACTGCAGATCTAATCATTTTCAGCATCTCAGTGAGTGGATTCAACTTTAGCTACGTAGGAGCAACACCTCCGTTCACTATATCTGCAGGAGGTTCACGTGATTTTACCGTCCGATTTTATAATCCAGGAAAAGCAGCTAATACGGGAGCCGTTTTAATCGAAACATCCATTATTGGTGATAATACTTTTGCCTTCCAAACCTTTGCAAGACTTACAGGTCCAGAGGTGGATGTAACGCGAGGCACAAGTACTCTTCCTAACTCCATTCAGTCAGTTAGTGTAGGGGAAACACACAATTATGGTAATGTAATACAAGGGGCTTCAGGAAGTCAGGCATTCTCCATTCATAATACCAGTCCTAATAATACGCTGACCATAAGTAATGTCAATGTGTCGGGTGATTTCACCTTAAGTTCTCAAGTAGGTACGAATACAATCGCTACTAATTCTAAAACTACATTCTCCGTTACGTTTAATACCAATATGCTGGGCAGTAAGTCTGGGTCCGTAAGTTTTACGACAAATGATGCGGACGAACCAAATTATACGTTTCCCCTTGCAGCTAATGTTATTCTGCCCGCACCTACCACCCAAGCCACCGACCTCACCTTTAGCAATGTCACAACTACTTCTATGACTGTTGACTGGTCAAATGGCAATGGAGTAAATAGAATTGTAGTGGCGAAAGAAGGAAGTGCTGTAGATGCAGCTCCTGATGATAATACTTCTTATAATGCAGATCCTGATTTTGGAGTAGGAGCTGAAATTGGTTCAGGTAATTTTGTAGTGTATAATGGCAATGGAAGTTCAGTAGATATCACTAATCTCAATCCTAAAATCTTCTATCATTTCCAAGTATTTGAATACAATGGATCAACTGGGACGGAGGCATACAACACATCTGTAGTTAGTGGTAGCACAGATAGAAGATGGGCTGGTCAATCGTTTGTAACAAGATGGAATACCAGTAGACCCGGTACTTCTGGCACGAATAGAATAACCATACCAACTGTAGGTGGGGGGTACAACTATGATGTAGACTGGGAAGAAGTTGGCACACCTGCTAATAATGGAAAATTTCGAGGGGTTAGTGGAGATGCAATAATAACCTTTCCGTCTGGAGGAAATTATGAAGTTGAAATATCAGGAAATTTTCCAAGAGTACGCTTTGATAATGCTACTGATGCCAGACGTTTATCTAGAATCATGCAGTGGGGAGATATTGAGTGGAGTAGTATGGAGCAAGCATTTGTGTATTGCGAATATTTGGATGGGACAATTAGCGATTCTCCAGACCTAAGCGATGTAACGAGTACTTTTATGATGTTCCAATTTGCAGCATTCTTCGATGAAGATGTAAGTTCATGGAATATGAGCAACATAAATAATATGGAGGGGATGTTTGCTCAAGCTGTAAGTTTTAATAATGGGGGGCAACCATTAGATTGGGGCAACAGCACCGCAGCTGTTACGAATATGGAGGGGTTGTTTACAGATGCCAGTGCTTTTAATCAAGATGTCAGTGACTGGAACGTAAGTAATGTAACTAATATGAGTGCAATGTTTTGGGGAGCTTCAAGTTTCAATAGAGACATCAGCAGTTGGGATGTGAGATCGGTAACAGATATGTCGAACATGCTGACAGGAACCACTGCCTTTCGCAATGGAAGCCAGCCGCTAGATTGGTTAAATACAGGGATGGTCACTAATATGGATGCCATGTTTTCCTCTTCCGGATTCAATCAAGATATCAGTGGATGGGATGTGTCGAATGTGTTGACTATGAACGGAATGTTCAGAGGAGCATCAAATTTCAACCAATCCCTGGCAGCATGGGATATTAGCAGTGCGACTAATATGACCAACATGTTTGATAATTGTAATATGTCAATGGCTAACTACGAATCTACATTGTTAGGTTGGGCGGATGATAATGGTGGGACAGAGACCATTAATTCCAATGTGACTTTGGGAGCGTTAAATCTTCGCTATACCAACAATGCCACTGGTCGGCAAGATTTAATTAGCACAAATAATTGGAACATTATTGGGGATATATTGCTAATTACTCCTCCCACCACCCAAGCCGCCAACCTCAATTTTACCAACATATCCACCAATTCCATGACGGTAAATTGGACAAATGGAGATGGTGCAAACCGCATCGTAGTGGTACGAGAGGGTAATGTAGTTGATTTTTCTCCAGTGGATGGTCAAGGCTATACTGCAGACCCTAACTTGACCACTTCCACCGATCTAGGCAGTGGCAACTTTGTGGTGTATAATGGCGCAGGGAGTTCGGTAGGTGTCACTGGTCTCTATGAAAACACCACTTACCACTTCCAAGTATTTGAGTACAATGGTACAGCAGGTACAGAGAAATACAATTTGGACACCAATCCAACTAACCCATTGAGTGAAAGCACAATTGATCTCTACACCGTTATTAATACTGATAACTCAGGCGTAGGATCATTACGGCAAGCTATTATTAATGCTAATGCCAGTTCAGGAGAAACTATTACCTTTAAAATACCTGGCGGAGGTCCACATGTGATTACACCCACAACAGCATTGCCAGCTATTACTTCTCCCATGACGATTGATGGATATTCGCAACCTGGTGCTTCTGTGAATACATTGGCAGTAGGTAGCGATGCTGTCTTACTTATTGAAATTGATGGGGTTAATATCAATGGAGACGGCCTATTTATAAACAATATTTCAAATTGTGTCATTCAAGGTTTATCAATTCATAGTTTCGATGGCTATGGAATTGGGATTAATGGATCTTTAGCAACTAATAATAGCATTCGAGGTTGCTACATTGGGGTGAAAACTGATGGTGTAACTGCGCCATTTCCAACCACTCGTCAAAGAGGTTTACAGTTCAATGGTGCTCCAAACAACTTTATAGGTGACGGGACGGCTGCTGGAAGGAATGTGATATCTGGAAATGGCAACCGTAGTCCGGGTGGAGGTATCGATGTAAATGGTTCAGGTTCTACAGGAAATCAAATTCAAGGCAACTATATAGGCGTTGATTTAACAGGATTAATCAATGTGGGTAACTATGGTATCGGAGTAGAAATAAGGAATGGGGCTTCAGGTAATACTGTTGGTGGTACGAATACTTTATCACGCAATATCATTTCGGGAAATCAGTCCGAGGGCATTAACTTTAATACTGGTTCTTTAAATATTATTATAGGGAACTACATTGGTGTTGGAGCAGATGGCATCAGCTCAATTCCCAATCAGTATAACGGAATTAATGTAGCCAACAATAGTACGAATAACCAAATTGGAGGAACTGCTCCTGGTGAGGCCAATCTAATTGCAAACAATAATGGAAACGGGATAGAAATCAGCAGTTCGACTAGTCTTTATAACACCATCTCAGGAAATACAATATATAGCAACTCAGGGAATGGAATAAGTCTCAGTTGTGGCAATAACAATAAACGCTTTCCTGTGATCACAACTACTACTGCTGGTACTATTACAGGAACATGTGAATCCGGAGATATTATTGAAGTCTTTGATGCGGGCACTGGCGATGAAGGCCAAACGTTTTTAGGTACTGCATTGACTACTGGTAGTACTTGGAATCTGTCAGGGTCATTCAATATTAGTAGCAATTTCACAGCTACCGCTACTTCAGCCAATGGAAGCACTTCAGAATTTTCGAGAATAGATGGTTCCTCCCCTCCGGGCTTGGTGACCCCTACAACACAAGTAGATGGATTGACATTATCAAGTTTTACAGGAACATCAGCTAGTCTAACTTGGGCAAATGGCAATGGGAGTGGCAGATTAATTGTAGCCAGTACTTCTCCAATTATCTGGACGCCAATAGATGGCATGGCATATACAGCCAATTCTACTTACGGTAGTGGAGTACCGGTAGATACAGATACCTATGTGGTGTATAGTGGCTCGGGGAGTTCAAGTTCGATTTCAGGGCTTACGGTATCGTTCGCCTATTATTTCAAAATATTTGAGTTTGACGTGGAGTGTTCCGCCAATTACTATAATAGTAACACGACAGCTGGAAACTCAATGATTACTCCACCCAGTGGGCAAGCCACCAATCTCACTTTTACCAATGAATCCACTACCTCCATGACAGTAAATTGGACAAATGGGGATGGTGCAAACCGCATAGTAGTGGCACGAGAGGGTAATGTAGTTGATTTTTCTCCAGTGGATGGTCAAAGCTACACTGCAGACCCTGACTTGACCACTTCCACCGATCTAGGCAGTGGCAACTTTGTGGTGTATAATGACGCAGGGAGTTCGGTAGGTGTCACTGGTCTCAATGAAAACACCACTTACCACTTCCAAGTATTTGAGTACAATGGTACAGCAGGATCGGAGATTTATAATGTTAGTACGGCTACTGACAACCCTGCTAATCAAATAACTCTCTATAGAGAAATATCGGTTTTTGTAGGAGCAATACAAATTACAACAGGGGATACTCAATCATTAGCGAGTACTGTTCAACCTAACGATGCTTCACAAGTGTTCACGATCAACAATACAGGAACGGCTGACTTGATAGTTACTGCCATTAACATGACAGATGGAAGTAAATACGCTGTATCAGGCATCACATTCCCAAATACAATAGCTGCTGGTTTGAGTACCGATTTTACACTCATCTTAGATGGTAACGCAGCAGGTACTTTCACAGATCAATTAACCATTGTAAATAATGATGGTAATTTTGTGATCAACCTATCAGGCATTATTACCGCTACACCAGTACCAGCAATCGAAGTAACAGATGGCAGCACAACTTTGGTAGCCAATGATAATTACACGCTTACTTCAACGGTTCAGCCCAACAATGCTTCACAAGTGTTCACGATCAACAATACAGGAACGGCTGACTTGATAGTTACTGCCATTAACATGACAGATGGAAGTAAATACACTGTATCTGGCATCACATTCCCAAATACAGTAGCTGCTGGTTCGAGCACCGATTTTACACTTACCTTAGATGGTAGCGCAGCAGGTACTTTCACAGATCAATTAACCATTGTAAATAATGATGCTAATTTTGTGATCAACCTATCAGGCATTATTACCGCTACACCAGTACCAGCAATTGAAGTGACTGATGGTAGCACTACATTGTCAACAAATGATAATTACACGCTTACTTCAACGGTTCAGCCCAACGATGCCTCAGAAGTGTTTACGATCAACAATACAGGAACGGCTGACTTGATAGTTACTGCCATTAACATGACAGATGGAAGTAAATACGCTGTATCGGGCATCACATTCCCAAATACAATAGCTGCTGGTTCGAGCACCGATTTTACACTTACCTTAGATGGTAGCGCAGCAGGCACTTTCACAGATCAATTAACCATTGTAAATAATGATGCAAATTTTGTGATCAACCTATCAGGCATTATTACCGCTACACCAGTACCAACAATCGAAGTAACAGATGGCAGCACAACTTTGGTAGCCAATGATAATTACACGCTTACTTCAACGGTTCAACCCAACGATGCATCACAAGTGTTTACGATCAATAATACGGGAACGGCTGACTTGATAGTTACCGCAATTAACTTGTCAGATGGAACTAAATACGCTGTATCAGGCATCACATTCCCAAATACAGTAGCTGCTGGTTCGAGTACCGATTTTACACTCACATTAGATGGTAGCGCAGCAGGTACTTTCACAGATCAATTAACCATTGTAAATAATGATGCAAATTTTGTAATCAACCTATCAGGCATTATTACCGCTACACCAGTACCAGCAATCGAAGTGACAGATGGCAGCACTACATTGACAACAAATGATAATTACACGCTTACTTCAACGGTTCAACCCAACGATGCTTCACAAGTGTTTACGATCAATAATACGGGAACGGCTGACTTGATAGTTACTGCCATTAACATGACAGATGGAAGTAAATACTCAGTTTTAGGCATCACATTCCCAAATACAATAGCTGCTGGTTCGAGTACCGATTTTACACTCACCTTAGATGGTAGCGCAGCAGGCACTTTCGCAGATCAATTAACCATTGCAAATAACGATGTAGATTTTGTGATCAACCTCATTGGTACAATAAGTGAAGCCCCATCTGATGTTGTGATTATTGAAGGCGAAGATAATAGTGGCAATATAATATTGGCAAATGAGGACATTGACATGGGGGTCACTTTATTGAATGTGAATATTGATAAGGTATTTGTAATTGAAAATTTGAGCGTTGTGGATGCACTAACAGTCAATGAAATAACGGTGGATAATCCTGTATTTGAAGTGCTTAGTTTTTCGAAAACGGTTCCTTCCAAATCATTTATTCAATTTACCATAAGACTCAATGCTAGTGCCATAGGTTTATATAGCACCACAGTGAATGTTATGACCAGTATAAATGACTTTTCTTTTGTAGTGGTTGGTGAAGTTACCAGTGATGATTCACCCCCTTTGGAAATATTTAATGTAGTGACCCCAAACGGAGATGGTATTCATGATTTTTTCAACGTTAAAAACCTTCAACTCTACCCCGACAACATATTGAACATTTACAATCGTTGGGGCAACAAAATTTTCGTAATGGAAGGTTATGACAATGTGGACAAAGTATTTGTAGGCATGTCAAATACTGGTGATGGAGAGTTAATAACAGGCAGCTATTTTTATTCAATAGACAAAGGCGATGGTTCAAAAGTGCAGACTGGGTATTTATTTATAAAAAGATAGGCATGAGAGCAATTTTAATAGTAGTACTCATCGGTTTTGGTATCAATGTACAAGCACAATTGGATCCACTTTATAACCAATACCTTTTTAACCAGTCGATGATTAACCCCGCGTATACGGGAATCAACGATGTGTTCAATGCAACGGCCATAAGTAGAGCGCAATGGGCAGGTATTGAGGGCGCACCGATTACCAATACACTAAACCTATCATCATCATTTTTGAGTAATAAAGTAGGAGCAGGACTTTTATTGGTAAGTGATCAATACGGGATCAATACAAATACTGAAATCCAGTTGATGTATTCCTATAGAATAGAGATGAACAATGGCAGAAGCCTGTCTTTTGGATTGCAAACAGGCTATATAAACTATAAGTATGATTTTGACAAACTAAATCAGGAGCAAACAGATCCGGAATTGGTTATTTCAGATGATAATTTTTCCAAATCGAATTTTGGAGCAGGGGTGTATTATAAAACCGACCACTATTATTTGGGCGTATCTGTACCACGTATTTTGGATACGGATGTGAAAGATGGTGATGTGAAAAGTACACGCTATAAAAGGCACTTTTATGTTAGCGCAGGCTATTTGTTTGATCAATTATTGGCCATAAAATTTAAACCTTCGGTACTGTTAAAAGTAGTAGATGGCCAGCCAGCCTCCATTGATATCAATGCTTCATTTTTATTGAAAGAAGCCCTTTGGGTAGGGACAACTTTAAGAAATTTCAATGCAATTGGCCTCAATACTCAATTCGAGATCAACAATCAATTGCGCTTGGGCTATTCCTTTGAGCTTCCGCTAAATGGGCTGAGCAATAATGCTTATGGCACTCACGAATTGATGCTTTCCTTAGATTTGGAAATTTTCAATGGACATGCTATAGGAAGAAGGTATTTCTAGTGAGTAGTATTTAGTATTCAGTATTTGGTAAGTATTACCTAAACACCAACAAATAACAACCCTTATAGTCATTGCGAGGATGGAGGCACGACAGACGCGGCAATCTTTTAGTTAATATCGTCATTGAATATAGAAAAGCCCCGACACCACAGGCTGGAATTTTTGCTGGAAACGTGGTAGTAAAGATCCTAACAGGATGACTGTGGAGTATAAGCAGTAGTATCTAACCACTAGTACCGACAACCAATAACTAGATCAAACAACCAGTAACTAAACTTTCATGAAAAATAAATAAAAAATATTTTTTTATATGGATCGACATTCTATATTTGAAGCTCAATGAGAAACAATACAATAAATAACGCATGGTGGTGGCATTTTCCTAACTAGGAAAGTGAAAAGCGTTATTATATAAAATATATAATCAAAGACCCGCTGTTCACAGCGGGTCTTTTTTTATGTCTAAAAACGAAACAAAAACTATCGGATAGCTTCAAGCCATCCAATAGTTAAAGAAAGATTAAGGATTTCGGATCAAGCCCGGAATGAAAAAAAAAGAAGAAAATGAAAAATAGAATGAACAAAAACTGGTGGTGGCACTTTACAAAACTTCGGGATTGAACACTACTTCTATGTCTTAAAACTAAGGCCTTGTGTTCATTCACAAGGCCTTTCTTTTTTAATAAAAGCCATCGGATGGCTACGTGCCATCCGATGGTTAAATAAAAAATAATGAAATACTATAATATAACATCAAATTATAAAAAATTACTGGCAGACACCCTCACACCAGTAAGTATCTATCTGCGGTTACGGGACAAATATGCAGGGAGTATTCTATTGGAAAGCTCTGATTACCATGGGAATGACAATAGCTTCTCCTATATCTGCTGCTCCCCTTATGCTTCAATAACGGCTTCAAAGGCTTCCGTAACAATAGATTACCCTGATGGTATTAGCGAAGCCAAAGAACTAGGCCCCAACAGCTTAATAAAGTGCATTGATGAGTTTAAGGACTCTTTTATTACTGAGCCTTCTGACTTCAAATTCAGTACCAATGGACTTTTTGGATATCTCGCATACGATGCTGTTCAGCAATTTGAAGACATAAAATTCAATAACCAGAATGATGAGATTCCAGATGCGATTTATAAGGTTTACCGATTCGTTATTGTTATTGATCATTTCAAAAATGAATTGTATGTGTTTGAACATAGGTTGGAGACCGATAATATTAGTAAACTTGACCAATTGGTATCGCTGATCAAACGACATGATATTCCTCAGTTCGACTTTGATCTCTCTGGGAAGGAAACATCGAATTATTCAGATGACGAATTTCTTGAAATTATTAAAAAGGGACAGTCGCATTGCTTACGTGGAGATGTATTTCAAATAGTATTATCCAGGAGGTTTCAGAATGAATTTAAAGGAGACGAATTTAATGTTTACCGCTCCTTACGGTCAATCAACCCGTCTCCTTATTTATTTTATTTTGATTATGGTAGCTACAAAATATTTGGGTCTTCGCCTGAATCTCAAATTGTTATCAGTGGAAATAAGGCTTCTATATACCCTATTGCAGGCACTTTTAAACGAACAGGTGATGACGCAGCAGATGCGGAGCTAGCCAAGCAACTTACTGAGGATGAAAAGGAAAATGCCGAGCATATCATGTTGGTTGATCTGGCCCGCAATGATTTGAGTAGAAGTGCTGCACATGTGGAGGTAGAAGTTTTTAAAGAAGTTCAGTATTACTCCCATGTTATTCACTTGGTATCTAAAGTTACAGGGCAGCTGGAAGCGGCACAATCAAGACTCCAATTGGTAGGGGACACCTTTCCGGCAGGTACTTTATCAGGTGCGCCTAAATACAGGGCCTTGCAATTGATAGATAACTATGAAAACCAAAGTAGAAGCTACTATGGTGGAGCAATTGGGTTTTTAGGTTTCAATGGTGATTTCAATCATGCCATTATGATTCGTTCTTTTTTGAGTAAGGACAGCAAATTACATTATCAGGCTGGAGCCGGAGTGGTGGCGAAGTCAGTACCTGAAAGTGAGTTAAATGAGGTAGACAACAAATTGGCAGCATTGCGGAACGCTATAGCCCAAGCAGTAAAAATTAATCGGTCATGAATAGAATTCTTTTACTCGATAACTACGATTCATTCACCTATAATTTGGTGCATATTATTAAAGCACTTGGATATGGTGATCATCTTACGATAGTTAGAAATGATAAAATCACTTTAGAGGAGGTTAATGTTTTTGATAAAATTCTTTTGTCACCAGGCCCGGGTATTCCAGAAGAAGCAGGTATACTAAAAGCACTTATCGAAAAGTACGGACCTTCAAAATCTATTTTGGGCATTTGTTTAGGGCTACAAGCCATTGCAGAAGTATATGGAGCACAGTTGTACAATATGGATGAAGTGAAACATGGTGTGTCAAGCACAATTACAATCAATTCAAATGACGTACACATATTTAAAAATATCCCAAATCAATTTGTAGGGGCGCATTATCACTCATGGGCGGTAAAAAAAGAAACACTCAAAGCGCCATTAGAAGTTATAGGCTTAGACGAAACTGGGGTGGTGATGGCTATCAAACATCAACAATATGATGTCATTGGGCTGCAATTTCACCCCGAGTCCATTATGACAGAATATGGAGAGATTATGATTAAGAACTGGATTGAAACAGAAGTAGTAAGTCACAAGTCGTAAGACACTTACTACTAATGACTTACTACTAACTACTCAATAATGAAAGACATACTAAATAAGCTGATCAATCATCAAACTCTTGACAAAGGAACTGCACGTCAAATTCTTGTTGATTTGGCTCAGGGTAAATTTAATCAAAGTCAGGTAGCGGCCTTTTTGACCGTATACATGATGCGAAGTATAACGGTAGAAGAGTTGGCGGGCTTTCGTGATGCGATGCTAGAACTTTGTACACCACTCAACATTGGCGATTATGATGCCATAGACCTTTGTGGAACTGGGGGAGATGGGAAAGATACCTTTAATATCTCCACTTTATCTTCGTTCGTTGTTGCCGGGGCTGGACAGTACGTAGCTAAACACGGAAATACTGGAGTTTCCTCAGTTTGTGGTTCGTCTAACCTGATGGCTCATTTTGGGTATCAGTTTACTAATGATGAAGATCAGCTGATTCGAAGTTTAGAGGAAGCCAATATCTGTTTTTTACATGCACCACTTTTTCATCCTGCCATGAAAAATGTAGCTCCGATCCGAAAAGATTTAGGTGTAAAAACCTTCTTTAATATGTTGGGTCCTATGGTCAACCCTTCATTTCCTAGTAAGCAACTTGTAGGGGTGTTTAGTCTCGAACTAGCAAGATTGTATGGTTACCTCTATCAAAAGAGTGATAAGGATTTTTTAATACTACATGCTTTGGATGGTTATGACGAGATTTCACTGACTGGTGATTTTAAGATGATTACCAAAAGTGGAGAGCAAATGCTCTCGCCTTCAGATCTTGGGCTGGCAGAAGTGAAGACCGGAGAAATTTCAGGCGGAACAACGATAGAATCAGCAGCTAAAATATTTGAAAATGTATTGAAAGGAGAGGCTACAACTGCGCAGCACAACGTGGTTACTGCCAACGCAGGCATGGCACTATATTGTGCTGATAGCTCATTAAGCAAAACAGATGCAATAGCTAAAGCTGATGAGTCTTTGAAATCGGGAAAAGCATTAAAGGCGTTTAAAAAATTGTTAGTAGCCGTTTGAGCCTGTCGAATGTCATGTTGAGCCTGTCGAAACGTGGTCTTCGACAAGCTCAGACTGACCGACAAGCTCAGACTGACCATCAAGGGCAAACTGAAAAAAATGAATAACGAGAATTAAATAATTAGAATATGGACATACTAGAAGAAATTATAGCGCACAAAAGAGCTGAAGTAGCAGAACGAAAGTCACTATTTCCTATCAAATTGCTGGAATCAAGTATTTATTATGGCTCGCAAACCGTGTCTTTAAAAAAGTATGTTTTGCGATCAGATAAATCCGGGATAATTGCAGAGATAAAACGCAAATCCCCTTCCAAGGGCATGATCAATGCACATGTAGGTGTGGAACGAACCTCTATTGGTTACATGCAAGCGGGGGCATCGGCCTTGTCTGTCTTAACTGATACCAAATACTTTGGTGGCAAGAATGAAGATCTGACTATTGCCCGAAAGTATAATTTCTGTCCGATACTTCGGAAAGATTTCGTTGTAGATGAGTATCAGATTGTGGAAGCTAAATCTATTGGTGCAGATGCTATTTTATTGATCGCGGCAGCTCTAAAGCCTGAAAAAGTCACACAATTAGCTCAGTTTGCCTCATCACTGGGCCTTGAGGTGTTACTGGAAGTACACAGTGAACAAGAATTGGTGTCGTCACTTAACGAGCATGTTGACTTGGTAGGGGTTAATAACCGGAATTTAAAAACATTTGAGGTTGACCTCGCTACTTCCATTGTTCTGACAAATAAGATACCCTCACAATTTGTAAAAGTGGCCGAGAGTGGGATTGAAAAGGTGGAAGACATTGTCAAGTTAAAAGTAGCCGGGTATCACGGATTTCTGATTGGAGAAAGATTTATGCAAAGCAGTCGTCCAGAGAAATCTTGCGCAAATTTTATTGAGAGGTTAAGTCAATTTGAACAAAAGGAATATGTCTGACTTGAATACCATCAAGCTGAAGGTGTGTGGCCTTCGTGATAATGTAATGGAGGTTGCCGCCCTTTGCCCTGACTTTATGGGTTTTATATTTTATGATAAATCACCTCGCTATGTTGGGGATGCCTTTGTACTGGGTGCAAAAACCACAGCACTTAGAATAGGTGTTTTTGTGGACCAGCCGATAGACGAAGTACTAGAAATACACAAAAAGTACAAATTAGATATGGTACAGCTGCACGGCAGTGAGAGTATTGACTATTGTGTTGAACTGAAGGCCTATGACATCAAGATTATCAAAGTATTTGCTGGTAATGAATTGCCTTCACAGCCTATAATTGACGCCTATGCACCTTTTATAGACTACTATCTATTTGATTCTAAAGGTAAATACGAAGGTGGTAATGGAATTGCATTTGATTGGACTGTATTGGATCAAGTGAAACTTACGAAACCGCTTTTCCTGAGCGGGGGAATCGATCTGGATAACGTTCAGAATATAAAAAACTTAAGAGGTGTAGAAATTTATGCCATCGATGTCAATAGCAAATTTGAGCTGACGCCAGGAAACAAGGATATCGATAAGCTAAAAAAACTAAAATCAATTTTAAAGTCTTGATTATGAAATTTGATGTAGATAAGGACGGTTATTATGGAAATTTCGGTGGTGCCTATATTCCAGAAATGCTTTATCCTAATGTAGAAGAGCTGAGGCTGAATTACTTGGAGGTTATCAACAGTAGTTCTTTTAAGGAAGAATTTGATAGTTTATTAACCCATTATGTAGGCAGACCCACACCTTTATATTTGGCTAATCGGTTATCCGAATTTTATAAAACCAGTATTTACCTAAAAAGGGAGGATTTGTGCCACACAGGTGCGCATAAAGTAAACAACACCATAGGCCAGATCATTTTAGCTAAACGACTAGGTAAGCAAAAAATCATAGCGGAAACTGGAGCCGGACAGCATGGAGTAGCTACCGCTACAGTTTGTGCCTTAATGGGAATGGAATGTTTTGTCTACATGGGTGAAATTGACATTGAGCGACAGAAACCCAATGTAGAGCGAATGCGCTTGTTAGGCGCAACTGTAGTCCCGGCAAAAAGTGGAAGTAAAACATTGAAAGATGCCACAAATGAGGCGATGAGACATTGGATTAGTCACCCTTCAAATACACATTATATCATTGGATCGGTAGTTGGGCCTCATCCTTATCCAGATATGGTCACCAGATTCCAATCTGTTATTAGTAAAGAGATTAAAATACAATTGAGAGAACAGACGAGCAGTGAAATCCCTGATTATGTAGTGGCATGTGTGGGTGGCGGAAGTAATGCAGCAGGGGCATTTTATCATTATTTGGATGACGAATCTGTAAAACTTATAGCCGTAGAAGCCGCTGGTAAAGGAAATGAAACAGGCCAGTCTGCAGCCACTACAGTATTAGGGAAAGCAGGAGTACTGCATGGTAGTAAGACCTTGTTGATGCAAACCGAAGATGGACAGGTGACTGAACCTTATTCGATATCAGCAGGGTTAGACTATCCTGGGATTGGACCCATACACGCTCATCTTTTTGAGACAGGCAGGGTCACTTTTGAAAGCGTGAAAGATGACGAAGCGATGATTGCAGGAATGCAGCTGTGTAAACTGGAGGGCATTATTCCCGCTATCGAATCAGCACATGCGCTGGCAATACTTGATAAAGTGAAATTTAAAAAAGAAGACGTTGTGGTGTTGAACCTTTCAGGAAGAGGGGATAAGGATTTGGATACCTATATAAACTGGAAAGAGAATAGTATATAGTTAATCGTTGTTGGTTTTTAGATGCAACGATCAACCAATTACCAACAACCAAAAACGAAATAATGAATAGAATAAATAAATTATTTAAAGAAAGGGAAGGCGATATACTTTCAGTGTACTTCACGGCAGGCTATCCCCAGCTCGATGATACACTCAAGATTGCAAAAAGCCTAGAAGAGGCAGGAGCAGATTTGATAGAAATAGGAATGCCTTTTTCCGACCCGGTAGCTGATGGCCCGACCATTCAGGAGAGCAATAAAAAAGCGCTTGACAATGGAATGAGTATAAAAGTGTTGTTTGACCAACTCAAGGAGTTACGCAAAGAGGTCAGTATGCCTGTGATACTCATGGGATACATCAATCCAATTCTTCAATATGGTGTGGAACAATTTTGTGAATCGTGCAAGGCGGTAGGGGTAGATGGGTTAATTATACCTGATTTACCCATAGCCGAATACTTAAAAACTCACAAAACGGTTTTTGATAAGTACGACTTGAAAAATGTATTTCTAGTGACTCCGCAAACTTCTGTGGAACGCATTTTGACCATCGATCAACATTCAGATAGCTTTATTTATATGGTCTCTTCAGCTGGAACTACCGGAGCCAAGACGGCATTTAGTGAAGAGAATACCAAATATTTTAAACGAATAAATAACATGGGACTTGCCAACCCCACACTTATTGGATTCGGGATATCTAATTCAGAAACCTTTCAGCAAGCTGCTCATTATAGTCGAGGAGCGATTATTGGCAGTGCGTTTATTAAGCTTCTGGCGACTAGTAAAGAAAGAGATTCAATAAGCGAATTTGTGAAGGAAATAAGGGGGAAGATGCAAGACAAAAGACAAAAGAAATAAGACACAAGACCCAAGACATGAGTTACAAGATGATCTTGCCTCTTGCTTCTTAAATCTAACATCCATTAACTAATATCTAACTACCAAAAACATGATCATACAACTAGAAAAAAACATTAGCACAAATCAAAAGGCACAGATAATAGACAAGGTAACAGCACTGAAATACAAAACCACAGCCGTAAAAACGCAAAAAGGTGAATACCTTATCGGAATTGGTAAAAAGGAGTTTGATATACGCAATGTAGGTCAAATGGATGGCATTTCTGATATACACATCGTATCTGATGACTATCAACTGGTCTCTAAAAAGTGGAAGGTAAAACCCACTGTTATAGACCTGGGTGACGGAGTGATGATTGAAGAAGGGGGAATGGCACTCATGGCCGGACCGTGTTCCATAGAAAGCGAGGAGCAAATTGACAAAGTGATTGCTCATCTTGTTAAAAACAATGTAAAGATTATGCGTGGTGGAGTATACAAGCCACGAAGTTCACCTTACAGTTTTAGAGGTCTCGGGAATGATGGTTTAAAAATGTGGTATAAAGCCGCCAATGCAGCGGGGATAAAAATCATTACCGAAGTGATGCAAGTGTCACAGATTGCAGAGATGTACGAGTATGTGGATATCTATCAAGTGGGTGCCAGAAACACGCAAAACTTTAACCTGCTGGATGAACTGGGGAAAGTAGACAAGCCTGTATTAATTAAGCGTGGTATTTCAGGTACCATTGAGGAGTTGTTGTCTTCAGCAGAGTATGTGTTTTCAGCCGGTAATGAAAATTTGATGCTTTGTGAGCGGGGCATACGAACGTATGAAATTGCCAGTCGAAATACAATGGACATTAATGCCATTGCCATATTGAAGGAGAAAACCCATTTGCCTGTTATTGCAGACCCTTCACATGGTGTAGGTATTCGCAATTTCGTGGAGCCAGTAGCCTTAGCCTGTATAATGGCTGGAGCCGATGGTGTGATTTATGAAACACATGAAAAACCTGAAGAAGCTTACTCCGATGGACAACAAACCTTGAATTTTGATGAATCTGAAAAACTGATTAATAAGATGAGACGGGTGTTTGAGTTGAGGGAAAGTCTATAATTACCTATAACCTAAATTAAAATTTCATGAATTTTGATTTAGTGATCAAATCATTGTTCTTATCATACATTTCAATGGTATAAACCCCTATTTTTAGTTTTTCGATGTTAATATAATCATGATATCTACCAGAATAAATTAATGTACCATTTAAACTGTAAATAACTAATTTATTTACATCATCAGAATTTATATATAATTTATCATACCCAGGATTAGGATAGACTTTCAACTTGATTTTTTTAATTTCATATATATTTAAAATATTATCAATGATTAATTCTCCTGAATGATATTCAAATCTATAATTTTCATCATCACCTCCAGATGCGGTTATGATATACGTGCCTACTTGTGTCGAGTCAATATTAGACATGTCCATATATGGGAGCTTGGTTAAATCATATATATTATCGTTGTTTTTGAAATTGAAATATTTTAATGACATTTTTGGTAATGATTCATTTACTAATATTGATGTATCTTGTACCTCCACTACCAACGCAGTTTTCCTTATTTCTAAAGAGCCAAACTCATATCTAAACCTATAATTGCTGTCATTCCCATCACTAATATAAATGGGGTAAGTACCAACATTGCTTAATTCATCTGCCATCAGTTGAATCTTTGGAAGAAATTGAATTGAATCAATATTGTCTCCTTTTACGAATCCTAGATAATTGATTTTAACTGATGGATTTTTTTCACCATATTCCTTTGATAATGTTGGCCCACTAACCAATAAATCTGCCTTATTGACTGAAATAGTAAATTCTTCAATTGCCTCTTGGTAAAATTCACTTGGAGATTTTCTAGCAGTAATTATAGCTTCTCCTGCACCAGTAATAGCTAAATTATTCCTATCCATTTTAATCACACTGTTGTCGGAGCTTGTAAAAGATATAGGATTAGAGTTTTGATATTTAGTTTCATACAATACTTCAATATCTGGGTCACCATAAGTAACATTTTCAATTTTGGAAATGGAAATTTCTTGTTGGCCTATAAATTTTATTGGTTTAATCACATGAACTGATTCAAAGTATTGATCATTAGATTTTTGAAACGCTTCTAATATTACATTACCAGGAATGGTTGAATATAGCTTTCCATTTTTAAAACTACCTTCACCACTAATTATTTCCAATTCTATGGGTAGTTGGCTATTTGAATTGAAATGAATTGATACACTGTCTTTATTTATAATATGCTGTTCAGGTAAAATAAGAGTTAAATTCTGATTTAATTTGAAATATATTGAATCAATTAAATAGACCGGCATGTATTTGTCATTACCATTTTGAGTCAATTTGTATATTATCAGACCAGGAACAGTGGGGGTCATTATCGAATTTTCTATTATTGAATTGCCCACTAATATATCTATGTCTACTGGTAATCCTGAAGTAGATGTGAAATCTAAATTTAGGGGGTTAAACAATGCTTCTTTAGGTAATCTATTAATTATTTTCTGTGATCCTTTAACGGAAAACTTCTGAATTATTGACTTGGCGGGAAAATATTCTAAATTCCCCTTTTGTGTAATTTTAAAAGAAATCTCACCAGGCTCGTTTACAATGATATTTTCATTATTAACTATTGCATTTCCATTAATTATTTCAGCAAATACTTCTAAATTTGAGGTACTTGAAACACTTAAATCAAATGTAATAGGAAAATTATTTGCAACTGTATCTTGTACTTCTTCAATAAGTATTTCTTGTGTTTTTCTATTCAACAAACTGACTCTGTACAGAGGTGAGCCGGGATAAATGTCTGAACTACCTGTTTGATTCTGCTCTCCCCCTATTAGAATATAATTATCCTCATAGTTTGAGATAAAAGATCTGGCAGGTATCATGAAATTTGCCTGGAATGAATTATCTATGGTTCCATCCAATTTCATTCGATAAACAGGGGTAGTTGCTTGCACACCATATTCGTTCTCTCTATTTACTATAATTTCACCATCTTCTTGAAGTAGAATTGTGGTGATTCGATCCTCTTGTACATTATTATCATCACCATATACTTGATCTATTGAGCCATCATAAGTTATTCGATGAATACCATCGTGTCCTTCATGTGTAATTTCCGTTAATTCTAAATCTCCTCTCATTAAAAGTGTTGAATCAGATAAAATAGCAATAAATGAAGTATTGCCTTTTATTGAAAAACTTGAATCCTCCGATCCATTAGAGCTTAACCTCTTGCTAGCTGTTAAAATCTTTCCATTTTTTTGAACATCCATCGGGTACATACTAGAAAGCAAATAATCAAAAGTGGAATAGATTACATCTTCACTACTAACTTTTTGAAATGTATCATCTAAAGTACCATTGCTATTAAGTCTTATTATTAAATGCTTACCATATTCATTTTTATCCTTGCCTTTAATTAAAATCTTTCCATCATCCTGTATTGCTATTGCATAAATAAAAGCAAAATCTTCAAGGTAGGGATCGAATTCCATATCAATGCTTCCATCATTTAAGATTCTAACCAATCCTTTCCTGTAAGCTTGATTATAAAATGTGAATTTACCGCCACAAATAATTTTCCCATCATATTGTTCTTTCATTACAAATATTGGCCCATTCGTCCCCGTATTTGAATTAAAAGTCATATCTACAGACCCATCAAAATCTAATCGGGCAATATTATTTTGTGGAATTTTGTCAATAAAATTAAAATCACCTCCAATAATGATTTTTCCATCTTCTTGAACATGATTGGCGTAAACACCACCAAACCTGTTTCTTAGATTATTGAAATTTGGATCAAGTTTATTATTTGAGTCAATTTTAAAATGATAAACACTAACACCATTGTATGAGCCATTCCCAAATATAAAATATTTGTTATCATGAGTATCTAGTATATTCTTAATGCTAAGGATATTCTTTTGACCTGTTTCATCAAGACATTTGTTTTTTATATTACCACTAGCATCTACAATCATCATATCTGATATATTTGATGCATCTTGTTGTTCACTAAAGGAAAATCTTCCAACAAAACGGAAATCTCCATTAGGTAAAACAATATGATTTGTGACTTGAGAGTTGTTAAATATCTGAACATTGAATTGTTCAATTACATTACCTTGACTATCTATTTTGCAAATTGCATTTCGTGGTATACCATTGCAGAATTTGAAATTTCCACTCAATGTGATATCCCCATTTTCATCAACAGTTGCATTTGAAATATTGCATTTAGAATTCCCACTTAAAGAAACTGTAACATTAAATGAATTATTTACTGTGCCATCGGAATTTATTTTTTTTATTAATGCTTGATTAGAAATGTCTCCACCAGTAATCAATATTCCTTGATCTTGAGTAAATTGTATTTGATTAATGTTTTCGGTAATGGAAGAAAATGATGTAAATGAATCATCAATAGAACCATCATAATTAATTTTTTTTAAGGTATACCTATATGTATTTAGCAGTGACCAACTTATCACAATTTGACCAAATTTATTAATTGCGACTGCATTACTACTCCAGCCGTTTGGAAAATCTGGATTAAAAGTCTCATCTCTAGTTCCATCAGAATTCAACCTTATTAGCCCATAATAATGAGATTTATAGTTTTTGTCGAAGATTTTAAACGTTCCTGCTAATAGGATTCTCCCATCTTTATCAACTTTTAAGTCCCAAATCTGATCATTCGTTCTAAAAGATTCATTCGCATTAAACGTTGTATCAACAGAACCGTCTATATTAAGACGGCATATTCGATTCCTATCATAATTAGAAATTGAATAAAAGCTACCGATTATAATTATTTTCCCATCATCCTGTACAATGGCTTTACTCAATGTTTGTTGGTTTCCAGCTAGTCCCAATTGGTCGAATTCTGGAAGAAAAGATCGATCAATTATTTGAGCAGTAGAGAAATTAAATAAAATTTGAAAAAAAAGGAGTGCTGAAATTCTAATACAACTAATCATACTTGATTTTTATGGATCACGAAGTTATCGATAATAAATAAAAATATTTTCTTGTATGTAAGAAAAGTGAAGAATAATCATCATTAAAATGCACTAAAGTATTAATTATTATCAGATCAAACCTTCACCTCCATATAAATATCCGATCTTACATAATCAGAATTATAAGGGTTGGGCTTTTCAATAAAACCCAGTTTTCGATAAAGACTGAGCGCAGGGGTGAGCCTTCGGTTTGACTCCAGAAAGACGGTTTCCGCTTTAAGTTCCTTGGCTACTTCAAGAATCCGCAGGCCAAGCTTTTTACCAATTTGAAGGCCTTGAGCCTTGTCAGTCACGGCCATTTTGGTTAGTTCAAAGGTCTTGCCTTCTTTCCATTTCAAGGCGCAAGTGCCCACTATTTCATCTTCTACTTTGGCGAATATTATGGCACCTCCTTTTTCAATAATGAACTTGTCTGGTTGGCTCAATACCTTTTCATCAATAGGCTCCACTACAAAGTATTTCTCAAGCCACTCAATGTTCAGTGTTTTAAACCAATGCTTGTTTTCGGGAGTGTAACCAATAATTTCCACATTGGCGAGCATTCTTTCTTTTCTTGTTTCCATCACACGTTGGTAAAAGCTTTTTTCTTCAAATGAATTTTCCAGTTGTATTACAGCCGTAAACAATGGGTTATTGCTTTCTCGTAGCATCTTTTCCATGGCTTGTTGGATGTCATTCCAAAGTGGTTTTAACTCCCGGAGCAACACAGTTCCTTTCTCAGATAACTGGATGGACCTTTTTCTAGCGTCATTGTTATCATTCAGATTTAGTATAAGACCTTTTTTCTCAAGACCTTTTACCAATTGAATAACATAAGGATGTGAGATTTTAAGTTTTTCGGCTATCTCCATAATTCCTAAAGGTGATTCTTCAGAAAGCAGATGAAAAACAGGAAACCACTTCGGATCAAAATCTATTGATGAGTGCTTATAGATGGTATTACCATCGGTCATGATAATATCACTTAACCTTTTGAGGCGGCTACCTATGGCCAATAACCCAAGTTGATCTAAATATTCCATATACGTAACATGTTACGTAAAGTAAAACATAATAAACGAATTGAACAACTAATTAATACTGTATAGGTAATAATAATTGGAATTAAAAAGATATTATAATGTCTTATGCAAAGGGTAATGCAATATTATTTTCGCAAGTGTTTGTAATTGAATTTCGATTGTCGATATTATTGAATTATTCAATGTAGATACTGTCACTTAACAGACTAAATGATCAATTGGACAATATTTAATAATGTAAAATGGATTGGCATTATAATGCTGGTATGCTCATTTGATTTTGGATATGGTCAGCTTTATTTAGACCCCAATAAGCAGCCTGATCAATATAATTATGATCAATGGACTAAGGACGTTGGACTGTCGGACAATGCGGTATTAAGTTTATTACAATCGCATGATGGCTATATTTGGTTTGCATCATATGGGGGGATTACACGATTTAATGGTATTGATTTTCATACCTATAGCTCTTATAATACACATGAGATAATTAACAATTCATTCACCTATATATTTGAGGATGATCAAGGCACTATTTGGGGTGCGTCTAGTGGAAATGGTGCAGTTTCGATTTTAAATGGAGTGGTCAAAGATTACACCAATGCAGATGGGTTACCGAGCAATTTTGTTGAAAGTTTTACACAGGATCCTAGTGGTAAGTTATGGGTGGCTACTAGTGGTGGACTGGCCTATTTCAAGGGTGATAAATTTATAAATGAGGGTATTCCAAATGCATTAAAAACTATGAATGTATTGAGTATTGAATCCGATTCAAACGGTCACATGTGGGCGGCTACCGATAGTGATGGGGTTTATGAATTCTTTAATGATAAAATAATCAAACATTATACGGAAGCAAACGGCCTTGTTGGGAACAGGATCAATTATGTAAAGCGCCAGAATAACAAAATTTATGTGGGAACGACTACTGGACTAAGTATTATCAGTAATGGAAATATAGATAATATCACAACAGGGAATGGCCTTAGAGAAAGTAATGTGGTATCCAATTACTTGAGCAAAAATGGCTGGCTATGGATAGGAAGTTATAGAGGGTTTTGTAGGTATAAGGATGGGGAAATGGATTATTTCTCTAACATGCATGCTATTCATAATAGGGACATAACGTCTATTTTGGAAGATACTGAAGGCAACCTTTGGGTAGCAACTTATAGGGCAGGGTTATTTAAATTTTGGGAAGGCAAGTTCACAAATTACTCAGATTATACCCTTAATCAATCCCAGCCATTCACTGCACATACCGTACTTCAAAACAGCAACAAAGAGATAATATTTGTGTATGAAGAAGGGATAAGTATCATTGATCAGGCAACAAATACAGTAAAACCCTACGATTTGGATTTGGCAGAAATCAATGACAAATTGAAATGTGGATTTATCGATAGTAAAAATAGGTTTTGGATTGGTTCCCAGAAGGGTCTATTTAGGAGCAAAAATGGTACTGGGAAGATCACTAAAGAAGAAAAATTAGGAAGTTCAAGTATCAGGGTAATTACGGAAGATTCTCAAAACAGATTGTGGGTCGGATCTTTTTTTGGAATTACTGTTTTTGATGATAACGATACCTTTACCATAACAAAAAAAGATGGCCTATCCCATGATTACATTATGAGCATTTTGGAAGATGCTGATGGAAGTATGTGGATAGGTACACGCAATGGGCTGAATCATTATGAGGATGGTAAAATCACAAAATTTAACTCTAGTGATGGGCTCGCTGGAGAATTTGTATTTAGGACCTACCTCGATAGTGAAGGTGTGTTATGGATAGTAGGTAACGCAGGTTTGACCAGATACAAAAATGGTGTTTTCACTGCTGTTACTTCCAAAGATGGGCTAACCAGTAACACAATGTTTCAAATATTAGAAGATGAGTTTGGAAAATTTTGGTTTACAACGAATCAAAAGAATGTAAGTACATTTTATGTTTTAAAATCAGAGTTAAATGCTTTTTGCGATGGACAGATTGCTTCTGTTAATTCCGTTGAATTTAATAGAAGTGATGGTCTGAAGGCATCTGCAGCCACATCATCAGCTACTAGTTTGAAAGATGAAAAAGGTAGGCTCTGGTTTGCTACCCAATTCGGGGTTGAAATGATAGACCCATCAAACATTGAACACAATACAATAAAACCACCTGTAATTATCGAATTCTTTAATGTCAATGATAAATCCTATAAACTGGATTCCGCTATTGTGATTCCCTATGGGAAGAATAGGATTGATATTGGTTTTGCTAGTTTGAGTTATAGATACCCCACAAAAAATCATTATAAATATCAACTTGAGGGATATGATGATAAAATGACAATGACCATGGGCAAACTGGAAACCAGCTATACTAATCTGTCCCCAGGGTCATACACTTTTAAAGTATTGGCGACAAATAACGATAATGTGTGGAATGATATTGGAGCATCAATATCATTTACGATAAAGCCCGCCTATTACCAAAGGCCGATATTTTTCATCTTTTGTATTCTTTTGACAGTGGCCTTTGTACTGCTTATTTATAACCTAAGAATTAGGTCCCTTAAAAGAGCACGCATAACCCTTGAAAAAACGGTTGATCTTCGAACTTCAGAATTAGTGCAAAAGAAAGAAGAAATAGAAGCTCAAAACGAGGAAATAGAAGCGCAGAAAGCCCAGATTAAAAAACAAAATGATGAGCTAAAACAAATAAATCACAATTTGGAAGACATTGTTGATAAACGGACCAATGAGCTTAAAGTCACCTATCAGGAACTGCTTGATGTGAACAAAGAATTGGACACATTTATTTATAGATCAGTGCACGATATTAGAGGCCCAATAGCCCGACTACAAGGGCTAAGCCAATTGATAAAAATGCAAACCCAAGATGAGAATATATTGAATTTGGTAGGAATGCTCAACCAAACATCTGAGGAGATGAATGAGGTGTTTTATAAGCTTATCAACATTGTAAGGATGAAAACTTCAGATTTACAATTAGAACAGGTAATAATTAGGGATGTAGTGCTTGAGGTGATTAAGCAATTTGAAACCTACTCATTGAATGGCTCATTTGAAACAAGTGTTAATATCGATCCGACACTTTCATTAACTAGCAACGAAGATATTATTAAAACAATACTGTTTCAGATTATAGAAAATGCCATAAAATTCAAAAAGGAAAGTGAAGAGGCATTTGTAAAGATAGAGGCTGATAAAGATAAGAGTGGAAATGTAATACTTTTAATTAGCGATTACGGAGTTGGATTTAGGGCGGATCAGTTGAATGAAATATTCGATATGTTTTATGTCGGCAATGATAGTATAAGCAGTGCAGGTTTGGGACTCTATACGGTAAAAACTGCTGCAAAGGTGCTAAAAAGTCAAGTTAAACTCATTAAAAATGCAGTAGTAGATGGTATTACAACTTTTGAAATACTATTTACCAATCATAAATAATTAATTAAATATTTGTTATTGTAAATCGGAATCTTACTTTTGTCAGAGATGCAGAACATGAACAACTCATATTACTACTATTATTCAAGGGATTTCCTTTGGAGTAAGAGTAGTATGTTCTAGCTAAAATAATAACCAACGAATATGCAAGCCACGCTCCAAGCGGGGCTTTTTTTATGTCCAATTTTTAACAATAATTGATAATATGAAAACAACGGAAAGAGTAATTCCCACCCTGAAAAACATGAAACAGGTTTATGAAAACTACACCGAAGAAGATCATTTGGTTTGGGAGATTTTGTTTAATAGGCAGATTAATAACCTGCCAATGGCGGCTACGGAAGCTTATCTTGTAGGTATGGAAAAGGTTGGCTTTAAAAATGAAGTAGTCCCAAATTTTGAAACTACCAATGACATTTTAAAGGCGCTTACGGGTTGGGAGCTCGTGGCCGTGGAAGGTATTGTTGATGATGAAGTGTTTTTTGAGTTAATGTCGAATAGAAAATTTCCTGCAACTACCTGGTTACGAAACATGGAAGAGCTTGACTACCTAGAAGAACCCGACATGTTCCATGATGTTTTCGCTCATGTCCCCCTTTTGGCTAATCAGCAGTTTGTAGATTTTCTACAAGCATTAAGTGCCATTGGTCATAAACATGCCGGAGATGCTTATGCCATTGAGCTGCTTTCACGGATTTATTGGTTTACTGTGGAGTTTGGATTGATTAGGGAAAATGAGGCACTTAGAATTTATGGGGCAGGGATATTATCTTCTGCTGGTGAAACGGCCTATAGCCTTAGTTCAGAACCTACACATCATGAATTTGACGTAGATAAAATATTGGAGACCCCATTTGAAAAGGACAGTTTCCAGACTTGCTATTTTATCATCGATTCCTACCAGCAGCTGTTTGACTCCATAGGCGAAATACAGGATAAATTAAATGAAAAATTGAAAGGCAAGATAATGATGAATTAGTTTATGAAATCAGATTAAGTCACTGGATTCAAGGTAATTCCATATAGGTTTTGAATGAGAATTGATTATATTTAAATCCTATTAAATTGGCTTTAAGTATGGAAAAATACGATCTTGTTGTCATTGGGGCAGGACCTTCTGGTTACGCTGCCGCTATGCGTGCACTTGATTTTAAGAAGAGAATTTTACTTGTGGAGCGAACACGTGTGGGTGGTGCCGGAGTTACCAATGGTGCCCTTTCATCTAAAACATGGTGGGAAATATCAAGAGAAACAAATTTACTTCATAAACACTTAAAACGATTTAACCTCAAAGCACCAGATGTAAATTTTAAAGAAATACAAGAAGAGGTAAAAGGGGCGGTTCGTGAAAGAAAGGGCCTGCTAATCGACCATATGGAATTGTTGAAAGAATCACAATTTTCCGGTTTACTTGATTATAAGGTAGGGTCTGCTAAAATTATAAACAACAATGAAGTTGAAATCACCAGTGGTAAAGACAAAGTAGTTGTAAAGACCGATTATATAATTCTTGCAACTGGTAGCCGTCCACGATTTTTACCTGAAATACCTATAGATGAAAAAGTTATCCTTACCAGTGATGGTATCGAGCAGATAGATGATTTTCCAGAAAGTATGGTAATACTGGGGGCTGGGGTTATAGGTTGTGAATTTGCTACCATATTCTCCGGTTTCGGTCAGACCAAGGTACATCTGATAGATAAAGGATCGCGGATATTACCTTTTGAAGATGATGATGTGGTAAAGGTGATAGAACGAAATATGGAGAACAGCGGAGTACTTATTCACCGCAATTCACAACTCATTAAAATGGACATTGTTAATGGCAGGGTACAGTATGAACTGGAATATGATGATGGCACCAAGGAAGTATTTAACGTAGAAAAGGCCTTGGTATCTGTAGGCCGTGTACCTAATTATGAAAATTTATGGACTGACAATGTAAAAATCACTTTAAACAAAAGGGGTATTGAGGACAACGAGACGCAAACCAGTGTGCCAAATATCTATGCCGTTGGTGATATCACTGCCGACATTGCTTTGGTAAATGTTGGGGAGCTGGAAGGAAGGCATGCCGTTGAGAAGATATTTGGAAAACCTTTGAGAAAACTTGTGTACGAAAATATTTCTACGATAATGTTTCTTCATCCTGAAGTGGCTGGGGTCGGTCTCAATGAGAATCAAGCAATGGAAAAAGGCATTGAATTTAAGGTAGTGACACTAGATTATTCCTGTATACCTAGAGCGATTGCCAAACGTAACACTCAAGGGTTTATCAAACTGTTGGTGACCAATGATAATGAAATGAAAATACTGGGTATGAGGGTGGTAGGAAACCACGCATCAAGTGCCATTCAAGCTGTTGCTTTGTTGATCAGTATGGATAAGGGCATTGAAGAACTCGCAGAGTGTGTGCATCCCCACCCCTCTATAACGGAAGGTATTCAAGAGTGTGTCAGAATGTTATTAGGTAAGTCAATGTTTAAACCGACTGCGCTCAGGGGTAAAATTTCGTGCCGTACATGCTGCAATGGCGTTTACGAGGACATCATTTTTTAATCCAGTTCTTTCAATTCTTCCTTAGTGGCCCTAAGATCATTTTCAATTTTTTGTTTTGAAGGCCGGTTGATGAAAAACTGTAATACTATGATTGCAATTAATAGCAACAAAGTGTTGTTGCCGGTAAGGTAAGCAAACACACAGGCTGCCATTCCTGCTGCTTCAAATAAAGCGTCCCTAATTATGGTCGCCCGCAAAAAGGCATTCATTCTTACAATAAAACTACTTTGAAGCTGAGATGCTATTATTTTATTGTAAATAGGCCTTGCGCCAAGAATAGCTACCATCATAATTCCGATAGGGATATACAGAAACAACGGATCATCCTCTAATGGGGCAGGATTGGAAACAATGTTGTAATAGATCAATAATCCAATGACGGTAATGGGAACAGCCAGAAAAGCATGGATCAGGCTAGTGAGCCTAAATATTTCCTTTGGCGATTTATCCATTATGCAATATTGGTATAAACGGCCTGAACATCATCGTCATCTTCGATTTTATCAATCATTTTTTCGATCTCCTCTAATTGCTCTTCTGTAAATTCTACCGGTGTGGTAGGGATTCTTTTAAGTGACGATTTGGAAACCTCAATCCCTTTGTCTTCCAACGCCTGAGCAAGGTTGCCAAAATTCGTATAATCACCATACACAAACACTACATTATCCTGAAGTACGATTTCTTCAACCCCTGCATCTATAAGCTCTAATTCCAGTTCTTCCAAGTCTATGTCATCGGTTTTTTCAAATTCAAATACCGCATCCCGGGAAAACAAATATTCCAATGATCCTGTCGGTACTAGGCCTCCTCCCGCTTTACTGAAATAAGATTTTACATTGGCCACGGTACGATTGGAATTATCTGTAGCACACTCAACAAATACCAAAACTCCATGTGGCCCTTTGCCTTCGTAATTTACTTCAAGGAATGTAGCTGCATCTTTGCCATCCGCCCTTTTTATAGCTGCCTCAATGTTATCCTTGGGCATATTTTCGGCCTTAGCGTTTTGGATAGCTGTACGCAATTTTGCATTCATTTCAGGATCAGAACCCCCTTCTTTTGCCGCTACAGTAATCGCTTTCCCCAACTTTGGAAATATTTTGGACATTTTGTCCCAACGCTTTTCTTTTGCCGCTCTTCTATATTCAAATGCTCTTCCCATACTTTGTTAAAATTGAATGTCGCAAAAATATATAAAACAGATCATTTTTACTTTTACAAAGCAAGGGAAATCAAAGTAATTAACACTGAAATTCATTTTATGTATTGAGGGTAATCCATTGCACTAAATTTCTACAACCATTTCTTAACACTTTATTAATTTATATATTCGTTGCAAAATATATTTGACTATGCGTGTGTTTAAGAGCATCTTTTTAATAATTAATTATAAAACGTTCATAATAACTGCATTGGCCGTTATTTCAACTTGGTTATGTAGTAAATACCATATTGTGGCTGAATTCCCACTCACTTTGGTTGCTATAGCCATCGTGTTTCCGGTGGTTTTTTCTATTGACAGTGCTTATAAAAGGAGGGAGCGGGCATTGAGTTTACTGGCTGATTTTAAAGCACATGTTTTATCCATCTATCAGGCTTCCAGAGATTGGATAGGAGTGGAAAGTGATTATAAAGATGAAATCAAGTCTCATTTACTGGAAATTTACTCCAGCACTAGAGAGCTTTTTGTGAGTGAACCTGACGTTGAGAAAAAAGCGGAAAAGAAGATCTACTCCAAATTGTCAGAGATGTCGATTCTATTGCAAAAATTCAGAAAACTGAATTTACAATCTGGAGAAATGTCCCGTGTAAGTCAGTACATAAGCAAAATCATGGTTTCATTTGAAAACCTAAAAGTGATTTTACATTATAGAACCCCGGTTACTTTGAGGGCGTATAGCAAAGTGTTTATTTATTCGTTCCCCGTGATCTATGGCCCTTATTTTGCTTCAGAAGCTGAAAAATATTCTCATGGGTTGGAGTACATGATGCCGATCATCTTCAGTTTTATTCTTGTAAGCCTTGATAATATTCAAAGTCACCTCGAAAACCCATTTGATCAGATAGGGGAGGACGATATCAAATTTGATGTAGAGGAGTTTTCAGAAATGATTAATCAGTAGTTAGACACAGGATATTAGACATAAGATACAAGATATTCCGAATTACTTTTCACATCCATTCTTTAATTGTTAGGTCTACGTCTTAGGTCTTAAATCTTGTGTCTTTACTCTCAATCATAATAAGTAGCTATTTCTTCCAACGGCTTCCGTTTAAGACACGGCACGAAAGTTTCATCTACTGGGTAGCCAACAGGGATCAATAGAAACGGGCGTTCATTCTCTGGTCGCTTTAGTAACCTGGTAAGAAAGTTCATTGGGCTAGGGGTATGGGTAAGTGCCACGAGACCTGCATCATGGATGGCGGTCAATAAAAAACCTGCAGCAAGGCCCACAGATTCATTCACATAGTAGTTATTGTGCTTTTTTCCTTCTTTATCTAAGTTATAAGGCTTTTTGAAAATCACGATTAAATAGGGAGCTACTTCAAGAAAAGGTTTGTTCCAGTCCGTCCCCAGAGGTTTCAAGTCCTTCATCCATTCCTCGCTCATCCGACCATGGTAACTATCGTACTCTTCTTTTTCGGCAGCGTCCCTAATCTGCTTTTTTAAATCTGCATTGGTAATAACACAAAATGCCCAAGGTTGTTTGTGGGCTCCAGATGGTGCTGTTGAGGCCGATCTCAGTATGTTGTCAATGATCTCTTTTGCAATAGGTCGATCAGAGAATTTACGGACAGTCCTCCTTTTATCCATCCATTCAAAATACCGTTTACTGCGTATTAAAACTTCGCTTTCGGAATAACTTTCTTTGCTATATGATTCGTATTCGTAACCTTCAATCAGTTTTTTCTTGCCCATAAAGTAATATTACAAGTAATTGAAGACCAATTAGGTAAGGTAGTTGACATTCTTGTGTGAAACCAAATTATTTTGGAATCATAGATTTACATTCCCAATGACTGATTCTCTATTGAAGCTAATTCAACGATCTTTTCATATTCAGCAGGGTTCAAGTCATTAAAGAAATAATGAACGGGATTGATCTTCCTACCATTTTTGATTACCTCATAATGAAGATGTGATGCAGTCGATGTCCCTGTATTACCTACATACCCTATTACCTGGCCTCTTTTTACATGCTCTCCTTCTTTTACTGCAAACTCGTGCATATGGGCATAACGGGTTTTAAACCCAAAGCCATGATCTATGATTAGGGTCTTTCCATAGCCACTGAACGACACGTTGGTTTTTTCAATGTCACCATCAGCGGTAGCATATATTGGGGTACCAATGGCTGCTGAAAAATCTATACCGGTATGTAATTTTTTTACTTTATATACTGGGTGAACCCGATATCCAAAACCTGATGCAAGCCTGATAAGTTCTTTATTCGCAACTGGTTGAATAGCTGGTATGGCGGCAAAAAGTTTTTGCTTGTTTTCTGCCAATTCAATTATCTCATCATAGGACTTGCTTTGGATGTACATTTTACGTTTCAACTTATCAACGTTTTCTGTAAGGCTAAATATTTCTTCCTGAAAGTTGCTCGTAGATTTTTTTATTTCAGCATATCTTTCAGAGCCTCCTGCACCAGCATTTCTTATTTCTGCATCAATGGGTTCAGCGCCTAGGATTATTCTGTAAATGTCATCATCCCTTTTTTCAAGGGCGTTTAGTATTTGATTTATTTTGGTGACATCCTCATTTAGGTTCTTATAGTAAAATTCCAGTTCAGCTACCTCATTACGCAGCATCAACTCCTTAGGTGATTCGAAATAGTTATTATAAAGCATTAATAAGCCCACAGCACAACCTATTATCAATGAGGCAAGCCCAAGTAAATTCAGGATTATGTCGGTGCTTTTCACCTTAACCCTTTCATATTTACAGGTCTCTGTGTCGTAATAGTATTTTATTCTTGCCATTAGTTGCTCTTCGGTCTAAATACCTTAATCACCTCTGGGTTACATTCCAAATAAGGCCCGTCAATTAGATCTATGCAATAAGGTACAGCTGGAAATACAGCGTCTAAACACTCTCTTATTGCTTTTGGTTTCCCAGGTAAATTTATGACTAGGGTTTTATTTCTGATCCCTGCGGTCTGTCTTGACAAGATGGCCGTTGGAACATACTTCAGACTTTCTTGCCGCATTAGCTCCCCAAAACCCGGTAGCATTTTATTACAAACCCTTTCAGTGGCTTCAGGGGTAACGTCCCTAACCGCTGGACCAGTGCCTCCACAAGTTACTATTAAACAACAATCTTTAGAGTCTGCCATTTCGATCATTTTGGCCTCAAGCTGATCTTGTTCATCTGGTAACACTACATATTCACTTTCCCATTCAGAAGTAAGGTATTGGGAGAGAGTCTCAACTATTGCTTTGCCCGGAATATCTTCATAAATGCCTTTACTGGCCCTGTCTGAAACATTGATGATACCGATACGTGCTTTTGCCATTATTGTTTGAATATCAATTTTTCAGACCTACCCTTTTTAAATACTTGCCGTCCTTTATTCACCCCTTTTCTAATTTCTTTTTGCTTTTCTTCCGGTAGATTTATAATATCTTGACATTCTTCTGAACAGCAGCCTTCAAATTTATTGGCGCATTTTTCACATTGAATAAATAGTAGATGACAGCCATCGTTTTTACAATTAGTGTGAGTGTCTGCTTTTTCACCACATTGGTGACATACACTTATAATTTCATCTGAAATCCTTTCCCCTAATCGTTCATCGAAAACGAAATTTTTGCCCTTAAATTTATTTTCAAGGCCATTTTTATTAACCTGACGAGCATATTCAATTATCCCTCCATCCAGTTGAAACACCTTGGCAAAACCTCTGTGTTTATAATAGGCACTAGCTTTCTCACAACGGATTCCACCGGTACAGTACATCACTATGTTCTTATCCTTTTTGTCTTCCAACATCTTCTCCACCACAGGCAATGCATCCCTAAACGTATCTACATCAGGGCATATTGCATTGTCAAAGTGACCTACTTCACTTTCATAGTGATTCCGCATATCAACGATGATGGTATCTGGGTCATTGGCAATCTTATTAAAGTCTTCAGCGGAAAGGTGAACTCCTCTATTGGTTACATCAAAAGTGTCATCATTAAGCCCATCTGCTACAATTTTGCTCCTCACCTGTATTTTTAATTTAAAAAAGGATTTTCCATTGTCATCAATAGCAATATTGAGCCTGATGCCTTTTAACTCATTATTGGACTCAATATAATCTTTAAACCCATCGAAACTGGTTTCAGGAACACTAATTTGACCATTAATGCCCTCATGGGCGATGTAAATCCGTCCGAAAACACCATATTGGAAAAAATCCGCATAGAGTTTATCCCTGTATTCTGAAGGATTTGAAAACTTGATGTAGCGGTAAAAAGATAGGGTTATCCTATTTTCCTGGCTTAGTTGGAGCTTTTCTTTAAGTATGTTTTTGTTGACTCTGTTATGTAATATCATTTTGCATGAATGAATTAGAAACGATGCAAAGATATCTAAAATTTGGGTTTTAACTCTCCCTTTAATAGTAGGTTATACTCATCACAAGTGAGGTATCCTTGCTCATCGCTGTATGGACAAGTCTTATAAATATCTCCAAATGCACCTCTTTGGATTATAACCCCGTTGCCAGAGCAAACAGGGCAAACTACTTTGCCTGTGGGGCCGCAATCTATTTCATAACTAGACGAGAGCACGGTTTGTGCTTCTTTTCTTTCTTTGTCACGTACAATTAAATAAGCTTGATTTGATTTGTCTAATAATGTAACACAGTCTTCATAATGGACACCCTTTGTGCCTTTCAGTTCAATATACTTGTTTAGCCAATCTATGCTTTGTTTGTATTTGCCTAAGTAAAATGAATTTTTACCGAAATAATAGGTGAGGTCAGATGGCACTACTTTAGCTGCTTTCAGCACTTCTTTGAACTTTATATTAGCCTCTTCATATTGCCCATCATTCATTAAATTGACACCTTGGTCAATCATTCTATTCAATTCTGCATTTCTTGCTAACTCCTGCTCAAATTCAATTTGTTTTATTTTCTCCTCTTGGGTTTGCCCTAATACCTGTTGAATGGCTAATACAAGAAAAAAAAAGGCTACATATTTAATCATATTATAAAATCTTTCTTATTCAGGTTTAGCCACTGAAGTGTTGAATCACAAAAAATATCTTCAACTGTTTCTTTAGGTAAAGACATGTCTTCAATAAACTTGCCAATTTCCAAATCACCCAATGGAAATGGATAATCGGTACCTAACGTGACTTTACCTGGACCCTGCACATCTAATACATACTCCAACATCTTAGCATCATGGGTGATGCAGTCCACCCAAAATTTTCCTAAATACTCACGGGGGTTTACATTATTATCTATCGCAACAAGGTCGGGTCTACAATTGAAGCCGTGTTCAACCCGGCCTATGGTCGGTAAAAATGAGCCGCCAGCATGTACAAAATTTACTCTCAACTCTGGCAAACGTTCAAAAATACCTGAGAATATCATGGAGCAAACTGCACGGGAGGTTTCGGCAGGCATACCTACTAGCCATGGAAGCCAATATTTGGTCATACTTTTAAAACCCATCATATTCCATGGATGTACCATTACTGCCAACCCTAATTCCTGACAGGCCTCGAAAATGGGGAAGAATTTGTCCTCGCTAAGGTTTTCGTCATTGATGTTTGATCCAATTTGGATTCCAACTAAACCAATGTCTTTGCACCGCTCCAGCTCCTGAATTGCCAAATCAGCATCTTGCATGGGGACAGTACCCAAACCAATATAATTTTTTGGATATCTGACAACCAAATCAGCGATATGATCATTCAAAAACTTACTTAGTTCCAGGCAATCATCTGGCTGAGCCCAATAAGAGAACATCACAGGAATAGTGCAAACTACTTGTACCTGGGTATTGAATTTGGCGTAATCTTTTATCCTTAACTCGGGATCCCAACAGTTGGATTCGATTTCCCTGAAAAACTGATTGCCCTTCATCATTTTGGCAAAGCCAGCTTTATGGTGCTGTAGGTATATAAAATCGCCATACCCAAATTTATCTGTCCAGTTAGGCATATGCTCTGGAATGATGTGGGTGTGCATGTCGATTTTAAGCATTATAGAAAGAAGATTTGTGCGTTAATGAATCCTGCAAACTTACGGAGTTGAGAGACAACAGACAAGGACGATCGTAACGTAAAATGAAGTAGTAAATAACATAGTTCTAAACAGGTAGCAATGCTTTCCGCTTGTTTATCAATTCATTAATTAACTTATTTGCCCTTTTAAAAAAAGAAAAATATATGGAGCATAGCGAAGGATTGATCACAAATGATGCAGTTATTTTTGGAATATTGATGTTTGTGTTGGCTGTTATATTCAAAACATCTGAAATTAAATCCCCCTTCTGGATCAAGTTCTATAAAATAATACCTGTCATTCTGTTGGCCTATTTCTTGCCCTCTTTGCTAAATACATTTGGTTTGGTCAATGCAGAAACATCAAAATTGTATTTTGTGGCATCTCGCTTCCTTTTGCCGGCCTGTTTGGTGTTGTTGACTTTAAGTATTGACCTGAAGGAGATTTTTAAATTAGGGCCAAAGGCATTGATTATGTTTTTTGCGGCTACTATTGGTGTTATAATTGGTGGGCCGCTGGCCATATTGATAGTATCACATATTAATCCTGAATTTGTTGGAGGTATTGGCCCCGATGCAGTCTGGCGTGGTATGTCCACTATAGCAGGAAGTTGGATTGGTGGTGGTGCTAATCAAGCCGCTATGTATGAGTTGTTCCAACCTTCGAATGAATTGTATTCGATAAGTATAACTGTAGATGTAATAGTTGCCGAAATATGGATGGCAATACTTTTATTGGGAATAAGCAGAAGTGATAAAATCGATAAGTTTTTCAAAGCAGATAGTACTGCTATTACTACACTGAAAGATAAAATAGAAGCATATAGCCTTAGTATTGCTAAAATACCCACCACTTCAGACCTTATCCTACTGTTGGGAATCGCTTTTGGAATTACTGGATTATCACATGGTTTGGCAGATTGGATTGCCCCGGCAATAGCGACAAATGCCCCTTATTTAGGGAAGCTAAGTTTGGATAGCCAATTTTTCTGGATTGTGGTGATTGCCACTACTTTTGGAATTATTTTGTCTTTTACCAAATTAAGGCAGCTTGAAGGGGCTGGGGCTTCAAAAATAGGAACGGTATTTATTTTTATACTGGTAGCCACTATCGGGATGAAAATGGATATTACAGCCATCTTTTATAATCCAGGCTTCTTTTTAGTTGGGCTGATCTGGATGGCCATACATGTTATTATCATGATAATTACTGCAAGAATATCACATTCACCCTATTTCTTTTTAGCTATTGGAAGTAAAGCTAATATTGGCGGGGCAGCCTCTGCTCCCGTATTGGCAGCCGCGTTTCACCCCTCTCTAGCACCTGTTGGGGTTCTACTGGCGGTGCTGGGATATGCCCTTGGTACTTATGGTGCGTGGTTATGTGGACTATTGATGCAAGTAGCCGCTCAATAAATTCTAAGTATCAGATTATCAACAAGTCATAGTTCATTTTAAGTTTTATTTAAAATAAATCTAAATAAGGTTTGTAAAAAGATGGGTCAACATTATATATTTGCGTTGTTATTTATAAACAGTCTAAATAAAAATAATGCTTACTACAATGAAACACTTTTTAACTATACTACTAATACTTACCTGTACTGCCAGCTTTGCGCAAGTTTCCAATATAGATTCATTAACGAATGAACCATTAAACGCCTTAAATAATATTATCCAAGGGAACAGTTCAAAAAATATTACCATAGGAGCATATGCTCAAATTGATTATAATCAGGAGCTTGAATCAGGTGTGAGGCATAATGGTAATATGGATGTCCACAGATTAGTTACATTTTTAGGCTATCGGTTTGACGACCGTACCCACTTTGTAATGGAGATTGAATATGAACACGTAAGTGAAGTGTTTGTTGAGCAGGCATTCTTAAATTATAAGATAAAGCCTAATTTTAATGTTCGGGCGGGATTAATGCTAATACCAATGGGTATAATTAATGAATACCATGAACCCCCAACCTATTTTGGTGTGGAAAGGCCAAATTTGGAGAGCACCATAATTCCTACTACTTGGCGTGAACTTGGAGTTGGGGTTTCAGGAAGTTTCCCAAGTACATCCTTAAAATATCAACTATATGTCGTCAATGGCTTTAGTGGATATAATGGTTCGGGTAATTTTAGAGGGTCTGATGGATTTAGAAAAGGGCGTCAAAAAGCGGCAGAATCATTTATCAGTACACCTAATTTATCATCTAAATTAGATTATTATGGTCTGCCTGGATTGAAACTAGGTTTGGCGGGTTATTTTGGGAAATCACAATCTACTTTGTTTGATGGATTAGATAAGGATAATGATGTGATGATAGATCAGGCTGATTCATCAGTAGTGAGTATTGCCATGGTTGGATTCGATGCCAGGTACCAATACAAGGGATTTACCGCTAGAGCTGTTGTGGTAAATGCGAATATCAATAATACAGATGAGTATAATGCTTTCGTTGGTTCAGATTTAGGATCTAGAATGTTTGGCTACTACGTAGAGGGCGGGTATGATGTTTTACGTTTTTTCAAACAAAAAACTGATAAGAGATTGGATGTTTTTGCTCGATATGAAAAGTATAATACACATGAGGAGGTGGATTTAATCGCAAAAAACGAGAGCTATAATAGAACGGACATTACCTTAGGATTGGGCTATAAAATAGCCCCTGGGGCGGTATTGAAAGCTGACTATCAAATTCAAAAAAATGATGCCAGCGGAAGTAAAGACAAAAAAGTCTTAAACTTTGGCATAGGTATTTGGTTTTAGCATTGAGTTATTACAGGGCAATAATTATTGCCCTGTAATTTATAATATTGTGAATTAGTAATATGAAAAATCTGATCGTTTTATTTATAATATCATTAACGAGCCTTGCCTTTCAAAACAATAGTCAACTTGATTTGCCAAATAATGCCCAAAAAAAGGTGCATAAAGCATTTGATAAATTATGGGACGGTGCAGCTGTAGATTATCAACAAATTACTATCACTGATGAAGTGCAAAATGACCTTGATGCCGATTTGAAACGATTACACTTATACCGTTTATCTGTGGATGGCCAATTAAAGGGGTATATGTTTTTAAGTGCAGCCCCTAGTAAATATGATTATTTTGACTTCATGGTGATCTATAACCCTGACCTATCTATTGCACTTTCTGAAGTGCTTATTTACCGAGAGGGATATGGGGGTGAAATAGGTAGTTCCCGCTGGTTAAAGCAATTTATCGGCATGACTTCAGACAATGAAATGAGATTGGATTATGATGTTCAAGGTATCTCAGGTGCTACTATTTCTGTTCGATCTGCTACTAATGCTATAAAAAGACTCACCAATTCTATTACCCAACTTAGGAGCCACGGGAAATTATAATGGTAATGGCTATATTTGATTCTTTATTAAAGAATTTATGAAGCTAGATTGCATTGAATCATTCCCAAATTATTTAAGAAAATCCATTTTCTTTTTTATTCTAGCACTCACCTTTGGTTATTTTTCTGGTTTTAAGTTTATCGTCCATACCACTGACCTTAACGCTCAGGGCATTTCTGAAAATTACACAGGAAATGAATATGATGAGAGTGCAAATGTACTCAAGTTCAAACGGTCTGAAGGGGAGATGCTCACCACCATCCATACCCACGTACTATCATTTTCCTTAATATTTTTCTGTTTAGGTGCATTACTTGTGACTGTTCCTATCAATATCAAATTAAAATATTTTTTAATGGTTGAACCATTTGTGTCCACCATACTTACTTTTGGCGGGATATGGCTACTTTGGCTCGGCTATGACTGGGTGAAATATATCGTAATGGTTTCAGGAATACTTATTACTTTAAGTTTTACACTATCAGCCGTGATCATAGCCTATTATTGTCTAAAAAAAGAGCATTAGAACTTAAGATTAATTAAGAGAAATAAAGGGAAAAGAAGAGGAAGAGTTGAAGGTGCTGGTAAAAAGGATTTTTGAATTATAAGAGAAAATCAATTACCTATCTGATAGTGAGTGTATTAATGACTGTTATTTATTAGATTTACCGTTTGTTATGCATTCATATTTAGCAGTTAATCCCAAAGCTTATCAATATTCCCAAAATAGGAATTTTGATTAGAATTTTAAATTCGTAAGTAGCTGATTTTCAATTGTATACAAGACTAGCATGAAAAATGCATTTCAAATAAAAAAAATATTGTCTTTATGAAAAAGCTTTTATCATTAATAGTTGGGGTTCTTATTAACATTTCGGTCATAGCTCAGACCGGCCCCGCAGGTGTTGGTAATTTTGATGGATCGGGAGGTGAGCCAGAAAATATAGTTTGGTTAGACGCTAGTACCCTAGGATATGCAGATGGTGCCTCAGTGACCACTTGGACAGACCTAAGTGGAAACGGGAATCATATGGTTCAGCAGGGAATTGACAATACACCACTTTTTGAAACAAATGGGTTATTTAGTGGAACACATGCCGCAGTTCGTTTTGATGGTTCCGAACGATACCTTAGGCTTGATGATAATGCAGATTTAGATGCAGGTTTAAGTGGGATTACGATAATTGCAGTGGTTTACAATGCCACTCTTGATGGCTCACCGAGAGGGATTTATTCTAAAAGAACTAGTTCAGGTTCCCAACGCTCATATAGTGCTTTTACCTACACGACTCAACGATTAAATTTTGATATTGACAATGGTTCCAATCAGAGATTGGCTTCGTCCACCGGTCTTAATACTACTACAGACTACATTATATCTAATACCTACAAGAATTCCCTTCAGCAAATATTTTTGCAGTCTTCAGCATCGGGATCTTCTTCATTTGCAGGAAATGTTACTAACTCTACATCTAATCTAATATTAGGTGCCCTTAATGATAATTACGGAACTTATTTTGATGGGGATATTGCGGAATTCATCATATACAGACAGGGACTTAATGATGGGGAGCGGATAATAGTCGAAAATTATTTGAGTCAGAAGTATGGTATAGCCCTTACGGACAATAATTATTATGGCACAAATCCAGGGGTTTTCGATGCCGCATTTGTGAATGATTTTATGGGTATTGGTACTGGCAATGGCAGTGATAAATTTGGCCAGTCAGGGTTTAGTGACGCCCTACAAATAGAGGAGGCCAATGGATCTCTGAACGCTTCCAATGAATTTGTCATGTTCGCTCATGATAATACCGCCCATGCAGATGGGGTTACTACCAATCTGGTGGTTGATCCAGGTGTATTGGATTCCCGTTGGGCAAGAAGTTGGTTCATGGAGCCAACTGGAGATGTATCTATAAAGTTACGATTTGATTTTGGCACAGCAGGTTTATCTTTTTCAGGTGATGCCAATGATTATGTATTACTATATAGAGCAACAACAGCTGATAATTATTCGCGATTGGTCGCTAATTCATATACGGTAGAAAACGGAGATCAGCTGGTTGTTGATTTAGGGAATACTAGTTTGCCTGCTGGTTACTATACTATTGGTGAGGGAGAACAACTTGTACCTGGTAATTGGTATTCGTATCAAACAGGTGATTGGAATGACCCGTTGACATGGACGACTATTTCAAACGGTTCATTAAGGGAACCAGTAACTGGAGGTGTACCGCAACCCGGTGATAATGCAACTATTTTATCCGGCCGTACAGTAACAATGGATACTGATGATAATGATGGAGTTAACCTTACAGTGGATGGAAAACTAGTAATTGGCACTACTTCCGGACATGATTTCTTTAACATCCTTGGAAATGGTACTATTTCATACGCAGGGGATGTTTCACAAAATGATAACTTCCCATCTGGTTCTACGGCAGTTTTTGCCGATTCTATTGTTGGGGGTACTGTTGAAATCGTGGGTACAGGCCTTAATTTAAATCAGAATAGACTATATAATAATGTGAACATCAATCTAGACAATGGAACTGACGTTGCCACGATGATCGCAGATTTTACAATAAACGGAGACCTTACAATTCAACAAGGGGTACTTCAGATTAATGATAACTCAACAGCAACTTCAAGGGTAATTACTGCTTATGGAAATGTGCAAATTGATGCTAGTGGGGAATTAAATGTAGGTACAGCAAATGCACGGCACGAATTTAATTTTTATGGTGATTTTATTAATCAGGGACGCGCTGAGTTTACAAATCGTGTAGCCACCGACTATAATAATGAAGCTACTAATGGAATTGTAGATGCAAATTTTTTAAGTCCATTTCATAATCAACAGATTGACTGCTTTGGGGTTACAAACTTCTACAGAATTGAGATTGACAAAGGAGTAGATCAGAATTATATATTGGACATTAATGCTTCAAGTGCAGCTAATTTTAATTTATATGGCCCAGCTGATTATGGGCATGGTTCAGTAGCTCAATTAACCACTAACGATAACGCATTAGGACTACTAAGGGGTACAGTACGCCTTAATTTAAATGTAGACGTTCCCGTACTTAACAATACCGGTAACTATAACATATCAGAAGCAGCTAGACTATGGGTTAATGGTGGTTCAGCGGCCAAACCAGCAGGAACAGCGATTGTACCCTATGGAACAATACAAATGTCAGGAGGTACGATTGATGCGCCAATCAATAGTGGTATTACTACAAGGGCCAACGGTAATGTAGTGGTTTCCGATGGGATAATGACTGTAAATCAGATCAGAACATCTGTTAATGGCCCTACTAATATTGGTGGTTATACTCAAAGTGGTGGTACAGTAAATATAACAGGTAATAGTATTAGCACAAGTTACTACGCCTTTAGCCTTACCTATCCTGGCAATACATTTAACATGTCAGGGGGAACACTACATGTGGCAGGGGCACCAACTGGTGCTAATACTGGAGGTATTTTTATAGCAAGTAGTACAGGTAACCAGAGCGTTACTGGAGGGACTGTAATTATGGACATTACTAGAAATGATGATTTTAAAGTCACTTCACTTTCACCATTTTGGAATGTTATTATGCGTTATACTTCTGGTACAGGCTCACAAGTTGATTTGATAGATGGGGCTTCAGGCACAGGGGGTAATGTTACAAACATTACCAATCCTGATCTGAGAGTACTGAATGATTTAACAATTGAATCGGGGGTAACATTTGATCATAATGGATATGATGTTGAGGTAGGAAGTGATTTTAATATTGAAAATGGTGGAGAATATATATATGCCAATAATAGGAAAAATACTACTACAATTAATGGTACAGACAATTCATTATTAAATTTTCAAAATAGGGTATCAACAGGTGCTGGAGATGAACAGAGGTTTTGGAATTTGGTAATTGATAAACCACATAATAAAACAGTGTCTTTGGCTTCTGGAAAACCTGATTTGACAGGGAATAACAATAACTTGATTCGAGTACAAGGTGATTACTTAAAAGTGTTAGGTGGTACATTAGATCAAGGCTTTCATAGTATAAGGTTATATGCAGACACACTAGTAAATTATGATGTGCTTACTGTTTATAATCCTGCAAGCTATAATAATGATAATGCAGCCAATGGGGATAATGATATTTTTAAATTAAGGGATGATGGATCAAATACTGTATTTATTACTGCTGATTCGGCACGATTCGGTACTATAAAATTAAACAGTGAAGATAATATTGCATTTAATTCTGATATAAAGATCGATTATTTAGACTATAGATATGGTAGAATCAATATTGGGTCAAACAACTTAAAGATTGACTTTTTAGACGAAAGATTAAATAACAATGCAGTTTTTGATGTAAACCAAAACGGAACTTTAGATGGTGGGAATGGGGTCGAACAAAAAATATTTAGTCCAGCAGACATGTTAATAACCACTGGAAATGCTTCCGATGGAGGGATTTCATTACTCATAAGTGGAAACGGTGTTTATACTTTTCCTGTTGGAATAGGGACTGATGCAACTGAATTATTAAGGAATAATTCGAAATATACACCTGCCATAGTTACTGTGACAAATTTTTCAGATGATGGATATATAACCATCCGTCCGGTAGATAAGGTATTAGCAACCACCGATCCGACAGGGGGTGATGTACTGTCTTACTATTGGAAAGTAGATTATGAAGGGTTTACGGCTGTACCAACTGTTGAGTATGATTTCCATTATTATGATGATGACTTAGATGGTTCTGGAAATGAGAGCAGTTTTGTAGCAGGAAAAGTACTAGAAAGCACTCCATTTACAAGAAATTATGAGGATGACAACATACCTGAAAATGAAGGAGTTGATGATTCTGCCAACACAATAACTTTTAATGGACCTTCAGATACTGGATTTACCCTAGAAAATGCAAGTTATACGGCTGGAGAAAGTGGGAGGTTTATAGGTGCACCAACTATATTTTACACCCGAAGAACAGGTACTACTCAAAATTGGAATAGTACAAGTTCTTGGTCAACTGTTGGCGTTGATGGCGCAATCGATGGTTCTCTACCTGGAGCAGGTGATGTGGTAATTATAGGCAATCACGCTGCTAACAGAATTAGGCTTAACGTAAACATCAATACCTCGGCCGCTAAGCTTGAATTTGAAGAGCCATCAACATTCATGAATAGATTAAGGCTTTATGCAGGTACTACACATGACTGGAAAACGGTATCAGGAAAAGGAGAGTTTGAACTTGTATTTACAAACTCCGGCAATGTACCCACATTTAATAGCGATAACGATTTCGGTGTTTTTATGAGTAATACTGAGTCAATGTGGAACTTATCTCAAGAAGGAACTGCGGGACTCGCTAATGCCGTGGTAATGCCATCATTCCCTTCAGAATTTCCCATACTTAGGGTAACTACAAATACTTCGGGAAGTAATGGAGGTACAGATGGTTGGGGCAGTCAAAAAATTGTCACATTCGCTAATGATATTCAGATTAACAATGAATTACAGGTATTTAATAGGGCTGCCTTGTGGGTACAATCCAATATTACAATAGAGAATGATGCTACTATTGGATTTGCAGGTTTTGGAAGAATGCGTTTCTCGAATGGGGCAACAAGCAATACAGTAGAAATAAAAGGAGATTTGATTATTAATGGTAGCAGTACAAATAGCTCGCCAGGAAACAGTTTTGTTGATATTCAGTCAGGTGGAGGGAATGGTGTAGAACATAAATTAATTGTTCATGGAAATATAAGTATGATTCATGATGCAGCATATGTGGCCACACTTGATTTATACCAAGGTGGAGCTGATAATAATGTGTTACTTGAATTAAAAGGAACGGGGAACCATTCATTATCTAATGTAACATCATCAACACCAGATTTATATAGAGTGATTGTAAATAAAGGGTCCAGTAAAGCAAATAAATTTACTTTAGACGATAACATTAATTTAAATGGGCCTACCAATGGTGCTAATAAGGCTATAAAATTGACTAACGGTACGTTGGTTTTAAATGATCCAGCAATAAATATTGATTTAACCACAGGGGGGGCTAATTTTTCGATCTCTCCTAAAACTGGATTACAAATTACACAGGGTCAGGCAAATGTGTCTGGTGACAATAGTGGGATAGAATTGGACGGTAGTTTGATTATCGATGGGGGTACTTTAGATATGGATGATGCCATAGGTAATGGAAATAACTTTATTGAATATTCTGCTTCTGGAAATGCAATCTTAGAAATTTCATCAGGTACATTAAATGTAGGGTCACAAATCAGACCAATTACCTCAGCAAATACTGGTGTTTTGAAGTATAGACAAACAGGTGGTGACGTTCGTGTTGGTACGCAGTCTGGACCAGAAGGAACACGAGGGATGTTACAGATTTATAATGTAGGTAGTGAATTCACTTATACTGGAGGTACCCTAACAATCGAAAGACATCAAACAAGTCCAACGATATCTGCTCTCTATTTAGATCCTGATGTATCAGACCTTACAGGTTCAACCATTACAATTTTTAATGGCAACACACCAGCTGGACAAACTGATTTCCGAATTAATTCGACAATCGCTCTTGCTAATCTTACCATTAACGGCACTAATAGTCCAACTGCAAAAATTGCCATAAACCCATTGGAGATCACTAACCAATTATCCATAGCTTCGGGAGCTACTTTTAATGGCAATGGAATAAGTCTTACCGTAGGTGGGGATATGGATAATGATGGGGCATATAATGCTCAAAATAACGAAACAGTATTCAATTCTGCCACCTCTCAAAGTATTACAGGAAGCGGAACAAATAGTTTTTACCGATTCACTAAAAGTGGAGTAGGCACATTGAATCTAACCAATTCCATAACTGTTGCCAATTTATTTTCCATCTCTGATGGAATACTAGATGATAATGGATTTAGTATAAACCTACAAGCTGATGCTGTGATTGATGGTACACATACTAGTGTTGGTGGAAGTGGGTTGGTTTTCGTAGGGTCTGCCAATCAGGAATTAAGACGAAGCGGTGCTGGAACAGGGACATTAGGTATGATAACCATAAATAACTCTAATGGTGTCACAATTCCTGATGGTAATGGATATAATTTTAATATTGATGGTGGCTTACGTTTGAATACCGGTGTTTTTAACATTGGTGGTGGGTCATTATTGTTTGGTACTGGTGCTGATATTACTCCGGTAAGTCCATTTTCAGTTTCCAATATGATTCAAACAAATAGCTCCTTTGTAGATAGTGGTATAGGTAAGCAGTTTCCTGCTGGATTTAACCAGGATTTCACATTTCCTGTAGGTCAGGCTTTTTACACCCCTATATCATTTGATTTTGGTACACCAGGAAATACTTTTGGATCAACATCAGGAACATTAACGGTGAGACCGGCAAATGAGTATCACCCAACTATTAATGATGGAACTGATGTTTTAGCTACTGGTGACCTTAATAATGTTTTGCAATATTATTGGTCTGTGGAAGCAGCAAGTATAAATGGATTAATTGCGGATATGACGCTAAAATATGATCAATCACATGTGCTTTCAGCAGAACCAGGAGCCACTCATGATGAAGATGATTATATATCTGCAAGAATACTTACGTTCAACAACCCATCAAACGACATTAATAAATTTGATGCTACGGCAGTTGATGAAGTAGCCAATACGATAAAATTTAATTTCAGTGGTGCAACCTCAAACGGCATATCAGGAGATTACTTTGCAGGGCTTGATGAGGCTATACCCAATAATGTGGCAACTTATACAGCAATTGGTGGTGGAGGTGATGTAGATCAGGAAATTTATGACGTTCCTTTACCTAGTGGTGCTGGGGTTCCACCTAGTGGTGCAGTAATAGTAATACCTTCAGGTCAAACCGTACGGCTGAATGTTGATAATATCAGACTGTACAAAACTGAAATTCAATCTGGAGGGGTATTAGAAGTTGACAATACGACAAATCACAGACTAGGTACATTAGAAGGCACTGGTACTTTGAAAATAGTAAGTGACGGAGCCAATGCTAATTTACCAGCATTCTCTGGCAACTTTTTAAGTTGTAGTGGAGGTGGGTTAGAGTACGCAGGTACCGGGAGTTATAATGTCCTGTCAGGTATCACTAGTTTGAGAAATCTTACACTTAGCGGTTCCGGTAATAGAAATTTTCCAAATAACAACATTACAATATGTGAGGATTTGGTTATTAATGGCCCTACACTTAATAACAGTAGTAACAGAGATATAACAATACTTGATAATTTAATATTGACTTCAGGTATTTTTAATACAGGAACTGGTGATATTGGAATCAGTAACAATTTGCAGATAGATGGAGGTGTTTATAACGGTCAAACTGGAGGAGATTTAACGATAGAAGGAGATTTTAATATTAATGGAGGTACTTTTTCGTCTGGTAGCGGCCGCCAGTTTGTGGAAGGCGATGTAAATTATTTAAGTGGTAATTATGAACCTGGATCTGGTACACATAGATTAATTCTAAAAGGTAATTCAATTCAAACTATCCGTGGTAATTTTAATGGTCTTAGTGGTATTTATAGGTTATTATTAAACAATACTAGCAATATTCAATTGGCTTCTGCTGATGTAGAAATTCAAAATATTCTATTTCTTAACAATGGAAAATTAGTAACTAATGGTAATAATTTTACAATATTATCAAGTGGATCCATTAGCCCTACTGAAGGTAGGTCCAATTCATATGTAGTTGGTAAACTTTCAAAAACAATACCATCAGGTTCATTCACCTTCCCTATAGGTAGTGCATCCAACTGGAGGCCAGCTACTGTAAACAATGTTTCAACCGGAGGATTTACCTGGGAAGCGCAGTATTTTGAAGGTGACCCAACTACTGATCCATTAGTTGATAATTTAACACCTACTAATTCAAGTATTAAAACCATAAGTGCAGGGGAATATTGGAAAATTAGTGATGGAAGTGTTGCTTCTTCAGGGGTGACTGCTACTGTTGGGTTGAGTTGGGGGATGGAAAGTGATGTTTCTACTGTTTCTTCTGAAAGAGAGGAATTGGAAGTTGTGATTTGGAATGATGGCACTAGTTCATGGGACAATTTAGGTGGTACTAGTTTTAGTGGAAGTCATAGTCAAAGTGGAGGAAATTTTTCAGCCGTAACACCTAACACATTCAGTGAACACATATTCACCCTTGGTTCTGGAGATGTTGCTAACCCTCTTCCAATTACCCTTACCTCATTTACAGGTCAACTGGTTGATAATGAGGTAAAATTGGAATGGACAACTTCATCAGAAATCAATAATGATTACTTTGTAATAGAAAGATTGATTTCCGGTACTAATAATTTTAAAGTGTTAGGGCAGGTTGAGGGGTCCGGTAGTACAGAATCGATTAATAAATACCAATTTATTGATAGTAGGCCTGTTTTTGGAAGTAACGTTTATAGGTTGAAACAAGTTGATTTTGACGGTACTGCTACTTACTCTGACAATCTGGTAACAGTCAATTATGTTGATAAAAATGCTGTGTTCAGTATCTCAACTTATCCAAACCCAACGGATCAAGCTAACATTAACCTAAATCTTAGCTTAATGGGACCAACACCTGTCGAGATCAGCTTGATAGATATCAATGGTAAAATACATTATAGCGGAGTATTTACCCCAGAAGGTAATTCTGTAGAGATGCTATTGAAACCAACTTCAGATTTAAGACAGGGGATTTACATTATTCAGGTCAGACAAGGTGATAAGACCAAATTCAAGAGAATTATTATTTCGAAATAAATAATAAGCAGCTAACAATAAAAGAGGCCACTAATATTTCAGTGGCCTCTTTTATTTAATTTAATACCTATGCCAGGATGTGAATCTTGTCACTATAAAATCTAACTAGGCTTTCTCCTTCATCTTAATGAGGTTAAGCGCTGAACCTGCCTTAAACCAGCCTATCTGGGCTTCATTATAAGTATGGTTGACTTTAATTGATTCGCTACTACCATCTTTATGGTTTAATACCAAGGTCAAAGGTTTGCCCTCAGTAAAGTCTTTCAAATCGGATAAGTCCAAAGTGTCGTCCTCTTGGATTTTATCATAGTCAGCTTCATTGGAAAAGGTAAGGCCTAGCATCCCTTGTTTTTTAAGGTTGGTCTCGTGAATCCTTGCAAAAGATTTGACAAGTACTGCAACTACCCCTAAAAACCTTGGTTGCATAGCCGCATGCTCCCTAGATGACCCTTCACCATAGTTATGGTCACCAACTACAATTGAAGGCACTCCAGCTGCCTTATAAGCTCTTGCTGTGTCCGGTACAGCACCATATTCACCGGTCAATTGGTTTTTAACCTTGTCTGTAGCTTCATTGAAGAAGTTTACAGCACCAGTCAATGTGTTATTGGAAATATTGTCTAGGTGGCCCCTAAATCTTAACCAAGGACCGGCCATTGAAATATGGTCAGTGGTACATTTTCCTTTAGCTTTGATCAATAACTTCATCCCTGTGATATTATTTCCATCCCAGGGTTTAAATGGCTCTAACAACTGCAGTCGTTTAGAGTCTGGAGCTACCTTAATTTCTACATTTCCACCGTCAGTGGCAGGTTTCTGATAACCATTGTCCTCTACATCAAATCCCTTTTCTGGTAATTCCCAACCTGTTGGGGGATCAAGTTTTACTTGTTCACCATTTTCATTGGTAAGGGTATCAGTTATTGGGTTGAAGCCCAAATCACCTGAAATGGCAATTGCTGCCACCATTTCTGGCGAGGTAACAAAAGCATGGGTATTGGGGTTGCCATCGGCTCTCTTAGAAAAATTTCTATTGAAAGAATGAACGATAGTATTTTTCTCTTTTTTGTCCGCTCCGGCACGATCCCATTGACCGATACAGGGGCCGCAAGCATTGGTAAAAATACGTGCATCCAGATCTTCAAATATTTTCAAGAACCCGTCACGCTCCACAGTATATCTAATTTGCTCTGAACCTGGGTTGATTCCAAAATCAGCTTTGGTTTTCAAATTTTTGTCTACTGCCTGTTTGGCAATGGAAGCTGCTCTTGATAAATCTTCGTAAGAAGAGTTAGTACACGATCCGATCAAACCCCATTCAACCTTCGTAGGCCAGCCATTTTTCTTAGCTTCTTCTCTCATCTTCGAAACAGGTGTGGCTCTATCGGGTGTAAAAGGGCCATTTACATGTGGCTCCAATTCTGAAAGGTTGATCTCAATTACTTGATCGAAATATTTCTCTGGATTGGCATATACTTCGTCATCACCGGTTAAGTGTTCTTTGATTCCATCGGCAAGATCAGCTACTTCGGTCCTACCTGTGGCACGTAAGAATCGGGCCATTGACTCATCATATCCGAATGTAGAGGTAGTTGCGCCAATCTCTGCTCCCATATTACAAATGGTGCCTTTTCCTGTGCACGACATTGATTTTGCGCCATCTCCAAAGTATTCGACTATGGCACCTGTGCCGCCTTTTACAGTTAGTATACCAGCTACTTTTAAAATAACATCCTTTGGTGCTGTCCACCCACTTAGCTTACCTGTCAGTTTTACACCTATCAGTTTTGGAAACTTCAATTCCCATGGCATCCCGGCCATCACATCAACTGCATCAGCTCCACCAACGCCTATGGCGACCATTCCGAGGCCACCTGCATTTACCGTATGTGAGTCAGTGCCGATCATCATCCCTCCAGGGAATGCATAGTTTTCAAGTACTACCTGATGGATAATGCCTGAGCCTGGCTTCCAAAAACCAAGGCCATATTTTTTGGATACAGATTCCAAAAAGTTAAAAACTTCGCCACTGGCAGTCAATGAATTTCTTAAGTCCTGATCAGCACCTTCTTTGGCCAATATTAAATGATCGCAATGAACTGTGGAGGGTACTGCCGCTGTTTTTTTACCGGCCTGCATAAATTGCAACAAGGCCATCTGTGCCGTAGCATCTTGCATAGCAACCCTGTCAGGAGAAAAATCAACATACGATTTTCCTCTGCCAAATGCTTCGAGTTTCTGGTCAGAATGTAAATGGGAATATAAAATTTTTTCTGAAAGGGTAAGTGGTTTGTTGACTACTTTTCTTGCAGCAGTTATTTTGGCCTCAATACCAGCATAAACTGCCTTTATCATATCTAAATCAAATGCCATTATATGGAATTTTAATGTGTTAATTATTTGAATGTAAAGTTACGAATTTAATCAGACACAAAAATACCGGAGGTTAACCAATCTGTATTTAGATAGGCTATAAATTGGTCACTTATCAGTGCCTAATCTATTTAGTGTTGATGTAATTCAGAAACTCATTCTTTACCTGAACATCTTTGAATTTTCCTCCAAAAAAGGCGGTTCCAGTTTTACTGTTGGTGTCACCAACCCCTCTGGACGCCACGCACATATGGTTGGCATCAATGACCACACCTACATGCTCTGTTTTTAATACTTTTTGAAGTTCTTTGGCTATCTGCACGGTCAACCTTTCCTGAACCTGTGGCCTTCTGGCAAAATATTGAACAAAACGATTGATTTTTGACAAACCAATTACCTCACCACTGGAAATGTAAGCCACATGTACTTTGCCATAAATAGGCACAAAATGATGCTCACAATGTGAATAAAAAGTGATGTCTTTCTCAACCAGCATTTGATCGTATTTGTATTTATTTTCAAAGAGTTTTGCTTTTGGCTTATTCTCAGGGTTGAGACCACTAAAAACCTCTTTCACATACATTTTGGCAACACGATGGGGGGTGCCACTCAATGAGTCATCCGTTAGGTCAAGCCCAAGTATGTTCATGATTTCAGTAAAGTGTCCTTCTATCTTCTTTACTTTCTCATCATCAGACATGTCAAAGGCATCGTCTCTTAATGGAGTGTTTGCCGATGTACCAACGTGAGCATCCGCTATATCGTCATTTTCATCGATGTTACGCTGGATATTCAACAAAATTTCTCTCTGTTTCATACAATTTAATTTTTAGATCGATGCTCTCGTTTATTTCAGGCCTAAGTATGTTATAAATGACAACAGCAATGTTTTCAGCTGTTGGATTCAAATTTTTAAAATAAGTTACATCCAGATTAAGATTTTTATGATCAAATTGATTTAATACTTTTTCTTTAATTAGGTCACTCAATTTTTTCATATCATAGACATAACCTGTATTTGTGTCAATTTCGCCCGTCAACTTCACAATCAGATCATAATTATGACCATGGAAGTTGGGATTGTTACATTTTCCAAAGTACAGGTTGTTTTTTTGATCGCCCCATTCAGGGTTAAAAAGTCTATGTGCAGCATTAAAATGCTCTTTTCTAAAAACGGATATTTTCATCTATGAGTAAGTAAACAATAGTAGAGCCACTAATGTTCGAACAATGATAGGTATTTCCTATAATTAAATTAAAAACTAATGCAGAATTCTATGATCAGAAGTAGCGATCACTGAGGAAGTGAAAGTCGAATACTTCCATATCTAAGGTCAAAGAGAGTTCATGACTGTTGAATTTGGAGCCTACAGATTGATTAGTAGGAACTTCAAAAGTATAGCCGAACCTTAGGTTCTCACTTATTTGCATACCAACCATTAGCCCATAAGTTTCGAAATTTCTACTCATCAAACCAGCAGAGAACCTATCAAGGAATAGGGCAGTAGCACTATAATCTATGGAGGCAGGCACATCTGAAACGGCCTTGACCATTGTAGCAGCTTTCAAACCCAGGTTTGCACCTAATTGGAAATAATAACCCAATGCCAGGTAATAATGCCTTGAGTATATTTCGGTTTCTATATTATCGATTTGTTCCTTGCTATTCACCAACCTTGGGATGGAGAGACCCACAAAATAGCGTGGCCCTTTTACAATTGCCCCTGCTCCGAAATTGACTTTAGTAAAACTTTGATTCCCTGTAAATAACGGATCACCCGGATCACGTACTTCTAATTGGGAATTGTCCTCTTTATAGTTGTTGATGCCTGATTGTAGACCGAAGGAAAATACATTATCTCCAAATTCTATTTTATAGGCTCCTGCAATATTGATTTGAGTATTTGTTGTTGCTCCCAGTTCATCACGGATAATAGTGAGCCCTGCTCCAACTTTATTATTGAGTAATGAAGAATGAGCCGATACTACTGCCGTAGTGGGAGAGCCATCTAAACCCCTCCACTGGGTACGGTAACCTGCTGAAGCACTGAATATATTATTGACACCAGCATAAGCAGGATTAAGCACTATGGGATTATTCAGGTATTGAGAATATAGAGGGTCTTGCTGTCCATAACTTGTATGTACAACTAAAACCAATACGAAAAAGAGTATATAATTTCTCATATCATTTCTTTATTGAGATGTAACCCGTGTACTCGCCATTGGGGCTTTCAATTTTATAAAAGTAGGTTCCAGAAGGCAAATCATCCATTTGCGAATTATCCGGAATGTTTTTATAATCTGTCAATGTCTTCACTAAGTCCCCCCAACGGTTATACAATTCTATTTTATTTGGAGTGAGTAGATTAACAATTTCCCACCAGTCATTCAGACCATCTCCATTTGGTGATATGGCATTAAACACTTCTAAAGGTAATATTGGAGGTTCCCCGTTGTCAATTGGCTCGACCGTTATTGTTAAAGTATTTTCAGCCGAATTGCCATCTGGATCAGTTGCACGTAATACGATGCTATCTTCACCTTCAAAATCAACAGCACTATAATCAATCGTGAGATCGCATGCGCTTATATTAGTCGAAGCTTGAGACAATATGCTTACAACGATAATTGTTAATTCATCAAAAGTATTATCAGGGTCGAAAATTATCTCACACAAATCAATTGTAACAGTACTACCCACCTGCGTAGTACCTGGTGTAGTATTTACTACAGGAGGTAGGGTTGCTTTGGAAATGTTTAAATTCCTGGTGTATAAATTACTATTATCATCGCCATCATTTACTAAAAATTCTATTGTTCGGCCACCCGCACCATTCGAAGAAGAGAATGCAACTGTACGCATTGTAGTCTCATAATCAGTTAAAAGGGCGGTACCCGTTATACTAAGAACCCCAGTAACTGTATTGAAATTGGTATTTGTTTCATTAGGTGAGGTTACAGTTAATAGGTCCCCACTAACAAAACCATTTATTGATACTGTCAAACCCTCTAGGAAAGTATCGTCAACATCTGAAACTGTAATTTGGTTATCAATTAATATTGCTGAACCATTTTGATTATAGTTTACGGAAGTACCCATGTTAGTACTACTTAAAACGGGTGCTTCATTGGGAAGTATTATAGCAATTTGCCTAGAGTGGACACTTGAGTTGTCAGTGCCATCATTGGCCACAAACTCAATTTGCCGGGTACTAGATCCTGTAGAAGAAAATATAGTGGATTGAACAGCAGCAATATAATCAGCTAATGGTGCTGAACCAGAAAGCAATAAAATACCTGTGCCAGTATCAAAATTGGATGTAATTCCTGAAGGTGGAGTAGCATTAAGAACATCCCCACTTTGATAACCATTAATGGTAACGGTCACACTTAGTAAATTAGCATTGTCTACGTCAGAAATAGAGAGCAAATCATCCACCAATATGGCAGCGGTATTTTGGTCATAATTCAAAGTGCCAGAGTTTGAACTTGATAATACCGGTGCATCATTTACTGCTACTACCTGTACATTTCTAGTTGCAGGAGTACTGTTGTCAGTACCATCATAAACAGAAAATTCAATGGTGCGTGTAGCGATAGATGGGTCTTCTGAAGTGTTAATATATCTTACAGATCGTAGTGCAGTTTGATAATTGGCAACACTTGAAGCTCCTGAAAGTGTGAGAACACCAGTTGTGGAGACATAATTACCTGTTATTCCATTTTGTGTATTGAATACCAGCGCATCTTCAGCTTGATTAAAATTATTGATGATGCTGATCGTGGCACTTTGTAAACTAGTATTGTCTGCATCAGAAACGGTAATACCGGCATCAATTATAACCCCCGGTGTGTCGTTTTCTATATAAATCCCATCGGCTGCTGAGGAAGCACTTACAACTGGAGTGGAGTTAACTGAAATAATATTTACATTAATTATCGGCTCTGGAAACGAATCTGAAAAAGGATCGGTATTATCAAAATCGGTAACTGAAAACTGAATGTTTCGGGTTGCTATATTTGGGCTAATACTTGTATTTTCATAGGTTACAGATTGCAAAAGCATCTCATACTGTGCTATTTTGGCAGTCCCTTTCAATGAAAGAATACCTGTTGATGCATCAAATGAGCCCGTAACACCAAATTGAGGAGTAAAGCTCAAGACGTCTTCTCCTGTAATATTATTTTGAATCTGAATGGATGCGGCTATAATATCGTCATTAGTATCATCGGATAATGTTAATGTTGCATCCAATATTAATGCTGGATCACCTTCGGTAAAATTTGATGAAGTTGTATTTTCGTGAACCTGTGGTGGAATGTTTGTATTTTCCAGGAAAGTAATCTGACCTGTATTCAACCCAATAAGAACATCCAAATCGCCATCATTATCGCTATCTATTAATGCTGGATGGGAATCGTTACCGAAATCAAAATTGACACCTGAACCCGAATTAAAAAATGGACTTGCTACACCAGTTTGTACAACAAGGTCACCACTTCCGTTATTTTGAAAAAAGAATAATTGACCTGAGGCCGATGTATTATGAACACCGCAAATTAAATCCATGTCTCCATCATGATCAATATCCGTCATAATCGGTTTTAAATCAGCACCGGCATAGTTAAATGCATTAATGGGTGATAATCCAGGATCAATTTCTACAAAGGAAGGAGCATATAAAGTACCAACATTTCTTATGAATTGTAAGCTCGCTGTATAGTAATTAATATATTGTCCGCCAATAATAGCGTCAAAGTCCCCATCGTCATCAAAATCACCTAATGTAGTGGAAAATACTTTATAATTTTGATTTGTATAAATGGGACTTGTATCAGCGTAGAAATTATTGGATCCATCATTTCTAAAGAAAATGACTTTTCCTTCAGATGGTCCACCACCAGTATACTCTATAGTCACAAATAAATCCTGATCCCCATCCTTATCTATATCTGCAAAGGCAGGTACGGGTCGATCATCATTAACACCGAGGAGTTTATCAAAAGGATTGACTCCAACTCCTGATATTTCCGTAAATGTGCCATCCTGGCTATTCTCAAAGTAGTAAAGTGTTTGACCGTATTTTTCTCCGATTACTACATCTAAATAACCATCACTGTTTAAATCAACCACAGTAGGTGCAATATCTTCGGCAAGATCGAGCCCTTTAAAGGGATTATTAAATCCAGTTTGTGTTTTAAATGAAGGAGTGGTTGGTGTGCCGGTATTTAAAACAAAAGCTAATCTATCGAAAGGTCCTGTTCCTAATACTATATCAAAATCACCATCATTGTCCAAATCAGCAAATTCCGGAGAGGCATTATAGGAAAAATTAAAGCCATTAAGGGGATTACCCACTCCTGTTATTTCAGCAGGGAAGCTGGGTGCAATAAAAGTTCCTTCATTCCTAAAAAAATGTATATTCCCTGCAGCATCTCCAATAAAAGCATCTTGATCGCCATCATTATCAATATCAACAAATGCTGGAAATGCTTTATTAATGGTACTACCAAGAGGAACAAGAACATCATTTAAAGGATTAGTTGTACCTGTTTGTCCTGTAAAATTGTTTGTGCCATCATTTACCCAAAATGATACTACTGGCGAAGTGGAGTAGCTGGCATTATAGTTTTCACCAGTAAAAATATCCAAGTCCCCATCCCCATCAATGTCAGTAAAAGTTGCTCTTTTATAATACTTAAAATTCGAAATGTCATCAACAGGAGTAGGATCAACATTTCGAGTTGTGCTAAATACAGGATTATTTACATTTCCTGTATTCTCAAAAAAGGCCAAATCTTTATTGTAAGTACCAAGTACCAAATCAAAATCGCCATCCCCATCCAAATCGGCAAAAGCTGGGGATGCATAATAAGCGATGTTTAGTCCATTGAATGGATTGTCAACCCCAGTTCGGCTTATAAATTTTGGCTTATTTGCTGTGCCTACATTTTCAAAAAATAAAATATCCCCATAATTTTTACCGACTACAACATCCAAATCTCCGTCACCATCCAGATCGACAACGGCCACTTCTTCTTCTCGGCTACTTAGTGTAGGCCCAGGAAATGGGTTTTTAATATCATTCTGTACAAACGGGCCAAGTTGTTGTGCTTGTGTGGTGGTAGATAAGCAGAAAACCAGTGCCCCGCTTACCAAAGCAAGTTTCAGTTGGGTTTTAAGGTTGGATAATCTTCTTTTTAGCCGCTCAAGCCGGGTAATGATTTGATGCTGAGCTTTTTGAGATAGCTCATAAAAATGCCCTGAGCTAACATTTTTATCAAAACGGGATTTAAATTTTTTATATTTGGAAAGAGTCGAATTATAAAGAAGCTGTAAATTATTATTCATTTCTGCTCATTAAAATACCTGATGGATAAATTTCTGCTACATTAAATTAATTTAAAGCACTATAATCAAACAATTCCAATATAAATATAGTGATTACATCTGGAATGTCAATATAGAACTTTATTTTTGATTAATTATAATTTTAGAATATTGGTAACCCCTGTGCTGTGCTAAAGACGATTAATGATTTCGAGTTTGTTTCCATTTGGAATACTGACAATAAGGAACTGAAAAAGCAATTATTTACATTTTGGCTGGAACATGATTTAATGCTCAAAGAAGAGGCAGTAAAAAGAGTTGATCAAGCTGTGGTAATTATCAAATGCAACGGCAAAATTGTAGGTGTATCAACTGTATTCAAAACCTATTTTAAGAAGTTGGCAGCGAATGTCTATGCGTATAGGTGTTTTATTGAAAAGGCTTATCGTGCTCCAGCTCTTAGTACACGACTTACAATTGAAACGAAAAGGATATTGGCAACAGCTTTGTCTGAATCCGATAAACCCGTGGGTTTATTAGCAGTTATTCAAAACCAAAAAATTAAACAGTATTGGAATAAGGCTGTATGGCCTGATGTGGATTTGGTATATATTGGAAATGCGGCTAATGGCGATCACTTCAGAATATCCTATTTTGAAAACTCCAAAATCTAAAGTTTTTTTATTTCTGAAAGTCTTGCACTCAGTTTCTTAATAGTCGGGTATTCCCAAAATAACATTGGGTTTAAGTCAAGGTCAAGTACTTTTTCCAGTCTATCCAAAAGTAAAATACTGTCAAACGAATCAAATCCATAGATAACGAACTCATCGGTAGCTTTAATTTCTTGAACGTTACACCCAATTTCTTTGGAAATGAGTAGTTTAAGGTATTGTTCAATTTGTTGTTGTGTATGAAACTGTTCCATTATGGATAGAAATATTAACCAAAGTATGGAATTTGATCTGGTTTGGAAAGACCAAACGGCAAAAACATTATCTGTTGCGTTCTGGAACGAGGTGTTGAAAAGCCCAACGTTCAACTTGCATGAAAGAGCGGATGAGGTTGTGTTTCATGTTAAATTAAGCAACAGGATAATTGCTGTTTCGACCGCTAAAGAGATATTGGCAAAAGAATTCAATAATAACCCTTTCTTTAGTTTTAGGTTACTTATTCATCCTGCATTCCGTATCCCAGGCTTATTGGATAAATTATCAGTGACTACTATCGAATTTTTAGAGCGATTGTATATCGAGCAAAAATCCAGTTGTATAGGTGTAATTACTTTAATTGATAACCCGGATTTACTAAAACGTAGAGAAGCGATATTTCCATCTACTGGTTTAACCATGGCTGGCTATACCAAAGCAGGAAGACAGATTAGGGTGAGATATTTTAAAGGGGCACGGATTAACCCACTCTGACTTTTAAGCTTCTAAATCCCCTGATAGCTAAATTATTATACCAATCCGTTGGCCCTTCTATGATGGTGAGATTATTGAATTTCAATAGGCATTCACGTATCGCTATTTCACTCACATATTTGGCTAACCAGTCACCTAGGCAGTAATGAATCCCTTTGCCAAAAGTCAGGTGTTTGGGATTTCTATCTAATTGAATTTCGTTCGGTGATTCAAAAACAGCAGGATCTCTATTGGCGGCTCCAATACATAAGGTCAGTGTATCGCCTTTCTTTATTCTATGGTTATCAATTATAGTATCTTCCAATGCTATTCGCCCTAGCAGCTGAACTGGGGAATTGAAACGCAGTAATTCTTCAAGTTCCAAACTGATATTTTCCCTTACAATAAGTTCTGATTGGAGATCGTGTGTAATGATATTGTAAAACGACATTCCCAAAAAACTGACACTGGTTTCTTCACTGGCCACAAACAGGAAGATAAATACGGAGATTAACTCATTGTCAGTCAGAGGTTCTTCAGCATGCTTATTCACACTTACTAAATGCTTAAGAAGCCCTTCACTTAGTGAATTATCAGTTAATTTATCTCGAAAATAGGTAACGAATTTTTTTGAGGCATCATTTAAAACCACCAACTCTTTAAGGCTCACGTATAGGTCAAGGGCTTTAATCATCTCCGTGGCCAGATCATGTAGATAGGCGTGATCTGCAATCGGCAACCCCATGATTTTAGCCGTAGTCATCGAGGGCAACTTGGCTGTAAACTCAGTAACCAAGTCAAATTCAGGTGTGGTGATATTATTAATTAGGGTATTTACATTGTTTTGAATAATATCTTCAACACCATTTTTATCCCAATTGTCGGTAACAAACCTTCTTATTTTTGTGTGGGAAGGAGGGTCTAGTTGTAAAATAAAGCTATTCATAGCCTCTACGATATGACTGATATCAATGTCTTTTTGTGCTAGATATTCAACGCCTCTTTCAATCCAATCTTTCCGATTTCCCCCTCCATAATTCTTACTGGTAAGTACATGTTTTACATCCTCATATCTAGTAAAAATCCATTCTCCTGTTTGCGCCTTGTAAATAGGGGCTTCCTTCCTAAGTAGATCATACATCGGATAGGGATTATGAATATTATTTTGGTCTAACGGATTCCACATTATTAAAAGTGGTCAGTAAATATTTTATTACTAAAGGATTGAATACTAGGGTAGTCCCAGAACAGGATTGGGTTCAAGGTAATTTGATATTCGTTTTCCACCAACTCCATAAGGTAAATGGCACTGATGGAGTCTAGCCCTAACTCAAAAAACGTGTCTTCAGGTTTAATATCCTCTTCATTGAGGTTACCCTCCTCGCTTATTATTTTGGAAATGAAATTTATAATATCGTTTTCAGTTAATTCCATTATTATCGATTAGCACATTTTAAGAGCACTTATCAAATAAAACGAAAAAAACTGGAAACCTAATTTTTCAACACGAAGTACCCATTGCTTTTATTATCGTTACCGAAACCCATGATCATTATCCATCGGATGGTCTCGGAGCCATCCGATTGATCTATCGTTAGATGTATATATCGTTAATTCTTTAGAACCAAAAACCCTGTGGTTTCTGTGCCATTACCTAAATCAAGTTGGTAGTAATAGGTGCCTGATGGAAGTTCTTTTGCGCCACCAGTATTGCCAAGTCCAGAAAATTTTACCACATCATTATCATAGTCGGAGACTTCAAATACTTTTTTACCCCATCTGTTGAAAATGATTAGTTTATTGCCTTGATAGAAATCAATATTCTCTATTTCCAGAAAGTCGTGCTTCCCATCTCCATTGGGCGATATGGCGTTGTAAACGGTAACAGGAGGATCACTGGGTAAATTGACTTCAATGAAGATAACACTTGTTGTACATGCACCAATAAAATCACAAGCTTCAATGCTCAACTGATCGGTACCTACGAATACAATGCCTGTATAGTCTATTGTTAACATAAAATTCGCATCAATTACGGCCAGAGCTCCACTAATAGGCTGCTGTACTATCCTGAGTGAAGAGGGATCTAAATTATTATTAGCGTCTGAAATAATAGCCAACAGATCTAGAGATACCTTACCGCCCGGATCTACTGAAAGTGTTCCGGGTGTAATTATTGGAGCATTATTTTGAATGTCAATGGCTAAAAAGCTATTGGCGCAATTGTTACATTGGTTGCAAAGTTGAAATCGAACAGTATCTGCCCCCACGGTGCCATCGGTAGGGGTGTAGTCAATGGAGCCATTGACCAATATTGTAGCTGTTCCTTTTGTTGGCTGGTTAGTTATTGTCGTTGTTAGCACATCACCCGGATTGATGATGGCAGTTGATGGAACATCAGTATTAATGGTTTGTCCTAATGAAACTATGTTGCTCGATGGACTTACAGTAATGGGCTGATTGCTGGTTATTGTCACTTCATCAAAATCAGAGCAGCCTACAAGGTCATTGATCACTGTCCATCTCAATTGGTTGCTGAAGGTGGTGATTCCATTGAGATTGGCCACTGGATCATTAACATCAGAGATAGAGCCTGTTCCACTTATGGTAGTCCAAGTTCCCGTCTCACCCGTACTTGCTGCGGTAGCAGTCAATACTGTATTGTCAGTGCAAATATCCTGGTCAGCACCTGCTGCTGCTGTTGGAATGTTTTCTACCATTACCATAATGGCTATTGAATCTTTGCATCCGCCTCTATCTATCACCAAAGATGCATTATAGGTGCCCGCTGAGGGATAGGTAAATGAGGTACTTCCAACAGTATTATCATCTTCAATGCCATCACTATCAAAATCCCATGAATAAAGATCACCTGCCATTGTTGCTGTGGAGATATCGGTAAACTGTGTAGCCGTTCCCGAACAGACATTTGTAAATGTAAAACCTGCATTAGCACCATCACATATATTGAAGGGGATGGTTTCTGTAAAGCTATAATTACCATTGGTATCTTCTATTCGTATACCTAATGTATAATTGCCAATGGTCAAGCTATTAGTAGCTACCAAAATGTCCATATCTATAGTATTTTGCACAGGGGATACGGCTACTTGTGTTGCACTGCCTATTCCAGGATCATCATCGATGAAGTATTCTATATTGGCTATTTGTCCAACACTATTCAAGTAGAAGACCCTTGATTGTTCCATTCCCCAGGTGCCATCACTATCAATAGCCCTGAAATTAATGGTATGAAAACCTGCTGATAGAGAAGAAGTAGTTACAGCCGCTTGTATATCGATATCGGTAGCAGATGTTACACTTAAAGTATTTCCACTGCCATAACCTGGATCTGAATCAAAGAAGTATTCAAGACTATTGATATTGGCCGGGGAATTTAAGTTTTGAGGAGAAACATAGAAGGTTCTCGATTCCTGAATACTCCAATTACCATTTTGATCCATTGATCGAATGGTCAGCTGATGGAAGCCTAAAGAGAGACCACCTGTTGAAATAGCAAAGTTAATATCCTGGGGGGTGCCCGCAGTTAGTGTGATGGAATTGCCACTACCAAATCCAGGATCAGTATCTATGTAATACTCCATAGCCGTTATATTGGCATCCTGCCCATTTGCATAAAATGCAAAGAAGCAAAGAAGTAGTGCATATAGTGGTAGAATTTTAACCATTGCGTTTAATTTCCTTTTGCTTTCACGTTCACGTTGAGGTCAGAACCCTGACTGACAGTAGCTGGTATATTTAGTGCTTCAATTAACGGTAAAAATGTACCTTCAGGGTCATAGGGATTAGCTCCGCCACTAGGGCCAATATCTGTACCATCGCTACCGGCACCAAGAGCAGGTGAACCAGTCATCAAAGTAATGTCCTGACTAAAATTCCAGCTAGAGGAAGTAAAGGTCATATTGGTCAATAATGGGTCTGAGTTTTCAATGTTGCCAGTAGCCGTATTACCCTCTACACCATTTGTAAAGGTGTTTGCTGTACCAAAACTTAAATTGTTGATAAAGGTGTTGCCGGACTGTCCGCTTCCTACACTGGGACTGGTACCATAGAAAATATTATTCTGAACAACACTGTTGGTAATATTGTGAAACGCCCCTCCCGTATCATTGTAATAGAAAAAATTATGTTCAATGGTGAGACCATCACCTTGTATAGCACCAGATACGCAGCACTTGCCACGTATGATATTATTTGAAATAATTACTCCAGAGACAGTATATAGTTCAAAGGCCTGTGGATTGGTAGTGGCATTGGAAGAATTGAATATGCAGTTTCGCACAATTAGGCCTGATAGGGAATTGGTTAAATACCCTGGTCCAATAACAACCCTTAGTAAGCAGTTTTCTAGAAGAATGTTTGAAACAGTATGTACAACATCATTGACATTAGCGAGTATTAACCTATTTAAATGAAGTCCCGATACTATTGAACCAGAAGAACCAGCGTGATTCAAGGACAAGTCGCCAACAATTGAACGGGTGGAGATGTTTTTTTGCGGATTGAGTCCAACACCCAATATGGTAAGACTTTTATTGTCTACAATAACATTTCCATAAGAAGTTGAACCGGGGATAACATGAATGATATCACCTGATGTGGCCGCATTGATAGCATCTTGCAATGCAGAACTTCCAATAAAAACATTGGTTCCAGTCACTGCCCCTGGGTTGTTATTGGCAACATAAATGGTTTGTGCCACACTGCACAAGGGACTAAATATTAATGAGAGGAGGAGAAGTTTGAGCGCTTTCATATGATTGGTGTTTAAATTCATGTTTTAGGTTAATAGATTTTAAAAATATCTCATGAAGACATCCTGATTACCGAAAATAGCGAGGTCAATACCAATGCTGATTTCATGGGTAATAAAACTTGTTTTCACATAAGACGAGGTTGGTATTTCGATGGCATAGCCAATCCGATAGACATCATTCAAAACAAATTGAAGCAGTGCGCCCTGGGCATTAAAGTCCCTGGTAAACACCCCAAACCAGAATTGATTATTATAAAGTACATTGGCACTGATATCAAATGATATAGGGGCACCATCAACGTATTTGATCAATGCACCAGGCTTAATTTTGAACAGGGGTGTTAAATCTTTAATAAATGCCCCTGTTAAGTAGAAATGACGTTTGTATATGGTATTGTTGGTCAGGCCATCTTTAAATTCTGAGTTGAGCATCCTTGGAATGGATAGTCCCAAAAAATAAAAATCGCTCATTAAGGCTATCCCCGCACCAAAGTTTGGCTTGGAGGCGGACTGTTCCACTTGTGGAAAATCAGGATCATCCAGATATTTCAGAGTGAGTTCATCTTGGTTTTGCTTCACATTAGTAGTACCCCCTTGCAGTCCAAATGAAAAAACCTGATTGTTTCCCAACTCAATTTGGTAGGATAGCTGCAGGTTTAAATCTAAAGTAGTGGTAATGCCCAGTTCATCTTGATTTACAACCAACCCAGCCCCAAGGGTATTTTCTATTAATGAAGAGCTTATTGAAAGGTTATTCGTTTTCGGATTTCCGGGCAGTCCGTTCCATTGTCTCCTGATATTGGAATTGATGATAAACCTATTGTACAGACCAGAATAGGCAGGATTGAACTTTGAGGAATTCAGGTGGTATTGTGCAGCAATTGGGTCTTGCTGAGCAGTGCCATTAATTGAATGACAAATAATTAAAATGAAGAAAAGGCCAATGGTATTATAAACTTTCATAAGTACCGGGGTTTTACTTATGACTGATAATCATTGAAATATTCCCGATTTGTTACTACTTTTTTTACATTGATCTTTGTTTATCGGGAAATACGATCAATTTATTAGTCATTAAAGCGTAGTAAATGTTTATATCTTTTCAAAAAAATGAAAAGAATCGATCACTCTGGCAACAGTATGTAGCCGGGGACAAAGCGGCTTTTGGGGAGCTGTATGCTCATTACCATAAAAGCCTTACTGCTTTTTGTATTGGTAGAATTGGAAGTATTGAATTAGCTGAAAATGCAGCCTCGGATACACTCATTAAGCTTTTGCAATACCCAAAACCTGAGGAAATAGATAATTTTGAAAGTTGGATGTATACCGTAGCTAAAAACGTGTGCTCAACACATTTGAGTAATACCCAAAGAAGAAAGAAACTACTTGATGATAATTATCAGATGGAAAAGGATCATCTGCCTGAGGTAGATAAGATATTCTCTTTGGAGAATATTGATGAATTGATCAGGTCAAACCTAAATGAGCAAGACTATCAAATTTGGCAATTACATCAACAAGGGTATGGTAATCAGGAAATTGCAGAAATGATAAGCTCTACAGAGAAGACTGTTGCCAATAGAAAGTCAATGGCCCGTATAAAGCTGAAAACGATATTTAAAGAATTGAATGATGGACATTAATAAAGACGGATATAGTTACGAGCTTATTCAGGATTATCTTGATGGAATTCTTGATTCGAAGACCTCCCGATCAATTGGCAGCCTGTTAAAAAATGATGAAACGGCAAGGGATATTGCCAAAGGCATCTTACTGCTTCGGAAAAAATTTAATGAAGAGGAGATTGATGATTATTTAAATGAAATGCTGGATATAAACCAAAGTGTCATAAAAGACAATATAGAGAAAGATGACTTTGTGTGGGTCAAAATAGCCGCAGCGTTGGCATTTCTAATAATTTCAGGGTTAGCGATTTTTCATTTTATAGAACCTGACCTATCCAATATTGTAGCTCAAGAAATATCTGAGCCTTATACTGCAACTGTTGTGTTTAGGGATGGTGAAACAAGTGTTCTTTCAAAAGCCTTCACAGCATATTCAAATAAAGACTTTGCTAAAGCAGTGAGCTATTTTAATGAAAGTACTGGTGTAAAAGCCTTGTTTTACAAAGGGCTGTGTTATTTATACTTAGGCGATTATCAATTGGCCATTACCACTTTAGAAGATACAGAACTTATCGGAAGTAGGTTTGAAGAACAAAGTAGGTGGTATGTGGCTTTGGCCTACATAGAGGTGGGTAATAAGGCAAAAGCTAGAGATGTATTAAATAAGATTATTACATTTGATGGACATTATAAGCATAAAAAAGCAGTGCAACTCATCAAGTTGATTGATGGGTAACATTTTGGATTTTATTTCTTAAAAACATTACTGCCACCAAGGTTAAAAGGCCAATATAAAAGATGATTCTGCTCCAGTCGGTGGAAGTGGATAGCAGTGGTTGGGTGTCTCCCATTGCAAGAAAACTTGCCCAATAGAAGGGGTGTTGTAATAATGGATCATCGGTTTTGTTAAGGTAGTGTAGTTGCGCCAGTTGCAAAGATTTATCTTTAGGTAGCCCTTCTTTTAGGTTTTTGTAGAATTCAACCATGATGCTTTTTGTAGCGTTGTCAGGTATTTTCCACATACTCATTATTATACTTGGGCATCCGGCATAGCTAAACGCCCTTGAAATGCTAATAGGCCCCTCACCATTTTGTAATTTACCGAAACCACTATTACAAGCACTCAACACAACCAGTTTCGCTTTTAGACTTAAATTATAAATTTCCGAAACGCTCAAATACCCGTCATCCAAGGTGTCCGGTCGATTAAAAATGAGTTCAGAGTAAGAAGGGTGCTCATCATTAAGTAAACTGTGCATAGCCAAATGTATAATATCAAAGGATGGTGCCAGTAATTTGAAATTATTTTCTGTTGCCTTATTACCTAAAAATGAGACCCCGTCCATTACTTCTGTAATGTGTTGTACCTCGTCCAAAGCGCCTGGCAATGGCAATTCACCGTTTCTGACCAATAGGGCAGTCAGACTGTATTTGATACTATCTTTATTGTAATTAGAGGTGGAATAGCTAGGGGCGAAACCAGCAAATTGCATTGCTGATTTAGGTTCGAAAGTATTTGAAAAACTTAATATTTTTGCTGAATAGGCAAAGCTAATACTGTATTTGTCTAACAAATAGGGCAATTGACTATAGTCCAGTTTGATATTTTGATCGGGTACAGAGGTTAACAGTGTTTGAAAATTTACATGCCAAAGTTTGTCATCAGGAATGATTATTAAGTTAGTAATGTCATTGCTTAGATTAATTAATGGCTGTTTTAACAGCAAATCATATAATTTGGTCGCACTTTCCACATAAAGTAGGTCAGCTTTCTTTGGTGACGAAATGAGAAAATCGTGATTCGTAATTGACTTCCGGTAGTCCACTATCCACTGGTTATAATTAGCAGGCCTATCCACTACTTTTACTTCTATATTGTTTTTAGTACAGGTAAAAATATAAATGGAATCTTCACCTATGAAATATTCAATTAAAGCCGACTGATCATCCAAGAGCTGATTTTGTATTTCACTTAAATGGGTGGTGGCATCGGCATATTTAAGATTATAATATTTTGGGTTTGACATTTCAATATCCTTGATCAAGTTTTCATACTCGTTTTGAACATTGAACAATGATTCTTGATACAAACTTATATGCATGGAGTCCCTTTCCTGTCTAGCCTTTAATAATCGATCACTATACTGCCAGATTTCAAATTTTAATTGTTTTTCTTTTGCTAAGATATCTGGTTGTACTCCAGCAAACATTCTGGCTTTGGTGGTGTTAATAACCTCATAAAGCAACATTGATTTGGCACTTTCCGAATAGTGAAATGCTTTTAAGAGATACTTTTGGTCATGCGTTTGATTATATACCTGATTGGATATCCCTATGGCTCCTTGATAGATTTTACGTGAGTTTTTAAATAAATCTGCTTTACTGGTTTCACTTACGTATTCCTTTTTAATTGATTCGATAAGATCAACCGCCACCTGATAGGTGTTTAGTGATTCCTTTAGGCTGTTTAGTGTTTTATTAAAAGTAAATGCATTGGCTTTTTTGTCTAAAACATCCAAGGCCGTAATTTTCCAGTGTAAATCTTCCACATTTGGATTACTATAAATACTTGAATACGCAAATTGATTGGACAGTGTAATCAGGCTTTTTTGATAGTACTGAAGTGCTTTTAGAGGCTCGGCAATGTTAAGGTAGTGATCACCTATGTCTGCCCATGTCTGTGCAATCATTGGATGCTTTTCTTCATACTTATTTTTGAAAATGGATTGAGCTGTGAGAAAATGGCTGAGATCATTTTCAAAATCCATTTGCGAAGCATAGTACTTCCCCAATTTGCGGTGTATCATGCCCGCGTTTTGATGGCCTGGCCCAGTGAAATTGACAGAGATATTCAGGGCTTTGGTAAGTAGGTCATATTGGGCGTCAAATTTTTTCTGTTTTCCGTAAATGTCAGCTATTAACTGATAGGTATTGGCTAATTCCAAGTGATCTTCGCCAAGTTCTTTACGTCCTATCTCAACCGCCATTTCATATTGTTCCAAGGCTTTTTCATAATCACCTTTGCGGCTATATGACATCCCTAAATTATTGTGGAAATTAGCCATCTGATGGTCATAAATGCCAAATTTATTTTCCCAAATAGTGTTGCCTCTCAATTGATATTCAATGGCCTTATCATATTCCCCCAAAAACATATATATCCTTCCAAGGTCATGATAGGCAGTGGCCATAAAAGGATGATCCCTACCTAATTTTTTCATTCTTATTTCTACGGTTTTCTTTGAGTATTCGAGCGCCATATCATAGTCGCCTAATTGTGTGGCGCACCAGGCAATCATTTTAAGTTTAGAGGCTGTGGTGGTATGTTCCTCACCATAAACAGCTTCACTTATTTTTAGTGCTTGCTGTAAGTACTCCATTGATTTTGTAAACTCGCCTTTGGCTGCATAAATCCAACCCAATCCTGAAATTGTTCTTGTTGTATTCCCCTCCAATTCATAATTATCATAAACCTCTTTTTCCATAGATAATGCCTGATTGTACCAATATAAAGCACTGTCATATTTGCCCATAGAGCGAATATTAAAGGCGATGGAATTAAGTGCCGGTATAACGGACGTATGCTTGTTTCCATAAAGCGAAACGCTTACTTCTAAGGCCTTAAGGCTATATTTAAGTGCCTTATCAAATTTGGCTTGTGCTCCATAATTGTTATTGATGGCGTTGTATATTTTTGCGGTAGCTTCGTGAATACCCAGGTACTTCTCACTTACCGTCAAACTTTGATCTAAAAATTTTTGAGCTTCAACGTAATTGGCCAAAAGGGAATAACTTTTACCTAAGTATAACAATGAGTAAGCATAGTCCTCATATTGGTTCGTGGCTTTGAGGTTGTTTTTGGCAATGGTTAAATTTAAAATGGCACTGTCAAATTTGGCTTCTTTAAAATGGGCATAACCTAGTTCAAGATGTTGGTCAGAGCTATAATCCTGTGCATTTAAAAGATTAAATGGATAAAAGACTAAAACGGTAAAATATATGATCTTCCAATGCACAACTAGTAATCACGTTAAATTTCAGGCAAAAAGTAGCCTATTAAATTACAACATACCTTGTTCAAATCATCGTAACAGCCGTAATTTTTGTAATATTGTCACTTATAATTTTGGCCATGGATTTTGAAAGTATTGTATCACAAATAGGCAAATACAAGAGCGAAGGCAAGCGGCTGTTCACCACTTCTTCATTCCAATCCCATAGTCTTGTGTTACTTCATATATTAAGCAGGATTGATAATACTATCCCCATAGTGTTTATAAATACAGGTTATCATTTTCCTGAAACAGTTGAATTTAGGGATCAGGTGGCTGAACAATTTGGGCTATCAAATATATTGGATTTAAGGTCTGAGGTTCCCAAATTTATGCAACGTGATGCCGAAGGAAGGTTGCTCTTTGCAAGCGATCCTGATCACTGCTGCTACTTGAATAAAACCCAGCCCGTAAATACACTACTACTTCAGTATGACATATGGATCAACGGAGTGAGGGCAGATCAGAGTGCGACTAGGAAAGCCATGAAAGTAGAGCAAGTTGCACCTCATGGAGCGGTGCGTTTTCACCCGATGTTGGATTGGAATGCAAAAATGATCTATCAGTATCAGAAAGAATATGATTTGCCCAAGCATCCCTTAGAGTCGAATGGGTATTTAAGTATTGGCTGTGAGCCATGTACACGAAAAGCAGACCCAGAGATGATGGAACGTGAAGCAAGGTGGTATGGAATGAATAAAACGGAGTGCGGTTTGCATACAGATTTAGTAAATAAATGAAAATATTAGTTACCGGTGGAGCCGGATATATAGGTACAGAGCTGGTTTATACGCTTGCTCAACAGAAATCAGTAAACGAGATTATTGTATTTGATAACTTAAGTAGGATCAATCATAACCTTTTCATCAATGGGAAAATGAAAAATTATGAAAAGGTCTCTTTTGTAAAGGGTGACTTGCTAGACTCCAGGTCACTCAAGAAGGTGCTTATTGGTGTTGATGTGGTTTACCATTTAGCAGCCAAAGTCACCACTCCATTTGCCAATACCGACCCACATTTTTTTGAGCAGGTAAACCACTGGGGCACGGCCGAGCTAGTGTATGCTGTGGAAAATAGTGATGTCAGAAAATTTATATATACCAGCAGCACAAGTGTATATGGCTCGTCTAAGAAAGCGGTGGATGAATCAACAATTCCCAACCCAAAGACATTTTATGGGATATCTAAACTTCGGGGTGAAGAGCATGTAACACGCCTGAGCCATAAAATGGATACTTTGATCTTTCGGTGTGGCAATGTGTATGGGTACAGTAAGAGTATGCGCTTTGACGCAGTCATCAATAAATTTGTCTTTGAGGCCAATTTTAGTAAAAGGATCACCATAAATGGCGATGGCCGTCAGCAACGATCTTTTATCCATATTGATCAAATTAAAAATGCACTGGGCAACGCGCTTGATAGTGATTTGAAAACAGGGGTTTATAATTTGGTGAAACGGGATTTGCTTGTGCTGGATGTTGTGGATACACTTAAGCAAATGATACCAGAGTTGGAATTTAATTTCGTAAATCAACATTTGAAGCTCCGACAGCTTAAGGTGATGGAAAATCAGGAGATCACAAATAAACTGAAATTGGAAGTCAACCAAACTTTTGAGGAAGAGCTTAAGCAATTCAGAGAACGGTTTAGTTTTTAATGACTAGACACTAGGCTTGAGGTTTACAGTTATCTCAAGTCTAACTACTTGCTACTTGTTGCTTTACGGCTAAATTCTTACAACAAAATTCTTAAATTCAACTATGGAAATACCCTTACTGCCAGATATTGTAACCATCCTAGGCCTTTCCGTTGTGGTTATTCTAATCTTCCAAAAGTTTAAATTACCAACAATATTGGGGTTCCTCATCACAGGTGTGGTGGCGGGCCCTCATGGACTGAGTCTGGTGAAAGCTTCGCACGAAGTAGAGGTGCTTTCTGAAATAGGGGTAATTCTACTACTATTTATTATTGGATTAGAGTTCTCTTTAAAAAGTTTGGCCGCCATTAAAAAGGCTGTTTTCCTTGGAGGGAGTATTCAAGTATTACTCACCATTGGCTCAGCGGGTCTGATTGCCTATTTAATGGATTATTCTATAGTAGAGGCTACTTTTATAGGCTTTTTGTTTTCATTGAGCAGTACCGCCATTGTCCTTAATTTACTACAAAGTAAGGGAGACATCAATAGCCCACATGGTAAGGTAACACTGGCCGTACTTATTTTTCAGGACATCATTGTTGTACCCATGATGTTACTGGTGCCAATATTGGCCGGTAAAGCCGACAATATTTCTTTTACCCTTTTGGCCCTGGTAATCAAAACATTATTAGTTGTCGCATTTGTTATTATAGCTGCCCGTTATATTTTTCCAAAACTCCTATTTGAGGTGGCCAAAACCAGAAGTAGGGAGTTGTTCATACTCACCATTGTGGTCACTTGTTTCGCCATTGCCTGGCTTACTTCAAGTATCGGTTTGTCACTACCTCTTGGGGCATTTATTGCGGGGTTAATCATTTCAGAATCCGATTACAGCCATCAGGCTACCAGTCAGATACTGCCGTTCCGTGAAATTTTCACCAGTTTTTTCTTCGTTTCCATAGGTATGCTACTGGATCTGAGTTTTTTCTTCGATCACTTCATGATCATTATTGGATTCACCGCTGTTTGTTTTGTGCTAAAGGGGGTGATTGCTGCCATGGCAGGGTTGGCACTTAAATACCCTCCGAGAGTAGCCATTATGGTAGGGCTTGCTTTGTTTCAAGTAGGGGAATTTGCCTTTATACTTTCCAAAGTAGGCATTGATAATGGTTTGATGGATGCCATTACCAACCAGTACTTTTTATCCATTTCCATATTATCTATGGCATTGACACCCTTTGCACTGTTGTCGTCAGAGAAAATCCTTAAATTATTTACAAAAACACAGTTGTCTAAAGGCCTGGCAAAATTTAGTTATTGGAACAAAACCACGGATGACTTAGAAAACCTGGAATCCATAACAGACCATTTAATAATAATTGGATACGGAATTAACGGGAGAAATATGGCTATGACGGCTAAAAATGCCAATATTCCCTATGTCATTATAGAAATGAATGCCGAAACGGTAAAACAGGAAAAAGCAAAGGGAGAACCCATATTATTCGGTGATGCTTCCAGCCCGTTTATACTGGAACATGTACAAATATGGAAAGCAAGAGTAGCAGTGGTGGCTATCTCTGATGCACTAACCACAAAGAAGATTGTTACTGCCATACGCGGGATTTGCCAGACTGTTTACATAATCGTTAGAACAAGATATATAAGTGAAATTCCGGTTAACTTAAGTTTGGGGGCTGATGACGTCATTTCAGAGGAATTTGAAACTTCAATAGAAATTTTTACTCGGGTTCTCAACAAATATCTAGTACCTGAAGGTCAAATTGAAGATTTGGTACGGGACATTAGGGTGGACAATCATAAGATGTTGAGACCTCGAACAGGGTATGAGGTGTCAAAACTCAATATTCCTAACCTCAATATTGCTTCAGTAACCGTAGTAAAAGGCAGCGGTGTAGAAGGGAAAACACTCGAAGGGGCCGCAATAAGGAAGAACCATGGGGTAAATGTGGTATCTATCCAACGTAATGGAGACTTTCTTACGGATTTAAACGGGGAAACATTACTATTGGAGAATGATATCATCTATATAATGGGCACTCCAGATCTCATTTCATCTTTTAACAAACTGATAAAAGCGTAATATTCTAAAACTTACCCAATGAAAGCAACCTACGATGTTATTGTAATTGGGGTGGGCACCATGGGTTCATCAGCTTGCTATCAATTGGCAAGAAGAGGTTATAGCGTGTTGGGTATTGAGCAATTTGATATTGTCAATGAATTGAGTTCGCACTCTGGTCAGTCGAGGATCATTAGAAAAGCCTATTTTGAGCACCCTGATTATATCCCCTTGTTGGAAACAGCTTATGAAAGCTGGAAGGATTTTGAAAAAACAACTGGCAGTAAATTGTATTATAAAACAGGGTTATTATATGCTGGCTTATCTGATAGTGCAATTATCAAAGGAGTCCGTAACGCCTCGATTAATTATAATATTAACGTTGAAGAGATAAAGGCAAGTAGAGTACAGGCCCAGTTTCCACAATTTAAAATACCTGCTGATTATGAGGTGCTGCTGGAGCCAGATGCTGGGTTTTTATTACCAGATGTGGCTATTAAACTTTTTGCCGAACACTCCATAAGAAATGGCGCGCAACTCAAGTCAAATGAAAAGGTATTGAACTGGACTAGAAATGACACTGGGGTAACAGTGACTACAGATAAAGGTAGCTACACCGCTGAGAAATTAATTATTACAGCGGGTCCTTGGGTTAAGAAGATTGTACCTAACGATTTTGAATTGGAAGTGACGAGACAAGTAATTGGCTGGGTGGAACCTGAGGACAAGGCAATTTTCGCTTTGGATAATTGCCCTTGTTGGGTAATGACAGCAGAAAATAATGAGGGGATCTATTATGGATTCCCTTATATGGAAGGTGATCATTTTGATGGCCCAAAAGGCTTAAAGTTCGGACATCATTTCCCTGGCGAAACCACAGATCCTGAGACTATGGATAGAAATTCTAATGAATTGGATCTAATGACGTTACAAACCATAGCCAGAAAGTGTTTTTCAAAGGAAATGAAGACATTCATTGACACGAAAACCTGTATTTACACCAATTCACCGGACGAAAATTTTATAATTGATTTTCTTCCAGATTATGATAAAGACGTGGTCATAGCTACCGGATTTAGTGGCCATGGATTTAAATTTGCGCCTGTAGTAGGGGAGATTCTTGCTAATCTGGCTATCGAGGGTAGAACTACAAATCCAATTGAATTTTTGAGTGCAAAACGGTTTTAATTCTGGTAGTGAATTAGAACCACAGAGTACGCGGAGAAACCACAGAGAGATCGGCAATGCTTTAATTGCATTGAGACTCCAATTAAACCATATAGGCACAACAAAGAAGCCATCCTTTTGAGATGGCTTCTTTCAATTTTAATTGGAATCTGATCTTTTAGCAGTATTCATTAAATACTTCAACCAAATGGTTTCCGATCATCTCGGCAGTTCTTCCTTCAATATGGTGTCTTTCAACGAAGTGTACCAACTCACCATCTTTAAACAAAGCTATTGATGGAGAAGAAGGAGGGTATGGTAAAGTATATTGTCTCACTTTAGCTACCGCATCCTGATCTACCCCAGCAAATACTGTGGTTAGATTAGTTGGCTTCTTGGCACTGTGCTCTACAGCCCATTTGATGCCCGGTCGGGCAGCTCCGGCTGCACAGCCACACACTGAATTGACTACCACCAAAGATGTTCCTTTATGGTCTGTCAAATGATTATCTACATCTTGCCCAGTTTTCAATTCTTTAAAACCAACTGATGTTAAATCAGTTCTCATGGGGGCTACTAGTTCTTCTGGATACATATTATGGTATTTAGTATTTGGTATTTAGTAATTGGTATTTAGTAGTAAGTAGTAAGTAGTAAGTATTTAGTAGTAAGTATTTAGTAGTAAGTAGTTATCTAACATCTAACATCTAGCATCTAGCATCTAGCATCTAACATCTAATATCTAATTCATAAAAATCCTAGTTCCAATTTGGCAGCTTCGGACATCATATCTTGTGAGTAAGGTGGATCAAAGGTCACTTCTACATTGACTTCATTTACACCCTCAATTTTCCTAATTGCTTCTTCTACTTCCGCTGGAATGGCTTCCGCTGAGGGGCAGTTGGGTGATGTAAGGGTCATCAAAACATAGACACTATTAACAGGATGAATAGTAACCTCATAGATAAGGCCTAGTTCATAAACATCTACGGGTATTTCGGGATCATATACGGTTTTAAAAGCTTCAAGAACCTTGTCCCTTAGTGTTGATTCAGCTTCTTTGACTTCACTCATAACTCTATTTTGCTTTTATATGCAAGGGCATACAATTTCATTTGTTTAATCATGGCACCAAATCCATTGGACCTTTGGGTACCAATGAATCGCTCCATTCCTATTTTTTGTGGGAAGAAAAGTTCACTTTCTATAATATCATCGGCTTTCTGCCCTGAAAATATTCTCACCAATAAACTCACCAGCCCTTTTGTAATGGCGGTATTACTATCGGCTTGATAATTAATGCGATCACCATTGAGTTCGGCTGTCAACCAAACTTTAGATTGACATCCTTTAACAATGTTTTCTTCCGTTTTATTTTCTTCATTGAACTCTGGCAACTTTTGACCAAGTTCCATTACATAGAAATTTGTCATTTCCATGTCACCATCCAGAATGCCAAACTCTTCTATTATCTCTTCTTGTACTTCTTTGATCGACTGTGACATTACTTCAAAAATTTTACAATACGATGAAGTGATTCAATCATTCTGTCAATTTCCACTTTGGTATTGTAAACAGCAAAGGACGCTCTTACAGTTCCTTCAATTTTAAATCTCTCCATCAATGGTTGGGTACAATGATGCCCTGTTCGTACAGCTATGCCGCTGGCATCAAGCATCTGGCCAATATCAAACGGGTGGATGCCCTCAACTATGAAGGATAATACACTTAGTTTATTATCAGAATCTCCAATAATACGCAAGCCTGGTATTTGTAAGGCCTTCTCTCTTGCATATTGCAGCAGATCATTTTCATGCGCTGCAATATTGCTTTTTCCTACTTCAGTGATGAAATCCAACGCTGACTTAAAAGCAATGACATCACCAATGTTAGGCGTACCTGCTTCAAACTTGTAAGGGATATCATTATAAGTGGTTTTCTCAAACGATACGTCTTTGATCATCTCACCACCACCTTGATAGGGGGGCATTGCTTCAAGCAACTCCCTTTTACCGTATAAGGCTCCTGTTCCAGTAGGGCCATAACATTTGTGTGCCGACAAGGCATAAAAATCACAATCCAATGCCTGAACATCAATGTCAAGGTGGGCGGTGGCTTGAGCCCCATCAATTAAGACTTTTGCACCCACTTCATGTGCCAAGGCAATAATTTCATCAATCGGGTTGATAGTGCCTAAGCTGTTGGAAGCGTGGTTAACGGCAACCAGTTTGGTTTTGGATGAGAGTAATGATTTGAATTGACGTATGTCCAAAGTGCCATTGTCCAGCACATCAATCACTCTGATTTTGGCGCCATTTTCTTCTGCAACTAATTGCCAAGGCACAATATTGGAATGATGCTCCAACCCACTGATGATTATTTCATCGCCATTACTGATGAATTTCCTTCCAAAAGTGGCAGCCACCAGATTTATGCTTTCGGTAGTGCCTTTAGTAAAAATGATTTCTTCAGGTTCTGCTGCATTTATAAATTTACCGAGGGTTGTCCTTGTATCTTCGAAAGCCTTAGTGGCTTTTTCAGCTAAAGTGTGAATCCCTCTGTGAATATTGGCATTGTAGCCTTCATAATATTGCTCAAGTGCCTTTATTACTGAAGTGGGTTTCTGATTTGTAGCCGCATTATCAAAATAGGCCAATGGTTTCCCATTTACCATTTGATCCAATACTGGGAATTGGGTTCTTATGGCCTCGACATTGATACCATTAATGTTGCTCACATCTGCCATTTTTAAAAGTCTTTATGCAATCTTTCTGAAATGATATGTTTTAGATATTCCTTTAAAGGATCCAATTTCACCTGTTCTATAACCTCAATTGCAAAAGCATATAGTAAAAATGACCTTGCATGGTCTTTATCCAGTCCACGAGATCTTAGGTAAAACAGAGCTTCATCATCCAGCTGACCAGTAGTACACCCATGGGTGCATTTCACATCATCAGCCCAAATTTCCAATTGCGGCTTAGTGTTTATTACTGCTGTATCTGATAGCAGTATGTTTTTATTGGATTGGAAGGCATTGGTTTTTTGTGCTTCCTTACGGACAAACACTTTGCCATTGAATACCGCCTTGGCATTATCTTCAAGAATACCTTTATACAATTCATTACTAAACGAATTGGGGCTTATATGATCGGCAACGGTATGGTTGTCAATATGTGTTTTATCATCCACAACATAAAGGCCATACATGTGAGATTCACACCCTTCGCCAGCAATAGCAACATTGAGGTTGTTTCTAATGATGGCACCATTCAATGTAAATGTGTAGGTTGAAAACACACTAGATCTGCTCTGACTTACCTGAGTAGTGTCTACTTGATAGGCATTTTCTTTATTGTTTTGGATTTTATAAAAATTGACATGTGCATTTTCGCCCACCACTATCTCCGTAGCAGTGTTTGAAAAGCTGCCTTCTGATCCTTGGGTGGCAAATATCTCCAAAATATCCACCTGACTATTGACACCCGTTACGATTAGGTTCCTTGAGGTAGTATAGGTCGATTTGTCTGAAGAATCAATAATAAAACAAAGTGCCAACGGTTTATCCAGGACCACATTATCTGCTATATTAATATAGGCTCCATCTTCTGTAAGGCTAGTATTCAATGCAAAAAAAGCATCGTCATTTTTGCTGCTTACAGTACCAAAATGTTTTAGGAAATCCTTGTCAATGTTTTCAATGGCCTTTGCCACGTTCATTACACTGACCCCCTTTACGTTGATGTTATCAGATAGGTCAGGTGAAAAGTGTCCATTTATAAACACTAACCTATAAGCGTCAAGCCCATCAAAGGTAATTTCATCAATCGTAGTTTGTTCAATCTTGGAAGGGGAGGCAGCAGGGGCAAAATTGAAATTCTTCTCTAATGCCTTGGTAACGTTGGTATATTTATACTCCTCATTTTTAACTTTTGGGAGACCTATGTTATTAAGGTGATTAAACGCTTCTGACCTTATTTTATGAATAGGCACCATGGCGTCAAGTTGGCCAAACCTATCATGTAACCCTTCTAATGTTATGTTTCTTTCTGCAACTTCAGTCATGAATATATATAATTAAACCGTAGCTTCTGCTTCTTCTTTAATCCAATCGTACCCTTTGCTCTCAAGCTCTAATGCTAGCTCCTTAGTGCCGGATTTTACGATTCTTCCATTGTATAAAACATGTACAAAATCTGGTACGATGTAATCCAATAGCCTTTGGTAGTGGGTAACTACAATAGTGGAATTCTCTTTGCTTTTCAATTTATTGACTCCGTTAGCCACCACCTTTAAAGCATCGATATCCAATCCAGAATCGGTTTCATCTAGTATGGAAAGAGTTGGTTCCAACATGGCCATTTGAAATATTTCATTTCTTTTCTTCTCACCACCAGAAAAACCTTCATTCAATGAACGGCTTAATAGTGATTGGTCAATTTCGACAAGCTTCATTTTCTCTTTCATGATCTTCAAGAAGGAAACTGCATCTAGTGGTTCCAATCCTCTATACTCACGAATTTTGTTTAGTGCCGTTTTCATAAAATTGGTAGTGCTTACGCCAGGTATTTCAATTGGGTATTGAAACGCAAGGAATACGCCTTCGCGTGCTCTTTCTTCGGGAGCCATTTCAAGCAAATCCTTACCTTGAAAATTTATACTACCAGCAGTTACCACGTAATCTTCGCGGCCGGCAAGCACCGATGCCAAAGTACTTTTTCCTGAACCGTTTGGTCCCATAATGGCATGTACTTCTCCGGGTTTAACCACAAGGTTGACCCCTTTTAATATTGATTTATCTTCTATCGAAGCATGTAGGTTTTTTATTGTTAACATTTTCCTTAATTAGGTTAATGGTTATTGGTTTATAGTTTTTAGTTATTTTTATTGACAAAGGCTGATACTTTCGATTAACGATTTACGATCAACCGATACCCGTTATCCAACTGACCCCTCTAGCGTCAAGGCCAATAGTTTTTGAGCTTCCACTGCAAATTCCATAGGAAGTTGATTCAGCACCTCCTTACAGTAGCCATTGACGATAAGTGCCACTGCACTTTCTTGATCAATGCCTCGCTGCGTACAGTAGAAAATCTGATCTTCACCAATTTTTGAAGTGGTGGCCTCATGCTCTACCAATGCGGTGCTATTTTCAATATCGATATACGGGAAAGTGTGAGCTCCACAAAGGTTACCCATTAACAGTGAGTCGCATTGTGAAAAATTCCTAGCACCTTCAGCTCGTTTCATCACTTTTACTTGTCCACGATAGCTATTTTGTGAGTGTCCCATAGACACACCTTTAGAAACTATCCTAGATTTTGTGTTTTTTCCGATATGGATCATTTTGGTACCTGTATCCGCCTGTTGGTAATTATTGGTTACCGCTACGGAATAAAACTCTCCGACAGAATTATCCCCTTTAAGAATGCATGATGGATATTTCCAAGTAATTGCCGACCCTGTCTCTACCTGTGTCCATGAGATCTTTGAGTTGTCACCATTACAAAGGCCTCTTTTGGTTACAAAATTGTAAATTCCACCCACTCCGTTTTTATCACCAGGATACCAGTTCTGAACAGTTGAGTACTTTACTTCAGCACCTTTAGCAGCAAATATTTCCACTACGGCAGCATGAAGTTGGTTCTCATCTCGTTGTGGTGCGGTACACCCCTCCAGATAACTTACATAAGAAGCATCTTCAGCGATAATCAAGGTTCTTTCAAATTGCCCGGTATTGGCTGCATTGATCCTGAAATAGGTGGACAGTTCCATTGGGCAGCGCACTCCTTTAGGAATGTAGCAAAATGAACCATCTGAAAATACAGCCGAATTTAAAGCAGCAAAGTAATTGTCATTCGCTGGAACAACTGATCCCAAGTACTTCCTTACTAACTCAGGATGCTCCCTTACCGCTTCACTAAACGAACAGAATATGATGCCGAGCTCACCAAGTTTTACCTTAAAAGTAGTAGCAACCGATACACTATCTATAACTGCATCAACGGCCACACCAGTAAGTCGTTTTTGCTCATCTAACGATATGCCTAACTTTTTAAAAGTCTCACGCAATTCTGGATCAACTTCATCTAGACTATCTAACTTAGGTTTCTGCTTAGGTGCAGAATAGTAAATAATATCTTGATAATTGATTTCAGGAATGTTGACGTTTGCCCATTTAGGGTCATCCATGGATTGCCATTTTTTAAAGGCATCCAATCGCCATTCCAACATCCATTCGGGTTCTTCTTTTTTGGCAGAAATAAACCTAACGGTATCCTCTGAGAGCCCTACTGGCGCCTGATCGGATTCGATATCTGTACTCCAGCCGTGTTCGTACTCCTTGGAGTTATATTCTTCTAAAATTTGATTGTCTTTACTCATTATAATTATTTAGACTAATTTCAAATTGCATTGCAAATGTACAACAAAAATCATGGAAGGAAGTTCCTGACGAGGGATTTTTTTTCGGACAATTTTGTCTTTTTTTATTCAAAACATGCTTGCACCAGAGTAAATTTCATATTCTTTAGAATAAATAAGATTAATGTGCCCGAGCGGACTTTTCTTTAATGTTCAAAACTACACTTATCCGACAAGTGACGGTAGCTTATTATGATGTCTATTTAGAGTATTTAAAGTTGACCTCCAAGGAATACGTGTTTATTGATTAGTATACAGTATTTAGCAAACAGTATACAGTACTTGGTATTTAGTAAGTAAACCTAACAACCAGTTTCGAACAACTAACAATCAGTATCGAATTATGAATTAAAAATGATGAATGAAGAATCATATCTAGCATCTAACCACCGACTCACTTTACTTATCGTCATTACGAGCGAACACAATTCGATGACAATCGAATGGGTTTGCGTGGTAATCCCCAAGTTTAGTGCAGGCTTCCCTTTTGGAGACTGCTAC
>DDIU01000004.1:156063-156318 GCA_002338655.1 Flammeovirgaceae bacterium UBA1842 | reverse complement strand
AAGGATTATTCTGGCAAGCGTTTTTGGGCACTTTTTGGGCGAATGCAAAAAGTGTCAGAAACTAGCAAGAGGCTTAGTCAAGTCCATTATATCACAAACCTTGTTCAGGCCAATAGCCTTAAGTTGTCGGTGAGTGCAATTTGCACTTCATTTTTTGAGGCCAAAAAACGAAACAAAAAAGCCTTGAAAAAATCTCGCGCTACGTCCACGCTCAAATAGCCAGCCCCGCTGCACCGTCACACACCGCCACGCCAT
>DDIU01000004.1:155602-156049 GCA_002338655.1 Flammeovirgaceae bacterium UBA1842 | reverse complement strand
CTTCATTTTTTGAGGCCAAAAAACGAAGCAAAAAAGCCTTGGAAAAATACTGTGCTACGTCCAACGCTCAAATAACCTACCCCGCTGCTCCGTCACACACCGCCATGCCATTTTTTCGCCTTACGCTGCTGATTGAACAATCGTTCCCAAAAAAATTACCATGTGGCTTTAGCCCGTGGTAATTGCTCTTGGTGAGAAAAGGGCTTTAGCCATTAATACAATTAGCATTTCTTAATTGATTTCGATCAATGTTAGTGGCTAAAGCCAGACTGAATCTCTTAAGCAACACGCCTTAAAAGGCGTGGTAATAATCATTGGTTATTCCATTCAATATTCTTCATACTCCTAGATGAATGTACGTTTTCAATAAATAATGTGTTTTACTCACCACCCCAACTGCTTCGAAGAAGCAAGGCGGGCTGACCGCCAGAATACCGGGCGTGTGTA
>DDIU01000004.1:0-155424 GCA_002338655.1 Flammeovirgaceae bacterium UBA1842 | reverse complement strand
GTGTCAGAAATAAGCGACTAGCTTATCAAGTACTATTTACTACAAGTCTTACCCAAGTAATTGACCTTTACTTGTTAGTGACAACACCAAATACGGCAAGGGCTACTAAATCAGGGATACCGGAACGAGTCCGGAACAAGTCCAGTATGGTAAATATTCCGGAAAGGGTTACTTATCTTCACACTTTTAATACGGATAGATGGGCAGCTTTACAGTAGAACAAGAACTTAAAAAACTTCAACAATTACTTAAAAAGGAAAAGGAAGAAGACCTTGAGCAATACAAGCTCAAAATGTCTGGCACCTCATTAAAAGACCGTAGGAGACAAGGCGTTTGTTGGTATCCTGTTCATGTAGAGAAAACCCAGTTCGATGCAGGCGAACGGTTGCTGGTGAAAGTTTCCCGCCCTCCTGAGCATAAAGAGTCACATCTATTTCAGTCGGGTAAATTGGTGAGCTTCTTTTCCAATGCCCAAGGCAATACGGAAGGCAACGAAACGGTCAGTGGCGTGGTCAACCAAGTAGGTGAACACCACATGCTCATTACGCTCAATAGTGACGACAAGCCAGATTGGATCACTGATGGCCAGTTGGGAGTTCAGCTATTGTTTGATGAAAATTCCTACAGAGAAATGGAGCGCACATTGAAATTTCTCTTAAAAACCGATGACCATCGGGTAAATCATCTCAAAAATGTGTTGCTTGGTGATCGGGAAGCGCAATTTGATGAAGGTGAAAACATAACTATTCAAGGGCTTAACGAAAGTCAGAATGCGGCTTTGAATAAAGTAGTCAATGCCTACGAAGTGGCCATCATCCATGGTCCGCCCGGAACAGGCAAGACCACCACACTCATTGAAGCCATACTGCAAACATTACGTACTGAAACACAGGTGCTGGTTTGCGCGCCAAGTAATGCTGCGGTGGACTTATTGGTGGACAAACTGAGTCAGCGTGGGGCTAATGTCTTGCGTATTGGGCATCCGGCTCGGGTTACTGAAGAGATGCTGGGCAAAACGCTTGATGCACGCATTGCGCATCACAGTGATTATAAGGATATGAAATCGTTGCGAAAGAAATCGGAAGAGTATTTCGCACTAGCAAAAAAATACAAGCGCTCATTTGGACATGCAGAACGCGAGCAGCGAAAGTTACTATTTGATGAAGCCCATAGTCTCAAAGATGCCGCTGATCAACTTAACTTTTATATTACAAATGACATCCTATCTAAAGCACAGGTAGTGGCCAGTACATTAGTAACGGCCAATAGTCACATTATGAAAGGGCTGAAATTCAAATCGGTCTTTATCGATGAGGCCGCGCAAGCTCTGGAGCCAGCAGCGTGGATTCCGATCATCAAATCAGGTAGGGTGATTTTTGCAGGTGACCATTGTCAACTGCCGCCAACCATTAAATCATATCAAGCTGCGAAAGAAGGATTGGAAGTAACGCTTTTCGAAAAGGCCATCAACAGAAACAAGGCCGAGGTCATGTTGTCTGAGCAATATCGGATGAACGAAACCATCATGAATTTTTCGAGCCAATATTTCTATAAAAACAAACTCAAAGCCAATAAAGCCGTAGCCCATTGGTTGGTTTTTGAGGGGGATTTGCCAATAGAATTTATTGACACAGCAGGCACGGGCTATTTTGAGCAAGTGGATCCCGAGACGAGAAGTTCTTACAATCCGGAAGAAGCTCAGATACTCCAAACACATTTCAACCAATATCTCGACCAAATTAACGCAATGAATAAATGGGATGAGGTTGATAATATTGGCATCATCGCCCCGTACAAAGCACAGGTTTCCCGCTTGCAGGAAATGTTTTTAAACAATGAGGATTATGAAAAACTCAAAGGCAAGTTGTCGGTAAATACCATAGACGCTTTTCAGGGACAAGAACGGGATATTATTTATATCAGCTTGGTTCGTTCTAATGAAAGTGGAACTATCGGCTTCTTAGCCAACAGCCGTAGGATGAACGTGGCTATGACCCGGGCTAGAAAAAAACTGGTCATTATTGGCGACAGTGCCACCATAGGTCAGAATGAGTTTTATGCTGCTTTCTTAGATTACGTCAATGAGATTGGAGCCTACCGAAGTGCTTTTGAGTTGATGTAATATTCTACGAATTCAAATAAAAAATTACATCAACGTGAAATTATCCCAATCAATCTTTAGCTTGTGGGTTTCATTAAAAAAATAGCTATTTAAGACTTATATGCCATGCTTAAAAGGTTGATTCTCCTTCCATTATTGATTATCACGGTTTACTCTTCAGGGCAAACTGACAATTCCATATTATATGAAATATCTGGGAATGGACTTGCTAAGCCATCCTACCTGATGGGGGTTATTAATTTTTTACCAGCCAGTAGATTTAAAGTGCCCAATGAAATTGATAATGCCATGCAGAATTGTGAGGTGTTCGTTACAAAATCATCTCTGGACAATAGAACTCAGAAGAAATTTAATGAAGCCATTCGTATTCCAAACAATGGATGGATCAATGACTACCTAACCGATGATGAATTGAATCAACTCCGTCTATTATTATTACTTGATATGGACGTGAAAGAAAGTGCTTACTACGATTTTTACAGTAGGTTGCAACCGATCATTCTAGTTACTGCCACTGCTGCTCTAAATCTTAGGGACGATATTGTTTATCCCGAGCGAAGTCTATATGAAACGGCTAAAAAGCATAAACTTAAATTAGATGATTTAGGTACTGTTCAGGAAGAAATTGATGCTTTTTCCAAGTTTCCAATTGAAGATCAAGTACAAGCATTGAAGTTTACCGTCAATCACTTTTATGATCATATTGCTGATTATAAAAAAATGGTTGATGCCTATTTAATCGATCAGGACTTAGATGCAGTGAGAAGTGGAACACTTAAAGCTACCAATGAAAGTAAACCATTTAGGATAGCATATTATGATGCAAGATCTTTAACGTGGCTGCCCAAAATTGAAAAAATGATCCAGGATAAACCCACATTTTTTGCCTTGGGTGCCCCTTTTTTAATGGGTGATTTAAGTTTAATCGCCTTATTGGAAACGAAAGGGTACTCTGTAAATCGTGTGCCCGTTAGTTTTGACTAAGCATTTTTAGCATTCAATCCAAAATTGAAACCTATCACTTAATTTATCGTGACATAAAGACCCAAATGATTTAATCGTACCTTCGAACAATGTCAAGTACGATTAAAAGCCAAAAAGAAATATTGGATAAATTGGGTTTCGAAGCACTCAATCCCATGCAGGTTGAGGCGCAAGCTACCATTCTTTCTAATGCAGAAATAGTTTTGCTATCGCCTACCGGCACAGGCAAAACCTTAGCCTTTTTATTGCCGATTATTGCTTCATTGGATCCTGACTGTTCAGAAATACAAGCCTTAATACTAGTACCGTCCAGGGAATTGGCCATTCAAATAGAGCAAGTAATCCGGGAAATGGGTGCCGGATATAAGGCCAATGCCGTCTATGGTGGCCGTTCGGGCTCTAAAGACCGGCTCGATATAAAACATCGTCCAGCCATCCTCATTGGCACACCAGGCCGAATAGCGGACCATATAAGAAGGGATAATTTCTCTGTCACTGACATCACCACACTTGTACTGGACGAATTCGATAAATCATTAGAGGTGGGTTTTGAAGTTGAGATGTCTGAAATTATAGGTGCTTTGCCAAATATTGAGACGAAAATCCTTACTTCAGCGACACAGCGAATCGACATTCCCCGTTTTGTTGGATTGCAAAATCCTGTTTATATCGATCATCTGAAGGATGAGGTGAGCCAGCTAAAAATCAAAAAAGTGCTTTCGAAATCGAAAGACAAATTGGAAACCTTGGTGGAAACTTTAAGCCACATTGGTAATTATCCTGGCATCATCTTCTGTAACTTTAAAGACAGTATTGAACGGATCAGCGAATACCTTACAGAAAATAATATTGGTCATGGCTGCTTCCATGGTGGCATGGAGCAGCGTGACAGGGAAGTGGAATTGATAAAGTTTCGCAATGGAACCCATCAACTTTTAATAGCTACCGATTTAGCCGCACGGGGCATTGATATCCCAGAACTTAAATTCATCTTACATTACCATCTACCAAACAAAAAGGAGGAATTTACCCATAGAAATGGGCGTACTGCCCGCATGTTTGCAGCAGGAACGGCCTATGTGCTGCATTGGGAGGGAGATGAACTACCGGAGTTTATACAAGATGTACCAATAGAACGGTTACAAAAAGCACCCATACCTGCTGCTTCAAAATGGAAAACATTATTTATTTCAGGCGGTAGAAATGATAAAATATCAAAAGGTGATATTGCTGGGTTGATTTTAAAACAAGGTAAACTCGATAGAGAGGACGTTGGCATTATTGAAATCAAGCTAGATTTTTCCTTTGTAGCCGTTAAATCCTCAAAGGTAAAAACACTCCTACCCTTGATTAACAACACCCGGTTGAAAAAGAAAAAAGTAAGGGTTACCGTTATCTAAGTACATTTTAAACGTGTAACACTTATTGTAATTAAAAAAAGTACCTTTGCGCCTTATTTAGAAAAACCCCCTCCATGAAGCGTATTAACGAGTACAAAAAATTATTTAATGTTCAGCCCGATACTGACCTTAAGCAACTCAAAACCACCTATAGAAATTTAGTCAAAGAATGGCATCCTGATAAGTTTCAAGCAGGTGATGCCCTGTCAGAGGAAGCGGAGATTAAAAGCCAACAGATTATTGATGCTTACCACTTTTTAGTGAGTATTGCTCCAGAAACCAAAGCTTCAAATTTAGAGGAGTACGCACAATCTACAGATTCGGGTATTACAGATTTCAAACACAAAGGCCTTTTACTTGAAGTTACATTTTCAGATGGGGCCACTTACGAATACTTTGGGGTTAACAAAAATGCTTATATCAAGATGGTGAATGCTGATAAACCCTTGAGATATGCCAAAAGAAACATTTTCAATTCATACCTCTACAGAAAATCTAAAAAAGGCCATCAAATGGCCTAACCATCTGAGTCTTAATCAATTGCAATCCAGATAGTTTTTAATTGGCTAAGTACCATTTTTTTCCTATCTAAAAAATTGTACTTTAGCGAGTAACCATTTGGCAGAAGGCCAAAAAACAGCATTTGATTAAAACAATAAGATGATTAGAGCATATCAAGCTTCGGATAAACCCGAATTGATTAAAATATTAGAATTAAACATCCCAATGTATTTTGATAGCCATGAGATTAAAGATTTTGAGGACTACCTTAATACCCATGGCGATACCTATTTTACCGTTGAAAAAGACAATAAAATAGTTGGTGGAACTGGCTACAACATTACCGAAGATAGTACCGTTGGCCATATCACTTGGCAGTTTTTTGATCCTAAATATACCGGGAACGGATTGGGCCGGGAACTTGTTGAATATTGTCTGTCAATACTCAGACAAAATAAGCAGCTCACCAAATCAGTGGTAACAACTTCTCAAATGGCCTTTAGGTTTTTTGAAAAGTTTGGCTACAAACTTATCCGTACAGAAGAAGACCACTGGGGAGCAGGCTTCGATCTTTACGTAATGGAAATGGAATTGAATTAAGACTCAATTCACATTGCCGACAAATTTAATTCTAAAATGAAACAAGTAATTTTAACAATGACCGTCATTGCCGCCATTTCCTTTGGTTGCAATTCAAATGAATCGAAAAACGTCAATCAGGCTAAAAGCTCTATCGAAGTGCCGTCTGATACCCTAACAAAACATCTAAAGCCATTTAAAAATGAACTGCCCACCATTGGATTGTTGATGTACAATGGCGTGCTGACTACAGAGGTAACAGCTACTGCAGATGTTTTTACCAAGCCATCAGAAAAAGATGGAAAGCAACTTTTTAATGTTATTACCATTGCCGAAACGGCTAAGCCCATTGTTACCGAAGAGGGCTTAAAAATAACGCCTGATTATACTTTTGAGAATTGCCCGAAATTGACGGTATTATTTGTACCAAGTGCTTATGATATGTACGCACAAGTACACAATCCGAAAATTGTGTCTTTCATTAAAGAAAAAGATAAGGAAACCGAATACACGGTAAGTAATTGTGCAGGAGCCCAGTTGATAGGCGCTTCCGGTATTGCCGATGGGAAAAAGATCGTGACTTGGGTAGGTGGCGGAGAGCAACTTCAAAAAGATTATCCTAATTTATTAGTACAGGACGAATCAAAAGTCAGTTATATGGAAGATGGCAAATATCTTTCATCTAATGGAAATCTGGTAAGTTATATTTCAGCCCTTAATCTGTTAGAAAAAATGACCAGTACAGCACATAAGAAGTTTGTGGAATCGCATTTATATCTCGACCGGCTTCAGCATTGGAAGGAAGCCGAATAACTGTTGTCTATAATGATTGAAGAAAACATTCAATTCGTATTATCACGAATCAAGCAAGCTTGTCTAAAGTCCGGAAGAAATCCCGAAGAAGTAAAATTATTGTTGGCCACCAAAACTGTGGCAGCCGAAAACATCAAGCTGGCTTTACAAACCGGACAGCGGTTAATAGGTGAAAATAAAGTACAGGAGATAAAGGAAAAGTACGAACAACTAAAGACTGAAGTTCATGACAAACACTTTATTGGGCACCTGCAGACCAATAAAATCAAGGACATCCTAAAATATGATGTGTCTTGTATTCAGTCCATGGATAGATTAGACCTAGCAGAAAAACTGCACAAACGGCTGACGCTTGAAAACAAAGAGATTGATGTGCTTATTCAGGTAAATACTTCTAATGAAGAAAGTAAGTTTGGAGCTAGCCCTGAAGAGGCCCTTACGCTGATAAAGGAAGTCTCCGCTTTCGATAATATTCACATCAAAGGATTAATGACCATCGGGCTGTTTAGCGCGGATGCTGACAAAGTGCGTATTTGCTTTAAAAACTAAGGGAGATTCAGCAAAAGGCGATCGCTTTAAATATTGCTAATGTGGAAATGCATGAACTCTCAATGGGAATGAGTAACGATTTGGAAATTGCCATTGAAGAAGGGGCTACCATCATCAGGGTAGGTACTGCTATTTTTGGTGAAAGAATGTACCCAGATAGTTATTATTGGAACGAAAATAAATAAGCTTCCAGCTACAGGTAGGATTCTTCTTGCACCTTCCTAAATAAATGCTAATTTCAGGTGTTAATTTTTTTTGCCTATGGAACTAGCCTTACTTGATTACATCATCATTGTTGTATTTCTTTTTATCACACTAGCTGTTGGGCTCAAATTCAGAAAACAAGCCAGTCAAAACATTGATAGTTTCTTCCTTGGAGGGCGTAACCTACCTTGGTACATAGCTGGCATATCTATGGTGGCTACCACTTTTGCTGCCGATACCCCTTTGGCTGTTACTGAACTAGTCGCTCAATATGGAATAGCAGGAAACTGGCTTTGGTGGAACATGCTGGCAGGTGGGATGCTTACCACCTTTTTCTTTGCCCGTTACTGGCGAAGGGCTGAAGTACTTACAGATATTGAATTTATAGAAATGCGCTATAGCGGAAAACCAGCAAGGTTTCTCCGTGGTTTTAGGGCCTTGTATTTTGGTGTCTTTATGAATGTTTTAATTATAGGGTGGGTAAATGTGGCCTTAATGTCGCTTTTGCAGGTCTTTTTTAATATACCTACCGATCAATTGATTTATTATGTGGCTGCGGCCATGCTATTGGTGGCCATTTATTCGGCCATGTCGGGATTATTGGGGGTAGCTTTTACTGATGTTATCCAGTTTGTCATTGCCATGGCGGGCAGCATAGTACTGGCCATTATTGTACTTAACTCTGAGCAAATAGGTGGGGTTGAAAGTTTGAAATCAAAATTGCCCGAGGGCACATTGTCCTTTTTCCCTGCCATAGGAAGTGAGGGCAGTGGCACCATGTTAGTATTGGGAGTCAGCAGTTTTTTGGCATTTATCAGTATTCAATGGTGGGCCAGTTGGTACCCGGGAAATGAGCCCGGTGGTGGCGGATACATTGCGCAACGAATGATGAGTACAAAAACTGAAAAGGACGCCATCTACTCCACTTTATTTTTCCAGATAGCACATTACTGTATCCGCCCGTGGCCATGGATCATTGTGGCACTATGCTCCATTATCCTATATCCTGAACTTACAGCAGCTGATAGTAAGTTGGGTTATGTTATGGCCATGAAGGACTTTCTTCCCACCGGGCTTAAAGGATTACTGTTGGTGGCCTTTTTTGCGGCTTATATGAGTACTATTTCTACCCAGCTCAACTGGGGAACGAGTTACATTATCAATGATTTTTATAAGCGATTTGTAAAACCTGATGCTGAAAACAAAACCCTGGTGGCGGCATCAAGAGTAGGTACATTAATACTCATGGTAATTGCGCTTATTATCACCTCCATGATCAGTACCATATCAGGTGTTTGGTCCTTCATTATTGAATGTGGTGCGGGGCTCGGATTGGTAATGATCCTCCGTTGGTATTGGTGGCGTATCAATGCTTGGAGTGAAATAGTGGCTACTATTGCGCCATTTGTTGCTTATGGTTTGTCAAAATTTGTATTTGTTCATTATGATGCTGCTTGGGGCAAAGGCATTGCAGAAGACCCCAGAGGTTTTTTCTTTACTGTTGGCTTTACAACAATCGCCTGGGTAGTGGCTACTTTTATAGCCCCTAAAACAGACGAGAATGTGCTCAAGGCATTCTTCGGGAAAATAAGGCCAGATGGTAACTGGCGAATATTTCGAACTGACTGGAATGGAATGCGATTATTGTTATTGGGACTTTGCTGGCTAAGTGCCATTGCCATGGCATATAGCATGTTGTTCTTTACAGGAAGTTTGATATTAAAGAATTATACAGAGGTGTTAACTTATGGCTCAGCTGCTATTAGCTCCTTCCTTATTCTGCGAGCTGTCTCTAGTAAAGTGGAGATTTTTAAGGATTAGGTATGTCGGGTGGTGCAGGACATTTATATGACATGATGAAAAGATTACGATCCAATAATGGATTGTTAAATAAAACTAGACGTCAAAGGGTAAAAGACGCCTATACTCATGTGAGTTTGAAAATGAATTTAACATTTAAAACTGCCTCCAAAGAAGACTTGAAATTGATAAGGGAAAAGGTTATTAAGGAAAGAAAAAAAACTGAAATAAGAACTATTATTTCGGTACTCTTAACTATCATCACTATTCCAATTATCATTTACATTTCAATAAAAATATTAAATGCCTTCTTAACTTAATGTTAAAGTATGTCAGAAAATAAAACTCAGCCCACCAACAAATCAGTTATCGACTTCATCAATTCAGTAGAAAATGAAACCAAACGAGACGACTGCCACACATTGTTAAAAATCATGAAGGACATTACTGGCCACGAGCCAGTCATGTGGGGCGATAGCCTGATTGGGTTTGGCAACTATCATTATAAATATGCCAGCGGTCGAGAAGGCGATTTCTTTATAGCAGGGTTTTCGCCTAGGAAAACCGCCTTGACCATTTATATAATGTCGGGATTTGATAAACATGACAAGCTCATGGCCAAGCTTGGCAAATACAAAACAGGAAGCTCATGCCTTTATGTTAATAAGCTTGCGGTGATTGATTTGGAAGTGCTAAAAGAATTAATTCAGGCATCCGTTAACTATATGCGTGAAAAATATCCTGAATAATTACTGTCTCACTTTACCACTAAAAAAACTAACCTTTGGAGAAATAGGATTGCCGGATGTTCTTCTAAAAGTGACAATCTGGCCAACATGCCAAATACAATCATCAATAGGGCCATTTAAAAGATTCCAAAACGGATATTCCGTACGTCCTTTCTCATTTTCAAATATAACCTTCATCGCTTCCAAATCATCGGATTGTTTTAGGATGTCACTCGCTTCTTTCAAATTTGAAAGGGTTAACCTTCTTTTCTCTTCAAAACTCAATGACTCCTCTTCGGCCTGGTTTATTTCCCCTTTGGTCGCGTTTACGATCATCTTACTCATTCCATAAATGTGATCAATGGTCTCCTCGGAAGTCCTTGCCGCTTCACTTGGCTTGTACTTCAAATCATCCGCCCTTAACCCTTCAGTAGCCCAGTAAAACCTAAATCCTAGGCCATCTATCACTCGGGCTGCCACGGTACCCGCACTATAAGCTTGCGGATAATTGGGTACTTCTCTATAGGGGAGCGAATCCTGAGCTTGCGCAAAAAGTATTGATAAGTTAAAAAACGAAATTATTAAGGCCGATCTGTTCATTATATTAAATCTATTGTGAGACATTAAATATACTCCATAATCAATATTTCAAAGATTGTATGGATCAACTTATCCTCTCCGTTCATATCAATTCACCTAATTTGGGGGATAACTTATATAAAATGGAGTGATACTTTTATTGTAGGAAGTCAAAATGACTTGATTTTAAAACAAACTTAATTAATATGAAGACACGCATACTTACAATAATTGCCTTTATTTCAATTGGTTCTTTAGCTTCTTGTAGTAAGGATGATGAACCTGCTGTTAATCCATTAATTGGTGAATGGCAAGTTGACGAATTCGAATTGACTGATATTCCAGCTGAATTTAGCAATGTTGCAGGAAGTAGATCAACACTATACGGTGAAAATAGATATAGAATTGAATTCAATGCTGATTTTACTTACAAAAGAGAGCTAAGATTCTCGGGTGGAGATTTGGACGAAGAAGGAGAATGGACCCAAGATGGAGATAATTTAGAGCTCGACCCAGAAACGGATTCCGGATTGATTAATGAATTTGAAATAGTTGAAATAGATGCAGAATCCCTAACCTTAAGTAGTGAGGAAACATTCATTTTATTACCTAATAATGTGCAGCAAGACACGGTAACAAGTCAAGCTTCGTTAGATGCATTATTTGATGAATATGGTGTATCTAATTTTGTAACAGTTTTGATGAAAATGGATAAAAGATAGCACTTCATCATAAATGCGCTGCATCAAAATATTATCTAATGTTATATTACTTTTAATACCTTCTATTCTATTTTCTCAAAATATAAATAGAGTTTCCGGTAAAGTAATCGACAAAAACAATGAGCCCCTTTTAGGGGTAACTGTCCAGTTGGCGAACACCACTACTGGCACAGTTACCGATTTAAATGGGGAGTTCACCATTAATGCACCCAATGACGGTGTACTGATTTTTAGCATGATCAGCATGGAAACTTTGCGCATACCAATTAATAACCGGACATCCATCGATGTTTCCATGTCTGAATCCACGGCTATCCTTGATGAAGTGGTTGTGAATGGTTTTCAAGAAGTGGATAGAAAACTGTTTACCGGTGCATCGGAGAGCCTAAAAATGTCGGATGTAAAAGTTGCTGGAATGGCGGATGTAGGAAGGGTATTGGAGGGACAAATAGCCGGAGTCAACGTGGACAATGTATCAGGAACATTTGGCACTTCCCCAAAAATCAGGATTCGTGGTAATGCTTCGATAAATGGTAATAATCAGCCTTTGTACGTGGTGGATGGGGTAATCCTGGAAGACCTGACCAACGTGAATACCGATGACTTCATTTCAGGCAATGCCAATACATTGATCAGTTCATCAGTAGCCAACCTTAACCCCAATGATATTGAATCTTTTCAAGTGCTCAAAGATGCGTCAGCTACGGCCATATATGGAGCTAGAGCGGCCAATGGCGTAATAATTATTACTACAAAACGGGGCAAAAGTGGTGAATTAAAAGTGAATTATTCTGGTAATTATTCTGCCAAATTAAGGCCTACTTACAATCAGTTCGATCTGCTCAATTCTGCCGAGGAAATGTCAGTGTACCGCGAGCTTTATGAAAAGGGCTTGATTGATATCTCCACTTCCGTTAGGGCGCAAAATTATGGTGCCATGGGCAAAATGTTTACATTGATAGCCAATCATGAACTGGAATGGGGAGAAGGTGGCGGGTTAAATGAACAGTATTTAAACCAGTATGAAAATGCCAATACTGACTGGTTCGATGTGCTTTTCAGAGATGTCGGCCTTCAACAGCAGCACTCCCTAAGCTTTACAACGGGCAATGAAAAATCCAACAACTATTACTCGTTAAGCTATCTCAATGATCAAGGCCAGACTATTGCCGATAAAGTACAACGATTTACAGGCACAGCACGAAACACTTACTTTCTATCCAAAAATTTCACTTTTGGACTCAAGTTAACAGCGAGTTATCGCGATCAAAAAGTACCCGGTACCAGAAACAGGGAACTCGATCCACTAACAGGCCGATTTAGCAGAAGCTTTGATATCAACCCATTTAGCTATTCGTTAAATACTGCCAGATCCATTCGCCCCTATGATAATAATGGTGAGCTGGAGTTTTTTAGAAGGAACTTTGCCCCATTCAACATTCTCTATGAGCTAGAACGAAATTTTATTGAAATCAATGTTATTGATGTCTCCGCACAGACTGATTTTGAACTGACTCCCCTACCCAATTTATCAATCAAAGGGGTATTTCAAGGTAGATATGCCAGTACAGAACGTGATCATACGGTTCATGAAGAGTCCAATCAAGCTGAAGCCTACCGGGCTAATGGCACACAGTTTATACAAAGTGCCAATAATTTGTTGTTCAACGACCCAAACAATCCCGGGCTAAACCCCAAGGTGGTGCTACCCCAAGGTGGATTTAAATATCTTGACCAGAGTCGGTTCCTTAATTTCTTCAGTAGGCTAAGTGCCGAATGGAACAAAACATTAAATACAATTCATGAAGTAAACTTCCTTGCCGGACAGGAGATGCGCATTACTGACCGTACTTCGAAAAGTGCCACGGGCATTGGGGTGGTCTATGAAAGCGGGGGGATTGTTGTGACAGACCCTAATATCATTGAGTTTTTTAACCTTCAAAATATTGACTATTTCGGCCTAAATGAGGAAAAGGACAGATTTATAGGTTTCTTTTTAAATGGCGGCTATGCCTTCAAAAGCAGATACATTGCCAACTTTACCGTTCGTTATGACGGTTCCAATCAATTGGGTGAAAGTGATGCTGCCCGATTTTTGCCCACATGGAATGTGAGTGGAGCTTGGAATGTGGATCAGGAAAGATTCATGGAATCATTCAAATTATTTGATGTATTAAAACTTAGGGCCACTTACGGTATTTCCGGTAACCTACCACCAAATGCCAGTGCCTTGCTCAATCTTCAGGCGGATGTAACTGTCCGACCTACAGATGTTGAACCTTATTTATATATTCAAGACCTTACCAATACGGAGCTCACTTGGGAGAAATTGAAAGAACTTAACCTGGGTCTGGATTTTGGAATATTAAAAAATAAAGTGTCTGGGTCATTCAATTATTATCAGCGCCAAGCTTTGGACCTGATTGGTGTGGTGCAAACCAGCGGGGTTGGTGGACAAGGACTTAAGGTGGGTAATTTTGCTGATATGGAGGCCAATGGTTATGAAGTATCCCTATCAACGGTCAATTATACAAAGAAAAACTTCTCATGGATGACCAATTTTAATTTCGGATATACTAAAGACAAAATCACAAAATTGGACTTCGGCCCCCGAATAGTTGATGCCATCAATCAAGGTGGTGCGGCCGTATTGGGTGGTCCACGAAGGGGACTATACTCTACTAATTTTGCAGGATTGAATGGTCAGGGAATACCAACCTTCTATGATGAATCAGGCGAAATCGTCTTTCAATATGACCTGCAGGAGCGTAATGACCTCGAAGAAACGCTAGTCTATGAAGGTCCCACTGAACCGAGAGGTGCCGGGGGGTTAACCAATATCTTCCAATACAAAAATTTTACGTTAAGTTTTTTACTGTCTTATAAATTCGATTATAAAATCAGGCTCAATGACCGAATATTCTCTACCTATACGGATTTTGAAGCACTACCGGGCGAACTGGTCAATCGGTGGGCAGTGTCCGGTGATGAAGAAATTACCAATGTGCCTGTAATACTTGATAAAAATGCCGTATCCACCAATAATGATATCGGGATGGCTTATGAACTCTATAATAAAAGCAATGTTAGGGTGGCCGATGGTGATTACATCAGGTTAAAGAATGTGAGCCTATCATACAATATACCTAGCAAATTGCTCACCAGGGTTGGTTTAAGTTCTGCTTCATGCAGTATTGAAGGCCAAAATCTCTACTTACTCTATTCTGATAAAAAATTGAATGGACAAGACCCTGAATTTTTTACTACGGGTGGAGTGGCATTGCCCCAGCCTAAGTTAATTACGTTTTCATTAAACATAGGTCTCTAGCATGTTGATGAAATTAAACCATATTATAAAAGCAAGTTCCTTCATCCTTGGAGCATTTCTTCTCTATTCATGCAATGATTTTCTGGATGAGGTCCCGGATAATAGAGTGGCGTTGGACAACCTTGATAAATCTGCCCAATTAGTTACCAATGCCTATTCTCTTGCCAGTCCAGCATTTACAGATTGGATGTCGGATGACGTGGATTGGACCAATGGAACGGTAATAAGACCCAGTCATTTACAAACTTTTCAATGGGAAGACGTTACCGCTGATCCTACGGAGCAAGATACTCCAATCTTCTTTTGGTTTCAAACCTATGATGCCATAGCCCATGCTAATGAAGTTTTGGCTGTTATTGACGAATTGCCAGCATTAACCGATGATGACGAAGCAAGAAGGGATGCTATTAAAGGCGAAGCCCTATTAGCAAGGGCTTATGGGCATTTTATGTTGGTGAACCTGTTTGGTGAACATTATTCACAACAATCAGCCAGTTCAGACTTAGGAGTGCCATATGTGGAAACCCCTGAAACCACTTTCATAGCCACTTATAAAAGGGCTTCAGTAAAAAGGGTCTATGATAAAGTAGAAGATGACCTGTTGGAAGGCCTTGACCTTATCGATGACAGTTTCTATGCCAATTCAGGCAAGTATCACTTTAACAGAAATGCAGCTTTGGCTTTTGCCTCCCGTTTTTACCTCTTTAAAGGTGATATGGTGCGATGCGTTGACTACAGCTCCCAGTTGCTAGGTGGGGACCCTGGTGCATTTGTGAGGGACCTTACTTCACAAGAATTCTTATTGGCAAGCTCTTCCATTCAAGGTTATCCGCAACTTTATTCATCGCCTGATCAGCCAAGCAATTTAATGTTAATGCGAAAAATATCGCTTGTCCAACGACCTGACTTTGCATTTGGACCCCTTTCCAATTTCTATGGCAGTCTATTTGCCACAAGGCCTTTTGTCAACACGACAGACAGCAGGGAAAATCCTGCGTTCGTAAAAGGGGATAATGCACTGTTCCCGGTGAGATATGAAAACCTATTTGAAAGAAGCAGCTTAAATTCAAATACAGGTCTGCCTTACCATATAGCTATTGCATTCCGTGGCGAGGAAGTGTTACTCAATCGGGCTGAAGCTTATATGATCCAAGGCAAATTGGATGAGTCCATAGCAGATTTACAGATATTGACTGACAGAAGATATAGTGGGGCAAGTCACGTTCTTACCAAAGACCTTTTGAGGCAATTTTATGGAGCTGAAAATGAGCCCTCATTTACAGATCAGCTCATTTTATTGAATTACATTCTTCTTGAAAGGAGAAAAGAATTTATAAGTCAGGGCATGCGTTGGTTCGATATTAAAAGATATGGAATAGCGGTAAACCATACTTTACAAGATGGACAGACAGTAATCACCTTACAACAAAATGACCTCAGAAAAGTGTTGCAAATACCCAAAACAGCCATTGATGTAGGTGGTTTAAAACCAAACCCCAGATAATATGAAGAGACTCTATATTTTGGTGTTAATATTATCGACAGCTTGTTATCAATCTGAGGATTTGAGTGTGCATGTAAATGATTCAGGTAGCGCACCTCAGACAGCATTGGATATTTACATACAGGAACACTTTACTGATCGGTATGGAATGGCCATCCGCTACAGGTTTGTCGATCGATTTGTTAAACCTGGCGAACGTGTGGCCCCACCAAAATTATCCGTAGTGAGACCCATGCTTGATTTTATTGATGAGTTTTGGATTGCACCGTTTTTGGAAGTTACCAATGGTAAGGTGTTTTTTGAAAACCATGTACCTGCGGAAATAGTATTTCTGGGAGGGCTTATTTATAATAATGATGGCACGGTGACGTTGGGCACGGCCGATGCTGGTGCACAAATTACCTTTACCAATGTCAATGCCATTGATCTTAATGATTTGGAATGGCGCGACCAGCAATTACATACTGTATATCATGAGTTTGCACATATTGTTCATCAACGGTATAAGCTCCCTGCTGCTTTTGAAACTATAGCTGCTTCAGGTTACACCAGTGCAGGTTCTTGGTTTAACCTCACCGACACACAAGCTATCGAGCGGGGGTTTGTTTCACCCTATGCTACAAGCTCTCCAAATGAAGATTTTGCTGAAACAGTGGCGTTTTACCTTTTTTATACTGATTTTTTTGAAGATTTTATTAATCAGGAAAGTGATTGTCAATCCGCTAATTGTGAAAATTTAAATGCAGGTAAAGCCTTGATTCAAAAGAAGTTAAGTGCCATCAGCGAGCACTATAAAAAAGTAACGGGTATTGATTTGGACGATTTAAGGGCAGCTGTACAAGCCAAATTATAGTATGAAGCATATAATCAACATATTGATTCTTACTTTACTCATTGCTTCCTGCAAGGAAGACCGCACTGATATTGCCCCTGTGGAAGAACGCACCGCTGCGGCCATTAAGGGATTGAAAGATAAGCTCACTGCCCCAACCGATGGCTGGTTACTGCAATATAGTCCGATCTCAGAATCAGGAATATATCTGATGATTCTCAAATTTAACGATGACGGTACCGTCAATATCAAATCCGATGTGGCAGCTAACAATGGTGAATTTACAGACGAAACCATCCCCTATAGAATTGATAACGCACTTGGATTGGAATTGATATTGGAGACTTATGGTGTATTTCATTACTTATTTGAATTGCAACAAGCGCAGTTCGGTGCTGAATTTGAATTCCTCTTTGTAGAGGAAGACGGCTCTGATCTGATATTTAAAAGTAAAACTGACAATACAGACGTGACTATATTGCGATTTGAACCTGCGACATCGAGTGATGAATCTTTACTCTCCATCAAAGAAGCAGGGAATTTGGCTTTATTTGAAGATAATACCCCGCAAATATTTGGCCGTTTTCCTGTACAACAAGTTGTATTTAACGAAAAAAATATCTCTCTCTTCTGGTCCCTCGACTTGGATAGGCGATTGATTATGGCTGATATGGTGGCCACTGGCAAAACCCCTGCTGAAGTGATTTCAAATAATAACTTTTTGAGATTGAATCATACTACAGGTTACGCCTTCCAAAATGGTAAGCTGGTTTTACTGTCGCCATTAAGTTTCAATTTTGAAGGGGTTGATGCCACAATCAGTGAAGTAACGCTGAATGAAGTTACCCTTACTGGAGACCCGCTATGCTCCCAGGCTACGGACAATAGCCCTGTTTATGATGGCAGTATTACAGGATTAGGAACTATTACAATATTGAAAAGTTTAATAGAAAGCAGCGGTTTTGATTTTCAACCAATGAACGACCGACCCTATAGTGTCAATGTAATATTTGTATTTGACAGTGAAGGGAACTCCCTATTTCAAAGTGGGATTATCTTGGAGAAATTCCCTGAGGCTACAGGTTTCATCTTCAATTATGGGTTGGAATCAAATGATGAGCCAGCTAATGCATTGGGATTTACTCTAACCGATGCAAACGGGGAGCAGCAGACCTATTTAAGGGAATTTGATGCTACCGCAACGGTTGGTAACAAAATCAATGTGGTATTGAACGATAACTTTTATTTCTCCTCTACCCCGGGCCCTGAGGACGAACAGAATTTAAGGGACATCACGGACACTATTTTTGAGAGTGGTGAAATGTACATTTTTGATTTACCCAATAACGGAGCAACGGTTTTTCATCTGTTCAACCCGTGCAATGGTTATGAAGTATTCCTTGTTCAATAATCCAATTTGCTCAAATAGCCATAATACAAGAATACAATATCAATAAATTTACATAAGTAATATTTTATTATCTTTAGTATTATGATAAGTTCAGAATCAATATCACTATTAAAGTCTGAGAACTATATAGTGAAATCAAAAGACTCTCTTTTGGAAATTGCCCGGTCTACCAGTTTAATCCAACTTTGGAAATACTCCTCGGCCATTCTTATTATCGCAGTGCCTTTTATTGCCATTTATACGAATACGGCCTTCACGGCTGTTGCTATATTCATATTGTTTTTTCCCCTTTATAAACTGTTGACCAGTACTGAAATTCCTGTCAGCATAGTATTCGATAAAAACAGCCATAACATCCAGATTGTGACGGCAACAGGTTTGGGCAAGCAGTCACTCAGTTTTGATGAAGTGGCCAATATTAAAATTACTTCCTTCGAAGAGTTTCATGATGCCAACGCATTCAATGATACGGTATCAAAGCTTCAGTATTTCATAGACATCGAATTGAAACACAAGAAAATCCCCATATTGAAGTTCGTAAAAAGCACCCCTGAAAAACTGGATACTTTAAGCAGTGAATTAAAACAATTTCTACGCTAATCAACGAAGATTATATACCTTCGCGGGTATGATTAAAACCCTACGTATTTTGGCATTATTGGAAGGTATAAGTACGATTGTATTATTTGGTGTGGCCATGCCACTAAAGTACATCTGGGATTTTGATGCCATCATGTTTCCGGTGGGAATGTCACATGGTGTATTATTTCTGGCTTATTGCCTTATAGTTTTCATCGTATTTCTACAACTTCGATGGAAAACTTCTACCCTATTACTTTCTTGGGCGGCATCACTTATTCCTGGCGGTACTTTTTATGTTGATTATAAGATATTTAGAAAGGCTTGATTCAAACAATTCTGAATCAAGCCTTCCTATTTTTTAATTGCTACACCTCATAAGAAGTGTATAGCTTTCTGATTTATTATCTTCAAAGATATCTTGAGCATAACCAGTACTTACTATAAACTTACCATTGATTTTATAATCTCCGTTGATATCATAATAAGTACCTTTAGAGCTAATAAAAGTACCATCTAAGTACGTTTCATTTGGATTTACAAGTATGGTAAACATATGATCTACTTGAAAAGGTACTCCATAAATAATATCACGCTCTGTATACTTACTATTCCCAGCCGCAAAATATACTGAGTAATTGAGGATCGTAGGTGAAATTTGTAATTCAGGGTATCTAACACTAATTTCTTTTACCGTTGTACACAACAACAGTGGAAAACTGAATATTTTTCCAGAAATATCAAGAGATGCATTTCCATCCCCAAATCCATCAGACGTAATTGTGATTGGATATGTGTAATTAAACCCTTGTGCATTAGTAAAAGAATTACCCTCCATATTTGTATATAATTGACTAGGGGTGAAATCAATTGTCATTCCATTAGATAGGGTGCCTTGAAAATTAATACCCATAACCAGCTGATTCAATTCATCAACTGTATTGATTGAATGTTGGATGCTGGCTGTACCGTCATAATCCTTTTTACAGCCCACCAGCAAAATGGATAAAGCCAGTAATATAACAGCTATTCGATATAGTTTTTTAAAATGCATATCCTAATCTTATCTGGGCATTTACATTTGGACCTAAGTCAAAAGAACTGCCCCTTTTTGCAGGTTCTGGCTCTGTAAAACCTGTTGCATCACTCTTAACTTTTATGGCAAGTAGTTTGGTAAAACTTAATCCAAAGCCGAACTCTGTTCCAAGGTACAATTTCTTTGTTATATAGTAATCCAAGCCGGCAATAGCATTGGCACCAATTCTAAAAAAACCGTTGTCATTAATAGTTTTAAAATAATTTACATCTGTGCCATTTTGGTTTTCAGATCTTGAAGAAGAAGTCTGATACGCCAAATCACCCTCCACACCAAAATAAGGAGATAACCTTTCAGTTCCTTTTAAATGCTTTTCAAATCCTGGTCGAACATTTATTGAAAATGTAAAAAACTTATCTCTTAATTCTTTCAGGTTATTGTCAGTATCCTCTTGTTGAGTAATTTGAGAATCAGTATTTATTCCCAAAAATAGATTTAACCTAAATGCACTACTGCTGGTTGAGAACCACCTTGCACGGATACCATTCAATCCTATAGGATTATTACCAAAAGGTTCAAACTGTAATTCTAAGGTTTTCTCGCCACCATTGGCTTTATAGTCACTTACGGTTTCTTTATTTACCGTTACATCGTTATCCTGACTCCAAACGAATAATGGAGCAAAAAATAGTAGCACTAAAATTGTGATCTTCATATCCTTGATTGTTTATTGTTTCAATTGTTTATTTAAATAATGTATTCTATTAATAAGCTAAAATTTTTCCAAAAATAGTAACATTATACATCCTAAGCCAACATTTAATATTATTTAGATAATATTTTTATTCTTAAATAAAATATACCTTCAACATATTCAAAAGCACTATTTGGAGGCTGCTTTATACATCATAGTGACGATTAAATCGTACTTTTGTCTTTCACATCTTACTAAATCTTAACCTATTATGCTTGGTTTAAAATTAGCTACCGACCCACGCTGGGCACAATTGGTTGAGACCAATATAGAAGAAATACTAACTGACCATGCCTGGTGCGAACAAAAGGCGGCTACAAATGCCATTACCATTATTTCGTTAAACTCAGAGCATGTTGATTTAGTAACCGCCTTATTAAAACTTGCCCAAGAAGAGCTAACCCATTTTCAAATGGTCCATGATATCATTAAAAAGCGAGGCTATACCTTGGGACGTGAACGTAAGGATAGCTATGTAAATGAATTGTTCAGGGTGCGAATGAAGGGAGGTAGCCGCCAACAAAGCCTAGTAGATAGACTGTTATTTTCCGCTATGATTGAAGCACGTAGTTGCGAGCGCTTCAAAGTGCTTTCAGAAAATATCAAAGATGAAGAGCTGGCCAAGTTTTATCGTGAACTGATGATAAGTGAGGCAGACCATTATACTACATTTTTAGGTTTTGCCCGTAAGTACGGAACAGGCCTGGATGTAGATAAACAGTGGAAAGAGTTGCTAGTGGAAGAAGCCAAGATCATTCAGAATTATGGAAAATCTGAGGCTATACACGGGTAATCTTATTTTTTGATGTCATTGCGGACTTGATCTGCAATCCCCTGCAATTAACTGGAGATTCCGGTCATGCTCGGAAGAACAAAATCAGTAAAACCTGTCAGGTTTGTCATTACTTTAGACATATGATTTTGAACGGATGAAGGCCTGACTAAAATTAAACCTGACAGGTTTAATGCAGTCATGATAACAAATCCCCGGCTGGCGTTTGTTTTGATTTTCATCAGAATCCTTTCGAGAGACAGAATGGGGCGAATGGTGAGCGTGGCAACCCTTAATTTATTCAGCAGTATAACTAGGAGATTGCTTCAGTCGTTAACCATCTACGGCAAGGTCAGCTCTTTCGCACTGACAATAGGCTATGATGTTCACCTCCCACAAATCTCCCGATACGCACAATATTCACATTTCTTCACATCTTCCGTTTGGTCGAAAGGATGTGAAGGGTCATAGATTTCATGCAGTAACTGTCCCAGCTGTTCTTCATAGGCCTCTGTATACTGTCTAAAGTCTTTAATATTGAAGTCTTTGTCCTTCACTATTTGCCAATTAAACTCCTTCTGAAACAGATCAAGGCTATTGAAAAGCCCTGGTTCAATAGCATCTGTTCCATCGGCATATTTCTTCCAGTACAAGTAGCTATAAAAAAATACCTGGAATACCGCCTTATTCCTGTTCTTATCTTCGCGGTCGGTAAGAGATTCTAACGTAGTAAAATTCTTTTTATCACGCCCCGTTTTATAATCAATCACGCGCACCTTGCCTTCCTTCAAATCAATACGGTCAATGATCCCATGCATCCGGATCTTGATATCCCTCTCTCCTACTGTTATCGGATATTCAATGCTGTAGCCGTCCCTGAAGCCTGCTTCCAGTCCGATTATTTTGAATGGCGCATAACTGGCATCATGATCCAATATTTTGAGCATGAACTTACGGAGCACATCAGCGGCTATCAATGATCGTCCTTCCAACTTAAATTTCTTTTTTCCTTTTACATTATAATGCTCTTTAAAGGCTTCATTCAATGCCCCATTTACCCCTTCCTTAATCCAAAAGATATCCTGTTGGTGGACAATATCTCTTTTCTCTTTTTTAATAAATGCCTTATACAATATCTCCATACTGTTGTGCAGGATGTTCCCAAATATCATCGGATCCATTTCTTCCTGCACTTCGTCCGGCTCGTAAAGTTTCTCTACATATTTAAAGTAGAAGCGTAACCGGCATTCCAGATAAATATTAAGTGCTGAGGGTGTAAATCGGGATTTGTCACGTTCTTCATAACCCACTAAAAATCGCTCCATCTTCTGCAAAACATCAGCATTCTTTTCGATGGTAATGGCATCAGGGGCTTTAGTCTTAATAGGCCCAGCCAAGATCCGTTTCTCAATGGTATAGCCAGACTCCACTTCCAGTTGCTGCACAAGTCTGCTTAACTCCCCATTGACGTTAAACTCGGCTACGGTATTATAGAAAAAATGAATTTCATTGGCACGCTGGATCAAACGATAAAACAAATAAGCATAGATGGAATCACTATGATCATATACGGGCAAGTCAAAGGCCCTTCTGATGTTATATGGAATAAAAGAACCTCGTCTGGGGGCGGCAGGCCAACTGTCTTCATTCATATTAAGGATATACACCCGATCGAAATCGAGGTTTCTGGTTTCGAGTATCCCCATTACCTGAAGACCTTCCAAAGGCTCTCCGGTAAAGGGCACTTTAAAACTTCGTGAAAGCCTACGGAATAATTTCACCACGAAATCATAACTCAACGTGCTGGCTTTCTCGCCCATCATAGTTTGAAGCTGTTGCACTTGCTTGTAGAATCTTGCAATGAATTCCAGTTCCAAGCCATGGATATCATCTTTCCAACTTTTGTATAGCCCTTCGAGTAATTCTGATAAAAATTGGATAGGATCGCTATTCTTCTTGAAAATGAATTGAAGTAGCGGATTCTCGAAGTGGAGATCATCTTCATAGAGCATGATGACATTTCGCTTTTTGATGATGCCGATCAACTCCGTGATTTTCTTTTCTTCTAGTTTGAAAAGTAGTGGGTGCTCCAGCAGCTCCTTCAATGGTTTATAGTAATAAGATATCCCATTGATTAAATCCTCCTTTCGCATATGGTGCAATACCAAGACACTCTCCACAAGGCTATAGACAGGGGTGTCTTTCAATGGGTAGCCCATGGTGATGTTTATCTTATCAATAGCATCGGGAATAGCATGTAAAGTGGGAAAGAGCATATGCTCCTGTGGCAGTACGACCACCGTTTTACCTGTCTCAAAATCAGGCTCCTGTGCTGCCTTTTCCAATGATTCCGCCAAAGCCTTGGCCTGGCCCACTTCAAGTGACACCCCCGTGGCTGTAAACTTCTTAGCCGCTTTATACCTGTTTGGCGGTTCCGTTGGAAAGGTCTTCCCTAAAATTGAATCTTTGGCATAAGTCCTTAAAAAATAGCCCGCTTCTTGGTTTCGGTTGGTAAAATAGTAATCATCCAAATCCCAAACCACATGCGCCTTATATTCATGTACAAAGTGCTTGATTATTTTCTCCTCCGTGGCAGTAAGTGCATTAAACCCGGCAAAATAAATTGATCTATCAGTAGTAATCGTGCCCTCTTCTGTCCTTTCTGCAATGTCCCGGTAGATCATCCCATTATACGCGCGACCTTGCGCTATCAGCTTTTCTTTGTAGCTCTCATATAAGGGTAACAGTATTTTCCATGTCTCCAAAAACAACTTTTGAGTCTCTGTAGTGTCGGGCAAGAAACTGCTCCAAAACGATTGTATGATTTTTTTGTCTTCCTCATCAAGAAAAAAGAACTCCTCATCCAGTTCCTTTTGTGTTTTTATGTTGGTGAACAGGTGCTTTGTATTCACCATGTACTGATCGATTTCCTCGAAATCACGGAGGATCATCTCCCCCCAGAAAAAGAATTGATCAAAGGTTTCTTTGTTTTTTTGTAGTCGTTTGTAATCATCAAACAATTCAAAGACAGCTTCAAGGGTCTCCATCTTTTGATAGGAAGTAAACTGCTTCAAGAAGTCTTCCATACTCACCACCTCAGGCATCCAAATGGGTTTGTCAATTCTTTCCGCCATCGCCTTTCTAAAAAACAGTCCCGCCCTGCGATTGGGAAAGATCACCGTCACCTTGTCCAGCCCATCAGGATTTTCCTGTAGTACTCGATCTGTAAGTTCTGATATGAAGGAAGCTGAGTTCAAAATTCTAAGTTTAAAGTTATTGTTTGGTGTGGCTGGTCTTTGTACATTTTACTCGATACTTTGTACTTCAATAACCGAAAGATCCTCCAAATAGATAAGTCTCCCTGATACATTCTCTTTGCCCATCTCTTCCATAATTTTTATATATTCCTTTACTTGTGCAATATCCTTATCACGACTGGTGCCAGTTTTGTAATCAATCAGCACCGTTTCATTGGCCTTTTTATTGATCCTGTCAATTCGCTTGAACGCTCCCCCTGGAAGAAGCACCGCCACCTCATTGCTCACCTCCCATTTATCATCAAACCAATCTGCAATATCAGGATGGTTGACAATGTTGGAAAGCAATTCATATTCGGCTATCAGCTTAAATTGTTCCAGATCAATTTTATATTTAATTCTGCTTAACAGGCTATGCAGTCGAATACCTTTTAAAGTAGCTTCTACGAAAAGTGATTCATTCAATTCCGCTGAACCTCGTATTTGTAATTGGATTTTCTTACGCCAATCGCCAGAATGATACGTTTGCAATCCATACTCAACAGTGGCCGATTTCTTTGGTGTGTAACTTACTATTTCACCACTTTTAAAACGCATCATTTCATCATCCCAACCCGTTTTTTCCGTTAGTTGTTCATATACAAAACCATTAACAGTACTCAACGATATTCCTTTCTTAACATCTATTCTCGGCAAGGGGGCATAAGCAAATAATCCGTGGATGGGTCTCGTAAAGGCTACATAAAGTAAATTAACGTTGTCAAGTAACGCCCTGAGCTTTTCATCAAAATATTGATCTGCCCAATAGGTCTTGGCCATTGCCGAAACATATTTTAACGGAACAATAGGCAATTTATTAAAAGGTGGTTCATCGCCACCTGGGCACCACATCACCTTATTCTTCTTTGTATCATTGTCCATCATCCAATTCACAAAAGGGAGAATGACCACAGGAAATTCCAGTCCTTTGGATTTATGAATGGTTAAGATTTTAATGGCATTATTTTCATCGGCAATCTGGATGGCTCTCTCCTTACGCACTTCCTCCCACCATTCTAAAAAGGAAACAATGTCACCGCGCTCATTTTTTGAATAGTCAAGCACGGCATCCTGAAAACCCTGCAAATAAGTGAATTCATCTTTAAGCTGGTTCAGATTAAATATTCTACTTATCGATTCCACCAATTCATAAAGTGGAAGTGTTTTTAAAATTTCCTTCTCTTTTAGAAACGGAAGTGGCACGTTCACCTTCCAGTTATCGATACCTGAGAAAATGGCAGCTTCAGTCTTTTCTGATTGCAGAATATGGTGTTGGTATTCATATTGCCACTGAGCGAGTTCTATAAGGTTACGTTCATCATTTAGCCATTTGATCAATGAGATAATAAAGCGAACTAAATGGCTTGACGTCAAGAACAGAGCTTCAGAACTTACCACATCATAGCCCAGGTTAGGATCGGCTCCTGGGGAATTTCGATAGGCAATAAAAGCATCGGCCACCCTCTTTCCTTCTTTTGCCCTATTGGTCAGAATAGCGATATCCCTCAATTCAAATCCCTTACGTTGCAAGTCCTCCACTTGAGCAATGGTTCTCCTTATCGCTTCTTCTTGCCAGCTATCTTCGCTGTCTTTATCTAGCTCAATAAATTCAATATTGACTTCCCCTTCATTAGAGTCTTTGTTTGCAGGAAGTTCTTGTTGCACATCTTCAAAGGTTCCAAGTATATCATCGACCTGTAATTGAAGCTTCGTTTTTTGTTCAGGGTTCAATCCGTCCGCAATGTTGCTCAGATACTTTCCTTTGATGGTATCCTGTATAGTAGTGAAAAAGGAATTATTAAAACCAACAATGTTTGCTGTGCTCCGCCAATTCATTTGCAAGCTATCTTCGATGGTACTTGCTTCTCCAATATCATATTTCACCTGGTTTTGTAACAAGCGCCAGTCCCCCCCTCTAAATCGGTAAATAGACTGTTTTACATCCCCTACCACCATACAAAACTGCCCCTGATCGGTAGCGTTCTTTACCAATGGTTTGAAATTATTCCATTGGAATTCAGAAGTGTCTTGAAATTCGTCAATCAGATAATGGTCAAAAACAGATCCCACTTTCTCATAGATATATGGGGTATCGCTATCACTGATGATCCTGTTTAAAAAATCCGGTAAATCAGAGATGAGCATGATATCATTTTCGTCTCTATATTTTTGCAAGTACCTGCTTACATAACTTAATATGCCGAAGGTGTAAAAATATTTTTTAACCGCTATGGCCGATTGCTGTTTGATGAAATTGGTATCATAATAATGGATGAGCTCATTGTACTTGGGAAGGATAAAGGATTCCAATGCCTGGGTTAATTCAATTTCTTTTGGATCCTTCTTTTTAATCCATGCATCAATATTATCTGCCGCTTCTCGTCTCCTATCAGTTATCTCATAAACCTGATTGCTCATTCTTGCAAACAACCCAATGGGGCCGCCACCTTTCCCCTTAAAATCGTCAATAGAAAGTCCATTTTCCGATAAGTAATCAAAAAGCACCTTGCATTTTTTCTCAATCTCCTTTTCAAAAGTAAATTGGACTTCGTTTAACTCTTTTTTAAGGGTATCGAAAAATTGTGGGTCTTCCCCCAATGTATTGATTTGTTGATTGTGTTTTTTGAACTCGTCTTTAACAATTTCCTTTGCCAGAACAACAATATCATCCTTAAATTCCCAGCGGGAGCCCTCCTCCACTTTATTCTCTGCAAATTCGGTTAACCAGCTTCGCAGTACCTTATGCTCCTCCTCTCCAACATCCAGCAACATCTGGTCAATAACTTCTCCCAATACTTTATCAATATCCAAGTCAATTGAAAATGTACCTTGGAGACCTACTTCCCGTGTGAAAGAACGGATCACCTGATGAAAAAAACTATCAATGGTAACAATGGAAAAGCGTCCATATTGATGAAGAATATCAGATAAAGCCTCTTTTGATCTTTTTTGCAATTCAATTGCATTAATCTCCAATGCATCACTAAGCTCCTTGGCCATGGGGTGTTCGTTACCAGAAGCCAACGTTTTGAGGATATCAATGATCCTCCGCTTCATTTCTTCGGTAGCTTTATTGGTAAAAGTTACCCCAAGGATTTTTCTAAAACCGTGCCTCCGGGTTAAAGCCAACGTCAGAAAAGACCTGGCCAAAGTGTGGGTTTTCCCTGACCCGGCAGAAGAACGATAAATAACAAAAGGTTGTAGCATAGTCTCTTGGTAAATTTAAGAGATTGCTCATGTTGTCAAAGTACTTCGGTTACATTTTATAAAGTTTAGGTATCTTTACTTAAACAAACCAATTATTTGAGATTATGAAGTACAATATTATTATTTTATTTATTGCTGCGGTTGCCTTTAGTTGTAATTCGGTAGACGATTTGCTTAAAACAAGTGCCAACTATTCTGTGGAACAAACAGCAAATGTAGATTTGATTCAAGATGGCCCTAAGACATTTTCTATTACACAAGAATTTGCAACTCCTGCTGATGTAGACAAATTTGGATCTAATCTGGATGCCATTGAAATCACAGGAATTTCTATGAAATTCACTAATTACACTGGTACTGATGTAAAAATTACTGATGCCTCTCTTGATTTTGTGGGTACAGGTTCTTCTATTTCTATCAATGGTGAAATTGACCTTAATGCCGTTAATGGAGCTGGCGCAATAGATTTAGATGTTACAGGTATAGATTTTACGGCTATAAATGCTAAGTTTTTAACAGATAAAAAAATATCAGTAAAAGTAGCTGGTACAGTCAATAATGTACCTGTTACCTTTGATGTTACATTTACTATTGATATTAAAGTAACTGGTTCTATCTAATACTGATAGGGATAACACATAAAAAAAAGGAGCGGTATGCCGCTCCTTTTTTTTATGTCCTCTAATCTAATACAATACTACTAAACGTAGTTATTAAGCATGACTGGCATTACCAGCATCAATATATCTTCATTGTCATCTTTATCCACAGGGGTTAACAATCCCGCCTTATTTGCTTCAGAAAGATGAAGTTCAATTTTCTTTGAATCAAGATTAGAAAGCATCTCAATTAGGAAACGGGCGTTAAAGCCAATTTCTATATCTCCACCTTCATGTTCACAGGATAGTCTTTCATTGGCCTCATTGGCAAAATCCAAATCCTCTGCTGAAATCTGAAGTTCGCTTCCTGTAATTTTTAACCTTACCTGATGTGTGGTTTTGTTAGCATATATTGCAATCCTTTTCAATGAACTCAAAATTTCAGACCTATCGATCGTCATCTTATTGTTATTGGCTGTTGGAATCACATTTTCATAATCAGGAAAACGTTCATCTATCAGACGACAGATCATCTTAATGTTGCCAAACTTGAAAAAGGCATTGGAAACATTGAATTCTACAGAAACATTTACGTTTTCTGCGGGCAATGTGGTCTTAAGTAGATTCAAAGCTTTTCGTGGGATGATAATGGCATTGCCATTATCAGAGGCCACATCCACTCTTCTATACCTGACCAATCGGTGACCATCGGTAGAAACAAAAGTCGTATTTGTCTCTGACAGGTTCATATAAACCCCTGTCATAGCTGGTCTCAACTCATCATTGCTTGTGGCAAATATGGTATTATTGATAGCACTGGCCAATACGTCAGTAGACATATCAATAGAAAAATCATCCGATACCGCAGGTACCTTTGGGAAGTCAGTAGCATTTTCACCCGCTAGTTTATATCGACCGTTGTCAGAGCTGATTTCAATGCTGTATGAATCCTGATCTATTGTAAAAGTAACAGGCTGTTCTGGCAAATTCTTCAATGTTTCTAAAAGAATACGTGCCGGCACCGCTATGTTGCCACTTTCTTTAGACTCTACCTCAAGCTCAGTGATCATCGAAGTTTGAAGATCAGAAGCTGTAATTACCAGCTTATTTTCACTTATTTCAAATAAAAAATTCTCTAGTATAGGCACCACAGGATTGGTGGTTATAACGCCATTGATACTCGAAAGCTGTTTAAGTAATACAGACGATGAAACAATAAACTTCATTATAAAATAGTTAGTTAGAGTTGTTTATTTTAAAGCATGGTAAAGTTAAAAATAAAATCATTTTTAAGAAATGCACACCTACATTATTAACGCCTATTATCGGCCTTAAAATAACTCCTAGGGCGCATCACCTTTTTTAACAATTTTTCTTCTAGTAATCCATAGTCCAAAGAGTCAATTTTTACAAGGTATTTACTCTTTTGTATTTTGCTGAATACCGTAAGGGAATAATCATTATTCCCAATATCCTTAATATTTATAGATGCAAATGGTTTATCTAATATACCATTGTATTGCCCAAGTTCTTCTTTTGTTAAATAATCGTCAACATACAATAAAGAAACGTCATCAAGAAAATCCGTAAGCCTAAGCGAGTCAACTTCCTTAATACCTGCCACAGTGTAATCCCTATCTTCAAATACTATTTCAAAACTATTGTCAGCCTCTCCGTAATAGTTGACTTTTACATCTTGTAAGTTGGCCCAATTTAGATTGAATACCAATGGATTGCGCCAGCCACTTTCATCTAATTCAAACAACCCGGCCAAATAACTGCGATACCCAGGTATTTCCACTAAATATTTATCTTTAGTGGTAGCATCCTCCATATAAGTAAGTGACTTTCCAGGATCGCCCACCACTTCAAATTGCTTTACAATGGTTTCTCCTTCATAAAAATTGACTACTGACCCATTCAAACTAAACAAGCTATCTAGTGCAGTTTGTTGATTTTTGGCTGATTGCCGCCTCACTTTCACCTGCTTGAGTATGGCGAATAAAACGTTTATACGTTGAGGGTCAGCTTCATACCGATCATTTACCCTCCACTTCCCGTTTTCAAAAATCAAGGTCACCATACTTGCTGGAGACTTTAAAGTAACTTTATTAATATTTACAGGATCAGACAATGAGAAAAGGTCTTTATTGACATCCAGTTCATTCGTTGGCCGGTCGAGCCAATAGGTGACCATAGTGATGATCAGGGCAACACCTAAAACAACCAAAAGCCTTTTATTTTTCTTCTTTTGCATTTAGTCTGTTTTATATCCAGTATATTTTCTCTTTCTCAGGTAATATCTGATGACACCATAACCAATCAGCAGTAATATAGGAATTACAAGGTTGATCAGCTGCCATTTAGTACGTTCATTACTGATTTTCACTTTGTCCAGTGGCCTGATTTTTATTTCTTTATTTCTTGCAGTGATCAACCCTTTATCATCAACCAAGTAATTCAATGCATTGAGAATAAATGTCTGATTGGCATAAGTATTACGTGTAAATGGATCGTAACCCAAGGCCTGTGGACTACCAGTTCTAGGGTTCACATCATTACGGGCCAAGTCACCATCACTTACCACCAGTAGCTTTGCTGATTCCTTACTGTGCTCAATAAAAGTGTCATCATTTACACTTTCCGGTTTAAATCGATTTTTATAGAGTGACTGAAATTCACCTTCCAGCAAATAGGCAATGGGTATATGCTGCTTATTCAACATTTCTGGCGTTACGGTTTTTCTTAAATCTTGTAGAGAAACATTGACTGGACTAGTTAATGTCCTTGAATAATCTGATGTGAAAAGCAGCGGTGTTTTTTTAACGCCAACAGCCTTTACAGTATCAATTGAACTCACAAACCTGCCTAGTACGGCATCCAAATTTCGTGTGATCACATGATCACCAAATCGGTTGATCAATGGGAAAAACCACCATTTCATCAATTTAATCTGTGGCTGGTCACCCATATTACCCACATTTACCGGGTAGCTTGCCGCACTATTATCCTGAATAAGGTCATTGTTTATCCTTATCCCATATTTAAAAAGCTGATCGTCAAGATTGAGCTGATATGGAAAAGAGTAATTGGCCACATTGGAAGCACTGTCCATTGAGGCCTGAATTTGATCAATAAGCAAAAAGATTTTGCCCCCTTGCATTAGATATTGATCAAGGTAGTATTTTTCACTTTCGGTAAATGCAGTTTTCGGTTTGGCGATTAAAAGGGCATCGAATGGATCAACTTTGGTCGCCAAGTCAATCATGCTCAAACTATAATTGGCATTTAATTCATTGAGTAAGCTGGCCATTTCCAAGTCATCGAGTTCGTTATGCCCTCTAACAATTCCCAATGATTTCCGTTCTAATTTGGTCAAACCTTGTATAGTTGAGGCCAGTGCATATTCTATCCCTTCTATGGATTGATTGATTTTTTCTTCGGCAGTGCTTGATTTGTTGCCTTGCAGTAGCATTACACCGGATTCGGCTCCACCATAGGAAACTACAGCACCGGGAAAAATGAGTTTCTCAAGCCTTTGGCCATCACGCTCATCTATTACATTGGTTGGCTGTATGCCCCTAGCAATTAATCCTTGCATAAATTCACCCCGAGCTTTTTCATTTAAAGCCGCTCCGGGATCCTTAAATGAAAATTGAATCTTGTTATCGGAATATACCCTGAATTCATCTAAAGTCTCACGTATAGATCTTTGTAATCGTTTGAAGCTGGCATTAAGCTCCCCATCCAAATAGACTTCTATAAATACCTTATCATCCAAATTCTTCAACAGCTCTTTGGTGGCAGGTTTAATGGTATATCGTTGTTCTTCAGTGAGATCAAACCTCTCAAAATACATTGACGACAACATATTGATCCAAACCACCAGCACAATGCCAATGAGTAGCTTTAGAATATCTTCAAGTTTTGTGGAATTTAAATCTACCATCTCCTGCTCCCCAAAATCATTTTTGTGAACATCAGCATAATCGAAATCACACTGAAGAAATAAACTAAGTTGCGCGTATCAAGCAAGCCTTTGCTCATGGCCCGATAATGATAAAGGATGCCCAATTCTTCTAAGAATACAGATGCCTGACCCCATACATTAATGGCCGCCAACGATTCGAAACCAGAATACAGGATAAAACATAAAAATACGGCTATGATAAAAGACACAATCTGGTTGGTGGTAATCAATGAAGAAAGTACGCCTACCGATGTAAATACTCCTCCCAACAAAATCAAACCTATATAGGAACCAATTACTCCAGCGGTATCAATATTACCGACAGGATTTCCTAATTGATAAATAGTATAATAATAGATAAGGGTGGGTAACAAGGCGAAAATGACCAAAATAAACCCCGATAGATATTTGCCAAATATGATCTGCCAATCGGTGACAGGTTTAGTAAGTAACAACTCGATTGTCCCTGCACGCTTTTCTTCGGCAAACATCCGCATTGTAATGGCAGGTATTAAAAACATAAATACATAAGGCCCTAAAGAGAAAAGTGTTTCCATGTCAGCATAACCATAATCCAATACCGATGTCTCTGGGAAAACCCACATCAACAACCCAATACCGGTAAGGAATACGCTAATTACTATATAGGCAATCAGCGAATTAAGGAAACCATTAAGCTCTTTGACTAAAATCTGAATCATGGCTTTGGCTTGGTTAAATCCTGAAACACATTCTCCATTGTCACTTCCTCTTGCTGCATTCCCACAAGGGTGAGACCATTGGCAGATGCAAATTCAAATATCTTTGGCCTAATATCTACCTCAGTGGTGGCCTTAATTTTAAGCTTATTGGCAGTAATCTGCTCTATACCTACAATTTCAGGAATGGATTCCAACAAATTGGCCTTTACCTCTTCGGTAAATTCAACATTGATTGTGGCCATTTCTACTTTTTTGGACTTCAGTTGGTTGATGGTATCATTAGCTACAATTTTCCCTCTATCTATCACCACTACCCTATCACAGAGTGCCTGAACCTCCTGCATGATATGTGTGCTAAAAATCACTGTTTTATCATGGCTTATTTTTTTTATCAATTCCCGAATCTCAATGATTTGATTTGGGTCAAGTCCCGTAGTAGGCTCATCCAAAATCAGCACTTTAGGATCATGTATTAATGCTTGCGCCAGACCAACCCGTTGCCGGTATCCTTTTGATAGTGTCTCAATTTTCTTGTTTTGTTCTCTGGTGAGCCCACACAAATTGATCATTTCATCAATTCTGTTCTTGAGCGTTGTACCATTAAGCCCATGAATCTTCCCAATAAATGACAAGTACTCACGTACATACATCTCCAGATATAATGGGTTATGTTCAGGCAAATACCCTAAGAGTGATTTGATTTTTCCTGGGTGCTCGCTCACCTCAATGTCACAAATTTTTACTGATCCTTCTGAAGGGGGTAAGAAGCAAGCGGCTATTTTCATAGTGGTGGATTTACCTGCTCCATTCGGCCCTAAAAATCCCAATATTTCGCCTTTATCTACCTCAAAGGTGATGTCTTCAATTGCTTTCTGTTCTCCGAAAATTTTAGTAAGATTCTTGACCTTTATCGACATAGTGCTGAATGAATGACAAATCTATTACAATGGGCCAACTAAGGCAATAATATTAAGAAGGCTTTTGATAATGCTGCTACATTAACAAAAAATAACAAAGTATTTCGCGATTCAACATGTATTTTGCCTGAAATACACCCTACGCCCTTGGTCAAAAGACCAATACAGTTTAATATTGAACCGAATTCAATAAAAAGTAGTTTTCCTCCTTACATTGTTTAGAGATATGAATAAATATTTTTACACCTTACTTATACTGTGTGGTTTATTGTCCACAGATTATCTTCAGGCACAAGGTTATAAAATCAGCTTTAAAGTTGAAGGATTAGCGGACACCACTGTTTTGCTTGGTAATTATTTTGGTGAAAGCACCTATGTGAAAGATACTGCCAGAGTAGATGGTCACGGGAGGTTCACCTTTGATGGCAAAAAGAAGTTGGATGAAGGGATGTATTTTTTGGTGTTGAACAAAACACGGGTATTGGACTTTCTGGTGAGCAATGATCAGGAATTCGAGTTTCAGACCACTACCAAAGACTATGTAAATGATCTTAAAGTAATAGGCGATATTGAAAATAGTGAGTACCTCAAAGACATGTTGTTCAATGTAGAACGCAATCAGGAGGCTGAACCATTTGTGAAAGTAATAAGGGACTCCACCAGTACCAAAGCTCAAATTGAGGCTGCCCGGAGTGCCTTAGATGCCATCAACGACAAGGTAATCCAGTATCAGGATAAGGTCATAGCCGCTTACCCTGATAATTTATTGAGCAAAATTTTTCTTGCCTATAGAAGAATAGATATTCCTGAAGCTAAAGATGGTACGGATAAAAAGGAATTTGGCTATTGGTATTTAAGAAATCACTACTGGGACAATTTTGATTTAAGTGATCCTGCTTTTTTAAGGTTGGATAGACCCATCTATAAACAAAAAATAGACGAGTATTTTGACAACATGTTGTTGCAGGACCCTGACACCATCATGTCCGAAATCAAAAGGCTATCCAAAATTGCCAAAGGAAATCAAGATACCTATAAATACTTCGTGTGGACTACTACCCTCAAATACCAAAACCCTGAGATCATGGGCTTGGACAGAATATTCGTTGAGCTCTATGATACATTTTTCCAAACTGGTGAAATGGATTTTTGGGCAAATGCCCAATTGAAAAAAAACCTAAAAGAAAGAGCTGATCAACTTAGGTTAAGTCTTATAGGCCAAACAGCCCCCAACATGATCATGATGGATCAGAACAAACAGATGCAGTCGCTCTATAACATTAAAAATAAATATACCATTATCTATTTTTTCGATCCTGATTGTGGGCATTGTAAAAAAGAAACGCCCGTTCTTCATGACTTTTACGAAAACACAAAGTTTGATGTTGGGGTATTTGCGGTAAGTGCTGATACTTCTATGGTAAAAATGCAAAAGTATATCAAAGACATGAACCTAAATTGGATAACGGTCAATGGTCCACGGACTTCAACAGGATCATATCACAACTCATACGATGCTACTACTACCCCCACTTTGTACGTACTTGATAACAAAAAGAAAATCATCGCTAAAAAAATACCTGCAGCCCGTTTAGATGATTTTTTAACCCAATATGAACGGGTTCAAAATTTGAAAGCAAGCAAACAAGAGAAATAAGCAACCTTTAACGTCCGGTATCGTTCAACAAAACAGGTCAATTAATTCAGAATAAAACACAACACAAATGTCTCTTATCAAATCCCTATTCGGTAAAAAAAAGAAAACCTTCAAAGCAACATGTGATATCAGCAACGAACCCCTTGAAAAAGGCTACGGTTATTTGTTGACTACGGCTCAGGTGGTGTCTTCCCAGAAATTTTGGGACAATATCATGACCGAGCCAGAAACGATGTCATATACAGTATCCCACTTCAAAGACCATGATGAAATGGCCACAAGGATGCGTCAAATGATTTTTGAAAAATATAGTACTGTTGACAAACCCTGGATAGTGTCAGATTCCTATATTCAACTATTTGATGTTGACAAAACTGAATCGCGTAACAATGCAAAACAGTGGTGGGAAAATGAAGGCCAATACCAGCCTGAACAAACCGGTAAGGCAGAAGATACTTTAGAAGAATCGTCCTACTTGGCAATAAAGAAGTATGCTGTGATGGAAGCTGGTAAAGAAAGGGTTGCTCAATCCGCCTAAAACAATCTATACCTTAGCGAAAAATTGAGGGTGTTATTATAGGCATCTTGTATTTTACTTATTGTTATAAGAGAATACTGCCCTTTAACTGCTGCAACCCATTTTGGTGAAAGGGCATACTCTGCTCCCAGTGTACCAAAAAGATCGGGCTTGTAAACCGACTTGTTTTCCACTACATCGGATTTTACATGGATGAAGGCTCCGATGCCCAAGCCTCCAATTATACTCCAGTCTTCATTGATCATATATTTCCCCAAGAGCAATATATCAATGTAATCAAGTCTTTTAAAGGAGAAATTGTCGGCATTCAGCTCCTTATCGGTAGCACGGCTTCCGCGTTGGTAATACACTATCTCTTGTTGAAATGACCATGGTTCTTTTAACTTAAACCGGGTGGCCGCACCAAATATAATTCCAGCTTTGTTATATCCACTTAGTTTATCACCCTCAATTTGTGACACGTTAAAACCGCCAATAATGAAGGCATCAAAATTTTGGGAAAAGGCGGAGCTTGTTATTAATAATAGCGATAGAACCTGTAATATTTTCAAAATATCATATACTGTGATGGCCATCAAATGTACAGAATATGTGGAATGATCAATATTGAATGGACACTAATTTGCTAAATAAACATTATAGTGAACATTGGTAAAAAATTATAAAAATAATCATCAAATTTTGTAACTGTATCACCTCATTATCATCAAACCGGTATTACTAACATAAATATTAAAAAGATGAGAACAATTAAAAACATTATGCTTACTGCATTAACAATGTTTGTCGTACAATTCATGTCACCAAATTCTTTGTACGCTCAGGAAAATCCTAGCCTATCAGATGCTGAGGTGGCTCACATAGCTGTAGTTGCCAATCAAATTGACATATACTATGCAGCTATCGCAAAAGATAAATCCAAAAACAAAGATGTCCTTCAATTTGCTGAGACTATGGCCAATGACCATACTGCAGTAATGGCTCAAGCCAAAGAACTGGTAACCAAATTGGGTGTCACCCCAAAAGACAATGCAGTGAGCCAGAAATTATTATCTGATGCTGAGAAAACCAGAATATCACTTAAATCTTTACCAGCTGCGAAATTTGATAAGGCTTATATTGACAATGAGGTAGGTTATCATAAAGCTGTAATAGCTGCTGTCCGTGATCTTTTGATTCCTGAAACCGAAAACCAAGAGCTTAAAGAATTGTTGGAAGGAGTTTTATCTGCCTTGGACATACATTTGGAGCATGCATTAATGGTACAGAAAAAGCTTTCATAATACGATGAGAATTGATGTTTTAAAAAAATACAGTTTATTGTACTGCCTATTTTGTTTACTCGCAATTGGCAGCTGTAATACAACGCAAGAATCAGATCTTCCAAAAGAAGAGACAGAAGTTCCTGTTGTAACAGGGCCAAAACGAGTGAAAGTATATATCAAACAAATGAAGTACCAGCCCGCTGTTATAGAAGTAAATAAAGGCGATGTCATTGTATTTATAAATAAAGACATAGTTGTACATGATGTTACCGAAGAAGCGACCAAAGCGTGGACTTCAGGACCTATTCAGATCAATGACACTTGGACTATGGTAGCCAAAGAAAGTGTCAACTTTTATTGTAGCATTCATGTTGTGATGAAAGGAAAAATCATAGTAAAATAAGGTTTGTTTTTGATCAGAAAGAGTTGTTGAATTTCCTTGGTGAGATTCACAACTTTTTCTTTCATTCATTAACAATCAATTAACGACAAAAATTAAAAGCAATGGAACAGCATATTGTGAAAGTCATCTCTGTGGAAAAAATCACCCATGATGTACTAAAAATAGTTACAATTAAACCAAATGGATATACTTTTATCCCAGGTCAAGCTACTGAAGTGGCTATCAACAAACCAGGGTGGCAAGAACAAAAGAGACCATTTACATTCACGGGATTACCCGATGATGATCACTTGGAATTTATAATAAAAACTTATCCCAGCCACAAAGGGATGACCAATGAACTGCTTAATTTAAAACCTAATAACGAACTGCTCATACATGATGTATGGGGTGCAATCTCCTACCAAGGAAATGGGGTATTTATAGCTGGTGGAGCTGGTATAACACCCTTTATTGCCATCCTAAGAGACCTTGAGAAAAAAAATCAGATGAAAGGGAATTCATTGATATTTTCCAATAAGACAAAAGGTGATATTATTTTAGAACAGTATTTTGAAAAAATATTGGATTCTTCTTTCATTAATATTTTGTCAAATGAAGAATTAGAAGGTTTTAATCATGGCATTATCACTCAGGATTTCCTCATGGCTAATGTCCATAATCTCAGTGAGAAATTTTACGTGTGTGGACCAATACCAATGATTGAGGCGGTAATAAACCACCTTACTCAGATGGGAGTGGATAAATCAAATATAGTATTGGAAGAGATGTAACTGATAAACAATCTACGGCTTCTTTATTTTCTTTGGCTTATCCTTTAAAGGCTGTGGCAGATAACGCAAAAGCCAAAACGAGGCTAGCGCAAACAGTAACGAGCCAATGAATGTAATTACTGCGAAGAATAGATTGTCTTCCAATGCATTGTTAAGTGCCCCAAACAAAAACCAAATCTGAATGGTGATAAAGAGGATCAACATCAAAATAATGCCAGTCATCAAAGTGTTGGTTTTATTTGGATGGGCCTCGTTTTGTGAAGTTCTAAAATCACTCATGGCTATACACTTTTAGTTTCTTTCATTTCCCTAACATAGACTTTACCTTCATTGATCACTACTTCCAACTGGGGCAATGGTCTTGGTGGTGGCCCCTGAAGAACTTCGCCTGTATCCGCATCAAAAAATCCATGATGGCAGGGGCATTCGATTTTCTTGGTTTTACCCTCATAACGTACGGCACATGATAAATGGGTACATTTTTGTTCAAAAGCACGCCATTTAGTCTCTTCAAGATGAATAAGGATATAAGGAACTACCTTGGTGCCTTCAATGGAAAATTGGAACATTTCACCCACAGGTACATCCTTTTCATTGCAAACAAAGTGCTCACCCTCCATGGGTTTAGATGGAAAAGCGAGTGCTTTGATCACAATTCCACCATTACCAAGTGCCAATGCGCCAGAGAGCAGCCCCAAAAATTTAGCGAACTCCCTCCTGTTTACGTGGTTGGCCTTTTTTGTTTCTATTGGAAAGTCTGATTTCCAATTCGGGATTTTGTCAATGTCTTCTTGCTCCATATTATAAAAGGTTATTCAATAATCAACTGGTGCGTGCCTTTAGGCATCATAATATTTACCTTTGTATTTACCTCCTGCTTACCAAACAAGAATGAGTTTACGGGTACACTGTCAGGACGCATTTTTTCTATTTCTTCTTTTGTGCCATAATATAGCGCCTGACTTGGACAAACAGTAGCGCACATAGGCTTTTTGCCAGCACTTGTTCGATCATAACACATATTGCATTTCATCATTAACTCTGCCTCCTCCATCTTTTTTGGCACTCCAAAGGGGCAAGCCAAAACACAATTGGAACAACCAATACAACGAGATGTGTCAGCTGAGTGTACCACACCAAAATCATCCTGATGTATGGCATCTGCCGGACACACATTGGCACAGGTAGGATCTTCACAATGCATACATACCTGCACAGTGGTTTGGGTACTTACTGCCCTATCTACATAGTTGACATGGATCATACTTTCCTGCCCATTCGTTTCACACTCAGCACAAGCCATTTCGCAGGCATGGCATCCTATACATCGTTGCATATCAACGAAAAAGGCCATTTCCTGATTATATTTTGTCTCTGACATACCTTTATATTTAGTTATTCAATTTTTATTTAATATCGTTCCTCTAAGTTCCATTCACTACAACCAACTCTGATATGCAGTATCAGTACGTTCCTTACTACCTTTTTCAGTTGTTGGAAACAATTGACAGGCACAGACCTTAAACTCCGGTATTTTTGAGATAGGATCCAAATTACCTATCGTCAGTTGATTTGCAGAAGATTTTCCACCCCAATGGTAAGGGATAAAAACAGTGTCCTCCCTAATGGTTTCTACCACATGAGCAGGGAAATACGCCTCGCCCCTTCTGGTTTTTACTTTGACCAAATCACGATTTTCAATTCCATATTGTAATGCCAGTTTCGGATGAATTTCCAACAAAGGCTCTGGATACTGATCTACCAATTTACCGATCCTTCGGGTAGAAGTGCCACTCAAGTACTGTGAAACTACCCTGCCAGTAGTTAAAACTACAGGAAATTCCTTATCTGTTACTTCCGAAGCGGGACGGTATTTTACTGGATTGAAATGCGCTTTCCCATCTGGGGTTTCAAAATTTCTATCTTCCCAAAGCCTTGGTGTCCCGGGATGATCCAGTGACGGACATGGCCAAAACACACCCATGTTTTCTTCTACTCTTTGGTAAGTTATTCCATAATAATCTGCTGTTCCTCCTTTGGAAGCCACTCTCAACTCATTGAAAATATCTTCACTAGTAGCAAAATTAAACTTGTCGCCTGCCCCCAAACGATCGGCTATTTCCATTATTATCTCCCCATCTCTCCGTGCGTTATGAGGTGGGGTTATGGCCTCATTTATCTTGACCACCCTACCTTCTGCGGTAGTCACAGTTCCTTCCTCCTCCTCATGCAGTGAGCCAGCCATAACGATGTCAGCATGACGGGCAGTCTCACAAAGAAAAGTATCAATACACACATAAAACTCTAGTTTATCTAAAGCTTCCCGCACAAAATTATTGTTTGGCAATGATACCAGTGGATTAAAGCAAATGGAAATCAATCCTTTAATTTCACCACGATGAATGGCCTCGATTTGTTCGTAGGCAGTTAGCCCTTTGCCTGGCATGTCCTTTTCATCTATCCCCCACACTTCGGAGATATATTTACGGTGTTCAGGGTTTGTGATATCCCGGTTTCCCGGTAGTTGATCACATTTATGTCCGTGCTCTCTTCCACCCTGCCCATTACCCTGCCCGGTTATGGTTCCATAACCACAATAAGGCTTCCCTATTCGGCCAGTAGCCAATACTAGGTTAATACAGCTTAATACGTTTTCAACACCTTTAGTGTGGTGTTCAATACCTCTGGCATGTAGAAGAAAGCTGGTTTTAGCTTTGCCCCACATTGTAGCAGCTTCTAAAATCAACTCTTTGGAAATACCTGTCTGTTCCTCCGCCCATTCCAGATCATAATCTTTTACGGCTTCAATGGTTTCGGCAAAACCTGAAGTATGATTATCGATAAAATCGTGGTCTAGCCAATCATTGTCAACTAAAATTTTAAGCATGGCACCAAACAATGCTGAGTCACCTCCCGGTCGGATGGGCAAATGAAGGTCTGCTGTTCTGGCCAAAGGAATCATCCTAGGATCAACTACAATTAGTTTGGCTCCGTTGTCCCGGGCTTGCCATATATAATGAGTGAGGGTAGGAAACGTTTCACTGATATTGGCCCCAGCCACAATAATGACCTCGGCATGTTTTAAGTCTGCCCAACTGTTGGAACTTCTATCCAAACCAAAGGCCTTTTTATTACCGCCACCAGCACTCACCATGCATAACCTTCCGTTATAATCAAGATTTGCTGTCTTTAGGGCTACCCGGGCAAACTTCCCGATCATATAACTTTTTTCGTTCGTAAGCGAAACCCCTGAGAGCATAGCAAAGGCATCATTGCCATAGGTTTTCTGGATCCTCTTTATTTCACTTACCGTTTTGTCCATGGCCTGATCCCATCCTATCGGCTCAAACCCCTTACCTTCTACCCTTTGAATTGGACTTAAAAGTCTGTCAGGGTGGTTGTTTTGCATATAGCGCTGCACCCCTTTTGGGCATAGACGGCCTTCGTTAAAAGGGAATTCCATCCATGGCTCAAAACCCGCAATCTTATTATCCTTTACCTTTAGTTGAATACCGCACTGCATTCCGCAATAGCAACAGTGGGTCTTTACAAGCTTATCAGGTTCATTCGTGCCATAAAAGCCCCCTTGTGGTGGGTATGCCTTATGAGGGCCGAACTCTTCAATTATTTTATCAACAGATACGGGAAGTTTTGCCATTATTTACAGTGTTTTAAATATGTTCTAACCGAAGAACTTTCCTGATTTTTTCCTTACTTCAAAATGTGCTTTCGCCAAAGCCGAGCGTTTTCCTTCTGGACTTAAATTCATGTGGTTTGATCCGTCTTGCTTACTATAATCAAATCCTAATTTTTCTGTTACCAATTTAAGATCATCTATATGTGTCTGTGTGGCAAACTCCTCTTTGGTATGTGGACATACAGCCATTCCTCTGCGGGCACCTTCAGTTTTATACAGATTGGCACCCAATTGAGCCACACGCTGAAAAATGTGGAAAAATTTGCCGAAAGGCAGCCAAACCAAAAACAAGATAACTACAATGGCGTGTATTACAGCCATGAACTGGTAGGTTCTACCGCCCAAAAAAGTGTAGTCATAAGAAATACCTAACCCCGTCAGGGATATGGCAATCAAAAGTATCAATGGCAACCAATCATCGGCAAATGTCTGGGTGGCAATAAGCCCACCATTGGTAAGCCTCCGTTTCATCATAATGGCCGCACCAATAGTGACGAGAATGGAACACCAAACCAGTCCGTGAAAGGTAACAAAGGCCATCATAGAGCCTAGCTTGAAAGAGAATGTTTCGAAGCCGAATACCATGGTGTAGTAAGTTAGATCGTCCCCGGGTTTCAGCTCGAAATTGATCCATCCGAAGGTAAGCGGTATGGTTATGGCAAAAGCCAGTAAACAACCTGTGGCCATCAAAAAATGGCCTATCCAGCGAGTTCTACTTCTGTGAGCGATGAACCGCTGTGCCAAAATATTTTTAAAGAACAACTTGAGGGATCGAAGCATGTAAGGAATGAACATTTTGCTGAACAAAAATTGCATGCTCCTTTTCCAATAAAGTTTTGTTGATGGCCGTTGGAGCCAAACTGAGTAACGATAGGCAATTCCAAAAACCGCAAAGATGGTACCTACTAAATAGGCAAACAGGGCTGCATCAAAATTCTGTAGGTTTCGGGAGCCCACCAACACAAGTGCAATCACTGCGAAAGACGCTATGAGTGCTTTAATGAATGCTACTCGATTTAAGGTTTTAAAAAGTCGATACATTGGATTCGCTTCTACTTAAAAAGTCATTGATAATACCGTCAAATAAATTTAAGGTTTTTTACCAAAGGGCAAGGCAGACTGATAGGAAATATAATAATTTTGAGTCATTCCAAATTAGGTGCTGAAAATCAATAAGCGTTAAGTTTTAGAGTTATCGAATCGCTTAACGGGCTGCCAGATTATCTCATTTTTAAAAATGAGCCTAAATGTCTTACAAACCCAAGCATTACAGCTAACCAAGCAAAGATGGCAATGAACACAAAAAGTTGTGGGATAAATTGGAGAAAGGAAATCTGCAAAGCCTCACTCAACCTGAAAGTACAAACGGTGTACATTCCCAATGGGAACACCATGCCCCAATAGGAAGGGTCATAGCCTTTGGGTGACAAAGGTACTGGCACTTTTTTGATAGCGTGACGCCAAAAACCAAGCAAAAGCAGCAACGGAATCCACCAAGTGCCCGCTGCCCAGAAAAATAGTGTGAACCCTTTTAAAAAAGGAAGGATCTCTATTATAAAATTAAATTGTTGCGTATGGAGGATAAGCATGGATCCAGCCAAGGTAGTAATGGCTGTTGCCCCCATGTTAATCCAATAAGGAGCTCCAAGTTCATCGGCCTGTAATGAAAAGAAGGAAATGCGATAGATAATGAGTGACATAATATACAAGTAAAAAATGCACCCCAGTAAAAAAAGACAAAGCGCCAGAAATAGCAGTAGATAAGCTTGATCTCCAAAATCAACAGAGACAAATGACATTAATGTGGATAAGGCCTGAATGGAAACGATAAAAACCAGCCATGTGCCACTGATCCCATCCTTTAGTGATTTTTTGTCTTCAGTGACAGTCAGGTAAAAGAAAAAGCCATAACCGATAATAAGCCACGCCACCACCGCAATGGCCAAAATAATCTCAGCAACAAGAAAATTATTGTACAATACCACAAATTGATTTCCTACAATGCATAGTGCGGCCACAATAGTGAAAAACCCTGGTCCCTTTTTATAGCTTCCAAAATCTTCCTTGACCTGCTCCCAATAAAAGAGGCATCGATAAATAAAGAAAACAATCAATACCGAGATAAAAACCAGATTGAGGTAAAATAGAATGATGCCGAACTGTTCAAGGCCATCAAGATATGAAGCCAGCGAGACTATACCCGTTGCCATTACCAAGGCAAAGTAGGCGGGTAGAAGTTCCTTTATCTTTTGTTGAAGTAGATTCACATTAATTTTTGATATTCAATTATTGTTGTCCGGTTAAAATTCATAAGCTATTAAAAGTGGTTTTCGGTATTTCCCAAACTGACCCCTTTCCCCAACAGTTGGCGGGTGCAGAAAGCCCCCTTTAGGGGATTTAGGGGTACTCCTTTAGGGGATTTAGGGGTAAGCATAAGGTGAAAATTCGATTCAACATCACTTTACTAGGGCTTCGGCAAGAATAAATATAGTGCTTAGCTTTTCAGAATCAAAAATATTCAATTTTATCAAAGCATAAATACGTGCCGAAGAGAGATCTCATTTCTTATATACCGAAACAAAAATTCCAAATAAGTTTTGATGAGATTTATTTTAGGTACACATTTGTGATTCAATGAAGAAGAACAACATAGCAATCTCTAATATTATTATCTCTGTGATTATTCACAATAGATAGGGGAGTGCTATATTTAAAATATAATATCAAGCCTTCCCTATAACGGAAGGCTTTTTTTATGAGCATTAAAAATTAAACATGTATAACAATTGTATCATAGCTATTATAATTATTGTCATTACTGCGCCACCAGGGTGAGAATAGGACTATGATCAAAATCTAGAAAAGCCTTTCTCATTACTGAGAAAGGCTTTTTGTTTTTACAGCCATTAGACAATCAAATAATCAACAAAACAGAAAACAAACTAAAGCAGGAGACTATGTATTATTCAGATGACACAAAAATATTTCTCAATGGCAGCTTCCAGCTAGCCAAGGAATCTCAGACAAGCTTATTCTCACAGACATTACATTATGGTAGTGGCGTTTTTGAAGGGATAAGATCTTATAAAACCGAAACTGGAACAAAAATATTCAAAGCAGAAGAACACTATCAACGATTATTGTTTTCAGCTAAAAAGTCACATATCAAACTTGACTATGAGGTAGAAGAGTTGGTAAGCATTACCAACCAACTTCTTGAAATGAACAAATTAACCGATGCCTATATCCGACCACTTGTTTATTTAGGTGAAAACATGGGGCTCTCCCCCACGATGGAGGTAAACTTATTTATTTGTGCTTGGAACTGGGGCAAGTATTTGGGGGACTCAGCACTTCGGGTAATGACCTCCTCCTATGAAAGACCCAATCCTAAATCATGTCATGTAGAAGCTAAAGTGACAGGCCATTATACCAATTCCATAATGGCCTCCACTGAAGCCAAATCGAAGGGGTATGACGAGGCACTTTTACTTGATCAAAATGGATTTGTCGCAGAGGCACCTGGGGCTAATTTTTTCTTCGAAAAAAATGGCAAACTATTCACACCTGCATCAGGCAATATCCTTCCTGGAATAACCCGCTCCTCAATCATCGACATTGCCCGTGATCTAGGTTACCATCTAGAAGAAGGGCAATACACCCCCAACGACCTAAAAGATGCTGATGGGGCATTTTTCACAGGCACAGCGGTGGAAGTTGCCGGAATAGAATCGTTAGATGGTAAAAAATTTAACAAAGACTGGCCAGATACATTGGGGTATGAGCTCTCCAAAGCCTACAGTCTATTGGTATTGGAGAAATATAATCAGGCCTACACAGTAATCTAGACAAATGACACTAAATAAATACAGTAAACGGCTTACGCAAGACCCTTCGCAACCAGCTTCTCAAGCTATGCTTTATGGGGTTGGCCTCACCGAGGAGGACATGGATAAAGCCCAAATCGGGATCGTCAGTACTGGATACGAAGGCAACACCTGCAATATGCACTTAAACGACCTAGCCAAAGAGGTGAAAGCAAGTGTACAGCATAATGATTTGGTAGCCTTAATTTTCAATACGATTGGGGTAAGTGACGGTATTGCCAACGGCACAGAAGGGATGCGCTATTCGTTGGTATCTCGTGATATCATAGCTGATTCAATCGAGGCGGTGGCGGGTGCTCATTACTATGATGGTTTGGTCACTGTAGTTGGCTGCGATAAAAATATGCCCGGTGCGCTGATGGCGCAAGGAAGACTCAATAGACCTTCCATACTACTCTATGGCGGAACAATTGCCGCAGGCTGTTACAAAGGGAAAAAGCTAAATATCGTATCCGCCTTTGAAGCACTCGGGGAAAAATTCTCAGGAACACTTTCTGATACCGACTATAAGCAAGTGATCAAAAATGCCTGCCCTGCGGCTGGGGCTTGTGGGGGAATGTACACGGCCAATACCATGGCATCGGCCATAGAGGCCTTGGGTATGTCACTGCCTTTTAGCTCATCAAACCCTGCGGTAAGTACTAATAAAAACGATGAATGTAAAAATATAGGAAAGTCCATAAAACTGCTCCTTGAGAAAGATATAAAGCCAAAGGACATCATGACCAAAGAGGCCTTTGAAAATGCCATTACATTAATAATGGCCCTAGGTGGGTCTACCAACGCAGTTATGCATTTGATAGCTATAGCTAAAAGTGTGGAAGTGGAAATATCATTAGAAGACTTCCAACAAATAAGCAATAAAACACCACTTTTAGCAGATTTGAAACCCAGTGGCAAATACTTAATGGAAGACCTGCATAGAGTAGGTGGCACGCCAGCGGTTATGAAATACTTACTGCAAGAAGGTTTTATCCATGGCAATTGCCTTACGGTAACGGGCAAAACGGTAGCTGAGAACCTAAATGAGGTGCCCAAATTATCGGATAAGCAAGAGGTCATATTGCCTTTAACTGCCCCACTCAAACCCTCTGCCCACATCCAAATTCTATATGGAAATTTGGCCGAACAAGGGGCTGTGGCCAAAATTACCGGTAAGGAAGGCGAACAGTTTAGAGGTAAGGCAGTGGTATTTGATAATGAATTTTTAGCCATTGAAGGCATCCAATCGGGTAAGGTATCAAAAGGAAATGTAGTGGTTATCCGCTATGAAGGCCCAAAAGGCGGGCCTGGGATGCCTGAAATGCTTAAACCTACGGCTGCAATAATGGGTGCTGGACTTGGCAATGAGGTAGCATTGATTACCGATGGTCGATTTTCTGGCGGTAGTCACGGATTTGTGGTAGGTCACATTAGTCCGGAAGCACAAGATGGCGGCAACCTGGCATTGCTACAAGATGGAGATGTCATCTTTATTGATGCAATAAACAATACAATAAATGTGGAATTAGGTAGCGAAGAACTTGCTAAACGCAGAGCTAAATGGACGGCTCCGCCATTAAAAGCAACAAGTGGCGTGCTTTATAAATATGCCAAACAAGTAGCCTCCGCTTCACTAGGATGTGTCACCGATTTATAATTTAAACCATTAGTGTTAGATAAATTTCATGTCAACTAAAAAATACGAGCAATATGTCTGAGAATAGATTTTTCTTCAATGGTTATCACTGTCGGCCAGTTGGCTGAAATTGATCTGGTTGCCCCTTTAGGGAATTCAAAGGGTGTTTTCGCCAGTGATTCAAACCAAAAAATCAATTCTCAGACCCTACTAATTTAAAACTATGAATACACAAGAAAATATGCTGTTGGCAGTAACCAAAAATGACAATGTCACTTCACAAAAATTATCTGGTGCTGATGCCATTGTTCAGTCCTTAATCCGTGAAGGAATTGACTTGCTATTTGGATATCCTGGCGGGGCTATTATGCCCGTATATGATTCACTATATAGAAATGCAAATGCCATCAATCATGTGTTTACTAGGCATGAACAAGGCGCTGTCCATGCCGCACAGGGCTATGCTCGGGCCTCAGGAAAAGTGGGGGTAGTAATCGCCACTTCTGGTCCTGGGGCCACCAATCTTATTACTGGCATCGCTGATGCACAGATAGACTCTACTCCTTTGGTATGCATTACTGGGCAAGTGGCATCACACTTATTAGGAACTGATGCTTTTCAGGAAACTGATGTGATTGGAATCTCTATGCCAGTCACTAAGTGGAATTGTCAGGTAACACGTGCTGAGGATATTCCAGAGGCTATCTCAAAGGCATTTTATATTGCAAGATCGGGAAGGCCTGGGCCGGTACTTATAGATATAACTAAAGATGCCCAACTGGCAGAGTTTGATTTCAAATATGAAAAGTGTGTAGGGATTAGAAGTTACAACCCTGCTCAAAAAGTAAAAACAAAGGCCATTGAAAAGGCGGCAACGCTTATTAACATGGCTAAAAAACCATATCTGATATTTGGGCAAGGGGTGGTATTAAGCGAGGCAGAAAAAGAGCTAAAAGTATTGATAGAAAAGGCCAATATACCGGCTGCTGCTACTATTTTAGGGCTTTCTGCGCTACCTAGCACGCATCCTCTCCATGTGGGAATGGTGGGCATGCATGGTAACTATGGACCAAATGTACTTACCAACGAGTGCGATGTACTCATTGCTGTTGGAATGCGGTTTGATGATCGGGTCACAGGTGATCTCAGTCGATATGCCACGCAAGCCAAAGTCATTCATATAGAAATTGACCCTTCTGAAATAGATAAAAATGTGAAGGCTGATGTGGCGCTTGTTGGTGATGCTAAAGAAGTGTTACGTGTACTGATTCCTTTAATCATACCGAATAAGCATGACTCATGGGTGCAAGAATTTGCCACCTACCATCAAGTAGAAAAGGAAAAGGTGATTCACAATGATTTGGCTCCTACTTGTTCGGAGTTGAGTATGGCTGAGGTAATCCATGAGGTCAATAAAATCACAAATGGGGAAGCCATCATAGTTACGGATGTGGGACAGCACCAAATGGTGGCCTGTCGATATGCTGAATTTAATAAAAGTAAAAGCAATATCACCTCTGGAGGTTTAGGAACGATGGGTTTCTGTTTGCCTGCTGCTATAGGCGCAAAATTGGGAGCTCCTGATAGGCAAGTGATTGCAGTAATTGGTGATGGTGGCTTTCAAATGACGATCCAAGAATTGGGGACAATATTACAAACGGGCATCAATGTAAAAATTATAATCCTTAACAACGAGTACCTGGGCATGGTGCGCCAATGGCAAGAGCTGTTTTTCGATAAACGATATGCCCATACTGAAATGCAAAATCCAGATTTTGTGGCCATAGCCAAAGGGTATGGTGTAACGGGACAAAAAGTAACTAAAAGGAAAAATCTTAATAAAGCCATATCAGAAATGCTGGCCTCTGATAATAGCTACATGTTAGATGTAAGGGTTAAAAGGGAGCAAAATGTATTTCCCATGATACCCACTGGCGCATCGGTAAGTGAAGTTTGGCTTAGTAAATGAAAAAATATGGAAACAAATAATAAATATTCTCTATCGGTTTTCACGGAAAATCACCTTGCTATCCTGCAAAGGGTATTGATCATACTCAATAGAAGGCGAGTAAATATCGAGAGTTTACATTCTTCGGAATCGGAGGTTTCGGGTGTTCATAGGCTCACCGTCATTATAAGATCCACTGAGGAAACGGCCATCAAATTGGTCAAGCAAATCGATAAGCAAGTAGAAGTTATTCGGGCTTTTCACCATCTGGAAGATGATACCGTATTTCAAGAGATTGCACTTTATAAAGTGCCGTCCAATGCGGTAGTCAATGGCATAAATATAGGATCGCTTATCCGTGATAATTATGCCCGAATACTGGCCATTGAATCTGATTTTATGATTACAGAAAAAACGGGCCATCAAGAAGAAACCCATGATTTTATGAAAAAGTTAGAGCCTTATGGAATCCTGGAATTTGCCCGATCGGGACGGGTATCATTAACAAAACAACTTGCGCAAATGAGTGCATTGAACTAAAAATTATTAACAGAAAATTAAATAAATAAAAATGGCAAAATTAAATTTTGGAGGAGTAGAAGAAAATGTGGTGACAAGGGAAGAATTCCCCGTTTCAAAAGCACAAGAGGTATTGAAAAATGAAGTTGTGGCAGTATTAGGCTATGGCATTCAAGGGCCAGGACAATCGCTCAATCTAAGGGACAATGGTATCAATGTGATCATTGGCCAACGAAAAAACAGCAAATCTTGGGACAAAGCTGTTGAAGATGGTTGGGTGCCGGGCAAAACACTATTCTCTCCTGAAGAGGCCGCTAAAAAAGGGACTATCATTCAATACCTGCTTTCTGATGCGGGTCAAATTCAAGCTTGGGAATCGGTAAAAAAGCATTTGAGTCCGGGTAAAACACTCGCATTTTCACATGGCTTTGGGATCACCTTCAATAAAAGAACCGGTATTGAACCACCCAAGGATATCGATGTGATCTTAGTGGCACCAAAGGGATCGGGCACCTCTTTGAGAAGGTTATTTGTGGAAGGAAAAGGCATTAATTCCTCAATAGCCATCTATCAAGACGCTACAGGTAAAGCCCATGAAAAAGTGGCCGCTTTGGGAATTGCTGTTGGATCAGGATATCTGTTTGAGACCAATTTTGAAAAGGAAGTTTATTCTGACCTTACTGGTGAAAGAGGCACATTGATGGGCGCGATTGCAGGTCTATTCGAAGCACAGTATGAAGTACTACGGGCAAATGGTCATACCCCTTCCGAGGCATTTAACGAAACGGTAGAAGAGCTTACGCAATCGCTCATGCCCTTGGTGGCTGAAAATGGTATGGACTGGATGTATGCCAACACCTCCACTACTGCCCAGCGTGGTGCACTCGACTGGAAGGGTAAATTTAAAAATGCGGTAATGCCGGTATTTAAAGACCTCTATGCTTCCGTAAAAAGTGGTGAAGAGGCACAACGATCCATTGACACCAACTCCCAAACTGACTATAGGGAAAAACTGGAAAATGAGCTATTGGAGGTGAGGGAATCTGAAATGTGGAAAACAGGAAAGACCGTTCGTTCACTGAGGCCAGAGTACAATTAATAGGTATAATATTTAGTTCGCAAGCATGGTTAGATTTGGCAATGAACTAGCCAACCTTCCCATGCTTGTTTAAAAAAACACATGGATACAATAACAAAATTTCCGGTAACACTTGAAAGTGTAAAACTAGCACATGATGTGCTCAGACATGTAGTAACCCGCACACCACTCACAACTAACAATACAGCATCTGAAAGGTATAATGCCTCTATTTTCCTTAAAAGGGAAGATTTGCAAATAGTAAGGTCATACAAACTGCGAGGTGCCTACAATAAAATTAGCAGCTTAACCGATAGGGAACTGAAACACGGTGTAGTATGTGCCAGTGCGGGCAACCATGCGCAAGGCGTAGCCTACTCTTGTCATAAGCTGCAAGTGAAAGGTGTCATTTTTATGCCTACCACTACCCCTTCTCAGAAGATTGAGCAGGTAAAAATGTTTGGGAAAGAATGGGTGGAAGTAGTGTTGCATGGCGATACTTTTGACGATGCCTGTGAAGGTGCATTAGCTTACCAAGAAGTGAATGGCCATGTTTTTATACACCCTTTTGATGATGAAAAAGTGATTGAAGGGCAAGGTACAGTAGGATTAGAAATTTTAGAAGATGCTAATTTTGAAATTGACTACCTCATAGTGCCTGTAGGTGGCGGTGGTTTGGCTTCTGGCGTATCCACCGTATTTAAAGTCCTAAGTCCACATACCAAAATAATTGGCGTTGAACCCCATGGTGCACCAACACTTAGCACCTCAATAAAAAATGGCTACAACACCACATTGAATAATATTGACAAATTCGTAGATGGTGCGGCAGTAAAAAGAACTGGGGAGCTAACGTACGAAATCTGCAAGCAAAATCTTGACGAGGTGCTAACAGTGCATGAAGGAAAAGTATGCAGCACCATACTCGATTTATATAACAAAAACGCTATTGTAGCTGAACCGGCAGGGGCACTCACCCTCGCTGCACTTGATCAACTCAAAGACCGAATAGTAGGTAAAAATGTAGTGTGCATAGTCTCTGGAGGTAATAATGACATTGCCAGAATGCAGGAGATTAAAGACCGATCGCTACTTTATGAGCAACTGAAGCACTATTTTATTGTGAAGTTTCCACAAAGGGCTGGGGCGCTTCGGGAGTTTGTGATCAAAGTACTTGGCCCAACGGACGACATTGTCCATTTCGAGTATTCTAAAAAGACCAATAAGGAAAATGGGCCGGCCATAGTAGGTGTAGAATTGCAAAACAAGAGCGACTTTGAGCCTCTTATTTCTAAAATGAAGGCACTCAACTTTTATGGAGAGTACCTAAATGACAAGCCGTATTTGTTTGATTATATTGTATGAAAGATTAAAAATCCTCACATAGATTCCTTCAAAGAACCAACTATATCGTCCAGTTCTTTGTCAATGCGAAGTTGTTCGTCCTCATCCAAAACGTAGGAAGACTTCAGTGTTTTCAACGAATAAGAATACTTATTATCACTCAAGAGAATCTCAAGTGTATAAGGTAGTTTTTTAAGTGACACATGTGACACCGGAAGACTCGAACTCAAGATAATTTTACCCGATGCAGAATTTTCCAGTCTCACCTCCGGATCATTTGCAGTATTGGCAAGCCAATGAATAACTCTCCCGAAGAGTTCATCAGCTGTGCCTTCGGTTATTATCATCTCCCGGTGCACATGGTTCACTTTGCCAGCATCAATTATGCTGGCTGATATTGGTATTAAAGTACTTAACAATATGACAGCGAAACATCTCATTAACGTGTTTCCCGCATTACACTTTTAGGTGCATTTTTAACTTTAAGTATCTTAATTTTTCCCTCTCCTTTAGGGAACATCCACTTTACAGTATCACCTGCTCCATAGCCCACCAATGCTGATCCCATTGGGGACAGTACTGATATCTTATCTTGCTCCACATTTCTTTCTGCGGGCACTACTATTTGTAAATCGTGCTTCACGCCATAGGGAGTCTCCACATCCACCATACTATTGATCCTAACAATATGGTCGGGCATTTCATCGTCCTCCACAATTGTGGCGAATTTTATCTCATTTTTAAGTGTGTCAACACATTTTTGGTTGATGGCGTCTGTATATGAGCTATTTCTGAGTAGCTCATCTAACATTTCAAACTCCCTTCTTTCCAATATTATCTTTCTATTTTTCATAGTTATTTTATTTAAATCAATGACTTAAGGAAATATTCCCTTTTGTACATAGGCAGTTTCTATTCTTGCTATTGCCTCTATATAAGCTGCCGTTCTCCAATCCGTTTCAAATTCTTTGGCTCTGGCCAATACCCTGTTGAATGAATTTTTAATGAGCATATCCAGTTTGTCCAGCACCATCTGCATGTCCCACATTTCACCGTTTCTATTTTGAAGCCATTCAAAATAACTCGCTATCACCCCACCGGAATTACAAAGAATATCCGGAATAATGGTGATCCCACGTTCGATCAAAATGCTATCTGCAGCCGTATTGGTTGGGCCGTTTGCCCCCTCCGCTATTAATCTAGCTTTAATATCATGTGCATTCAATTCAGTGATTTGGTTGCCCAATGCTGCCGGAATACAGATATCACAATCAATCCCGAAAAACTCACTATCTTCCATATATTGAGCACCCCTAAAGCCCACAATGGAATTGCCATTGGCTTTGGCGTAATCAAACAGCTCCCCTACAATGATGCCTTCATCAGCATATAGTGAACCGTTTTGATCTTGAACACCAACCATTATTGCTCCTAAATCAGACAGATAATGAGCTGCCCAATATCCTACCTTTCCAAATCCCTGAACAATAAAGCGCATACCGCTAAGTGATTGTCCAGTGGCTAATGCCCATTCTTTAATGGACACCACCACACCATATCCCGTAGCTCTGTCCCTACCTTCAAGACCTCCTGCACCAATCGGCTTACCTGTGACTACATGTTGCGATTTCGCACGTTCATCAGGTCCTTTGGTTGACATGTAGGTATCAGCTATCCAAGCCATCATTTGCTCGGTAGTATTTACATCAGGAGCTGGTATGTCATATTCCGGCCCTATATTATCTCCCATAGCATAGGTGAATCTACGTGTGATCCTCTCAAGCTCTGTTTTGGAATAATTTGCTGGATTGAATTGAATACCACCTTTAGCACCACCATAAGGTATACGCGCCAAAGAAGTTTTCCATGTCATCCATGATGCCAACGCACTAGATGCATCCATATCCACCGTTTCATGGTATCTCAAACCTCCTTTATAAGGCCCTAAGGCGTTATTATGTTGGACCCTGAAGCCTTTGAATATCTCAATTTCGCCATTGTCCATCTTCACTGGAAAATTCACTACAATTTCATTGTTGTTGATTTCCAATATCTTCCTCACCCCTTTGTCAAGATCCATCAGATCAGCTGCTTTATTAAACTGATCGTGTACGTTTTGTAATAACCCTTTTTTAGGTTTTACATCGGCTAGTTTTACCTCGTAATTATTCATAATGTTCACAATGAAAAATGATTGAATGTTCTTTATACCATCCACAGGAATTTATCAAATCGCAACTCAGACAGATATTTACCATCAGCCCCGCTTCATTAACGGATGATTTTGAAAGCTGATAAGCTGGTTTAGATACCTGAGGAATTGTTACTTGAAATTCAGAGCAGTCCCATACAAAGCCATTATGACTGAGTGAGCATAATTCATTATGATCGCATGTAGTGCAAATGTTATTGTGAGAAGTTGCCATGACAGTACAATTAATACTGACAACGCATTTACAATATGCATACCAATTAAAATATATGAGTAGAAACGCTCATTTAATGATTTATAAGTTGGGTGAGAAGAAATTGATCGGTACAATATTACCCGGTCGGTTCATTGTGTACCGTTATTTGATTGTTTTTAGCATAGTGTTTTCAAATTCCACTGACCTTCGTCAATTATTTCTTATAAGGCCCAAGAAATTTATCTCCATTGAAATGTATAAGGTGATCAGGATTATCAGCAATCCAAACTTCAGTCTCCCACGCAATATCACTTATGAATTGGCGAAATTTTGGTTTATTCAAAAAGGCAGTTACATAGACTATCTCTGCCTTACATTTATTAGTAAGTTTTTGAAGTTGAATAAGTCTTATTTCATTAATAGACCCTGATGAATGAACGGCTTCAATCAAGTATAACCAGTTCTTCTTCTTTGAGAATGCAATGACATCTGGTAATTCTTCATGTGAGATTTCAAAGAATTTTAGACTCTTCAGTTTTTCTTTTTCCAAATAAAGATATTTATCAGAAGTATCCCCCACATAAAGAACTTCCGCTTCATGTCCATATCTTGGTAAGAATTCCTCAATGATTGCTTTTTGCAATTCATTATGTTCACCTGCTGTAAATGAAAGTTTACCACCTGATGGAAGTGTAACATTAACTTTATTAATTTCCCGTAGTCTCTTTAATTTTTGATTTAGGGGTTCAATATTTTTCAGTTTTTCCTTTACCAATTTCTCCCATTCCCCCGTACCAAACGTTCTAATAAGTTCTGCATAAGTGGGATTTATTGAATAGCCCCGAGTAGAGTCATTAGTTGCTGAATTGGGACTTGACTGCAATATAACTTCAGCCACAGTAAGTAGTTTCAAGTCCTTTCTTCTTATATCATCATAAGAACCCGAACTTATATTTTCATTAAAATACTCATTTACAAAAGATATGATCTCCCTTGTTTTTAATGAATAACCACTATTTAAATCTTTTACTTTTTTAAAATCCTTAATATTTTTAATGTCTCCGCTTGCCAAGAATGCAATAGCCATTCTCTCTAACCTTCTAGGGGTGGCATCTAAAGGAATACCAAAGCAGTCTAATATGTAAAGGGATGTATTTATGAGTTTTTGAACTTCTGAAGGTTTTTCACCAAAAGTTTTACATTTATCTGGGTTGATATATTGTTGCATCTTCAAAAAGTAAATATTGGTCGTTTTCTGTCACATTGAATTGATGAGACAAATTTCCAGTAAAGTGGTTTTTTATGTTTGAGGCCAAATGAAATGCGAAATTTGGGGCAACAGCATTTCCTATTTGATTAAATTGGTGAGTTTCTGTACCTGAAAATTTGAACCAGTCAGGGAAGCTTTGTAAACGGGCGGCTTCTCTAACTGTAATCCGTCTTCTACGACCATCCTTTAATCTTACCCTATGCATGTCGCCTGTTGCTCCTGCCAAGTTTCTACATGTTAATGTTCTAGCTGGTCGATCTAAGTACAAATCTCTGGGATTGATGCAGCTAGATGCTTTTTCATAATTTGCCACATACCTATCCATTGATTCTGTAAAAAACTTAGAGTTATCGTCAAATTGAAAACAGAGATCACCTAATGCCTGACCAACAGTAACTTTACGATTTACCTTTTTTGGTAGACTGATTTTATTCTTTGATCCAATAACAATTACTCTTTCTCTATTTTGAGGAACTTCGTAATTTACCGCATTTAATAATGAATAATTTAAATGGTAACCTAACCCCTCCAGTTCTTGAATCACTTCTTTCAAATACCATTTATTTTTATAGAGCATCCCTCTGACATTTTCGAAAAGCAGAACTTCTGGATCTAGTTGGCGTACTGCTGATAAAAAAATTGGGAAGCCATCTCTAGAGTCTTTTAATCCAAGTTGTTTGCCACCAACACTAAAAGGCTGGCAAGGTGGCCCTCCTATAACAATGTCTGCTTTAGGGTATTTGGAATCTATAGTTAATTTTTCATTAATACATTCACCCATTAAGTTTTTGTTATAGGTATTGGTGGCAGGTTCGTCCATTTCGTAACCAATTGTCTTAAACCCATTTGCTTCAAAGCCTAAGGAGAGTCCACCGCAACCAGCAAAAAGATCAAGAACGGTTTTATTCAATTCCGTATCAATCCAAGGTTTAAGTTTCTTATTTATCTCTTCCCAGTATTCCATCCTGTAAATCTACGATTTTCAATTTTAGTTTTTATTCAAAAATTGGCGAAGCACATATTGTAAAATACCTCCGTTTCGGTAGTATTCAATTTCTATTTTAGAATCGAGACGGGCTATTGCCTGAAACTTGATCTCCTTTCCTTCTTCGTTTTTGGCAATTATCTCAATTTCTTTCAATGGCTTGATGTCGTTAGCCATTCCGGTTATTGAAAATACCTCTTTGCCAGTTAACCCTAAACCTTCAGCGGTTTCCCCATCTTTGTATTGAAGTGGCAATACGCCCATTCCAACAAGGTTACTCCTATGGATTCGTTCGTAACTTTCGGCCAACACGCACTTTATACCTAATAGAAATGTGCCTTTAGCCGCCCAATCACGTGAAGAGCCGCTTCCATATTCTTTTCCTGTCAGAACCAGTAAAGGGGTCTGCTCCTCTTTGTATTTTAAGGAGGCATCATAAACAGTCATTTCTTTACCTGTGGGCAAATGGGTTGTGTAGCCACCTTCTTTTTCAGCTAGTTTATTTTTGATCCGTACATTGGCAAAGGTTCCGCGTATCATCACCTCATCATTACCTCTCCGTGATCCGTAGGAATTAAAACTATCCTTTTTCACCCCTCGATCCAATAGGTATTTACCTGCTGCAGAATGCTCGCTGAAACCACCTGCTGGAGAAATATGATCGGTAGTGACACTATCTCCCAATACCAACAATGCCCTTGCGCCAAGTATGTCTTCCAGTGGCTCAGGCTTTTCTGATATGTCATGGAAAAATGGAATTTCCTTAATATAGGTTGACGCATCATCCCAATCGTACAACTTCCCTTTAGGCACTTCCAGGTTTCTCCAAATCTCATTGCCTTCGAATATCTCTCCGTAGTTTTTCTCAAAATCTTTTGGAGATAAAACCCGGCTCAGAACTTCATTGATTTCATCGTCTGTTGGCCAAATATCTTTCAGGTAAACCGCTTGTCGGTTGGAGTCGTAACTAATGGGTTCATTGATCAAATCAATATCCACCCGACCGGCTATAGCATAGGCAACCACAAGCATTGGCGACATCAAAAAGTTCATTTTTACTTGGGGATGGATCCTAGCCTCGAAATTTCTATTTCCGGAAAGTACAGAAGCCACAACAAGGTTATTGTCATCCACCGCTTTAGCGATTTTGGGAGATAATGGGCCGGAATTTCCAATGCATGAGGTACAACCGTAGCCTACCAAATGAAATTGCAGTGCTTCCAAATCTTGCATCAATTCAGCCTTTTCCAAATAGTCGGTCACCACTTTAGAGCCTGGGGCGAGTGATGTTTTTACCCAAGGCTTTACATTGATCCCATGTTCCCTGGCTTTACGGGCTACCAATCCCGCCCCCACCATCACAAACGGATTGGAGGTGTTGGTACATGAAGTAATGGCAGCTATAGCCACCGAACCATCTGAAAGCATATATTTCTCCGAACCCCTTGTTATCCAAACGGTCTTTAAACCATCCTTTTCTTTGGTTTCTATTTCTGTTGGAAGTGGGCTCACCTTACCAGAGGAATAGGGCAAATCACCACCCTCACCATCAAAACGTGTTATGGCCTTTTCGATTTCACGATTATCCTGGGCGATGTATCTCCTATCGAAAGATTCATCCAACAATTCAATAAACTTGTTTTTAAAATCCTTTAAAAGGATTTTGTCCTGCGGTCTTTTAGGTCCTGCTACAGTAGGCTCTATAGTTGAGAGGTCCAATTCTACAACATCCGTATAGTTGATCTTGTCCTCGTGTTCGCGCCATAGCATATTGGTTTTGCAATAGGTTTCCACCAATTCGATTTGCTCTTCGGAGCGATTGCTTTTCCGCATATACTCCAACGTTTTATCATCTATGGGGAAATAGGTAATGGTACTCCCGAATTCCGGTGACATATTACCAATAGTCGCTCTGTCCGGCACTGAAAGGTTGTCCAAACCAGGCCCGAAAACCTCTACAAACTTACCAACCACACCACGCTTCCTTAGCAAATTGGCTATGGTTAAAACAAGATCAGTAGCGGTAGAGCCCAACGGAAGTTTACCTGTGAGTCTGAGTCCGATAACTTCGGGCATTATAAAGTAAAGTGGCTGACCTAAAATGGCTGCTTCTGCCTCAATACCACCAACTCCCCAGGCCACCACGCCAATACCATTGACCATTGGCGTATGACTATCCAGGCCTACTAAGGTGTCAGGGAAAATTTCCCCGTTTCGTGCAATGACACCTTTGGACAAATACTCCAAGTTTACCTGATGGCAAATTCCCATTCCGGGAGGTACGACAGTGAAATTATCAAAAGAATTCTGCGCCCATTTCAAAAATTGGTAACGTTCTTTGTTGCGCCTGTACTCTTCGTCTATATTACGTTCGTAGGAATAATCAGTCCCAAAAAAATCTACCTGTACCGAGTGGTCGATCACCAGATCAACAGGTATAAGTGGATTGATTGAATTTGGGTCTTTGCCTTTTCTTGCCACCTCTGCACGAAGTGCTGCAATATCAACCACAGCGGGAACTCCAGTAAAGTCTTGCATCAAAACACGGGCAGGCTTAAAGGGAATGTCTTTGTCAGAGCCTTTTGGCTGCCAATGCAAAAGTGTTTCAATATTCTCCTTTGTTACGGCAAAGTCATCAAAATTGCGTAAAGCATTTTCCAATAAAATTCTAATGGAAAACGGCAATTTACTAATGGCATGCCCTTGCTTTTCGAGTTCTTTAAGACTAAAATAATTGAAAGTATCGTTTTTAATGGTCAACGATTTCTTTATCTGATAAGGATCTTTGGACATATTCTTAGTGTTTAATGTTGGTCTAATATGTTGTTCTACATAGCTGCATTTATAATTTCAAATACCTCTATATTGAGCTTTACATAAAAGTAAGGATAAAGCGTGTTGAAACCAATTTTGATTTTCAATATAGATTCTGTATTGCAAAAGCCCTATCTTGGTAGTTAAATTGTTCTATTTTGAGTACTGTAACCCGTGTTATTTCGGTTAATTTTAAGGCTTTACAACAGTTCTTGAAAAGCACCTCTTTTTCCAGGGCCATCTTAGTTGGCATTGCGATCACCCTACCAATAATAATTAGCCTACAACTCGGTTATTTTCAAATTGGGCTAGCACTTTGCCTTGGTGCCTTCTGGAGTTCGCCCAGTGATATCAGTGGTAGTTTTCAACATAAGAAAAATGGCATTCTAATGTCTGCGGCATTGGTTATGATTGTCAGTTTTATTGGAGGTTACCTGCATTATGAAACATGGCTTTCCCTACCCATATTAGGTATGCTCAGCTTTGGCATTGCCTTTATTTCTATCTATGGTTTCCGGGCTTCACTCATTAGTTTTTCAGGTCTTTTGGCCTTGGCGCTGAGCTTTGCCAATGATTCAAAAGAATTGGAAATCTATCAATATGCCATGTTGATAGGTGCCGGTGGGCTTTGGTATTTGCTTTTGGCTAAATTTTGGCACCTTATCAATCCCAAAGCAGAGACGGAGGAATTATTATCGGAAACCTATTTGCTCACGGCAGAATTTTTAAAAACCCGGGGAAAATTGATCGGTCCGCATAAAGACCATGAAAAATTACAGTCTAAACTGCTTAAACTGCAAAGCCAGCTTACCGAGAAGCACGAGACTTTAAGGGAAATTTTGATCCTTCCCAGAAATACTTCCGAGAATTCCGATTATCAAGATAAACGGCTGCTAATATTTGCACAATTAGTGGATATGCTGGAAACGGCTATCGCCAATCCCGTTAATTATGATCGTATGGATGAACTCTTTAATGACCATCCGCAATACGTTAAAATATTTCAGGATCTTATTTTCGAAATGTCAGATCAATTGCATTTGATTTCCGAATCGGGAAATGACAAAAACAATCTACCTAATAACGATCAATTAAGTCAATGTTTTGAGGAGGTGAGGCTTGAAATAGCCTTGTTACGAAAAGCCTTAAATTACGAATACCTTATGCTCCAAAATTGGCTTGAGTATCAAGAAAAGCAGTTTGAGAAACTAAAAAAAATCAAATGGCTGTTGGGCGATCCCGATTTGAAGGAAATTGATCTAATTGACCGGAAAGCTGCCAAACGCTTTGTCTCGCATCAAGATTATGCCCCTATACTATTACTAAGGAACCTTAGTTTTAAGTCAAGCATTTTTAGACATTCGGTTCGGTTGGCCATTACAGTAATGATCGGTTATACGCTAGGCTCGATCTTCCCATTTCAAAACCCATACTGGATATTACTGACCATTATCGTAATCATGCGGCCCAGTTTCGGACTTACAAAAAGCCGGGCAATAGATCGTATGATCGGTACGCTTGTCGGTGGGGTCATCGCCTATGGTTTGATTTTCTTAATACACGATCTCTTTGTGTATGGGATTATGGGGATTGCCTCTTTGGTCACTGCCATGGCGCTAATACAAAAAAACTCCAGGGCTTCTGCTATTTTTATTACGTTGAGTGTGGTTTTTATCTATGCTTTTCTTAGCCCCGATCTCTTTACTGTGATAAAATTCCGTATTCTGGATACCCTTGTAGGTGCAGCACTATCCTATGCCGCTATGTTGTTGTTTTGGCCAACTTGGGAGTTTGTCAAAATCAAGAAAAGTATCGAAAAAAGTGTGAAGGCCAACATGGATTTCCTTCATAAAATTACCGAATACTATCAGCTAAAGGGAAACATACCGACCTCCTACAATATTGCGCGTAAGGAGGCATTTTTGGAAACTTCTAACTTAAGTTCCGCTTTTCAGCGAATGGCGCAGGAGCCCAAGTCGAAACAGAAGGGCATGGACAAAATTTACCAACTTGTAGTCTTGAACCACAAGTTTCTGGCTTCATTAGCTTCGTTAAGCACCTACATACAGCACCATGAAACCACCGAAGCATCTGAACTGTTTAAAGATGTTACTGAAAAAATAGAGCAGAACTTGGAGAGGGTGCTCCATTGCCTTAATGAAAAGGAATACAATAGTGCTCATGTTTTTTCTGACGATGACCCATTATTTGAGGAACTGTTCCCTTCGTTCAATTCTTTGGATTTTAAGAATTTGTCTGAAGACAAGCGAACAGAACGTGATCTTCAAGAAGCACATTTGGTCTGGGAACAACTGCAATGGTTGTTTTCTATAAGCAGGGAAATACTCAAACTGGCCTCATCAATGAAATTGGATTGATATTTATACCAATTTTTATTAGTGAATATCGTTCTTCAAGAGAGCTAGGAATTAGTCCTTACCACCAACTTCTGCAAATCTGAGCTTGAGGGATTCTCAAATATTTCAAGATCAAAATGGCTAGCTGTTGCCATGATATGATCAAAAATATCAGATTGAATCCCCTCGTACGCTATCCAGGATTTATTACTAGAAAAACAGTATATCTCCAGGGGTACGCCTTTTTCGGTTGGATCTAGCTGCCTAACCATGTTGGTCATATCAAGATTAATATTTGGATTGTTCTTTAGCATATTTTGAATATACTCACGAAATACACCAATATTGGTCATCCTGCGGCCGTTTACGATTGACTGCTCCGTATTCACATTCATTTCAGTATTGTAGGCCAAAATTTCTTTGGTCCTTCTTTCGATATGTTCCCTGACCAACTCAATTTTAGCATAGCGCGCGAGCATCTCCTCATCACAGAATTTAACAGAAGATATCTTAAAATTTATGGAACGCTTGATCCGCCTTCCTCCGCTTTCCTGCATTCCCCGCCAGTTTTTGAAGCTATCGCTAACAAAAGAGTATGTTGGAACTGTGGATATGGTCATATCCCAATTGCTAACCTTAATGGTGGTAAGATAAATGCCTATCACATCGCCATCGGCACCATATTTGGGAACGGAAACCCAATCCCCGATCCTGACCATATCATTAATGGTAAGCTGGATACTTGCAATAAACCCCAGAAGGGTATCTTTAAAAATCAAAAGTATCACTGCGGATACCGCACCCAGTGCCCCAAAAAGTGCGAGTGGATTACGGTCGGTCAGAATGGAAAGAATAAAAATGACGCCTATTGTCCAAACTACGATTTTAGCAAGCTGTGTAAAACTAGCAATGGGCTTATCCTTATATCTGGTAGAGGTACTGTAGTATACATTAGTAGCTGAAATGGCTGAACTAATAATTCTAATTACGACAAGGGCTATGTAGGCAGAGGTGAGGGTTTCAATAGTTGGGATCCAAGTGGGATAATCTGAAAAAATCAGTGGTAAAACACCAGTAATATAAATCGCTGGGATGATGAGTGGCAATTTTGCAAAAGCCCCTTGGAAGAGCACATTGCTCCATTGAGCAGATGCACGCCTTTCTACCCTGCTTATGAGCTTGTTCATTGTAAATTGGGCTATTTTCCAAAGGAGGATAGCCACCAATCCAGCTACTAAAATCAGGATTCCCATTTTAAGTAACTGTGCCTGATCCTGATTGATATCCAAATTGCTCAATAGCCAGTCTTCAAGGAATTTGGCAAAATTTGTTTCTTTTTCGGTCATTACATTCGGTTATTCTTTTTGAACGATCTCTAATTAGCAAATCTGTAAAAATATAGGTGGTATTACCACTATACTTCTAAATACTAAAATCACATTGGGAATAAATCCTGTTACTCCTTGAACTTTTTTAATCAAGTGTTTGCTCCCCTCCCCCGTTTACGAAAATTGTTTGGCCACTTACCCATTCAGAAATGGGCGAAGCAAAATACAACATGGCTCCTGCAATATCATCGGCAGTTCCCAAACGTTTTATTGGCGTATGGGCCAACATCTTTTTCTCTATCTCCGGAGTTAAAACGGTTTCCAGAGCTGCAGTTCTTGTAGCACCGGGACCAACGGCATTAATACGTACTTCGGGGCCAAAATCGTGTGCAAGGTTTGCTACCGTATGATTGACTGCTGCTTTAGAACCACCATAACCACTCATGTTTGGGCTTTTGTTTATACTCGACATAGACGTAGTAAATACGATTGAACCATAACCCTCTTTTTTCATGTGGGGTACTACTAATTGGCATAACCTCCAACCACTAAATACATTTAGCTCATAATCTCGCTTAATATCGTCTACTGAAACCTTAAATGGATTCTCACGTCCGCCACCGCCACCTCCAGCATTGTTTATCAAAATGTGGATTCCTCCTAATTTTTTAACTGTAGTTTCTACTAAATTAACTAAATCACTATCCTTCAAAACATTACAAGCAACTGCAATCGCTTTTACACCTAATGCTTCAATTTCTTTTGCCGTTGTTTTTGCATCCTCTAAATTAAAATCACCAATTGAAATATTAGCTCCGTGTTTTGCTAAAATTAAAGCTGTAGCTTTTCCTATTCCATTTGCGCCACCAGTTACGATGGCTGTTTTTCCTTTTAAGTTGAATAAATCAGATGTGTTCATAGAATAGTTTTTTTGCTATCTCAATTTAATATCTCCACCATCTGCCATGAGTGTTTGGCCTGTCATATACTGACTGTCATCACTCAATAAAAACGCAATTATTGGGGCGACATCTTTTTGTGGATCTCCAAAACGCTGCATCGGATTTTTACTGATAATCTCTTCATATTGATCTGGAAAATTTTCTTTCCATTGTTTAACTCCTTCAGTAAAGGCCAACGGACAAACGATATTTACCCGAATGCCATCCTCCGCCCATTCATTGGCTGCCACACGAGATAATCCTCTAATAGCTTCCTTAGCTGCTGCGTAACTTCCCTGATTTTTTTGACCTAATAATCCGGCCCCAGAACCAAAATTGACAATGGCCCCTTTGGTTTTTTTTAGCTCGGGATAGGCAGCTTTCATAAAATTTAAAGTTCCTTTTAAACCTGTGTTCATAGACAATTCCCAATCATCTTCGGTGAGGTCCATCAATGGTTTTTGGCGAGATGCATGTGCATTATTAACCACACTGGTTAATTTTCCGAATTTAGAAACGGCTAATTCAACAGCTTCTTTCGCAACTGATTCTTTAGATATATCTCCTTTTAAAAAGACAATTTGTTCCGGATTGGACGCTACTTTATTCTTTCCGGCATCTTCATTTAAATCTACTGCAACCACACAAGCCCCTCTTTCAGTGAGTTCAGAAGTCATCGCTCCTCCAATTCCTGCTGCCCCTCCTGTTACGATTATTACTTTCCCTTTTAAATTTTTCATAATGTTATTTTTTATAAATGCTCACCCCTTCTTTAATGGTTTCCAATACCTGAATATCCTTTATGTCCATCGGTGCTACTTTCAATGGATTTTTATCTAGAATCACAAAGTCAGCCAATTTTCCTTCTGTTAAAGTACCTTTCAAGTTCTCATCAAAAAATTCGTAAGCTGCATTTGATGTGATTGCTTTTAATGCTTGATAAGGTGTTGTTCTTTCGTTATCGCCAATTATCGCCCCAGATCTTGATACACGGTTTACTGCTGTCCAAACTGTAAAAAGAGGATTGACTGGTGTTACGGTAGCATCTGAATGATTGGTTGGTTTTAAACCTAAACGTTGTGCAGTTACCATTGGACTTAAAAAATCCGCCCGTTCTTTACCCAAATTCTTTACATGGTCATCTCCCCAAAAATAGGCGTGATTAGTGAAGAATGAAGGCTCTATTTTATATTTAACAAATGTTTCCAATTGATCTGGACGTGTAAATTGCGCATGGATAATAATGGTTCTTCTGTCTTTATCTAACGGTTGATTCAATATGTTGCAAGCATTTTCATGGGCCTTAATGATCATATCTATCGTTGCATCACCATTACAATGCACAAATAATTGGTTATCCCTACCATAAGCCAATACAAACAATTCATTGATGGTTTCTTGTGTTAAACTTGGTAAACCTCTACAATCGTGGGTACAGCCTGGAACTTCAGTCAAGTAAGGTTTTGTGAAGAAAGCGGTTTTTCCTTGTGGAGAACCATCGGCTACTATTTTTGTGCCTTGGATTTTAAATCCGTTTTTATAGGTTTTAAATTGAAGCGTGGTATCGTTCAAATTACTTTGTAACTCAGCATAACCCGCTAAAGCAATCAGGTCAATTTTAAGTTTACCTGCGTCCGCCTGAGATTGAAAGAAACGGATGGTGTTTCTGTCAGTCATACCATCTTGAGCAGTTGTAATTCCGTTAGCCGCATAATACTCTTGTGTAGAGTCAAAATGTCTTGCATGGTCCTTTACAAGGATTTGAAGCATATTACCAACAAAAGGATACATAGCAGTTTCCTGGACTAATCCGTTGGGTTCTTTTGAATTTGGCATCCTTTCTATAATTCCACCATCAGGATCAGGCGTACTTGCAGAAACATTCATTTCTTTCAAGGCCATTGAATTTGCGACTCCCATGTGTCCACTTGTATGTTGCAAATACACTGGATTGTTGGGTAGTACAGCATCGATTTCAGCTTTTGTAGGATGACGATGTTCTACTAATTGTCCATCATCATAACCCCAACCAAAAATCCACTCACCATCAGGAATATTATTTTCTTGCTTATACGCTTTCATGCGCTTCGTGATATCCGGAATATTTTTGACTGTCCCCACTGGTTCTGGATTTAGATCCACTTGCCCCATCGTGTTTGAAACCATAGCAAAATGACTATGAGGGTCGATAAAACCGGGTAGTAACGTTTTTCCTTTTAGGTCTATTAATTCAGCGTCTCCAAATTTTTCCTCCGCTTCTTCCTTGCTTCCAGCAAAAGCAATTTTTCCATTCTGGGAAACAATTGCTTCAACGTATTCTAGTGTTTCAGCATCCATCGTAATGATGTCTCCATTGAAAAATATTTGAGAAGTTTCATCTGATGATTCCGTTGTTTCCGACTTACTTTTACTGTCCTTACAACTAACCAATGCAGCTAAAAGAATTAAAGAAAAGAATAGTTTCTTCATAGGCCAGCTGATTTTTCGACAATAACACTTTTGTTTAAAGTAAGGTAGTTGACAACACCTGAAATAATACCAGCAATAACACCTATTATGATTAATGCTGAAATGAGCGATACTTCAACTGTTCCCATATAATTTTGCCATAAAACAGCTAATGAGGTAACCACACCAAAAGTGAAAAACCCATGTTTAAGAGTTAACCATAAAATAGTGGGATAAAACGCAACTTTTTTTGCTTTAATATTGAAATAGCCTATTACAGTAGATATCATTGACAAGGTTATTGCTAAAACAACTGCGCTACCCAAAACGGTATGGTCTGTATTGGTAATAGAATCCACAGAAATTGCAATTGGTGCATGGCCTTTTAGAAAAAAGTATTGAATTCCAGAATTTACTGCACCTGTAATAATAGCACCTGTTAGTAATTCCTTTTTTTGTTTAGATTCCATAATATAAGATAGTCTTTGTTAGTATGCTTAAAACCTTTCCATAATATACAATTAATTCTTATACCTTGTTTAGGTTAGCAATACTCCATGACCCAACGGATTATTCGTAAAGCTTGAGATTGGTAGTAAGTTACCCCAAGTCTCTCGATTGACTGTAAGAATCATTTGGAATTGAATCTTATTATCCAGATCGTAGACCACAGAAGTCTACTTCATTTTATTAATATTAAGAATAACCCCACCATCGACAAGGAGGTCAGTGCCTGTAATGAAACGTGCAGCATCACTTGCTAAGAACTTGACAGCATCTACTACATCTTTGGGAGTCCCATTCCTTTTTAATGGCGTTGCCTCTTTTATCATTTGCATCCGTTCCGGATGTTCCTTTGCCGCTTTTAGTGCCATTTCCGTTTCAATTACCCCTGGAGATATGGTTACTATGCGGGCACCCTTTGCTCCCCATCTGTCCACATTTTTATGTGAAAGTAGAATTACTCCACGTTTGGCGAAATTGTACATAGTGTCTGAACTGTTATTGACAAATTGACTTACTGTCTCAAAAGATCCCGCGGCTTGTGGATTTTGAAGTGCCGTATCATATTTTTCATTTGTAGGTACTGTATGTGCCATCATAGAGGAGAATAATACAGCCACTGTATTCTCAACTGCCAGCTCAAAAAAAGCATCGATGAGAATTTCTGTTCCCACTAAGTCAATGGTATATACTTTCTTCAAGTCCTGTACTGTACCACTCACCCCGGCAGTATGGATCAGTGCTTTTAGGGAGCCACTATCTGCGACAAACTTTACTAGTTTATTTACCGCATTTTTATCCGTAATGTCACAGGCGAAACCAGTAGCTCTAAACCCTTTATTCGTTAATTTCTTAACTGCCGAGTCCACTATCTCTTGGGAGTAATCGGTAATAATCAACTCTTCATCCTTAAAATTTTCGGCACACGCCATACCTATTCCACCTGCCCCTCCAGTAATTACAATTTTTTGTGACTTCATATTATTTTTTGTTATTGATGTTTGGTTCTTTTCTAACTTTTATAATCCTGTCCATCCCGTTATTCTCACTTACACATAATTGACCCCAACAGCTTCTGGCTGGTACACCACCTTAAGGATTTCATAACGCCCAAACCCCTCAGGAGTATTCCAGGTAACTTCGTCACGCTCCATGCGACCAAGTAGTGCCATGCCGATGGGGTGATAAATGGATATGTTCTTATCTCCCCTCGCATCAAAATGTGGGTAGGTAATGGTGAGCTCAAACTCTTCCCCATTTCTTAAATCTTTCAATAATACCGTGGAGTTCATCGTAACCACCTTTGATGAAATATGCCCTGGCGGAAAAATAGCTGCGGTATCCAGTTCATTATAAAACTGCTCTAACACATCGAATTTATTCGATTTTAGGGAAGTTCTGTCACGGATAACATTTAGCCGTGTGAAGTCAGTAAATGTAATTAATCTGCGTTTCATGCCTTTGTTTTATTATAGGGTGGTGCAGTATGTGTGCCAGATAAAAATAGGATGCCAGTACCCTAATTAAGTGATTGCCACTAAAATATAATGGTACATAAATTCCCTTATGGGTATAATATACCCATGTAAATAGCTTAATTTACCAAGCTTTATCAAGTATTACTGTGCGGTTAAGCGATTTCTCTAAAAGAAGAGTGTGATTAATACAAGCTGATTTTTGATAGCCAGCACCTATTTAGTAGGCGTACATTGATACTTTTTTACCCGTTTAGTCTATTTCAAACTGCTATTTTTCGTCAGTTTCTGGCGCAGGGTTTTTCTGTTGATTCCCAATATTCTGGCAGCTTCTGTTTTATTGTTATTAACAGAGGCAAGCACTTTTAATATATGATTGTATTCCAACTCTTGAAGGGTTATCATTAGGTTGGTCTCATCCGCAACTGGCTTGGAAGTACCAATGTATTGTGGCAAATGAGCTTCCGTTATTTTGTTGTCGCTAAGTATTAGGGCACGTTGAATAATGTTTTCAAGCTCCCTGATATTACCTGGCCAACTATGCTTGGCGAGTTTATCGTAAACATTATCTGTCATGGTAACACCCGCCTTTCCAAATTCTTTGGAATACTTGTCCAAAAAGTGATTGGCAAGGGATTTTATATCATCCTTCCTCTCACGCAAAGGTGGGATTGCTACGGAAATCACATTGAGCCGATAATATAAATCCTCCCTGAAAGTGCCTTGCTTACTCATTTTATATAGGTCACTATTGGTGGCCGCAATTATCCTCACATCTACTTTTTGCGGGCGGTTTGCCCCTATCATAATGATCTCCTTCTCTTGAATTACCCTCAATAACCTCGTTTGAACAGCCGGTGATGCGTTGCCTATTTCATCAAGAAAAATAGTGCCTCCATCTGCTGCTTGAAAAAACCCAGAGCGTGTCTCGTTGGCCCCGGTAAATGCCCCTTTTACATAACCAAAAAGTTCGCTTTCAAGCAAATTTTCGGGTATGGCTCCACAATTAACTGCGATAAAGGGTGACTTGCTGTACCGTCCACTATAGTGTATCGCCCTGGCTACCAATTCTTTGCCTGTCCCGCTTTCACCCGTTATTAATGTGGTTACTTTGTTGTTATTTATTCGTTGTATTAAATCGATGAGCTCGGTTTGCGCTTCAGAATGACCAATGATGCCCCAATAATTAACGGGGCCATCTTGCTTAACTACTTCCGTTGGTTTCAGTGACTTGGCACCATAATGTTGAACAAGAGTTTTTTCTACTGCTTCCTTTAGCTCTTTCGCTGTAAATGGCTTCACCAAGTACTCTACTGCACCCGATTTTACTGCCTCTACTGCACCCGCAACAGAAGGAAAACCGGTGATAACCAAAATGGGGATTTTGGGGAAATGTTCAGAACTGTACTTGACCAATTCCATACCACCTACCCCGGGCATTTGCAGGTCGGTGATTAAGAGGTCAACATCCGAGTTGGTCATGATATCAATGGCATCATTGACCGCTGAAGCTTGAAAAGTGGAATAATTGAGGGCTGATAGCTGGCGTTGCAACACTTCCAACATGTCAAATGAATCATCAACGATAAGTATCCTTTTTCTATTCATTATTTCTCTTCAATGGGATTTTGACAATAAATGTCGAGCCGCTGTTCTCTTTTGATGCAACAGCAATATTACCGCCATGACTTTTGACAATGCCGTGGACTACACTTAGACCTAGCCCAGAACCTTCACCGGTAGGTTTTGTGGTAAAAAATGGTTCGAATATTTTCTCTTTGATGGCTTCGCTCATTCCGTGGCCTTGATCTTCAATAGATAGCTTTAGTTCATTCGAATTACTATCAAGTTTAATGGTTATTTCACTTCCTGATTTTGACGCATGAATGGCGTTGATCAATAAATTAAATACCACTTGGGTAAACTGAATAGGGTCTACCCGGGCATTGATCTTATTTTCACCTTTTATGAACTTTACACTAATATTGGCATTCTTCAATGAGATTTTAAGCAGATTCAGCGCTTCCTCAATCAAAGGGTCAATAGCCACCAAACTCATTTGTTGGGGCATTTCACAAGAGAAGAACATCAACTTCTTTACTACCTCACGGGAATGTAATGCTGAATTGATAATTTTTTCAATATCCAGTTTGATCTGGTTGTCAGTGGTTTTATCCTGAATAAGCTGCGAAAAACCTAGAATATTCCCCAGTGGTGTATTAAGCTCATGGGCAATACCGGCCGTAATCTCCCCTAATATGGCCAGGCGATCACTGTGTTCCAACTTTCTGTTTAGGAGCACCTCGCGTTCCATTTGTTCACTATGCGATATTATTTGGCTAATTTCCCTGGCAAGTGTGTTTAACAGGTTCTTTTCTTCAGGCAAAAAGTCCCTGTGGGAAAGTTTTTGTGCATCATAATGTATTGCCAAAGTACCTCGGTAGTCATTATTCACCTCTATTGGGGACTTTTGGGAAACACTATTTGGCGGAACAAAACCAGAATTAAATGTCTTAGTGCCAATGGTTAGTTGGGCTACGGCTTCATTGGGATATAGCCAGGCCTTTGGCAGGACCCCTACTATTAATTGTAAAGTATCATCTAAACTACCTTTGGAAGTGGCAACAATATTAGATATCTCATAAAGACAGCCTAATTCTTTAATCCGCTCATGAAGATCATCTATTTTTTCTTTGCTCATTCTAAGACAAATATGCCATTATTTTTTATTATTTCAGGGAGCTTACTTATAGTGGGAAGTAGTTTGGTTAGTGAATGGCACCATTATTTAACCTTTTTTTTAGTCCCTTTTTTCTTTATTAATTTCTGCATGAACACATTGCTCGGCATAGTTATTTCCTCGTCTTCAGCAGTTTTCAATGTCAAGAAAAAGATGCTGATGTCTGTTATTCGCCCCTCTATTTGGTAGTCTTTATCCAATACCGTGATAGCGTCACCTACACGCACAGGATGGCTAAAATATATAATTAATGTGGAGGTGATGTTGGAAATGATCGACCACTGGGCAAAAAAAGCGATTCCCACTACAGTTAATAGTGTGGTAGTGAAATAAACCAATTGGTCTTGATCCACTCCCCAGATAAAAAGGGCAATACCAGTGAGCACAATAAACAGGATGCCGTTTACCATCTTATTGACCATATTTACCCTAATTCTTGGGTAGGCAAACTTCTTTCCTACTTTATTGATGATCTTACTGGCAATATATTTTAAAATGAAATAAAGGCCAATGATTACAACTGTCTCTATTATCTGTAATTTGTTTTCTATCAATTTGTTTAGTTTTTATTACCGTTAATATTTTTATTCACTGCATAATATATGCTGTTTAAAGTACATATACCATGTTTTTAAAAATATAAATTTAATTATCCAATTGCCTGAAATCAGTTCATCCGTTCATCCTGATCAAACTTTGGCTTGAGTGATTTCGATGCAAATAAAAGCGCCTGAATGATCAATCCGATGATTATTATTAGAATAATTTCTAGGTGCGCATACAGATTGTTACTTGCTATGATTGTATCCGAATCAGTGATCAGGTTTTTCCCCTCTTCCAACTGTATATCAGACAGTCCGTTCAGTATATCTGCCAGCTTATCATGTTGTTGACCTAAAATTATACCTAGACTATCAACCTCTTGCCGATTACCTTTAAAATACTGTTTTTCATGATGTTGCAATAATGCGTTATCCTGTATAAAGCGGTTAAAGAGTTTCGCTTCCGCTTTTGTAAGTTTGGTTTGTTGATAGGCAATAACTAGATTTTGAATAGAGTCGTTAGCCGCTTTTGTGAATATCCTGCCTTCCAATGGAGAGTCATATAGTGCCAAACGTTTTTTATTTAAGGCATGTGACAGTTTATAGATATAGTTTTCAACCAATAGACGGTCTTCATATACGGAAGCAAAGGATTGTTGAAGTCTAGAAAAGTGACTCTTGTTGACCATGTTGGTGCCAAGTACCAACACCACAACAATGGTCAAGGCCAATGCCGTTTTGAATTTCGGCTCTATTTTATAAATCCACTTCATATAAATATGTTTTGTTGATCAGTAATACAAGAATAAGCCATTTTTCACTTACTTATATCAAAGATAGTCGGTTAGGTGGTTAGAATGAATATCCAATGGCTATGTTGAGTATGAGATTGTCTTTACGCCAATCGGAGCTCGTAAAATCAATCTCATCGGTCACCCAGCGTTCACCTAAAGGCCTATCGGCTTTGCGTAGTGGAAAAGCCAAATCAAACCGTAATACAAAAAAACTGAAGTCAAAGCGAAGGCCTGCCCCCGCCCCAACGGCTATCTCTGACAGAAACCGGTTACTTTCAAACGTGCCACCTGGCTTTTCGTTAGCATCGTCATTAGTAAGCCAGATATTTCCAGCATCCACAAATAGGCCGCCATTGACTACCCCATAAATGGGAGCCCTATACTCCAAGCTGGCTTCCAGTTTGATATCCCCCGTCTGATCAAAAAACGCAGCCTGAGCTGTGGAACCATTGGAATAGGAACCTGGCCCTACCGACCGTGCCCTAAAAGCACGGAGGCTATTGGAACCCCCTGATGAAAACTGCTTAATAAATGGGACTTGACTTGAGTTTCCATAAGCCTTGGCCCCACCTACCAATAGCCGCGTAGCAATCTCTTGTTTTTGCTTGATTTTGAAAAAATAACGGAAATCAGCCGTGGCTTTGGCATACTGTGAATAGGCCGAGCTAAATATTTTATACTTGCCATCTTCATTTTTTGATGCACCTACTGTTGATTGTGCGAGTTGCAACAAATTTCCAGAAACATCTATATGTCCATTGAGATAAAAATGGTGCCTACGGCTTGAGGCGTCCTCAGCAGATTTGGTATTGAAAACATAGTCATACGTAGAACCTATAATAAATTGGGTTTCTAGGCTTTTGGCCAAATTGGTATCCGTCTTTAATCGTTCGCTGAAAGCACTCGAAAGGTTGCTCAACAAAACGTAAGATATGCTAATCGGATAATACTCGTGCCTTTTGGTGATTGATTCCCTCCAACTATATCCAAAACTAGTGCTTAAGGAATTGAACCTGAATGAGTTAAGCCGCTCTTGCATTCTAATCCCAATATTCAATTTCGTGTTGGGCACATACCGACTGTTGTAATAGTTAATATTAAACGGAGTGATCAGCCTTGGAATGGTCAGTGAAGTTTGAAGCCCGAGATCCACAGCAGTCAATGGCGGATCATTTTGGCCTCCAACCTGTACATCATAAGAGCCGTTAAGCTTTATTTCCAATAATTCAGCGCCAGCCATGGCGTTCCGGTTTCTAAAGGAAATGGAAGTAGCAGGGCCAATAAAATTATTGGATTGTGAAATCGCCTGTACTTCAAATCGTACTGATTTTTTGGTAAGTGGCGTCAGGTAAATCAAGGCATCTAGCTTATTGTCACCACTGTCCCTGAATCTGATATTGGCGAATTTATAGGTCCCTAAATTTATCAAATGCTCCAATGTGTATTTCTCCGCTATTTGGGAGTATTTATCCCCCTTTCTTATATTGATAAGATTGGTCAATATATCTGGACGGATATATCTTTTGTCATTTAGTAAATAGAAGTTTTTATATTGTAATGTGTCTGACTTTGTGCTCAGCGTATCCTTAGATATAGAAAAATCGGGATAGATATACACATTGTTAAAAGAATATATTTTCTTGGCTTTCTCTGGGGTATTCTCCGACACTACTAAGTCTAGATTTATCTTATTTCCACCAACTGTACTGTCGGCTTCATAAAGTAAGTAGTTGTCATCAAAATAGTAGAACCCTTCGTTTTCAAGGTAATCTTCAATCCTTTGCTGTTCTTTTTGAAGGTTTTCCAAGTCATAACGCTGACCAACGGCAAGTATGGATTCGTTTTGAATAGTTTCGATAATAGGCTGGAAGGTGCTGTCCGCTTCAGAATAACCAATGTCATTAATGATATAGGGTTTGCCTGGGTTAATTCTGTAAATGACCTTACCACTATTTCGCCCAAGATTCAATTCACTTTCCACTGTAGCATTAAAAAATCCCTTGTTTATCAGAAAACCTTTAATCCTATTGGAGATTACCACTGGTTTCACATCCTTGATCAAAACAGGTTTGTTCCCCAATTTGTATTTAAGCCAGTACCTAAATCCCTTTTCTTTTTTTGGTTCACCAGCCAAATGGTAGAACCAAACACTGGGTCTGTTTCCAAGAAATCGACCGTTGGGTTTTGGTATCAATATATTTTCCGAAATCTGGTCATTGATCTCTGATTTCCTATCAATGGCACTTCCTTCTTTGTATTTGATATCAGCTCCATTATAATACCGTTCGCCTTCAGCCAGATACTTGCTGCCCGTGCAACTGGCCAGTAGAACTGCCGCCACGAGTGCCATAAAAAGGATATGTATTCTATTTCTTCTCACTGGACTTGAATAGCTCTTTAAATGAATTATAATCCCTGATGTAAATTATACCTGCCCCTGTATCTATTACTTCGCCACTAATAATATCAAAGTCACTTCGCCTAAATCCTGTTACCCGCCAACGCCCATCGGGTGTCAGTTTATATTCTAAAATAAGGTCTCCCACATAATCCCCAAAACTCTGCTGCTGCTGACCTTCAATATTAACATTGCCCTCAATTTTAGCTTCAAGTCGGTCGTTAAACAGTGATTTACTGACCCCTAACTCTAGTTGTGTGGTAGATTGTGAATTGCCTGAAGAATGGTTTTGGTAAGACTCAAGGTTAAAATTTAGATTGACACTTTTGATATTGTCCGTCAATCGATTCAATTGGTCAGACAATATCCGGCTAACACTTCTTCTGGAGTTGTCCTCCAGACTGTAGCCATTTTCACTTTGTAAGGGATTGTCGGCTATAAACCGATTGAGGATTAACAAGGCAAACACCTGTTTATTCAGATCTGACTCACGCGAATTTAATTCGTTGATACGTGCATAGATATTACCGTTGAAGGCATTCTGCTTGTTTTCCGGCATGTCTAATTCAAAACTAATCTCCGGCTCAAGCAGTTGGCCATTAATATTTAAAATAACATAAAATGGAAGCCTCTGCCTATAACGATTAAGTTCTTCCTGACTCGCATTGCCCAATTGGTTGATCACCAAATCGATGGGCGCAGCTTCTACTAAATTACTTGCTTTGACATCGAGCCTGGCGTCCAATATTTCACCGGTCCATATAATGCTGCTGCCTTTCTCAATTACGAATTCACGTTTTACCAATTTGTAAAAACTGAAGTCATATATCCCTTCCGATACATCATATTTCCCTGCAAGATCAATGTCCCCTTTTTCGTTTATTATTAACGTCAAAGCTGCATTACCCTTTACATAGAGCTTATCGTGAGTAATTGGATCTATGACTATTGTAAGGGAAGATTTATCGCTGATGTCAATGTTAGCGCTTAGGTTGATCCCTTGAAAAACAACGCTATCGGGTATATTTTCCGATGTGGATACTTTAACTTGATTTGGGTTAACAAATCTTACCACATTATCATGATCCAACAATTTGTATTCCGTTTCAGGCAATTCATAGGTAATTTCACTTCCCTCATTGATCACTAAATCCATATCGATATCAGGCCGAATGGATGATCCTTTAATTTCCGCTAAGATGTCAGCGCGAAGTTGGCCGTAAAACAATGAGTTGTCCTTACGTTCTGTATTGAGTACGAGGAAATTTTTGGCTTGAACAATGAGGTTGAAACGGTAAAACATAAAATCTTCCATTTCCAAACTTCCGTTCAATGAGATGGAATTATTATTAAGGTCCGTTACGGTAAAGTTTTTAAAGTTAAAAGTTGAGTTGTTTACTTTTATGGTTTCATTCTTTATTGCAAGCTTGTTATTTAGAAATGCTGGATTAAACTGAGCATCTTTTACCGTGATGGCTCCTTTAATGTTAGGATCTTTCAAACTACCCGTAAATTGGACTTTACTTGATAAGGAACCCGAAAGCCCTTGGATGGAGTTCTTAACTATTGGCGCAATAGTGGCGAGATCAAAGTTCGTAATGTTAATATCTGACTTAATCAAGCCGGTAGAAACCCCATACGTTCCGGTAATATGGGCTTCATTGACATTGTCTTTTAAAACCAAACTCCCTTGATAATGATCAACGTTTTTGTTGTTTACTTTAATGGCAAGGTCTCCCCATTGCTTTTCCATGGCCTGAAAATCGGTAACATCAAGGTCAGTATTAAAATAAAACTGATTGGGTGGTAGTGAAAGGTCAACTGAACCATTTAACTTACCCGATACAAGCTTATTGTCTTTGTCCAAAATGGAGGTCAGAGTTTGAAGATCAAATTGACTGAACGCAATTTTAAGTAATGCCCCATCTTCTATTTTTTTTGAAAATGTGACCTTATTTGTTCCTTTAGACAAGATAAAATTTGACGTCTCCACATTATCTTCTGAAATCAGGATTTGATTTTGATCTGGGATGTCCCACCATTCGTAATTAAGCATTAAAGAATCTGGCCTTAAATGAATGCCGTATCCATTTTCAAGGCTTTCAAAATCAGCCTGAAGCAGGTACCTAGTTTGGTACGTACTGTCCTTAGCTGAAAATCGGCCAACCATTTTGTTATCGGCAAGTAACCCACTAATGCCCAAATGGTGTATGGCAGCTTGATCACTATAAATCTCTGCTATTTGTAATGTTGATTTTAATTGTTGCTTGTCCGATTTTGCAATCAGTTGGATAGAATCGGCTGTAATTCCAGCGAATTTGAGATGATGTATATTGATATTAATCAATAACTGATCGGTGCCGCTGTCAAATGACCCTTGTAAAACACCAGGATCAAACTCAGATAATTCAGGGATGAATACTTCTGTAATCAGATCAGTATTCTTAATATCGAAATCGAAAGTAAACCTTGTTTCTTTGATATTTTCATCCTTTTTTGTGAATTTATAATACTGATCAATATGCTGGGTGACGGCAGTACCTAAAGTGGTCAGGTCTACATTTCCTTTGATATTTCCAGACATCACTTCTGAATCAATCGTTATTTGAGTGTTGTCTTCCTGAATACTACTGATGATGCTCAAAGAATCCAACTTATAGGTATCAATGGAATTGTCAGCTGTAAATTGACTGATCGTAATGCCCCCATTAATCTTTCTAAATTCTTTGGTTTCAAAATCGGCATGAACCAGCCCCTTTATTTTCAAAGGTGCCCTTGCCAAACCCAGGGAGTCGAGAAGAGCTTTTTTTAAATTCAAATCTGCTTTGTAACGATAAAGGCTGGCATTCATATCCACTGACCCATCTAGCATAAATAGCAAGTTGGGATCATCGATTTCCAAAAGAGCAGTAGCTACTTTCCCATTAAAACCACCATCTATGATGAGCTTCCTATACTCATACTGAGCGTATTTTACATTTTCTATTGTCCCCTTAATGTCAAGTGCTAAGTTTTCCAATCGGTTGCCGCTTCCATTAGCCACCACGTTGATTGTCATTGCATTGAAATTACTGTCTTGGCGTATCAGATATCCTACATCAAAGTGCTCTGAATTAATGGAAGCTTCATAAAATGGAATGTTATCTTTCCACCTCAGAGCCCCTTCAACAGTTGCAATTCCATAAGTGGAGTTTAGCTTTAAATTGCCCTTGAGGTCTTTTATCGTCCCATTTGCTTTGGCCAGAATGGCGAATTTGTCGGGCAACTGAATGGAGTTGGGAAGGAGACTGTCCGCCAAAATAGAAAAAACATCTTTGCGCGTGGATCGGATATTAACTTCTGCCCCTTTGAAAGCAAGCTGGTCTGTATTTAAGACGTTACTAACAATTCCTTTAACTGAAACAGTGGTTTGATTTCCTGTTTCAACGATAAAATCATCAATTTTTAAATTTTTAAAATCTCCATCTACTTTACCTTTTAAGGCTAGCACCTTTACTTTAATCCCTAAACCATCGAATAATGACGGCTCAAAATAGGCAATATCATCCAAATTGATTGTAGAGGGATTGAGGTCAATGTCGATCCTAGTCTCCTCACTGATAATATTACCCAATGAAGAATAAGACAGTTTTCCATCCAAAGCCAATTGACTTTTGCCCGTTTGTAATTTTAACCCGCCAAATGTCATCGATGAATCTTCGAGGGCTAGATCGCCACTGAAGTTTCTAATAGGAAAATCCTGTGATTGCAAAGACAGGCTTGCCACAGAACCTTTGATCGTTGACCCCAGTCCAATATCTGAGATTTGGCCTGAGAGATTTATAATAACCAAATGGTTTGGATCAAAGCCAGCCTTTTTAGTGGTATTGGAATTATAGGTAAAGTCATTCCTATTTAAAATCAACTCATCAAGGTTTATTTTAGGTAATGAAAATGATGTTGAGGTATCTGGTGGTTTAGTTGATGATTGTGTTTCAATACTTACTTTAGAATCTTCAAGCTGTAACAGTTCAAAGTCAGCTGCGAGGGTGTTTAAATCGAAACTCTTTGATTGTAGCCGAAACAGACCAATTAAAGCATTTAGTTGAAGTGGCTGAGTTGCTACCTTTATTTCGGATTGATTGATCGAAATTTCATTTACATTAAATTCTATGGGCAATGGTTGGGAGGCATTTGTAGCTTTAGTCGTGTCGGAGACAGGTTCCTTACTATCTGAATAGGACAATTGGGCACCATCGAGTCGGATTGCGTCAAGCGTATAGTGCTGTTGATCAAAATCTATAATATCAGTATCAATTACCAATGATTTCCATTGGCCATAGGCCCGTGTCTTCAGTGAGTCATCTATATAAGTGGTTCTAAAATCCCTGAGTGCTACGTCACCAATGCTAAACTTCCATGGACTTCCTTTATTTGTCTTGGGGGCGTCAGAACTGAAGCTTTCAATGATGAAGTCGAAATTATAGACTCCCTTATTATTGTGCTTGATATTAGATACTAGGCCTTCTATTCCAATTGATTGGAGCGTAATTTTATTTTGCATCAAATCCCACAAATCCGTATCCACGGTCACGTTTTTTACAAAAAGCAACGTATCACCCTTCTGATCTTCTAGGTAGAAATTTTCAATTTCAATTTTTTTCGGAAATGAAAGGTAAACCCGCCCTAGACTCAGGTTGGTTTTAAGCTTCTTGTGTAATTCTGTTTCAATCTTACCAACTATCTTCTGCTGAACAGCCGGCATCCTGACCAGCAAAATCAACAGTATGAGCAGCGTGGTGATGGATAGCACGACCCAACCTACAATCCGAAGAATTTTGAACAAAACTTTTCTCACGCCCAGAAGCTAATTTTTTTGTGAAAATACAAATTAGATAGGCGTAAAAATTATACCAGTGGAATTAATGCCCCTAGCAGCTCAAACAAATCAAATTATAATTGGAATGTGTGGAGAAATATCCACGGGTAAAGGTGGACGCAGCTCTTTAATTTAGTCAGAAGTTTCCCCCCAGTACTTCTATTTGGGGGAAACAACCGACTGCACAGTAAAATTTATGAAAGGCCTTTTAATTGAGTACTTACCAAGGCCACTTTAACTAGGCTTTACCGCCAAAATTCATCTTCGGTATTCTCGACAAATGCTTCATCTTTATGAACCCTGCTAATGGTCTTCATTTGTTCAGGCGTTGCCCTTTCCTGAATCTCTTTGAAAAGAATACGTTCTTCAAACCTGATGTGATTTTCAAGCTCCTCTTCCAAAAGGCTTAATGTTCGTTCAAAGTCACTGTCAGCAGTAATCAGTTTAATTATCCTCCGATGTTCGGAAAGAGCTTTTTTTACAAGTTCATTGTTTTCCTCCATTATTGGGAAAAGGTACTTTTCTTCAATCTCAAAATGGGGCTTTAAATGGTTTTCATAGAACCAGTCGCTGTATTTCTTCATACGGGCTGGATCAATCTGCCTGCTAAAACCCTGTCTGATTTTCCAGCTAAGTAGCAGAGCATGATGATGATCCCTACTTATTGGTTGTAAATCCTTGTGTCTTTTTATTGGCATTTTTTTCGTTTTTTCCACCTCGTTGATTTTTTATATTCAAAGATCCTTACTCAGCGCCCCACTTCTCTAGTCCGCATCCTTATTCCATAATAGCACCAACCAGCAATTGGCATTCTGCCTCTGTATTATTCCTGATGGCGTGCCTTTTGCCTATCGGAAATATAAAGAAATCGCCCACTTTGGACTGATATTGATCAGAGTCTATCTCAAATTCCGGATGCCCCTCAATCACATAGGCAAATTCTGTCTTATCAGGGTGACGATGGAGTGGGTAGCTTGTCTTGGGATTCACCTTCACCAGTTTGAATGTACCATTTTTCTGGTCAATCAATTGCTTGCCAAGGAAACCTTTCACATTACCTTCGGTCCACTCCAAATCACTTATTTTTATTTGATGTTCCATATCTATAATCTGATTCATCCTTTGTTCATTTGTTTTTCCAACTCGATAGACTTAGGAAATAGAATATTATTCTCTAAATGAATGTGAAGGTGCATGTCTTCTTCAAATTCCTTTAATAAGGCATAAGTCACTTTGTAGGTGTTGCAACCATCCTCAGGTGGGGTATACCCTGAACTCAATTCGGAAATTTTAAGAAAACGCTTTCCTTCTACAGTATGATCGTGCATCATCATCTCAACAGGATTTTCAATTGTGCCAAATTGAGGGCTCTCCACTTTTTCGCCTCGTGCTTGTGCATTTACCATTCTCCTTATAAAAGGAAAGAGAATCATTTCTTCCTTTTTCATGTGCATGGTAAATTCTCCAGCTGATACATTGAACAGCTTTTCAATTTCATATAATTCGGGATGTTTATCACCATGAACATCACAAATTTTTCTTAAATACTGTTTGATTACCGGTATCTGTTTTTCTACATATGCATGATGCGTAGTTTGGATATGAGTGGCCAATACATCCAATGCCCACGATTGGTAGTCAATTTTACTTTTATTGAAATTTAAGGCATTTTCCAAGTCCTTTAATAAGTCAGCAATTGGAATCTGTTTTTCATCACATACATCCTTTAAAAGTCGGTTTCCTTGACAGCAAAAATCTATTTTCCTCTTTTCAAAAACATCTGCTGCCCTATAATCAAGTGCTACAATTTCACCTATTGTTTGTCCTGACATTGCTATAGTTTCGTTCATGGCTATTAAAATTTAATTGTCATTACTTAATTTTCGTACATTTTATTTTCAAATTCGATGGTAGAAGCCACCGGCATAATTACATTGGCTTCAAATGCTTCAAGAACTGCAAGTGTATGTTGTTCACCTGCTGGAATAATAAATACCTCTCCCTTTTGGATTAGATACTTTTCACCTGTCATGGTTACAATGGCCTTGCCTTGCTTAACCAATATTACTGCCTCATGGGTGGCATGGTGCTCGGGCATGTGCATGCCCACGGTGCCTACTATGTTCAATACTTTAAATGTTTTGCCATAGGCCACATTTTCCATTGTTGGGCTTTCTATCTCCATTATTGTTCAAGATTTAAGTTTCCCCAATCGGCTAGCTCTTCTTCAGACCAGAGTGATGGGAAAAACCTTCTCTGCTGATAGGCAGGATGAAGATATTTTTTCCATTCCGAACCTCCTGTTGCCTGCTTGTTTTCACCTTTACTATCCAAGTAGTGTTGTGCGGTGCCCAAATGAACAATCGGCCATTTGACGTTATATAAATAATCAAATCTCTTCAGCACTTTTATCAGTTCATCACCGGGTTGCCCATTGAGCAATAGTTTATCTTCAATGGTTTTGCCCTCCAAATCTTGGGCTAGCGTCATTAATTTCTGTTGATATTTCTTTTCAAACTGGGTTAAAGTCAGTGTCTTTTTACCTGTTTTTCTATTAAGGCCGGCATCTTTCCAATAGAGTTTTTCAAACCGTTGCTCCATTGTTGCGTTGCTGTCCAAACTGTCCTTTTGGCTATTGCTGACAAGGTTACTGAGCCGGGTACAATAGAGCTCAATAAACCTAAATTGTGCACTCTGAAATCCACTTGCTGGCGTCAATGTATTTCTGAAGATGTTATAATCATCATAATCCATCCCGTCTTTCATTATTGCGAAAGAAGTAATCAGCAATTTGGTATACCTGTTCACACGGGATATTTTGGTTATCAGATAGTCATCACTAGGGTCGGGTTCTGACACTATCTGCTTTACCTCATGCACAATCATTTTGAGTACCAACTCCGTCATTTGGTGGTACATGATGAAAATCTCCTCATCCTTGAAATCCGTCCTTGGATTTTGCAATGATAGCAATGTCTCAATATGCAAGTAGTCCCAATAGTTAATGGGCTTTGCAGTCAGCAAGCCTTTCAAATGCGTTTCCGGGTTTTCACCCAGCTTCTCGTATTTCTCTTTAATCTGCTCTATCAGTTTCGAATTTTCCATTAAGTCCTAATATTTTTATACCAAAAATGAATAAACAGATGATCTTAAGTACTTCCATACCCACATAATAAAAGTGGACATTGGAAGACGGCAACTCTTCCCCCTGAATTAGCTGTTCGGCCCGGATATCAAGAAAAGGTAGAAGTAGAAATGTTTGTAGAACCAATAACGCCACCGGAACCAAGTAAAATACATTCCTAGCGGTTAAAAGGGGTGTTTTGGTTAGTATTAGATTGAGGGCTATACCAACTGTAAAAACCCATTCGATCTTGTTAAGTGCCCCAAAAACGAGTCTGCCGATGCCTAAACCAATGGGGATAGTAACGCCTGGCGCACTGAATTTGAGCCAAGCTTCCATGAAACTTATGGCACATACGAAGCCTATCCATAGAAAAACAGATATAATGGCTATTGAATATTTGCTGTTTGTGTTCATAATATGGCACTTGATGGATTCTCTTTAAAATAATTGATCTTTATCTGGAACATCTCGGCCATTCTTTCCGCTCTCCACTTGGCTTCTTCGGCTTTAGGGCCTACAAAATGTTCTTCCAACGTCTCATAAAAAAGTTTTAACCAACGTTCGAAATGCATGGCTTCCACTGGCAATTTCATGTGGGGCACAAAGGGGCTCCCACTGTAGGTGCGCTCACCAAGAAGAATGGTCTGCCAAAAACGGTACATTTTATCCAAATGTTCAGGCCACCTGTCCTGTATTACATTGTTGAATATATCTGCTAGCAACTCGTCTTGGCGTACTTTGCCATAGAACTGATCTACCAATAGTTTTACATCCTCTATATCTAAAATTTCCTCTTTCATTAGAAAAATGATTTATATAATGCTTGATCCCAGTTCATGATTAAATAAAACATGCCGAAACCAATAAATGAAATAACAATTGCCCATACCCAAGCTGGTATGGCTTTTGGGGTTTCTGATCCCCTAATGATGAATTGATCATTGGTTTCACTACCATAGGCATTGATTGTTATGGCCACATTAGTATCTACCACTTCGTCATCTTTTAGGCCCAGCACTGATATTGCAGGGCCATTTCGCACTTCAAACGGGATATATTTTACCCCCTCTACACCTCTTGAAGATTTGGCTACAATTTTAAGTCTGTGCTTGCCATCAGGTATTTTGGTGGTATCCAAATCGAATTTTACAGGTGGGCTAAATTCACCAAAAGGTGTTTCTTCCTCATCGAGAAATACCTTTACTACCCTGCCATCCTCATTATTTTCAGTTGTTTTCATTGAGCACAATATTTTTAATATGATCAGGATTATTTTCTTGTGGGCGTATCAAATATTTAATACTTAAAAAGAGCGTAATACAGACCAGAATAATAGCCGACCACGTAATCACATAGTCTATCATTCCGCTAGGACCAGCTCCATGGGTTACGTTTTCAAGTACTTTTGGCTGGTTGCTTTTACACACCTCACAGGCCAGCAATACTTGCCAGCCAGAGCCAATCAATAAAAAGATTAATAGCGTAAGTTTTTTCATGTTCATTGTGTTGATTCTTGCATTACTAAATCCCTGATTTTTTTAACATCCTCTGCAGTTAAAGGCGGAGCATCATTTCCCCAACTGCTTCTCTCATGACTGGCAATTGCTGCTATTTCTTCATCACTTAAAATTCCAGCGAATGCGGCCATCTGACCATAATCACTTCTGGCATCGTAACCTTGTAGGATAATTCTAATCATTAAATCAGGATCCTTATCATTCACAATTGGGCTCCCGGCCAATGGAGGAAATGCCCCGGCCAGTCCTTTCCCATTAGCCTGATGGCACGCAGCACAGGTACTCATGTACAACTTCTCACCATCAAGACCAGAGGATTCGGCTACTTCATTGCCAGCGCCACTACTACTGCTCACTGTACTTTTCTTAGCTTTTGCCGGGATAAATTTTGGCGCATTTCCCGGCAAGGGTGCTTGCTTCAATGACTGTAAATAGGCCACCAGCTCCAACATCTCTTGACTGGCAACGATCTTCTTATTTTCCTTGTTAAAAAACTCCTTGCTAACAGGCACAACCACATCTTCATCGGTAACCTTATCGGCATCCTTTTCTATAAACAACCAAGGGTAGCTAGGCATTATAGACTCACTTACCACAATTCTTGGATTGTATAAATGCAGTAAGTGCCATGCTGCTCCGGGCTGCCTCAAACCAATATTGGTAAGATCGGGGCCGGTACGTTCGCTGCCAAGCAAAGAGGGTGACTGACGCCACACATCCATTCGCTGCTTACTATAGTAGTAATCAGATGGCATAGAGGGGCGACTGCCCCAGACTTCATCCATTGCTATACTTCTTACTTGCTGGGTGTGACAGGCCACGCAGCCCTCAGCAATAAAATGCTTTAAGCCTTCAAGCTCCATTTCAGTAGGCACAGGTTGATCTGGTAAAGGTTGTACTTTTTGCATTTGCGAAGCGGGCAAAACCGCAATAAGTATACTCAGCGTAAGGAAACCTGTGACCGCTGTAAGCATTAGTTTTTTATGATCTTTATGAAAATTGAACAGGCTCATGGTATTATGCTTTTACAGTTTTTACAGACACATTTAAAGGTTTTTCTTTCTTTGCCATGATGTAAAAGTTATAGGCAAATACAAGATGGGAGACAAACATTAAAGATCCTCCTACAGCTCTCCATACCCAGTATGGTTTCATTAAGATTACTGATTCAATAAATGGGTTGCCTTCAATCCAGCTTAGTCCCTTGAGTGTACCGCCTGCCATCAGTGAAATCATGTAGGCAAACAGGCCTATAAAAGCCAACCAGAAGTGCGCTCCCACTAATACCTGAGGCGGCTCTTTGCCGGTAATTTTTGGGATTATGGTGTAAATACAAGCCCACATTAAAAATGAGATAATACCGTACATGGTCATGTGGGAGTGGGCTACGTTAAAGTCATTAAAGTGCCACAGATAGTTAGTAAATCTAAATGCCTGAAAACTACCTTGGGTAGAACCCACGAAATAGAAAACCACCCCCACCAAAAAGAATGGAAGCACGTAACTTTTTGAAATATGGCTCCAGCTACCTTTCATCGTCATCAGGAAGTTGGTACTGCCCGCCACTACGGGTATAAACATACCCGCACTAAATACGATGGCAATGGTCTGCAGCCACCAAGGCAAAGGGCTAAATACAAAGTGGTGTGTGCCTATAAGGGTATAAAAAAGCATTTGGGTCCAAAAGGCCAATACACCGAGAGAATATGAATAAATAGGTTTGTTGAGAGATGACGGTAAGTAATAATAAACCAGTCCCAATGTGAAAGTCATAAACCACATACCTACACCTTGGTGCATGTAATACCCTTGAATAACTGTTTCTCCCAATCCGTCTTGATAGAAAGGTAGGTAAGCGATCACAGTTAAAATGATGGTCCAGGCCAATGATGCGAGTATGAACCAGTTGGATATATAAATTTCAGATATTTTACGCTGGGCCACTGTTTTGTAAAAATTATAAAGCGTAATTATCAGGCCCAGTGCAAATAATGACATTACTGGCCAGATATACTCACGGTATTCGCCACCACCATTATTGATACCGGCCATTAGGCATATATTGCCTATAACCACGGAAAGGTTAATGAGCCACCATCCTAGGCGGGCTAACCTATAACTATATATTTCTGTATTTGAAGTCCGTGAGATTACAAAATACCCCAAACCAATCATGGCGAGTGATGCCCAGCCCCAAAAAACGGTATTGGTATGTACTGGCCTTAACCTACCAAAAGATAGCCATGAGTAGCTATCCATTTCAGGCCATATGAATTTCATACCTAAGTACTGGCCGATCAGTGTTCCTAAAACGAGCCAAAAAACTGAAGCTACAATATATAGTAATATTGTAGCCTTTAATTTTTCAGATGTTTCAAGACTTAGTTTGGTGTTTTTTTTTTCGTCAAACAAAGGGTTCTCAGGCTTGTGACTGATTTTTGTGATCAGGCCCTTGTTATCTGATGCTTTTGCATCACTGCCCAGTTCTTTACCCTCCAACTTATAACTTAAAGCGGCTTTTCTGTGCTGTAATATTTCATCAATTTCAGATTCGCTCAAGGATACCAGCTCTTCGCTAAATTCCAGTTTCTCTTTCAGAAGTCTCTTCCTCTTACTCCTCCCTATAAAATCGTTTAGCTTAATTATAACAATAATCAATGCTATCATCAGGACAATAAAAACCAATATCAGTGTCCCAACTACACCGGGGCTTGCAAACCAATTTTCAGTAGATACAGGCTCACTTTGAGCAAATAACATCTGTGGCAGAGTTGAAATTAATAGTAGCAGTGCAGTTCGTTTCATATATTAATACATTAAGACCTTTTTATCCCTTTAATAAAAAATTTTTTTACCTCTTTAAAAATGTTAACCCCGTTTCAAGTCCTGTAGCCAGTTCGAAAAGGCTCGTGCCTTCAAGCATCTTTTTTAGATCATTACGCACTAAAACAAAGCGATTATGTAATGGGCAAGGTTTGTCTGCATTGCACTCCTTTAAACCTAATCCGCACCCTTTATAAATGCTGTCCCCATCTACTGCATCCACAATTTCGCTGAGCATGATATTATCAATCTTTTTTTTATCTATTTCAAAACCGCCATTTGGTCCTTTAGTTGATACTATGATCTCATTACGAGCCAATAATTGCAATATCTTAGCTGTAAAGGCATCCGGTGAATCAATTTCCGCAGTAATCGCCTTCAGGCTCACCCGTTGCCCATTGAGCGACTCCTGCGCTATAAACAAAGCCGCCCTAATACCATATTCACAAGCCTTTGAAAACATATTTTATTTTTGGCAAATGTAATAAAGATTCTATTTAAGACAAATCTATCCGAATTTAATTTTCAAGCTCATTGAAAAATAAATAGACTTGCTTTATAGCCACTGAAAAAGGTATATCTTGTGCCAGATGGAGAATGATCATAATTACTTAAACATAATGGAAGATTAAACTTTTACTGAAATATCATCATGTGTGGAATAATATGCGCATATTATTCCCATCTTCATCTAAAAATTACCGCTGCAGCCCTTTCCGGTTTTGGCATAGTTATGACACCATTGTAACAAAAAAGTCTACATGAACAAAAGGGACTATTTCAGGCTAAAGTTTTTAAAACGTACCAGACGGGCACGTATGATTACTTTTTTCGTTTTGTTCTCTGTTTTTTGTCTGTCTGTAGTACTTGCCTATTCTAAACTTATTGAGATATATGCCAACAAAATAGTTGGTGAGGCCATTGTGAGGTTGATTAACGACAAGTCAAATGAGCATTTGCAAATCTCTTATGAAAGCATTTCCATAAAGGCCTTTAGCAATAAGGTTGAGGTTGAGAATTTTATGATCTCTGATCAACGAACTCAAGTTGGATCGACAGGACATAACCTTAGAGTAAATGTGCCTTATATGTATTTGGATGTAGACGAGGTATTGTTGGTCTGGTTTAGGAACAAGCTTAATATACATGAGGTGCGATTCGTTAAGCCCAACATTGAAATCGTAAATTACTACACCGGGTTAAAACCCAAAAGATTCACTTCGGAGACCGGAGATATAATAGGTATCCTTCGTAAACAACTGGACGTGCTCAAAATAAAACTTCTAAATATAGAAAGTGCCAATATCCAATATTTTGAACAGCAGGATACACTAAAACAGCCTGTACTTTTTATTCCTGACCTTTCGTTAACCCTGGAGGATTTTGAATGGGATGTCAACAAAGATTTGAAGAAGTTGAAAAGTGATGGATTGACAATCACAATCAAAAATCAAATTATTTCACTTGCTGATTCTACTTATATAGTGGATTTTGACCAGTTGGATTTCTCTCTGGCCGCTAATCAGTTAACTATCTACAATACCAAAATATCCAACTTAGACAAGCATCAGATAAGCGATTCAATGGATGACGAACCTTTAAACCTAGAGGTGCCAATACTACAGCTGTCGGGTATTGACTATAAGGCTGCCTATTCGGATAACGAACTTTATCTGGACTCAATCAATATCATAGAACCTGAATTATTGTTTCGGAGGAAAGTGAAAATTAAAACGAACAAAAGCGATAATAAAGACATTATCACGGTTATCAATTCCATTTTTAAGCAAGTACATATTGAAAAAATAGCCTTGAAGAAAGGAAAGGCCGATGTAGAAATACAAATCAAGTCCAACAAGCATCAGCTTAATTCGAAGCACCTGAACCTCATGATATCGGGCATTACACTCGACACATTGTCTAATGTGAAAATTGGATACCGCTCCATGTTGGTAGTGGCCGACAATTACTCTGGTGTATTTCAAGATAGCGCTAGAACAATCTCAGTAAAGCAGCTTAGCTACTCCACTACCGAAAAATTCATTAAAGTGGATTCGGTGGTTGTAAAAACCATCAAATCCACTGAAGATGCCGATATTGACTTCACCATTCCACTTGCAGAGATATCCGGATTTAATGATCAATTATATTTTGAGAAAAATCAAATAGAAATCGATCGCTTCTATTTGATGCAACCAGAACTAGCCTTGTATTTGAAAAGCACTTCGAAGAATGCCAAATCCCTAACCTTCAATCAGTTGACCAATAATGTGTTGACTGGCCTGGTAAATAATATTAAAGTCAAAGAATTGGCCATTTCTGGATCGGGTTTAGACCTTACCACTGCGGATGACAAAATGATAAAAACCCGGCAGACAGATATTGTTGCGCAAAACTTTGAATGGACGACTACCAGTACCTTAATGGATATTCTTGATGGTTTTGCTATCGATTCCCATACGATTGATATTAATGATGGAAATAAGAAGATAAAAGGAACCGGTTTTTATGTCAATTTTAACAATAAACAACTCACGCTTGACCATTTGGCATTCAATGAGCAGGAAAACAAAGCCACTTTTAATAATCTGAAATTGATATTAAAGGAGTGGCCTTCCAACATTGATTCGTTAAAAATTGACGCTCAATTACTCTCCTTCCAAGACTATAACATTCGATGGGATGAAAGGGCATTTGCCAACAAATCATCTCGTTTACAACCCATAGTACTCATCGATTCGGTGCATTTTAAGAATGGTGTTGTTTCCATTTACAACCAAAAGTCAACTACGGAAACCAATGTGACACTACTGACCGGAAACTCGATAATATTAAATAAGACATTTAGTATTGATCAATTTGGGGTAAATCTGAAAGCCGCCAGTTATAAAGATTCAAAAAGCAATATTTCCATTGGTAAAATCGATTTCAATACTAAAAAGGCCTTATTAATGGTTGCCGATTTGAATGCTGATTTAAGTATTGGCCGTGACTCAATTCGATTCAAAGCTCCACATGTTACTGCCAATGCAATTCAGGCAAAAAAATTAATTGATCAAAACACACTGGCGTTTGATCAATTAAACTTCACCAATTGGGAATTCGGTATTTACCCATCTAAACAGCAACAGAAACCTAAGGCAGCCTTTAGTTTCAAAATGGCTGGATTGAAAAGTATCAATTTGAACAAACTGTCCTTTAAAAATGGCACGATCAACTCCGGAAAAGATGGCCTTTTGGCGTCAGAAAAGGTAAATATTGAATTTAACGAAATCCGGATTGATTCTGCCAGCCAAGCCAATCCCGACCCTGAAGGGGTGTTTTATGCAAAATCAATGAATGCTAACCTGCATAATATTTTGTACAATAATGGGTCTGCACAAATCAACATAAAACAGTTGGCTTATGAGAAAGACGGTACAATAGGCTCAAAACAAATTGCGGTTCAATACAAAAACAAAACCATTTTTAAAGGTGATAGTGTAGGGTTAACCTCCCTAAAATTTAATGACCTGATCTATCAAAGTGCATTAAAAATGGCTATACTAAATGTTTTTGAACCGGTGGTGGATATAGACTTAAATAGGCTAACCGTTTTTGAAAACGACAATCCGTTTTTTAAAGTAATAGACATTGACACGGTAAGTGTAATGAAAGCAAGGCTTGGGGTTGTCACCAAGAACAGCGGAGAGGTTTATATTGATCCGCTTGATATCGTGTTTTATCACATGAACTATGATGCCGAAAAGGATAATTCAAACATGCTTTTCCCTGTTGACTCCGTGAGCTTTATAACGGAGAAATTAAAGTACGTAACCAATGATAAACTATCGGAAGTAACGGTAAACAAAATAGCGATCTCTAAAAACTTGAGTTCCATCAGGCTAAAAGGCATCCATGTTACCCCCCGATATAGAAAAGAAGAGTACATGGTACAGAAAGGGTATGAAACAGACTGGATAAAGTCATCGATCAGGGAAGTGGAATTCAGCAATCTCAATTATAGGGAACTACTCAATAATAAGTCGCTTATTTCCAGTCAGGTAATTATTTCATCACCTGTACTAAATGTTTATCGGGATAAAAATTTAAAGGATTCGCTCCCCGATTTCAGGCCCATGCCCGGCTCATTACTTAAGGGTTTAAGTACTATTGTTGATATTGAAGAAGTGCAGGTTAAAAACGGAGCCATTGTATATGAAGAGGTGCCCGAAAAAGGATCCGATCCCGGAAGTGTTGTTTTTGAAAAACTAAATGCCTCATTTCATAACATCACCAACATCCCTGACAAAGTGAGGGCCAACCCAATACTGGATGTGAAACTGAATACTTTGGCGTATGACGTTCCTTTCCAAGCCCAATTTCAGTTTCACCTCGATAGTAAAGATGACCGGGTGGATTTCTCTGGGGTACTTGAGGAAACTGATTTACTGCGCTTCAACCTAATAACTGAAAATGTGGCATTTGTAAAAATAGAAAGCGGGGAGAGTAAAACTTTGAATTTGAATGTTACTGCCTTTAATGACATGGGCTATGGAGGAATGAATTTTCATTATAACAATTTGAAAATATCACTGGTAAACAAGCAAACCCAACAGACCAATAGGCTAGAAGAATCTGTGGCCTCCTTCTTTGCCAATACCTTTTTAATTAAGAAGAATAACTTTGCCTTTATCAGGCCACGGAAAGGAGATATTTATTTCGAACGTAATCAACAACGTTCATTCTTCAATTACCTAGCTAAGATTTTCCTGAGTGGAGTCCAAAGTAGCATCGGTATGAAAAACAATAAAAGGGTAGTAAAACGCATGAAAAGTCAGGCGTTAACTAATTTGGAAGGTCAGTAATCTATAATTGTCAGAATCAGGATTTATTGAATTTTAGAATTTTCAGAATTGGGGGTTGTTGTATTTCATGGTGCTTTTAGCAAATGTTATCTACCGTTTTCATCCCATCCATAACACGAATACCTTTGTCGTAGTTAATCACCACCTTGATCACATCAGATGATTTTTTTGAAGGTTTGCACGATGGTTTCCTAAAACCCCTTTATTCCTCCAATCAGGTTTGTCTAGCCCATGAAAAACATATTTCTTCGGATTGACTTATGAGCCAGCCAGCTTGTTCAAATACTTTTGGTGTACTGATTAACTGTCAGAATCAGAATTTATTGAATTTTAGAATTCTCAGAATTAATTGGGGGTTGTTGTATTTCATGGTGCTTTTAGCAAATGTTATCTACCGTTTTCATACCATCCATAACACGAATATCTTTGTCGTAGTTAATCACCACCTTGATCACATCAGTATGATTTTTTTGAAGGTTTGCACGATGGTTTCCTAAAACCCCTTTACTCCACCAATCAGGTATGTCTGGCCCATGAATACTTATTTCTTCGGATTGACTTATGAGCCAGCCAGCTTGTTCAAATACTTTTTGGTGTACTGATTAACTGTCAGGATCAGGATTTATTGAATTTTAGAATTCTCAGAATTGGGGGTTGTTGTATTTCATGGTGCTTTTAGCAAATGTTATCTACCGTTTTCATACCATCCATAACACGAAATACCTTTGTCGTAGTTAATCACCACCTTGATCACATCAGTATGATTTTTTTGAAGGTTTGCACGATGGTTTCCTAAAACCCTTTTATTCCACCAATCAGGTATGTCTAGCCCATGAATATTTATTTCTTCGGATTGACTTATGAGCCAGCCAGCTTGTTCAAATACTTTTTGGTGTACTGATTAACTGTCAGGATCAGAATTTATTGAATTTTAGAATTCTCAGAATTGGGGGTTGGGTTGTACTTTGGATTAAACACCAATTTATACTGTAGGCTGACCGAACCAAAATTGATAAGCAAGCCTTTAGAAAAGTCATAGGCCACAACATAATTCTTGGCTTGTGCCAAATGCACGTCTTCTAGATTTATTAAGGCTTTAAGCTCTACAATAACTTTATTTTCAACAACAAAGTCAGCCCTTCTGTTACCTACGTCAAGGCCTTCATAGTAAATGGTCTGCTCAGCTTCCCTTGCATAGTCAAGTCCAGCTTTCCCCATCTCGATGGCTAAACATCGTTGATATATTACTTCCTGAAAACCATTACCAAGGGTGTTATGTACCTTCATAGCGCAACCAATTATTTTATATGTCAACTCATCTTTCTCCATAAAAGCATTTTATTCATTCTTTAATTTTGTTCATTCTGATTCAGACAAGAATAATGTTGAAAGTAGTGATTTCTGTGTTTCTTGACAAGTGCACTTCCTTGTCAGATACATTGTTGCCAAGTACGAGCCGTAACCTGGGTGAAGGCAAGTGACACATAAAGCACAAGGGAGACCTACAGAAATAATTAGAAAACATTAAACACAGAATGATTGGGCGATGAGCAGTCACTAACCAGAAAAGTACGATAGCATATGCGTTGCTAGCCCCATGTTAGGGGTTGTTTTCTTAGAGCAACATATTTGCTAGTCCGTCTGCTCTATGCAATTCAGATATAATATTTTCTGAAGCGTTATAAATATTTCTATCAGAATAATTCTGATGTGAATATTGTATTTGCCTCGAAAGAGAATTCAAAAAATCTTCTTTCTGTCTTTCATAGTCTTTCAACTCAGAGTCATTAAGCTTTATCAAGTATTGTATGCTCACGGCACTAATTGCTATCGGAGTTAATAAATAAAAAGCTCCGTCATATTTGAAAAACAGATATTGCCAGTCCTCTTTTTTAATTATTTCTATCATTTGGCTAGTATGAATAACCCCTAACGTACGTGTGTATGACGCTGTGCGCCACCCGTACTGATTTGCAGTGAAAGTAGTGATTTCTGTGTTTCTTGACAAGTGCACTTCCTTGTCAGATACATTGTTGCCAAGTACGGGCCGAAACCTGCGTGAAGGCAAGTGACACATAAAGCACAAGGGAGATCTACAGAAATAATTAGATAACATTAAACACAGAATGAATGGGCGAGGAACGCAAGCCAAACCAGAAAAGCACTTGAGCATATGCGATGCTAGGCCCATGTTGTAGCACGTTATTTTTCCGTCAAAAGGAGGTTAATAACTTCTTGCTGATTTTTTTCAGGGTTCTGCAGTAGTTCGTTACTTAAGTCAGTAAGGTTCAAGCCAGAGTAGTAGAGATTTAAGGCTTCTTTGATGTCAATATTAGTTGACCTCTTTAAAGATTTATATCCTCTCAAGAAGTCCGATTTCAAAGTATAATTTTTCAGGAGATAATAAGTCTCACTATAACTTAAGGCTAGTCCATGACTGCGACCTCTTAAATAGCCAAACAGCATCATTAGGTTGAACAATACAACCATGAAAAGAAGTAGAAATAAAGTCAAGGTCAAAATTGCCATGGTATATGTGCTACAACACTCGGCTATCAACACCTCCGTACTGATAGCCCTATTATATCGATAATAAACTAAGCTATTAATTTATTGTGAGGATATTACTTCAATGTCCAAATACTTGACCTGTTCCTACCGTAATTCCATCTCAGACGCCAAGGCAGACACGTCTATCACCCTGTTTTTGATGTTTGTTAAATGGTTTTCCATCACATACTTTGTGGTTAGGGGCAACTTATTGCTCAACACTTCTTTATATCTATCACGTATCCGTTCTTCTGCCCTTATACACTCTTTAAGGATCAACTCCTCATCATTGGTAGAAACCGCTTTTGAAAAGTTTCTCCAATTACCATGCAAAGCAAAATCATGGGTTGGTGTCTGCAACATACCCCCCAAACGGATGATTTCACTTCTTAAATCTTCACAAAACTGCTTTCTCTGTTCAGCACTGTATTTGAAATACTGCTTCAGCCGTTTGTTCGATAAATTCTCTGCGGCCATTTGAAAAACAACTTCCGCTTCAAAATCCTCTTCTAGCAGTTGATTGACTTGTTCTATAATTTTCGATTGATAGCTCATGACTTGAATGTTTAATGATTTACTATAAATAGTATTGCATTACTCATGCCATTGAAAATAATGGTCTTATAGCATCAAATAGGCTGATTTATAAACACTTGACGAGGTAGGCCTTACACATTGTGTGGAAAACAATGGCCATTATAATCATCCTTTAAGTTTATACCACCCTTTAGGGACGGGGTAAACCACCCTTTAGGGACTGAGTAAGTCACCCTTTAGGGTTGGGGTCACACCCATTAGGGCGGAGTAAGTCACCTTTAGGGACTGAGTAAGCCACCTTTTAGGGTTGGGGTCAAACCCTTTAGGATTGGGGTAAGTCACCCTTTAGTGCGGGGGTCAAACCCTTTTAGGGCGGGGGTCAAACCCTTTAGTGATAGGGTAAGCCAACCTTTAGGATTGGGGTCACACCCTTTAGGGTTGGGGTCACACCTTTTAGGATTTGGGTCAGACTGGGGTTAACACCTTCTAGGGAAGAGTAATACTAGCAAAACACATAAATCATTATTTCTTTACTGGTAGCACTATCCTGAAAGTAGTACCATAACCTTCCTTGCTACTCACTTCTATTCGGCCTCTGTGGCTTTGAATAATATTTTGGGTACTCGTCAACCCAAGGCCCATGCCTCCATGTTTTTTAGTATAAAATGGGTCAAACATGGTATCAATATCTTGTGGGGATATTCCAGAACCGTTATCTACAATATCAATGTACACTAGGTTGCTCTTAAAGTAGGAACTGACGACTAACTGGCCTTTATGCTCTTCCATAGCCTCCACGGCATTGACAAAAATATTCAATAGGGCCATTTTCATTTTATCGACATCAAGCTGAATGTTCGGGATATTATTACCCAAGTTCTCAACCAATGTCATTCCTTTTAATGTTAATCGGTCTTTAACCAATACCAATGCCTCCTTGATCAAAGTGTTTACATCATTAGAGGTCATCACCAATTCCTTTGGCTTTGATGCATTGAGCATCTCCGTTATCAACTGGTCTATACGTTTGGCATTTCGTTCGATAATCCCAATAAACATCTCAGTATCCTCATCTTCGGGCAACTCGTCACCTAACTGATCCAGAGCCAAACCCAAATTAGTCAATGGGTTACGTATTTCATGGGCAATGCTTCGGGCTATTTTCCCTGTCATGGATAGTCGTTCGGCCATTAATAAATTTTGTTCCGCTTTTTCCCTAAGTCTGGCATCACGCAATATTTTAACAAAAAGAAAGGCAATAATTATGACCGCCATAAGTGCCATTATCATCAAGGTTGTTGGTGCTCTTATGGCCGATTGATCACTTTCCAAGGTTCGTTTTTTCAACAAATCATCCTCAATCTTCATCATCCTATTGCTCCATATATTAATATTATCAACAGACGATTCTTCATGATAAAGTAATGCTTTTAGATAGTCATCAATTACGTATCGGTGCGACATATAAGAAATGAGGGAATCGGCTTTAGCCCAATGATTATCAATAATAGTCCGCAGACTGTCAAGGTTTTTGCTCTGTTCGCTTTCATCCAATATCAGGCTATCGAGAATATTAAAATGAATAAAATCCTGAAAGATCAGGTCCTCTAGCTTATTGGTATTGACCGTATCTCCTTTTACCGCAGCACGTCTGAGCTCAATGGACAGGTCTTTAGGAATAGAGGTAAGATTTTCAATTTCCGTTTTTACCCGTTGTGAGTGAGCCACCCACATGGCATCATTTTGAAATCGCTCAAATGATATGTACACATAATAAGACGTAAGGATTAGCACCATTACTGATGCCCCAAAAGCAAGTTGAATGATAAGTCTATTCATTAATTATAGGTTAATGTTATATGCTTTCAACTTGTTATAAAGTGTTTTTCTATCAATTTTTAAAGCCTTGGCCGTCTTTGATTTATTGTAACCTTCTTTCTTTAGTGTATTGATAATTACATTCCGCTCTGCTATTTCAGATGCTGATTTTAAATCCTCATTATCTGACAAAAAAGATATATCCTCACTTAACTGATCGTCAAAAGAATCTGGATTCACGATCTCTTCCGGTAGGTGTTCCAGCCCAATTAACGTATCCTGACAAAGTAAGACGGCCCGTTTTATGACATTTTGCAGTTCACGGAAATTGCCATGCCAGTAGTAATTCTTAATCCGATCAAGTGCCTGTTCATCAAAACCTTCCACATTTTTATCAAGTGAATGGTTAGCCAATTGAAGGAAATGCTTGCTGAATAAGTCAATGTCACTTTTTCTTTCCCTTAGAGGTGCCAGTTCAATCTTAAACTCATTTAATCGGTGATAAATATCCTCCCTAAAACGATGTTCTTCCACCGCATTCTTCAAATCTTCATTAGTGGCTACGATCACACGCACATCTATGGCAGTATCACTATTGCTGCCTATCCGTTTTATCTTTCTTTCTTGCAGTACACGTAACAGCTTCACCTGATTGTCATAACTTAAGTTTCCAATCTCATCAAGAAAAAGGGTGCCCCCATCGGCCATCTCAAAGCTCCCTTTTTTATCGCTTAAGGCTCCTGTAAAGGATCCTTTCAAATGCCCAAATAACTCAGATCCGGCTAGCTCTTTGGGGATGGCCCCACAATCAATGGCAATAAACGGTTTATCAGCCCTTTTACTTTTTTGATGGATGGCATTGGCCACAAATTCTTTTCCCGTTCCTGTTTCACCCGAAATAATGACCGACATATCGGTAGGCGCTATCAGTTCTATATGCTTTTGCACAAGCTCTGCCTGTGGGCTCTTTCCTGATATAAATTCCTTAGTGTTACTCCTTTTGCTTTGTGCCCTACTTGATGACTGGCTCACTTCAGTGGAGCTCTCAAGGGCACTCTTTATCGTTAGGAGTATCTCATCGGGGTACAGAGGTTTGGTCACGTAGTCATAGGCTCCATGCTTCAATGTCTCTACAGCTATTCTTACATCAGAATATCCTGTAATTATGATCACTGCAGCATGGGGATTGATTACCTTAATTTTTTGTAAGAGTTCCACCCCAGTAGCATCAGGTAGTTTGTAATCACAAAGTATAAGGTCTTGGGGCTGTTTTTTGATGAATTTCATTCCATCAGCTCCATTTTGAACATAGTTAGCTTCGTAGTTATTCTTATTTAAGAATCTCTTAAGCAATTGACATATGTCCTGGTCGTCATCAATTATTAATATTTTCTTCATTGTATTTCTAAATACCTATTTGTTGAACTTAATATTATTGATCAATTGAGTGATCATGAGTTTGTTAAATGGTTTGCCCAAAAAAACATCTGCCCCCAGGTCACTCGCCCTGTTCTGTTCAGATTCCGTATTGTAAGCACTGATAACGATCACATTTACATCTTTCTTTTTCTTTTTAAGTAACGGTATGGCATCCAGCCCATTTCCATCAGGTAGGTTTATATCCAAAAACACCATATCATGCTCGGCAGGGGAAAATTTCTCCAACCCATCGGTTAAGTTATGTGCCAATACTGATTCAATTCCCAACTTATGCAATTGGTATTTCAGCAAAAAACATATCTCCTTTTCGTCATCAACTATAAGTGCGGTCATTTATTTAATTACTTCTGGTGGGTCAATTCTTTAATTGGTTTTTTCGTGCTGTTCCTTTCAAGAAACCTTTTCAGCCTTTGTTCATAACCCTGACTGTCTTCTTTCTTGAAAAACAACTTCATCAAAACTAGAAGTACACCCACATAAAATACAAATGATATTATAAGGCTTATGACCAGTTTGAGTATTAAATCTGCATTTTCCATTGCTCTAAAGATTTATTTGACAAACTATCTGTCATAACCGTGCCAACACCTCATAAATAAAATAAAATGCATGTGGTATGGAATAAATGTAGTCAAGTGTGGAGACATTTCTACACAATGGGGCTTAATAATTCATAAAAACTGCCTGAATGCTGCTTCTAGGCCATTACGCTATCAGGCATAGTATTTTTTCACTATTAAGGGTATAACCAAAATTTATAATCATGGGAAATCTACTTTATTTTATAGGTGTCATTTTGTTAATCGGATGGTTACTTGGCTTCTTTGTATTCAGTATAGGGAGTTTCATTCACCTACTATTGGTATTCGCCATTATAGCAGTACTATTTAGATTGATACGTGGAAAATCCATTTAGCCAAAAGCAACCCATAAAAAAAGGGTGCCCCGAAATTTCGGGGCACCCTTTTTAGTTACTGTTAAGGAATGTCTATTCCTTCAATTTATCACCGGCTTCTTTGATTTTTGTGGATGCTTTATCCACTTGCTGTTTAAAGTCATCGTAGCCTGTCTTCATTTTCTCCTTAAAAGATTCCCAGTTTTCCTCGGTAGTGTTTCCAAGTTCGTTTAGGTTCTTTTTAATTTCATTTTGTGTACTCTGAAGCTGCTGCTTGGTTTGCTCTAATTGAGCCTTGGCCTGTTCAGATGCATTTTGAATGTTCTCATCGATCTCATCCAACTTACGTTGTACATCAGCTTGCAGTGCGTTGAGGTCTTCTCTCAAGGCATCACGCTCAGCAACAAATTCAGTACTGGCGTTTTCTTTTGCTTGCTCACTTTTGGGCGAGTCACACTGTGCGGTAAGTACCAATAGACCTAGTCCAAGTACTATCCCTTTCGTTAGATTTATTAGATTTTTCATGTTCTTAGGTTTAGTTAAAATTCAAGTAGAAACCGAACGACTTTCGATTTCTACCTACTTAATTGATTATCTATTTATGCCTTTAAAATTCCTTAAAATTCCTTACAGGCTTTCAATTTCCTTTCTTAGTTCTTCTTTTGCTTTACCTGTCTTCTTTTGAAGTTTACCTAAAAGCTCGTCCGCTTTTCCTTCTTGATATGTCAAATCATCGTCAGAAAGGTCTGCGTATTTCTGCTTCATTTTTCCTTTTATTGTATTCCAGTTTCCTTTTAATTGTAGCTTATCCATATTGTTGTTATCTAAAAAAATAGCATTAAAAAAATTATTTAATAAAAGTCGTTATCTGCTTATTTTGCAGATAACTGACCCTTTACTTTATCAGTCAGTTCGCTAACGGCACTGTTATAGGTAGATGTTAAATCCTTAACAGTATTGTCCATGACCTTATTCAGGTTGCTTTTGAATTTATTGGCCTCTTTGTTGAGTGATTTTCTTGTTTTACGACCACTTTCTGGGGCAGTCAATACGCCTATCAATGCTCCAACTGCTACGCCTGAAAGTATACCGCCTATTATTTTTAAGTTATTCATTGTCTTTTGATTTAAGTGATAAATTATATTTCACCTTATACAATGCGATTATTATTCCAAGATCAAAGAATAAACATAAAGCACTGATAATCAATGTTTTAATAAATAATCTAAAACTGTCATAGCCAGAAAAGTGGGGATTTTTATCTACAATAAGGGGAAATGGCCTCTCATTTAGAAAGGGCTACTGTATTAAAGGTAATTGGTCATCATAAAAATAATCAGAAACCCAATGACACATAGGGTAAGGCCAATCATAAAAACGGTATAGCTGATCGATAGTAATCGATATTTTTCTTTAAGTACAATACCCAAGTTATAAATATCAATGGACATGCTATCATATAATTTCTGCTGATCTTTCTTTAAGTTATCAAGGTATTCAGTGAATTCTTCACGGCTAACTTCCAGAAAGTTTCCAAAGTACATTAGACTCATTGAATTATTTTTGATCGCTTTCTTCGTTACCTTATTGGCAGTCACTTTTGGTCGTGCTGATAGCACTGCAAATACCACTGAAATAAGTGCCGAAATCAAGAGTATGATAATGGGGACACTGTAGCCTAAAAGCTGATTATTAAAACTTAAGCTTGCCCCTGTAAGTGTGACAATCACAGAAATCAAAATAGTATTGATACTGATCATCATATTGGCTTTGCCATCTGCGATAGCACTAAAGTTGATATGGCTTCTATAACTTGATCTGTACAAGGTATCAATGCCCCTACCGAAATCCTTTCCTGTTTTTGACCTAATTGTTATTTTCTTGGCGCCAATTTTATTTTCCCGCTGCTTCTTAATATTTTTCGACCTCCTTTTTCCGTATTCTTGTTCTGCCACATGTGTGATAAAAGGATGCTCAAGCAAAAATTTGTATTGTTTTTTTTGCCAATCCAGTTCATTAAAGAGTAGGTCTTCCTCTGCTTCTAGTTCAGCCCGCACAAGTTCTCCAGTCCTAAAAAACTTCTTCATCCCTAGGTGAGCAAAATCCGCATCATTGAGTATTTCTTCTAAAATGTGCTGCGGTTTATGGTCATTATTAGTACTATTAATGAGGTCAATTACCTCTTGGATGGCAGCTTCATTGTAATTCTGAGATTGTAAAAATGCCTTGGCCATTCTGGCACTTACCTCCTCGTGCCCTTCGCGTTTTTCTATATATCCAACATCATGAAACCAAGCTGCCAATAGTAATTTCTCAGTATCCGTCTGGTTTATTCCGGCTGCTTCAGCCAACTCTTTAGATACATCTACGACCTGTCGTGTGTGATTGATGTTATGGAAAAGAAGTAATCGCAGTTTATCCTCTTTAAACAATTCTTCCACATGCAATTGGGCGGCATCTACGATATTTGGTTTGTGTGAAGTTTCTTCTTTTGCCATAGTTTAATACCTACTTCAAATCTTCCGGATCAATGAGTTTTTGTTTGATCAACTCACGCATCACCATTTCGGTCATATCACTTTTAAAAGCAAATTCATTCCTGATGTCAGCAACGTATGCCTTTAGCCGCATTTTTAAATAGGATCGTCTTTGTTTTACTTCATTGAAAAACAGAACAGCTATTGGCTTATTAAGATAGATGTATTTGGATACCTGTGCTGCTTCAATGGCCACTTGCCGTATTTTGGCCGTGTCAACCGTGATCGGCAAATAAATCTCCGCCACCACCTGACAGTTGGCCTCCCCGGCATTGGAGTTTGACACAGAAGTATTCATCACCTCTGCATTGGGCACACTTACCAATGAGTCATCAGGTGTCACCAATCGTGTGGAGCGTAGGCCAATCTCAACCACCTCTCCATAAAAACTACCGATTTCCACCTTATCACCTACCTGAAATGGCCTGTCAAACAATATCATTATACCTCCAAAGACATTTTTGATAATATCTTGAGCCGCAAAGCCAATGGCAATACCCACTGATGCCGTAACAGCTAAAACGGTGGAAATAGGTGGGTGAAAAATACCAGCTATGATTATAAACAACACAAAAGCCCATCCCATTATTTTAATAATCGGCACCAGTCCCTTAATGGTAATCCTATAATTGGTGCTTCGCTCAGCGAATGATTCTAAAACAGTAGAAACAAAGCGTATTGAAAGGTAGCCTATAACAATGAAAATTATAGACCAGAATATTTTACCAAATGAAATAAGTTCACCCACTGAAGGGGGTTTCAAGTCTTCTTTTAGGGTCTCACCCACACTTTTGGCGGTATCTACTTTGGCTACCTGAGTAACAGAATCAACTTTGGCAATCGCTGAATCAAATGCAATTGAATCCACTGCCTGACCAGTAAGATCGAAGGCATAGAGACAAAAAATAAGAAATAGTATCTTTTTCAATGGAGTATGTTTTTAGTCTTCAATAAAGTAACCGTCTGACGGTAGAGCAATGGATTGATCAAATAAGTGTCTCCATGCCTAACAATAATTCCATCTTCAAACAACGGATAGAGTACACTTCTGTTTTTTTGTACGCCTTGGCCTGTTACTTCAGCCACTTCATTCTCAGTTAACCCATCATTGAGCAATAACATGTTCAAAACATTGAGTTTCTCAAATGACAGCCCTTTCATAAACGAAAAGTCAATGTCTTTCAGTGAAGTAATCAAAATGGTATGGTTTGTAGCCTGCTTGGTTGAACGTAGCCAATAGATCAATGCCAAGCTGATATTGCTTTTTGCTACCTTGTTCAAATCGTTGAAATAATTCTTTTTTAAATATTCGTGCTGCTCAGTAGCACTCATTTTTTTGAACTTTTTGCTATTTAAATCTTCATTACTAGGCTCAAATTCCAAATTATATCCACTTACACGATGTCTTCTCTCTATCACATTTATAATGTCTTCATTGGTAAGGTCTTCAAGACTTACCCTGTAGCTAAAATGTTCAGAAAGCTGGATGGTTTTGTTCAGGTAATTGAACGCATATTCTGTACATCCTATTAACCAAAATATATTCTTACTGGTTAACGAAATCAGCTCTGTAACTAATTTTACAGAATGAAAACCTCCCATTTTCTTCAAATACAGTTTCTGTAGGTTCTCCAATACGATGATCTGTTTTTCGCCCTTATTGAGCCCCTCTACAAGATCTTCAAAAGATTTTATACTGAAATCAAATGCTTTTTCGAATGTGCGGAATAAATCAGCTTCGAAATTGATATTACTGGAAGGTACTACCCGAACTACCGGACATGAATTTCCAAGTTCTTTTAAATAGAGGTTGAATAATGTGGTAATGCCCGCACCCTTTTCGCCCACTACCAATACAGTGGCAAACCTACCTTGCATCCATTGGTTATATGCCTTGTTCAATTGATTTATCTCCACCATCCTACCCTCAAAAAAGTTGGTTTCTTCCAATGGTGCTGCACGAAAAAGGCGTTGATAAACAAAGGGTAAATTATTTATTGATTGCTCAGTTTCTGCCAGAAAATCAGCTAATTCTGTAGTAATGGATTCCTTGCTTTTTCGTATGCCCAGTTTTTTCAAATTGGAACGAATAAGCTTCTCAAGCTTCAAATAATTGGTTTTTATAAAGCTGATGGCGAGAGGAAGAAAGTTCCTAACAATTTCAACTGCCCTATTCTTTAATTGGCGGCTTCTTTCCAATGCCTTCCCGCGGGCTATTCTAACCCTCAGCTCAAGGATGTTTTCGTTATTGGTAAATTGAATTAGGCTATTGCTAAATACTTTCAATCCACTCAGCAAGTTTTCCGTAAGAACCTCATCAATTTTTAGAAGGCTGTTTTTTACCCTTTCAATTTTCTCGGAAGTCCTGTCAAGACCTTCCTGGGCTATTCTGTTCCCTTCCTGACCACCCTCCTCAACTATAGCAGATATAGCTGACTCTAGGTTAAAAGTGGCGATTTCAGCTAATTGCATCAGTATATTCTGTGCTTCGCTGATATGAAAGGTGACCGAAATTTTAACCTCCTTAGTGACCTTATTAAACTGAGGTGCCGATTCAAAGTTTATTAGCTCGAAAGGTGAAATGTAGTTGATCTGGGAGCTTTTGACAGGCTCCGTAAAACTTATCCCTTTTACTACAGCCCTGCGAGTACTTACTCTCTCAATTTCATCTGAAGTTACCGCAACTACATTGTTGATCAGCTCTGGAAGATCTTGTGATATGACAAATTCACTACTATCATCGACCAGATGCCTTATATCATGGCTTATCTTGGGAAGATGCTCAACCAAAAGTGCCTTTAATTGCTTGTCGTTTTTTACTTCGCCTAATTTATTTCTCCACTCTTCAATAAAATCACTAATCTCTTCGAGCTTTTTGAATATCAGCTTTTCAATTCGATGTTTTACTTCTGACTTAACCTGATGATATTCATAGATCGAAGTAAATATCAACCGATAAAGCTCTAGGTCAATCTCCCAATCATCGGTAAGGCTTATTAATGTATTTTTCCAATTTTTATTGAATGAAGTAAAACCCCTTAAAAATGATTGATGCAAACGTTGGCTTTTAGCAGCCGATATACGCGTATTGGAATATTCAAACGTTCCTACTTTTACATATTGGGTTTCGAATTTTTTGCTTGATGTTTCAAATGCCTCTAGTACAAGTTTGGAGATTGTCAGTTTGGCTTCGTCTAGCATTTTTAATGCTTCCTCAATGGGCAGCGTGGAAAACTCAACCACCTCCTCTTCCCTAAAATGAACCCACAGTTGCTTATCCAATTGCTCATCCACCGCCCAGAGGTTTAAACTGGTAGTGGTTATCGCCTTATAATAAGTATCAATGGAAGGTTTTAATTGACGGATAAAATCTTCTTTTAAGTAGTATCTGGTCAGGTCTTGTAGTTGGATAATGTGATACCAAGGTTTAAGTGGCTTTTTTTCTTTTCCCCTTACTTTTCGTACCCCATTTGACAACTTCTCAGGCCATTTAGAAACAGAATAACCCAACTTTTTAAAGGGTTTGAATATTTTGGTCTTTAGTCCATCTCCAGGCTGGATAGTAAACCGTTCTGCATCCTGTACCCTCTTTTTTCCGTTCTCTACCGTCAAGAGATATTGCTCTACAGATGTTAAAAACGAATTGAATTCTGTATCAAAATCTTCAAAAGCCGCTCCATTAAGTTGGTTGGTAAGCGCCAATAGTTTCTCCTTATATTGGGCACTTTTCGCTAGTGTTTCTGGAAGTTTAACATCATTGACTGCAATACCCTCAAGCTCCTTTTTACCTGATTCAAGCCGTTTTTTATGGTTATCAATACGCTTATCAAACACAGTGATGAGCTCATTTTCCACCAGCTTCTTAACTGACAAATATTGATCTTTAATTTCCTTATTCATCAGCCGTTTTCTTTATTTCGATTTCACTACCAATGTGCATCAATGCATCTCCCATGTTCACTACGGGGTAATTATTTATACCAATGACCACCCCACTGATTGGCGATTTTACTTTTTTCTCAAATTGCCCATAAGGGCCTGTAATCAACCCGATTACCTGATTTTTTTCCACCCTACTCCCATTACGGACATTGGAATGATGCAACCCTGCATATTTGGCCCTGACCCAGGTAGATTCCTTGATCACAACGGTCGGCTTTTCTGCAACAGGAGCTTCGTCTCGCATCCCTAGGTATTTCATCACACGCAATACACCATTTACGCCCGATTCAATTACATTTTTTCTCAGACGTAAGGTCTCACCGCCTTCATATACCAGTACAGGTTTCCCTGCTTTCGCAGCAGTTTTCCGCAATGATTTCTCCCGAAATGGCGACTTTATAATTAGGGGAGCCCCAAACTGCATGGCTATTTCCATTTCGTTGGGCAACTCAAAATTGCCCCTGATCTGAGGGTAATTGTTATGACTCGCCCCACCGGTATGAAAATCTAACCCATAGTCAATTTGAGGTAATATTTCGTATGTAAAGAAATGAGCTACACGGCTTGCCAATGAGCCAGATTTTGACCCTGGAAAAGATCTGTTTAGGTCTTTACCATCAGGTAGGCCCCTCGAATGATTGAGAAAACCATAAACATTAAACACAGGGATGGCGATAACAGTACCAATTTTAGGTATATATACCTTACTTGAGATAAGTCGCCTCATAATTTCAACGCCATTGGTTTCATCACCATGCACGCCCGCCATTATTAACAATGTAGGCCCATCTATTTTAGCCCTTGCTACAAAAACAGGGATATTGATAGGTGTCCGTGTAGGTAGCCTAGCAATCAGGGCATTGATCTGAATCTTCTGCCCTGGCTCAATTTTATGACCATCAATGATCATTTCTTTCATATATTAAGCGTTAATTTTATCCTTTTGTATTCTCTTTTTAGGGTTATAATTATTTTCTAAAAAGGCAATAATTTTTCCTGCAATATCAATCCCTGTAGCTTTTTCTATTCCTTCCAACCCTGGTGATGAGTTGACCTCAAGTATCAACGGCCCTCTTTTTGATTGAAGCATATCTACGCCTGCTACACTCAAGCCAAGTTTTTTGGCGGCCAATAGTGCAGCTGCATTTTCCTTTCGTGAAAGTTTAATAATTGACGAAGTTCCACCTCTATGCAAGTTGGATCTAAATTCTCCCTCTTTACCTTGACGCTTCATTGCCCCTACTACCTTACCATCTACCACAAAGGCACGTATATCTGCCCCGCCTGCTTCTTTCACAAACTCCTGAACTATTACACGGGCTTTTAGTCCATGAAATGCTTCAATTACTGAAGCTGCCGCCTTTTGTGTTTCCGCCAGCACCACGCCAAGTCCCTGCGTACCTTCCAATAACTTTATGATCACGGGGGCATTGCCAACCGCATTTAAAATGGAATCCGTATCCCGTGAATAGTTGGTAAAAACTGTCTTGGGCAGATCCAAACCAGCTCTGGACATAATTTGTAAACTTCTTAACTTATCCCTAGATCGTATTAACGCCTGAGACTCCACGGCTGTAAAAACCTTCATCATTTCAAACTGTCGCACTACCGCTGAGCCGTAAAAGGTAACAGAAGCACCTATACGGGGTATAATGGCATCAAAATCCTCTAGGGTTTCGCCTCTATATAATATTGAGGGGTTATTCTTCTCCATTACGATAGTACATCGTAAATGATCGATGACCTCCACTTCATGTCCACGTTTTTCACCGGCCTCTACCAGCCGCTTGGTAGAATATAAATTGATATTTCTCGACAGTATTGCAATCTTCATGTTACTTTATTTTGCTTATAGGATAAATTCTTCTTCGACACATCAACAACAAAATTCTTTCTTAAAAGCTTACGTCCTAGTAATATCGGAAATTTTAAGTTGCCTCTATTACTTAATGAAAATTCTGTCAGGTAATTCTTGCCAAACAATGTTACTTCCGTTTCTATTATAAACCGGACTTCACTTTGCCCAAAAGAATTTTTGATTTCCCTTTTGTCGAACTTCGTGAAATAGAAACTCCTGTCATTGTATTCAGGATGGCTGGGGTCTAAAAGGGTAAAGTGCAGTGTTTTTTTTCCATCTTGAGTTATAACCTCAGCGTGGTGGTAGTGTATAGCAGAAGTGTTAGCTCCAGTATCAATCTTGGCACTTAAATTAAATAACTTTAACTGAGGCAAATCAATGACATCGCTTCTGCCAATAATTTTTTTGACTGAGTTCAAATGTGGTTCTTTATTTTTAAAGATAATTACCACCTAATATAACGAAAAGAGGCTGTCATTAAAAACAGCCTCCTTATTCAATATAAAATTAAAGCCCTATTTGGATAAGCCAAATTTAACAGCTGTATTTTCCCATTCCATATTTACGCCATCCGCCAATACTTCTATTTTAAAAGTTTCAACAAAAGATTTCGCTTTTGTGGGTTTTACCGATACGCGTAATACATCGTCTGCCTCCTTATAGTCATAGGCACCCCATTGCTTTGCATTCTTGTTAATTATGATTACCCATTCCTTTTCTCCAGGAATAGTAAAAAGTGCATACTTACCTTTAGCCAAGGTTTTTCCTTCAATTTTAAGGTCATCGCTCAATTCAATGGTGGTTGCATTGTTGGCTCCTGTACGCCATACTTTATCATAAGGCACCAATTCACCCATCACTTTACGGCCTTTCGCTGAAGGTTGATGGTAATCAATTTTAACATTTACTCCTCCAATGGTCCCCTCAGCGGTCGCTGCTGGACTTGCTTTTTTTTGTGCATGGCTCAACGAGAATATCGTTAATAGACATAATGTGCTCATTAGTGTTACTCCTAGTTTTTTCATATCAAATATTTTATTGGTTGGAGTAATTGGTTACGGATTTGCGAAGAAAACGTTGGAAGGGCTCCTTAAAAAACAAATGCCAGTCAAATTATTTGACTGGCACTCATCCTTATTTTCAACCTGTAAACCAATTATTCTAACGGTATGATTGTCTGAAAGTTGCGTTATCTCAGAAATAAATTCAATTTTCGCTAAAATGCTTCGGCAAAAGCAAAATAAAAGCCGCTGGTTTCATGCCCTATGCCATAGTCAATCCTGATATTTATCCGGTCGGCTTTATTCACCATAAGCCTTATTCCACCCCCAGCAGTCCATTTAAATTCATTTAAATTAAACTGATCAAACTGGGAAGCCACATCACCAAAAGCGGAAAAGGCTGTTAGGCCAAGCCATGGAAGCAGTTGTCTTCTATACTCTGCCTGAATGGCCATTTGCTGGTTGTCACCGAATCTACCGTTGTAATATCCACGCATGATAGTTTCTCCACCCAACAGCGACATCTCACGAAATGGCGTGTTAGAAGTATTAAACTCCCCAAAATACTGCGTGGCCAGCACATCACGCTCCGATAGCGACCAATACTTACGCAAATCCAATGTATATCTATTGAAGGTAAAATCACCCCCAATCCCTTTGCCATGGAAGAAATTTGAAAATTCTAAAAAAGCTCCAGTCCTTGCGTTCAGCACATTATCCCGATTATCGAATATGACAGCAAAGCCAACACCTGAGTTTTTTCCTGTTTGTGAGTACACCCTTGCTGATTCAGAAAATAAATATTCAGGCTCAAATTGAAGATCATATAAATCCGTATATCGATATTGTATACCCATAAAAAGATTGTCTTTTACTTTCTTTAAAACCCGTTCCCTGAAAATAAGTACCTGGTATTCAAGATGCTCTTCAAATTCCTTTTTGGTGTCATTTCCCACACCATAATACAGGATAGGAAAATGGTAGTAACTCAACTCACCATTAAAAACAAGGTTTTCCTGCTTACTGAAAATATTGTGCTTGGTCTGTATAATCGTTTGTTTATTCAACGTATAAGCAGCCAATATTTGAACATTGGAATTACGGGTGTTTTGTTTGTCACCTAAGTTAAAAACGCCAGAAGTAAGCACCCCATACCCAAGTCGGGTCTCAGGGGTATAAAATATGGCCGGTAAAGGGATTATTTTTAATTTCTTCTCTCTTTTAACAGAATCAGCCTTTTGAGAAAATGTACTGGTACTTAGGAGCAGGAATATGCCGGCCATTACAAAATATTTCGATAGTGATCGAAATTTTGAAGCTATCTTGAGTCTCACCAACCTCATTACCATTTATACAGTAATATTTGCCAAGCTTCCTCCACCTTATCTTGCCCAAGTAACTGATGGGCCATGGTATGTGCTTCTTCCTGATTTGTTGGTTTTTTGCCACTAAGCTCTTTGGCTTTGGGCAGAATTTCCACATTTCCCAATTTACCAAGATCATTGCCCGTGAGTATATGGCTATTTCTGATTTCTAATGGCAACTGATCAACCCCTATACCGAGGGTGGTCAATGGCTTTGGGAGGGTGAAAATCGCATCCCCATTGGCCCGGCAATAATGATCACCGCCCATACGTGCAATCGCATCCAGCTTATAGGGGTCAATCCTAAGGTCTTTATCTAAAATATCTTCACTGATATGAGCCATTACCACCTCACAGATTACGAGGTTTCCTGCTCCCCCTTGGTCACCCGTTGGTTTTACTTCCAATACTTTACACTCAAATGAAGCGGGTGATTCCTTTACCCTCGGTGGTTTTACTTTTATTGAAGGAACTGCCGTAAGACCCGACTTCACAAATTCATTGGTCCCTTTTGGATACTCAGTACTCGACAATGACATTTGGTGAGCCATACTATAATTTACAATATTGATCACCACTTCATCTACTTCTAATACATTCTCATAAGTATGTTTAGTGGTATTGTCACGGCCTCTCCTGGCAGGCGAAAATATCAAAATAGGTGGATTAGCTCCAAAGCAGTTGAAAAAACTGAATGGACTCAAGTTTATATTACCTTGCTTATCAACCGTACTGGCAAATGCAATGGGTCTTGGGGCTATAGCCCCAAGTAAGTAGCCATGAATTTTAGGAACGGATACATCCTTGGGATCAATTGAAAGCATAGTTAAATATGTTTATTACGAGTCAATAAAGTATCAATGATAATTAAAAAAAGCTATTTCCAATTAATCAAATACCAATCAACGCTATCCCGATATATTAATGCCTCTTTATTTGGTGGGTAAAACTTTGGTTTTAACCTCTCCAAATCCTATTCTGACACCATCTTTTTCACCATAACCACGCATAATAACGGTGTCCCCGTCCTCAATGAATTTTCTTTCCGATCCGTCAGACAGTTTTATTGGTTTGGTGCCTTTCCAGGCTAATTCCAACATTGACCCATAGGAATCAGGCGTAGGTCCACTGATCGTGCCCGAACCATACATATCGCCTACTTGAATATTGCACCCATTGACGGTGTGATGGGCCAATTGTTGATTGATATTCCAGTACATGTATTTAAAATTACTCTTGCAGATCACGTTTTCCTCACCCCCCTCTGGCTGTAAGCTAACCTCAAGATTCACATCAAAGTTTTTGTTCCCCTTTGTCTCTAAATAAGGAAACACTTTTGGCTCTTGCTTTGGCCCTGCTACCCTAAAAGGTTCGAGCGCATCTAAGGTCACTATCCATGGTGAAATGGATGAAGCAAAATTCTTTGCCAAAAATGGCCCTAACGGCACATATTCCCAAACTTGAATATCTCTTGCCGACCAGTCATTAAACAGAACAATACCGAAAATATGGTCTTCTGCTTTACCAATTGGAATAGGCTCGCCCAACTCATTTTCCTTGCAGGTAATGAAGGCCGTTTCTAACTCAAAATCCAATCGCTTAGTTGGCCCAAAACTAGGTTGGTCCGCATCAGGGGCTTTAGTCTGTCCTTTTGGTCGGTATATATCCACTCCAGTAGGAATGATAGATGAAGCGCGACCATGATAGCCTACTGGTAAATGCTTCCAGTTTGGGAAAAGCGCATTTTCCGGGTCTCTGAACATAGTGCCCACATTGGTAGCGTGCTCAATGCTTGAATAAAAATCAGTATAGTTTTGAACTTTAACGGGCATAAGCATTTCTGCTTCGTCCATCGGGATCAACGCCAATTCACTATTGGCTTTGTCATTCTGGAGCTCACCATTATTTATGTCAAGTAGTTCCGATAATCTTTCCCTAACTGCTCTGGTTTTTTTCTTTCCTAAGCCAATGAAATCGTTTAGGTATTGCTGGTTGAATATTCCAGATGGTAAATCCAATCCGAATAAAAAACCATTTTCATGAAGATAGGTTAAATCTAATATGTATTCTCCAATGGCTACCCCAGCCCCTGCTTCGAGGTACTGCGTCTTAAAAATACCAAATGGAAGATTTTGAATAGGGAAGTCTGAATTTTTGGGTACATCTACCCATGACTTTAATTTTGGGTCATTTGCTTTGATCATTCCTGCTTTTTTGCCCGCAAAGTTAGTGTTTTAGTGACACAATTAAAATGTAAACCTCTGTTATGATTATCCCTAGCAAAGCCGTTTTATTAGTCAACTCAACTGCCGAATCCACATTCATTAGCGATAATTTTCATAATTTTGCACACTTAATTTTTAGCAAGTTGTAACCTATGTCATTATCAACCAAATACGATTCATCAGCAGTAGAAGATAAGTGGTACCAATACTGGTTGGAAAAGGGTTTTTTTCACTCTGAGCCTAATCCAGATAAAGAACCCTATTCCATTGTCATTCCTCCTCCTAATGTAACGGGCGTGCTGCACATGGGTCATATGCTCAACAACACCATACAAGATGTGCTCATTAGAAAAGCGCGTATGGAAGGCAAAGAAGCCTGCTGGGTTCCTGGTACTGATCATGCCTCAATAGCTACTGAAGCTAAGGTGGTAAGAATGCTTCGCGAAAAAGGGATCAAAAAAAGTGATCTTACCCGAGATGAATTCATGACCCACGCTTGGGAATGGAAAGAGAAATATGGAGGCATCATATTAGAACAGCTCAAAAAATTAGGCGCTTCATGTGATTGGGAGCGTACCTCGTTTACCATGGACGACCACTATTATAAAGCGGTAATCAAAGTATTTGTTGACCTCTACAACAAAGGATATTTGTATAGGGGCCTAAGAATGGTAAACTGGGATGTAGAAGCCCAAACTACAGTTTCCAACGAAGAAGTACTATACCGAGAAGGTGGTGAAGTTTCTAAACTCTATTCTGTAAAATATAAACTTAAAGACGAAGATGGCTTTGTGGTAATTGCCACGCAAAGGCCTGAAACCATATTAGGGGATACTGCCATTGCAGTAAACCCAAATGACGATCGATTCAAGCATTTAATTGGAAAAAAAGCGCTCGTACCTTTCATCAATAGAGAAATTCCAATTATCGGTGACGAATATGTAGAACTTGATTTTGGAACGGGTTGCTTGAAAGTAACCCCAGCTCATGATCCAAATGACTATGAAATTGGATTGAGGCACAATCTTGAAATAATAGATACCATTAGTGATACGGGTACACTTAATGAGAAGTGTGAAATGCCAAAATATGTTGGTGTTGATCGTTTCAAAGTAAGAAAGATGATCGTAAAAGACCTGGACGAAGCAGGCCTGTTGGTAGAAGAAAAAGACTTTACTACTAGAATTGGTCGTTCTGAACGTACTGATAGTGTGGTTGAACCTAAGTTGTCTTTACAATGGTTCATCAAGATGAAAGACATCTCCAAAAAAGCGCATCAAGCGGTAATGGACGATGAAATATTGTTACATCCACCAAAATTTAAGAATACTTATAACCATTGGATGGAAAACGTGCGGGACTGGTGTATTTCCAGACAGCTCTGGTGGGGACAGCAGATTCCTGCTTACTTCTTTGGCAGCAATGAGGATGACTTTGTAGTAGCAGAAACCATAGAAGAAGCATTGGAATTGGCCAAAGTAAAAAGTGGTAATAGTGCTTTAAAACTAAGTGATTTGAAGCAAGATGATGACGTACTGGATACTTGGGCCTCTTCATGGTTATTTCCATTAGAGGTATTTAAAGGTTTTGCCGATGGCTCTTTTGAAGATGGAAAAATAGTGCCTGGCCGTAACAAAGAGTTGGATTATTACTACCCCACTGCCACTTTGGTTACTGCCCCTGAGATATTGTTCTTCTGGGTAGCCCGAATGATCATTGCAGGTTATGAATATACTGGTCAAAAGCCATTTAGTGATGTTTATTTGACAGGTATCGTTCGTGACAAACAGCGCAGAAAAATGTCTAAGTCATTAGGCAACTCACCAGACCCTTTAGATCTGATAGCACAATATGGAGCTGATGCGGTAAGGACAGGTATGCTTTTCAGCTCACCAGCCGGCAATGATTTATTGTTTGATGAAAAACTGATAGAGCAAGGTAGAAATTTTGCCAATAAAATATGGAATGCATTCCGACTGGTACAAGGCTGGGAAGTGGATAATACCTTGTCGGGTGACAATAACAAACCAGCCATTGCATGGTTCGAAGCCCGATTTAATCAAACATTGACCGAGGTTGAAGATCATTTTAAGAAGTTCAGAATGTCTGATGCGTTGATGTCAACTTACAAATTGATCTGGGGAGATTTCTGCTCTTGGTATTTGGAGATGATCAAGCCCGATTATCAAAAGCCTATTGACGCTACTACATTAAAAGTTACGATCGGATTTTTTGAGAAAATATTAAAACTGCTCCATCCCTTTATGCCCTTTATCACTGAAGAGCTATGGCATGAGTTGGGGGATAGGGCAGAGAAAGATTGTATTATAGTAAGTGAATGGCCTAAAGCAGAGCAATTCGATGAAGGGCTATTGTTAGAAGCAGAACTTGCCTTTGATATTATCGGAAACATAAGGAATATCAGAAATGCCAAGCAGATTGCCATGAAAGATCAGCTTGAACTAAAAGTAAAGACGGCTGACTTCAGTACATTAAACCGATTTGCGGATGCCATTAAAAAATTGGGCAATCTTTCCGTTCTAGATCAGACTTCTGATAAAATAGACAATTGTGCAAGTTTCGTCATCAAAGGTGATGAGTTCTTCATTCCCTTGGCTGGTGCTGTTGACTTAGGCGTGGAGAAGGAGGAAATGGAAAAAGAACTGGCTTATACCAAAGGATTCCTTATTAGTGTAGAAAAGAAACTCAGCAATGAGCGATTTGTAAGTGGCGCACCAGAACAAGTGGTGGCGATGGAGAAAAAGAAAATGGAAGATGCCAAAGCCAAAATAAAAGTGCTGGAGCAAAGTTTGGCTACTTTATAACGCTTACTGGTCTAACCACTTCTTAAAATCAGGTGTACGTTCCGAACTGATCACAATATCGTCTTCAGCTTCTGGGGTTAAGTTTATCTTAATCCGCCCCTTGAAGTAAGGATGGATTTCGCTGATGGCTTCGAACTTTACGATGTATTTCCTATTTGCCCTGAAGAATAGCTTCGGGTCGAGCTGTTGGTCTATTACCTCTAAGGTTTGATCGCAAGGGTATTTTTTGTTATCAGCAGAGATTATGTAGGTGAGCTTATTGAGGCTATAGAAATAAGCGATTTTCTCAATGGGGATAGCAAGAATTTTATGTCCAGCTTTAATCATAAATCGGGATTTATACTCCACCTGCTGAGACTTCATGATGTTAATTATATCCTGATACTGAATGGTGGCGGTTTCCGTTTTGTTTTTGACTTTTGTTAGGGCATTGGCCAACTTCTCCTTTTGGATAGGTTTGAGCAAATAATCAACGCTGTTAACTTCAAAAGCCTTGATGGCATATTGATCATAGGCAGTGGTAAATATCACCGGATTAGGGTATTCAATAGTTTCAAATAGTTCAAAGCTAAGCCCATCCAGTAAACGAATATCACTGATGACTAAATCAGGTTGCTCGTTGTTATCAAACCACTCCTTTGCTGACTCCACCGACTTTAGGACATCAAGAACGACTAAAGTGCTATCAATCTCATTCAGTAAATTCTGAACCTTCTGGCCTGCTAATGTTTCGTCTTCAAGTATTAGTACTTTCATAGATTATCTTTAGACAGTTTCCACCTCTAGCAAGGGTATCGTTACCCGAAACGCTTCTAGTGTTTTGTCAATTTTCATGGTTTCATCACTAAAATAAGCATAACGTCTACGAATATTCGTCAGGCCCGTTCCTGAATCATGCTCCCCCGGCCTTAAATTCAAATTATTGGTGACCGTTAGAGTATTTCCCTGTGAAGTAACATCAATAGTAAGGGGCTTTTTTTCGCTGGTTATGTTATGTTTAATCGCGTTCTCTATCAGCATTTGAATGGTCAATGGGGGTACCATTTTCTGCATTTTAGTTTTGTCTATGGTAATATTGAAAATGATATTTTCTTCGAATCTCACTTTAAGCAAGTAGATATAAGCCTCAATAAATTCCAGTTCGTCTTTTAGCGGTATAAGATCTTCGTCTTTTGTTTTTAACAAAGCCCTGTACACCTCAGCAAATTTGTCTAGAAATGCCTTTGACTCTTCTTTGTCTTTATCAATGAGTGAAGATAAAATATTCAAATTATTGAATAGGAAATGGGGGTCTAGATGGCTTTTTAGACTATCCAATTGAGATTTCAAGGTTTCTTTTTTGAATTTTTCAGTCTCCAACTCTGAGCGCTGCCAATGACTAAGAAAATGTAAGCTGAAATACACACAAAATGAGGGTATGAAAATCACTAGTCCCCAAGCATTGGTTACCGCCAGTTGAACGGTAGTGGGTGGCTCGCTAGTGAGTAACAATTTAAACGATAAGTAAGCTACATTAATGACAATTAGAGAATAGACAATACCTAAAAATAAATGGCTGAACAATCTCTTTTTACCAAACCTTAACCAAGGCAACCATCGGTTAAACTGACGTGAAATAAGGCTATTGCCTACCAATAGCAGCACCAAAACTACAATAATCCAAGCTATGGTATAAAGCGTATCAATCGGAAGGTCCAAACCATAGAGGTAGTAGGCCAGTGCCAATATAGCTAAAGAGAGAGCGGAAATAAGTAGCTTCTTTTTCAAATCAAAGTATGATTAATGGTAGTGAGGCCTTTAATTTACTACCCTTTTCAATTTACTAAAATAGATTATTCAAAGACAATTTCAGTAACATTCCGCCACTCAATGAATTGTGGGTCCTTTTCGCCCTTCACCATCACCATTACCCCGGCATTGCTATCAGATACATCACGGCCATCACCCAAAAGCAATTCCGTGCCGTTGCGCAGTTGTACCAGTGAATAGTTATAATTTTTAGGTCGGATTTTTTTAATATTCCTAAATGGTATGGTGTATTCTATTTCATCGTCCTTCCCTTCAAGCATTTCCAACTCCCAGGTTTCGTCCAAATCGAAAACAATTCTGCCCTTTACCTGACCTCCATTGTACTTATAAACTGTGCCATAGAGTCCTTTTGGAGATTCATAAGATGAATAGGCTCGTCCTGAATTATTGACTTCTTTAAAGTTCACAAACTTAAAGGCCCTCCAAGGTATGTCAACATCACCTACCCCATCTACATTGACGATAATCCCACGGTTTCCATCGTCTACGTCATTGGAATTGGTAAGGTAAAACTGGCGCCCTGATTTTAAGTCCACCATACTGCCATTACCCTGTTTTTCTATTTTCGATATTTGATCGAAAGCAATGGACATATCCCCATCTCTTGTATCCCCATCGAGTTTATCTAAGCCAAGTCTTTCATCATGATCCCATTGCACAAATCCTTCAAAGTTTCCTTTCCGGAATGTTTCCACCGTACCATAGAGGGGTTTTCCAAAATGCCTCGACAATCTTTTTGGAGTTTCCATAAACTCGATTTTGGTTATTCTGTCCCACTTTATTGACAAAACCCCTAATTCCAGGTCAAGGACTTTTACATCGGTTCCAACATCATTGTACCCATCACCTGATAATTTTATTTCTTCTCCATTTTTTAACTGTAAAACCACCCTTCCATTTCCATAATTCTGCAGTTCTTTTATATCCCCGAACTGACATGAAAACTGGTGGATAGTCGTTCTTTTATCTTCCCAAATAGACGAAATCCTCCAATCAATATCCTGCCATGAGGTGTTATTATCCTTTTCATGCCTTTTTACAATTTCCTTAAACGCATTATCTGTCTTAGAAGCGTTAAAGACATCATGCCAATACGCTTCTTCCTTACCCCACCTTAATTGGCCTGTGTAAGTATTGTTATTGGTGTAAACCTTACCATATATAAATCCTTCGGTGCTTTGAGCCTTCATTTCGCTAGCCGTAATAAGCAGCGCAATTAAACAGCCTAAAATCAATTGCAAGGTTTTTTGATTCCTTTCCATGTAGTCTATTATGTTGTCCAACTTCTCCATGATACAAATAACTCCAAAACGTATCATAATGGATAGTGTCTTGCCCTCTAGTGGCATATGTTCATACCGAAACGAGACATCTGCTTACTGAACCTGGCAAAAAATAATGTTGATTAATAAATTATCCTCCTGATTGTCTGGCCTTATAGCCTTCGTCATGTAGGATTTCCAATACCTTCTTTCTAAAATCCCCCTGAATAAGTATTTCGCCATTTTTTGAAGTCCCTCCCACTCCGCATTTCGATTTCAATAGCTTGCCCAGCTCTTTGAGGTCAGCTTCCGTGCCAATGAAACCTTCAATAAGTGTAACTTTTTTGCCCCCACGTGCTTTTTTGTCGAGCAATACCTTAAGGTTTTGCTGATTGGGATCAAGTGTATCCATCTCTCCGTCACCGGAATTGGAATACTCAAAATTATCGCTGGTAGAGTAAACCACACCATCTCTATTTTTCCACTGATTCTTTCTGGACATACTGATTTATTTCTGTTTCAAGCTTAAAATGCGACTGTTAAAAGTCGGGACAAGGGATTTGCATAACATTCTTAGGTGGCTTCCTTGGATCACGGTTGGACCAGGAATAAGATAAGGAAACTTCATGTGCACCACCACTGCTCGCACCCAGCTTGGAAATGGTATAATCATAGCTATAGCCAATATTCAAAGCATCATCCTTTCCTTTTTTGGTGAACCCAACTAAAAATACAATGGATTCATTGTTATTAAACCCTTGAATTGATTTGGTAGGAATACCACGGTAAAAGGTACCAAAAATGAGTGGCTCCAAAGTGAGGTAGAGCCCTAAATCCATCTGATCAAATTCACCTTGTTTTTTGTACTGAAAGGTAGGTGTCAAACTTCTTTCCTGTGGCCTGGTGTAAATACCCGAACCCATTATCCCCGGTTTGAAAGGGATTTTTAATCCCCCATGTACCGATATTTTCATAGGGAGTTGTTTTGGATTGGAGCCATTATCAAATGCTGTATTTGGTTTATTGATGTGATTAAAAGTACCTCCCAGCCAAGCATTGCCAGTATAGAAAACACCTCCAAAAGAAAGGTCAATGAAATTTTTACTCAAATTCCCAAAGGTTTCAGCCGATGGGTTTTCAATTTCACCAGTCACGGGATTAAATTGATCTCCAAAGGTCAAATCATTGAAATTGACATTTCTATTATAAAACCCAATTTGGACTCCCGGCCTAAACGTAAGCCAAGGCGTTAAATAGAGTTGGTAGGCATACTGCAGGCCGACACTCGTTGATTTTAATCCTGCTTGCCCTTCAGTATCACGCATCAATAAAAACCCAACCCCACTGTTATAATCCTCTAAATAGGTATCAAAATAAGCTGACATTGTCACAAAGTTAGCATCAATTGCCGGCCATTGATTCCGATAGTTCAACCCTATCCTTGCTTGTTGTGTGGCCCCTGCAAATGCGGGGTTTAAATACAAGGGCGCTGAGTAAAATTGCGAAAATTGCGGATCTTGTGCAGTTACCATCAGCGGAGCTGATAGCATAAACAAGCATATTACCGTTAAATATTTACGCATACAGAGTTGGTGTATTATTTGCTCTAAATAGCAAAATATGTATTAATAATGAAACATGTATAGCTTCCAAAAATAAACAAACTTAGACTCATTGCATAACGGCACTTTGCGCTTATTTGTATAATTTAGTATTGAGAATAATAAATTTTCTTGATCTTGGTTGCAATCAGAACCCCAATTAACAGTTAATTATTTGAATATAAATTTTTCGAGAATGCTCCATGGTGATATTCGCAGATTAATTCTGCTTTTTGTTTTTCTAGTTGGTGGTTTTATTCCTGTTCTGGCACAAAGTTATTCCAACCTCAATTGGTACTTTGGAAGCAATCAGCGCAATTTTAGGTTTGTAAGGCCCAACTATACTACTGAGAATGTCACCCTGCCCGTTAACCTCGGTACTGGCGCTTCAGCAGTAGCTACTGACCCCATCACAGGAAATTTACTGTTTTATACTGATGGTATTACGGTTTACGATAAATTTAATAATGCCTTAACACCTTCACTAATTGGTAATCCAAATTTTAATCAAGGCGTGGCCATTTGTTCCAATCCTGCGGATTCAAATCAGTACTATATTTTCACCAATGATGGTACCAACATCAGGAGATCGGTTTTTGATAAAACAGCCTATAGTACTTTTACCAATGGGTTTCCAGCTCCCGGACAAGGAAATTTAGTAACTCCTGTAAATGATATCACTAACTTACCCACAGGAACGCTATCAGAAGGAATGATAATCATTTCCAATGCTGCGCTAGATGGATTTTGGTTAATTAGTTACGATGAGGCTTCATTAAATTTCAATGTGACCTCTGTTGACAATTTGGGAGCCATAAGCACCACATCAACTGCGATAGCAGGTGCCCCCACGGCTGTGGCCAACTTTTCCTATAATGCGCTAACCAACCAAATAGCGGTTTCACCAACTAATCCTGCTGAAGAAGTCACCATCCTATCGATAGATACTTCATCTGGCGTATTGGCCTTGGTAACTACTGTGCCCGGCACTAACACTAGCATAAATTTAGGTAGCAATATCTACGATACAGAATGGTCTAACAACGGACAAATTTTATATGTTTCAGGAAACTTTGGCGATGCCAGTGACTCACTGATGCAAATCAATTTTACGGACCCTACCCCTCATTTAAGGGTGGTCAGTGGCCAGCAGTTGGTGAGAAGCTACGGCTTACAACTGGGTCCGGATAGTACCATATATCACTTGTATGAAACGGCTGGTGGGGTTTTTAGATTAGGGAGGATCAATGATCCAGATACAACCGTAAGCCAGACCCTTTATGATCGTAGACCATTGGGAAATCAAAACTTTGCCGGAAGGCAATTTCCAGCCTTTCTTCCAGCTATTGACCCGATGCTAAATGTAGATTTCTCCTTTTCAGGAACATGTGCCAATGTGCCTACCCTATTCTTCCCAGATATTAAACCACAAGCGGATAGTGTGTTTTGGGATTTTGGCGATGGCAACGTTTCAAGGCAATTGAATGGAATAAATACCTACACCACAGCCGGGCAGTATAATGTTACACTGGCGGCCTTCCTTAATGGAACGGTGGCGACTGCGACCAAACCAGTTGATATCATAGATTTTGATATTACCATTTCAGGTTTCCCACAGGCCGATACCCTTTGCCCCGAAGATTTTCCAAAGGACTACACCGCTACTGCATCAGGCACTAACGCAGGGAGTGTTACCTTTCGTTGGTCTAATCAAGATGACGCCAATGCGGGCCCCACAACGACCATAACCGAGCCGGGAAGCTATTATGTCATTGGTACTGATGGAAATGGCTGCGAAGCCTACGGGCCGCTGCAGGTAGTGGAATATAGGGCCATTGAGCAGCGGGCATTTATATGGTATTTTGGTAATAATGCAGGCATTGACTTTAATCCGATGGCCGACACGCCACCAGGGTCACCAGTTCCCATCCCTTTTGGTGATCCAAATATTTATAATGGCGGTAATCAAATGCAGTCCCCAGAAGGGTGCGCCATTTATTGTGATGACAACGGCAATCCTATATTTTATACGGATGGAGAAAGCGTCTACGATCGGGAGGGCCAGAATGGAATCCCGTTTGCAACAAATATAGGTGGTGAAAATGGGGCTACTCAATCTTCGTTTATTGTACCTGTTCCTGGCGATGCTACGCTCTATTATATTTTTCTTTCCAAGCAGGTGTATAGTGTCTCCAATGGATTTGAATATGAATTCAGCTTCGTAATGTACGATTTAAAAGAGCGTCAAGGCCTTGGGGATCTAGTTCGGGATGCACTAGGCAATGTGATTACCACTGTACTTTACAATGGAAATACTGAAAGGATAACAGGCAATAATAACTGGGTTATAGTGCATGAGTTTGGTAACAATAATTTCCGGGCTTACCCCATTACCGCCCTCGGGGTGGGCAATCCTGTAATAACGAATATTGGAATCTCACACACCTCTACCGTTCCCAGTGCAAGTCACGGATATATGAAATTATCCAATTCAGGAAAATTAGCGGTGGCGTTATCCATTTCCAACACGGAAAATTATGTAGAATTATTTCAATTCGTTGACTCCAGTGGTGTGGTTACCCGACCTGTTCCATTGGACTTTGGCCCTGAAACGGGTGAAGTATATGGCGTAGAGTTTTCTCCTGACGAAAATAAACTATTTGCCACTTTAAGAAATGCTGGTGGAACGGGAACTAAGGTCTTTTGGTGGGAGATCGATACCACAACGGTTGTTGGTGAGATTACCGACCCTGATTACATTAGGAGCACCCGCGAAGAAATAGCTTTTGAAACAGGGATAGATATGGGTGCTATGCAACAAGGCCCAGACGGGCAGATATATATCGCTAAAGATGGGGCGCCAAACTTGGCTACTATTAACAACCCCAATGGTATCCCTGACAATTCCACACCAGGTAATACTGCTGGGTTTACAGTATCGGGATTTGCTTTAGCTGGTGGCACTTCAAGCACATTGGGTCTACCCAATTTTATTAACCAGTTTAATTCAGCCCCACCAAATCTGCTCATTAGCGTTACTAATGGGTGTTCAGGGGAGACCAATGACTTTAGTGTAGTCAATGTATCAAGCCTTGAAAGGTACAGATGGAGAATTATTGATAACACAGGAGTTGAAGTACTTAGAAGTGCAGTTACCGATGATGGACAATTCAGTTTTGTATTGACCAACCCGGGTCAGTATACTGCTATTGTAGATATTATACCTGAGTGTAGTACATTTGATGTTCCTGTTTCCTCGGTTCAACAGGTATTCACCATCAGTCCGTTACCCAGCTTTACCATAGAATCGGAAAACAATCCTTCTGGCTGCGGTCTTAATGATGGTAGTTTTGATATTAATATCAGCAGTACCGGCTCGTTCATCTATTCAGTAAGTGGGCCAGTCGCAGTAAGTCCAGATACAGTTACCGCTCCAATCATTATCCCCATTCCTAATCTGTCAGCAGGAGGTTATACAGTTACAGTTATCAATGCGCTTACCGGTTGTATGCAAACTGACGCAACGGTGCTAAATGATCCTGCTCCCTATAATCCAGTTGCGACCGTAATACCTACCGACTGTGATGGCCAAAACGGTGGAATAAGTGTAGTGGTAAACGGCTCACCATTATTGGACATGCGTTATGTGTTGAGATTACAGGCCAATTCTTCTGTAGTAGCTACGGGTACTGAGTCCAGTATTAATTTTACGATACCCGCAGCCATTGGTACATATATTCTTGAAATATCTGATGCCAATAATTGCACCGTTGCTATTCCGGATTTGACGGTAACCTCACCCCCACTGGTGAATTTAACCTTACCAACTGAAGTAATAGTTTGTGATGATCAACCTGCTCAAATAATATATTCATCTACCAATGCAGAGAGTATTACGGTAAGTGGTCCTTCACAGCCTACATTTTTAGCCAATAACAGTAGTGATCCTGATACGGTAATAGTAACTACAGCCGGCATCTATACTTTTGTGGCCGCTGGCAATGGAGTCACTACTTGTGATAATATCGGTGGCCTTGAAGTAATTTTTAATTCACCAAGCCCTAACCCATTTGCCTCACGTTATGTGTTATGCCCTGATGATCCAGTTTCTGCTAATCAAATTGTAACGTTACCAAGTCCTCCTTCCGGATTTGAAACGGTACGGTGGTTTAGGTCAAATGGTAATGAGATTACAGGCAATTCAGGGGATTATAGATTCAATGATGCTGGTGATTCATTGATCATCTTAAATAATGGGGGCATTACTGCCGAGTTGACTAACTTTTTAGGTTGTGTCACTATTGCAGAAATCAATATCATTGAGGATTGTAAAGCACGTATCAATGCACCTACGGCCTTTAGCCCTAATGGGGATGGCAAAAATGACACCTTTTTCGTCTTCCCGGTACTTGTTGCCGATGAGGACTTCGAAATTTTTATTTTCAACCGTTGGGGGGAAATGGTTTTCCAGTCAGATCAACTTGACTTTCAATGGAATGGTTCTTATAATAATGAAGCATCCAGACCGCTTCCCGGTGGCACTTATGCCTATAGGATTAATTTTAAAAGTGCGGCTAAACCGGAAGAAGGAATTAAAGAAAGACGTGGAGGCGTAACATTAATAAGATAAAACTTTTTATAAATATGAAAATGATGAAAACAATAATTGCAAGTGTATTACTTACTGGTTTAATGGCTTTTAGTAGTATTCAACTTTTGAATACCTCCATGAAAATCACTGTTAGAAACGAATTGGGAAATATTGAAGAGGGTGTGGCGATCCAACTGTTCAATACAGAAGAAGACTACCGAAATGAAACCAATCCAGTTACGGAAGTAGTATATACGGATAAAAGAGGTAATGCAAGATTTAAAGATTTGGAAGCCAAGGTTTACTTTGTAAATGCCACCAAAGGGGACAAAAGCAATGTGGGAGCTGGTGTGCAAACCGATAAATTAGCAGAAGGGAAAATGAATAAAGTGACTATAATTATCGAATAAATTGCACAGAAAAGAACTGATCGACAAACTTAAAAACTATAGCCCTGAGTCTGAAATTGAAAAAAGATTCAGGGCTTCTTTTTTAACTTTTATCAATGAGAATACGGATTGCTTTGAGAGGTCGCTTGCCAAGGGGCATATCACAGGCTCTTCATGGATATTAAATGAAAGTGGTGACAAAGCTTTACTCACGCACCATAACAAATTGAATAAATGGCTACAGCTTGGTGGCCATGCGGATGGGGAAACAGACATTGTTAAGGTAGCAAAAACCGAGGCCTTGGAGGAGTCTGGATTAAAGCACATTGAGCTCCTATCCGAGGCAATATTTGACATTGACATCCATACCATTCCAGCTAAGAACGAGGTGGCCGAACACCTACATTATGATGTGCGCTTCTTATTTAAAGCCGATGAAAAAGACGCATTGATAGTTAGCTCGGAATCAAAAGACCTGGCATGGGTTCCACTCAGTGAATTACACACCATTACCGATCAAAACGATTCCATTGCACGTATGGTTAATAAAACCTTAAGGCTATTTCCCTGAAATAAAAAGAAGTCCGAAAGCAATAATCACCATCCACAACAAATGCGGAACAAGGGCAGGTATTATAATAATGGACAGCTTCATTAAAACAGTTAAGACAACAATTAATATTGCTACTAACTTTAGAATTGATCGTGTTTTGTTGCTCATGATTGTTCGGTTTTACTTGTTAGTAAATATAGATATTCTCTGCGTCATTCATTAATTATTTATGGAATTGATATTAACATCAAAATTCCATACCGTAAAGGGCATTTGATACAAGTCTTAAACTCGGTTTATCAATAAAATCAATAAGTTTGCACAACTTATTTGGAATGGCAGAAATCGGCAACAATATAGATACGGCACAGGGCCTACTTCAGGAAGGGCATCTTGTGGCTATTCCAACAGAAACCGTGTACGGATTGGCGGGAAATGCCTTCAATCCTGATGCTGTGGCCAGTATTTTTGCCACCAAAAACCGCCCCGCCTTTGATCCTTTGATTGTGCATGTCGCTAATTATCAGCAGGCCGAAGAATTAGTAACTCACGTCCCAGAAAAAGCAAAGCTGCTTGCGGAAAAATTTTGGCCTGGCCCTTTGACACTGTTGTTGAAAAAAAAATCCATCATTCCTGATCTGGTTACTTCGGGGTTGGATCATGTTGCGGTTAGAGTCCCTGGTAAAGAAATAACATTGGCCTTATTATCAAAATTGGATTTTCCTCTGGTGGCACCCAGCGCCAACCCATTTGGATACATCAGCCCCACTAATGCCCAACATGTTGAAAATCAATTGGGCAGTAAGATAAAGTACATATTGGATGGTGGTGACTGTACCATTGGCATAGAATCCACCATTGTTGGCTTTGAAAATGGCGAAGTGATCATTCATCGTCTGGGAGGATTAAGTGTAGATGAAATTGAGGCTGTTGTTGGTTCTGTTACTGTAAAAAACCATTCCAATTCCAACCCAAAATCTCCGGGAATGTTGCTCAATCATTATAGCCCCACAAAACCGATTCTATTGGGTGATATTCCTACGCTACTAGCTGAAAACAAAAATAAGGTCATTGGTATCCTCTCCTTTAAAGATGAATACAGTGCGGATTATCAAAAAACACTGGCGGCCGATGGAGAATTGAAAACTGCTGCCAAAAACCTATTTGCGAGTTTAAGATGGTTAGATGAGCAACCTATTGATTTGATAATTACTGAACTAGTACCGAAACATGGACTCGGACTAGCCATCAATGACAGATTAACTAGAGCTACAGCTAAAAAACATTGAATTTAAAACATAATAATTGATACATGAATACAATTGACAGCATCGACTTTAAGGGAAAAAAAGCGCTTATCAGGGTAGATTTTAATGTTCCATTAAATGACCAATTTGAAATCACCGATGATACAAGAATTAAGGCAGCGGTACCTACCATAAAGAAAATACTGTCTGATGGAGGATCAGTGGTGCTAATGTCACACCTAGGAAGGCCTAAGAATGGCCCTGAAGAGAAATTCTCGCTAAAGCACTTAGTTAGTGATTTAAGTGGTAGATTTTCTACTCAAGTCAAGTTTGCAGATGATTGCATCGGTGATGAAGCAGTAAAACTAGCCAATGAGCTAAAAAGCGGTGAAATACTGCTCGTTGAAAATCTTAGATTCTATAAAGAGGAGGAAAAAGGCGATATTGAATTTGCAAAACAATTAGCAAGACTGGGTGATGTCTATGTCAATGATGCATTTGGTACAGCTCATCGTGCCCATGCCTCTACGAGTATAGTGGCTCAATTTTTTAATGAGAAAGTATGTGGCTATGTAATGGCGGCTGAGCTTGAAAATGCCAGAAAAGTATTGGAGAAATCTGAACGGCCATTTACTGCCATTATGGGCGGGGCAAAAATCTCTGACAAGATTCTAATCATTGAAAAATTACTGGATAAAGTGGACAACCTAATCATAGGTGGCGGCATGTCCTACACCTTCTTTAAAGCGATGGGAGGTAATATAGGTTCTTCATTAGTAGAGGCTGATAAACTCGACCTGGCAAAGGAATTGATCAAAAAAGCTAAGGAAAAAGGGGTCAATCTTGAGCTTCCTTTTGATTCTGTAATTGCCGATCAATTTAGTAATGATGCCAACACAGATACAGTGGCCAACACCAGTATTCCTGATGGTTGGATGGGATTGGATATCGGGCCACAAGCTGCCGAAGTGTTTTCAAATGTGATCAGGAAGTCAAAAACAATTCTTTGGAATGGCCCAATGGGCGTGTTCGAAATGGAAAAATTTGCCAATGGTACTAATACTGTGGCTAAAGCAGTGGTGGAAGCCACGAACAATGGTGGGTTTTCATTAATTGGTGGTGGTGACTCTGCAGCTGCCGTTAACAACTTGGGTTATGGTGATCAGGTTTCCTACGTTTCAACTGGTGGAGGTGCTTTGTTGGAGTATATGGAAGGCAAAGTGTTGCCTGGGGTGGCAGCTTTAGATTGATAGCCAAGTAATATCAGTAATTAACCACGGAGTTCGCTGAGGAACACAGAGGGCAACAACTTAGTATATATTTTCTGGAAAGGGATTAGCTATTTTCTGCAAGCAAATACAGTACTGCCATTCTTATAGCTACACCATTTTCTACTTGTTCCAGAATGAGGGAATGGTCTGAATCTGCCACATCACTATTTAATTCCACCCCCCTGTTGATGGGACCAGGGTGCATTATGGTAATTTCTTTGTTCAGGCTATCAAGTAGTTTTTTGTTGATGCCGTAGTAAAGGGAATACTCCCGCAATGAAGGAAAATATTTAATATGTTGCCGCTCCAATTGGATACGGAGCACGTTGGCCACATCACACCATTCTAAGGCTTTTTTTACGTCCAGTTCAACCTTTACCCCTAAGGAGGATATAAATTTTGGCAGCAGCGTGTTTGGCCCGCAAACCATTACTTCTGCTCCCAATTTTTGCAATGCAAAAATATTGGACAGTGCTACCCTAGAGTGTAAAATATCCCCTATAATAGCCACTTTAAGGCCTTCCAGCGAACCAAATTTTTGGAATATGGAGAATGTATCCAACAATGCCTGCGTTGGATGTTCATGTGTGCCATCACCCGCATTAACGATGTTGGCCTTAATGTTTTTCGCCAAGAAATGGGCAGCTCCAGGGCTACTGTGGCGCATAACCACCATGTCCACTTTCATAGCCAAAATATTGTTTACCGTGTCTAATAGGGTTTCTCCTTTTTTTACAGATGAGTTGGAAGAAGAGAAATTGACCACATCGGCCGAGAGCCTTTTTTCAGCAAGTTCAAAGGAAAGTTTGGTCCGGGTAGAATTCTCAAAAAATATATTGGCTATGGTAATGTCACGAAGTGAGGGCACCTTCTTTATTGGTCTGTTTATAACCTCTTTAAAGTTATTGGCCGTTTCAAATATAAGTTCAATGTCCTTTCGGTTTATGTCTTTGATGCCAAGAAGGTGTTTCTGACTGAGCTGTGACATTATTTATTATCCTTATTTATCAACCAAATTTTATTTTTACTACCTCCGCTGATTTCCAATTCAACCAAGACCTTTTGTGTATCAATGGTATTGACATCAATGCCTACATAATCAGGCTCAATAGGAAGGTGACGGGTATATTTTCTATTCACCAGTACGAGTAGCTCTACCTTACTGGGCCTGCCGAAGGCAATCATTGCATCCAGTGCTGCCCTCACAGACCGGCCTGTATAAAGTACATCGTCAATCAGTATAACTTTACGGTCTTCAATAATGAAGGGCATCTTAGTAGCGTTGGCCACCATAGGAGTGCCCCTCCTTCTAAAATCATCCCTAAAAAAAGTTGTATCGAGGTAACCAAGGTCAATTTTCTTCCCCGTATCCTCTTCCAATTTATTGTGAATCATACCTGCCAAATGGATGCCCCGTGGCTGCATGCCCAAAATGGCGGTTTGTTGAAAATCTTCATGGTTCTCAATAAGCTGTTGACAAAGCCTATTGACGGTGATATTGAGTAGGTTGGAGTCGAGTATTAATTTCTTTTGCATTGCCAAACGTTACAAATATATAATTATATCATTTGTAAATCACCTTATTGATAAAAAACACCTCGCGACTAATTTTTACGCCCCCGCTCCGTAAGTTCTTAATTTTTTGAGTTCCGAAGGTAAAAAAGACATCGTCATACCAACTTTCCAGTCCATAAACGGTCGTTCCGTCTTTTTCTATCTCATCATCCTCAAATTTCATGGCAATAGGGGTAAGTTCTTTATCCTCCAAAACATCGTTGCCACTTATGGTTTTTGATCTGATATTATTATCGAAAACATATAATAAGGCTATTTTGTCAGGCGTAATACTCGCATGGACGAACTGTTCAAGTTCAAAGGAGGTAACATCATTTATTTCAAAACTATTGTCCCAAAGCAAGTTCCCATCGGCATCAAACCCAAGTAAAACAGCATGTGTATATCTGTATCCGTCAAAAACCGTACTTGATTGATAAATACCCCTATTGACTGACGATACTGCAAACAAGCCAGTATATTCACCAGAAACAGTTTTATACTTTGGGTAAAATGCTTCTCCCATTAGTACATATTGATCACCATTTTTTATGAGATTATGGACTAATAACCTGTAGTTGAATTTAATTTTTTTTCCTTTGATCTCCTTCCTTTCTATCCTACCACGTATGCGTTGCTCTTTCTTGTTTTTTAAATAGTTAAAAAAATTATTTAGCTCAGAATAATTGTAGTATTTAATTTTTTGCTCGCCATACTCGTTGATATTGGCCAAAAAAACGCCTCGCGAATATTCAGAATTGTTTCTGCCATAAACCCCACCAACCAACTGCCCCATATTTTCAATTGTTTCTGATCTGCCGAATAGCAATCCTTTATTTTTCTCCGTATCCAGAATATTATTACTTAATAATGCGCCATTACTGCTGTAGGTATTGATGAATATTGAACTGTTTTTATCAATGGTTTTCCCGGTTAGGATAATATCAAAAGTCGTATTCTTATTGACCTTTATTTGAACCAGTTCACGTTGACCACCAAAAAAACCTGGCAAAACTGTTGGTACTCCCCTAGCAAGGTCAAATAAAATAACCAGCGGTCGGTAATTGTAATACCCAGCCACAATAGCGGCTCCATTGGCCACCCTAAAATCAAAAAATGCAAAGGGAATATAATTTCTAATTACATGGCTCTCAGCTCCACCATCAAATACATCAAATGTAATTAGCTCAAGGTCTCGATCCTTTGGGTTGTTTTTACTAAACAAAAAGTAAAGTTTACCCTGATCATAGTATTTACTTAATAATAGATAATTCTTAGGTACATTGTACGTCCGCTCCCACCTCAAATTAAATGCTGTATCTAATTCTATTACTTGCCAAGTAATCTCCTTATCAATGGCAACCTCACTTTTTGCCAAAAGGAAAAGGCCATTTTCCTTGGCTGATATTACTTCGAATTGATTGTTATTCAATTCGGTTTCAAACCTTTCCGGTTGAATGATCTGCGCCACCAGATAGGCCTCAGTTATGAGAATAACCAGTAAAGCCAAAAATGGTTTAATCAAACACCACTTTATTGACAAAAAGTACGCTTCTATTCCTTTTCTCTGTTTCAACCTTATTTTCCACTTTATGATAGCCCCAAATTAAAAAGTTGTTGCCATACCAATACTCGCTTTTCCCTGTTCCTTTATAGGTATGGATAATTTTATCATATTCATTGATCAATTTGATTGGGAGGTTTTTTTCTTCCACCAATTGTGATTCTTGAATGGTTTTGAACCTCAGCTCTTCATCCGTTTTGTATATCATATTGATCAAGTCCCCTTCCATTGAGAATTGAACCACCTGTTCAAGTGTATTTGTTTCGACATCTTCAATTTTAAAACTGTTATCCCATAGAAGCTCCCCATTTTTATCCAGTTCAAATATGATGGATTCCAAATACTCAAAATGGTCTGCATCATCTACATTCTGCAAGGTACTTGGGTGTTTGGCATAAGATTGAGCCGCTCGATTATCCCTTTCAATTTGATCTTGCCCAATATAGCCATAGTAATACCCAGGGCCATAATAACCTTTAAAATCTGGATCATATATTTCAGCCGCTAAAACAAATCCCCTAGGAGATTTTCTTATTTCATGGAGCAACAACCTAGAGGAATAATGAAAATCTTTTCCTTTGGCTGTCCTCCTGGCTAGTTTAGCCCTTAACCTGGCAGCCCTTTTTGGGCGCATATAGTCGAAGAAATGTTCGAAATCAGAAAACCTAAAATACTTAACCAGATTCTTTTGCCCTTCAGGCTTCACTATTGCTAAATAGATTCCTACCGCATATTTCGAGTTCCTCAATCCAAAAGTGCCCGAAATAGCTATATTCCCATCAATAAATCCGCTGGATTTAGCACTCAGCAATTTATAATCATCCGCAGTTTGCACCTCTCTCTCAAAAAGTATGTCCCCTTCATCACTATATGTTCGCAATCGTAAAAACGTACCTTCATAGTCCTTTTCAAGTGTCACCACATTAAATGTCCCATTATTATTGCCCCTTAGATCAACCACGTTGCTCCGATCCTTGAAAAAACCAGGGACAACCTCAAATTGATCTGAACCCAGCTTGTAATCCACAAGAGTAGGGCTTAAATTGACATAGCCTGCCAATATCATCCGATCTGACAACATGGTTATGTGGCTCAGTTCCAGTGCTATTTCGTTTTTAATATCATAACGCGTGACATCCCCATCCAAAATATTTATGGCCATAAGATGATAATCACTTTTTTCCAATTCCCCATCCCTAAACAAGAGATACAGTTCGGAATTCTTTAAATCATATCCTTTAAACTTATATTTTCCATCAATTGTGAGTTCGTTATTCCACCTTTCATTTAAGGCTGTATCTAGTGATACTACTTGCCACAAATCCCCTTTTTTATAATTGTCGGTATCCCTAAAAATGATTACCCCTGCCTCGTCTGCTGGCAAGACAGTGAAATAATCATCAGAATTTTTCTTTTCCAACTCATAGATATCGGTTTGATTTACTTGAGCTCGTGAGCCAAATGAAACAAAGAACACAACTATAAAAAGGAAATACTTCATACTTTATTGACCCATAGCTATAACCATATCAAACTCTTCCTTCTTTACGGGCTGTACCGATAGCCTTGAGTTTTTCACCAATACCATCTGTGCAAGCCGGTCGTCCCCCTTTATCTGAGCGAGGGTAACGGGATTCTTAAGGGGCTCTATGGGTGCAATGTCAACAACCACCCAATTCGGGTCCGTTGTAGTTGGATCTTGATAATACTCCTTTACAATTTTAACAATACCAACAACACATTTTTCTTTCACACTGTGATAGTATAATGCCATATCACCCACTTTCATTTCCTTCATGTTGTTGCGTGCCTGATAATTGCGCACCCCATCCCAGTGGGTTTTCTTATCTCTTACCAAATCATCCCAGGAGTAAGTGCCGGGCTCCGTTTTCATTAACCAATAGTTCATTTGCAAGTACTTTTATCAATTAAAAATTTACACCACATTATACCAAGTGATTTAAAACCTCATTTAGATTCTGCTTGGCATGCGTGCATTTCTTAAATTTACATAAATTAGTCAAAGACATGAATTCAGCAAAATAACCCTCATGCAAAATTGACTTTATTTCGCTTTAATCCTTCCCCCAATAAAGGGGAGATTGTACATACTAACCAGATTCCAGATTGAATAATAAGAAGATCGTAAAGCTACTCAAGAACACAATTGCCCTCATGGAACTCCATGATGAAAATGAGTTCAAAATAAAGAGCTACAATAATGCAATATTTAATTTGGAGCGGTTTCAAAGTGCTTTGGAGGAGCAATCAAAGGAGGAGCTTGAAAAGATAAATGGAGTAGGGAAAAGTATTGCCACTGCCATTGATCAAATCAATGCCACTGGTACTTTTGACTATTATGAACAACTTTATTTGAAAACACCGGAAGGGCTACATGAGCTATTGGGGTTAAAGGGCATAGGGGCGAAAAAAATTAAGCAGCTCTGGCAAGAACTGGATATTACAAGTAGTAAAGCACTATTGGAGGCTATTGAGAAAGGAGAATTGAAAGCTCTCAAAGGTTTTGGTGGGAAAACGCAAGAGAATATTAAAGCCGCCTTAATCCGCAAAAGGGAAAATGAAGGCAAGCTGCTTTTCTCAGAGGCAGAGCCTATTGCTATGGCACTAATCGATCGATTAAAAAAGGCGAATGAAAACCTTCAAATTGAAGTAAGTGGGGCGTTGCGAAGAAAGCTCGAAGTAATTGAGGAATTGATTTTTGTAGTGGCTTCCGATCCGGATAAAGCAATTGATTGGCAATCTTTAGAATCTCCAAGCAATCCATTGGGGCCTGTTGAGTTTGACATGAAAATATCAGGACCAAGACTGAAACGAGGGCTGATGAATAAAACACCAGTTGCTTTTCACCTTTGTTCGAAAGTAGATTTTGTTAAAACCTTATTCCTGACCACCGGATCTGAGGAACATATCAATTATGAAACTGAAGATGGCTCAACTTTAAAGTCTCTCATCTATAACGAGCCTGTAAATGATGAAAAGGAAATATACAGTAAGGCCAATTTACCTTTCATTCCTGTTGAACTAAGAGAGGAACATCTTAATTGGAGTGCTATTAAAGAAAATGGGATCCCTGATTTAATTCAAATGAATGACTTAAAAGGCATTCTACACAATCATTCCACTTACAGTGATGGGTTACATTCCCTAGAGGAAATGGCCTTGGAATGTCAACGGTTAGGGTACGAATACTTAGGTATAACGGACCACAGCAAGTCATCTTTTTTCTATGCCAATGGCCTTTATGAAAATAGGGTGAAGGATCAACAAGCCGAAATTGATGCCCTTAATGCAAGGTATTCTGATTTTAAGATTTTCAAAGGGATAGAATGTGATATCCTTCCTGACGGCAGCCTCGACTATGACAACAATACCTTAGCGAGTTTTGATTTTATCGTATGCTCCATTCATTCAGCCATGAGTATGGATAAGGAGAAGGCAACTGCCAGGCTGGTTAAAGCTATTGAAAACCCATTTACCACTATTTTAGGGCATATGACAGGGAGAATACTTTTAAGACGTGACGGATACCCGGTGGATCACAAAGTAATTATTGAAGCTTGTGCCCAGCATAATGTGGTGATCGAAATCAATGCCAACCCACACAGGTTGGATATTGATTGGCGATGGATTAATTATGCACTTGATCGTGGTGTTATGCTAAGCATTAACCCTGATGCACATTCCATAGATGGGTTTGCAGACATGTACTATGGACTGCAAGTTGGAAGAAAAGGTGGACTCACCAAATCTAACAACCTCAACAGTATGACATTAAAGGAAATAGATGACTATTTTGCAACGCGAAAAGCAAAGGCCCTGAGCCTTGCCTAATTTTATGGAGTACAAAAAGATTTTGGTCATTCGTTTTTCTTCTATTGGAGATATTGTGCTCACTACTCCCGTGGTGCGTAATTTAAAAACACAGCTTCCTAATGCAGAAATCCATTATCTGACAAAAAAATCGTTTGAGCCAATAGTAAAATCCAATCCTTATATTGACAAACAGCATTACTTAGAGGACAGTCTGAATAAAGTAGTAAAGGAGCTTAGAGCAGAAAAATTTGATTTGGTTATTGATCTTCATAACAACTTACGGACCCGTATTTTAAAAATTAGGTTGGGTGTGAAATCCGCTACATTCAATAAACTGAATTGGGAAAAATGGCTCTTGGTAAATTTTAAAATAAATAAGCTTCCCAATCGCCATATAGTAGAACGGTATATGGACACCATTACTCCCATTGGAATTAAAATGGATACCTTGGGATTGGACTATTTCATTCCTGAAGCAGATGAAGTGCCGAAAGAATGGTTACCCGAAACTCACCGAAAGGAGTATGTTGCTTATGCCATAGGTGCCCAACATGGAACGAAGAAATTGCCTTTGAAAAAGATGATTGAGTTATGCGATAAAATCAATAAACCGATTATCTTACTGGGAGGCCCAAATGATGCTCCCGTTGCCGAAGAAATTGAAAAATTTTTTACTAAAACCACTAAATCGGAACACCTGGAAGAGGGGTTGCTAAGGCTTAATAAAAAAACAATTATTTATAACGCTTGTGGTAAATACAATATCAACCAATCGGCTGCATTGATAAAAGGGGCCAGTTATGTATTTACTCATGATACAGGCCTGATGCATATCGCTTCCGCATTCAAAAAACAAGTATTTAGTATTTGGGGAAACACCATTCCAGCGTTTGGAATGTACCCATACCGTACCAAATTCACTGTATTTGAAAACAACAAACTTGATTGCCGACCCTGCTCGAAAATTGGATTTGATAAATGCCCAAAAGGGCACTTCAAATGCATGAATGATATTGTTTTTGATTTCTATCTGCCTTAAAACGATAATTGGTGGCTAATAATTAAGGTAATAACTTTTCTAAAGTTGTATTAAGCAAGTGCCGAAATACCAAAGTGGCGCAGCATATCATTTCCTGTAAAACTTTAGAAAAGCTCAACAAATTTGAGGTTGGTTAGCGGATTAAAAATCCTACTATAATCATTCGATATTACAAATGTCGAATAGGGTTCGTATGCTAATTTAAACTGGATAGCACCTTAGACTTTAGTAAAGGGATTACCTCGTCCTGAAACCAAGGATTTTTGGCCATCCAAAATCGGTTGCGAGGAGACGGATGTGGCAAAGGAAAATACTGCGGTAAGTAGTCTTTAAAGTTTTTAACCGTTTCTGTAAGGTTCTTCCCACTTCTAACTCCCAAATAATACTTCTGAGCATACTGGCCAATCAACAAAGTAAGTTTCACTTCCTTAAGTTGCTTCAATACTTTTCCATGCCATAATGGTGCGCACTCAGGTCGAGGCGGAAGATCACCAGACTTACCTTTGCCCGGGTAGCAAAAGCCCATAGGAAGTATGCCGATGATGTCTGGGTTATAAAATTCTTCATTGGAGATCCCAAGCCATTCTCTAAGTATATTACCACTGGCATCTTGCCAGGGAATGCCCGAAGCATGTACTTTGGCTCCGGGTGCTTGCCCGATGATTAAAATCTTGGACTGTTTGCTTATCGACAAAACAGGGCGTGCTTTATGTCCCATCTTTGGTTCACAAACTGTGCATTGTCGTATTTCAGTTAATAGGTTATCCATAGACATGGTCTATCCATTTTCAAATGAAAGAGTACATTATAACTTTTCTAAAGTTGCGTCAAACTCATTGGTCTACCACCAAGATGATGTAATATTTAAATCATTAGAACTTTAGTAAAGTTCTGCATTTTGGATTGGTAGGCGGATTAAAAATCCTATTATAATCATTCGACATTACAAATGTCGAATAGTATGGTTATAACTTTTCTAAAGTTGTATTAAACTCTTTCCAAAAACACCAAGGTGACGCACCATATACCTTCTGCAGAACTTTAGAAAAGTTTTGCCTTTAGATTTTGGCTAGAATATATTAAAAATTTATTGAATAATAATTTCTCAACCACCCACCTAATAAGCCCTTACCATTTTGCCTTCCATATAATTTACGAAAGCCTGATTAGCAACGCGTACACCACCTACGGTTGGGAAGTTCCCTGTAAAATACCAATCACCTTCGTGGTTTGGACAGGCTTTATGAAGGTTATCAACAGTTTGGTAGATCACTTCTATTTCTATATCAAGGCCTTTTGGTTTAACAATCTCAGCTATTTTGGTAGAAATTTCATCGTAGGTAAATAAGTCATACAACTCATTTACATAATTAACAGCCTCTTTATTATTAAGGGCATTTTGACATTTTTCCCTCACTTCATCCAGCTTAAATTCCATGTCGTTCTCTTTCAATAAGGCCGTCATCGCCCTAAAGGCAACAAACTCATTGATTTTAGACATGTCAATACCATAGCAATCGGGGAAACGAATTTGTGGAGCTGAAGAAACAATTACGATTTTCTTTGGTTGTAGCCTACCTAGCATCGTTAGGATACTTTTTTCCAATGTGGTTCCCCGCACAATAGAGTCATCAACAATTACGAGGGTATCCACCCCTTTCTTAATCACCTCATAGGTAGTATCATAGACGTGCGCCACCATTTCATCACGATGCTCATCATCAGTAATGAAAGTTCTCAGCTTGGCGTCTTTAATCACAATTTTTTCAACCCTTGGCCTAAATGCCAAATGATCCTCCAAATTACCAACGTGCGGCTTGGCATCGATAAAAATCTCCCGTTGTTTGGCGGTAAGATAATCCTCCACGCCTTGAATCATACCCAAAAAGGCAGTTTCTGCGGTATTGGGAATATATGAAAATACGGTATTTTTTAAGTCGAAATTGATGGACTTCAATATCTGGGGTATAAGGAGTTTGCCCAGTTTTTTCCTTTCATTATAAATATCCGGATCGGTGCCCCTTGAAAAATATATCCTTTCAAAACTGCACGATTTTTTCTCTAGTGGCTGGATAAACTGATGCTCACCATATTCCCCATTCTTCTTGACGATAAGTGCGTGTCCGGGTTTGATCTCCCTAATTTCATTGTACTCTACATCAAAGGCCGTTTTTATGGCTGGCTTTTCAGAAGCCACCACTATCACCTCATCATCTGCATAATAGTAGGCTGGGCGAATACCTGAAGGGTCTCGGGCAACGAAGGCATCACCATGCCCTACCATGCCCCCCATCACATAACCACCATCAAAATCTTTACAAGCCCGCTTTAGCACTTTAAGTAAGTCCAGCTCACTTTCAATAAGTTCTGTGATTTCAGCGTTGGTATATTTGTCTTTGTATTTTTTAAAAATATCGTTATTCTCCTCATCCAAAAAGTGGCCAATCTTCTCCATTACGGTTACCGTATCCACTTTCTCTTTCGGGTGCTGTCCTAGATTAACCAAAATATCAAATAGCTCATCTACATTGGTCATGTTGAAATTTCCGGCCACTACCAGGTTTCTACTTCGCCAGTTATTCTGCCTTAAAAACGGATGGCAGTTTTCAACGCTATTTTTACCATGGGTACCATAACGCAAATGACCAAGCCAAACCTCACCACTAAAGGCGCAATGTTCACGCATCCAATCTTCATCGTAATAGAGGTCACCACCCTCCTTCTTAGCCTTTTTATACTTTCGGCCAATCTTCTCAAATATCCATTTGATAGGCTCATGCCCTACCGACCGATAGCGGCTAATATAACGTAACCCTGGTTTTTGATTGATTTTGATGTTGGCGATACCAACACCATCCTGTCCTCTGTTGCGCTGCTTCTCCATCAAGATGTACATCTTGCTCACCGGATAAGTAGGCGATCCGTATTTTTCAATATAGTAAGACATTGGTTTTCTTAGCCTTACCATGGCAATGCCACATTCGTGTTTTATACTATCGCTCATGCATTAGATTTAGAATGCAAAATTAATATTATTAATCAAACCCATCAACCACTCTGGTTTAAAGAATATTAATAATATCGCTAAAACCAATATGCCAGCAAAATAATTCTCCATACCAAATTTTATTTTACCACTGCCCAATTCTTTGTTGGGAGTTCTAAAGATCATATAGAAAGGGATTTTGAGGTAGAAAAACAGCGAGATGACCGTATTGAGCAAACCAAAAACGAGTAAATACAATAGCCATTGGTTATCTGTCTGGCTGTAACTTTCCCATATTGATGTAAATATTAAAAGTTTAGCCGTAAATCCACCTGTAGGTGGTATACCCGTTAAGGAGATAAATAAAATGGTGATCAAAACAGTTAAGTAAGGGTGATCAACTGCAATACCCGAATAATCCTCTACCTTGATTAGGCCTTTACTATTTTCAAAATGATTTACAATCATGAAAGTGGCAATGTTCATAATCAAATAAACTACTGCATAGAAAAGTACGTTTTGTAAAGCGGGTTGTGAAAATGCAGCAAAGCCTGCAAGTAAAAACCCTGCATGGGCGATAGAAGAATAGGCCAGCAACCGTTTTACATTATTTTGCCATAACGCAGAGAAATTACCAACTAAAATAGTGATCATAGCTATAATCGCTATGATGGTTGGCCAGTTGATTGGGCCTAAACCAAAAAGATTAATGACCAGAATTACTTTAATTAAAATAGCTAAGCCTGCAAGTTTTGGCACAACGGAGAAGAAAGCCACTACAGGCGTGGGAGCCGCTGTATAGGCATCGGGAGACCAAACATGTAAGGGTGCTGCTGCCATTTTATAAACAAACCCCGCCACTAACATTACACTACCTACAATTACCGGCAATGGGTTGGCTTGTAAAAGGGCATCGGTAAATTGTTGTCCGGTAAAATCCAACGTCAATGTAACAGCGTATAGTAAGGACATGCCATAAATCATAATGGCCGAGGCTACTGCCCCAAACAGGAAGTATTTAATGCCCGCCTCAGCGCCTTTTTTATCAAAGGAGAAGGTGGTGAGTAGGTAAGAAGTGATCGAAATGATCTCTAAACTGATGTAAACCATCAATAGATTGGAAGACATGGCCAACAGGTTAGCTCCCAAAACGATGGTAATGATCATCATATGATATTCTCCCGTTTTCCATCGGCTTGCCTTTGCCTGACTCATTAAAATGGTCAGCAATGCGCCTACTGAAAATATCATTTTCCAAAATGCGGTCAGGCTGTTCAATGTGACCATTCCCGCAAAAACGGACATCGACTTGTCTATATGAAGATATTGTCTGGTGGAAAAATACAGTTCAAACAGCAGCCCAACAATGGCTATGAGCCTAACCAATTTTGGCTGGTTTTTGAAAATCAAATCTGCCAACAGTATGAGCAAGATTATTGCTACCAGAATAAACTCGGGTAGTAGGTAGGATAAGTCACCTATTATTGAATGAAGCTTAAAGGATAGGTTCTCTGTCACTTATTTTATTATTTGCTTCAAATTCTCCAAGCCTGCGGTATTTACAAAATCCACAAAAGTAATCACAGACTCATTAATAAGTTTTAATAGAATATTAGGGAAAATACCCAATAGAACAGTTAACACCATCAACGGGACGAACATCAGCCATTCACGTGAAGTGATATCCACCAAAGCTGATTTTTCAATTCCTGCCTTAAAGTGTGATTTACCAAAAAACATGCGCTGAATGGTCCAGAGAAAATAAACCGCACTAAGAACTAGGCCAAATGTAGCCACGATCATCATCCACTTGGGCAACACCATGGAGCTAAGTGCACCAATTAAAACAAAAATCTCGGCTATGAAACCCGAAAATCCAGGTAGCCCTAGCGAAGCAAAGAAAAATATGACCACAACCACTGAATATTTGGGCATTACCGATGCAAGTCCAGAATAGTTTTCAATCATCCTGTTATGTGTTCGGTCGTATATCACCCCTGCTATTAAAAACAATGCTGACGAAATAATACCATGGCTTACCATTTGGTAGATACCACCCCCTACCCCCTCAGTGTTTAATGCCGCAATCCCCAGCATGACAAAACCCATATGCGATACTGAAGAATAAGCAATAAGCCTTTTGAGGTCTTTACTGGCAATCGCATTTAACGCACCATAAATAATCGATACCGTCCCGAGCATGCCCATGAGCCATGCATAGTTTAGGGCACCGTCAGGAAAAATCAAAATGCCGGTTCTGATAAGGCCATAGGCACCTACTTTTAATAACACCCCCGCGAGAATCACTGAAATAGCCGTAGGAGCTTCTACGTGAGCGTCAGGAAGCCAGGTGTGCAGTGGGACAATTGGGATTTTGATAGCAAAACCAACAAACAGGAGCAGAAAGGCCAGCATCCTGGCCGGATAACTAAATATTAATTTTGTTAAGCCTAAATCCATAATACTCTCAGGGATCAAATTCTTCGCATCAGTCATATAAACCAAATTGAAAGTATGAACCATATTTTCAGAATCAATGGCCTTTTGTTGAAGAAGTTGTTGTACTTGATCAACAACTTCTGGAGTAACTTGCTCAGTATGAGTTACTAAACCAATTTCTACTGCGGTTTGTGCAGGATTGATGGTAGACAAGTTTAAGGCGATCATTACGATCAATATCAAAACCGAACCCAATAATGTATACAGAAAGAATTTTATGGAAGCATACTCTCTCCTGGGGCCACCCCAAAGGCCAATAAGGAAGTACATTGGCAGCAGCATAAACTCGAAAAACAGATAAAACAATAGGAAATCGAGCGCCAAGAAGCAGCCAATAACGGAGGCATTTAATATCAGCAATAAACTAAAATATCCTTTAGCCCGGTCATTTACTTTCCATGAGCTTATGACTGCAATGAAAAATACAATGACGGATAATATCACCATTCCTATGCTCAGCCCATCTACTCCTACAAAATACTCGGCACTAATCTTTCCAAAGGAAGATAGGTCCAAACTTATCCATTGCACTTTTTCCACAAATTGAAATGTGTCGGTATTGTTGACACCTGCGCTTGGCTTGAATAGGATGAAAATCATCACTATCACCAATAGCTGTATTGTGCTTACTCCCAAGGCTAAATATCTATACCAAATAGACTTGTTTTTGGGCAAGATCAATGTAACAAAAGCCGCAAAAACCGGCAGGAAAATCAATATGGATAGCAAGTAATTTTGCATGTTAAAAAATCAAAAATATAATAATTATTAGTCCAATGACAGCCGCCAGAATATAAGATTGGGCTTTACTACCATGAATTGAACGGGTTGCCGTTCCTACCCTACCAGTTAAAAACACCACTGCATTGACCGTACCATCCACAAAGGCCCTGTCAAACCAAGCCACAATATAGGAAAAGATTACACTTCCCATTCCGAATAGATTGACCATCCTATCAATAATGTGCGTGTCTATTGCTTTTGCGAAACTTGTTATTTTATGAAATGGATTAATAAATACTGTCTGATAAAATTGATCCAAATACCAATTTTCATACGAAAGGCTTTGCCAAAAATTCTGTGGCTTCAACGTTTCCAGAGAATAATTCCTGAAATACTGCCCTTCAGGACGGTATTTCAAATAGGCAAATACCACTCCGGTCAGTAATAATGAGGTTGAGATCAATGAAACCATTAAATGGCTCGGAGCAAACGAGGCAGATAACATCCCGATATCGAAGGCTGAGCTAGGAATTTCAATGTGACTCATTAGCCAACTCATTTCAGAATAAAAAGGATTGATAGACCAGCATACTCCAATGGCCATTATTGAAAGGATCAACAAAACTCCCTTTATAAGTAGTGAGTTTTCCTTTATACTTTTCACCTCTTGTCCTTTAAATTCACCAAAAAAGACGAGTAATATTTGACGCGAGACATAGACAGCGGTAATCAGAACACTCCCAAAGCCTAGGATAGGAATCAAATAAAAGAACATACTTTGGTGAGCATTTGCCCATGTCAGTGTGTCAAGTAAAATAGCATCTTTTGATAGGAATCCGGAGAATATAGGCATTCCCATAAGGGCTAAACCACAAAGCACATAGGCTATAAAGGTGACAGGCACGCTCTTTCTCAACCCGCCCATATTTCTCATATCCTGAGCGTCAAAATCGTTTGCTTGATTTGACAAGTGCAATGAATGGATGATAGAACCTGCTGCCAAAAATAGACCCGCTTTAAAAAAGGCATGGGTAAACAAATGGAAAAGTGCCGCATCGTAAGCACCTACTCCCATACCCATAAGCATATAGCCCAATTGTGAAATGGTGGAAAAGGCCAATACTTTCTTAATGTCATTTTGGGTAAGGGCAGCAACGGCTCCCATCATAGCAGTAATTGCCCCTGTAAATGCAATGAAAGTAAGGGCATCAATATTCAACAATACAAAAATACGAGCCACCAAGTAGACCCCAGCAGCTACCATAGTAGCGGCATGGATCAATGCCGAGACAGGGGTAGGCCCTTCCATGGCATCAGGAAGCCAAATTTGCAGTGGAAACTGCGCTGATTTTCCGATCGCCCCAAAAAATAGGGCTATCCCTGCAACAGTTAACCAAATCAGCGATAATGATGAGCCTGAAGCAGATATCCACATACCATCTGCAACTTGAATATTGCCCATCAAACTGTATAGTTCAACCAGATCGAAAGTGTTAAATTGTAACCAGATAATACTTAGTCCGATTACAAATCCTATATCTCCTATTCTATTGACAATGAAGGCTTTAGTGGCTGCTTTTGCCGCTTTTTCTTTCGAAAACCAATGTCCAATAAGCAAATAGGACGAAAGACCTACCAATTCCCAAAAAACAAATATGACAAGCAGATTATCAGCCAGCACTATTCCTATCATGGAAGCTGTAAATAAGCCCAGAAAGGCAAAATAGCGCTTATAACCTTCATCGCCTTTCATGTATTCAATGGAAAAGAGATGGACCAAAAAGGCAATGAAATTAACCGTCACCAGCATCAATGCAGCTGGCAAATCGATTAATAGTCCCATGGTAAATATATATTCTGCCCATTGAAACCAGGTGAATTTTGTATGATAAACTTCTGACCAAGCTTGTAGCAAAACAGCAATTGAAAGTAATGAAGCCATCAACATTGTCAGGCTTGCCAACCATGACATTAGTACTTGATGTTTTTCTTTCGAAATACTGATAATAATGAAAGACAGTAGTGGCAAACAAAATACTAGCAGCGCCATGATGGTAACCGGATTCCAATCTAGTATGTCATTTACCTGTGTCATTATCCTTTGAGTTCGTTGATATTATCCAAATCAATGGTTTTGAAATAGTCATAAACCCTTAAAACAATGGCTAAGCCCACAGCAGCTTCGGCAGCGGCCACTACAATTACAAACAAAGCAAAGAATTGTCCGGCACCGACATCTGGTGCTGATTGGCTTATTGCTACGAAATTGATGTTGGCAGCATTGAGCATAAGTTCGATACCCATGAGCACGAGGATGGCATTTTTTCTGGTAACTACTATTGCCAAACCGATAGCAAACAAAAATGAACTAATAAGGAAATAGAATTCAATCTGCATGATCCTGGCCCTCCTTTTTCCCTGCAATAACTGCCGCACCGATCAATGCAATTAATAATAATACTGCGGCTATTTCAAATGGAAGCAAATAATCACTCATTAAGCCAACACCCAGCATCTTTAAATTAGGCTCAAGTGCTTTTGTAATTAATGGGAAATTGATTTGTCCAATAGTGTAAATGAGCATTACGAAAATACTGAGGGCTACCATAAAGGCCATAAACTTATTATGACTTCCAGAAATTGGCTTTTTGTCCGCTAGTTTATTAGTAAGCATTACACCAAAAATAATAAGTACAACAATGCCCCCAACATAAATCATAATCTGCGTTACGGCTACAAATTCTGCATGAGCTATTACATAAATTGCCGCTACTGACAAAAAAGTGAGTACTAGAGAGAATGCAGCATAAAGCACGTTTTTAGTAAAAAGTATAAATGCTGCGGATAGGCAAGCCAATATTGAGAAGAAATAAAAGCCAAGCTCAATTATCGTCATCCTTTTTTCTTTTAATCACAGGCCTTGGTTTAAATACTGGTTTTGACATCTTGGGCTTCACTGTTGGACTTGAGGTCACTTCAGTTTTTACTGCTGTTTGATTTTCCAATTTACTCTTTTCGTGTTCTTCCAACTCTTTTTTCTTTGCCAGAATCTCTAAGGGGGTCATTGTGGCAAACACATAAGTGTGGTCATCAACATCATATTCACTGAAGTCAAATGTTTTGGTCATTGTAAGTGATTCTGTTGGGCATACAACTGTACAAAGTCCACAAAAGCAGCATTTGCCCATGTCAATGTCAAATTTGGCGGCATATATTCTTTTAGGGGTACCGTCAGAGGTTTTTCCAAATTCTTCAACTGCTTTAATGGGCTCTATTTCAATACAATCTACCGGACAAATTTTTGCGCATTTATCGCAGACTATACAATCATCTATTTCATTGTGCAGTTTATACCTGCCGTTGTCAGGCACCGGCATGTTTTCATGCGGGTATTGCATGGTCATTATCCCCTTATTCTGTTCAAAATAGGTAGGGTCTTTTATGCTTATGGGTTTGTTGGTTTTTCTGGCAAGTATGATATGCCCGAAGGTTGTCTGAAGCCCTTTTAAGGTAGTGATGAATGCTGATTTTATGTTTTGCCAGTAGCTTGAATTCATAACCTGTCAAAGTGTTTGGGCTTTGCTGACGTGAAAATAATGAATGTTGGGCAGATCAGGCCTTGCTGACAGTAAATTTAAAAGTACTTCCCTCTCCTTCTGTACTTTCTACCCAAATTTTCCCTCCCATACGCTCTACAAATTCTTTACAAAGCCTTAAACCAAGTCCGGTACCTTTTTCATTGGCTGTGCCTCGTGTTGTATATAATTCGGTGGTATCAAAAAGCTTGTCCATTTGTTCTGTTGACATCCCAACACCATTATCCCTTATTGAAACAATCACCTCATTATTTGAACCATTTTCTGACGACACTTCTACCAGTCCACCTTCTTTAGTGAATTTAATTGAATTTGAAATGAGGTTTCTAATAATGAGATCAAGCATGTTACGATCTGCATTTACAATATCGCTCTTGCTTACAGTATTAATGAACTCCAAGTTTTTATCGGCCACTTCTTTGAAGAATACCAAATTACCATCAACTAGATCCGACAGATTGATTTGCTCATATTGAATCTTTATCTCGTGCATTTGAATCATCGCCCAGTCCAGTAATGTATCCAATAGTTTACGTGTATTGTCAAGCCTGATTTTTAAAGAGACGCTCAGGTCTTTCAATTCCTTTTGGGTCATATTACCACCATCAAGAATATCAAGCACCCCTACAAGTGCGTTGATTGGTGATCGTAAATCATGGGAAATGATGGAGAAGAATTTGTCTTTCATTGCTAACAGACTGGATAGCTCTTTCCCTTTAGACTCAATTTCTTTGCGCTGCTCAATGAGCACATCGTTTATCTTCTTTCTTTTCTCACCATTTTTATAAAGGGAATATAGAAGTACAGCAGTAAAAGCCAGGATTACAACCAGAATATTCCTTATAAATTCCTCATTTTCAAGCTCTGCTTTTTGTTTTTCTTCTTTTTGATTTAAGAGTTCAATTTCAATGTCTTTTTTTGAAGTCTCAAATTGAACTTGTAACTGAGCAAATTGTTCCTTCTTCTTTTCACTAAAAACACTGTCTTCCAGTTGTTTATATTTTTTATAGAGACTGAGGGATTCCTTGTATTTCCCAATACCCTCATAGTGTTCCGATAATGCCAAGTAGCATTTTATCATCAATTCATTATCATTAATACTTTCGGCTACTTCCAGACATTTCTCATAGTTTTTCTGTGCCTCACTGCTTCTACCTTGATGAAGACTGAGGTTTCCCATACCAAAATAGGCGTCACCAACACCATTTAAGTTACCTTGTTTCTCATACAAGTTCATGGCTACTTTATAGTGTATCTGTGCGTTTTTATAATCGCCTTTAAGGTCATAGGTTTTTGCCAGTTTGGCGATAATTTGTGGAGTTAACACATCCTCTTTTGTTTCAATACTGATCTTGTAGGCTTTTTCTAACTGTGTTAAGGCTAATTCATAATCTTTATTTGCTAAATAAATCTCTGCTAAGTCATGTAGAGAATAGGCAATACCCTGTTTGTCATCAATTTTCTCGCTCAATGCCATCGAATTCTCAATGTACTCTTTCGCCTTATCCATTTGCCCCATAGACATCATTACCCTTCCCAGATTGTACGTGGCAATAGCTTCGGAAAGCGGGATATCGGCTTCGATTGACTTCTCTAGGCTTTGTCTATGGTAATTAAAGGCTTCATTAAAAAGATCAAGGTTATAATAATCTTCCCCTATGGAGTTGAGTAAAGTGGCTTCATTTCTCTTACTATTTAATAATCTATACATCCTTAAAGACTCAAGATCATATCTTAAGGCCTCTTTATGGTTGCTTTTTATATTGTAAAACCTGCCAATAGATTGGAGGGAATAGGCTATATTGAATGAATCTTTAAGATCAGTTGACAACTTTAGGGCCTTATTTGCCAGGTATAATGCTGTATCAACATTGTGCAGTTCACTGGACCCTATCACACTGAAAAGTATTTCCAGCTTCATGGAATCACTGGCCTGATCATAAGCTGGCCGTAATTTCATTAATTTCATGCTGTCCTGAGCCATTAACTTAAATGGTACAATCAGAACCAGCAATAAAATAAGCGATATATTTAATCTAGTCTTCAAACAGCTTTTAAATTAATCAAATCATTAACAATCTCCACATACCAGACAACATTAATAAAAATATACCCATTGGAGTAAGGTATTTCCACCCCAATGTCATTAGTTGATCTATCCTTACCCGAGGGAAAGTCCATCTTACCCACATTTGCAAAAATATCATAACCATAGTTTTTGACAATAGCCAAAACTCACTTAACAAGTGTCCCGATAATTCATTGGGAACCCCACCAGTCCAAATTGCTAATTTAAAGCTCCCGATATTTGGAAATGGCGTATTCCAGCCACCAAAAAATAAAATAACGCCCAGTAAGCTGACTAATAGCATCAAGCCATATTCTGCGAGCATTACAACACTCCATCTAAATCCGGAGTATTCAGTATGATAACCTGCCACGAGTTCGGATTCTGCTTCGGGCAAGTCAAATGGGGCCCGGTTGCATTCAGCAAGGGAAGAGATAAAGAATATCACCCAAACTAAAAATAAGAATGGCATTCGGATCACATTCCAAGTGAGTATTCCACCTACATTGGTGACATCAATTCCCAGGGCTTTAATACCAAATAAGTAATTCACTGCATCTGGTTCCACTTGGTTGATCCAGATTCCTTGTTGATAATTAATGACCTGTAAATCAAGCGTTTGGGAAATAACAACTGCACACAAAATACTCAAAGTTAGTGGCACTTCATAGGCAATTATTTGCGCTGCTGACCGGATAGCACCAAGCAACGAATACTTGTTGTTGGAAGCCCAGCCGGCCATGATTATACCTATCACATCGATGGAAATTATTGCCATTAAAAAAAACACTCCGGTTTCAATGGTTGCACCATGCCATCCAGACGTAACCGGAACTACTGAAAACCCAGTAAATATTACTACAAAAATGACTATCGGAGCTACTAAAAACAGCTTCCTATCAGCCGAATTTGGTACAATATCTTCTTTTTGAATCAGTTTGATCAAGTCAGCTACAGATTGTAAAATACCATAATAACCCACTTCCATTGGGCCATACCTATCCTGAATAAATGCCGACACCTTGCGTTCAGCATAAATTGCCAACATTACAAATACAATTAAAAAAGGAAGGAAGAAGAATATGGTCGACATCAATTCAAATCTAATAGACCAAAATGACAAATTCTAAATTAATAAACAAAAGACCATTAGTCCCAAAGCAGATGCTTCTCCAGCTTAACTTTTTCTTTAAAGAATATTTTAGTCGAAGCTTCAAAGGATTCGGTATAATCTGAAACGATGAACCGGTCTTCACCGGTTTTTTCCAGATTCAGTATCCCCGATTCTATTAAATATTGCTTTAAATAAGTAGTTGTGATTTCGGAAGAGTCCAGTATATCCACCTCCCCTCCAAAGTATTTAGTGATTTGTGAGTTAACCAATGGGTAGTGCGTACACCCAAGAACTAGCGCAGAAATATTGTCAAACAGCTTATTATTTAAATATTTTTCAATGATCTCATGACTTATTTTATTATTAAAGAAACCCTCTTCAATCATGGGTACCAACAGTGGTGTGGCCAATGAAACCAGTTCAATATTCTTTCTTAATTGCTTTACTTTTTTATGGTAAACATTTGAGGTAACTGTTCTTTTTGTACCTATTAAGCCTACTTTTTTATTAGCGTAGTGCTCTTCAAGGTATTTAACCATTGGATCAATTACGTTAATTACCTTGGCTTTTTTACCAGTGTATTCCTTTAATAATTCATAGGCTGCACTACTGGCAGAGTTACAGGCAATGACAATCACCTTACAGCCTTTATTTAACAACACATCGGCTATTTTAATACTATATGCCTGTACAGCCGCCTCTGATTTATCACCATAAGGTAAGTGGGCCGTATCTCCGAAGTATATTAAAGTTTCATTCGGAAGTGCTGATTTTATAGCGTGAGCCACGGTCAGTCCACCAATACCACTATCAAAAACTCCAATTGGGCTGTTCATTTTTATTAAAAAAAGTTTATTAAGATTTTCACTTTTAAAAGCATCCAAAACTATTGAAATAACATCAGATCGAAAGTTCCAATAGTTATTTTTTTAATAATTAATTATATTGGATTCTTGATTTTGTCCTAGGCTTTAAAATTCATGAAAAAAAGACACCTATTAGAGAATGAGTTCAATGAACTTCTTAAGGATCATGAATTTATGATTAAGTTCAAAGGAGACAATGAGATGACCATTATTGGAGCACCAACAAATAACTTTATTTCACGGTGCCTTCTCTCTGTAAGTGGAGTGATATTGGTTACATATTGTTTGGTGATGGGTGCCCAAGAAGAAAATACAGTATTGATCGGTGGGGCATTACTCGGGTTAATATTTACAGCGACACCATTTCTTAGTTTCTACTCAAAAAAATACTTCAAGGTATTATTTTCAAGGCAGTTGAAACAAATAAATATAATGAACAGTGCTACTGGCCCATATAAAAGAATTGATTTTTCGAGCATTGATTATTTCCAATTCAAACGAGTGGAGGTAGATGACTTTGTTAGTCCTGATCTTGAAATCCCTGTCACTTATTCCTACGTGCTCATTGCAAGTTGTGTGGACAGGCAAGTTGAATTATTTTCAATTGACTCACAAGACCGTTCTATTGAAGGGTTCACCAATAAATTTGGTGATTTTCTAACGGAATTTACACGGAAGCCAATGAAGGCATGAGGGGCCATAAATGGCAAAAATAATTTTGTAATATTGCAGCTTAACATAGAATTAAAATTCAAATCATGGGTAACAATATTTTAAAAGGAAAAAAAGGAATCATATTTGGAGCTTTAGATGAGAAATCAATAGCCTGGAAAACTGCACTTAAAGCACATGAAGAAGGTGCCACTTTTGTACTTACCAATGCACCAATAGCCATGCGTATGGGTGCAATAAATGAACTTGCCAAGAAGTGTAATGCGCAAGTAATCCCCGCTGATGCTACTTCTATCGAAGACCTTACCAACCTTTTCGAACAGTCTATGGAGATATTGGGAGGTAAGCTTGATTTCGTTCTTCACTCCATTGGCATGAGCCCAAACGTACGTAAAGGTAAAGAATATGGTGATTTGAACTATGATTGGTTTATGAAGACCCTGGATATATCAGGCATCTCTTTTCATAAGGTAATGCAGACAGCAGAAAAAACTGACGCTATGAATGAATGGGGCTCTATTTTAGCCCTTACCTACATTGCTGCACAGCGAGTGTTCCCAGATTACTCAGATATGGCACAGGCCAAATCAGTACTTGAATCGATAGCCCGAAGCTATGGACAGCGATTCGGAAAACTGAAAAATGTACGGGTCAATACTATCTCGCAATCCCCAACCATGACCACTGCAGGTAGTGGTGTTGGTGGATTTGATGTGTTTTTTGATTATGCCAATAAAATGTCACCATTGGGGAATGCCAGCTCTGAAGCTTGTGCAGAATACATAACTATGATGTTTTCTGATTATACCAGAATGGTGACAATGCAAAACTTAATGCATGATGGTGGGTTCTCTTCAACAGGCATCACAGAAGAAATAATTGGTGAGCTGACAAAATAATCTGTCTGCTTTCTTTTAAATAAAAGAGTTAATCCTGAATCAGCATAATGTTGGTTCAGGATTTTTTAATTTCAATTATGGTAGTATTTCCAAACGCTAAAATCAATCTGGGGCTCAACATTATCTCAAAACGTGAGGATGGTTATCATAACATTTCTTCCTGTTTCTACCCTATCAATTTTTGTGATGTACTGGAAATATTGCCTGCCAAAAATTTATCCTTCAAGTCAACAGGCATTCCAATTCCAGGTGATATGGAAGGGAACTTATGTTTGAAGGCCTTTCAATTGCTCCGTAATGATTTTGATATCGCTCCGGTGCAAATGCATCTGCATAAAAACATTCCCATTGGTGCCGGACTGGGTGGCGGATCTTCTGATGCTTCCTATACTATAAAAGCTTTAAATCAATTATTTGATCTCAAACTCACTGATTTAGAGATGGAGAGTTATGCGAGTAAGCTTGGGAGTGACTGTCCTTTTTTTATTAGGAACGTACCTGTAATTGCCGAAGGTACAGGCAACCTATTTAAACCAGTTACTATCGATTTGACAGGCAAATATTTGATGTTGGTTTATCCCGCAATTCACATTGGCACAAAAGAGGCTTATGCTGGTGTAGTGCCCAAACAACAAAAACAGTCAATATCCAAAGTCATTAACTCGGGAATTGAAAACTGGCAAACTAATCTTATCAATGATTTTGAAACGTCAATATTCCCAAAATATAAAGTGATAAAAGAACAAAAGGATCAGTTGTACGATATGGGCGCTGAATATGCCAGCATGACCGGGTCAGGCTCTGCTGTTTATGGGATATTTAGTGATAAAATTAAGCCTATTAAAGGTACCGTTTGGCTTGAAAAATTATAAAGGTTAAAATAATTCTCGTTAAGAATTTACGTATTGATCCCTTATGTTATCGAATTTGAATATAGACGAGTAACATTTTTCTTGGCCACAAACTTCATAGATGCCTGTTTAAGATCGTAGTTTCTCTGAAGGGTTATCCATAGAAAGGGTGTAGTATCAAAAGCCTCAGTAAGTCTCAAAGCCATTTCAGGACTGACTCCTGATCTTTCATTTAATATAGCGGCCATAGTCTGCCTGGTTACCCCAAGAGCTTTGGCGAGTGCCCCCGTGGTTAATTCTATAGGTTCTAAATAATCATCTCTGATTATTCTTCCCGGATGAACTGGATTGTACATAATACATTTTGTTTAGTGATAATCTTCTAATTAACGTCAAAGGCATCTGTATCAATAAATCGAAACGTAATCCTCCAATTTGCTTTGACAGTAACTGCCCAAATACCTTTTCTTTCCCCCTTTAATTGATGAAGGTTTAGATTTGGTGTGCTCATGTCCCTAATATTTTTAGACGCATGTAGCCTTGATAAAATATTTTCAATCTTTCTTAAAAGAGTTGTATTGATTTTTGAGCTATCACCTTTTTCAAACAAATCCCTTAAGGATCAAAACAGATTCGTCAAATTACCTTAAATTATCTACTGGCTGAGGCTTTCTCTTATTCATTTTATTAAGCACTGGGTAGGCCAATACAGAAAGTAAAATGATGAAAGTACCCAGATAAAACCCAGGCTGCATCTGCTCTTTCTCACCAAAAATGATCACCGCAAGAATAATCCCATATACTGGCTCAAGGTTTACTGTTAGGTTAACAACAAACGCTGATATCCTTTTCATTATTTCTACAGAAACAGAAAACGCATAAACCGTACAGATGATGGCCAGTATTAATAACCAAACCCAATCCATTGAGGTGGGTATTAAATTCAATACGCCATCTTTAGCAAAGTAAAGTGCGTAAATCGGAAAGAATGCTACTGTACCTAAACATGCTCCGAGCATTTCGTAGAAAGTAATAATATACGGATTGTGCCGTTGGGTGAATTTACCATTGATAACGGAAAAAAGCGAGGCTAAAAAAGCAGATAGAATAGCCATCCCCAATCCTAATGCATGATTAAATTCAAATCTAAAAATCACGTAAAGGCCAAATATCACTATCAAACCCAACACCACTTCAAAACCCTTTATTTTCTTTTTGTTCATAAGAGGCTCTAAAAAGCTTGTCCATAATGAACAAGTGGCAATACCAGCCAGACAAACGGAAACAGTAGAAACCCTAGCTGCTGCAAAAAACAGGATCCAATGGCCAGATATTATGACACCTGTCCCCAATATTTTCAATACATCATTTTTACCAATTCTGAAATTCGAATTTCTTAAGTATAGAATGACCCCAAGAGTGATGAAAGCAATAAATGTCCTGTAAAAAACTATTTCAACAGCAGGAATGGTAATTAACATACCTAAGATAGCCGTAAACCCCCAAATCCAAACGATAAAATGAAGTTTGAGATAATCAGTAGTTTGTGATATCATCGGGGTACATATTTATACATTAACAAAGAAATGCCTCCAAAAAGCATGTTGGGTATCCAAACGGAAATGATAGGATGCATACTGCCTGCTTCGGCTATACTTTTACTCATTATAAAAAAGAAAATGTATAAAAACGAAAGCAAAAATCCTAAGGCAATTTGAAATCCAGTACCCCCCCTACTTTTTCGTGACGAAACGATCACTCCCATAAAAGTCAAAATCAAAACGGCAAAAGGCGATGTAAATCGAATATATTTTTCTACCTGAAAAAACTCCACGTTACTTGCTCCACGTAGGGTAAGTTTTTCAATCTCGGCATTCAGTTCAGGTATGGTCATCCCTTCATAGCTACCGTCCATATTACCAAATTCACTTGGATGTATAACCAATGTGGTATCCATGGTATTACCCTCCGTGATTTTCTCTACTGCCCCATCAAAGGTGTGCAAGCTCCAGTTAGATAGCTTCCATTTTTGTTTTTCCTCGTCCCATGTAATTCTTGAGGCCGACAATTTTTCAATAAGTTTGGTGCTATCCACGCTTTCCAGCGTAAAGTTGTACCCAACATTAGACTGATTATTATAGCTACGCATATACAAATAGTGGTTTTTAGCTACTTGCATATGAATGTTGGTTTTATCGTAGTAGTACTTACCATTCAAGTATTCCATTTCAAATGACCTTTTTGTTTTGTTTGAATTTGGAATAATCCAACCAGTAAGGACAAAACTCACAATAGCGATAATTACCGAACCCAAAAGATAAGGAAAAAGCAATCTTGGAAATGAAACTCCACTGCTTAAAATAGCAATAATCTCTGTTCTACCGGCCAAACGTGCGGTAACGAATACTGTAGCTATAAACACAGTCAGTGGGGTAATAAAATTGGCAATCCATGGAATAAAATCCATATAATAACCCAATACCTGATATGCAGAAAGCCCCGCTTCAACAAATTTTTCGGTTTTTTCAGTTAGGTCAATCACCACAATTACCGAAACAATAATGAGTACGGTAAAGACAAAGGCCCCTAGAAACTGCTTAAGTATATATTTATCTATTAATTTCATTTATAATGTATATCCCTGATTGGAGTTG
>DDIU01000033.1:10856-44355 GCA_002338655.1 Flammeovirgaceae bacterium UBA1842 | reverse complement strand
AACCTATATCAGGGACGTACATAATTCAAAGTTCTAAGTTCCAAATTCAAAGCACTAAAACTTTGAACTGATAATTTTGAACTAGTTACAATCTCCGTGCTACTTTTTTTACCATCTCATTTTTCCAAGGAGTAAATGTGCCTTTGGCAATCTGCTCACGGGCCTCACCAACCAACCAAAGGTAAAAAGTAAGGTTATGAATACTTGCTATTTGTGCTCCTAAAATTTCCTTACTGATAGTAAGGTGCCTCAAATAGGCTTTGGAATAAAACGTATCTACATACCCACCTAGATTAGGATCGATAGGAGAAAAATCATCTTCCCATTTCTTATTTTTTATATTGATAATGCCTTCAGAGGTAAACAGCATTCCGTTGCGTGCATTTCTGGTTGGCATTACGCAATCGAACATATCAATTCCCAAGGCAATGGATTCCAGTATATTTGCTGGTGTGCCCACACCCATTAAATAACGTGGTTTGTCTTTTGGCAAAATTCCACAAACCAGTTCTGTCATTTCATACATCATCTCAGCAGGCTCGCCTACAGACAACCCCCCAATGGCGTTACCCTCTCTTCCAAATGAAGCTATTGCTTCAGCTGATTTAATCCTTAAATCCTTATAAACACTACCCTGAACAATAGGGAACAAGGTCTGATTAAATCCGTATTTACCTTCAGTGCTGTCAAATCTGTCACAGCACCTTTTGAGCCAACGGTGCGTCATGTGCATTGATCTTTCGGCATAATCATACTCACATGGATATGGCGTACATTCATCAAAGGCCATTATTATATCTGCACCAATGGTTCTTTGAATATCCATTACATACTCTGGCGAAAACACGTGTTTGGAACCATCTATATGTGATTGAAATGTCACCCCCTCTTCTTTTATTTTACGGGTACCTGCTAAAGAATAAACCTGATAACCCCCACTGTCCGTAAGAATAGGCCTGTCCCAACCGTTGAATTTGTGCAGCCCACCTGCACTATTAATTATATCTAGACCTGGTCGCATGTACAAGTGATAAGTATTCCCAAGTATAATTTGAGCTTTAATATCCTCCTTGAGTTCACGCTGATGTACTGCTTTTACAGATCCTGCTGTACCTACCGGCATAAAAATGGGCGTTTTTATTTCCCCATGATCGGTTTTTATAACGCCAGTCCGTGCCTGACTACTTAAATCTGATGCTTCAATCTTAAATTCCATAACAATAAAAAACAGGCGCAAAGTTAATCGAATAAATTTAAGGCCTATGCGTTGAACTTTACTAAACCAAAACTTGGATTGTCAATTTTCAATATATCTTTGTGGCCGTTCCAAAAAATTATGAACACTGCTATGTCTTTTGATATTTATCAGATTATTTTTATTGCTTCCTGTACGCTCCAGCTACTCTTGTTGTTCGTTTTCCTCAAAGCATTTTTAGGTTATAAGTCCAAAGCTATAACTAACCCAATGCCTGTTTCTGTGGTAATAGCCGCACATGATGAAGAGGAAAACTTAAGAAAACTTTTGCCCAAACTTTATAGCCAAAAACAAATAGAGTTTGAAGTTATAATTGTGGATGACAGATCAAATGATGGTACTTATGACCTTTTACTACACGAAACCAAAGAGAATGACAACCTAAAAATGGTGACTACCAAAAGCATTCCTGAAAAAATGAATGCTAAAAAATATGCACTAACGTTAGGTATAAAAGCCGCTAAGTATGAAAACATCGTATTTACTGATGCGGATTGCTTTCCTGAAAGTGATTTATGGTTGGCTTCCATGTCAATAAACTTATCCAAGGAAGAAGTACAGATCAATCTTGGTGTTTCGCTTTATCAAAAAACTAAGGGGCTACTAAATGCTTTTATAAGATATGAATCTATATGGACAGCCATTCAATATATAGGTTTGGCATTATCCGGTATGCCATATATGGGTGTGGGCAGAAACCTAGCCTATAAAAAATCACTTTTTCTCAATAATAAAGGGTACAATTCCCATATCGGAACGATGGGTGGTGATGATGATTTATTCGTAAATAAACATGCCAACAACAGAAATACTGCCGTACAGTTAGGGGCTGATAATTTAGTCTGTTCGATCCCCAAATCCACTTGGAGTGATTTTTTTACACAAAAAATTAGACACCTGTCTGTGGGCAAGCATTACAAGTTTGGACATAAATTAATATTAGCGTTGATCACATTAAGCCATCTTATTTTCTGGTTTTCTGGCATTGGGTTGGTCATTATGCTCAGGGAACCTTATCTCGTGGGCATAGGTTTCATAGTACGAACCTTGATTTTATATATTACGTTTATCATCGCAAGTAAAAAATTTGGTGCAAGGTTTAATCTATGGGGGCTAGTCTTTTTAGATTTTATATTTGTCTTTTACTATCTTTCCACCGGGATAAGGACACTATTTACAAAAAGGGTTAGATGGAGTTAAAAAAGCAGTTTTCTGACAAAGCATTAGAAGATTTCAAGCTTATAGATCAAGCTGTTAAGGAAGGGAATGAGCAAGCATTCGCTTCATTAATGGAGCGTTATAAAAGACCCGTTTATCATATGGTACTCAAAATGGTTAGGAATGTGGATGACGCGGAAGACTTGACCATCGAAGCATTTGCCAAATCTTTTAAAAATCTACATAAATTTAAAAAGGACTTTACTTTCAGCACGTGGCTATTTCGTATAGCCACTAATAATGCCATTGATTTTATTCGCAAAAAACGCCTGGACACGATGAGTTTGGATACCTCATTTACCGATGATAATGGTGAAGCAGTAGGTATTGATGTGGAGGACAAAAACCTAAATCCGCAAGAAGAGGCCATTAAAAGTCAGAAAATTGAACTTATCCAAATGTTCGTTACTAAACTTCCGGCCAAATATCAACGGCTGGTTCGCTTAAGGTATTTTGATGAACTTTCGTATGAGGAGATAGCCACCGAGCTTGATGCCCCACTTGGTACAGTGAAAGCGCAATTACACCGGGCAAGGGAGCTGATGTATGATTTGGTGAAAAATAAAAAAGAGCATATTTAGGGGTTAGACGTGAGTAGTAAGACATGAGTAGTAAGTAGTTAGACATTAGCCAATAGTAGTAAGTAGTTAAACATAGTATTTAGTGATTGGTAATTTGTGGTAAAGATTCTTTGTGAGAAAATAATATCTAAGGAAATCGTGTGTAATGTATTGTCTCTAGGTCTTGCGTCTAATATCATGTGTCTAATATCTAATAACTAACAACCAAAACACCCCATGCAAGCCGATATAATCTTCAAGTACTTTCCAGATTTAACTACCGTTCAAAAAGCACAATTTGAGGCGCTAGAAGGTCTATATAATGAATGGAATGCCCAAATCAATGTCATTAGCAGAAAGGATATAGATGAATTATATGTTAAACACGTGTTACACTCATTGGCTATTGCTAAAGTAGTTAAATTCAAGCCCAACGCAGACATTCTGGATGTTGGTACAGGCGGTGGGTTTCCGGGGATTCCGTTGGCCATTTTATTTCCTGAGAGTAATTTTCATTTGATCGATTCCATCGGAAAAAAAATCAAAGTGGTAAAGGCCATTTCTGAAAGTTTGGGATTAAAAAATGTGAAAGTAGAAAATATTAGAGTAGAACAGGTGAAGGATAAGTATGACTTTGTGGTGAGCAGAGCAGTTACCCGTTTGAAGCCTTTTTATATTTGGGTTAGAAATAAATTCAAGAAAGAAAGAAATCATAGAATGTCGAATGGCATTCTTTACCTGAAAGGTGGGGATTTGCAGTCTGAACTTAGCGAAACTAAGAAAAAGACCAAATTATTTGAGTTGTCCGACTATTTTGACGAAGCATTTTTTGAGACCAAAAAGATCGTTTACCTTCCCGTTAAATGACGAATAAATTACTCCTTGCCCTCCCACTCACCTTGATTGCTGTCATTTTCTATGTTGGTTTTACTGGTGATCTCACCGATAATATCAAGCATCTATTCTTTCTATCAGCGTCTACTTTTATAGTCTACGGCTATCAAGTTTCCAAAAATCAGTCCTTTTCATTTCTGAGGAAAGTTTACTGGTGTATGCTTTTGTTTCTGATCCCATCTGTAAGTGCTGTGATTTATTGGGTGAAATACCTGAAAAAAGAAAGTATATAAAATCATACATAGCAAGTAGCTTAGTGAGTCTTTATTTAGAAGGATTTATTGGTCTCATTTTCTTTAAACCCGCTAACTTTTTCCGATATTTGATCAATCGTTTGGTCTCCCCTGAATCGAAAGTTCATCGCCAAACAAACCACTACAATTGCTACCGATGTACATAATTTTTGATACTGAAACCACAGGTTTACCCCACAGCTATAGTGCCCCTATAACGGATACTGAAAACTGGCCCCGATTAGTTCAGCTAGCATGGCAGCTGCATGACGGTACTGGCAAACTAGTTAATCATGAGAGCTACATAGTAAAGCCTGAAGGATTCACCATTCCATTTAACTCGGAAAAAATACACGGGATAAGCACCAAAAGAGCGCTAGAAGAGGGGTTGGCGCTAACTGAAGTACTCAATAAATTCAAAATCGATTTGCATAAGGCAGATGTTGTGGTGGGTCACAATGTTGATTTTGACAATAGGATAATTGGTGCCGAGCTGGTACGGATTGGTGAAGAAGTGGAAGGAAATGCCCTTGTTGACTTTACTCAAATAGATACTTCATTGGTCTCTAAAGAATTCTGCCAGCTTACTGGCGGAATGGGCGGAGGGTTAAAATCACCGAAGTTGATAGAGCTTCATGAGAAGCTTTTTGGAGTTGGCTTCGAAGATGCCCATGACGCTGCTTATGATGTAGCCGCTACGGCCAAATGTTTTTTCGGGCTTATCGATGTAAAGGTGGTGGAGCCATTGGCGGGCATTAACCTGAAAGAGATAAAATATGAAGCCCCAAAACTTGATGATGCCAATTTTGCGAAAAAAGAAGCTGCCAATGATCTGGACCTAGGAGGTGACGAGACGGCAGCAGAAACCATAGACACCCCATTTGTTCATCTACATGTACATTCCCAGTATTCAGTATTACAAGCTGTACCCAATGTAAAGGGAATTATTGCCAAAGCGAAAGAATACAACATGCCAGCTGTGGCTTTAACAGATTTGGGTAATATGTTTGGTGCTTTCAAATTTGTAAGGGAAGCCATCAATAATGAAATAAAACCTATTGTAGGTTGTGAGTTTTTTGTAGCGGAGCAGCGACTAACTTTAAAATTTACTAAGGACAACCCCGATAAAAGATATAATCAGGTACTAATTGCCAAAAATAAAAATGGTTATCACAATCTGGCGAAACTTAGCTCCTTTGCTTTTGTCGAGGGCCTTTATGGAATCTATCCTCGTATTGACAAGCAACTTATTCAGGAATATTCGCAAGACGTAATTGCCCTTACGGGCGGTATTTATTCTGAAATTCCCTCTTTGATATTAAATGTGGGTGAACATCAGGCTGAAGAAGCTTTTGTATGGTATCACAATACATTTAAAGACGACTTTTATGTTGAACTGATCAGGCACAATCTTGAAGAAGAGAACAGAGTTAATGAAGTTTTATTGGGTTTTGCCAAAAAGTACGATGTAAAAGTAGTGGCCGCTAATGATGTCTATTATCTGGATCGGGAAGACTCTGAGGCACATGATGTATTGCTTTGTGTGAAAGAAGGTGAAATGAAATCAACTCCGATTGGCCGAGGCCGTGGGTTCCGTTTTGGTTTCCCTAATGATGAGTTTTATTTCAAATCGCAGGAAGAGATGAAAACGCTTTTCAGCGATATTCCGGAAGCGATTAACAATATTGATGAGCTGGTTAATAAAATTGAAACCTATAAGCTTGAGCGTGAAGTTCTTCTACCTGCATTTAACATCCCTGAAGAATTTATTGATCAACAGGATATTGAAGATGGTGGAAAAAGAGGTGAGAATGCCTACTTAAGACATTTAACCTATGAGGGTGCTAAAAAGCGGTATGACGCCCTAACTGATGAGATTAGGGAACGGCTTGATTTCGAATTGGAAACCATAAAAAATACTGGCTACCCTGGCTATTTTCTTATCGTGCAGGATTTTACGCGCAAGGCACGTGAAATGGGTGTAGCCGTAGGCCCAGGAAGGGGTTCCGCTGCCGGTTCAGCCGTTGCTTATTGTATTGGTATCACCAATGTAGATCCCATTGCCTATGACCTACTTTTTGAGCGATTTCTAAATCCTGACAGAGTATCACTACCCGATATTGATATTGACTTTGATGATGAAGGGCGTGATAAAGTAATCCAGTATGTAATTGAAAAGTATGGCAAAAATCAGGTAGCCCAAATTATTACTTATGGTACAATGGCCGCCAAGTCATCCATTCGTGATGCTGCTAGAGTAATGGAATTGCCTCTGAGTGAAGCCATGGAATTGGCCAAGCTCGTACCTGAACGCCCGGGAACTACCCTGGATAAAGCATTCAAAGAAGTAAAAGAACTCGAAGATATCCGAAAAGGCGCTGATCTCAAGTCTCGGGTATTGCGTCAAGCAAAAGTGTTGGAAGGTGCGGTGAGAAACACTGGAACTCATGCTTGCGGTGTGATCATCACCCCAGATGATCTCACCAAATATGTGCCTGTATCCACGGCCAAAGATTCTGACATGCTTATCACTCAGTTTGATAACAGTGTGGTGGAGAATGCTGGCATGTTGAAAATGGACTTTTTGGGTCTAAAGACATTGACCATAATCAAAACGGCCTTAAAAATAATAAAAGCCCGGCATGAGGTGGATATCGATATTGATGCAATTCCACTTGATGATCCGGCTACTTATGAACTGTATCAGAAGGGTCTCACCAATGGAACTTTTCAGTTTGAATCACCAGGAATGCAAAAGCATTTACGGGCCCTCAAACCGGATAAGTTTGAAGACTTGATCGCCATGAACGCCCTGTATCGTCCGGGTCCGATGGAGTATATTCCCAAATTTATCGCTCGAAAAAATGGTGAGGAAGAAATCACCTACGATATCGAGGATATGAAGGAAAATCTGGCGGAAACTTATGGTATCACAGTCTACCAAGAGCAAGTGATGCTACTTTCTCAGAAATTGGCAGGGTTTTCCAAAGGTGATGCCGATGTGCTCCGAAAAGCGATGGGTAAGAAAATATTTGCCTTACTTGAAAAACTCAAGCCCAAGTTTATTGAAGGGGGAACAGCCAAAGGCCATGATCCAGCCATATTGGAAAAAGTTTGGAAGGACTGGGAAGCTTTTGCAGCCTATGCTTTCAACAAATCGCACTCGACCTGTTACTCTCTGGTGGCCTATCAAACTGCCTATATCAAGGCCAACTACCCCGCGGAATACATGGCGGCTGTGCTCACCCACAATCAAAGTCAGATCGACAAAGTCACCTTCTTTATGGAGGAATGCCGCAGCCTGGGAATTAAAGTATTAGGCCCACATGTGAATGAATCATTTAAAGATTTTGCGGTCAACAAAAAAGGAGAGATACGATTTGGACTTGGCGCAATAAAGGGATCTGGTGAGGCTGCGGTGGAGGCTATTATTGAGGAAAGAAAGGCTAACGGCCCTTTTAGTGATATTTTTGACTTCGCTGAAAGGGTTAACTTAAGGACTGTGAACAAAAAGACATTCGAATGCCTGGCCATGTCTGGCGCATTTGATTGCTTTGAAGAGTTTCACCGTAGGCAGTATCTCCATGCCGCTGATGGTGACCAACCATTGATTGAGAAGATTATCAAATATGCCAACAAAATGCAGCTCGAGGCTGACAGTGCTCAGGCGAGTTTATTTGGCGGAGACTCGGGAGTAGAAACCCCAAGACCGAAGATAGAGCCCATTGAGCCGTTTGGTGAATTCGAAAAACTGAACATTGAAAGAGAAGTAGTTGGCCTCTATATTTCAGGTCATCCGCTAGATGATTATGCTCTTGAAATAGATAGCTTCTGTAACACACAGTTGAGTGAACTCAATGATGTTGAGGCCTTACAAAACAAAGACATCAGAATAGCCGGAATTGTATCTTCCTTTGCACACAGAACCACCAAAGGTGGCAAGCCCTTCGGTACACTTACCGTGGAAGATTACAATGGCAATTTTACCTTTTTCCTCTTCGGTGATGACTATGTCAAATTCAAAGAGTTTATGATGCAAGGTTGGTTTTTGTACTTGCAAGGTAGGGTGGTTCAGCAGAAGTGGGGTGACAAACGTCTTGAGCTAAAACTTCACCATATCGAGCTGCTCAGTGAATTGCGTGACAAAAAAACCAAGGGCGTCATGATCAATATCAACTCCAGTGAAGTGAGCAGTGATATCATTGACCAAATCGAACAAATCTGCCAGCAGTACAAAGGGGATTTATCGCTTCATCTCAGCCTTATTGATAACGATGAAAAATTTGCTATTGAAATGCTCTCCAGAAAATATAAGGTGAACCCCAGTAATGAGATGATTGAGGAAATGAAGAAGATCCCTGAAGTGAAGTGTAAGGTGATGGTTTAGTTAGACGCTAGATGCTAGACGCTAGACGTTAGATGTTAGACAATTAGATGTTAGACGCTAGATGTTAGACAATTAGATGTTAGACGCTAGATGTTAGATGGTTAGACGATAGATGTTAGACGATAGATGTTAGACGCTAGACAACATTCGTTGTTCGTTGATGGTTATTGGTTGTTAGACAATCATAATTCTTCATTCTTAATTAATCATTCGCCATTCGGTGTTCGTTGCTCTTGATTTTGTTTTGGTAATTGAAATCTATAACTAAGGCCTATACCCAATATATTATACTTTGCTTTGCCAGCAATTTGATTTTCAGTATCATAAATAGGCGTCATTGATCTTTTATAAGAAATACTCGTATAGATATTTTTCCAAACATTATATGACACTCCTGCCGATAAAAATAGCTGTGACAAATTAAAACCCCTACCATCCTTATAAGTTACTTCTTTAGTTTGAAATCCTGAGTTCGCATAATAATATTCATATCCTTTTGTCTTTGAATAGATTCTTTGAGCTAAACTAATCCCCAAATTGGCTTCCAACTTACTAGTAATATTATAATCAAAACTGAGTGGGACTTCCAAATAAAGTATGCTTACCGAAGGATCTCTTTCGGGAAAATTTAAATTTGAATTCCGATCAATTAAGGTTCCTTCATTACCTCCGCCAAAAGGGACTCCATATAATGTTCCATAAAGTGAGTCATAATAATTACTTGTCATGCCTCTTCCCAATACAATTTCACCCGAATTATCATTAACTATAACCAAATCTTCCTTTTTGAATTTTAAGTACTGAATACCAAATCCAAAGGACATGGTCACCTTCTTGCCTAATGAAAAATGCCCTATAAATTCAGCATTATAACTTAAGTTACCTGAGTAATTTTCCTCAAGGGATGAACTTGGCAGATTTATATATCCCGGTGAAAATGCTGATGAGACACCTCCTATAGTATTAGTTTTCTCCAAATCATGGATCAGTGGATAAACTGCATCTAATTTAAATTCAATAGAGGCATTTTGAGCATTGACGTTTGAATAACATGCCAGAATAATCAAACCTATTAAAAAACGATTCATCATTCGAAGTTAGGATTTAAACAATAATATATTATATATAAAATGGTATAATTTCTATTGCTGAATATTAGATTACTGTGTGATGCAACCAATTTGATGGTAATATTGAAGGAATAAAAATATAGTTGATATATCAATTATATTTTTTATCTTTGGTGAAAAATATAATAAATGGCAAATAAAGAAATTGAAAGTGTAATTCTCTTTCAACTTGATATCACTAATAAAATAGCCAAACAATTTTCTCAACGGGAATTTGATAGGTTGAAACTTGGTATTACAGTTGACCAATGGGTATTGCTAAAAATTATTGATGATTTTGGTAAGCTGTCACAAATAGAGCTAGCTCAAACTTCGGTGAGAGATCCTGCTTCAATAACCCGTACACTGGACTTATTGGAAAAGAAGGGATTTGTTCAAAGAAATGCCATCGTAAGTGATAGGCGACAATACAGTATAGAATTGACTAGTGAGGGAAAAAAATTTGTTACGGAAAATATGGTGATGGTTAAAGAACACAGGAATAAAAGTATAGCGGGCTTTACTAATGAGGAGCTCAATAGCCTGAGTGCTATGTTGAACCGTATTCAACAAAACATGAATTAAAAAAATTTAATCATAAAATTGATATATCAATAATTGATACTAATATGAAATTAATTACAGCCGTTTTATTATTTCTAAACCTGATAATTAGTACCCCTATTGAGAGTATGCAGTATAATCAAGTAATCACCAGAAATAAGATGACCATAAGCTGGTCATATATTAACGACAGGATTTTTATTGAAATGAGTGCCCCTACTGAAGGGTGGATTGCTATCGGATTTAATACCCAGATATCGATATCCAATACCTATTTAATCATGGGAGTAATTGACTCCAATAATAAAGTGGTCGTCCAAGAGCACTATGTTATTAGTCCCGGAAATTATAAATCATTTGAAGCTCTTGGTGCAAAGATTAGTGTTAAAAATATTGAAGGTGAGCGACATCAACATGTTACTCGCTTGAGGTTCTCATTGCCAATTGAAGCCATAGGAAACTACAAAAGATCATTAGAGCAAGGAGCGGGCTATATATTGACAATGGCCTATAGTCTCGAAAAGGATTTTCAACACCATTCAATAATGAGAACATCAGCAAAAATTAAACTATAAAAATTAACAACTAAACAATGAGAAAAATGAAAAAATCAATGGTAATCGGATTATTCGGTCTTATGGTAAGTATATCTAGCTGTGCCCAAGAGGCTGAAATGGAAAATGTTAAAAAAACAATTAAGGCCTTTGCAAGTGCTGGTGATTTTAACGATGCTAATGAACTGGAAAAGTGTCTAGACGATAACTATAGAATTGTCATGAACCGATTGTTCGGTAGTAATGAGGTGACAATAATGACAAAGTCCTTATACCTCGAAAAAATACGCAGCAAAGAATTTGGTGGTGACAGCAGAGAAGTCACCTTTAAATATGTGATAATCAATGGTAACACCGCTTGTGCTCAGGTGACATTAAAAGGCAGCAAAATGACTTTGGTATCTTTAATCACCTTGGTAAAAGATGCAGAAGGGAATTGGAAATTGGTTAGCGACATACCAACAGTTAGTAATTCGTAAAATATCATATAGAACAAAGAAGTGAAAAATCAAATATGTCATGATCAAAGTTTTAATTATATTGGTCATGACATATTTTATAATTATCTGTGCTTAAAAAAATTACCTACCTAATTCTATCGTTTACACTATTGTGTAATATATGTCACGCCCAAAATAAAATACAACTAGACAGTCTGCTCCTAGAACTCAATAATCAAAAGTCAGACACCTCCAAAATCAATATCCTTCTTCAAATTACAGTATTGTACCAAAAAGAAGACTATTCTTTGGCAGCAGAGTACGCAAGACAAGCCTGTGATTTGGCCATTAAGGCTGGTTCAAAAGAATTTGAAGCAAAAGCTTATCGGCAATTAGCTTTTACCATGTACGCCATGGGAAACTACAAAAAAGCCACTGAGCACTATTTTAAGGCATTGCAGTTTTATGAAGTAGTACAAGATAAGATGGGCATTATAGCAATGACCAATAATCTTGGTGCAGTATATGACCGACTGCATGATTACGATAAAGCACTGGAATACTTTTTTGAGGCCCAAGAATGGCTCAATAAGCTAAATTCGGAGACGCAAATTTCGTTACGACAGCCATCACTGTTCAATAATATTGCAAACATCTATCAAACCAAGGGCGATATCCCCTCTGCTATTGAATACTATGAAAAGGCACTGGAAATTGCAAAGAAGACCGATAACAAACAGCTTGTTGGAATTGTATCAAACAACCTTGGAAAACTTTATCTGAGTGACTTAAAGGAGTATGATAAGTCAATCAAATACTTACAACAGGGTTTGAAAGTAAGAATTGAGCTGGGTAATAAAGCTGAAATGTCAAAATCCTACAATATTATTGGCGATTACTACTTAAAGATCGGAAATATACCTAAAGCCAAGGAGGCAGTAACAGAAGCCATCCAACTCGGCCAAGAGATTGGCTCACTGGAAGAACAAAAATCGGGTTATCAAAACCTAGCCCAGATTGAAAAATCATTGGGTAATTACCAAGCATCCCTTGAAGCTTTCACTATATTCAAACAACTAAATGATAGTATTCAAAGTCAATTGGCTAGTAGTGAGGTGGCCCGCCTCCAGCTTCAATATGACTTCGAAAAAAACGAGCAAATAAGACTACATGAGCAAAAACAACAGCGTGATAGGTATATCATAATCATCATAGTGCTTGGTGCTTGTTTATTGCTGGCCATACTAGTTGTGTTTTTAATTCGCTCCAAATCACGACAAACTGAATTGAAACGGAAAAACCTGATCCAGGATATCGAAATAAAAAACAAGGAGCTTACAACGAATGTAATGTACTTGGTCCGTAAAAATGAATTAATAAATGATGTAGCCGAGCGACTGCTAAAAATCCAACCTAATGTACTACCTGAAAACAATAAAGTAGTACACAGTATAATACTCGATTTACAAAAAGAAGTAGACAACGATTCGTGGAAAGAATTTGAACTTAGGTTTAACCAAGTACACACCGAATTTTATATTAACCTTCGTAAATTATACCCTGACCTCTCTCCATCTGAAGAAAAACTTTGCGCCTTTCTCCGTCTAAACATGAGTTCAAAAGAAATTGCAGCCATCACCCAACAAAGTACCAAAAGTGTAGAAGTGGCCAGAGCACGGCTTCGAAAAAAACTCCACCTTACCGGAACCGCCTCTAATCTGGTCACCCATTTGTCCAATTTGTAATAGTCCACGTTTGTTAGGGTAATTCTAAGGTGCTATTGTTGATTCAGGTAGTTATCCTAAGGTGAAATGCTGTTGATTGATTTTCTACAGAGCTAATTTTGTCCTCCGAAACAAAATAAAAATAGAATGACAAAATCGCAGTTGGAAATCTTCTTTCTTAAAAACATACTTAAAATAAGTGCTGTCAGTATATCTATCCTTATTCTCATCAACATGGGGGTAACACTTACCCATTCTAGGATAGAAATGATCAATATTATAATCTTGATAGCCATGACCACTACCTACCTAATGTTGAAAAACAAGAAATATGAGACCTCAGCTCTGCTTTTCACTCTTTTGCCATTGATGGGTATGTTTTACAGGATCGTAGCTACCGGAGAAATATTGTTGCCACTGGTCGCAATTTTTGCCATTGGATTCACCATATCAGTTCTGTTTAAAGATAAGTTAAGATGGATTTTGCATTGGATAACTATTATAGGTCTTATATTCATATTCAATATCCGAGCACAGGAGGCTGTCAAATATGGGAATTTTAATATTAGTGAATACGTCATATTAAGCATTGCTTTTTTACTGATTTATATTTTGATGGTGTTTACAACCGGGGTACTCAAATCAAGATGTGACAGGATGCAAATAGAATTAAGAAATTGTCAGCAATCCTTGGAAAGACAAGAATGTCGAGAGAAATTATGACATAATAAATTCACACAACTATCAATCGCTTCTGCCCCAGTCTCTGGGGCTTTTTTATTTTAAATTAATTTCAAGGCATAGAATAAACTGCTCAGCTTCTGTTAAAATAGGGAATTGTGGATATGCATTAAATGCAAAGACTTACGTAAATCCTGACTATTCATCCAAAATCTCTTCAAAACACCCCCTTGTTCTTTAATCGCACTTTTTAAATCACAAGTTATGGTATTGTTAAGGTAGTATCGTTCATAAAGAGTGGTAATACTAAGGTCAAAATTTAATCTGTAGTGTTTATTCAAAGGGATATTTCTCATTTAATGATTTGAACCATAGTTTATTTGGAAATAGAAATTTTTAACCAAACATAATATGGCAAATGAAGAAGAAGATAAAAAATTGATTGGGAGATTGATCAACCAACGCAAAAAGGAGAATGATGCTTTTATCAAACTTCTCAATGCGATGGAAGTCAAGATGGATCCTCATCAATCAAAATCAAAAGAGAAAAAATCAAAAAAATAATTACTCAATTAACTATTTACTTATGATTAACTATTTACAAATAAAAACGATCAGAATATTGGCTATTGCTTTATTCCTTTTGTGTTCTACCACTGGTTGGACACAGGTTTACAACAAGGGAATAAAACAAGGCATGGTCAAAGTGAAATTCTCTCCAACCATGACCTCCACCCTGAATACTATGCATATAAGTGCTAGAGCTACTGGGTTGACTACCGGCATGGCTGCATTTGATGCCAAGGCACAAAAGGTAAACGCTACAAACATGTACCGCCTGTTTCCTTACGATGCTAAATATGAGGCCAAATTGCATAAACATGGCCTCGACCTGTGGTATGTAGTTGAGATTCCCAGTGATGTAGATCCTAAATATGCCATAGCACAGTTCAAGCAGCTTAATGATGTTGCCATAGCAGAAGTTGAACATAAAAAGGTGCTGGAGCCATATACCGTTACCGAATATACCCCACAAGCCAGCACAAATGATGCTTTACCATTTAACGACCCAATGTTAAAAGATCAGTGGCATTATAATAATACCGGTCAATCTGGCTATTCAGATGCTGACATTAACCTTTTTAATGCATGGAAAACCACCACTGGAGAAAATGATATTATCGTTTCTGTCCATGACATGGGCGTTGATGTTAACCACGAAGACTTACAAACCAATATTTGGGTAAATCAGGCTGAGGCCAATGGTCAACCAGGAGTGGATGATGACGGTAACGGCTATATTGATGATATTAATGGCTATAATTTTGAAAGGAATATTGGAGCTGTAGATCCACAATTTCATGCCACTCACGTAGCGGGTACAATAGCAGCCGTAAATAACAACGGTATTGGTGTGTCAGGTATAGCAGGTGGTAATGGCAGCGGCAACGGTGTCAAAATCATGTCATGTCAGATATTAGGTGGTGCACCAATAGAAAAATCCTATATCTACGCTGCTAACAACGGAGCAGTAATTTCACAAAACAGCTGGGGCTATACCAACCCTTATTTTTATGATCAATCAGTTATAGATGCCATAGACTATTTTATAGCTGAAGCTGGTGATTATGAAGGTAGTCCAATGAAAGGCGGTATCGTTATTTTCGCATCGGGCAATAGTAACTCAGACTCACAATGGTATCCTGGATATTACCCTGAAGTATTGACAGTTAGTGCTGTAGGTCCAGAATGGGCCAAGGCTAGCTATTCCAATTATGGTGAATGGGTAGATATTTCTGCTCCTGGTGGAGATCAAAGCACCTATGGAGGTACTTTAGGGGTATTGAGTACAATACCTGACAATAAGTATGCTTACCTTCAGGGCACTTCTATGGCCTGCCCACACGTTTCGGGGGTTGCGGCTTTAGTTTTGGCCAATAGAACCAAGCAGCTCACCAATCAAGAATTATGGAATAAACTAGTAACGGGTGTCACCAATATTGATCAATATAATGTGGATTACATTGGAAAAATGGGCAGTGGGTCAATTGATGCTGAATTAGCTATCCAAAATGACCAAGGTTTAGCCCCCGCTAAAATAACCGACCTTACCGTTTCAGGAATAGCTCAGGAATTTGCCACATTGACATGGACAGTCCCTGCCGATGAAGATGATGGACAGCCAATGTCATTTAATTTATATTACAACACTCAGCCCATTACATCGGCCAACCTTACTTCGGCCACAAAAGTGAACATTAAAAACACACTGGTAGCGGGTGATGGGATTACTTATGAGTTAGATAATCTATTGGGTCTTACTACCTATTATTTTGTGGTTACTTCAACAGACAGATGGGGAAATGTTTCCGTTTTATCAAATTCAACCTCAGAAACCACCAATGAGGGTCCTTCAATTGCAGTAGATGAAAATAGTCAGACTATTACAGTAAATATAGATGCCAGTGTCAGTACTTCTGCCACACATGATATTACCATTCTAAATGAAGCCGATGGCGTGTTGCGTTGGAACCATTTCATGCGTCATAGATCAACTTCATTGGCTTATGATGCTTCGGCCTTGAACTACCCGGTAGTAACAAAGTCTATATCGCCATCTGAGGCTAAAGTGGCGCGAATCAATGTTGCCAAAACGGGAGAAGCTTTAAAAAGCAATGAACCGGTAGCACAGTCCTTTACTTCTATTTCAAAAACATACAATGACTGGGCCACCAATATTATTGGTGATACTGACCTATCACTTACCAACTCTGCGGGAGCTAAATTTTATGTGAGTGAAGCAGATGGTTTTAACCTAACCCAGGTGCGCATGTACCTAAAACATGATCCCGCTCTTGGACCGGTAATTGTTGAAATATACAAGACCAATCCAACCAAAGGTAACTTGGTTTATGCTCAGGAATACAACAACTACAGTACTAGTGAGCAAACAGCATACATTACCCTTAATGAGCAACTGTATTTTGAATCGGGGTCTACTTTTTGGGTAGTCTTTCATGTGCCTGCTGGTAATTTGTTTCCATTAGGAATCGGTTATGAAAATGATCCTTCCTATTCGCAAAACTGCTTTATGTCATTTGATATGGGTGGAAGCTGGATGCCTTTGGAAGAAGCAATAAACGACACGCAGTTTGCATGGACAATGTCTGCCGACAGTTACAACGCTTATTTAGGAACTTACATGTCCCTATCACCAGCTTCGGGAGATGTAGCTGGAAACGATGAAATGGCCACTACCCTTACCGTTGATGGGTCTACTTTGATCAATGGTACTTATGGCGCCAATTTGGTATTGTCTTCCAATGACGCCCAACAACAAGAGCTTAGAATCCCTGTCGATGTGACCGTAAGTGGCCATAAGGCAGATATCAAACATATTGATATAGCAGATTTCGGAAGTGTTTTCCAAGGAAACCAGAAAAGGCTTGATTTGGTATTGGACAATCAGGGATTTGGTAAAATTAAAAACCTTGTATTTGACATTGATAATCCTGATTTTACAATTGATGGTTATGCACCTTGGTCCATTGATGCACGTGAACAGTATGTGTTAGGGATAAACTTTGCTCCTACTTCATCTGGTAATGAAAATGCTATTTTGACTTTTACCGATGGTGACCTCAGTTATCAAATATCATTATTTGGTGTGGGTGCAGAAACTTCAGAAATGTCAATTACGCCAATAACCCAAACAATTAATGATGTAGCTATTGGTGATGTAGTCAATGCGCAGGTTACGATTGAAAATACTGGTGGTTATCCTTTAAAATATTTCGTACCTGGGTTTGATAACAAAGGTGTTAGCGATAACTGGCCTACTGATTATCATTCATATGGTTATAAATATAGGGCTAGCTATGATGCCATTGACCCCATTACTTACGATTTCCAAGACATTTCCGCTACTGGAATAGATGTAACTGCTACATTAAAGGATGATGGTGCTTACGCAGAGGTGGATATGGGTTTTGATTTTCCTTATTACGGAGAAACTCAAAACAAACTCTACATCGCACAAAAGGGGTTCACCGTTTTTGACAATAGTATAAGGCCAGTCAACACTCCGGTTTTAAACAGTTCTTACAGCCCTGGTGGATACGTGTCCATATTAGGAACATTTCTTGACTTATCCGCTCAAGGCGCCATCTACTATCAAGTGGAATCTGACCGTGTAATTGTTCAGTATGATAATATTACAGATGGGTACTCAGGGTCTATTACTGCCCAAGCGGTCTATTATACCAACGGAGACATACGGTTCTTCTATGAAACAATGGGCTTCGATAGCTTCACTCAAAAGTATTTGAACATACTTATTGAGGATCTGAATCATACAGATGGTATATTAATTCAAAATTTTGAGCACAACGTTCAACTGGGCGATGGTATAGCCCTTGGGTTTGACTACCCCGGCCCAAATATCATTACTAGTATTACTAATGGTTCGGGTATATTATCACCTGGAAGTTCAGCAGTGGTGGATATTGAAATGTCTACATCTTCTTTAGTAGAAGGTCTTACTAACAGATACATAAATTTCATCAGTAATGATCCATTCAACAGCCAGCAAAATGTATTGGTACAAATTGACATTACAAGTGGTGGTGTTCCTGTTTCTGTCGTTTCAACTGACAACATTGAATTTGGAGATGTGTTCCTTGGGGCAGTAACTTCTATACCATTTAAAATCAAGAGTCAAGGTACAGCTGATGTGAATATTACTGACATGAGCTTGACCAATGGTGATTTTATCCTAGTTAGTGATCACCCGACAACAATTAAACCAGGGTTATACAAAGGGTATGAAATTCAAATCCCCACTGGATCATTAGCTACCTTAAGTGACATACTTACTATTACCTATGGTGATGCTTCAACTGATCAGATCACCATTTCAGGTAATGTGGTAGAGCCTCCCGGAATAGATGTGGACTTGAGTATTTTACAACATACCCTTGAATATGGTGAAACGGCTTCAGAGCCTTTGACTATCGAAAATACCGGACTGGCTCCTTTAGAAGTCACGCTTACAGGTAAGCAATGGTTAAATTTCGAAACTTCAGAAACCGCCACTGGTAATACCTATGCCTACGAAAAGCAAAATGCAGGGCAGTCCTATCAATGGGTAGACATCAGAAAAACGGGGTCAAAGTTGCCCTTTGCTGAAGATCCTTTTGATAAAAATGACTTTTGGAGAGAGCTGACTTTACCATTTCCTGTCACTTTCTATGGACAAGAATATTCCAGTCTCAAGGTAGGTGATAACGGTATCGTTTCTTTTGATGATGACCCTGAAGTAATGATTTTCAATGATGTGATCCCTTCTCAAACTTATGTGGGTAAATACATCATGCCTTATTGGACGTTTGGTGGATTTGACACTTATACCTTTCCAGAAGAAAACGTAGGGATATTCTATCAATTTTATGATGATCATATCATCATAACGTGGAGTTATCTGGTAAATAACTTCGGTGGTATGGGAGACCCTGTTTCAGCTCAATTATTTTTATATGATAATGGAACTATGAAATTCCAGTATAAAAAAGAAGAGTTTGGATCAGATCAAACTTCCACTTTTACAGCCATTGGTATCCAGGAAAGTGCTTCTAATGGTATTGGCATTTCGCTGATGAACAGTTTGGACTATGGCAAAGGACTGGCATACGTACTTACCCCTTCTAACAAATATACCGTTGCGCCTGGTAACACCTTAACAGGTGACATCTTATTGGATGCTAGGAATATTTATGGAGGTATATATAATGAGTCGTTAAAAATACAGACCAATGTACCGGGAAGTGAAAACCTTGAAAAACCAGTAGAGTTAACAGTCAATGGTGAAGGTGTTATCACTGCCGAAGCGCAAGTTGATTTCGCTGATGAAATGTTGGGGTCTTGGACACCACAATACGCTGAAGTGAATATCAAAAACATAGGGTCTGCCCCAGTGGACATTTCCTGGGCACAAATGACCGATGCCACAAAAGGATTGAGCCTTGAAATTTGGGCAGTGATTAATGGCTGGTTTGGGCCAGAAGAGCGCTATGCTGACATTTCTGAACTATATTCACCATGGGCATGGGAAACCCCTACATTCACAGTGAATCCTGGTGAGACGCTGAAAGCAAGAGCTTCCTTTTTACCAAATGCTTCTGGGCCAGTTACAGATGAATTGGTGTTAACAACAACGGTAGGTGATGTGAATATTACCATGAATGGAACGGGTTTTCTACCTCCTTCTATGGAAGTGGACACCACACCTATCAAGGTTTCAATGAATGCACTTGACGAGACTTCCGTGCAAGGCATCACATTCAACAACACTAATGGAAACTCTGACCTGAACTATGAAGTTAGTATCGACTATGGCAGAATAAACACTTCCAGCACCGAAACAGTGGCGTCAGCCAATAGTTCGGCACTTACTGTTTATTCTAAAGCAGCTGACCTAAATAGGGGTGGTACGCAAACCCATGGCACTTACAACCGGGTGATCACCCATACAGATAAAACGATTCCTGATACTTATGTGGGTGTAGGTGAGGGCGAGCCTTTTACAGTAGCTACGAAGTACACTGCAGGTTCTGAAGGATTCAACCTTTCTGATGTTGAAACCTGGTTTATGCCCGCCTCATTAACTGAAGGCAAGATAGTAGTGGAAGTTAGGGCAGGTGGAAATTCAATTTCAAATGCAGTTACTATTGGGGAAGGTACACTTGAATTTACCGCCTCAGGTGATGATGGAGTTGGTGATTGGTACCGAATAACTTTAGACAAAACAGCCGCAATATACCCTAATGAAGATTTCTACATTGTAATCTCCTACCCACTCGGTATAGGTTATCCACAAGGTTCTGTAGATAGTCAGGAAACCGTTGCAGGTAGGTATTACTACAGTTCAGAGGGAGTTTGGTATGACATACAGACAGTGTCATCATTTGAAAACATGGGGTGGCTCATGTTTGGTGGCGAAACTACAGCTGGCAATTCTTCATGGCTAAGCATTACCTCAGAAACTTCAGGAACGATAGCAATGGGTGAAGCGAGTAGTATTGAGCTTTTATTGGTGGGTGCATACTCACAACGTGGAGACCAAGTTGCTGAAATCGTAATAACTTCCAATGACCCAGAAAATGCTGAAGTAAGGGTGTCCGTTTCATTACATACAAATACAGCACCTTACTTTAGTAATGTGCCTACTGGTCTATATGTGGCAGAAATGGATGTGCTCAATGTTGATATTGACGTTGCAGATATGGAAGATAATAGTATAACTGTCGAAACTTCAGAATCATATTCTGAAATTGAATACACGTACAGCAATGGTGTACTTAGTATCGAAATGGCTCCTGAATTTGGTGATGAAGGTATTTATGACTTCACTTTCATTGCTACTGATGAGTATCAAGCCACAACTGAAATGACATTGACCATTGAAGTGTTACATACAAATCAGGCTCCTGAATTTATAGGAACAGATAAGAATATAGCGTTTGATAATACTTATATTCAAGCAGAATTCTCTATAAATGACTATTTCGGAGACCCTGATGGGGACGTTATCAGTTATACCGTTAGCAGCTTATCAGCAGACGTTGCAAATGTTTTCACTTCAGGAAGCAGCTTTCTGGTAAAGTCAAAGGCTGAAGGTGAGGCAAGGTTGGCATTTGAAATTTCAGATACCCATGGCGCTATATTGAAAGATACTATTAATGTGGTGGTAGCCATTGTGGTTTCTCCTAATCAAGCCCCTGAATTTGTTGGTACTGAAAGAACACTTACACAAAATGTGGATGAGGAAATTGAATATTCAATTGACAACTTCTTCAGTGATCCTGACGGTGATGATATTAGCTTTACTGTAAATAGTCTAAATGAGGTAATTGCAAAAGCATATCTATCAGGGAATAAGTTTTTGGTGAAAACATTAGCTGAAGGTGAAACCTCAATAGCTTTTAAAGTTACCGATAGCAATGGGGCAACTATACTGGATACCCTTATCGTATCTTCAGTACAGACGGTAACTGGATTGGAAGATTTAGATGAAAAATTCGCTATCACTACTTATCCTAACCCTACAAAAGGTTTGCTATATATCCATATCGATGGAGAATTAAATAGTCAATTCAAAGTAAGGGTTATATCTATGATTGGTGTCAATTTGATTGAAACTGAGAATAGTGATCAAAAACGTGAGGTGGAACTCGACTTAAGCGCATTGCCCAACGGAACCTATTTTATAGAGATCACCGATAATGATGGCAAGAGTTTAAGAAGAATCATAAAAGAATAATTATTAAACTTTAAAATAAACTAGATGAAAATCAAATTAACAATACTTTCAATACTTTGCCTGTTTGGAGCCTTCATGCTCCAAACAAGCTGCAAAAAAAGTGGAAACAGTAGCCCTAGTGAAAGTGAGGTACAACTAGGAATGCTGACCAGCACATGGACTTTAACAGATGTGCAATTGGATGGACTTCCACAGGAAGGGTTCCACAATTTTGAACTTACGCTAAGTGGTTCGATAAGTGCAACAGAATATAACTATGTTACATTGGGCAGGCCTGCGTTAAGTCCTTGGCCTGCCGGTGGCACCTGGTCATTTGGATCATCAGTGAATTCACAGATCATTCGCGATCCAGGGACAGACAGCGAATTGGTAATGACCTATAGCATTAATGATTCAGCACTGGAAATAAGTTATGCTTATTCCGGTGAGGGATTTGCTGGTGGACGTACTGAAAATGTAAGTGGTGAATGGGTTTTTACATTTATTAAAAAGTAGTTTGGTGTGGTTGAAAAAAGTCCCTCTGGAGTATCGGAGGGGCTTTTATTTATAACACTAAAAGGAAGCTGCCGTAATCTGGAGCTTCTTTTTTATTAATCAATTATTAGAATTATTGTATCTTGAATATTTAGAAATCCCGTAACTTAAATATTCAATAGATTTTGACCCTTCAATATTGTGGTAAATGAACTTCTTAAAAAAAATCGTCAGTTTTGGTCTATCTGGTATCGAGGTTTATCATGATAAACGGGCCATTGCCCTTACCAATTACATTTCTCTCATTTTAAGTGGGATCTTAATCGTCCTTTTCATAGTGCGTTGGACAGTATATCGTCATATTTCTACCGGGATAGATACTGACTTTTTTTTGTTGGGGTTGTCTCTGTTCATTGTGCCCATTATTTTCAACAAATTGAATTGGACTGTGTTAAGCAGGCTGTTCATCTGTATTGCTCCAATTTGTTTTTTATGGCTGCTATTTATTTCAAAAATGCAAGAACTGCCATCTGTAGATATAACCATGCATGATACTCTAAGAATATATTTACTGGTATTTAGTTTAATACCCTACTTACTTTTCGATAAAAGCAATCTACCTATTTTAGGTTTAGCTATTTTACCCTCATTTCTATCATTTCTGTTTTTCGAAAATATTCTTACTTTTTTTGATGTCAACCATGGACTACAAGGTCTTGCAACTGACGACTATCAACTTATGCCAATGCGGTCATTTATGGCCTATCTTTTTGTCAGTATGGCTTGTTATTCTTTCCAAACTATTATCACATTGTCTGACAAGTATAATAGACGGATATTATCCGAATTACAAAGTCAATCAGATGAAATCGAAGCTCAAAATGAAGAGTTGATCCAAAGCCAGGATAAATTAAATGAATTCAATATTCATTTAGAAGAGCTTGTTAGCACAAAAACACAAAATATTTTAGATCAAAATAAAGTACTCTTAAAGTATGCCCATGCAAATGCCCATTATGTGCGCGGCCCAGTTGCAAGGCTTCTGGGTTTAGTTCGACTTTCCAAAATAGATACTACGTTAGATTATCCACTATTATTTTCCAAAATAGAATGTGAAATCAAAGAAATGGATATTGTCATTAAAGAACAATCGGATGAACTTAACCGCCTTATAGATAAAGAAGATTATTAGGGTTGTATTCACACAGCGACTCTCGAATTTTAATAAGAACATTCACCCCATGAATAATTTTATATGTATTCACCCAATGAATTATACTATTCATACTTCAATGTCTCGGCTGGATTGATATAGGCAGTGCGGATAGCATGATAACTAACCGTAACAAGCGCAATAAATAGCCCCACCGCCATACTCAAAGCAAACAATTGCCAGGACATGGAAATACCATATTTAAAGTCTTCGAGCCACATTTGCATGACATACCAAGACAATGGTGCCGCTAACGCAAAGGCAATTATGGCTAAAAACACATATTCTTTATTGAGCAGTACAAAGATATTGGAAAGCTCGGCCCCGAAGACTTTCCTAATTCCTATTTCCTTCGTTCTGTTAAGTGCGTTGATACCAGCTAACCCAAACAATCCGAGACAGGAGATCAAGATTGCAAATAAGGTGGAAAGCCCCATAATGCTCATCCATCGCTTATGAGAAGCGTATTGTTTAGCTACATCCTGATCCAGAAAGGTATAATCAAAAGGTTTGTCCGGTGACATTTCATTCCATATCGATTGCATTTTATCCACTGAACCTGCCAGGCTTCCTGGTTTAAATTTGATTAACATCTGCGTTAAGTAACCAACCTCCTTCTTGTCCATAGACAAAAACATGGGTTCAATGGCATGTTCTAATGACAGGAAATGATAATCTTTGGTTACGCCTATTACTTTAGCGCCAAGCCCCACAGTGTCTTCACGCCAGTTGAGATATTCTTCTGTGGGATTTTCCCAGCCCATATCAGCTACCAAAGCTTCATTAACAACAACGGCACTTGTATCAGAGGATATGGCCGGATCAAAATTACGCCCTTCTTTCATTTCTATATTTAGAACATCAATATAATATGGATCCACAGCAAATACATAGGCTGATTTTTGCTCTTCATTAATTGTATAACCGTACTTCGACCAGCCTTGATTGAATGACAGACTGGTACCTGCCACCCCCACTACATCTGGATCCTGACTTAGCCGTGTGCGCATACGCTCTACGGCTTTATTTGATTCCTCGCTCCAGCCCATTTGTGTGGGTACAACCAAAATTTGTTCCTGATTGTAACCCAAGTCTTTGGTAGTTATGTATTCCATTTGCTGATACATGATCACAGAACTGATTATCAAAAATGCAGACAGCGCAAATTGTAAAACAACCAATGGCTTCGTGAACCCTGCTTTCATTTTAGTGGTAAACCCGCCTTTTAACACTTGTGAAGGTTTAAAAGCTGAAAGAAAAAACGCAGGATAAAAACCCGACAACAACCCAATAACCACCGCAAGGGCAAATCCCAAACCTGCTATTTGCAAAATAATACCAAACGACAACGCAATTTCCTTGCGGGTAAACTCATTAAAAGCTGGTAAAAAGACAAACATAAGTGCCAGACCAATCAACATGGAGGTGACGGCCAGTATCACTGACTCAAGCGCAAACTGACTGATTAATTGGCTTCGTTGGGCACCAATGGCTTTCCTTACCCCTACCTCGGTTTTGCGTGTAGCTGATGTGGTCAGTGAAAGTGAAATATAGTTGATGCACGCAATAATCAAAATCAGAATAGCAATACCCCCCAATATCAACGAGTACTTTGGATCACTAGACTTAGTCCATGACACTTGTGTATTAAGGTGCATGTCAAGTAAAGGTGTATACTGGTACTTGAATACAGTCATGCCCTCTGGTATGGACACACGTTCTCTGGCTCTTTTAAGGCTTTTTTGCATGTACTTATCAACCAACTTCGCCAAATTATCTTCAAAAGAAGTCATATCTGCATTGTCGACAAGTTGGACAAATGTAGGAGTCGAAAAACTGCTCCAATTTTCCATATTCCGATCATAATATGGTCGGTTGGATTGAGAGAGCAATATTTGAAATTGAAGGCTGGAATTTGCTGGTGGCTGAGCAATTATCCCCGCCACGGTATATTCATGCTCACCATAATTATCGATTTTTAATACTTTGCCCAATGCATCCTGCGTACCGAAATATTTGTTGGCTACTTCTGGTGTAATTACTACTTGGTATTTATCGGTAAGTAATCCATCGCTATTTCCGGCTATAAGCGGAAAAGAAAACATCTTGAAAAAATCTGGGTCGGTGTAACTCAAACTTTCAGTAAATACCTTATCTCCAAAAGACACAATTCCCTGATTATCTGGATTAAACCGGGCAGCATACTTGATTTGTGACACTTCGTCTTTTAGTACTGGCCCAAGTCCGGTCTGTAAATAAGCCGAATAGTTGTAGGGTTCTTCTGGATTATTTTGCCAGGTATCATAAGCCATTTCTTCCAACCGGTAAATTTTATCCTTGTTGACATGAAACTGATCGAAGCTTTTCTCATCCATGATAAATAGATAAATAAGGATGTAAAAAGCGATACCTATGCTAAGACCAAATGCATTGATAAATGAAAATAATTTTCGTTTGGCCATATTCCGGCCTGCTGTTTTTAAGTAATTTCTGACCATGATTGTGTTGATTATATTGAGTTTTGCGTTGTTTCTTAATAGTATCCCTGGCCTTATAAAGCGCAGTGTATTCCACCAATATCTTCTACGGGCACGTTTGACCGACATGACCTCCAAATCATCATAAAACTGTTCTTCCAGGTCACCGACAATGCCTTCAAACAAATAGTTGGGACATACCCATTCCAGTAGATTTGTTATGCGTTTCGGTGGCTGAACATTGTTCATAAACCTGCCATTTTTAATTCAGGCATAAGGTTCCAAAGTTTAAGCCGCTGCTCTTGTAACGAATGCAATACACTGATGCCGGCACTGGTAAGCTCGAAATATCTCTTTCGCCTCCCTCCTCTTTCATTGGTGGCGCCACCCATGTGCGATTTCACTAGGCCTTTGTCTTCTAACCTATATAGTGTGACGTGTACACCGCTTAAATTCAATTTTCTTTCTAATTGTGATTGTACTTCCTGTACTATGGCATTGCCATAAGCCTCCTCTTTGAGTATGCCTACCATAGTGAGAATTAGTTCCTCCAGCTCTCCTAAATACGTTTTATTCATTTGTATATGATTTGTCAATCTAATATACGAACATAATGAATTTTAGTTATATGTATACGATTTGTTGTACAAATAAATGGTTTTCGGTTATTATTATTCACCGGGTGAATAAACTTGTTAAGATTCGAGTCTCAGGATATTTATCCTACTCACTAATATTGATTCACCCGGTGAATCGTATTGCGTATATGGTAACTAATATCAGTATGCACTATTAAGGATTCCTCGATATGAAAATTATTAGTTGTACAAAAACACAACTAATATATTTGTTGTACGTTTGTACAACAAATCGACAGGTATGAAAAGATCACAACTAGGGGAATTGGAAGAATTGGTGTTATTGACTGTAGGTTCGCTTTATGAGGAAGCCTATGCAGTAGCCATACTCAATGTAATCAAAGAACAAACAGGTAGAAACATTGACGTAACTGCCATCCACTCCGTATTGCGTAGGTTAGAAAAGAAGGGATTTATCACCTCCTCCATGGGAGGAGCTACACAAGAGCGTGGTGGCAGGCGAAAAAAACTGTTTGTATTGTCTCAGGCTGGCAGACGAGCACTTGATGAAAGTATGGAAGTAAGAATGGCCTTATATAACAAGATGCCCAAGTTGGCATTTGCAAGGATAGCTTCATGAAACCGCAACCTCCAAAGTGGGCAGACCGCTTTTTAGAGTGGTATTGCAACCCAGATCTTTTAGAAGACTTGCAAGGGGACTTGCATGAAATATTTGCAGAGAAAATAGCAACAGGAAAGGCCCGATCTGCACGATTCTATTTTGTTTGGTGCGTGCTAAGGTCTTTTCGTTTTTCGGTAATAAATAGAGATTCAAAACTCAAAAACACAACACTTATGATGACCAAAAACAACTTCAAAATTGCCTTTAGGGTATTGTGGAATGACAAATTCAATACCTTGCTTAGCCTCGCTGGACTCGCTATAGGAATCACCTGTTTTATACTGATGGGCTTTTATGTAAAACAAGAATTAAGCTATGATCAATTTAACACAAAAAAGGACCGCATTTACAGAGTATGGCTCAAAGAAGTTTACGGCCCAGATCAGATCTTTTTCAACTCTGTTACCCCGATTATCTTTGAAAAAACACTGGAAGATAATTTCGGGGAAATTGAAACCGTAGTACAGTTTGATAAAATCAACTATCTGGTAGGGCAAGGTAACGATCGGTACAATGAAAACGTGGGCGTCATCAGTCCTGAATTTTTTAATGTATTCGACTTCCCATTAATCAAAGGCAATACTGAAACTCCGCTACAGGACCGTAACAATATAGTGCTTTCAGAATCCTATGCTCAAAAGTATTTTGGACTTAGGGATCCGATAGGGCAAGCACTGCCTGTTCAAATTGGTGAAGAAGTGAGGGAATTTATCGTATCGGCAGTTTATGCTGATATTCCGAAGGAATCAAGTGTGCGGTTTGATATGGCCATTTCAAATGAAAATAATAAAGACATCTATGGCGAACGTGCCATGACGGCTTGGTTTAATGTAAGTCCGGAAACTTATGTACTTATTAAAGATAATGCCAATATCAATTCTGTTGAGGCAGGCATTCCGGCTGTAGTAATGAGCAACCTAAAGGAGCGTGTTAATCCGGGAGAGTATAATATAGGATTTCAGCCTTTAACCGATATCCACCTTAATACAGAAATTCCCGTAGGCAAAGCACCAGTAGGTAACCCCACTTATGTATACATATTGGCCATAATAAGTGTACTGGTCTTAGTTACTGCCGGGGTGAATTACACTACTTTATCCATCGGACAGTCATTAAAAAGAAGCAAGGAAGTGGGAGTAAGAAAGGTGATGGGCGCTATGCGGACTTCTTTAGTCAATCAATACCTAAGTGAAAGTTTACTCATCTCCTTTTTTGCCGTATTGGTTGGTATTGCCCTTGCCCATGTGGCTTTACCCATTTTTAATGATCTTACAGGAGCAGATGTCAGTTTGAGCTTCGAACCATGGCACATGTTATTGTATATTGGTCTCATTTTACTGATTGGACTTGCCTCTGGTATCTATCCAGCATTAGTACTATCGAGATTGAGGGTGATAAGTATTCTCCAAGGGAAAAGGCAATCGAATAGTAAGCATTATATCAGAAAGGGAATGGTGGTTTTTCAATTTGTCATCACTGTATTTCTGATCTGCTCCACATTGATCATGCGAAAGCAACTGAATTATATACAAACCAAAGATTTGGGTATTAATTATAACACTACGGTTTCAGTACCGCTATACCCAGATCCTGCTGCTAACAGATTAAGTACCGCCATTAGCTCTGCTATGGAAAAAGGAAATTTACTAAAGGAAAAACTCAACCAATATGGAAGTATCAGTGATATCGGTATGGGCTCGCACGTTTTTGGGACGGATGGATGGGCCAGTCTGGCCTATACAGATGATGAAGGAAATTTTAGAAGGTTTAGGTTACTCGATGTTGACCCCTACTATATGAACACTTTCAATATAAAAATTAAAAGTGGTCGTTCGTTTGATCCTGAGAGTGGATTGGACAAGCGACAGTCCATTATTCTCAATCAAGAGGCTGTAGATTATTTTGGCATTAAAGACCCCATTGGAAAGCGGCTGCCGGGTAAAGGATTTGGCGATCATGTGATTATCGGTGTTACGGATAATTTTAATTATTCATCCTTGCACAATGCCGTTGAACCACTGGTAATCACACAAAATGTGGTGCCGATATTTCAAGGTATAAGTGACAATGGATTTGGAGATTCTCCCATTCCTAAGCTGGTATTCCGCTACAGCGGTGCACAGCTTACACAGGTAAAAAATATCCTGGAGAAGGAATGGAAAAACACTTTTCCTGGTGAAGAACTCAATTTCAGTTTTGTGGAAGACAATATGAAAGCACAGTACGCCAGCGAAAATCGGATGAGCAAATTGGTGACTGTTTCAACCATCCTATCTATTATCATTGCCAGTTTAGGTCTTTTAGGATTGATCGTGTTGGTGATCAACAGCAGGATTAAAGAAATAGGCATCCGTAAAGTAGTTGGCGCTTCAGGCTTAACAATATTCAGGCTATTGGCCAGTAGTTTTGCCATGCAACTTTTACTCGGCATCCTGCTTTCCATTCCTATCACTTACTGGTTAATGAGTGGCTGGCTCAATGACTTTGCCTATCGTATTGACATAGGCATTGACACTTTTGTATTGGGGTCACTAATAGCCTTGGTACTTGCGTTCATCGCCATTGGGTATCACACTGTAAAAGCAGCCATGGTAAATCCAGTTGATTCGATAAGGACGGAATGATCATTTTTTACACAATATCGATCTTAATGGCTATTTAAGTACCCCACATCAGGGGATTTTTCCCCTACTTAGTGAATTTTGGTTGTTTATATGTCCATTAAGTTATTATTTGCTGTTCGCTAATATATATCACCCTATGCAATTACTTAACAACACTTTTCTCCTGAGGCTGATCGTAGCCGTTATCCTTTTCGTCCATGGCGCTGGAGGCATGTTTAACAACGGGGTCAATGACTTTGGTAATTTATTTCTCAATCAAATTGGTTTTGATCCTTTGGGTGTTCCACTAGCATGGGCCATTAAAATATCACATGTGGTAGCTGCTGTATGTCTTTTGTTTAATAAATATATCAATTGGGCGTCTATCATTACCATTTTAGTACTGATCGGTGGAATCGTACTAGTCCATTTTAAAGAAGGTTGGTATGTGGTAGGTGCTGGGCGCAATGGTATGGAATTCAATATTCTATTGATATTTTGTCTGCTCACTATCATGTTCCCCAACGGTCTAGGGGCAATTAAAAACAAAGTATAGTACTCTCAAAAATGGGGATATTTGTCTTTATCGTGGGAAGTTTTCCATGTACTTGAACCCATTCCCAGTGTTGAGGAGCATTATCTTTTCTTTTCTGGAGACCAATCCTTCTTTTATCATTGCTTTCAGGGCTTCCCAAATGGCTGCTCCTTCGGGAGCTATTAGCATCCCTTCTGCAGCGCCAATTTCAGCCACGCCTTGCAATATATTATGCTCCGATACAGTAGCCACCGAGCCTTTCGATTCGTTTAAGACATTGATAATCATATCAATACCGAAGGCTTTGGGTACTGATAATCCATTGGCTACCGACATACTATATTTTTTTACATTGTCACGCCCATTGAATATATCATAAACTGGTGCACAGATACTAGACTGAACAGCGATCATTATTGGTAATTTCTCAGGTGCTATCCAACCCAACTCGATCATCTCATGAAACGCCTTCCATATTCCTATCAAGCCGGTACCGCCACCGGTAGGATAAAATATTACGTCCGGTAAAGTCCAGTTTAATTGTTCGGCTATTTCATAACCCATCGTCTTTTTACCTTCTAGCCGGTAAGGCTCCTTGAGTGTAGACATATTAAACGCTCCCGTTTTGCTGGCTATCTCAGCTGCATAATGCCCACATTCATCAATCAAACCATCGAACAGGATCAATTCGGCCCCATACATTTCGCATTCTTCTTTAAACATTCTGGGGGTATTTTTAGGCATGACCACTGTTGCTTTCATGGCTGCTTGGGCGCAGTAGGCACTCATGGCTCCTCCGGCATTGCCCGCGGTGGGTATTACACAAGACTTTACGCCCAATTCCTTGGCCTTGGATACTGCCATACTCAATCCACGTGCTTTAAAAGATCCGGTTGGATTAATTCCCTCATCTTTTATCATTAGGTTTTCGAGGCCGTACCTCGAAGCCAGGTTCGACCAACTGATGATTGGGGTCATGCCCTCACCAAAAGACACTCGGTTTTCATCGTGTATTAGTGGGAGCATCTCCCTGTATCTCCACATTGAGTGAACCCTGCCTTTTAGGTCTTCTTTATTTAACTTATTGGTAGTGAAGTATTTAGCTGTTAATGGCCTATTACAACAAGTGGAAAAAGTTTGAAGTTGGTTATGGTCATACCCTAAACCGCAGTTTGAACAGTATAGGTCTTTAAATAAGGAGGTGGTACTAATTGTAGTTTTCATACTACAAATCTTGGCCCTTATATCATAACTTCAAAATATAGATTTGTTATGAGTTATAATCAATAGTTATAATGAGCTGTTCGCCATTTTAATGAAATTCTTCGTTAATCCCACACTTTCCTCGCCTTTGCGCATTACAAAATAAAAATTTCGCCTAACCTGAAGTCCTGGAATTACGATCTCGACCAGCTCACCAGATTCAATCTCCCTTTTGACAGCTATTCTTGACAAAAAACCAATGGCCTCCCCAGCCAACAGATAATTTTTAAGGGCTTCGGTACCCCCAAGCCTAGCAATTATGGTTAAATCGCCCAGTTTTATACCGTGTGATTTCAAACTGCTGGCCAAGGCAGCAAGGGTGCCAGATCCCCGTTCCCGTAAGGCCAATGGTCGGCCTTTTAACATGTCCAACTCCAAGTTATCCGTTCTAAACGAGCTGTTCTTAGAGCAAACAGCGATAATTTCATCTGACATAAAATCACTACTCCTAACGGATGTGATTCCACTACTATCTTCTACTATCGCCAAATCTACTTCGTATTCATAAAGTGCCTTTAGTATGTTTTCACTGTTTCTATTTACAAGTAAAACATTAGCTTTTGGAAATTGCTTATGAAACGAGGCGAGGATCTTAGGGATTACATAAAGTGAGATGGTGGTACTTGCTCCAATTTTCAGATCGCCTTGAATTTCAAGATTGCTTTTCGTTGAAGTAAATTCAGACTCTATATCTTTCTGGATCAGCTTTGCCTTTTGGAGGTGATCCAGTAGCTTTTTGCCCGATATTGTGAGTGAAATGGAATTGCCTTTTCTTTCAAATAGTGCAATTCCAATCTGGTCTTCCAAAATCTTTATCTGTTTGCTTATGGATGGCTGAGATACAAAAAGATCCTGAGCTGCCTTTGAAAAACTCAATTTGCTTGCCACCGCCAAAAAGACCTCATACCGATAGTCAATCATATTTCAAACATACATATAATTGAAATTTAAACTAATCTACGCCTATTATAACAAACACAAGTAGAGTACTTCTTTCCCCTAAATCCTACTTGTTGTACTGACATTTAAAAGAATGATAAAGTAAAAAATATTTATCAATTCATCCGGCTATTAATTGTATATACTACATTAGCCTTTTGGATAGATACAAATATTAAAAAGGTAATTATCATAACTTAAAAAGGTAATAAGGCCGGTTCAGGTTTAAAATGAAAGACAACAGTCTAAAGGATAAAAGGTTCTTTTTCCAGTCGTCAAGACAAGAAAAGAGAGGAATGAAATCCGTAAAAGGGGAAAATAAAATAAGGCTAATTACAATATCAGGAATCGCCTTTTTAGTGGCGGTGCTGGTAAGCTTTATTGCCAAATTCTTATTTTATCTAATCGATTTAATAACCAATATTTCCTTCTACGGCAGCACCTCATTAGACCATACGTTGCCAGCAGACAACACTTTAGGCCTATATGTAATCATAGTTCCAGCTATTGGTGGTCTTATTATTGGTCTAATGGCACTTTATGGATCGAAGGCCATACGTGGGCACGGTATCCCAGAGGCCATGGAGCAAATTTTAACCAATCAGAGTAAAATAAAGCCCACAATCACCTATCTCAAACCTGTTTCTTCGGCTATATCAATAGGTACGGGTGGGCCATTTGGAGCAGAGGGGCCTATCATAGCTACCGGTGGGGCACTTGGCTCTACCATTGGGCAGCTATTGAAAATATCGCATAACGAACGTAAAATATTACTGGCTGCAGGTGCTACTGCCGGTAT
>DDIU01000033.1:0-10716 GCA_002338655.1 Flammeovirgaceae bacterium UBA1842 | reverse complement strand
AGCCCGGTAGCAGCCATTTTTTTAGCCGTAGAATTATTATTATTTGAATTTTCTCCCCGATCGCTCATTCCAGTGGCTATAGCATGTATCACTGGTGCTGCTGGGCATCACCTATTCTTTGGGCAAATGCCTGTATTTGGTATGGGTGATATCGCAGTACCAAGTAACTACGCACTTTTTATCTACACGCTTATTGGTATTGCGATAGGTTTTATGTCCATTGGGGTCACCAATGCTACTTATTGGATAGAAGATATATTTGAAAAACTGCCCGTCCATTGGATGTGGTGGCCAGCTATTGGCGGCCTGTTCGTTGGTGTGATCGGATATTTTGCCCCACATACGTTGGGAGTTGGCTATGAAAATATCACAGACGTTCTCTCTGGAAACATGCCATTGAAATTCTTACTTTCATTGTGTTTTTTAAAATTCATTTCTTGGGCCATCGCATTAGGTAGCGGCACATCCGGTGGTACATTGGCACCTTTACTCACCATAGGAGGAGCTGCCGGTGCATTAGTTGGTATCGGGATCACTTATTTATCACCAACTGCCGGCATCACCATTCCACTTGCGGCCTTAGTAGGTATGTCGGCCATGTTTGCCGGAGCTTCACGGGCATTGCTCACGTCAATCATATTTTCATTAGAGACCACGGCTCAATCCAATGCGCTGCTCCCTATACTGGTGGCTTGTTTGGCCGCTTATATCATATCATTCCTCTTTATGAAACATACCATTATGACAAAAAAAATAGAGCGTAGAGGAGTGAAAACCCCTTACTCCTATGAATCGGATATTTTGGAAAGGTTATCTGTCAATCAGGTTTTAAAGACAAAGGGAGTGGTATTTAGTGAGAGCAATACCATCAAGGAGGTTCAGGAATGGTTAGATGAAAAAAAGGGCAATAAATCTAATTACTTAATCGTCTCAGACAATGACGGCACTTACAAAGGATTGCTAAACTCCAAAAATCTATTTAGGGGGGAACACGATGAGGAAAAACCCATTGGATCCATTACGAAACACAATCAAACCTATGTCGGTGGCAATGATACTTTAAGAACTGCCGTTGAAATAATGGCTAAAGAAGACGTGGATATTTTACCTGTTGTGGCCTCTGACAATATGGATGTTATTGGGGTCTTGTCATACCGCGACATCATTTCTACCTACAAGCGGGATATTGAAGACTATGAAAAAAAACAACCCTCCATTTCGTTAAGGAGACATAGTTTTAAAATTTTATTGAAAGGGAAAAAATTAGTTTCCCTGCTCAAAAGGGATGGGGAAAATAACTAGCCATCAAATTAGCGCTTTCCATTGACCTCATACATTACTAGGTATGTCAATATACCTACCCATAGGTATTTCCATGCGTCATTGTTTTTCCCATTTTTGACCAAACAATAAAGGCCATGAAAAAGACACTACTTATAATATTGCTATTATTCCCCATCGCATTATTTGCTCAGGGTGAGAAGAAGAAAAAATTTGCTATAAAGAAGCCTAACCTCCGTATAGGAGAAAAATTGGGCAACCTTGCCGGAAATATGATGACCAGCAAGACTGATAATTTGGCAGAAACCGCACCAGTAGCCTCACTTATCTCAGGCATATACGATCTTCAGACCAACACCTCAGAATCAAAATATTTTCCGGATGGCACCAAAGAAGGTGACCATGTGGCTACAATTACTTTTATGAAACAAGAGGGTGTGGGTATGTACCAGATAAAGGGTGATGTATCATGCAATGATCACCCTATGGAATATGTAGGGCTTGGTTCTTATGCCTATACTTTTGATGAGCCATTGACGGCTCCCCGAACCATCAATATAAAAACAGAAACTGGGCAAGAGGGCAGCTTTACTATCTCCCCCATTGCTGAAATAGAAATCTTAAGTATCAATGACGACCCTACAATTCCCATCATTGACCTTACCGAAGACCTTAATATAAAATTTACCAACCCAGAAGAATATGATGGGGCAACCATAAGGGTAGGTCTACTTACCGATGTGGCAGGGGCTCGTGCGTTTAACTTTTTTGCTGATTTTCCTGCTAAAAAAGGGGAAGTAATCATACCTCATGAGGCCTTTAGTAACCTGGAAATAAATGGGGCCTTGGGCGCAGGAAATGTGAACAAGGGCAACAGCTATATAATTTTGGAACGTAAGATTATCACTGAAAAATCTGATATGCCCGATTATCAAAAAGCTGATCTCTTTCCATCGGCCACCATTCAAGCCATTTCTTATGCCACCAAACCTGTGATAGTAAAAGGAAAACAGGAAAATGGTGTGATTGCTACACTGAATTTTTCTGGTGGCCACAGAAAAACCCTGGGATATGAGGTTTATAAGCCTAATGCAAGGACGGGCCTACCCTTTTCAAGAGCAAGTAAATTTGGCTTGCTATCCATGACTGTCAATGGAAAAACCTATAAAAAGGAATCGGAATCCTCATCTTCATCCTATACGATTGGCAATACCCGCTATACTTCCACACGGACAACTACTACTACCTATGAGTTTCCTCAATTGCCCAATGAATACTGGGATGCCATGATGGATGATTTCTATAAAAAAATGACCGCTTATTTTAAGAACCAAATGAACGTTGATTTTGTGCCAGTGGAAAAAATTACTTCATCACCTGAATATGATAACCTTTTTACTTTTGTGGAGAACAATTCAGAAAAATCGATCAGCAAATCCTACAAAAACACAAAAAGGGCTTCTGCCAGTAGTATAGGCGAGATATTAGGCAGTTTAAGTTCCAGCAAATCATCGGAAAACCCTTCCACCAATATGATGAAAAATGCAGGTGTAGATGGACTTGTTACCATGGAAATCAACTTTGAAATCGGGGGTAACAGTGAAGGCAAGGTGGTGTTGCTACCTACTGTAAAGTTCAACATCTCTGGTATGGACGAAACCAAAGGCAACCGTCAGGGGACTTATGCCAATGGCTATATCTCTTACCGACAGGGAGTACCGTTCAATGGCGATCTAGCCAAGAGTGATCCTACCTATTTGTCTAATATCTTAAACATTGATAATATCATTTCTTGTATGAGTTATATGCTCGATAATCTAAAAATCAAAGAAGTTGCCATGGGCTATGATGAGATATGGAGCATAGGGGAATAATTAATTTGAAAAAAATACCAAGTCAATTAATTAATGGCACTTTTCTAGTAAAGATATTTACACTATTTTACATGACATTTAATAGGCCTTTGTCATGAATAAATTTATTGTAATCGCAACTATTGCGCTTTTAGGTTGTCAGAATTCTGAGAAAACTGCACCTGATCCAAATGTGCTAATCTTGGTTGATATGGAATTCTCTAAAATGTCAGAAGAAAATGGTCTTTCTGAGGCATTTATCTTTTTTGCTGACCAAGATGTAGTAAAGTTAAACCAAGGAGAACATCCTATTATTGGCAAAACAAAATTAAGTGAGGCCTATTCGGGCATTGATGATTCAAAAATGTCACTTACCTGGGAACCACAAAAGGCTGAAATCGCCCAGTCCGGTGAACTGGGTTACACTTATGGAAAATACTACTTTACTACCAAGGATTCGGTAGAGACTACCACTATGGGTTACTATTTCTCTGTTTGGAAAAAGCAAACTGATGGCACATGGAAATACGTGCTTGATGGAGGTGCGGAGGGACCTGTGGAATAATGCGTTATACTTTAAATTATTTACTCAATAGCGGTTTTATCAAAAAAGAGGATTCTGAAAAATTAAATACTGCTCACCTTAACAAACCCTTTTCCATTTATTGGCATGTACGTCTGGTTCTTTATCTGGGTGTCACATTATTATCTGGAGGACTTGGCACAATTATTTACAAAAACATTGATAGTATTGGTCACATTACCATCGTAACGCTCATTGGATTATTATCTCTAAGCGCTCTATTATATTGTTATAAAAAGGCACCCCTATTCTCAGTTGAAAAAACAGAAGCCCCAAACCCTTGGCTCGATTATATCTTACTATTGGGGGTTACCAGCTTTTTAACCTTTGAAGGGTACTTGCAGTATCAATATGATATTTTTGGTACCCGCTACGGTCTGGCTACCATCATTCCGGCATTGTTTTTATTCTATCTTTCTTACCGTTTTGATCATCTGGGAGTATTGACGATGGCAATAACATTATTTGCTTCCTGGATGGGCATTGCCTTTACGCCTAAAGAATTGATGGCGGCCAATGACTTTTCAGAACTGTCGCTGGTGAGCACCGGACTTTCTTTAAGTGCCTTACTTGCAGTTACCGGATACTTCCATTCACAAAAAAATATCAAGGCCCATTTTACCTTCACGTACTATAATTTTGCTCTCCATCTGGGAGCCATTGCTACTTGGGGAGCCACCGTTTCATTTGATTATGGATGGGTCTGGATGGCCTTACTGATACCAATTGTTGGGCTTGGCTATTTGTATTCCATGAAGGAAAACTCCTTCTATTTTTTACTAATCTCCGCTATCTACGGATATATAGGCGTTAGTTATTGGTTTGTGCAAGTTCTTGTTCTGACCGATGAACTCTTTATGATGTACTTGCTATTTTTCTATTTTATTGTGAGTGCGGTATTTGGCTTGAGATTTCTTAGAAAAGCACATAAAAAAATGACGGCATTATGATTGGTTATGATCGACAAAAACGGGCCAATTATTTTCATTTTGACGAGATAGGCAAATGGAAAAAGCAAGGCTGGATTTCCGATGCTGAATACCGAATGCTGGACGAAAAGCTAATGCCCCGATATGACAGTACCAATTTTTTTATACGGATTGGGCTATTCCTATTGACCACCGTGATCCTCAGTGCGGGGATCGGTTTTGGTGGACTATTGGTAAGCGGAATCATTAGCAACTCTAACGCTTGGTTTTTTTGCCTGATGGCAGCGGGAGGTTGCATAACTGTTTTGCAAAAGATAGTTATTGAAGAAAGAAATCAATTTAGATCTGGAATGGACGATGCCGCACTGTATGGTGGATTACAGTTTATTTTTTTGGCTTTCTTTTTACTGCTTGAGGACATCTTTTTCAATGATCCACTTATGATCTCGGTTTTCTGCTTCTTCTTTTTTTTGGTACCTACTAGGATATATCTTGACCGCTTACTTACTGCCATTACCGTGTTCTCTGCTTATGCCATATTTTTCTTCGCCCTTGATAAACTGGATGGGCTTTGGGCAGCTCCTTTTTTAATGATGGCCGTGTCGGCCATTTTTTATGTAGCGTCTAAAAAAGCTATCGATAATACAAAAGGGTTGGCACATGAAGAATGCTGGTGGGTAGTAAAATGGATTGCAATAGTTATGTTCTATGCCGCTGGCAATTGCTTTGTGGTAATCGAGTTGAGCGTAGAATTACTAGGGATAGCAGATAGCTCAGCAGTACCTTTTAAATGGTTGTTTTATATATTCACGGTACTGGTTCCTGCTGCATATATCTATTTTGGATTACAGAAAAAACATTTAGCCTTGTTGAATATCGGCCTTTTGGCAGTTGCTGTTAGTGTTTTCTCCATCCGCTATTATCATAATTATGTACCTATAGAACTGATACTGATCATAGGTGGCCTTTTCTTAATTGCCATAGCTTGGTTAGCCTTACGCTATTGGAAAACAGATAGAAAGGGCATTACCATCAAACCTGACGAAGTAGCAGACCAATTAATTGTTGAATCACTGATCATTGACCAAACATTAGGTGTACAGGATGCACCTTCAGGTTTTGAGGGCGGTGGTGGAAAATTTGGAGGTGGCGGTGCCAGTGGAGAGTTTTAATCAACAATGACATAATTGGAAGTAATTGAAAATGCTCCGAAATAACCTAACGCAGTATCCCCAAAATTTGACAACGGATTAGAAGGTGCCACCCCACCACCATTAATAACATCAGCTACAGTACGATAATAATCATAAGTACTTCTCTCCAGGTTATACATTTCTATATACACTGAATCACCTACTTCAAGCGTGTGCGGAAAATCATAATCATTCAAATTCCCATCGGAGAATTTATCACTCCATAAATAGAAGAAATCATCTTCCTGTTCTTCACCATCAAAATCAAAAACATATACTTCACCGTTTACCAGCACATTAAACCTATAATAATTGGCCACTCCAGCGGGATCATTAAAGTGTGCCCGTACATAGTACCCCTCATCATTAAAAAAACTATTCTCTTCGTATTCACTGGTAATGGAGTCCAATAGTATTTGCTGTTCTGGCATTTTGCTTATGGCCGTATAATTTTGACCTTCGTAATCCACACTAAGTGTGTAGGTCACCCCTCTTTCCCCTTGAAGCGTGGAAGTCTGATAAACCCCAGTACTGACTTCAGTCAATATATCCTCATTTCCCTGATCATCAGTGATAACCACACTGGCACCACTTTGGGGAGGAAAAATATTATCATCATAAAATTTGGCCGTTTTGCTTATTTTAACCGTATATGGCCCTGGTTGATCTGTCACATATCCTTCAATAACGAGGCGTGGGTCACCGTCATTCAAATCTAAAACGATAACATCCTCGCACGAAAACAATAGAACGGATAATAAAATGAATATGTATCTAAATGCTTTCATTATTATTTGAATTTGAAATTATAGGTAATGGAAGGGAGTATGCTGAACAGTGCTATTCTAACTGCCTGTGTTTTTTCTGGATTATCAGGGTCTTCTTGGAAATTGATGGCGAACGCATTCTTGCGGGCATAGGCATTGTATACCGAGAATGAGATACTGGATTCATATTTGGGGCTATTTTTTATCAGTTTTGTTGCCCCTAAATCCAGCCTGTGATAGGCCGGTAGCCTGTTGTCATTACGTGTGTCATATTGATTAACCGTCTTGCCATCCACTTCATACTTGCCTACAGGATAAGTCACTGCATCGCCTGTTCTGTAAACAAATGACGCTGACAATGTCCATTTAGGGCCTGCCTTGTACATCCCCACCAAAGAAAGATCATGCGTCCTATCCCAGTTGGCAGGGTAAACCTTACCATAATCCACCCCTTCAAATTCCCGTTCTGTTCTCGATAATGTATAACTCACCCAGCCCGAAAAATCACCCACATTCTTTTTTAAAAAAAACTCTGCCCCATAGGATCTGCCCTTGCCAAATAGCAGTTGAGATTCTACATTTTCATTAAAAACCAGCTCAGCCCCAGTTTTATAATCTACCTGATTTTGCATGTCTTTATAATAGACCTCTACTGAACTCTCATACTTGTTGTCAGCAAAATTACGGAAGTAACCAAGTGCATACTGATCGGCTATCTGTGGCTTCACATTGTTACTACTTGGTATCCATAGGTCTATTGGAGTACCCGAAGTGGAATTGGAAACAAGGTGGAGATATTGCCTATTTTTGCCGTAGGAAGCCTTTACCGAACTTTGGTCATTGAGCACATAAGTCAAACCCACTCTAGGCTCCAATCCCGAATAGGTTTTTACCATTTCCCCACTGCCATAATTTTTAACACTACTCACGTCACCATCAGCATCATAAGTAAATATGTCGCCAGGACCCACCTGCGAAAACCATGAATAACGAAGGCCAGCATTCAGCTTTACCTTCTCACTCAACTCCATATCGTCAGATATGTATGCTGCTGCTTCCCAAGCAAATTTTTCTTGCAATCGGATGGAGTTGAAATTTGAATTTGCATCTGGATTGAATTCTCCAGGAACAAATTTGTGGTGAGCTACGGTTGCACCAAATTTGAATGTATTGGTAGGACTTATATAGTATTCAAAATCCTCCTTTAAGCTCACATCCTGAATAGCTGAAATAATCTTAAACCCGTTATTCTCGCCTTCATCACCACCAATCTCAACCTTGTAATTATAGTCACTGAACAATGCCGTGGAATTGAGAAACAACCTGTCATTGAATAAGTGGTTCCATCTCAATGTAGTGGTCGTATTCCCCCAGTCAAAGCCAAATTGATCCCCGAAACCAAATTTATCACGCCCAAAATACCCCGAAATAAAAACTCTATCCCGGTCGCTAAATTTGTAATTAGCTTTTGCATTGAGATCATAAAAGTAAAGTATGGATTTGCTGATATCTGGGTCGCTGGAGGCCTTCAAAAACAAATCGAGATACGTTCTCCTGCCTGAAAGGATAAATGAGCTTTTATCTTTAACAATTGGCGCCTCAACGGTCAATCGTGATGAAATGAGGCCTATTCCACCACTTACATTAAGTTTTTTACTGTTTCCGTCATTCATCTTTATATCCAATACAGATGAAGCTCGGCCACCATACTCTGCCGGAATATGGCCTTTATAAATGGTTAAGTCCTTAATGGCATCAGAATTAAAAACTGAAAAGAAGCCTAATAAATGGGAGGCATTATAAACAGGGGCTTCATCCAATAGAATCAGATTTTGATCCGCACTACCACCACGAACAAAAAAACCTCCTCCCCCTTCACTTGATTTTATACCTGGCAACAATTGAATGGTCTTGATCACATCCTTCTCGCCAAAAATAACAGGTATGGTCTCTATTTCTTTAACCGAAAGTTTGTTTACACTCATTTGGGTAGATTGCACATTCACATCTTCCCTTTCAGCCAATACCACCACCTCCTGTAGGGTGGTGGACTCAGGTTGTAATTCAATATTTAAGGTTATACTCTTGTCAAGTACTATATTTTTTGTGAGGGATTGATAACCAATATAGCTGATCACTACGGTATAGTTACCTTGTGGAATAGTTACCGAAAAAAAACCATACACATTGGTTGTTCCTCCTGTACTTAGTTCCTGAATCAATACGGAAGCCCCTATCAATTCTTCTCCGTTTGAGGCATCGGAGATGGCTCCACTAATAGTATATTTTTGTTGTCCGTAGCAATGTATACTTACGATGGTAAAACAGAGTAAAGCCATCTTTTTTAACGTACGTCTAAAAATCATAATGCTGGACTTGATATTTTTGAATATTAAAACTAACTAATTTACTACTGTAAGCCCTGATTTAACATTCCATCGGTAATATTCTCTCCTGATCGGAGCAAATGATAGCCTAAATAAACAAACGGTTTTCTAATTCCTTCTCAGCTCATGACCTTTGGAATTTTTTCAATGCAACTTCCAATTCTGTCAACAGTTGTTCTGAGCACTCAGGCTTACAAATCCCAATGATAGGATAGACTATGAGTTGTTTATATACATGGGTCATCGACAATTTTGATGACATACTTATGGCTTGCGTGTATCGCTCTTCTATCATTAATAAATTAAGTGTGATGAACAAGTCCAGATCTACTCCCTCTCTCAAGCACTGAAGTGCATTGGCCTCGTTAAACAAGGGCTTTACAATGTCAGAGATTAACTTATTTCTTTGGGTTTCAATTTCAGTACTTATGGTAATCGAATACTTATTAATAGAATAGAAATAAGCACTTTCATAGTGAGCAATCTCTTTCAATACTGAACAATAAAACACAGAAAGGGCAATCAGTGGATGTGGATCATCAGTAGAAATTTGCTCATATGCTTCATGGAATTTTCTAAATATCTTCCTAATCCCATTTAATAAAAGGTCTTCCTTATTGTCAAAATAAGTATAAAGCGTCTTCTTGCTTATTGTCAATCGATGAGCAATATCATCCATACTCACACTTTTGACACCATATTTTCTAAACAAAGTAAAAGACTCTTTCAAGATGGTGATTTTATCCATTGATTCAATTCAGTTTGTTGATGAGTTAACTCAAATTAATTGTATATCGTTTCTTAATCAATAAATATATTAATGAATTGAAGCCCGTAGTTAAAGCAAGTTCGTATATTTCCCAAAAACGTTATTTATGCTACAACAAAATGTGCCTGCCCCTATTTTTAAATTAAAAGATATCTATGATCGGATGATCGATCTGGAAACTTACAGGGACAAAAAGATATTCATCGGTTTTTTCCGTCATGCTGGCTGCCCCTTCTGCAACCTTCGCGTACACCAACTCACAAAAATCCATCAGGAATTGAAAGATAAGGGCATGGAAATGATCTTCTTTTTCGAATCTCCAGAACGGGTATTATTGAGAAGTACATTCCATAAAGATGTGTCGCCCATTCCCCTCATCTCTGACCCTGAGAAGGTTTGGTATGATGCTTATGGCCTAGAGAGTTCGGGTTATAAATCTGCCATCAGTCATATGACTTCCTTTGTACAAACAGCCATCAAAGCTAAAAAAGCAGGTGTGCCGATGCACATGATGTCTGGTGGTGAATCCATCAAAACCATACCTGCCGAATTTTTAATAGACAAAGGACTGACCGTAAAGAAATTACATTATTCTGAACGACTTGATGATAGGATGGAGTTGGAGGAGATAAAGAGGTTTGCTGAGGGGTAGATCGGGACAGGCTTCTTGCCCGTAAAATTTGGTAAATGAAAAAAGCCACTCGAATAGTGGCTTTTTTTATGTGATCCAGCTGGGGCTTCCCGATTCCGCTGCGCTCCTTCGGGACAGGCTTCTCGCCCAAGTCTGATATTAGAAATAATGCAAATAAAAAAGACCTCCATTTCTGAAGGTCTTTTCGTGTGATCCAGCTGGGGCTTCCCGCTTCCGCTGCGCTCCTTCGGGACAGGCTTCTCGCCCGTAAAATTTGGTGAATGAAAAAAGCCACTCGAATAGTGGCTTTTTTTATGTGATCC
>DDIU01000006.1 GCA_002338655.1 Flammeovirgaceae bacterium UBA1842 | reverse complement strand
TAACTTCTTTCTCCGTGATATTTAGCATCAGGTATTATAACATTATATCCGATTGATACTAATGAATCTTTTAATTTCACATATTTTTTAGACAGGCTTGATGTTGGATTAACCCAATTTTCTTTACTTCCAGTTAAGCCGTGAAGTAGTATAACAAATTTGTTTGTTTTATTAATTTCTGGTTTAATAACGTAGAATGGAACTCGAGAATCAAACCCATCTATGACAATTTTTTCAAAAATAGTGCCATCGTCTGATGTGTTACTTTCAGCAACTTTAGCATTATATTCTACTTTTGGGAAATAATTGAAATCAGTAATTATTTCTTGGGCTGAAATAAAAGTACTAATGAGGGTTAGGGAAAATGTTAATATTAATGTTCTAAATTTTTTCATAGTTATAATTGAATTCTGAGTTAGTTTTTCAAATTCTACACAACACCCGACTATCAGCACCAGTGTTGATATATATTATTGGTAAAAGGTGTTGATAGCCAGAAATATCAGTAAATATCAGCCATTGTACTTTAAAAAAGTAATAAAAAAGCGGAAATAATCTTATTCGACTAATATGCTAGGAAGAAAAGTGGTTGAAACGCTATTTCAAAGATTGTATTATTACCTCACTTTAGCCTTCCTTAAAATCCGGGCAAACAGATTAGGAAATAGACGCTTTAGGTATACGGCATACTTTTCTTTGCCACCAATGTAGACTTCATTCTTTTCTCTTTCGATGGCGCGGATCATTTTACGTGCAAAGACATCGGCTTTCATGCCTTTTGCTTGTGCCTCGTCCATTTTATTCAGCTTTTCACCATTTTCAGTGAGTGCGTTTAGGGTAACATTGGTTTTGATAAACCCCGGACAGATTATAGTGACTTTGATATTTTCTGTATAAACCTCTGCACGCAGTGAGTCAAAAAAACCATGTAAAGCGTGTTTAGTAGCTGCATATCCTGAGCGGTAAGGCGTGCCAAATTTGCCGACAAGGCTACTTACTACTGCTATGTGCCCGCTTTTTCGCTCACGAAAATGGGGCAGCAACTGGCGGGTAAGTTCTATCGTTCCAAAATAGTTGACCTCCATTAACTTACGATATACATCAATTGATGTGTTGAGCGCAAGGGACCGCTGGCTAATGCCCCCATTGTTCACCAAAATATCAACATGGCCGAAGAAGCTAATGGCGGCCTCTACCATAAGTTTTAGGGTATTCTGTTGCGTAAGATCAAGAGGAAGAAGGGCAATACTTCCCTGACTTTGGGCAGGACAAGAGCTTTTTACACGCTCCAGTTCAATTTTTCTTCGGGCTGAGATTATAAGTTTGGCACCACGGTGAGCAAGCTCATAGACTAAAGCCTCCCCAATACCTGAGGAGGCACCTGTCAACCAAATTACCTTGTTTTTCAAATTCATTTTACATTTTCCAAAATAAAATTTTCTGCTTTTGGCATGGAAAGGAACAGATCAATTATTTCTTGTGGTGGTATCGCTAATTTCCGCTTATTGATATCCAACCAAGCACCATCTACTTCAATAACAGCCGCCTTTATTCCATCACTACGATACATTTCGTGTACGAATGACCAACGGCTGGCATCAGCTCTTGATTTTGACAAGGCTGCAGTGACAGTTATAACACCTTCCATTCCAACCTCTCTATAAAATTTAGTCTCCTCTCTAAACAAGATAGGCCCAATTTTTAAAGACTCAAGTTTCGCCATTGTAAGCCCTATACTTTCTAAAATTTTTACCCTCATATGAGCTCCATAATCATTATAGGCTGAATGACGCATGTGCCTGTTAGGGTCAAGATCTGCCCATTTCACTTCAAATTCTTTAGTAAGTGGTTTTTCCATTAGCGGTGTTTGTAAGTTACAAAATCGAATTCGTATTTATGTTTACTATCGATAGGGTGGTTTATGCGATCTATTTCTGTCCATTGTGTTCTATCAAATTCAGGAAAGTAAGCATCTCCATCAAAGGATGCTTTGATCTCCGTAAGGTACATAATATCGGCAACGGCCAATCCTAGTTTATATATTTCACCACCTCCAATGATGAAAGCTTCCTCTTCGCCATTGTCTTTGGCAATTTCCAAAGCTTCATCTAAATGGTGCACAACGTGAGCACCATCAATAAACAGATCTTTCTGGCGTGTAATGATAATGTTTGTCCGATTGGGTAGCGGACTGTATTTGGGAGGAAGAGATTCGAAATTCTTACGCCCCATAATTACATGATGGCCGGAGGTTTTCTCCATAAAGAATTTCATATCATCTGGCAGCCGCCAGATGAGGTCGTTGTCTTTGCCTATCACTCTATTTTCGGCCACAGCCGCTATCATTGCTATTTTCATACCTACTTATTTCACACTGTTTATTATCACACTGAGTCTGTCGAAGTGTGCATGCCGTCTTCGACAAGCTCAGACTGACCTTCGACAAGCTCAGACTGACATTCGACAAGCTCAGACTGACATTCGACAAGCTCAGACTGACATTCGACAAGCTCAGACTGATATTTAGTTCAGTTTATTTCCCCTTAAAAACTCTTCAATCCCCATTCTTTTCTTTCCTTCCAATTGCAGTTCTGTTAGTTTGATGGAACCATCAGCCGTAACGAAATTAAGAAATGTTTTCCCATCAGTTTCAAAATCACCAATCGGTTTTTTAGATGATTTGCCCATCTCAGCCCGGTAGATTTTTAGATTTTTTCCACCAATAGTAGTCCAAGCCGCAGGATAGGGAGATAAGCCCCTGATGAAATCATAAACCTTAATGGTCGGCTGGTTCCAATCGATCTGGCAGGTCTCACGGAATATTTTGGGTGCAACTTTGAGATCAGCAACCTCACTCTGCTCTATTTGTGGATAATTATCCGCTGCTATGGCCTGTACAGTTTTCAAAACCAGTTCGCCACCTTTTTTCATCAACCGGACGTAAAGGTCGCCTACAGTATCATCTTTATGGATGGGTTCTTTTTCTTGAAATATGATGGCACCTGTATCAATTTCATGCTTCAAAAAGAAGGTAGTCACCCCTGTTTCTTTCTCCCCATTGATGATCGCCCAATTAATGGGTGCTGCCCCACGATACTGTGGTAATAATGAAGCATGGAGATTAAATGTCCCAATCTCAGGCATATTCCAGACTATTTCGGGCAACATCCTAAAGGCCACTACTATCTGTAAGTTGGCCGCATAACTTTTTAGTTCTTCTATAAACTCAGGTGATTTAAGATTAGTTGGTTGTAAAACAGGGATCTTGTTCCTTACCGCACAATCTTTGACTGGAGAAGTGGCTAATTGTTGGCCACGTCCTTTTGGCCTGTCGGGAGCCGTGATCACTGCCACCACGTTAAATTTATTTTCAATTATTATTTCCAGTCCCGGAACGGCAAATTCTGGTGTTCCCATGTATATTATTCTCAAATCCTGCATGGCTACAAATCTATTGGATATTGAAAGGAAAGCGGCAAAGTTCGGCTGGTTATTGTGGGTTTCGATATCTCATAATTTCCAGATTATTCAAAGTCGGGATAAAGTAGGTACTTCTTCCGCATGTTTTTGTATTTGCTTAGCTCAGGTTGCCAACTGGCTTTTATTTCTTTTTCACTAAGACCCGCTTCTATTTGCTCCATGGTCACCGTATTGCCAATTAACTTGTTGAAATAGGGTTTAAAGAAATGTTCTTTATCGTCAAATTTTTGATAGAATTCAATCAAGTACTTTAAAGTAAAATGAGGTTTGAAATCTATATTTTCTAAATTATAACCATGGCAAACTTGCCCTTCCAATGGTGGGTATTTGGACATACCCTCAATGGAAACAGGGGTGAATGTATATTCCAAATCAGTAAATGAAGGATGACCAATTTGAAGAAACGGTTTGTAAGTACCACGACCAACGCTTATTTGTGTGCCTTCAAACAGGGCCAATGAAGGATAAAGGGTTATTGCTAAATCATTAGGCAGGTTAGGAGAGGGCTTCACAGCGATATGATAGGGCATTTTATGGGTATAATTCTTTACTGGAATTACCGTGAGGTCACATTTTGCTGCATTAGTAAGCCAACCTTCCCCATTGATCATTTCGGCCAACTCACCTACAGTAAGTGCATGTACAACAGGAATTTTATGTACACCAATATAGGAGCGTTGGGAAGAATCAAGTACAGGCCCATCTATATACATACCATTGGGATTAGGCTTGTCAAGCACAATCAGAGGAGTACCACTTTCAGCACATGCTTCCATCACATAATGCATGGCGCTGATAAACGTAAAAAAACGAACGCCAACATCTTGAATATCAAATATCACCACATCAATGTCCTTAAAAAGGGCAGGGTCTAGTGTTTTGGTTTTTCCATACATGGAAATAATTGGGATTCCAGTTTTGGCGTCTACATCATGATTAATCATGGCTCCATCTGATTTATCTCCTCTAAAGCCATGTTCAGGTGCCAACGCCTTCACGACATTGATATTAAGACTTAACAGTGTATCAATAAGATGAGTATCACTAATGCTGGCGGAATGATTGCCAACAACAGCCACTCGTTTATCTTTGATCAAAGGGAGATACCTATCTAGCTGCACGTCACCGGGTATTATGGGTGAGGCTGTTGGTTGTGAATTACAACTTTGATACACTGCCGCGATAAGAATAAATGATAAACCAATTAGTTGCCTCAATTTCATACTTTTGTCTTACTTTGAATCTCGTTAAAATTAAACAAATCAGTTGAACCTTTCCTATTTCATAGCCTCCCGTATTGCCGAAGGAAAGGAGAAAAGCTTTTCTTCCACCATCCATAAAATTGCAGTAGCCAGTATTGGTATTGGATTGGCCGTAATGATTGTGTCTTTTTTGATTTTAAAAGGCTTTCAAAATACCGTCAGGGACAAGATTTACGGATTTAGCTCACACCTACATGTTACTAAATATACTTTGGAAAACTCTTTCGAAGAGTCGCCTATATCACTGAATAATGTTTTGTTTAATCACCCGGATAGTTTTCCATTTGTTGATCATGTTCAGGAGTTTAGTCACAAAGCGGGTTTGGTAAAAACGAGTGAGGAGGTTTTGGGAGTTGTCTTTAAAGGCGTGAGTGCCAGATATGATACGGTCCGTTTTGATAGTAATTTAATAGAAGGTCGGTTTATTAAATTCAATGATACCGATTACTCTAAAGAGGTATTGATAAGTAAGGTCATTGCGAACAAACTCAAGCTCGGTATTAACGATGAGATTGTCATCCATTTTTTTCAAAACCCTCCGAGAGTTCGAAAATTAAAGGTTGTAGGAATTTACGAAACCAACCTGACAGAATATTTTGACAACAAATTCTTAATTGGGGATATCCGGCTTATACAACGTCTCAATAATTGGCCGGATTCAACCGCTGGGGGCATGGAGGTTTTTGTAAAGGATGTCAATCAAATTGATGAGGCAGAACAAGCTTTAAATGAAGCGGTTCCTATTGATTTATACGTTGAAAAGGTAAGTGATAAATATATACAGATATTCGATTGGCTTTTTCTAATCAGCCGCCAGGTAAACATCTTTTTAGGTATAATACTGTTTGTGGTATGTGTGAATATGATCTCTATCATATTGATCCTCATTATGGAAAGGACACAAATGATTGGGATGCTGAAAGCTTTTGGGAGTCCAAATGCCTTGGTCAGGAAAATATTTAGTTATAATGGCATCGTGTTGATGCTCAAAGGTTTGGTAATTGGGAATGTATTGGGTTTAGGTTTATGCGCTATTCAGTATTATTTTAAGATCATCCACCTTAACCCAGCCGACTATTACATGAGCTACGTGCCCATTGGCTGGAATTGGATGATTGTTTTAGGCTTGAATGTACTCACTTTTATAACGGTAAGTCTGATCATTACTATTCCTACCTTTTTCATAGTAAGGATCAATCCAATTAAGAGTATTAAGTTCGATTAGTTCTCCGACCACCGCCTGACCCTCGCCAACAGGGGAAACCTACCCCAGAAAGTAGTGCGAAAAGTATTCAGAATAATTACACCAAATCTAATTTGTCGGTGTCCTCTTTTCCGAGAGGGTTGACTTTCGCCAGCGGGGGAAAGAGTCTACGGATATAATGTAACTGGTTTCCGAATAACTTCAACTATTTTAATTGGTTAGGTTTCCCCATCTCCGAAGAGTTAGGGAGATATTCTAAAGCCATGATAGGATTTGCATTATTCTCACCTCTGAACCACCCCCTAGCCCCCGCCAGCGGGGGAAATGTACCCCAGGAAGTAGTGCGAAGTGTTATAAATTATTATGCCAAAATTAATTAGTTTGGTGTCCCTCTCCTGAGGAGGTAAGGGCAGATTAATAACGGCTATTTATTGAATTCATAATTCAAATTATTATTTTCAACTATGTATTGTTTCGTAAACGGGCTAAAACTGGAAGTAACCAAAGCCACACTCAACATTAATGATCTCGCCATACTTCGTGGGTATGGTATATTCGACTTTTTCAGAACGGTTGATAACAAGCCGCTTTTTCTAGAAGATCATTTAGATCGGTTTTACAATTCTTCCAAAATAGCCCACTTGCCTATCTCATTTTCCAAATCGGAAGTCATTGAGCAGGTCAACAGTTTGCTCACCGCAAATAAATTACCGATATCCGGAATTAGAATGGTATTGACCGGTGGGTATTCTGAAGATGGCTATAGTGTAGGCAAGCCAAATCTTATTATCACTCAGGGCCCTATTACATTTCCAGCGGAAGAATTGTATACCAACGGAGTTAAATTAATCACCCATAATTTTTTAAGAGAGTTGCCAGAAGTGAAAACCGTCAATTATATGACGGGGATTTGGCTAAAATCGAAAATAAAGGAAGAGAAAGCCTTTGACGCACTTTATGTTAATAATGGACAGGTTTTAGAATTAACAAGAAGCAATATTTTTATAATTACGAAGGAGGGTAAAATCATTACTCCCCAAAAGAATATCCTTAAAGGAGTCACCAGAAAGAAAGTGCTGGAAATGGCTGCCTCGCATTACGATATTGAAGAAAGGGAGATTAGTATTGACGAATTGTTGCAAGCAAAAGAAGCTTTTCTGACGGGTACCACGAAGAAAGTATTGCCCATTACAGCAGTTGATAACCAAAAGATCGGGGATGGAAAGCCGGGGCCAATCTCTCGTCAATTGTTAGAGATGTTTAATCAGTTTGAAAAGGAATACATGGATAAATGAAATACCAAGTAGAAATGTGTGCAAGTTCAGGGTTTTGTTGAAGTTGACCTATTCTATAATCAAGTTGTTCAATGAAATCCGCTTTAACCTGTGGGTTCCATAATTGAAGGATAAAATCCGATGTTTCTTGCAGTGTTTTCTTTGCCGTTTCAGTCCATCGAACTTCTCTCATTTCATTTTAAGAATGTCTTTGGCACTTGTATGTTTAATTAGATTTTTCCTCGGGTTCAGCAGCCCCCATTTCTAACAATTGGATTATAGCATCAGGGAGTTCATCTAGAGAGGATCTCTGGAATCTCACAATTCGATCGATAGTTACCTCATCTTCTAGATTCGTTATCCAGTTGATAAGTGATATTTTCTTTTGTTCGATTGTCATAATATAAAGCTAAGAATTTTCCGACTTGAAGGCAATTGTTGCTAACGACTAGATTAGGATGTATTGCTACCACAAACCACACCGTTTTAAAATTTATTAATTGAGGCAAACTTTCCAATCTCCACAAAACTTCATTCTGATACCCACCACACAGATATGTGATGTTAGCCGCAAGCCTATCCACAAAAATTAATTATGACAACTTTTTTGTTTTTAAGTTTATTCAACAAATCTGATAATGAATTGGAATTACCGCTTTTATAAAGAAGTTTCAATTCTTTCAATAAACTTTCTATTTCTGGATAATCCTTGTGACCATATGCCTTTATTTCACAATTTTCAAATTCAAAGGAGTCCAATAATTTATTATTTGAATTAAGCCATATTAGATCATCAATTGTAATATTGGTAGCAATAGAATTACCAGGCCATTCTTGATAAGCATTTATTATTTTTACATTCGAGAGATCTTTTACTGCAACCTTAATAATATTATCTTGACACGGGAAAGAACTTATTGTGTTACCAGCGTAATCTGCTAATTTATATTGAATAAGGTATTCATATATGATTACTGAATCTCCATAAATTGAATTCTTCAAAAAGCTATCTTGTTTACCAATTAACTTCTGTTTTTGTTCATCAGTTAGAATTTCATAAGGGGCATCAATAAACCCATGATTTTTCTTATCATTAATATGATACTCTATTTCAAAGTAGATTCTCATAGGCTCAGTACGAGCATAAATCAAACCCAAGAAAATAAATGTTAATGTAAATAGGGTTCTCATGTTCCTGCTAATCTATTTATTTCTTCAAACTAATCCCCAACTCTTTCAATTGACCTTGATCAATCGGGCTTGGTGAATCGATCATCACGTCTCTTCCTGAATTGTTTTTAGGGAAGGCGATATAATCTCTGATAGAATCGGAACCACCAAAAAGTGAACAAAGTCTGTCAAAGCCAAAAGCTATTCCACCGTGAGGAGGGGCACCATATTCAAAGGCTTCCATCAAGAAACCAAATTGAGCTTGTGCTTCTTCTTTAGTAAATCCAAGCGCATCGAACATACGCTGCTGTACGGCCCTATCGTGAATCCTAATGGAACCGCCACCTAATTCTACCCCATTGACCACCAAGTCATAAGCGTTCGCTTTAACATTCCCTGGGTCGGTTTCTAACTTGTCCATATCTTCAGGTATGGGCGATGTAAAGGGATGGTGCATCGCATGGAATCGTTTTGACTCCTCGTCCCATTCCAGTAAGGGGAAGTCCACTACCCAAAGCAGCTTGTATTCACCTTTTTTACGAAGACCAAGTTCGGTTCCCATATGTAAACGAAGCTCATTCATGGCCTTTCTGGTGTGGTCGGTATCACCACTCAATACAAGCAGCAGGTCACCCGCCTTGGCATTCATTTTATCGGCCCACGCTTTTAGGTCTTCCTGAGTGTAAAACTTATCTACTGAAGATTTGAATGTGCCATCGGCATTGCATTTCACGTACACTAAGCCTTTAGCTCCTATTTGAGGTTTTCTAACGTAATCGGTAATGGCATCCAGTTGCTTGCGGCTATATTCTGCACAGTCGGCTGCATTGATACCAATTACCAATTCTGAACTATCAAATACATTAAATCCTTTGTTTTGAGTTAACTCATTGAGCTCAACAAATTGCATATCGAATCGAATGTCCGGTTTGTCAGAACCGTAATATTTCATGGCATCGCTATAGGGCATGTGAGGTACTTCGCCAATGTCAATGCCTTTTACATTTTTGAAAAGGTGTCTCACCAATCCTTCAAATGTGTCGAGTACGTCTTTGCGTTCCACAAATGAAAGTTCACAGTCTATTTGTGTGAACTCTGGTTGTCTGTCCGCTCGTAAGTCTTCATCTCTAAAACACTTTACTATTTGATAGTATCTGTCAAATCCAGAAACCATCAACAACTGCTTAAAAGTCTGTGGTGATTGCGGCAAAGCATAGAATTCGCCTTGGTTCATTCTTGAGGGCACCACGAAATCACGCGCCCCTTCAGGAGTGGACTTAATTAATATTGGAGTTTCTACCTCGATGAAATCTTGTCCATCAAGAAAAGCCCTGGTTTCTTTCATCAACTGATGTCTTAATTGAAGGTTTTTCCTCACTGGTTCTCTTCGTAAATCAAGATATCGGTACTTCATCCGGAGGTCTACACCACCGTCAGTTTCATTTTCTATAGTAAATGGCGGCACTTTTGATGCATTGAGTACCTCAAGGCTACTCACCTTTATTTCAATTTCCCCAGTGGGTATTTTATCATTTTTGCTAAGTCGCTCTACCACCATGCCCGTGGCCTTCACTACAAACTCACGACCCAATTTGGACGCTTTCTTCAATAAAGCCTCTTCAGACACCCCTTCTTCAAGGATTAATTGGGTGATTCCATACTTATCGCGCAAGTCTACCCAAATGATGCTTCCTTTGTCACGGGTCTTCTGAACCCATCCACAAAGTGTCACTTCTTTGTTTACATCATTAATCCGTAATTCCCCGCAAGTATGTGTTCGTAGCATCTTAAAAGTTATAATTTTGAGGCGCAAAGTTAATGGTATTAAGTTTGCACGAAAACAATAGATATAAATTTCCTTCCCGAATGATTAAATTATCAATCGCACTTGCATTAATATTTTGGGTTCAACCCAGCCAACAAAAGCTAACAAAGACAAAAATAGGTGATTACATTACGGTAAGCCTTCCTGAGAATTTTTATGCAATGAGCCCACAGGACATTGCCCAGCGCTATCCATCCGTGCGAAACCCAATAGGTGCCTATTCTAATGATGAAAGATTAGTGGATTTCAGCGTTAATATTTCGGCTACCCGTTGGAGAAGCACCGATATTGACATTGCTAAGGATTTTTTCAAAGCCAGTATTGTCAATCTTTATGACCGGGTAGACTTTATTAAAGAGGAGATAAAGGTGATAAATGATAAAAGATATATCATTTTTGAATTTGATTCACGGATCAATGGAGATCAATATACACTCGATAAAAAAGAAGCGGTAAGAACTTACACTTATGTGCAATATCTATTGATAAATGGGAAGACCATTGTATTTAGTTTTAATGCACCCACAAGGATAAAAGATAAATGGACGGCAAGGGCAGCAGAAATCATGAATAGTATAAAAGTAAAAAATAACATAGAATGACACTTTCCATTCACAGCGATGAACATTTTATGAAGGAAGCCTTGAAACAGGCTCATCTGGCTCAGGAGGAAGGGGAAATTCCCGTAGGGGCTGTGGTAGTCGTCAACAATCAGATCATAGCCCGAGCGTATAACCAAACTGAGAAACTCAACGATCCTACTGCCCATGCGGAGATGCTGGCCATAACAGCCGCATGCAATTACCTTGGCACCAAGTACCTCAATGAATGCACCCTTTACGTCACACTTGAACCCTGTGGCATGTGTGGCGGAGCATTATACTGGTCACAAATTGGCAAACTGAAATATGCTGCCAGTGACGAAAAACGAGGTTTTAGTACGTTAAATAAAAACCTCATTCACCCAAAAACCGAGGTAAGCCACGGATTGTTGGCTGAAGAGGCTGGGGCTTTGGTTTCAGAATTTTTCAAAAAATTGAGGGAATAAGCTGATTTTCCTTAAGAGTGAGGATCTCCCAGCTAACGTCACTTCGAGCCTGCCCATCGGCAGACAGGCGCAGCGAGAAGTCTCCTTATAGGCCAATAAACTATTAAACCACTTTGGGGTTTTAACTAAACTATGATATACTTCTATTTGTATTTAATTCCTTCGGGATTTGTCAATTGAAAATCCCGAAGGGATTAAATGTTAATAAAAAAGACTATAAAACAACCCTGAAAGGGTTTAATGTGTTTATCAAAACATTTGTCAGTTTGATCCAGTCGAAAGTATCTCAGTGTTACTCCCAGAGGACATTGAGGAAAACACTATATCTCTCACTGAAAACGCAGTGAGAAGTCTCCTAATTAGTACCTCCAAACGGGAGGCTTCTCCTTACAGTCGAAGTGACGTCATGTTTGTCAATCCGAGCCTGCCTTGCCGGCAGGCAGGCTTATCGATTTGTCAATCTGAGCCTGTCGAAGATATAGACAAAACAAATGACCCCATAGATTAACATAAACGTATTTCGTTTTTTGTTCAGTCAGCTATCGTTATATTTGAAGTATAACGAATTGTTAAACTAAAACACATAACATCATGTCATTTCAATTACCAGATTTACCATATGCACACAATGCACTAGAACCAAATATTGATGCTCGTACCATGGAAATACATCATGGAAAACACCATGCTGGTTATACAGCCAACTTAAACAAGGCAATAGAAGGCACTGACATGGATGGTAAATCAATAGAAGATTTATTGGCCAAGCACACTGATAATAATGCAGTTAGAAATAACGGTGGTGGCTATTACAATCACGACTTATTTTGGAAAGTGATGTCACCAAACGGTGGAGGTACTCCATCTGGGGAATTGGCCTCAGCTATTGACACAGCTTTCGGTTCATTCGATAAATTCAAAGAGGCATTTGCTGCTGCAGCTGCTACAAGATTTGGTTCAGGTTGGGCTTGGCTTTGTGTACACAAAGGGGGTAAAGTAGAAGTATGTTCTACACCTAACCAAGACAACCCATTGATGCCAAACACAGGATGTGGTGGATTTCCAATATTGGGTATTGATGTGTGGGAACATGCCTATTACCTAAATTACCAAAACAGAAGACCAGATTACATTTCTGCTTTTTTCAATGTTATCAATTGGGATGAAGTAGCTAAAAGATATGCTTCTGGTAAATAAAGGTTAGACTTAGAAAATAAAAAAAGGCTGATCCCGATTATTATCGGGATCAGCCTTTTTAATTTGTACCATTACGAAAATCTATATGGTTCGACTTCCTTTTTGTTAAGGATATTATAACGAAGCGAGAAACCCAACAAGCCATAAAATACCACATAACCTATACTGGTCACGAATGGATTAAAGGGCAAAAATTTGTAATAGGATAGCATGTCGTATAAGAACAATAAACTAACCAGTGCTATGGCAATGCCAACATATCCTGCACCTTCCTTATCGTATAAATAGGCCTTAATTACTTCATTTAATATGTAAATAAGGGTTACACCCATGAATGCAAAATAGATGTTTAACAGTTTGGTAAAGATGAAAGCTGGCCCGAATAATGTGAGGATTATAAAAACGGAGTTTATGGCAAATGATATATGTTTGAATGTCTTTTTCGAAGTGTCTTCAAATAGTTGATGAAAGATATAGTAGCCAATCATAACCGAACTATAAATGGTAAGGTATTCTATTTTCAGGCCAATTATCCAATTGAAATCAGGTATCCACTGATAGAAGAGGTACATTGTAGGAAAAAGCCCACGGATAGCCCAGATAAAGCAGAAAAAGGTAAAATAAATAAATAGCCGATTGCTGTACTTAAAAAAGCTAACTATAGATAGGATACCCAGTATGGTTATCCCAATGGATAAAACCAGATTGGAGGCAATTTCACTATTTCGGTCTGTCATTAGTTGATCTACCGTACCCAACCAAATCTCATTCTTGACCCCACCTTTTACATGGTCGAAATTTGAGATATTTAATATTAAAGTATCGGTAGTATTTTTAGCTTGGAATGTTACAGTTTTGGGGATCCATTGAGGTCGATATTCCTCCTTGTTCATCCCAACTTGTCCATTTTTTGCAATTATTTTATCTCCCAACCAAAGCTGATAACTGCTGTACATGTCGGGGATTTCCAAAGCATACTCCCTATTTATCTCCAAACCTTTAACAATAAGCCTATATGATGCCGATCCATAGGAGGGGTAGGTCTTATTGTTAATTAAATAATTGGTCCAGATGCCGGGGAATTTCACATAAATACCCGACTTGTCATCAATGTTTTTATTTGTTGGGGTGATGAGTCGATCCCATATAAAGAGCCAATCCCCACTTAATTCAATGGATCCACCGTCTTCAAAATTCCATGTAGAAACATTAACGATACCATTCATTGCCATTGGCTTAATGGACGTTTGTGCAATTGCTATTTGCATATTACCGATTAGGCCTAAAAGAAAAAATGGGAGTATTTTAGTTAGAAGTGATTTCATGGACTACATTCAGGATTATAGTGATTTTAACCCACCAAATTACAAAATAAATCTCACTGCAATCCAAATTTCAGTAGTCAAAGATTTGAGCTATTGAATTTTTTTTTAACTACTAGACTAGCTTTATTCAAGCATTCTGTTTACTGTCTTTACCATTTCATCCAGCTCTTTCGCAGAGGCCTGGATTTCCGAAAGCACCGCCTCTTTCTCATCCAAACGTATATTGCCAAATTCCCAAAGATGGATAAGTCCTAAAATCCTGGCCAATGGCCCCCGAATATTATGGGAGTTGTAAAATGCATATTCTGACAGCTTTTTGTTTTTGTGTATAAGCTCTTTGGTACGTTCGTCCACCTCTTGTTCGAGCAATGTATTCAACTCTAAAATCCTATTTGCCTGATTCATGATATCCTCTTGTTGCGCTTGCAATTCCTCATTTTGGTTCTTGATTTTAGCACTTTTTTTCTCAAGCAACAGGTTTTGTTTTTTCTGTACAGATAGGTTTTTATAGATGAACAAGACAAATAGTAATACGATAACTATGCCCACTGTTAAGGCCACATTATATTTTTGAGAGGCTTGGTTTTTTAAATACTCAAGGTGATTGATTTTTTTGAGTTGATCGATTTTGCTTTGGGCATCTTCCAATTCAATTTGTGAACGCAATATGTCGTAGTCCTGTTCGGTTCGTACATGTGCCAAAGAATCTTGAATCTGGTCGAAATACTTTGAAATATCTGCTAATTTTTTCGTTTTACCTGTTTTTTGATAAAAATCGTAAACAAAATTTTGATTGTGGCGAATAAAGTAGGGCTCACTTGAGTGGGGGCTAAGTTTAATGATTAGGTCTACATATTTATTGGTGCTATCTAGTTTCCCTAACATAAAATATGATTCGGCAATGATTCCGGCCAAGCCAAACATGCTTCTTTTATCATCCTCTTTTTTGCTATAATTAAAGTCAAGCATTGCATATCGAATGGCCACATCATAATCATTATTTAATAAGTAAATATTTGAGAGGTTGCCATGAAAGCCAATCAAAAGTTTCCTTTCATTTAATTCACTGGCTTTTTCGATCCCTTCACGGAACAATGCTCTTGCTTCTTGGAGTTTGTTTTGTACGAGCATTATTATTCCATTGATATTGATCGCATGCAGGGTAAGCAGTGCTTTTGCCTCCTCATCAATAGTTGTCAGTGCATTTATTTCGTCATAGATGTTTCCAGTTGAGAATTCCGTTTCGTTTTTATTCAATAGCACCAGACATAAACTGGTATATAACTTGGTAATGATTAGTAAATCCCCTCTTTTTTGTTGTTTAAATATTGTTTGTAAATCGGAAGTCTTTTCAAGTACAGCATTATATTTACCAAGGCGGTAATATGAAGTGGCCTCTGTAAGTTTTAAATAAGGCAATAATCTAGCTTTGGCGTTATGTGGGATAAATGAATAAGCCTTTATGATTTGGTGTAACATTTCAGCTTTATCAATTTCTGCATTAACTGATGAAAGTGCCAAATGGCAGAAAAAGATATTGGTTGAGTCTTTATTTGATTTATATTCAACCAAGAGTTGATTTAGTGAGTCCTCACTAATAACCCGGTGGCCATTAATATCACGCTGATTGAGTAGTATTTTGATAAATGTCTCAGGCTTATCAAATATGCTCTCCAGCTTTGGTTTGGCTTCTATTGAATTGAATGCCAGGATAATACTAAGAAGTGTTATAAGATGTTTGTTCAATTCTTGTGGTTATTAAGAACTTAAATACTGCCCCAAAGTTACCTTTCTAACTTAATAAAAATAATACACTGATTTATATTAATAACAAAATAAAGACTACCCCGTAAGCATTCACTCAATGGTATACATGATAAAGTAGATTAATGTTTAATTTTTAGCAAAAAAATAACTAAATTTGCGCTCCCATTCGGGTGAATGGGCATTTTGGTGCAAATCCAACATGTATAAATCTAAAATTTGTTATCTGATTGCTCTGGGATAACATGTATTGAGAGCAGCAAACCACATTATGGCAAAAGAAAAAGCTAGTGCAGAAGAAGTAAAAGACGAAACTGCAAAGAAAGAAACTACCGCTAAAAAAGCACCTGCAAAGAAGGCAGAGCCTAAAGCGGAAAAAGAAGAAGCTCCTAAAGCTAAAAAAACAACCAAAAAAGCTGCAACTCCTAAGGCAGAAAAAGAAGCTGCCCCTGTAGAAGAGGAAAAAGCAGCAACTGCTAAAGAGATCAAAGCAGAAAAAGAAGCTCCTGCTAAAGAAGAAGTAAAGGAAGAAAAGGCCCCTAAAGAAGTAAAGAAGCCTGCAGCTAAAAAAGAAGTTGAAGCTCCTGAAGAATTTGACTGGGAAGCTTTTGAAACTAAAGGTTTTGGTGAGGGATATTCTAAGAAGCAAAGAGAAGAAATGGCTTCTGTGTATGAAAACACACTTACTACCATTGAAGAAAAGCAAGTTGTAAAAGCAACAATCGTTGGTATCAACTCCCGGGACGTAATATTGAACATCGGCTTTAAGTCTGACGGTTTGGTATCTGCTACCGAATTCAGGGACACTCCTGACTTGAAAGTTGGTGACCAAGTAGAAATATTTATAGAAGAGCAGGAAAATGCTAACGGTCAGTTAGTACTTTCCAGAAGAAAAGCGAAAATCGTTCAGGCTTGGGATAACATCCAAAGCTCATTTGATAACGACTCTGTTATCGAAGGATTTGTTAAAAGAAGAACAAAAGGTGGTCTTATCGTGGATATCTACGGTGTTGAGGCTTTCTTGCCAGGTTCTCAAATTGATGTGAAGCCTATCAGGGACTTTGATGTGTTTGTAGGTAAGGCTATGGAAGTTAAAGTTGTGAAAATCAACTATACTAACGATAACGTAGTTGTTTCTCACAAAGTATTGATCGAGAAAGATCTAGAAAAACAAAAAGCTGAAATACTTAACAACCTTGAAAAAGGTCAAGTACTTGAAGGTACTATCAAAAACATGACCAATTTCGGTGTATTTATCGACCTTGGTGGCGTGGATGGTCTTCTTCACATTACTGATATTTCATGGGGTAGAATCAACCACCCTGAAGAGGTATTGAACCTTGATGATACGGTTAAAATTGTTGTTCTTGACTTTGATGAAGATAAGAAGCGTATCTCTCTAGGTATGAAGCAACTTACCGAGCATCCTTGGGATTCTCTTGCAAAAGAGCTTGAAGTAGGTTCTAAAGTAAAAGGTAAAATAGTAAACGTGGCTGACTACGGTGCATTCTTAGAATTGCAGCCAGGTGTAGAAGGACTTATCCACGTTTCTGAAATGTCATGGTCACAGCACCTTAGAAACCCTCAAGACTTCATCAACATCGGTGATGAGCTAGAGGCAGTGGTATTGACATTGGATAGGGACGATAGAAAAATGTCATTGGGCATTAAGCAATTGACTGAAGACCCATGGACTAAGCAAAATGTACTTACTAAGTATGCGGTAAGTACTACTCATAAAGGTATCGTAAGAAACCTTACTAACTTCGGCTTGTTCATCGAGTTGGAAGAAGGTATTGACGGTCTTGTTCACGTATCTGACCTTTCTTGGACCAAGAAAATCAAGCACCCTTCTGAATTTGTGAAAGTGGGTGATGAGCTTGATGTAATGGTATTGGAACTTGACGTTGACAACAGAAGATTGGCATTAAGCCATAAGCACTTGGAAGAGAATCCATGGGATACTTTCGAAGGTGTATTTACTGTTGGCTCTACACACAAATGTTCTGTTACTTCAATTACAGAAAAAGGCGCAACTCTAGAATTACCTTACGGAATCGAAGGTTTCTGCTCTGCTAGAAACTTGGAAAAAGAAGATGGTTCTAAAACTAACGTTGGTGAATCATTGGAATTCAAAGTATTGGAATTCTCTAAAGATGATAAGCGAATTGTGCTTTCTCATAAAGCAATGTATTCTGCTGAAGAGAAGGTAGTTGCTGAAGCACCAAAGAAGAAGGCAAAAGCAGCTTCTAAATCTAAAGATGCTGACAAATCAACATTAGGAGATTTATCAGTACTTAGTGCTCTTAAAGACAAAATGGAAGATGACGCTAAAAAGCCCGCAGCTAAGAAGTCTGCAGCGAAAAAAGCAGATACTGACGATAAGTCCGCAGAGTAATCTTCAATGGAATGACTAATCAAAGAGGGGGCGATCATTGATCGCCCCCTTTTTTTATAAACTCACAATAACCTAATCACAGATTTATATCAGTTAGTATCTCTAACTGATTATTGTTAATTTTGCAGTCTTAAATAACAATCACAAAATGTATTACAATTCAATCATAGAAACCATTGGAAACACGCCTTTGGTTAAACTCAACAGCGTTTCAAAGGGGGTAAAAGGCACTATTCTGGTGAAGGTGGAATACTTCAATCCAGGTAACTCCATGAAGGACAGAATGGCACTTAAAATGATTGAAGATGCCGAAAAAGCAGGTGTCCTGAAACTTGGTGGGACTATCATTGAAGGTACTTCCGGTAACACAGGTATGGGATTGGCATTGGTCGCTATTGCCAAAGGCTATAAATGTATATTCACACTTTCTGATAAACAATCACAGGAAAAAATGGACATACTTCGTGCTATGGGAGCCGAGGTGATCGTGTGCCCTACCAATGTTACTCCAGATGACCCTCGTTCATATTATTCCATTGCGAAAAAATTAAACAAAGACATCCCTAATTCATTTTACCCAAACCAGTATGATAACACTTCAAATGCCGTAGCGCATTATGAGTCTACTGGCCCTGAAATTTGGGAACAAACAGAAGGTAAAGTGACGCACCTAGCTGCCGGTGTAGGTACTGGTGGTTCAATGTGCGGTACGGCTAAATATTTGAAAGAGCAGAATGCCAATGTAGTTTCAGTGGGTATTGATAGTTACGGATCGGTATTTAAAAAATATAAGGAGACCGGCATTTTTGATGAAAATGAGATTTATCCTTACATGACTGAAGGAATTGGTGAAGATATTTTACCCAAAAATGTTGATTTTGACTTGATCGATACATTTGTAAAAGTAACCGATAAAGATGCGGCTATCATGACAAGAAGACTGGCTCGGGAAGAAGGGCTTTTTGTGGGATGGTCTTGTGGATCAGCAGTTGTAGGTGCCTTAGAATATGCCAAAGAACATTTGAAAGAAGAGGATACCATGGTAATTATATTACCTGACCATGGCACTCGATATCTTGGAAAACTATACAATGACAATTGGATGAAAGACCATGGGTTTTTGGAATCCCGGGATTTCGATTCTGCCAAAGATATAGTGGACAGAAGAAATGGTGCGAGTCAGTTAATTGTGGCGCAACATTCCAATACGGTTGGTGAGACGATCAAAATGCTGACAAAAGAGGGTATTGATCAAATTCCTGTGGTGAAAGGGGAGGCTTTTATTGGGAGTTTGAGTACCTCGAGATTGTTGGAGCAATTGATCGAAGATCCAGAATTCAAAAGTAAAACAGTAGAAGAAGTGATGGATAGCCCCATTCCATTTGTTGCCATGGACAATACTTTGGATGTGTTATCTTCAATGATCAACAAAAATAACCGTGCGGTATTGGTAAGGGATAGTGCACATCAGGTACATATTATTACACATCATGATATACTCAAAGCGATGAGTAATTAATTACTAACACATAGGATTATAATTGAAGGGACAGTAGGTCCCTTTTTTTATTCTCAATGTTTCAAAAACTTACATTAATCCTTGTTCAAGGATCAAATTGCTAACTTTGTCACTATGCCAAAATTTGTATTCACCCTATTGGTTTTAGTTACTTTTCATTGGTCAATTGCAGATGCTCAAAGGATGCAGCTGGATAGTTTGATCAAGGCTCTGGATAATACAGAAATTGACAGTCAAAGAGTGATCATCCTCAATGAAATAGCTTTTCATAATATTAATATCAACCCGATAATAGCTAGAGACGATGTTATGATTGCCTATAATGAGGCTAAAGAAATTAATTTTGTTAGAGGGCAGGCCCGGGCTTTAGTGGTAATGGGCGGAGTGAATTGGGGTTTTGGCAATTATAAAGAAGCACTTACCCATTATCTGGAGGCACTCACCCAATATCAAATACTAAATGATAAAAAAGGGCAATCAGACTGCCTCAATAATATTGGTGAGGTGTATAAGAAGTTGGGGGAATATTCCAGTGCTTTGGAATTCTTACAAAGGGCACGAAGGTTAAAGGAAGACATAGAAGGTATAGGAGGCCCCTTGCTGCTATATAGTAATCTAGGTGAGCTTTATTCCTTAATGGGGCAATTGGAAAAAGCAGAAACCCACTATATGATTGCCTTTGAAGGAGCCAAAAGGAAAAATAATGACAAGGTTTTGTCCTATGCAAGTGATGGCCTAGGCATATTGTTTTATAAAAAAGGAAAGTACAAAACGGCCATAATGTATTTTCAAAAGGCAGCCAAAATACGGGAGCATAATAAAGATATTCGGGGCAGTTCCTACACTTTTACAAATCTTGGCAGAACATACACCAAATTGGGACTGGTAGATAGTGCTTATTATTATTTGGATAAAGGTTTCCAAAGAGCAAAACAAGCAAGTGCCAATGATGTACGTGCTAATATTTATAGGTATAAATCTGTTCTGGATTCACTCACCGGTGATTTCCATAAGTCATATTTAAATTACAGGCTATATGCTGAATTAAAGGATAGTCTTTATAATACTGATAAAGCAGCTCAAATAACGAAGCTTCAGACTGACTATGAAATTAACATCCTGCAACGTGAAAATGAGGCTAAACAGCTAGAGGTTAAGCAGAAGAACACAGTGATCATTGCGGTGATAATGTTATTGATACTCACGTTGGCCCTAGCCAATGCTTTCTATAAGCAGCGGCTGGCGCAGAAAAAAGCCAATGAGCTGTTACTACTAAAGAACAGTGAGATTGAAAACAAGAATTTGGAAATCCAGAGTCAATCTATGGAGTTGCAATCCTTAAATTTGAACCTTGAAGACAAAATCAAAAAAAGGACTAGCTTACTGCGTGAACAGAATAGAGTTTTAAAAGAATATGCCTTTGTTCATGCCCATGAACTAAGGGCACCCCTAGCCAATATTATGGGCTTGGTTGAACTATTACGGCATACGGAACTTCCCAATAAGGAGTCCACTATGGTTCAGCACCTTTACACTTCATCCACTGAACTCGATCAGGTAATCAAGAAAATAGCGGCCATGTTAGAGGACGAAGGCCAAATTAAACCTTTGGAATCTAAATTAACATAACCCTTCTAAAAGGCAGGGGTTCGGCAAGCTCGGGCGGTGGCCCAAAGTGCCGTCTTGAAAAATCATCAAATTCATCTAGCGTTTCTGGTGATAACACTGCAGATATTTCTTCAAGTGCTGCCCCACTAACAAGATATGGCATTTGTGTCAAATTCAATTTACTGCCATTGCAGTGGGCATAAATCTGATATTCATTCAACCCTGATTTTCGCTCTCCCTTTATCAAACATTTATCCATCCATGTCTCGGGATTATTGGGGTTGGACTGCATGATTTCCATCCTTTTTAAAAGATCTACATTATCCATAAAATACTGCTGGATACTTTGCTGAGAGGCTTTTGACATTGAATTACGCATTCTTTCAGCGCATTGAATGCAAATGGCATATTCAAATATTACATCCTGCGCATCAAAGCCCTCATATTTTTTAATGGCCTTCTCGATAAAATATTCCGTATCACCATCCAACAAGTACATTTCACATTCTAGACACCGATCAAATAATGCACCAGTGCTAAAGGAATAAAATGCTTTTGGTATATCAATATGGCTGTGCTTTCCATCCATTATAATTCGCTCCGTGTTTTTTTAGCCCATGCAATAAGCAATTCCCGCTGTTCGGCAGTCAGTTCGGCTTCTTCATGTACCCAGGTATAGCTGTCAAGGGGCATTTCCCCCTCCTCTACTTCTTCATATACTTCTTCTAGCTTATGTTTCTTTTTCTTAAGGTCATAAGTACCCCAGTCCGAAAAATTGAGATGCCCTCGGGCATGATCAACATGATCTTTCAGCCACCAGGAAACGGGAGCGACATTGGAATACCATGGATATTCAGTTTTATTTGAATGACAATCATAACAGGCATTCTTCAAAATTTCAGAAACCTCAATCGAAGCTTCATGCATGGCCAACAAATCATTGGAAGGGTCGGTGTTAGGGTTTGTTTTATCAATCCTAAAAAATTGAATTATTATTATCGCAAACACCAAACCCGCTATTATCTTAGTTTTAAGTTTCATTTTATATTTTTTGATTATCGGTGATAAATATAAGAAAAATATGCCCCTCTTGTAAAGCATTTTTTTGCTATCACAAAGTTATCAGTTAACTTATGCCCTCTCAATATATTTTATTTTCTCAATGAACAAGAAACTGAAAGAAGTCAAAAAATTACTGGTAGCTAATAGAGGTGAAATTGCCATTAGGGTATTTAGAGCAGGAACTGAATTGAAGATCAGAACGGTGGCGGTATACACCTTTGAGGATAGGTACTCACTGCACCGATATAAAGCGGATGAAGCTTATCAAATAGGTGCTGACGATGATCCATTAAAACCCTATTTGGACATTGAGGAAATAATTGCGGTCGCAAAGCGCAATGAGGTGGATGCCATTCACCCAGGTTATGGGTTTCTTTCTGAAAATGTAAATTTCGCCAGGAGATGCCGCGAAGAAGGATTGATATTTATCGGTCCAGAACCAGAAGTAATGGAAAAACTGGGCGATAAAGTGGCCGCTAAAATGGTGGCCATTGAAGCCAAAGTACCCATTATCCAAGATAGCAAGAAGCGTCTTGAGAATGCATCCATTGCCCTCAAAGAGGCAAAAGCAATTGGATATCCAGTCATGCTCAAGGCAGCCGCTGGAGGTGGTGGACGTGGTATGCGGGTCATTTATAATGATGATGAGCTCAAAAATGGCTTTGAGGAGGCGAGAAAAGAAGCCAAAAATGCATTTGGTGACGATACTATTTTTATTGAAAAGTATATCGACAATCCCAAACACATTGAAATTCAGATAATGGGCGACAACTACGGTAATATTGTTCATTTATTTGAACGGGATTGCTCAGTCCAAAGAAGGTTTCAAAAAGTGGTGGAAGTGGCTCCCAGTGTGACATTGAGTCAAACTGCAAAAGACAAGCTGTATGAATATGCTTTGGCCATCACCCGATTGGTCAATTATAATAATGTGGGCACAGTAGAGTTTCTTGTTGATAAAGATGAGAACATCTACTTCATAGAAGTAAATCCACGGATTCAAGTAGAGCATACAATTACGGAAGAAATTACAGGTATCGACATCGTTAGGTCACAGATATTAATAGCTAAAGGTTATGACCTTGCCGACCCTAGGATATTTATTAAAGGTCAGGATGATATTAAATGCAATGGATTTGCCATTCAGTGCCGGGTGACTACCGAAAATCCAGTTGAGAATTTTAAACCTGATTATGGAACTATCATAGCTTATCGAAGTGCGAGTGGTTTCGGTATACGTTTGGATGCAGGTAATTGCTATGCAGGCGTAACTATTTCACCTTTTTTCGATTCATTACTTGTAAAAGTATCTTCAAAAGGAAGGACATTAAAAGGAGCCTCGGAACGGCTGAGCAGGGCACTGCATGAGTTTAGGATAAGAGGTGTACAAACCAATATCGATTTCCTTTTAAACGTAATAAATACCCCCACCTTTTATAAAGGTGAAGCTACTGTAAACTTTATAGCTAACCATCCCGAACTGTTTAACATGCCCCGAAGGTTTAACAGAGGCACAAAACTGTTGAACTATTTAGGGAACATAGGAGTGAATGGTAACCCTGACGTAAAACAAGTGGATCCTTCACGAATATTACGACCAGCCAAAGTTCCAGTTTTTGAAAGGCTGTCTAAATATCCTGAAGGCACAAAAGACAAGTTAAACAAGTTAGGTAGGGAAGGTTTTGTGAAATGGTTGAAAAATGAGAAGCCAGTTCAATTTACTGACACTACTTTTCGTGATGCTCACCAATCGCTATTGGCAACTAGAGTGCGCACCATTGATATGATGAAGGTAGCCGAAGGGTTTGCTAAAACACATCCAAAAATCTTCAGTATGGAGGTTTGGGGTGGAGCCACCTTTGACGTATGTATGCGATTCTTACATGAAAATCCATGGGACAGGCTAAAGATGTTCAGATCGGCCATGCCAAATGTGCTGCTACAAATGCTGCTACGTGGCTCTAATGGGGTAGGGTACAAAGCATATCCTGATAATTTGATAGAACGGTTTATAGTAAAATCCTGGGAAACGGGGATTGACATCTTCCGTATATTCGATTCGTTGAACTGGGTAGAGGCCATGAAAGTGAGCATTAAGGCTGTAAATGAGCGCACTGAGGCCTTGGCAGAAGCTTGTATTTGTTATACCGGGGATTTATACAAGAAGGATACTAAATATGATTTGCAGTATTATCTTGATATGGCCCGTCAGCTGGAGGATGCAGGTGCGCATATGTTGGCGATCAAAGACATGGCTGGGCTCTTGAAGCCCGCGAGTGCTTCTTTACTGATAACAGAACTTAAAAAGGTAGTAGATCTGCCCATTCATTTGCATACCCATGATACGGCAGGTATTCAGTGTTTAACCTATATGAATGCCATTGAAGCGGGTGTAGATGTGGTCGATGTAGCATTAAGTTCTATGTCGGGACTTACTTCTCAGCCTAATTTTAATTCGGTTTTAGCTGCGTTACAAGGACATGAACGTGAAAATGAATTTGATATTCATTCTTTAAATAAATACTCCAACTATTGGGAATCAGTAAGGGAATGGTATTATCCATTTGAATCTGGCCTGAAGGCAAGTACAGCTGAGGTGTATGATCATGAAATTCCTGGTGGACAATATTCTAACCTAAGGCCGCAGGCAAGGGCACTGGGTTTAGAAGATAAATTTGAAAAAATAAAGGAAAATTACGCAGCTGTCAATACGCTTTTTGGTGACTTGATTAAAGTGACACCTTCATCAAAAGTAGTAGGGGATATGGCTTTGTTTCTTACAGCCAACGACCTGACCACAACGGACGTTTTAGAAAAAGGATCAACGCTGTCATTTCCAGAGTCAGTGGTGAGCTTTTTTAAGGGCGATTTAGGGCAACCCTATAAAGGGTTCCCAAAGGATGTGTCGAAGATTATTTTGAAAGGGGAAAAACCATTTACCGATAGGCCAAATGCACATCTTAAACCAGTTAATTTCACAAAAGAATATGCTGAGTTCCACAAGGAATTTGATTCCTATTGTGATGAGCTGGATTTTCTATCCTATAAGCTATATCCAAAGGTGTTTACTGATTTTTACCATCACTGGCAAGAATATGGTGAAGTATGGAGGTTGCCAACAGCAGCATTTTTGTATGGATTGAAGAATAATGAAGAGATATTCGTAGAGATAGGACGTGGTAAAGCCATTATCATTAAAAAACTATACAAGTCGCCACCTGATGAAGAAGGAATGTGCAACATTTACTTCGAAATGAATGGACAGGCACGTGTCATTCAGATAAAGGATCAAAGTGTAAAGTCGAGTAAGGCAGTGCATGCTAAAGCTACTGCTGATAACCATATTGGAGCCCCACTTCAAGGACGTATAGCGGAAATAAAAGTGAAGACAGGTGATAAGGTTAAAGCGAATCAACCTTTATTTGTGATTGAGGCGATGAAGATGGAGACCACCATCAGTGCGACAAAAAGTGGAGTAGTGGGTAAAATTCACCTTAACGCCACAGATATGGTAGGTCAAGATGATTTGGTGTTGGAGATGGAGTAATAAGGTCATAAAAAATCTGGCTGTTAATTTTAAATAGAAACATGACAAGGATTGAAGAATTTATAGCAGGGATGCCTAAAGCAGAACTGCATTTACATATTGAAGGCACCTTTGAGCCCGAACTGATGTTCGAGATTGCCAAACGAAATAACAAGGAGATTCCTTATTCCTCTGTAGAGGAATTGAAAGCCGCCTATAGCTTTAATAACCTTCAGGAGTTCCTTGATATTTATTATGCTGGTGCCAATGTACTTATCGGAGAACAAGATTTCTATGACCTTACTTGGGCTTATTTGACGAAAGTACACTCACAAAATTTGGTGCATACGGAGATGTTTTTTGACCCTCAAACCCATACCAACAGAGGGGTGGCTTTTGATATGGTAATCCAAGGTATTCATCGCGCCCTAGAAGAAGGTAAGAATAAATTGGGCATCAGTTATAGACTGATCATGTCGTTTTTACGGCATCTGGATGAGGAATCCGCATTTAAAACACTGGAGCAGGCAATGCCTTACAAAGATTGGATTTCTGCCGTAGGTTTAGATTCATCTGAAATGGGTAATCCACCTGCAAAATTCACCAATGTATTTAGAAAAGCCAGAGAGGCAGGATTCATAACCGTAGCGCATGCGGGTGAGGAGGGTCCTGCAGAGTACATCTGGGAAGCCCTTGACTTGCTCAAAGTAACACGTATCGATCACGGAAACCATTCCTTGGATGACGATGAGTTGGTGGCAAGGCTAGCCAAAATAAAGATGCCTCTTACCTTATGTCCACTATCTAACCTAGAATTAAAGGTAGTGACTGACTTAAAGGAATATCCATTGGTGGAAATGATGGACAAGGGTTTGCTAGTGACTATCAATTCTGATGATCCGGCCTACTTTGGAGGGTATATGAATGAGAACTATCTAGGAATTGCCAATGCCCTCGATCTCACTAAAGAACAACTTACCGTTTTGGCCAAGAATGCCTTTATGGCAAGCTGGTTGTCAGATAAGGAAAAAGAAACAATGATCAATAAAGTGGAGGAGTATTATAAGAATAATTAAAACGTCACTTCGACTGAAGTGAAACGAAAGGAGAAGTCTCCCAATTGGAGCCATTAATTTGGAGACTTCTCACTGTGTTCGAAGTGACGTGCTAATAAGAGGGCTGTTCGTTTCACCCGAAGTGACGTTAATAATTCAAATTCAACTATGCAGAAAGGAGGTGCTGTTTACATCATGACTAATAAACACCATACAGTTTTTTATACAGGTGTTACTTCCGATCTGTATTCAAGGGTGATTGAACATCGAACAAAGGCCTATCCCAAAAGCTTTACAGCAAGATACAATATTGAGAAACTGATTTACTTCGAACCTTTTCACTCCATTGAAGAAGCGATAATGAGGGAAAAACAAATAAAAAAGTATCGTAGAGAGAAAAAGCTGTTATTGGTCGAAGCAATAAATCCAGAATGGAAGGACTTATTTGATGAATTATAAATCATGAACGTCACTTCGAAGGAGGTACGACTGAGAAGTCTCCCAATTGGAGCCATGGGGACTTCTCACTGCGTTCGAAGTGACGTACTAAAAATAGGGGACTTCTCGCTGCGCTCGAAGTGACGTGCTAATAAGAGGGAGACTTCTCGCTGCGCTCGAAGTGACGTAATTTATTGCCTTCTTATATAAATGTCGCCATTGTAGTTTTTCATTACTACCTCCGGGCCACCTCCATTGATTTTACCACGCACCCAGTCATCAAGATAAACCTTATAGGTTCCTGACTTACTATCCGTTTTCTTGATAGGCTCAGACTTAATAACTTCCATTTCGAAGCCAGAATAGATCTCACCCTGATTGGTCTTCAATTTTAATTCTGCCTTAAAACCAGCTGGAAAAGTGATATCGACATCACCATTATAAGTAGTAAATGACATGGGTGTATTGGGCGTAACTTTTAATAGTTCAACCGTGATTTCCCCATTGTAAGTATCGGCTGACACAGAGCCTGTAATACCTTTGGCTTTTATTTCCCCATTGTAATTCTCCAGTATTACTTCTCCAACTATGTTTTCAACATAAATATCTCCACCATTGTAAGTATCTAAATTCAAGTCGATTGTTTTAGGCACTTCAACTGTTAAGTTCAAGCCTTTGTTCCACGAATCAGAACTTACAGAAGCCCGGTTGTTTTCTTCAGCGGCTACCAAATCAACTGACCCACTAGATATCCGCTTCAAACCATCTTTAGAATCACTGCCTTTATTTTTATCCTTATGCTTAGACTCCATTGCTTCATATTTAATGAGGATGTCTTTTCGATCTGTACCTTTTACTGTAATTGACCCGCGCTTAACATCCACTCTGAGGCTACCCTTACTGCCAGGGTTGGAAAAAGGAATTAACATTTCGCCTTTATCTTGAGCTTTCACTAAGGTTGTGCCTGTAAGCATCAATATCGCTAGTCCAAGTATTTTTATATTTTTCATAATCTTATAATTTGTTCTTTGTTCAGTTATCAATTTTCCTTCACATATACATCTCCATTGAATGTCTCGAAGTCGATATATACACCACCATTACGTGCCCTCATCATCGATTTTCCATCCAATTTGTAAGCTATGCCTTTACCTTTTTTTGCCTCTTCTATATTTACCTTAGTCGGTAATTGTTCAATGGCTGGGATATTGGTATAAAAGTCCCCATTAAAACTTTTGAAGCTCATGTCTGCCGAAATACCATTTAGATAATTGGCACGGATATCACCATTGAGACTATAAAACCGGCCATCATTTTTTGGATTCGTGCTAAAATTTAGTGTGACATCACCGTTGATAGTGTTTGCAAACGTAGCATTGCTCACCTTTTCAAAGGCAATAGCACCATTCACATTCCATGCCTTCACCTCACCAGCAATGTTGGAAACTGATATATCTCCATTATTTATGGTAGATACCATCAGATTTGCGTTACGAGGTACTCTAATTTTATAATCTACCTTAGAATGAATATTGTAATTGCAGTCCTTGTCTTGGTTGTTCCACATATATCCCCAGCTTCCCTTTTTACTATTGTGCTTTCGCCAGTTCTCATTAACTGACCCAAAAGTGCTACAAGGCTGAGTAGTATAGACAATAAGCGTGTCCACTCTATTAATAACCGCTACATTGATCAGTTGTTTTGCTTCTTCCAACCGAGTGTTTGACTGAGCCATTATATCCCGTTTGGCTTCAACTTCAATAATGTCACCATCATAGCCTTCTACTTCTATAGACCCACTCACATTGGCAATGTAAAGTACACTGGTAGCCGTTGGTTTTTCGAATTTCAATTCTTTCTTAAATGTTTCGGTATGCTGCTGGGCGTTTAGACCATAGCCCGCAGCTACCAAAAGACCGATTGTTGTTATTATTTTCATTTTATTAAGAGTTTAATTGTTAAATCATTGTTTGCATTTTTTCTTTTATGGCAGTCTTTATTTCTTGTGGGGTATCGTCAGATTTCCACAATTGATCAAATGCCTTCTTTGCTCCTTTCTCGTTCATGGCTACCATCAACTCTGCAAGGGCCAACTGAACCAATGGTGATTTTTGAAATTGAATTGATGCAATTAATTCCTTACGGACTGCCGGTTGGCTGGTGTAATGTGACAAGGCCTCAATGGCTGCCATACGCACGTTATTGTTATTATCTGTTCTTAAAGTATTGATGAGTGCCATGGCCACTTTTTCGCTGGTGGTGCCCATCTCATTAGTAAGGCTCACAGCCCTGAGTCGGTCGGTAGTTGACTCTTTTTCCAGCATGGAGAGCATCATCATCTCTTTCATTTCATGCATTTCAGAGGTAAGCGTATTAATTTCGTTGTGAGAAGACCTGTTGTAGAATGTGCCAAGAGCTATACCCAGTATCACCAATGCAGCACTATAGGCCCATTGCCATTGTGATTGTTTCATCGATACCCACCAAACAATAAAAGTATTCGGTGCCGCTTTAGCCTTACTCTTTTCTTCGTTTAATAAAGAGTAAAAACGGTCATCCATTTGGCTACTTGCATCGGGCGTAGGTAAAGCTTCAAGCTTCATTTGCATAGCCTCCAATGCTTTCAATTGAGAAAGATTAACCTCACCGGCTGCAATATGCCTTTCTAGCTGTAGCTCTTCTATGGAAGTTATTTCACCTGCATTGAATTTTTCGATTAAAATATCTATCTCTCCCATTATTCTGTCATTTCCAGTTGTTCAAATTGTTTTCGCAATGCCTTCATAGCCCTGAATACTTTTATTTTTATTGTGTTTTCTGCACAATCATATAGCGTTCCTATTTCTTTGTACTTCATGTTTTTCAATTTGCTCAACACGAGTAATTCCCTTTTATCTTCATCCAATAGGCTAAGTGCCTGTTCCATTGTAGCAAGTTGTGCTTCCTTTTCTTCAACCAAATGTCCTTGATCACTTAGTTGATGATGTTGTTCATTCAATTCCTCAGCCTTATTTTTGTTTTTCCGATAATGATCGGCATTTACATTTCGGGCAATTTGAAAAACCCAAGTTTTAAATTGACCCTCATCTTTAAAGCTGTGCTTGTATTTCAATACCCTGATAAATACCGTCTGCACAAGATCCTCAGCTAGCATTTTATCATTTTTAATGTGATAGAAATAGCCAAATAATGGCGGCTTGTACCTTTCATACAATAGTCCTAAATGATCCAAATGGCCAACCTTCACTTTTAACATCAAGGCATTGTCACTGATACTCTCCAATAGTTTGCTTTTACAGGGTTTGAAGTGGAAACTTAGAAATCCTCATATAGTTACACTTCATTAGAAATTATTTTTTTTAGGTTTATAATTTACAAATATTTATTTCAACTTCGATGTTGTAAATTGATCTAAAATGGGAATGAATAACAGTAAGCTCAATTTCAAATCGGAAAAACTATTCCCTTGGCAATTTCAGTTTGTAGGTATTCTTTCAATGCTAGCCGGAGTAGTGATTAGTTTGACAAACCTCTTACTAGCGCCTATTTTAATTTTGATTGGCATATTAATTTTAACGGCCTACAGAGGAATATTATTTAACGCATCTAAACGGGTTTACAAAGACTATAATTCATTCTTGGGGATTCAAATTGGAACGGAATCATCCTATGAATCTGTAGAGAAAATCTATATCAATGCCAGTAATATGAGTCAAACGATTTATAGTAGGGCAAATAATAAAGCGATAGCCCAATATGAAGAATATAATGCTTATCTAAAGTTCGGAGACGGAACAAAGCTTTTTATTTGCAGTAGTAAAAATAAATCAAAGCTGATCGAAAAACTGGGAGTACTTAAGGAGTTCTTTCAATTGGAGGTTATGGACAATACAATATGAAAATCAAATTTTATTCTTTTCCAGCAACTCCTCCATTACGCCAAAGACCCTGTCTTTGAGCTCATTGACCTCTTGCATGGAATAATTTGAACAGTCTATTTCGTCACCAAACACTACTTTAATGCGCCCTGGCCGTAGGTCAAATGTCCCAGGGGGCATTAGTTTACCAGCATTGATTATCACCATTGGGAGGATCGGTGTTTTTGTCTCAATGGCTGTGCGGAAAGCACCACTGAAAAAAGGTTGAAGTGGCTTATTTGTACGGTTCTGGGTTCCTTCAGGAAAGATCAGAATTGAAATCTGCCCATCTAAAATTTCTTTTAATTTCTTAAGGCTGGCTTGTCTGCTCTCAGTACTGGAGCGGTCAACTACTACTGTAACTACCCTTATGATAAGACCAAAAACGGGAATTTTCTTTAGTTCCTTTTTAGCAAGTGGCCTGAACTGGGTAGGGATACCTAATGCAATTCCCGGTGCATCCAAAAAGGAGGTATGATTGCAGGTATAAATATAGGATTGTCCTTTTCTGATTTTTTCCCTGCCTTCAATTTTGTAATAGATAAAATTGAGCTGACTAAATATCCAAGACCAGATTTTAAGCCCATAAAAAGTAAGCATACCAATTCTACTACTGATCAACAATGGCAGAATAATAAGTGGCAATAGGATGACCATGAACACCGAAAACACGGTTATCACCCAGATAAGATAAATTTTTGATATAATCTTTTGTATCAACTTCATAGAATCGACCAAATTACAAAATGATGCTTAAATATGATTGCTCAAAGTAGTTTTTAAGTACTATTCTATTTCATATATTGTTTTTGAAAATCAATTTTCTATGAGACTAGTTATTTCATTATTCATATTATGTCTTTCCTATAATTTTAGTCAGGCGCAGTTCGGGAAATTATTAAAAGAAAAGGCCAAAAGCCTCGCTTCGGAAGAAAACCTTAAAAAGTTAAAAGAAGCCACTACTGACAAACTATCAGAAGCACGTGCTGAACTTGATTCTACTAATTTCAATTTTGCCATATCGGTCAATGACAATGCAGATGTTTTGGATACAGAGTCGGGAAAAGATAAAGCCTTGAAATTCATAACCAATATTGAAAGTCAAGCTGATGCCACTGATGATGAAAGGGCAAGGAGCATGCTTGATGCTGGTGAGTTGGCATATGCCAAAGGATATTATAAACGGGCAGAAGAGCTACTTACTGGTGCCAAGGCCCTTTATGAGTCGAATCAATCTGAAAATATTAATTACTATAAAACGATTTCCAATCTTGGGTTGCTCTATAGCACCATGGGACGTTACGTGAAAGCGGAGGAATTCACCCTTCAGGCACTCGATAAAAGAAAAGAAAATTTGGGTGAGCGCAGTCTGGGCTATGGGTCTTCCCTTAATAACTTGGCTGTGCTGCAAAAAGAAACGGGAAAGTACAATGAAGCTGAAAAAAATGCCCAAGAGGCAGTAGACGTGCTTCAGATAGCCACGGGCGAAAACAGCATGCCATCGGCCATAGCGCTTAATAATAAAGCCATGGTTTATGAAGCTGTTGGACGTTATGAACAGGCCTTAGACCTCTTAAATAAAGCCATTGCTATTTCAAGCGAGTTGCAAAGCGAGAAATCAGGTAATCATCAAAAATTCCTGACTAACCGGGCAATGATATACCAGTCGATGGGAAAATATACAGAAGCTGAAACGGAATTCAATGCACTCATTAAACTTAAAGAAAGGAGATTCGGTAAAAGCAGTCCTGACTATGCCCATATGTTGAACAACCTTGCGTCATTATATATGCAAATGGGTACTTATGATAAGGTGGAAGATCTACTTATCAAAGCACGTGATATATATGAGAAAAAATTTACCAAGGAGCACCGATTGTATGCATCGGCCATCAGTGATTTGGGTAATTTTTATCGGTTTTCCAATAGGCTTGCGGAGGCTAAACCATTACTGGAAGAAGCTAAAGAGATTAATGAAAGGGTATTGGGGACAGACCATCCCAATTTTGTGCAAAGTAAGGAAGACCTAGCTATTTTGTATTGGAAGATGGGTGATCTGGTGGAGGCGAAAACACTTTATCAAAGTGCCCTTGAACAAACCCTCACTTTTATCAATAGTTATTTTCCGCCCATGAGCGAATCGGAAAAAACGAAATATTGGGAAACATTGCGCCCACGCTTTGAGCGATATTATTCATTCGTTTTCAATTCGGAAGCTGTCGATCCTGAATTACTTGGTGAAGCCTATGATTATTACATTGCCACCAAAGGCTTGTTACTAAGTTCGACCAATAAAATCAAACAGAAAATATTGAGTAGCAATGATCAGCAACTGGTAGCAGAATACCGGGTGTGGCTGGATCAGAAAGAAACATTGGCTAAATATTACGCCTATTCAAAGGATGAACTTGTTGAACAAAAAATCAATCGGGATTCGTTAGAACAAGCCAGCAATCAAACCGAAAAGAGCCTATCTCAAAGATCCGATTTGTTTACAGCTAGCTATAAGTTAAAACAAAGTAGCTATAAGGATATTTTGCCCAAGATTTCAAGTACTCAGGCCGTTGTAGAAATTATCAGGTTCCGCACATATGATCAGTCTTTCAGTAATGAGATTAATTATGCCTGTTTGGTATTAACCAAAGGGTTATCAGCACCGAAGCTAGCTTTGATAAAAAATGGAGAGCAACTGGAAGGCAGGTATTTTAAATATTATAACAATGCCATTCATCAGAAAATAAAAGATGAATATTCCTATGAGCAATACTGGGCAAAAATTGCTTCTAACTTGGAAGGAAAGAAAGTCATATATCTATCCTCAGACGGTATTTACAATCAAATCAATGTAAATACACTTGATAATAATGGTCGTTTTGTAATCGATGATTATGAGATAATAAACGTAGGAAATTCGAAATTTATTGGGCAAAAAAATACGTCTACATCTTTAAAAACAGCTTATTTGGTAGGTAACCCAACCTTTGGGGGAACGGGTATAGATGCATTGCCAGGCACAAAAAATGAATTGGCCAGCGTGTCAAAAATGTTGAATGCCTATGGTTATAAAGTGTCGCAATTTACTACCACCCAGGCTACGGAGGAGAACCTTAAAAAGGTGAACAACCCAGCTATTTTACATATTGCCACACATGGCTACTTTCTTGAGGATGTTCAGGGTTCATCAGACAAAGTGTTTGGTGTGAATGCAGAAAGTGCCAAAAACAATCCGCTCCTTCGGTCGGGATTGTTATTGGCCAATGCCGGAGTGGCTATAGATCAGCAGCACACCGCATCACTTAATAGTTCAGATAATGGAATACTCACAGCTTATGAGGCAATCAACTTAAGTCTAGACAAGACTAAATTAGTGGTTTTGAGTGCCTGTGAGACAGCCGTTGGTGACGTGAAAGCAGGGGAAGGTGTTTATGGTTTACAACGTGCTTTTATGGGAGCTGGTGCCCAATCACTGCTGATGAGCTTATGGAAAGTAAGTGATGAAGCTACGCAGGAACTGATGACTAAATTTTATAGCAACTGGCTAAAAACGGGAGACAGGCAAAAGGCTTTTCGTCAAGCGGAGCTTTCGTTAAAAGCAAAATATCCTCAGCCTTATTATTGGGGAGCATTTGTTATGCTGGATAATTAAAGTTTTCCTTTATTATTTACCCAATTAGTAATAAGTCGTTTTTCTAGTTTGTAAAATATTGAAAAACAGCACTTTAGATGATTTCCGCCAGATCATAATTATAAAGTATTATAACAATACATAATATAATTATAAAAATTATTAATCAAATAATTAGCATTATAACCATGAATGTCTATTTTCGCGATCAATTAAAACCTTTAAGATCAATTAAAACCTTTAAACCAATATTATGAAGAAAATGATTTACTTAGCTGGAGTTGTTCTGGCACTAGGTTTCACTGCTTGTGGTAGTGATGATGATGGCGGAGCAGTTGATTGTTTAGCACAAACAAATGCGGTATCAGATGCAGCTTCTGCTTATTTGACAGATCAATCGACTGCAAATTGTAACGCCTACAAAACAGCTTTACAAAATTATCTAAATGCAGGCTGTGCTGTTGATGAGGCGTCTAAGGCTTCATTTGAAGCTTCATTAAAGAATCTGAGCTGCAATTAATATTCATCTATTATTTGTTGATAGTGGGGTGATCCGAATGGTCACCCTTTTTATTTGGCCTTTCTCAGACTTTTTAGTTGTCTTTGACCTCTAACAAAGCCTCAAAGTCCACCAAACATTGCTGGATGACAACGGTTAATTCATATTCACTGGCTCTTTTGACGAACGAATCTTCCAACTTGCAGAAATTCATAAAGTCTTCCACTTTATCTTCTGGTAGATTGGTAAGTTCAATAACAACTGATTCATTGTACTTAGATCTGATGAAATTTTGAACATCATATTCTTGTTCAAACTGCTTTAACTTTTTATCCTCCTTGACTTCTTTGCTAAATAGATTTCCCAAAGCAGTAAGTGGGCTGCTAAAAGCGGAATTCTTTAATTCTTTTCTTGGCCCATAATAAAATCCCGGTAAATGGATTTCCTTTTTGTTGGTTTCAATGGGTACTTCGGCAGCTATCAATGCTCTTTTCAGGGCATATTCATCTTTAAAAGCAAAGACCTTCACCGTTTCAAGTTCTAAAGTAGAGTGCCTTAATTCAATAGTGACAATTAATTTGTCAGACTTGAGGCCTTCTTTTAATGTAAAGAGATATTTTTCAAAGCCAATAGCGGAAAAAAGTAAAGTATCTTTTTTATGCATTTTTATCCAAAAACGACCCTCCGTATTACTAACTACCCCTTTCTTCATGGCAGTGTTAATAATGTGTACGTAAGAGACAGCTTCTGATGACTCAGGGTCAACTATCTGACCAACAATTTCTATTTCTTTTTCCTGAGCTTTGGTAAGCAAGGCAGGGAGGAGTAGTAAAACGAGAAGGATGTATTTCATAGAAAATAGCAGAGTATGGGTAAAGATACGAAACTCGGCAATAAAGGATACATGCGAATTTAAATGAAATAAGGTATCATGAAAACCATATGTAATTGTGCTACTTGAACTTAACTAATGGATTTTTATATCTTTACTAATCAAAACCTAAACTTATGAAGTACACTTTTCTCATTGCACTTATAGCTATAGTGGTTAATCTCCATGCTCAGGAGTATAGTGGAAGATATGAATTGGTAAATCTGGGCCGCGATGTCAATACCGCCTATCATGAGGGTGCCCCAGTAGTTTCAGCTGATGGCAAAACCCTTTACTTTTTTGTTCATAATCATCCTGACAATACATATGGCAAGGAGGGGAGTCAAGATATTTGGTTTTCAACATTAGGTGAAAATGGGAAGTGGGGCAAAGCGGAACATCTTGGCAAACCATTGAATGACCGTAAAGCAAATCAAGTGTTTACAGTAATGCCAGACAATAAAACTTTATTTATTAGAGGTGGAAGCTCAAAAAATGGGGATGGTTTTTCATTTACACACAAAGAAGGTGATTCTTGGAGCAACCCTGAGGAAATTGATATTGAGGATTTTAAAAAAATGAATAAGGGCAAATTTTATGGGGCAACGGTCTCTTCAGATGCGAAATTCATGATCCTATATTTTAGTGAAAAGGAAAACGGCACATTTAGCGACTTATATGTAAGTAAACATATAGACGGTAAGAAATGGAGCGCTCCAATTAAGCTGAGCAGTAATATAAATACGAGTAGGGATGAGTTTGCTCCGTTCATGGCTCCTGATGATAAAACGATGTATTACTCAAGTAACAGGAAGGACATGGGTATTGGAGGATCTGATATTTACAAGGTAGTGCGTCAAGATGATACTTGGCTTAACTGGTCTGACCCTGAAAATGTTGGTCGTCCATTGAATACCCGGGCGTTTGATGCTTATATGTCTATCGATTCACATGATAATGTTTTCACTACACAATCTGGAAATACAATTGATGGCGGTAATCTTGATATATTTTGGCTTCAGTTAAAAGACATTAATATTAAACTAAAAGGCCTTGTACTTGACGAAAAGTCACGGCAAGGAGTGATAGCTTCCTTGTCTATAAGCTTTGATGGGAAAATAATTGATACTCTTATGACACAAAATGAAGGTGTCTATAACACCTTAATTAATGATGGTAAGGGGCATTATACGATTCGGGTGGCAGCCGATGGTTATCATCCTGGTCAAGAAGAGTTTACTTTAGGGGAGGTGACTCATGACACTACAATAATCAAAGACATTTACCTGAGGCCTTTCAAGAAAAAAGTGGTCCTTTCGGGTATAGTATATAATGCAAAGACCAATGAGCCAGTTACAGCTGCTTTGACCATTTCTTCTTTAGCAAATGATATAAACCTCTCACAAAGATCCTCAGATGTTGGTTATTATTCTACAGAACTGATAAAAAGAGGGTTATATCAAATAGCAGCTTCGGCTGAGGGATTCTTAAACCAAACGGACAGTATTGATTTTTTTGATGAAGAGCAACTATCTTATGTGAAGGATATTTACCTAAGTCCCATCGAAATTGGAACGACAGTGCGATTGAAAAACATCTTTTTTGATTTTGACAAAACTACTTTAAAGTCAGAGTCTTATGTGGAACTTGACAAGGTGGTCACTTTTTTGAATGACAATGCTTCATTGGAAATTGAGATTGCTGGCCATACCGATAGCAAGGGGGCAGACGATTACAACCAAAACCTATCACAGGGAAGAGCACAGGCAGTAGTCGATTATCTTATTGGGCAAGGCATTGAAGAGTACAGGTTGGTTGCCCATGGCTATGGCGAAACAGTACCTTTAGAATCTAATGATACCGATGAAGGTCGTGCGTTTAATAGGCGGGTTGAATTTACTGTACTTAAAAAGTAGAGGTTAATCTATGATTATATTATAAACCGAAAAAAGAGGTTTAATCCTTTTTGCCGTTTGCCGATTGAAAAAGGTGAGCTTACCTACTTTTTGTGTGTTGGCGCAGCATCGGCTGTCACTACTAAAGCTGAAACTTACAGCCACAGTATCTATTAGTTGATTATTATAAGTAATCAGCACGGTATCAGCTCGATCTGAATTAAATAAATCAGCTAAATCTGTGGAGTAGAGGGTGTCTTCTTCTATTACGACCCTTTCCGTTGGGTAGGTGACCCCAGTCAGATCAACCACATTTACTAGAGAGGCATCTTTTAAGATCTCATTACGCAACGTGTCTACAAATATATATTTTGTAGTTAAATCATTTTGACACTCTTCACAAGTAGAGCAACAAATGCATGTTAAAGCCAGAAAAAATAGAACAGCTGCATTTAAAAATTTTTTTGACATCTAAGAGGTTAATAATGAAGAGTTTATCATTTAGTGAACGAAATTAGTGAAAGTATTTAATTATTTAAATTAAATATAAATTAAAAAGGACTCAATAGGTTGAGCCCTTTTTAATTTGAAAAAGTGTTTTATTCTATTTTACAATCGCAATTCTGATGGTTCCAATGATCTTGTTAGCTTGGCGTACCTGCAAAATATAGGTGCCCGTTTCATAAATGGATACCGGTATTGATATTTTATTGCTTTGATTAATTGCCTTCGAGTCGAATTGTTGATGGTATACCAACTCACCTTTTGTTGATATCACATCAATTCCCACCATTCCGCTAAGATTTATATCCTTATTGAATTCAATATTGATATTTTCAACGGCTGGATTCGGGTAGACTGATACATTGCGTACTAGCTCGTTGAGTAAGCCAGTAGTAGATAAAATGGTTACCGAAATCTTACCCTGATCTACCAAAGCAGCCAGGTTATATGCATTGTTTTTATTTTCTTCTATTGAAAGGTCAACATTGGTTAATGTATCCATTGGATAACCTGGATATTGAATATTTATTCGGTAATCTCCTGGAGGAAGGCCTTCAAATGAGAACTCACCGTTATCGTTAGTTTCCACATAAGAAACCAAGTCATATACGATACCTTCTTTTCGGCTTGTTCTACGGCCTCTTCTCATTGATACCCCCACTCTGCGCACTCTTTCCCTAGCTTCTATTCTACCCCCCGAGTTCCCCTGATCCAGTTCTTCTTCTATTACCCCAGCGACCATCCCAACACCAGTTTCTTCTTTGGGCTTTTCCAAAAGTTTGATATTGAATGATGGATTTGTAGTGTCAATAAATAAAGTGTCTGCTTCTTCCCATAAATCTATTCGTTCATAATACGTAGGGAGTTGGGTGGGGAAATCACCTGCATTGGGTTTGCCCAAAGCGAGGTAATCACCAATCACTATATTACTGAAAGTAAAAGCACCTGCACTATTTAGTGTCGTTTTCAGGGTATCAAATGCAGCTCCTTCCTGATTGATTTCAAAAAGGAGGACTTCCCCGTTATTCACGGGTTGATTAGCCGAAGTAGTGATTAATCCTGAGGCATTGGTGGTTTCAGCAACAAAAGATAAATTTTGGTGCACACTTTTTAAGCCTGTGGCATCTTTAGCCCAGAGCATCAAATTGTACGTTTCGTTGGGTGTAACACTACCCAATTTTGGTCTGAATAATACTTGAACAGGGTTGCCAACAACTAATTTCTTAACAGTTCCCGTAGATACCACATTGCCACCCTGACCTAATTTATAATTTATAAAATTGATGTTTTGACCGGCATCATTTTTAGCTTGAACATTAAGCCTGATCCTTCCTGTATTGGTTAGGTCAAAAACATGGGGGATGGGGGGGATACCTGATAGGACATAAGGATCAGAACCAGAGAATGCCCCTGCATCGACATTGGTAGTGGAAATGAAATCATTATCCACTAATAAGGCATTATCTGCAAAACTGGCTCCAGCATAACCAATTGTACCACTAACAGCATTTGCTGTCCCCAGATAATTATTGATAATATTGTTCGTCAATGTGGCATCCTGAATACTATCCGTAAACACATTAATTGTATTTCGGGTAAAGTTTACATTCACCATTTCATTACGGGCCGCAGTAGCTTTTACGAACACCGTAGTAACGGAATCAATAATATTATTATCAACAAAAATATCCTGATAAGACCTACTGGTACCAATTGCTGGGGTAGAAGCCAACGTGAATATGTTGATGAAGTTTTTGTTAACCAAAATATTTTGGCTGTCATCATTTATGCTAAATTCCTGAATTCTATTGCCCGTAATATGCACATTGCGTACCGTGTCGTCAATAGCGGAACTTTGATTGTTTATGAGTAATTGTTGGAGATCAAGTCCGTAGACCTGAGAGCCACTAGCACCTATTTTAAAGCCTATTCCCGCCACTTGTGCAGTTAAGGGAGCAGCTTGAGTTTCTGGATTATCAGCTAGAAAATAACCTGGGCCAAAAATATATCGAGGGCTTTCAAAAGAGCTAAATCCTAGATTATAAGGTGTAACAGAGCCTGCAACATATAATGTATCCCCATCATTAGTACCATAAGTTGCAGCATAGAATGACTTAAAGTCGGCCAATGATTCTGGAGAGTTATCTACTGTCCAGCTTCTTGGATCTCCGTTGAAGGCAATATTATAAAATTTGGATTGAAGGGTTAAGTCTGGGGCTGCTGGGTTAGTGACCAAACAAAAATACCCTCCCAAGTCACTCAATTGGGCATTGGTTATGTCGTAATTTGCTGAGGTCACCCCTGAACTAATTTGATTTTTGATCCAATCATACACGTTGCCACTTTCGGTATAATCGTTCATAAAAGTTTCTGTTGCGCCCGGATCTATTTGAAAATATTCATTCGGGAACTGTTTCTGAGGTGCGTAGTTGAAAATGCTCAAGGGTACACCAATATTTGGAACAATATCTTTAAAGCCCAATAGATTTCCACTTATGTTTAATTCTTGTAGCGATGATAAAGTAGATAGGTCTGGAAAAGAAGTGAATAAATTACCAGCTATGTATAGTATTTGCAGATTAGTTGCAGCAGTAATCTCAGGAGGGAAATCGCCTTCGAGTTGATTGTTCCATATATAGATATTATCTAGCTGAGTCCAGTTAGCTACTCTGCTATCTAACGATCCTGTAAATTGTTGCCCTCCTAAAGAAAGTCCAACCAGGTTGGTTAAACTATATAAAGCTTCTGGAAATGGCCCTCCAATGGGTTTAGTCTGATCTATCCGAATATCATTAAACTGTGTAAGCGAGGCTAGGTTTGAAGGCAAAATAATCTCTAAATCCGGATTGTTGCCTATGTTTATTCCTGTTAAAGATGGCGATTGCCATATAGCATCAGGAAATACCCCCTGTAATTGACAGTTGCTCAGTCCTAGTGAAATCAGTGAAGTAAGGCCTGACCAGCTGGGAGCCACATCATTAATTGGATTATTAGATAAATCTAAATCCGAAAGAGTTGAAATATTACCCAATTCTATCGGTAACGGACCAGTGATTTGATTTCCACTAAGTGAGAAACTTACCAATGATGTTAGGTTTCCAATGGTCGATGGGATGGTTCCAGTCAAACTCATGCCGTTGTCTCCATCATCCCATAGGTTAATGAACTGCAATCCAGAAAGATTAAACAATTCTGGAGGCAAATTACCAGTAAAACTGTTCCCACCAAGATCAAGTGTAGTCAGGTTAGTCAACAAGCCCACATTGGAAGGAATTGAGCCTGAAATATTATTTCCACAACATAGTTGCACATTGATCAAAGTAGTGATGTCCCAAAAATTGGCAGGCAAAGTGCCATGGATATTGTTATTGGACAAATCGATGGATTGCAATGCTGATAAGCTACCAATGGACGCCTGTAATTCCCCGTTTAAATTATTGCCTGATAAGTAGATTTCAGTCACCCTTCCACCATTGACGGTTATGCCATTCCATGTTGAAACGTTACCTACAAGCCAATTTGTATTGTTATTCCAATTTGCCCCATCGGTACGTTGATATAACTCCACAAGTGCCAATGAGTCACTTTCCAAAGTACTTCCATCCAATAAAAAAAATACTTGCGAATTAACTGAACAACCGTTGCTATTGGTTACAGAAAGGTGGTAGCCACCATTGGTACTTGCCGTAAATGTGTTGAGTGTATCAACAGGTAAAATTGAACCATTAAAGTACCATTGATAAGTATAACCTGCTCCAGGATCAAAAGCAGTTAATGTATCAGTCGGATCTAATATTCCATTTTCCTGGGTTACATAGTTGATTGGACGCGGACGATTAGGTATCCACTGGGCGATGTTTATATTTTTCCCATCCCCAAAGATCAAATCAGCCATAACCATAACACTTCTACTATCATCATAAAAAGCGCTATAACCAAATGTATTTTCATTGCTAAAGGCATTTGCCGGATTAACCTCAATAGACCCATCGGTATTAATACCAATTAACCAATGACCACTCAAAGGTGGTAGTACCTGTAGATTATTGGCATAGTAAACCTGATCAGTTGCCAACTGCATACCAACGAATACACTACTCAAACTAGTGCTATAATTGATAGTCGTCCCAAATTCATCAGAAGTGCTAACCCCACCAATTTGATTGGCCCAGCGGTAAGTTCCATTTGAAGCTAAGCTACCAACAAGCACATCGGTCGCACCTTGACTCGTAATGGTGTTGCCCAATATTGAAATATTGTCATTAAAATTACCGGTAAAATAGATATTACCTATGTCGTCAATAGTTATGTCGTATATATTGTTGAACCCATTGGCAGTTCCATTTTCCATTCCCACAATCCATATGGCAGCTCCATTTAATTCATTTAATCTGGCTAAATAAGGATTGATTATAGCGGTATTTGCTGCTGTAAATGATTGTCCACCAAAAGTGATTGTACCAGTAAAATGACCTCCAATTAATACATCATCTGTAGCTGGGTCAATATTCAATGTCCATGCCCTGCTCCTGCCATTACTACCCGTAGATTGAATAGCCCAAAGATCTGTTCCGGATGGATCTAGGGCCATTACAAAGCTTTCTGACAATCCACCATTGGTTGTTAAAACGGTTCCGTTTATATCCATAGTCCCGGCAAAAGCTCCAGACACTATATAGTTGCCCGTACTAGTAGCTTGTCCATCATAAGGCATGACTTGTGCACCAAAAGGTAAATTACTTTGAGCAACAGGAACAGCGTAACTTTTACTCCAAGTACCTACACCTGTTGCAACATCATATGCCTCAAAACGAAAAAATTGATCCGTCCCTAAACCTTGTGCTTCTGTAAAACCCGCAACAACTGTGGTACCATTGGTCATTAATGTTGGATTGGTAGCAAATATTCCTTGATTGTTTATCTGTTGAGCCCATAAAAAACTTCCTGAAATATCATGCGCTGCTATAATCAGTCCGTAGCCGCCATTGTCTGGAAGCTGAGTGTATGAGGATCCGTTCATACTAACTGTTCCCTGAAATGTACTTAAACTAAAAACAGTTGTATTGCTTTGAACAACCTTCCAAACCTCAATATTTTCATCTTCAAGGACATAAACATCACTTGGACAAGGCTGAGAGTAGGAGATAATAGTAGTTAATAAAAGGACAAGAATTGAGTTGACTGATTTCATGTTCGAGATTGGTTAAGCTTTGAATATAATAGATGTTATAGCTATATCCAAGTGCGACAATGTAAGTAAGCATTATTTTTTATAGGTGGTAAAAATCAGGGGCGTCTTTAATGATTATTTACATACTTAGTTATCTCGTTTGACAAGTGCATACCAGTCGTTGTCCAGTTCCAGGTACCCATATTCATAACAGAAATAATACACAGCCCCTGCCTTAGTGGTATAGGTGTTGGTATGATAGTTAAAGTCAAAGCCTTTTTCTAAGAGTTTGGTTTTATTAGCCTTGCTTTTTCCTTGAGGTGTGAGCCCTTCTAAAATCCTACGGTTTTTACGCAAGATATTATTGATGTTTCTAACATTATTATTGGAGTCACTATTGAGCTTATTGTTGTAGTTGTTTCTGCAGGCATCAGAACAAAACTTCTTATCTACCCGACCAAAAATTTTGGTCCCGCAGTCGAGGCATACTTTTTCTTCCATTGTTAATTTACTGATTATCAGTTATATATTCATTTACAAACGTTTACAAATGTAATTTAAATGAATACAAGCATTTATCATACGAATAAACTTTTTTTCTCACCCTTACTTTGCCTCAGTCAAATCGATAATCAAATCGTGAGACCAAAATTCAAAACATAATTATTAAACATTTAAAATTTATTATCATGAAAAATTTAAGAAACAGCGTGCAGTTAATTGGAAGATTAGGCAAAGATCCAGAAGTAAAACAACTCACCAGTGGTAAGGCAGTAGCCACATTTTCACTAGCCACCTCAGACAGCTACAGGAACGCACAAGGTGAAAAGATAGAAGATACACAATGGCATAATATTGTAGCCTGGGGCAAGACTGCAGAAATAGCAGGCGAGTACCTAAAAAAGGGACAGGAAATTGCCATTGAAGGCAAGCTCATCCACAGGTCATATGAGACTAACAATGGTGAGAAAAAATATATAACCGAAATCAACCTTAACGAACTGCTGATGTTAGGTGGGAAGAAGGACTGAAGTGATTAGTTAAACAGATCAAAAGAGGGGCCAATAGAGTCCCTCTTTTGTTTTAAGGTGATGGGGGTTGCGTACTTTCGTTATCGGTTTTAAAAAAGTCTAAGATAAAGGCATATTTGTAAGCAAGTTCCCGATAGCTGCCAAACCTACCTGCCGCCCCACCATGTCCAGAGTTAAAATCCACATTTAACAGGATCTTATTCTTTCCTGTATTAACCGTCCTTAATTTTGCTACCATTTTGGCAGGTTCCCAATAGCCAACACGTGTATCATTAAGTCCTGTGATAAATAACATGTTTGGGTATTGTTGTTCTTTCACATTGTCATAAGGAGAATAGGATTTTATATACTTAAATTCTTTTTTCACATAGGGTGATCCCCACTCCTGATATTCGACCGTAGTCAAAGGTAATTTTGGATCGAGCATGGTATTGGTCACATCCACAAACGGAACATCAAGAATAATCAACTTGTACAGGTCAGGTCGCATATTGGCAATTGCGCCCATAAGTAGTCCACCAGCACTTCCTCCTTCGGCAACTACGTTTCCATTTTTAACATAACCCTCTTTAATTAAGTACTCAGTACAATCAATAAAGTCAGTAAATGTGTTTTTCTTATTGAGTAATTTACCGTCATAGTACCAAGTCATGCCTAAATCAGAACCTCCCCGAATATGCGGAATAGCATAAATGAATCCTCTATTTAATAAAATATTAATTGAGTTAGAGTGAAAAGGGGTCATAGCACTACCATAAGCTCCGTATGAAGTTATGTATAGGTTCACAGTCGTTTTTTTATTTTTAAGATAGTACTTGTTATAAATTATATCTATTGGAATCTTTTCTCCATCTCGCGCGGTTGCCCACAATCGTTTAACTTTTATTGCAGAACTACCCATAATATTGGGTTCATTAGATTTTTTAAGGAGCACCTTCTTTTTAGTCTCCATGTTGTAGTTATAGTAGGTGGGCTGGGTTTTATAAGATTGATAGTAAATCCTCACTGTATCAGTATCAAAGTCTGGATTATAGCTAATGGCAGAGGAATATATATCTTCCTTAAAATCAATAAAGTGCTCTTTGTTATCGGAAAGGTTGATCACTTTAATTTTATCAACTGCATTAATCCTTTCATTTAGCACAAGGTACTTTTTGAAGATCTCGAAGTTGGTAATGAATACCTCTTTGTTATGGGGAATCACCGTTTGCCAGTCAGAGGTATAATTTGCTGTGTCAACCTTTACAATTTTACTATTTGGTGCGTTTTCATCTGTGGCAATAAAGAAGTATTGGTTGTAATGCTGCATTGAATATCTAACCCCTTCTTTTCTTGCCTTTAAGAGTTTGAATTCCGCTTTTGGATCATTGATTCGGTAAAAATAACACTCAGAGGTGCTTGAACTATATACCTCCATAAAGATAAATTCCTTTGATTTGGATTTGTCTAAACTGACTGAAAATCGTTGATCCTTTTCATAGTATATAAGTTTGTCATTTTCAGTTGTTGAGAGTAATTGATGATGATACACCTCATTTGGTCGCAGAGTCCGCTTTTCTAATTTGGTATATAACAATTCATTGTTGTTTATCCATTCAAGTTGTCCAATATTGACCAAACTATCAGGAAGTAGTTTGCCACTGGCTACCTCTTTGAATTTCACAACCGATCGATCACTGCCGTCTTTGTTTTCAGCATAGGCTATGATTTTGTGGTTAGGGCTACTGATTAGACCCGTAACTCTGTAATAAGGTTGTTCACGAGCCATCTCATTTACATCCAACAATACTTCTTCCTTTTTTGAGTCTTCTTTTCTTCTATAATACACGGGGTGTTCATTGTCCCCCGTTAATTTGTAGTAGTAATAATAGTTATCATATTTTTTTGGCAATGACACAAAATCTCTATCCAAAGAAGTTGTCAACTCTGAATAAATATTCCGTTGATCCTTTCTTAATGGGGCAAAATAGTTTTCTGTGTATGCATTTTCGGCTTCCAAGTAGTTCATAACTTCTTTATTGCCTCTTGGATTTTGCGTGTCTTTTAGCCAGCTATAGTCATCTGTCCAGTCAATCCCATACATTGATTTTTGTTCCGGGATTTGTTTGGCAATGGGTGGGAGTAGGGTGGTGTCACGAATATTTTTATTTGCAAACTGCTTTTCCAATGTTTTAGTTGACTCCATATCTTTTCGAATAGTACTATCAATTGTAGCCACTGGGTGAAGCAGTGTGTATTGGCGCCAGAAATTATTATTGTACTCTAAAGGATAATCAAAAAGCCTGTTGGCATCAACATTTGCAAAATTGTCTGAATCAGCAATTTCAGGTATGTTTTCTGTGTATATTTTGTTTACATTAAGAGTGGTGACGGCCGCATAAGGTGTCAGTATATTTTGTAATGTATCTTCGATAATAAACTCATCCTCTTGCCTCATTTTTGAAAGAAAATATTTCCCCTTATTTTTCTCATACTCGACTTCGACAGAATAGGCAAAGTGTCGAATACTCCATCCCTTATAACCACAAATAAATTTCTTGTAATCCGATGGTACAGAGTAGTTCATTTTGGTGATAGCATAGGAGTCTTGATCGATATATATTTTTCCGGCTAGTTTCATCGGATTATCATAAGGCCTTTTTTTCTTTTCCATTTTTTCAACTGAAATTTTTGGAGTGAATGAAATCACATATGACCAGCTTCCGTCAGAGTTGCTTATCTCACCTAATTCATAATCGAACTTGGAAAATTTGTCCATAAAATATTCCTGAAATTTAACTCTGTCTTTGCCAATAATACCAAGTGGACCTCCCTCTGTACTGGCATTAAGGTGTGTTTTGCTCAGGTTGGCACTGGCCCGGCTGTCAATGATTTTAACTTTTTCACCTTTTAGTGTCTTATTGTGAAAGTGGTAACGGTGAAGTCTGGATCCCCCAAAAAGCGAAAAAGAACTCATCGTTTTATTAAGGTTGATCCAAGTTGGCGCATAATCTTTCCATTTAAAATTTTTGGTTTGATAGGGGTTCAGATTATATTCCACAGATGCGTCAGCCATCATAATAAATGCTCCATTTTCTTGAATGGTTTCACGGTAATAGGCGTTCATTCCAAATTTTTCTGTGGGGTAATTTTCCGGTATTTTAGATAAGGCTTTTCTCAGTATGGACTTCGGACTTTCCATTTTTCTTGGCATCACAATAACTTCTTGCAGCATTTTGGTATCAATTACTAGCATGATATTAATATTGCGGGGGTCAACAATTGAAGACATTAAAACGGATTTTGTCTTGTACCCTACGTAACTAAATTCCAAAATACCTTTTTGATATTTCTCAGGAACCAGTAATTCAAATTTTCCATCAGATTGGGTAACTGTTCCCAGAGCGACACCTTTTATTTTTACATAAGCAAAAGGAATTGGTTTTTGATCTTCATGGCCAATCACTTTACCTGAATATCTAATGGATTGTCCAAATGCTGAACAACTTAGCAGTAAACAATTAATGACAATAATATTCTTTAAAAGCATAGGTGTCGTTTAGTTATAATTAGTTTCTTAATGAATTAATAGCCCTACCTGATAGCCCATCCAATTGTTAGCATCTGTAGGTTTAGGAACGATGCTTTCTGTCGTCAACTCGTTTGAGCCGAACCATTTATTGAAAGTGATTGCTCCAAAAAGGTAATATCCACCTAATTTATAACTCAGTTTGGAGCCATAGCTGACCTTAATTGAAATAATTGGATTTAAACGATCCAACTTCACATTGGCGTCTTGGTAATGTTTGAAAGAAACACCCGTTTCTAAGTATCTAAATTCATTCATTACCGGAATGGGAGACCGATTAAATACCATATAATTGACACCATAGCCCAATCCATAAGAATTCCCATCATTGTTAATTAGTTTGGGATTATAGCCTAAGGATATTTCGTTCATTATATATGTTGTATAACGGTCGCTCTTGATCCTAAAATTTTTACCATTTCCGGTAATTAGGGAGTAATTAGTGTAGAAAAAATCATCAGTAAAAACTTTTAAATTTAAAGTTTGGCCGATATTTAGGAGCCCAATGGAAGTGCCGTCTTTGGTGCCTACCTCCTTACCACTCCTATAAAAATTCATCAAGCCTATTTGCGTGCCTTGCATTTGTCCTCCAAAATTGACGAGACCAATTTGAAACCCATTCATTTTATGGGCCAGATTCAGTAGCCCAACTTGCAAGCCTGTAGACGAACCTGCAAGTGCTGAGTTTTTTCCTTCAATGAATCCAGCATTGTTAATGCTTCCAAATTGTACGCCTTGCAATTGACCTTGGGTAAAATTTAGAAGACTGGAAATCTGAATACCATCTATTGCGCCTACTGTTGAATTGGACAATCCAGCTATTTGAACGCCAAATGTAAATTTCTTAACTGTATTGCTGAGTCCTGCAATTTGTAAACCAAAGAGTGCATTGCGGGAAATATTGGCAAGACCTGAAAATTGAGCACCAAATACATTGTTTTCAACCAAGTTAAGTATACCAGCAAACTGGCCTCCAATAAGATTTGCTTCAAAGCCTCCTAGTTTTTTGCTTTGAACCTCCTTATTATTCATACCTGCAAATGCATTTCCACCCGTTAAGTTGACCAGACCGGCAAACTGAAAACCACGTGTAATTTCTACGTTTAAATTAGAAATCCCACCTATTTCAATACCCTTGTTTCCTAATGAATAACCAGAAGTTAGGTTTAATGAAAAATGATTTACATAACTACCGGGCTGGATTCCATTGGTTCCAAATCCAGGAGTAATTGAAAGATGAAATAATCTATGCGGGATTCTGTTGCTGGTTAATTGTGCTTCTACAGAGGCAATAGAAAGCAATTCTATCAAAAACAGAAAGGTGTATTTTAACATTAAACTAAGTCAGTATAGGTAAATTCAATGACATGATTGTTTGGAATAATATTAAGTTATTATCCTTATGGGTTATCATTAGTTTCGCTGAAATGCCATATAGTCCGATAAGTGGGGGTTACCTTTGCTTAGTTTTCATTTCAACTTTCATCTTGGTGAATAACAAAAAGCAGTATTGTTAGTTGAAATCTGCAACCTCAATGCCTTTAGCTCGTTGCTTTTATATATTTTTACACAGATGAATTTTTTGTACCCTCAGTTCCTCTTCGGTCTATTCGCGCTGTCAATACCCATCATTATTCATCTTTTTAATTTCCGAAGAACTAAGAAGGTGTATTTTTCCAACACTCAGTTTTTAAAGAAGGTAAAGGAGGCGAGCAGCTCCAAACTTAAGCTCAAACATTACCTGATATTAATTTCCCGTTTGCTGTTCATTTTCTTTTTGGTATTGGCCTTTGCACAGCCATTTATTCCTTCTTCCAGTATGGGCAGTGCATCCAATAAGGTGGCCATCTATTTGGACAATACCTATAGTATGACCAATGAAATTGAGAGCAATATCTCCGCATTTGATATGGCACTTAACTATATAAGTAAGATTACCGAAGTCTATCCAACATCAACTTCTTATAAGTTAATTACAAATGATTTTGACCCTTCTTCCAATAGCTATAAGAGTGCAAATGAAATCAAAGAACTATTGACTGAAACCAGGTTGACCGGAGTGTCAAGAACTGCTGGGGAGATTTATCAACGGATTTTAGATCGGGGGATTGCAGAATCCAAAGATGTATTTTGGCTAAGTGATTTTCAAAAATCCACCTTAGGGAAGGAGGAGGTAAGTTTGGATTCTTTAACTGACCTAAATTTAGTGCCCTTCGAATTTAAAAGCATCAATAACCTCTACATCGACTCATTGTATCTGGACAATCCCTTTATGATTGGTGATCAGCAAGTTAAGCTGAATGTGGTTGTTGCCAATAAAGGGACTCGGGAGGTAGATGACCTTGGTATCAAAGTATATCTAGATAGTGTACAATCGGCTACGGCAACAATGGACATTCAACCCAATGACAAGCAATTGATCACTTTTGATCTGGCATTTAATAACACAAGTGAAGGTAGGATTAGCATTGAGGAATTTCCTGTCACATTTGACAATGATTTTTATTTTGTCATCAATAATGCAAAAAAAATCAGGGTACTAGAAATCTTTCAAAATCGATCAGAGCGTTACATCCAAGGAGTGTTTGGCAATGAAAAATTATTTCAGTTTGAATCCTATGACGTCAATAATTTAGATTACAGTCTCTTAATTAAGGCTGATTTGGTGGTGGTTAATGGCCTATCGGAAATCACCACTTCATTAGCTTCTGTCATTAATAATAGAATCGAGGCCGGAGGTCATTTTTTAATCATTCCATCAACAAGTCCCGACTTAAACTCTTACAAAGCCATAGTTCCGCTCAGCGGTGTTGAACTGGCAGCTCCATCACCTAAAACTGCACTGGCCTCACCCGACTTGAATAACCCATTCTTTGAAAATGTATTTGAAGAGTCAAAGCAGAGGATTGCAATGCCTGAGGTTGTACAAATACTGGATTTAGGCAATGATAGAAATGCATTATTGAAGTTCCAAAACGGATCGCCATTCCTTACCGAGCCTAGAAAAGGGGTTTATGTCTTAGCATCATCATTGACTACTGATTATTCAACATTTCAAAATCACGCTATTTTTGTTCCTATTATGTACCGCATGGCGGCTGAAAGTGCGGCTGGACTTGGTAAGTTATTTTATTTTGTAGATGATGATTACATCTCACTTAATGTAGATTCGCTAGCCGCTGATAATGTATTCAAACTATCAAACAGCAGTAGTGAAATAATTCCGCCTCAACGGGTAATTAACAATTCCGTTTTGATTGAGATTCCTAAATTTGCGCTGGAAGCTGGTTTTTATAAATTGAATTTAGCCGGGCAAAATATTACAACATTGGCTTTTAATAACTCACCTTCAGAATCTGATTTACGCCAATTACCTATTGATGAATTGGGCAGTTTGTTCAAAGGGCAATATTCAGTGATCAGTGTTTCAAATGAACTGGCTTTTAGCAAAGCGGTGGAAAACAAATATATAGGAGAGCCTTTATGGAAATATGCGGTACTTCTCGCACTGTTGTTTTTACTCGCTGAGGTTTTATTAATCAGGTTTTTTCCTTAAATCGAATGTATTATGACTAAAATCTTAATCAAATCAGCTAAAATTCTCAACCAAGGTTCCAGCCATCATGGAAAAGTAAGGGATGTACTGATTGATAAAGACAAAATTGTAAAAATCGGAAAGATTAGCGAAAAGGCGAATCAAGAGATTGACGCCAAAGGAATGGTGCTGAGTATGGGATGGTTTGACATGCGGGCATGGTTTGCTGATCCAGGATTTGAACATAAGGAAGACATAACTTCTGGCCGCGAAGCCGCGATGGAAGGAGGGTTTACAGGTGTGGCCTTATTACCGAACAACAACCCCGTTACCCAGACTAAAAATGATATAAGTTACCTATCCTCAGGAAATAGGTTGTCAATTACTCAAGTATATCCCATAGCGGCAGTAACGCATGATACCAAAGGGGAGGATCTTACAGAGATGATCGACCTTCATACCGCGGGTGCAATAGCTTTCTCAGATGGACTGAAACCTATTTGGCATTCGGACATTCTGCTCAAAACACTTCAATACCTACAAAAATTTGATGGCCTACTCATCGATAGGCCAGAGGACATTCATTTGAATATGTTTGGTGTAATGAACGAAGGAATGACAAGTACCATGCTTGGAATGAAGGGAATGCCAACTTTAGCGGAGGAACTGATTGTTCAGCGGAACCTCGACATACTTACTTATGCTGGTGGAAGGCTGCACATGTCATGCATTTCTTCTGATAAATCGCTGGCACTGATTAGGGCCGCACGCAAGAAGGGGCTCCATATTACGTGCGACATGGCCTCTTACCAGACATCATTTGATGATAGTGCCCTTAAAGATTTTGACACCGCCTATAAAGTCAACCCACCATTTAGAACCCCAGCAGAAATCAAAGCCTTGATTAAAGGGCTTCAGGATGGTACTATAGATGTGATTGTATCGGGCCATATTCCGCATGATGAAGAATGTAAAAAACTGGAGTTTGACCATGCCGATTTTGGAATAACCAGCTTGCAAACGGTGGCCGCTAATATTGCTAGCCTATCAGAAAAGGTGGAAATGGAATTGTTGATAGAAAAATTGACCACTAATCCCCGAAAACTATTGAAATTACCGATCCATAATATTGAAGAAGGGGAAATGGCAGATCTTACTTTATTCGATCCTAACCATAAATGGACACTGGAACCAAAAACCAACAAATCGAAGTCAGTAAACACACCGTTTTGGAAAGTGCCGTTGAAAGGAAAAACGGTAGCCATATTTAACAACGGTTTATATTATATCAACTAAGTTTGAGGGCTTAATCCAGAGAAAAATTAAGAAATAGTATGTTAATGACCATAAATTATAATTCATGAAACCAATTTATAGTGTAATCCTCAAATATGGATTTATAGGGTCTTTAATGGCTATGTTGCTCATAATAGTTTTGTTCTATGCAGGTAAGCATCCACTACTAATCCCTTTATTTGTTGATTACCGGATTATATTATTTGGCATTTTTATATTTTTCGCGCTACGCGAGTTTAGGAGCTATTATAATAACGACCTATTGCAATTTTGGCAAGGTATAGCCATTGGTATTGGGATCTATGTCATCATTGGGATCACCGTTGGTGTTTTTATAATTGTATTTTCTGCCCTACAGCCAGCTTTTCATGATCAATATGTTCAAGGCACTATAAGCGGTCTTATGCTTGAAAAGGATCAACTGATAAATCAAGGTAAGATTACCATTAGTGAGGAAGAGTTTGAGCGGCAGGTGGACCTGTTGAAAGATTCATCTACTTATGTATTGGCGATTGACTATTTTATTAAAAGTTGTGTAGTTGGTTTCTTCATCACTATTATTCTTGCCGTTTTATTAAGGAAATCGGAGAAGCGATTTGGCAATGACTTGAAGTAAAAAAAGGCTCAAAATAATATCCTGCCATTTAACATCCTTTTAAACCTTGCAAGCACTGTGATTTTGAAACAACTGTAGATACTGATATATTTATACTCAAACCAAATTGTCTACAACCTAAACCTTTACAACTATGGAAGAAAATATTGAAATGCCCACCACTAAGTCTATTGTTATGAAATGGGGACCAATATTAGGTCTTATTTCTATAGGCTTAATATTAATCACCGCCCTTGGTGAATTACAAAGAAGTAGTGCGATGAACTGGATAGGTATCATACCTACCATTGCTATTATTTACTTAGCTCACAAGGAATACAAAGATACGGGAGATGGCTTTATGTCTTATGGTAAAGGGCTGGGGTTAGGCACCTTAATTGTTGTAGTTTCAAGTTTAATATCTTCTATATTTTTCTATATATATATAAAGTTCATTGATACTAATTATGTACAAATATTAAAAGATATTCAACTTGAAGGGATGCAAGAGCAAGGCATGGGCGATGCGCAAATTGAGCAGGCTATGAAAATGTCTGAGAATTTTATGACTCCAGAAATGATGTTTGTTTTTGGCATTGTCATTGGCGTTTTCTTTGGCTTTCTAGTATCTTTGGTTGTTAGTGCAATTACCAAAAACAACAATCCTGCGCTTGAAGTTTAAAGATGCAAAACCTTAATATTTCAGTTGTTGTTCCACTCTATAATGAAGAGGAATCACTAACTGAACTTTGTAATTGGATAAGCCGTGTGATGCAATCGCACGGCTTTACTTATGAAGTGCTGCTCATCGATGATGGCAGTACTGATAACTCATGGGCGATAGTGCAGGCTATTACTTCTGAAAACCCAATGATCAAAGGCATTAAGTTCAACCGAAATTATGGAAAATCAGCGGCCCTCAATACAGGCTTTAAAAGCAGTAACGGTGAGGTGGTTATTACCATGGATGCGGATCTTCAAGATAGTCCTGACGAAATACCCAAGCTGTACAAAAAAATCAAAGAGGAGGGATTTGACATGGTCAGTGGTTGGAAAAAGAAACGCCATGACCCTATTTCCAAAACCATTCCTTCCAAATTTTTCAATTATGTTACCCGAAAAATCTCGGGTATAAAACTCCATGATTTCAATTGTGGATTAAAAGCTTATGCAAACCGGGTAGTAAAGCATATAGATGTTTATGGGGAAATGCACCGCTATATCCCTGTTATTGCCAAATGGAATGGCTTTACTAAAATAGGGGAGCAAGTGGTGGAACACCATGAACGCAAATACGGCACAACCAAGTTTGGCATTGAAAGGTTTATAAATGGCTTTCTTGATTTACTGTCGATTACTTTTGTAAGCAAGTTCAAGCGTAAGCCCATGCACTTTTTTGGGCTACTGGGGACGATCTCGTTTTTCTCAGGTTTTGCCATTACATGTTATGTTATTGGTATGAAAATATACTACCAACATAATAAATTGCCTGTAAGGGATGTGGTGGAACAACCTTTGTTTTTTCTTGCTTTAGTAGCTCTTATAATAGGAGTACAGCTTTTCCTTACAGGATTTTTAGCGGAGATGTTGGCAATGAAATCCAATTCCTCCAAAGATTATCTAGTAGTAGAGAAAATCGGACTTGATTAGTCTATGCGGTTTTATTCAGTAATTATACCCGTTTACAACAGGCCAAATGAGGTTGATGAACTCCTTGAAAGTCTTACCAAACAAACATTTTCGAATTTTGAAGTTCTCATAGTAGAGGATGGTTCAGTAGATAAATGTGACACCATTGTAGAGAAATACCAATCGCAGCTTAATATCACTTATTATTACAAACCAAATTCAGGGCAGGGGTTTAGTCGCAACTTTGGTTTTGAAAATGCCAAAGGTGACTATTTCATCGTTTTTGATTCTGATTGTCTGATTCCCGAGCACTATTTTCAGGCAGTGGACCAATATTTAAACGAACATGCTGTAGATGCATTTGGTGGACCTGACAAAGCCCACGAAAGTTTTACTGCCATACAAAAAGCCATCAGTTATTCAATGACCTCCCCCCTTACGACTGGCGGTATAAGGGGCAATAAAAAACATTATGGCACTTTTCATCCACGGAGTTTCAATATGGGGATATCGAGACGAGTGTATGAAAAAGTAGGAGGCTATAAAATTACCCGGATGGGTGAGGACTTGGAGTTTAGTATAAGAATTATAAAAGCAGGGTTTAAAACAGCTTTAATATCAGGCGCTTTTGTTTATCACAAACGAAGAACTAGTTTGCTTCAATTTTACAAACAGTTGCACTTTTTTGGCAGGGCAAGAATTAATTTGGGGCGATTTTACCCTAGAGAGGTAAAACTCCTTCATTGGTTTCCGGCCTTTTTCACTTTGGGGTTTTTCAGTTTAGCCGTTTGGCCATGGGTTAATGTTCCTTTGGCAGTGGTAGGATGCTCAGCCTACTTGGTATTTTTCATGTCCAATTTTGTTAGCTCTTGGCTGAAAAACAAAAGCCTTTATGTGGCTATTTTGAGTATGGCCACCTCATTTACTCAGTTATTTGCCTATGGCATTGGCTTTATGACTGAATGGGGTAAAAAATAATGAAGGGGGGATACCCGTTAAGGTAACACCCCATTCACCAAACTATCCCTCTGTCCGATTAAGTACGTTAGTTAACTTAGCCAACACAAAAGCAGTTATAGACATGACTATATCCCTTACTGCGACATCCAAATTTTGCCCTGAGAATATCAAAGTAAGTGCTATTAACAATAACCAGGCTGAAACTATATAGGCACCAATTTCTGTTTTGGTAAGAACGATGATACCGGCTACAATTTCTATGACTCCCACAATCATCATAAATGTTGAGGGGCTAAAAGGAAGCATATCTACCATTCCTGGTGATAGGTAAGCATCCCACTGTGCGAGAATATTTAAAAATTTGTCGGCACCGGCAGCAATAGGCACCAAGCCAAAGGTAAATTTAAGGATTTGATGAAGTTTAGTGATTTCTGATTTCATTACGTTTTTTTATTATGGTTTGCAGATTTGATTCAAGAATTGTAAATCGGTTACAAAATTTTGTAACTTATTTCACTTGAATGCATCTAACCCTAAATTGAGAATTATGGAAGCATTGAAAATACACGATTACGGCTCTAGTAAGATGCAGGACGCGGTGGTTATAAACAGGGTACTGAGTGGAGAAAAGGAACTTTATGAAATATTACTTAGACGCTATAATCAAACCTTATATAGGGCGGTAAGAAGTTATTTGAAGGAAGATGAGGTGGAAGACACCATGCAGGACACCTATATTAAAGCGTATCAAAAGTTGGATCAATTTAAGGGCGATTCATTATTTTCTACTTGGTTGATCAGGATAGGGATCAATGAAGCACTACAAAGGATAAGAAAGAAAAAGAGGTCACATATCGTCAGTCTCAATCAGCCTTACGAACAGAATGATAAAGTAATTCAATTACCTGATACAAACACAATGAATCCCGAGAAACAAATCATCAATAGTGAGAACAGACAATTGTTGGAGAGGTCGATAGTAGAACTCCCAGAAAAGTATCGGGTGGTTTATATGCTAAGGGAAGTGGAAGGGATGGATAATGCTGAAATTGCCAATTGCCTTTCACTTAGCGAAAGCAACGTAAAAGTTAGGCTTCACCGAGCAAAAAATTTACTTAAGGAATCGCTATTTAAGTTCTCTTCAGAAACCACTGTCTTCGAATTTGGTGATAAACGTTGTGATTGCATAGTGAATAACGTTATGCAATTGATTTAAAATACTAAGCAGGTATTTTTAAAATCATCATGACCATGGCAGCTATAGGAGTGAGTAAGGCAATAAGTCCTCAAAACCCTTGCTTTAATTTCCATAAACTGATCCCAATCAAATCTTACTTCAATAACTGTAAGAAGGGTAGACTATTGATAGCTTGCTATAATTTCCTGGGTTTGGATTTAATCTGATAATATTTAGTGAGAAGCATTCTCCACCAATCGGGGTTCTTTTTCTTTATGGTTTTGAATGAAATGATTAATCGAGAGTGCAGCCAAAGCTATCAAAAGAGAAATAAGGATTATTTTTTTTCTAATGCTGACCATAATAACCAATTATTGATTTTGAATTAACTGTAAATCTATTGGTTTGTCTTTATAAATACTGGGTAATAACCTGCTGAACCTTACAGTAGTAACCTTTTTTTGATTTGCTGGTTTAAATACAATAAATAAAGATATGAGCTTGGTATAATCCATTTTAGTGATTAGAATCACTAAGAATATTACAAAATTGGATAATATCATACATAGGAAATTCGTTGCCAATATCCCTTCAACAGAGTGAGGAATATATTCCCCAAACATCTACACTAATTTAATACAATTTAGCTATGAGTCACTTAATTCATTATTGGCAAAGTATATGTAGTACATGGTTTGATATGGTAATGACTTAGTGACTTTTTATTTTAATATCGTCTATTAAATCAACAATCTATTATCAACAACAAACGTTTAAGAAGTAACATTTAAAACAATAATCAACATGAAGAAATCAATTTTCAGGATGTCTACATTGGGTTTACTGCTCATTGGCGGACTAATGGCGTGCAAGAGTAATAAGAAAGTGGCTGAAGCTACAGAACCTGCTCCCAAAGTGGAGCTAGAAACCAAGAAGCCCGAACCACCAAAGGCTGAAATAAAAACCAAAACAGCAAAAGAGGAAACAACTCAGCAGTTGAACAATTATTTCAATGCCATTGTAGCCTCTTCGGGTAATGCTACAACAGCCAATAGGAATATCAGTGAAGCTCAGTCTTTATTTGCATCACCTGAAGTACCTGTACTCATTATTATCAGTCAGTATGACGGTGAAAATGACTACGATGAACCGACCAATATTACCCAGTACCTTCATTATCTAAAAGACAAAGGTAAAAACCTAAACAACATTCACGATTTTAAAACAGATGCAAACGGAAAGATTACCGAACTTGAATTGATCCGTAAATAAGCTCCAATTTTTTAGAATCTTATAAATTAACACTAACGTGAAATGAGCAAAATCGGAAAACATACTGAAAAGACAAATTTCGAACTTGCGAATTCCATGTGACCACAAAAAATATAAAACACACATGAAACGTATAAATATAATTGCCCTACTATTGACAATGTCACTTGGTGCCATAGCACAAACAGCAGACATTTCACCTCAACGTAAACAAGCTATTGACTCACTGGCCTTGGAAAAGGTTAGGGATCTAAGCAAGTACATAAGTATCATTGGTAACAAAAAAACGGCTTTTTCTGAAGCTACCAGAGTAATGGATAGGGCAGAAGAACTGTTCGCCCCAGATAGTGAAATGGGGGTTTCCTCTTTAGAAACCAAAGAGATAACTTATTATAAAGTGCGTAAATACTTTGAGCGTTTAATGGCGCTAAACTATGACCGTGTAAAAATCGATTGGTATGATATCCACTATATAAGTGATTTGGAAAAACAACCTGATGGACGTTATGTAGGTATTGTTACCATTTACCAGCGATTTGAAGGTACTTCTGATGACGGTATGTCTTACAAAGACACCACCAAAAAGGATATTACCATTTATGTTGAGAAAAAGAAAACGCAAATTTCAGGTCGCACTATCGAATTTTGGGATGTGCTACTTGGCGATATCCGTGTAAAAGAAACATCTAAATGATCCGCTACTTTCTGGCAGCAACATTTATCTTAATCAGTTTCCACCTTCGTGCTCAGATTGAGCAGGAGGGTGGTATTGATGAAAGTAAGCTGTATGCATCTACTAAGCAAGTCAACCAGTTTTTCAAAAGATTCAATGGAGAGGAAGACCAAGGTGGCAATCGTTATTACGAAAAAGACAAGGATTTTCGTGATGCCGACCTAAGGAAGAAATACATTTCCATTCTTTTCGATGAAGATAATGGCGGTATTTCCAAAACCGCAAAAAAGCAGTTCATCAATGACGTAATCGATAAGAAGAACCCTAAGTTTTTGGACTTCCACAATGAAGGATGGTTTGCCGAGGTCAATGCAGTGTTTAATAGAAACGGTAAAGAAGAAAATGTAATCTTATTCTTTAAAATTGAAAAGCAAGGGCTGGGATATGCTTGGATGCTTGACAAAGTAAGTGCTAATTATTACAAGCCTATGTTTAAAAAGGACAGTGGTGCCAATAGGGCATTTATCCACCCCATGAGCCATGAATTGGATTTTATGAATTTGCACAAGGCCTTTAATAATCAACAGGCGATGGATTATACATCTGATAATTTTTCACCCGACTACCTTTCTTTGTTTTTGTACGATCTAGCTAAAAAACAACTGACTTTTAAAACCGTCAAATCAGTCAAATTCCACTTTTTTCAGTGTGAGGGATGGTACTTTTCAATTACTGAGTTTAACAGACCTGGTTATAATACCGGTTGGTTAATTTCGGACCTTACCCCTATAACCAATCAAGATGTACCTGCTCTCAAAGCGTATATTTATGACCAAAAGTAAAAACCATATTGTCTTTTTGTTTTGCCTTACTTGTCTGCTACTGACTTTTACAGCTCATGCGCAGAAGGAATATACTGAGGAACAGATTAATGGCTATAAAATGAAAGCCCAAGATCAGCTTCAGTTTTTTGTTTATATGCTCAATACCCTAGGTGATAGTCAAACTAGCCCCCGGGATAAAGACGTAATCATACGCGAGAGCTATAAAAAGATATTTAGGGATGGAAAAGTACAAGTAGAAGATGATTTGTCCGAAAACAGGAAGGCGATTACCAATAAGGATATAACTGCTTACCTTAAGGATATTGAATTCTTCTTCCATGAAGTCAAGTTTGAATTTGATATCAAAGATATCGATGCTTTTACCCGTGAAAATGGACAGCTTTCATTAAAAGTATCGCTTAACCGAACTATTAAAGGCACAGGCCTTGAAGGTGAAATTATTCTTAACACTAAACCCCGATTCGTTGAACTCAATCTGGATAAAGAAACAGATGAGTTGGCCATTGTCAGTATTTACACTACTAAAGTAAGCCGTGATGTGGCACTGAAAGAGTGGTGGCAGACACTTTCTTTTGGATGGAAAAATATTTTCAAAGCAAGATCGTCCATTACCTATGATTCGGTTTCACTTTCTGAGCTCAACAAGATTGCGGCTATTGATAGCATCGACCTTTCGGGCAATTCAGTCATTGTTTCTGCCGAGCCATTAACAATGCTGGTAGATTTGAAGTACATCAATATCAGTAAAACCAGAATTGTTGATCTTGCTCCTTTGAGTAGTTTAAACGGACTTACAGGTTTGAATATTTCCTATACTGGGATCAATGATTTGACCTATTTACGTTATGCGGAAAATATCAAACACTTGAATATTGCCAATAGTAGAGTTACGAGCCTCGAACCTTTGCAAAACCTTCAACAGTTGGAGTCCTTGACTATTTCAGCCACTAACGTGAATGAATTTACTATACTTAAGTACTTTACCAATCTCCGTAAGCTCGACTTATCTGAGACAAATTTTGGTCAACTTTCAATACTGGAAGGGCTTAAGGAGCTTAGGAATCTAAACCTCTCCCGAACCAATATTTATAGTCTGAACAATACGATGAGTGCCAAAACATTGGAGAACTTGGATGTCAGCTTCACCGGTATTATAGATTTGTCTCCATTGGGTAATTATTCTGCGCTTAACACATTAAACATCAACAATACTCAGGTAGCTGATCTAACCCCTTTAGTTGGGATCAAAACACTGGAGAAAGTCTATGCCGACAATACGCTATTGACCAAAGAAAAGGTAACGGCATTTAAGGACGCTAGACCGGACGTTATTGTGGTGATCAATTCTGAGGAACTTTCAGCGTGGTGGAATGGATTGTCGCCAAATTGGAAAAATGCATTAAGACCCTACATAGCCAATGGTAAAGAACAACCAACAAAAGAACAATTGGCAAAGCTCATATCGATTGACAGCTTAAATGTGGCTGGTAATGGGTTAGAAGACCTTGTGCCGTTAAGTAAATTTTTAAGGCTCCGATATCTTAACATCAGTGATAACACCATTGCTAATTTTGATGAATTGCGCAACCTTTCTGGCTTAATAGAGCTAAGGGCCAGTCACACAGGGCTTACTGTAGTGAGGTCAATTTTAAGTTTGAATAAGCTGCAAAAACTTGATCTTTCTGACAATCAGCTTACCACTGAAAGTGTAATGAAATTATCAAAGCTCAAAAATCTGACCCTATTAAATATTGATAATACAGGCACCAGTAAGCAAACAGTAAGTCAGTTTGGTAGTCAAATAGACAATGGATGTACTGTGATTTTCGATAGTAAAGGCTTACAGGTTTGGTGGAACAAGTTGGATAATAATTGGCAGAAAATTTTAAAGTTACAGATTACGCTAAGTCCTGAACCCTCTACAAAGGAGTTACATCGACTCATTGCCCTAAAGAGAATTGTTATTGTAGATGAACACATTGTAAACCTTAAACCACTTGAGCAATTTCTGCAAATTGAATCACTGTATTTGGAGAAAGTTACACTCAATAGCCTTGAAAGTGTAAAAGCACTAGGGGCCATTAAAAAATTGACCATTAAGTTATCACCAATTTCATCCTTGGTACCATTGAGTGAAATAACCTCTTTAGAGGTGCTTAACCTTGACAATACAGCAATTGAAGATCTTAGGCCTTTGGCCGCGCTACTTGATTTACGGGAATTGAGTGTTGCGGGCACAAAAATCAATGATTTAAAAGGGCTGGAAACACTTTATAATTTACAGGTGCTAGACATATCAAGTACACAGGTAAAAAGGCTTAAAAGGTTGGATGAGCTTATTTATTTAAAAAGTTTAACCTGTTTCAACACACGTATTTCTTCACGTGAAGTAGGTAAATTCAGGGAAGGTCATCCTGATTGCATGGTAAATCATTATTAATAGTCACTCGTATTGAGCAGTATTTTATTTTCTGTGGTTGTTCTTTGAAATCTGCGGTTTCAACACAAATTCATTAAATGACCAATACTAAAAAAATCTATTAACTATTTGCGCAGTTAAATGACTGCATATATATTTGCAATCAAATGACTGCGCAATGGATTTAAGAAGAGATGTATTTCAAGCCATAGTTGACCCAACCAGGAGGGCGATAATTACTTTGGTTGCAATTCAGGCAATGACACCTGGGGCTATAGCTGCAAATTTCGACTCTTCCAGACAGACCATCTCAAAGCATATTCAGATTCTAACCGAATGCGAAATACTGGAGCAGAAACAGAGTGGGAGGGAAATATACTATCACATCAATGCAAGAAAATTAAAGGAAGTAGCTGATTTCATTGAGCCATTCCGTAAGATGTGGGACGATCGATTCAATACACTCGAAGCTGTAATGAAAAATCGTCAACCCAATAAATAAATTGAAATGGAGTTAAAAACAAAAATTGCGGCCATTGAGGGTAAACAGGAGTTGCTGATTACAAGGGTATTTGATTTACCATTGGAACTCCTTTTTCAGGCACATGTAGAACCAGATATTGTGGAGCAATGGATGGGAACCAAAGTGCTGAAACTTGAGAATAAAAAGCACGGTTCCTATCAATTTGAAACCACCGACCCAAAGGGGAACAAACATGGGTTTAATGGCACCATACATGAATCTGTGCCAAATCAGAAGATCACCCGAACATTTGAAATGGAAAATGCCAATTTTGGTGTTCAACTGGAGTTTTTGGAGTTTGAAAAGCTTACTGACCGCACCAGTAGACTCAATATGCATGTGGTTTACCGATCAGTAGCTATCAGGGATCAAATTCTACAGCTACCCTTTGCTCAAGGTATTAATATGGCTCATAATCGACTACAAGACATAGTAAACAAACTAAAATAAATCCTATGACTAAAAGAAATAAAATCATTTATTGGGTTGCCACCGTTTGGTTAGCATTGGGAATGGTAGCCACAGGAGGTGGACAAGTATTTAAAATGGAGGAAGGGCAGGGTGGAATGGATATGATTACCCATTTAGGTTACCCTGTTTATTTTTTAACAATACTCGGTATTTGGAAAATTCTAGGGGCTGTAGCCGTTCTTGTTCCGAAATTTCCCTTAATTAAAGAATGGGCCTATGCTGGGTTTTTCTTTTGTATGTCGGGGGCAATTTTTTCACATATTGCCATTGGAGATTCAATTACAAAAATTTTTCCAGCATCGCTATTGCTCGTGCTTACTGTAGTGTCTTGGTATTTTAGGCCTGCTGAAAAAAACTTATTTTTTAATAAATAAGGAAATATGAAAAAGGAATTGTCACCAAAACATAGTGAGGAACTAATTTCCAAATTGAGAATCCGTTTTGAGAAAAACATGGGTCGCCATATAAATCTTGAGTGGGATAATGTACAGCTTAGGCTAGAGGCAAATTATGAAAAACTAAGGTCACTTGATCAAATGGAAAGCACAGGGGGAGAACCTGATGTGGTAGGTCACGACTATAAGACAGGTGAATACATCTTTATTGATTGCTCAACTGAGAGCCCTAAAGGCCGAAGAAGTTTATGTTTCGACCATGAAGCACTCGAAGCCAGAAAAACTCACAAACCAAAAAACAGTGCCACTAATCTAGCTGCTGAAATGGGAGTTGAACTTTTAACGGAAGAAGAATATAGGGCATTGCAAAAACTTGGAAAATTCGATCAAAAAACATCCAGCTGGTTGAAAACCCCTGCTGATATTAGAAAACTTGGTGGCGCTATATTTGCCGATTTCCGATATAATAAGGTATTTGTATATCACAACGGTGCAGAGTCATATTATGCGGTCAGAGGCTTTCGTGGTTTGCTAAGGGTTTAATTCAGAATATTATGAATGCAAAGGTTGATTTATTTTTAAGAAAGGCCAAAAAATGGCAAGAGGAAATGACCTTATTACGGAGGATCATTCTTGACTGCGGCCTGACCGAAGAAATTAAATGGATGCACCCGTGCTATACATTGAATAACAATAACATCGTCTTAATTCACGGCTTTAAAGATTATTGTGCCCTACTTTTTCACAAAGGGGCCTTATTAAAGGATGCTGAGAACATTCTTGTTCAACAGACAGAAAATGTGCAATCGGCACGGCAAATTCGTTTCACCAATCTTCAGGAAGTAGTTGATTTGGAAGCTACTATAAAAGCTTACATTTATGAGGCTATTGAAGTGGAAAAGGCAGGTTTGCAAGTGAAACTTAAAAAGACGTCTGAATTTAATATGCCCGAAGAATTTCAAAAGAAATTAGATGAATATCCTGATCTGAAAACCGCTTTTGAGGCATTGACACCGGGAAGACAAAGAGGATATCTTTTGCACTTTGCACAACCTAAACAATCTAAAACACGAGAGTCCAGGATCGAGAAAAGTATCCCTCATATTTTTGAGGGTAAAGGGCTCAATGATTTGAAATAGAAACAATGTATCCCTACCACAATAGAATAAAACAAAGGATAAACAATGGAGAGTTGATTGGCCATGAGTATGTGGAGAAATACAAAAACATCTCACCCTGTCTCTTATTGCACTTTTCCACTGAGCCAAAAATAAGGCCTATTAGAGAGCATCGATTTATGGAATATGAAGTGATTTTAAATGAGATTGACTAATCCTTTTCAAATCCAAGATTTAATTCTATAGCCATTTAGAACTTAATTATTCTAAAATAACCCAGTATGATATTGTTTTGGTCAATCTTGACCCAACAATAGAAAGTGAAATAAGAAAAACAAGACCTTGTGTTATAATCTCTCCAAATGAGCTAAATGATCATAGATCAAAGCAGAACTATAGACAAAAGGAGAATTATCAAGCAACTTGGAATGCTATCACCTAAAGAAATTGAAAATTGCAAGGGCACTATCCGGGAAACTTACGTTGATTAAATTTGCTTTAACACAAAGTTAACCGTATTTGATATGGACTACTCCAAAAACTTAGGTGCCCTGCGATATTTCGTTCCTTGCTCATAGGAATATGCAATTTCTAACAGCAGAGGCTCACTCCATGCCCGGCCAAAGAAGGAAATACCAACGGGCAGCTCATCAACAAAACCCATAGGTACCGTAATGTTTGGATAGCCAGACTGTGCGGCTGGCGAGGAGCTTCCCAGTTGATAACTGTCACCATTGATCCAATCGGTTTTCCAAGCGGGTCCACCTGTGGGAGCAATGATGGCATCCAATTGCAGCTCATCCATCACCCGGTCAATACCTTGATCCTGACTGCCCTTTTTAAGATTGGCCAGTGTTTCTAGATATTCTTTTGATGACAGATCATCTTTTTGTGCCGCCATTTCCAAGTACTTCTGGTTGTAATATTTGAGCTCAATGGAATCCTTTTTATTGAAGGCGATTAAATCTTCCAGACTCTTAATGGGAGCATCAGGACCTAGTGATTGGAAGTACTTATTCAGGCCATCTTTATATTCAAATAACATGACATTAAATGAATACTCACCTACGTTATTTTCAGCTATTTTATCAATTTCCACCACTTCAGCACCCTGACTTTTAAGGTATTCAACCGCACGGTACATCAGCGTATCCACCTTATAGTTTATCCCAAATGGACGCTTGTAAAGGCCTATTTTCTTGCCCTTTAATCCATCAGGTTTTAAGAATTGAGTGTAGTCAGTATAGGTTTTTCCTTTGCTTGCCAATGTTTTGCTATCGGCAGAATCGATACCTACCAAAGCACCTAAACAGATGGCTGCGTCAGTCAAGGTACGTGCCATGGGGCCTGCTGTATCTTGGGTGAACGAAATAGGGATGATGCCAGACCGACTCACCAATCCCACGGTAGGTTTGATGCCTACTATTCCATTGTTGTTGGCCGGGCATACTATCGAGCCATTGGTTTCGGTACCTATGGCAATCATGGTAAGGTTGGCTGCTACTGCAGCTCCTGATCCGGAACTTGAGCCACAGGGATTCCGGCTTAGGCTGTAGGGGTTTTTCACCTGTCCACCTACACCACTCCATCCACTGGACGAGAGTTCTCCTCGAAAATTGGCCCATTCACTCAAATTAGCTTTACCAAGGATTACTGCACCTGCTTCACGTAATTGCTTAGCAACATAACTATCCTGCAATGGATGGGAACCAGCTAATGCTCTAGAACCCGCTGTAGTGGCCATTTTATCATGGGTATCGATATTGTCCTTTAATAGAACGGGAATCCCGTGCATGGGCCCTCGGCTTTTACCTTCTTTCATTTCTTTGTCTAGGGCTTCGGCTATTTGGAGTGCATCAGGATTTACTGCAATTACCGAGTTTAACCTAATGCCATTTTTGTCGATCTGGTCGATACGATCCAGATAGGCTTGAACTACCTCCTTGATAGTTAGCGTACCTGCCGCATATTGCTCCTGCATTTGCTGAATGTCCATCTCTGCCAAACTGAAATTTTCAGGGGAAGGTTGATTGACTACCTGCTCATTTTGTTGTGGCTGGCAGGCAAATAGAAACGTGATTAAAATAATCGCATTAAGCGCAAATTTGGTGCTGGGCAACTTGTTCATGATAGTAAATATTTAAAGGCTGGTAGCAAGGTAATTTATGAAATCATTAAAACCAATTCTTCTTTTTAAAGTAATAAATCATGCCAAATAATGAAAGTATCATGACACCCCAAACGCCAGCATAGCCGTATTTCCAGCCTAATTCAGGCATATTTTCGAAATTCATTCCGTAAACACCAGCGATAAAGGTGAGTGGAATAAATATAGTGGCAATGACGGTCAGTACTTTCATCACCTCGTTCATTTTATTGCTCATGCTGGTCATATACATGTCCATGAGTCCCGAGGTAAGGTCACGATAGGTCTCTAACGTCTCAATTATGTGTATGCTATGATCATATACATCGGAAAAAAAGCGTTCTGTTTCCTTTTTGATCTGGGGATATTCCCCCTTTGATATTTTACTTATGGCCTCCCTTATAGGATAAACCGATTTCCTCAAATAGATGAGCTCCTTTTTTAAAGTCTGTATTTTTTTGAGTGAGGTGGGGGTAGGGTTTTCATAGACCTCATCCTCTAATTCTTCAATACGTTCACCTATATTTTCAACTATCAGATAATAGCTATCAACTATGGTGTCAATCAGGCGGTAAAATAGATAGTCTGTGCCCCGTTTTCGGGCTTTACTTTTCGGGTCGTTTTTAAGTCTGTTCCTTAATCCTTCAAAAAGATCACCTTCCTTCTCACCAAATGAAATGAGGTAATTTTTACTCAATATGAAACTCATTTGCTCATAGATGATCTGATCTTTATCAAGGGAATTTAATGTTTTCAATGTAAAAAATAGGTACCCATCCGAATCTTCTACTTTTGGCCGTTGATCGGTGTTAAGCACATCTTCCAATACCAACGAATTGATGTCAAAGCGAGTACCCACTTTTTCAATCAACGGAATATTATGAAGTCCATCAATATTGAGCCAGTTAATCTTGTCGGGGGAGATGTTGGTTAATAATTCATCTATTTTGCCATTCAACTGCTCATCATATTCCACATCGCTATACCTTATAAGGTCTACCCTGGTTTTTTCGGCATGTTTCTTACCATGATGTACCAATTGACCTGGGGGAAGTCCAATGGTATGTGAACGACTAATCAATTTTTGAAATTCAAATTTTGGCAACTGTATTTGCATAATCGTTATTTTTAATCCTTATACACTATATTTCAGTTAGTGGAGCCAATTTATGCTATAACCAGTTCCATTCGATGATCAATAGCTAGTTTACAAATTCTTAAAGAAAGTTAGTGTTTTATTTAATAGTTCAAGTGTGTGTTGGTGCAATTTACCATCATTAAATGGATGTGTACCCCCAAATACATGGTTAGCCCCTTTAATTATGTGCAAAGTTGATTTATCATTTACATTGGCCAATGCTTGAGCATGACTTACAGGTACGGTTTTATCCATATCACCATGCAATACTATTATGGGGATATTCATTTGAGACATGGCATTTAGTGGGTTAAACCTTTCTGGATTGCTGGCATAATCTTCAAATAATTGAAAATTCATGGGCATTTTTTGATTTGTTCGTGCATTCTCAGCATAGATAACCCCAGCATTTTTCCATTCTTCAATGCTTTCCTTTGACGTGCCTAACTTGAAGCTACTCAGGGCAGCCCAGGTGGCAATACCTTTTATTCTGTTATCCTCACTGGCCTTCACGATGGAGATACCGCCCCCTCTACTGTGGCCAATAATAAACAAGCGGTTTAAATCGAATTCTCCAGTGGGAACCACATTCTCTTTTGAATAAATGTAGTCAACCACAGTAGTGATATCTTCAATTTCTTTGGTAAAGTTATTCTCAGCGAATGCCTCTAAATCATCGAAATCTAATGGTGACTGAATGGTAGTGCCGTTGTGTGAGAAGTTAAATTTTATGAACACAAAACCTTGCTCGGCAAACTTATCTGCCAATAGATTAAAATGCCCCCAGTCTTTAAAACCTTTAAAGCCATGGACAAAAATAATAACAGGTTTTTGAGTTTTATCTTGTTTGTACCTGATGTCAGCGAGAAATGGACGTTGATTTACTTTACTCTCTAATACTACCTCTTCAATTATTTTCTCCCACATACGGTTTATTTATTTTGATTACGTGCATATTCGTCAGTATCATTGTAGCACACTTGTCAGAATGGCCTTAACTCTCAAAGATATAAAATCACCCGTTGCTTCTGAGATGGATGAATTTGAAAAGAAATTCAGATCATCGATGAAGACAAAGGTGCTACTACTGGACAAAATAATGACTTACATTGTAAAGCGCAAAGGAAAACAAATGCGCCCAATGTTTGTTTTTTTAAGTGCAGGTACCTGCGGCCCGATTGAAGAGGCTACTTACCGTGGAGCATCACTTATCGAATTATTACATACAGCTACCTTGGTCCATGATGATGTGGTGGATGACGCCAACTATAGAAGGGGCTTCTTTTCTATCAATGCGCTATGGAAAAACAAAATAGCCGTATTGGTTGGGGATTACTTATTATCGCGAGGGTTATTACTATCTGTTGATAATGGTGATTTTGAATTGCTGAAAATCGTATCAACAGCCGTTAAAGAAATGAGTGAAGGGGAGCTTTTGCAAATGGAAAAGGCTCGGCATCTGGATATTACTGAAGAAGTTTATTATGATATAATCAGGCAAAAAACTGCCTCATTGATTGCTTCATGCTGTGCGGTTGGTGCTAGCTCATCGGGTAGTAGTAACGGAGAAGTGGAAAAAATGCGCCTTTTTGGAGAAAAAGTGGGCATGGCTTTCCAAATCAAAGATGACCTTTTTGATTATGGTGACGAAGAAATTGGCAAACCGTTAGGGATAGATATTAAGGAAAAGAAGATGACTTTGCCACTGATCAAAGCTTTACAACTAGCTTCATGGACTGAAAAGAGGAGGATAATCAGTATTATCCGTAACCACTCTGAAAACAAAAAGAAAGTGAAAGAAGTGATTGATTTCGTAAAGAAATCAGGTGGGTTAGAATACGCCAAAGAGGTGATGAAAAAGTACTACGATGAAGCCATGGAGGTACTCGGCTCATTTAAAGAATCGGAATATCGAACTTCATTGGGACAGTTGGTGCAGTTTACCATAGAAAGAACAAAATAGCATGGAATTAAAGAATAAAGTAGCCATAGTCACAGGAGTAAGTAAGGGCATAGGAAAAGCTACAGTCGAGGTGCTTCTAGACAAAGGGTGCATAGTAGCCGGCTGGGGAAGAACCAGTCCAGGGTTAAATCACAGCAATTTTCATTTCTTCAAAACAGATGTTAGGGATTTTGAATCTGTAAAAACAGCCCATTCTCAGACTACTAAGGCACTAGGTGAAGATATTTCAATTTTGATCAACAATGCCGGATTGGGTTATGAAGGGGCATTTGAAGAGCTTGACATCAAACATTGGCATGCCATGTTTGAAACCAATGTGGATGGCATTTTTTATTGCTCAAGGTTGGTTGTGCCGAAGATGAAACAAAATGATGAAGGGCATATTATCAATATTTCCTCGATTGCGGGCAATACAGGTATCCCCGGAATGTCGGCCTATTGTGCTACAAAACACGCAGTTAGGGGCATGTCACAGTCCATGTATAAAGAACTGAGGAATTTTGGTATTAAAGTTTCCTGTATCTATCCTGGATCAGTGAAAACCAATTTCTTCGATAGTATTGACTCGGTCACTACCAATGACAATATGATGCGACCTGAAGATATTGCCAGCACCATTGTTCATTGCTTGGAATCACATGCCAACTACCATCATGTAGATATTGAAGTAAGACCCTTGAGGCCTAAGGGGAAGTAATTTATTCAAAAAAAATTAAGCAGTTTTTTTATTTCAAGATTGATCCTATTGGTAGGTTCACTGCACAAAATATATCTGAACGACTTAATATTGATTAAAGCAGCTTTTAAGGAGGTAAGATCTAATTTAATTGTAGAAAATGTAGTGCCTAGTCAAGGATTGAATGGCATATAATCCACATATTCCCATCCGTTTTTTGAGTTTTGCTTCAGCTTTCTTTCTGCAATACACTCTGCCATCTTTGATGTCTTCATTTGCCTTTAATGCCCTAGAGGTAAGTTTCTCCTTTATTATCGGATCAAGGTTTTCTTTTTCTTCTTTCAATAAAATTTCCAATTTATCAATACTAAGCGGTATACTTATTCTTCAATCATTGCTCATTTTCTTTTTTAAAATCATCTATGGCCAACACATCTCCTTTTTCTATGGCTTTCAATGATTCCTTGGTTCTGGCTTCCATCTCCACTTGAATAACTAACTTTTCCACTTTCTCCAAAGTTGATGTTTCTCGTATTTTCATTAGACATTCCGATAAAGATAACATATCCATGCCTATTTTTGGTTTCGTACTTATTTTTTCCGGTTGAATCTATGTGGTCTATTAAGGTATCACAAAATGTGATACCACTTCATCTACATCTATATCTGTTAGTTCAATATAGAAAATCATTGAGAAAAACCTTCCTCATCCTAAGTATAAAAAAAGACCCCAGAGTAAATCTGAGGTCTGGAAGTGTCCACTAAAGTTTTTTAAGGATTAAAACTCCTGACCTTGCTGAGTGTCAGTACCTTGATCCTGATTGTTGATCTTGCTTTTTCTAGTTCTTTGGTTGAAATCAAGCTTACCGAATTTATAGGTCAGGTTTATTCCAAATGATCGGAACGGAATACTAGTGTTGGTCGTTTGGATAAAATTTTCACCCTTTAATTCACCACCAAATTCCTTATCAGCAAAGAAAGGTTCTACAATACGGACCCCAAGGCTAAATTTCTCATTGATCTCCTTATTTACACCAACAATAAATATGGAAAAAGATGGGTTGGTACCCTGCAAAGTTTGCCTTGGTGCTCTAAAGAAACCGAACATATCTGCTTTCCAACCTTTGTTGAATTTAAAGCTAGAGTTAAGGTTTCCATCCCAGACTACGGCCTTACGGGTAAGTTTTTGATCGTTTATAATACCGCTTGTATTGTAAGTGTAAACATTGATTCCACCACGTAACGTAATAAATTTTAGCATGGTCACAGAGCTGTAAAAATTAACCCCAAAGGATTCATTTTCTCCTATGTTGCGATAGGTTGTGGTAGCGAGACCTTCATCATTTACATCAAGGAAGCTTTCTATTGTCTGTGTGGTTTTTCTATAAAAAAGTGAAGTGTTGATGGAAAACTGCTTCACGAACATGCCATAACTTAGTTCATACTGATCAGTAAGCTCTGGATCGAGTGATGGGTTTCCAAAACTTTGACTTCTATTGTTGTTAATCTCCACGTAAGGATTGATTACACGCATACTTGGTCGTTGAATTCGTCTGCTATAGCTTGCTTTTAATGTATTGAATTTACCGATTTTTCGACTCAAAGTAGCAGAGGGTAACCAGTTATGATAATTGTTGCTAAATGGCGAATCCTGCACTTTGAAATGCCCTTCTATTTCAGTGTATTCGTACCTTACTCCCGCATTTAACCCATATTTTTCACCAAACTTAAAAGTGGAAGAAATATACCCCGCACCTACGTTTTGATTATAGATAAATAGATCCGTTCTCGTTGGGTCATTGTTATAGTTGCCAGTAGTCGTGTTCAAGGTGTCATATTGAAAATCGCTGTCCACATCACGAAGAATTGCTTTGCCCCCTAATTCAATTTTAATGTTGTCATTAAACGGGTGTACATAATCCAGTTGAACAGTATTTTCTTTATTTGTTCCATCATTATTGTTCCGCTGATCTTGGAATAAATTGGAATCGCTACCATTGGTATCTTGCTGTTGGATTAAATAGTCCTGATTTTGGATATTACCATCTAACTTGTACGAGGCGGATAACTCTTGGCCCTTGGTGCCAGGAAACTTATAGATGTAGTCCAATGACCATTCATAACCACTGAATAGATTGTCAGTGATTGTATTTCGATTGTATTGTTGTGAAATGTTGTTGACAGGATCTTCAAAAGAACCATCAACCTTGTTAGTTCTGTCCGAACTGAATCCCCTTAAACGGAAAGAAGTAGAAACGGAATGGAAAGCATTAAAATCATAAAAAGCACTGGCTGTACCAAAAAAACCAAGTCTATTCGATAAGTTAGGGCCTTTTTCACTCAGTATTCTACTTTGGCCTTCAATAATATCTTCTCTATAATAATCAAAAGACCCTTCTCTTTCAGGGGAATAGAAGGCACTGGCACTTGTGTTGACACCCAATCGGCCTTTACCGGCATTTATATTTAATACGCCTCTATTGGATTGTGTACCAATTGAAGTATCGATACTTCCCGCAAAACCCTCGGGGGCACTTTTCTTGGTAATAATGTTGATGATACCCGCAGTTCCTTCGCCATCATATTTAGCGGAGGGACTTGTGATCACTTCTACACTTTTGATATTATCAGCTGGAATGGATTTCAATGCATCGCCCGGATTGCTGGCAAACATGGATGAAGGCTTTCCATTGACCAATATCCTAACATTCTGACTGCCACGAAGCGAAACATTTCCTTCAAGATCGACATTTAAAAGAGGTGCTCTACGTAATACATCAGAAGCATCACCCCCTTTATTGGCTACATCATTTTCAGCATTGTATACGATTTTATCTATTTTGTTTTCTACTAGCTCCTTTTCACCTTGTACTACCACTTCATCTAATTGTTTGATGCCCCCAGATAGCTTTACTGTTTGTAAGTTAACATCGGGATTTTTGGGCGTAAGTTCAGCGTCTAGGGTAGTGGTTTCATAACCAATAAAAGAGATGAGCACTTTGTATTGGCCTAATGGCAAATCTGTTATTTTAAATGACCCATCATCTTCAGATATAGTACCATTAATTTGTTTGTCATCCTTTTTTACTACAATTGATGCATACGAGATAGGTTCATTGGATTCGCTGTCCATCAACTGTCCAGATATTTTACCCGTAATCTGAGCATCTCCTGAGCTATATCCGCCCGGTCGTTGGGCATAAATTGATGAAATACTAAAAAAAATAATTAAGAGTGTAAAAGTGTTTTTCATGATTGATTATTGTGTCCTTTGTTCCAAACGGTTTGAAGGTTTTAATGTTCCAGTATTTTGGTAAAGTTTGTTAAGTGGAAAACTGGCAGGTACAACTGGTAAATTACTGGTATAAGCAAAAGAATGAGGTATTGCCAGAATAGTTCTGCAAATATAATCAGACTACAGTCACTCAGTCATTTTCCCTAGGTTAATTTTATCTGCTTTGGTGAAATTTATTTCACGAACAGCATCCATATCTTGCCATAAATAGGCATTTCCTTTTAAGCCATTAGTAAATTTCATTCTTTTCTTCAACCTCTTTTTTTCCTGTTCAGTAGCCTGTCGTTTTTCACCTAACTGTCCGTATAATTTAATGGCAGGATAATCGGAAAATTTGCCCCAAAACAATGATTTTATCCAAAAAACCCGACTGCTATTAACGCACAGAATACAGACATTTCTATTTATTTTTGCATATAGGGGCAGCTTTGTTGGAAATTTTTCAAAGTAGAAACCTGTTTGATCGTCATTTAAAAATAAGGAACCAATGGGCGTTACGGTAGGGTTGCTCTCCGAATCGAGGGAAGCAATAGATACGTGTAGGTTAGAACTGAAGCTTTTATTGAAATGCTTCCTGATTTTACTCCAGTCGTCTTTAATGTCCATCTTAAAATAGATTAGTTATTAATCACTCATTAACTAAATACCTTTGAAACCCTTCAGATTTGTAATCTGCTATTGGATCCTCAGAGTTAGCAAAAGTTTCCCATATAGATAGTGGAACTTCAGAATAGACCTCATGGTCTGTATCATTGATTCTGGCAATTACCCAACCCTTATCCCCATCGCAAGAATAAAAAGTGGCTTCTCGTGGTGTATAATACCTAGAGATAACAATATGCTCGGTGTATCTATAAGTTGCAGATTGAATGATGATAATGGCACTGTCCAGTTGCTCTGGTTTGAATTCCAATGGAATATTTTGGCAGTTGGTTTTTTCAGGTCCCATTTTGAAATTGTGTTCCACCTGTCCTTCTACAGTTGTAGCAATCAGGATGAAGAAATAGGCAAATACAATTTTTAAAGCAGGCATAATGCAAAGATAATAATCACTTTGGAATGTTGAATTTAGGATAGGAATTTAGAATAATGAATTTTAAATGTAATCTTTGAGAACACGTTATTGAAACCCATTTTATCGCATGAAATATATTGCTTTATTGTCCGTCCTAATAATTGGTTGTGCAACACCAAAATCCACTAGCACCAGTGAGTTTAATGCCCAGCTGGAGCTAACCAAGCAGCTTGAAGGGGCAGTACTCTGGTATCAAAATTCAGCAGAAATGAGGTTGTCTTACTATCAGGCTTACCAATACGCCCGATTGTTAATGGACGATAAGCTGGCAAATGACAAAAGTACCAAGCCTCCCGCGGTTGTATTGGACATTGATGAAACGGTGTTGGACAATAGTCCTTACGAAGCTATACTTATCGATAAAGGGGAAACCTTCACGCCAAAAACCTGGAAAGAATGGACTGATGAAGCCCGGGCAGAAGCGCTACCTGGGGCATTGGAATTTACCAAATATGCGAAGAGTAGAGGGGTAGAAGTTATATATATTTCCAACAGGATGACCAATGAAATGGCCACTACCATTGCAAACTTAAAAAGCGAGCAATTTCCCAATGCCGAAGAGCAGTATGTACTTTTAAATGCTACCACAAGTGACAAAACGGAAAGAAGGAATAAGGTAATGGAAACTTATAATGTATTGGTTTACATTGGTGATAACCTTACCGATTTCTCTGAAACTTATAGTAACAGAGGGCTGGATATGGGCAAGAAAATGGTGGATGATAACTTGAATCAGCTCCTCAATAGTTTTGTTATGCTGCCCAACCCTATGTATGGGGAATGGGAAAAGGCCATTTATGATAATAATTATGGCATTTCTGACGAAATAAAACTCCAGAAACGTAAGGCAGCACTTAAGCGTTAGGCGTTAGAACCAGCTTCCACCCAAGTCGCGGAAAGGCCAGGGAATGGCAGCCAAAATAAGGATCAAACCTATAAGGTAACCAATCATGATGGTCTTGAATTTTTTCCCGTCCATGGCGATTTTCTTCGCTTTACTATAGCTAACCGTAATAAAAATCAGAGCTACAAGCATAAGTCCTACGTGCTCTACTAAAAAGAAACGAAGTACATCAGACTTCATAGAGGCCGCTTCAAATACCACCTTTGGGCTCATAAAGTACATGACCAAACCAATCACAAATTGCAAGTGTGTAAATATCAATGCAAATAGTGCCTTTTGTTTGTCCTTTTTGGAATAGGTAACGCCTCCACGGGTTTTCCCAAATGAGTTGACAATAGCAATAATAAGTGTCGCTAAAACGAGCCATCTTAAGCCGGAATGCGCATGGAGTAAAATATCGTACATATTGTTATCAGGGTGTTTGGTTAAAGTCTAAAGATACTCTTGATTTGAAATAGTTCAAAGTACTATTCTTTCTGTTTTCTACTTACTTTTTCGGCCATCTTCATAGCCTTATATACATTAACAACCCCACCACTGCTTGAAAGGTCAGAAAATAACGTTTCATCATTTTCAGTTCCCGGAGTTATCACCATTAATTTTGGATAGGTCTTTGCCGTTTTCTTTATAATATCAATCACCTGAACAGCCGAAAGAGTTGGATAATAGGACATAATCAAGGCAGCTGCCCCGCTAACTACTGGCGCTGCCATACTGGTCCCATCCAATGACTCATAAGTATTATCTGGCGTGGTACTGTATATATCAACCCCAGGGGCAAATACATCTACTTCCTTTTGGCCAAAATTTGAAAATTCTGCTACCAGGTGATGGTTATCACTTCGGGAAGAAGCCCCTACCTCCAGCCAATTGTTTACGGACTTGCCATTTGCTAATTTTCTGGTAGGAAAGCTATCATGGGTATCAATATCTAAACTTTCATTCCCCGCACCATGTACCATCAACACACCTTTTTCTTCCGCATATCTTACAGCCTTGTCCACAGCTTCTTTTTGAGGAGAGTAAGGCTTACCAAAACTCATATTAATAATTTGTGCCCCATTGTCCACTGCATATAATATGGCATTGGCAATATCCTTATCACGTTCATCTCCATCAGGTACAGCCCGAATGGGCATTATTTTTACATTGTTGGCTATACCATTTATCCCTAGGTGATTGTCCCTAACAGCAGCAATAATACCTGATACGTGCGTACCATGTCTGGCATCTGGGCCTTCTACATCGTTATTACCATATCCTTTCTCATATAGATTTTTAGGATCGTCCCCTACAATCGATCTAACATCACTTTCAATGTCATATTTATTCACCTCGCTTTTGAAGTAATCTATGTAGTCATCAAATCCGTCAATGGATCCGTAATAATCATTGACCAGCATCATAAAGCGCTTTCCTTTGTTGGCAGTTGAGTCCATTGGCACAAAAGCCTCTATTTTTTCAATGGTCAAAGAGTCTGTTTTCAGTTTGGATTTCATAAGTAAACTATACCATTGGAAATTCTTTTGTAACATTTGATAGTACCCATACTGATCCAAATTGAAATCCCGTTCGACTATATATTTCTTGCTCACATCCTTCCAAAGTTTGTACTCCGTAGTGGTGGTGTCCCGTGCTGCACTGTCTATCTCATATTTTGACTTCAGATCCCGGTAAATACGGCTTAACTCTAATGGGGCAAAGGTTACGTTACCATTTTTCCCACCTAAAAAATTCCAGCCATGGATATCATCCACATAACCATTATTATCATCATCTATTCCATTTCCAGCAATTTCACCAGTATTGATCCATACATTGTCTTTTAAATCTTCATGGTCAATGTCCACTCCAGAGTCAATGACTGCTACCAATATGGTTTTAGAAGGTTTGTTTTTTAATAATTTGGTGTAGGTTTTTTCTACACTTATGCCTTGTACCCTGTCAATTTTGGCGTCTTTCAAATACCAAGACTCACTTGCTGTAGTGCCTGATTGCTGAGCCAATAAATTTTGAAACAAAAGAAGGCAGAGGATTAAAGATCGAATCTTCATAAGCGTCATTTAAAAACAAATATAACGGCAAATCTAGGCCAAATTGTTCAGGACGATCATCACTTTTATACCAGCGGGGCAATCAACGTGACTTTTTGCTAAATTACAGTCTAAGGAATGAGACTTATTATTAAAGATTGATTTTATGAGCAAATTCAAAGCCATCATAGCCATATTAATTTTACTGATCATTATTATATTCACTTACCAAAATATGGAAATGGTATCGATAAGTTTCCTGTTTTGGAATGCTGAAGTTTCCCGTGCATTATTGATGCTCTTTTGCTTTCTTAGTGGCATATTGGTGGCAAGTTTAATAAGTTTTAGTAATAAGAACCGCTACCGTTAAAACTTAGATATCTCAAAATGGAAGACAGTATCAAAGAATTTTTATATGATCCCACAATAGGCAAACTGGTATCCATTTTTGTTGGATTCGCCATTATTTGGATACTGGTCAAGGTTGTTCAAAGTAAGGTTATCGGTAGGATCAAAGCCCCGGACAACAGGTTTAGAACTAAGAAGTTAGCAAGTTTCATTGGTTATTTTCTTACGCTTTTACTCATCACAATAGTCTATAGTGATAAACTAGGTGGACTCACAGTGGCATTGGGGGTGGCAGGTGCAGGCATAGCCTTCGCACTTCAGGAAGTTATTACCAGCGTAGCGGGCTGGCTGGCCATAGTTTTTGGTGGGTTTTATAAAACTGGGGATCGTGTACAGCTAGGGGGGATTAAAGGTGATGTAATGGACATAGGGGTGTTGAGAACCACTTTGATGGAAACGGGACAATGGGTGGATGGAGATTTATACAATGGAAGAATTGTAAGAATTGCCAATAGTTTTGTCTTTAAAGAACCCGTATTTAACTACTCAGCGGATTTCCCTTTTCTTTGGGACGAGATGAAAATACCTTTGAAAACAGAATCTGATTTCAAGTACAGCAAGGAGATTTTCATTCAATTGTTGAATGAAACAGTTGGTGATTTTGCAAAGCAATCTCAGGCAGCGTGGGACCAAATGACCAAAGAGCTGTACGTGGAAAAGGCTCAAATCACACCCATGGTGACTTTATCCTTTGATGAAAATTGGATCACATTCACATTAAGATATGTAGTAGATTACAAAAAAAGACGCGGCACTAAAGATGTACTTTACACAAAAATACTAGAGGCCATTGCTCAAAGTAAAGGTAAAATGAAAATTGCTTCTGCTGCTTTTGAGATTACTGCTTTCCCAAAAAATAACTGATTTATTTTCTGTCTTTTGTTAAGGGGCTTGTTCACTATAACATTTGATAATAACTATTTTGAAGCTTATTGATCTACTCTCTGATTAATGCTAATTGTAGCCTACTTTACAAATACATTCAATAGTTCCGGGATATTGTTTTAAAAAGTTCATATTTCGCAACAACATCCTTTAATTTACGGTTAATACAAAAACGAATAAATGATCTTGGAACAGGTGCATATTTTAGAAAGATTTTTAGCTATCAGAAGCAAGACTGAAGAAATCTGTAAACCCCTGTCCCCTGAAGATCATGTAGTTCAGCCGATTGTAGATGTAAGTCCTCCTAAATGGCACTTAGGTCACACCACATGGTTTTTTGAAACCTTTGTACTTCTGCCCAACCTTAAAGGGTATAAGGTTTTTGATCCGGATTACAACTTCCTATTCAACAGCTACTACGAATCTATAGGCTCGCGGGTGATCCGCACCAATAGGGGTAATATTACCCGACCTGGTGTAAATGAAGTGCTTAAATACCGTAGCTATGTAGATCAGCACATGAAGCACTACCTTGATCAAAACCCTGGGCGAGAAGTAATTCAACTTGTGGAGCTAGGCATGCAACATGAACAGCAACATCAGGAATTATTGATTTATGATATCAAATACATATTAGGTAAAAATCCGCTATTTCCAGCTTATGGCAAACAAAACGTCTTGCCAAAAAAAGAAGCTTCGCCACTGAATTGGTTAAATGTGGAAGAAGGGACTTATCAGATTGGTCATAAAGGTCAAGGGTTTAGTTTCGACAATGAACATGGTCTGCATACCGTGTTTTTACATAAGTATGCCATTGCCGATAGGCTTATTACCAATGGGGAGTATCTCGAATTTATGGAGAACGGAGGCTATGACAATTTCAGGCCATGGCTTTCAGAAGCTTGGGAATGGGTAAATACCAACAAAATTAACTCACCAGAACATTGGCATTTAGTAGAAGGTCAATGGCATCAATACTGTCTGAATGGAGGCCTTCTACCATTAGATTTGAATGCACCCGTAACACACATTAGTTTTTATGAGGCAGATGCATTCGCAAAGTGGAAAGGGCTTAGACTACCGACAGAATTTGAGTGGGAAGTAGCTTGCAAAAGATATGGTAAAATAGATGATAGCAGCAATTTTAGTGATACTGGCATCTATCAACCTCGTTCACAAAATCAAGGCAATAATCAATTTTATGGGGATGTTTGGGAGTGGACCTCCAGCGCATACCGGCCTTATCCATATTATGAAGCCCCAGAAGGTGCGGTAGGGGAATACAATGGCAAATTTATGATCAATCAAATGGTGCTAAGAGGTGGATCTTGTGCAACACCCAGAAATCACATCAGACTGACGTATAGAAATTTTTTTAGCCCCCATTTAAGATGGATGTTTTCGGGTCTTAGACTTGCCAAACACATTTAACTAGAAATTCAATATGAATCAGTTTGCAAAAGATGTGCTGGATGGACTCAGTGCCACACCAAAAAGATTATCCTCAAAATATTTTTATGATGAGATAGGGGATAAGTTATTTCAAAGGATTATGAGCTTGGATGATTACTATCTTACACGCTCAGAGTACGAAATACTCTCCAATTCAAAGAGCCAGCTCTTAAAAATATTCGGTGCTCAAAAGACGCCTTTTAATTTGATAGAATTTGGCGCTGGAGATGGTTATAAAACCAAAGTATTACTGAAGCATTTCCTAGCCCAAAATGCTGATTTCAAGTACATACCCATTGATATTTCAGGAAATGTGCTGGATATTTTGGAAACCGCCCTTAAAAAGGAGCTTCCCGATTTAAAAGTAAAAGGCATCCAAAACGAATATTTCAAGGCATTGGATCAGCTGGATAAGAGCAACGAACGTAATGTGGTTCTATTCCTGGGTTCGAACATTGGCAATTTTACTGGCGATCAGGCTACTACTTTTTTGCAAGGACTTTATGATTCATTAAAGCAGGGCGATATACTATTGATTGGGTTTGATCTAAAAAAGGATCCCAATGTGATATTGAAGGCTTACAATGATAGGGAAGGCGTAACTAGGGATTTCAATTTGAACTTACTCAATAGAATAAACAATGAGTTGGGCGGTAATTTCAATATTGACAAGTTCAAACATCATCCAATTTATAATCCTTTAACCGGTACTACCACCAGTTTTTTGGTGAGTACCGAAGAACAAACAGTTGAGATTATGGATAAGACTTTTTATTTTGATGCCTGGGAAGCCGTTCATATGGAGATTTCGCAAAAGTATGATTTGAAAGCCATCGTTAATCTTGCTAAGGAAGCGGGCTTTAAAGTGTTGAATAATTTCTATGATGAAAAGAAATACTTTGTAGATGCTGTCTGGCAGAAGTAACGTGTTTCTCTTCGGGATTTGCAATCCCGAAGCTTGTTCATAGGATTTTCAATCCGAAAAAATACAAATACTATATGATATAAGTCGGATTACAAATCCTTTGATAATCGTTCGACATTGCAAATGTCGAACAGGGGGATTAGATTTGCCCTCTTTAAAACCTACCCAACTGCGCACGTGGTGGAATTGGTAGACACGCCAGCTTGAGGGGCTGGTGCTTTAACTAGTGTGGAGGTTCGAATCCTCTCGTGCGCACATTTAAGTCATTCCCCCAGATTTCAGACGATGATGAACTCCCCGCATCTTAAGTTTAAATGGCAAAACATACTGCCATATATAGCTATATTGGTTTTTTGCGTCATATTGTTTAGAAACATATTAGATACCTATGCTTATAGCGATGATTATGAGTTTATATTAAATGCTGGTAATAACAACTTTCTCAATGTTTTTATCCAAGGTGGACGTTTGTTTTATGGAGTATTAAATAAAATTCTATACACCTATTTTGATAGTATAGAGCTAGTAAAATTTATACGACTAGGTTCGTTTTTTGGAGGTATTTTATTATTATTCAGCTTATATAAATTGTTTAGATACTATGGCATTGAAACAATTTACTCGTTAGGTATCATATTGTTATTTGCAGCTTCCCCCTCCTTCAATATCATTATTATTTGGTCACTGGCCTATCAAATTTCATGGGCCTTACTACTGACTTTGTTAGCTGGCTTTATAATAGCAGAATATCCAAGTAAATGGGCAATTTCTCTCAGTATAATTATAGGTGTAATTGCCTTAAACTTATACCAGCCTGCTTATACCATGTTCATTATTCCAATTTTCATCAAATGGCTTAGAGATAAAAACCATCACGCATTACTGAAACCGCTGTTGGTACACCTTACCACATATATCATTTATTTTATCACGTTCAAATTTTACTTATCAGGTTTTGAACTATTACCACTAGATAGGGGTGGGATAGATTACAACATTTGGAACAGTTTGGTGACATTTATCAATGATCCATTTGAGCAAGTATTGAGGTATAATTTGATTTTTGCAGCTAAATTTTGGCTCTATGTCTCGAAGGTATTTGTCTTTGTATTAATACTTCTGGTCTATCTTAATAAGGACGATTTGTACCTCAAAAATTTAAAACAAAATAAAATACTTTATTTTCTTATAATCCCCTGTTTCTTCATTTTATCGATGTTACCTAATATTGTATCAATAGATAAATGGGCCTCTTTCCGAACGATGAATGTGCTTTCATTACTTGTGGTTATCCATATTGTTTTTGCAATCAGAAAATTGGTTGAAAGCAATAAGTATGCTCTCCAAAAATATGTTATTCCTGCATTGGTTTTAGGAGCACTAATCTCAGCCAATTACAACGTCAATCATGGCTTTATTGATATTCAAAAGAAGGAGTTGAAAGTAATGAGTTCGTTGGTAAGACAAGTGAATGACTCTACTGAAAGAATATTGGTAGTTCCCCCTGAAATGGAGATACTAAAACAAAATAATTACGTCAAACGTGTTGTTACAGATGAATTTGGACGATTGTCAAATTCATCTGCTTGGGTACCCAAACCATTTATTAATCTGTTGGTAAAAGAGAATTTAAATAGAGAGATTGAAGTTGAGTTTTATAATGGTCAGAAATTAAGGGAGAATGATCTACTATTTGATATTGGTAAGGAGTACTTGAGGCAAAACGATTGAATCTAATGAAACACTAATTGTTACTTACTTAGATGCAAATCTTATTTTTCCAAATTCTGGCTTTCAGTTATCCTTCTTCTTAAATACATCCCCAATCTTCTCAAAGAATCCCTTTTTCTCCTTACCAAACTCCTTCTCTATGGCTTTGTCTTTTTTCTCAATACCCAGTACTTTTTGAAGGATATTCTTATCCTCTCTTTCTAAATCACAGTCAAGCTGGCTCAATAACTGGGAATCTAAATCAGGAAATTGGGCAGAAGTTATATTTTTTAAAGTTTCATCTTTATTCATATCATTGAATAGGCCTACAAAGATTGGAAGGGCCATATTTGAGCCGCTACCCAGAGCCGTACTTCTAAATCTTACCCTGGGGTCATCTGCACCTACCCAAGTCCCCACTACCAACTTGGGATTGTATCCAATAAACCATCCATCGGCATTGGATTGAGTAGTGCCTGTTTTACCTGCCAAATCATTAGTAAGGTGATATTTCCAACGGGCAGAGGAGGCCGTACCTTCATTTACTGCTGCACGAAGCATTTCATTCATCATCTGGGCATGGTCAGGTGATATTGCTTTTGTCTTTGGTGGTGGAGTTACTTCATAGAGCAGATTTCCTTCATAGTCATAAATGGAGTTTAAATAACTCAACTCCACTCTTGAACCTTCATTGGCGAAGGTGCAATACGCTTTGGTCATCTCCAGCAGCGTGAGACTTGCAGTACCCAATGCCACTGCCGGAACTTTGGGCAGTTCGGTGTCAATACCCGCTTCCTTTGCCACATTGATCACATTATCGATTCCAACTTCATCTATCAATTTGATAGTAACGGTATTTATCGATTTTGCAAGTGCCCCTTTAAATGAATATTTTTTTACGTTCTCCTCCTTATCGGCATTGCCAGGCGTCCAACCCTCGAGGTTTTTGTAGATCGTCCTTGACGCAGAAATATAATCACACGGATCCATGCCTTTTTCCAAGGCGGCCGCATAGACAAATGGTTTAAAAGTAGAGCCCACTTGCCGTTTTGCCTGATTGACATGATCATATTTAAACTTGTTGAAATCAATACCTCCCACCCAAGCTTTTACCTGACCACTCTGTGGGTTGATGGCCACTAATCCAGCTTGCAACATCATAAGGTAATACTGAATTGAATCAATTGGGGACATCTTTTTTTCTTGCGTCCCTTGCCAACTAAACAATTCCATAGGATAAGCGACCTTCATTTCCTTTATAATTTCATTGTGTGAGAGCCCTTTGTTTTTTAATTGTTGGTAGTGAGTCGATCTTTTGACTGCGCTATTCAGAATATCAGTATTAGCTGACCAAGGTTTATTAGCTGACCAATGTTTATCAAATTGATTCTGAAGATTTTCCATATTTCTGGCCATGGAGGCTTCAGCATATTTCTGTATCCTGGAATCTATAGTGGTGTAGATTCGAAGCCCATCTGTATAGATATTATAAGGAGTGCCATCATCCTTTTCGTTATTAGCCGCCCATTTTTCCAGTTCTGGCCTTATAAAATTCCTGAAGTAGGTGGCAATTCCTGAAGTAGGTGTAATACGCTTATAATTTATATCTAAGGGTAACATCTTCAATGAATCGTACTCTGTTTCTTCTAAATAGCCATATTTAGTCATCTGTGAAAGCACAACATTTCTTCTGTCCTTTGATTTATCTGGAAAGAGGCGTGGGTTATACGTATGATTTGCCTTGAGCATACCTACCAATACGGCCGCTTCCTGCACATTCAGATCATGGGTATTTTTGCTGAAGTAACGGCTTGCAGCCATGTCAATACCATACATATTCTCTCCGAATGGAACGGTATTGAGATATAACTCTAAAATCTCCTCTTTTGTGTAGATGCTTTCCAATTGAAAAGCGATAAGCGCCTCTTTTATTTTGTTGATCCCCACACCAATCTTTGTGGTACCGTCACGAGGGAAAAGGTTTTTGGCCAATTGTTGACTAAGGGTACTGCCACCACCGCCACCTCTGTCTTGCATGATAAAGGTTTTGATAATCACCCGGGCTAAGCTTCTGGGGTCAACACCTTTATGGGAATAAAACCGGGCGTCTTCGGTTGCAACCAAAGCGTTGATTACATGAGGTGAAATGTTTTCAAACTTGGTTGGGTTACGTTCATTGATATAAAATCGACCAAGTAGCACTTTATCTGCACTATAAACTTCAGTTGCTATATTGTTTTGAATATTTTTTAAGGAGGATTCGGAGGGTAGTGCACCAAAAAGCCCAATTTTAACAAGCAAAACAAGGATTACTGCTAAGCTTAAAGCTGAAAAAAATACCAGAGAAAGCATCTTAAGTACCCTAGTGAATATCGATTTTCTGGGTTTTTCTTTAGCAATTTTTTTAGGCATGGAATCTTAGGGCTGTTGGTTTATTCTTCGTTGGCAAATTTGGAATAATTTTATTCAAATTGACTTATATTCGAATTCTAATAAATCAATACTTATGGCTATCAACATAAAATTGCTCAAGAAAATATGTGAAGCACCGGGAGTTCCTGGTTATGAACGGGTGATCCGAAATATGATCATCAAAGAAGTAACCCCTCTGGTAGATAGTGTGGAAGTTGATAACATGGGCAATGTAATTACTTTGAAAAAAGGAAAGTCGAGTGCTAAGAAGGCCATGGTGGGTGCCCATATGGATGAGATTGGTTTCATAGTAACCCACGTTGATGATAAAGGATTTGTGAGGTTCACCACCCTCGGTGGGTTTGACCCTAAAACCTTGACCGCCCAACGAGTGGTTATTCACGGTAAAAAAGATGTAATAGGGGTGATGGGTTCTAAGCCGATTCATGTGATGACTGCGGAAGAACGTACCAAAATGCCAAAGATCACCGATTATTTTATTGATTTGGGCATGCCAAAAAAGGAGGTAGATAAACTGGTTAGGGTAGGTGATACCGTTACCCGTGAGCGCGAATTGATTGAAATGGGTGATTGTGTAAACTGCAAGTCCATTGACAATCGGGTTTCAGTTTTTATATTGATAGAAACGCTTAGAAATTTAAAAAACCCACCTTATGACGTATATGGAGTATTCACCGTGCAAGAAGAGGTTGGGATTCGGGGTGCCAATGTAGCAGCACATACCATCAATCCTGATTTCGGATTTGGGCTGGACACCACCATCGCTTTTGACTTACCGGGTGCGCAGGATCACGAAAAGGTGACTTCACTAGGTGAGGGTACAGCTATTAAGATTATGGACGCCATGACCATTTGTGACTACCGCATGGTAGATTATATGAAAAAAATAGCTGATAAAAACAAAATCAAATGGCAGAATGAATTGCTGGTGGCAGGGGGTACAGATACCGCAGGGATTCAGCGTATGGGTAAAAACGGATCAATATCAGGTGCAGTTTCCATACCTACCCGACACTTGCACCAAGTAATTGAAATGGCCCATAAAGAAGATATTGATAACAGTATTAAATTGTTAAAGGCCTGTCTGGAATCGTTGGATACTTATGATTGGGAGCATACATGAGTAGGGTAAATATGGAGGTTCAATACCCTGTATTCATAAAATGAGACTAGCCAATTGATTTTGCAATCAACAGGCCAACATAGACAGCTATTAAGCCGAGTATTACGCTCATTCCAATGTATAGTAAGGAGGTGAGTGTCTCCCTTTGCTGTAGCAGGTTGAAATTTTCAAAAGCAAATGTGGAGAAGGTGGTAAAACTGCCACAAAATCCAACTGCCAATAGTAGTTTGGTCTGTTCATTTAAATTCCCCTTAAGGCTAAACCCAATTATAATCCCCAAAATCAAACTACCAATTACATTTACGGTCATGGTAGAAACCAAGAAATTTGATGTGAATTTTTTATCAATGAGCAAATAGGTAACATAGCGCAGCACACTGCCGGTAAACCCACCTATACCAACTAAAAGCAAATTTCTGATCATTGAATAAATTTTTTAGGACATTTTTTCTTCAAGTATTTAATCACTTGAGGGTAGTTGGTATGCTCCTGTATTGACAATTGCAGTTTCTTTTTATTATCAAAAACAATTTCCAGTTCTTTGAACTTTCCACCCGGTGTTTTGACTGTGGTTTCACTCCATCTCACTATACTATTGAGCTTATAAGTTACTTTTTTGAACCTAGTGGGAAACCTGACTTCTATGCTCCCCTTGCCTAAATATACAATCTTATAACTTAAAACTGTTCGAAACAGCAATCCTAGCCCGATGGGGCCAAGCACTATCAGTCCGGCATATAGATACCATTCATAAGCACCCTTAACAGTCATATAATATAGTGACATGCCCGCGGCTGTTAAGCAAAATATAATAAAAACACTCATAGAGAAGAGTGCTGCTATTTTAGGTTTCGAAGTGGTCACAATTTTGATTTTTTAGTTTGGCAAAGAAACAAAAAGCCAACGGCTATGGAAAACTATAGGATGGTTTTTGAATCAAAACGGTTTCAAGGCTCTTACGTACTAAATCCCCCATTGTATGGCATTCAAGAAATGCCTCATTTTTATAGTGCTTAGAGAGGTCTCGAGCTAATGACTTAACATTTTTTGGTGTAGATATGTTATCAGACGACATGACCGCTAGAAGTTCATTGGTTTTTTTATTGCTGGCTTTGTACCGGTGTGCTATCAAAGACCGCTCTTCTTTTTGGTATTGCTTTACCGTTTCGGGAGTCATACATTTTAAACCAATTTCAATTAAAGGATTATTTTGTTTGAAATATTGAGGGAGATAGATGGCTTTTCTGCCTTCATACGATTGCTGATCAAAATCTATTGCCCTAATTCGGTAATCGACTTCCTCAAAATCAGGTGTAATGTCGATTACAAAGTTGCTGGAATGCATGTCACCTAATAGGCGCACAAAACAGCGCTCATTAAACTTTACAAATTCTTTGGCCAGCCTTATCTCGTTCAGGTTTTTGTTGTTGAGATGGAATTTAATAAACTGGTCGCCAGGTATCCCCACAATGTGTTCTTCAATCAATGTCTCTTTATTTACCACATAACTTATGCGGTTGGGAGAAAGCAGGTGTTCCAGCTCCAAACCATAAATTCGTGAAGCATCGGCATTTTTAATATAGAAGTAATCAAAATTATCGTTGATGCGGTTCACAATCCTAACCCTAAAGGGCTGGGTATTACCATAAATACATAAATCTATTCGGTCTACAAATAGATGTTCCATTACAGACAGGTCACCATCGGCTTTTAGAATGGCATAGATGGTTTTTACACTTTGGTGAATCTCCTTCATTTCATCCTGAGAATAAAACACAGATTCCCAAAATGTATCACGCCCACGTTGGTCATGTAATGGAATGGAATTGTTATATCGAAGTAAATCCTTATAGTTGATCGGCAAACTTATCTCCCTATCATAAGCATTGAGATATTTCCTTAAGGCCTTACTTATTTTATAAATATTCTTTTTCTTACTGATAATAGCCATAAGAGGTAAATATACTGAACCTTGGTTTTAAATCTTTAATGATCGACTTTAGCATTTCGATCAGTAAATAACGATAATTCTTTGGAAGAAGCATTTGACCCAGAAAAAGCCCGCAAGGAATTTCAAGAGCTCATGAGTTATAAAATGCCCTTTGGTAAGTACAAGGGTAGGAGGTTAGTTGATTTGCCTGAAGACTATCTGCTTTGGTTTAAACGTAAAGGTTTACCTGAAGGGAAATTAGGTCGCTATATGGATATTGTGATTACCCAGAAAGGGGGTTAACTATTCTTCTTTGATAAGCTCGGCTCCTTTTGCCATTGCATTTTCCATCAGTGTTCTTACACTATCAATGGACACTTTTTGTTTGGTGTAATATTCCACTACCGCGTCATGGCTTACATTGTCGCGTTGTGGTTTAAAGTTGCGCATCCAGTTCATCATGGCTTCATCAGCACCTTCTAGGTTTTTAATGGCCACTTCCATTTCTGCTACCTTTTCAGATTGCTTCTCGTCCTGACTCAAAAGGTCAGCTTTTTCTTGCAAGTCACCTTTGAGGTTCATCATGTCCTCTAACTTGGGCATTATTTCATCATGCACCCCTATTACTTCATCATAAAGTGTTTGTTCCACTTGAACATCATCTGGGATTTCAGTGTCTTTATTGTCAGTTACTTCACTCTCATTTTGGGCTGGTTTACCACAACCAAATAATAAAATCCCAATAGCAATAGCAGAAAGAATATTCAAATTTAAAAATCTCATGATGGTGTTTGTTTTGCTTTTATTCAAAGGTATATAATTCAAATTTTAGTGCAAGATAAAGTTATATTCTCACTTTAAGAAGACTTTAATTGATCCAAATAGAAGCTGTATTTATTATATATTAACTTTAAAATATAATAAAAACAATCTATAATTTGCTTAAATAGAGTAACTTAGCAAAATAAACTTGGATTGATACCTATATATAATTATATTATCGCAATCATTTTTTAAACTTTGTTGGCTATTTTTTTAAATTTATGAAACCTCAACCTACAATTCAGAGGTCTCGACTGTTGAGTATAACACTCATATTATTTTTTGCCGGTGTATTTACGGGTTACAGTCAGACTCCCTCAAATAGTGAAAAGGAAGGTAAAAGTTATGTTGTCATTGGTGCCTTTGCATTCGAGAAAAATGCGATCAAACTGGCAAATTATGCTAAAACACTTAATATAAAGGCAGATTATCAATTACACCCAACTAAGGATATCTTTTATGTTTATGAAATAGCCGAAAATGCTACGGCCGAAAGGGATAGGATACTTGCTAACTTCCCCCAATTTTATGATGTATGGGTGTATAGGGGCATTTTGGGTAGAAATCAGGATATAAACAAACCAAACGTTAAAATATCTGAAGGGAATAAACTACCTGATGTAAACAAATCAAATCAAGTAAAAAAATCTAAAAAAACCGCTGAAAATACTTTAGTAAATGAAGATGCGGAGTCTAGACTAGAGAAAAAGGAAAATGTTTATTATTTATACTTGAATACTGTAAACGCTAAAAACCTTAAAGAAGTAAAAGGTAAGGTTAATATTATCGACCCTGTTAGGGCAAAGCAATTGCAAGTAGCCAAATCACTTGAGTTGGTGGAAGTTAAGGATCCCAACAACGGGTCTAGCCAAATAAAATTGGCTACGGATATGTTTGGCTTTAGGGAGGTGCAACAAAATGTTAACCTTAAAGATCCAATCAATGATTCAACCAAAAGTGTAATTCACATGATAGGGGATTCCATAATTGTTGATTTTGCAATGCAAAGGTTTAAAAAAGGCGATGTATTGGTAATGTACAATGTATATTTCTTTATCGATGCGGCTATTATGAAACCAGAATCGATTTATGAACTCAATAGTCTGCTGGATATGCTTAAAGAAAACAACAAACTTTTTGTAAGGATACATGGGCATACTAATGGTAACTCAAGTGGGAAAATAATACACCTTGATCCGGAAGATAAGAACTTCTTCTCGCTGAATGCTGAACATAAAGAAGGGCGGGGATCAGCAAAAAAACTATCCCTTTATAGAGCTTATACCATACAGAGATGGTTGATAGAACAAGGTATTTCAGAGGATAGGATGGAGATAAAAGGTTGGGGCGGTAAGAAAATGATTTATGATAAAAATGATCCGCAGGCGTTTAAAAATGTCCGGGTTGAGATAGAAATATTAGAAGATAATTGAGATATATGAATTCGGTATTGAAGATAATTTCAGGATTGCTATTGTGTATGTTATTTGCTACCTATCAGTCGAATGCGCAGGAGAAGGACAATGTAAAAAGCTATGCGATAATAGGCGCATTTAGTTCTGAAAGCAATGCGAAGCAGTTGGCAACGGATTATGCAGAACAATCCCTTAATACAAAAGTCCGTAAGAACAACTTCAATAACATGTTCTATGTATATACCTTCGAATCAGATAATGTAGAAGAAGCGAGAGAGGCAGTTTTGAAAATAAGGGACCAATTTGAAGCTCTTCCCCACGCATGGTTGTACAACGGCAACTTTAATTGTCTTCATATCCCCTCCGACCAGTTGGTTAAAAAACAAACTATTGAAAATAAAGAACCAATTGCTGAAAATGAGCCCAAAAACATCGCCATGGAAGAGGTAAAGCCTCAGCCAATAGCAATAGAAAAACCAAAAGCAGAAAAACCAGACAACATTTATTGGATTTATGTCAATGCCTATAACATCACCAATCAAAACGAAATAGAGGGGAATGTAAAGGTTATTGATGTTGAAAGAAATAAAGAAATTGGTACTGAAAAGGCTAACCAACTTATTGAGTTAAAAGACCCAAAAAATGGCACCAACAGAATAAAGATTACATCAGATGTCTTTGGGTATCAAATACTCTCCCGTACGTTGGATCTAGATGAACCACTTACTTCAGAAACGAAAGGTTATGTGACTTTGGTGGGTGACAGTATTATATTGGATTTTCCATTGAGTAGGTTTCGTAATGGTGATTTCATGACCATGTATAATGTGTACTTCTATATAGATGCTGCTATCATGCGTGAGGAATCAATATACGAACTGAATCAATTGTTGGATATGATGCGGGAAGATGAAAGCATAAGAATAAAAATTCATGGGCATACCAATGGTAATTCACGGGGTCCTGTGAAACATTTGGACTTAGATGACAAGATGTTTTTTAATTTAAACGGATCTCATCTTGAAGAGACAGCAAGTGCAAAAAAACTGTCACTTTATAGGGCCTATACAATAAAACATTGGCTCATGGATCAAGGGATTGATGAAGGTAGAATGGAAATTATAGGTTGGGGCGGTAAGAAAATGATTTATGATAAGAACAGTACAAATGCAGATAAAAATGTTCGTGTAGAAATTGAAATTTTATAGATATCGCTCACCAGATAGAATGAAATGAAAATCAAATATCTTCTCATCGTAATTGGATCACTAGTATCGCTCTCAGTCAAGAGCCAAACCACCAATATTCCACCCGGTTATGCGGTTGTGGTTGGTGCCTATTCTGTAAATCAACAGGGGTTGGCCAATAAATTTAAAAAGCATGTGAATAATCTTGGTTACAAAGCCGAAAGTGGCCTTAGCAGTAGGGGAACTTTAATCTTTGTTTATACTGATCATACACAAAATTTCAAAGAGGCACTTACAAAGATGAGGGACCTTCGTGGACAAACGGATTTCCAAGATGCATGGGTTCACGTATCAACAGCCCATTCCGGTGAGGTGACACACAAGAAAGCTGAGAACGAACCTGAAGAAGTAACTAAAGCTGCTCAATCAAACAAGGCCGAACCCATGGAAATAGTAAAAGTTGAGCCGGTAGCTACCAATGACATAGAAGAAGTTTCACCTGTCTTAAAAGAAGAAGTGGAGCAACCAGATGTAACAGTGCAACCTGAAGAGGAGTTGGTTGTAGAAAAAGATGATCGGTTTAATGTGTTATTTAATTTGGTAAATGCGGTAAATAATGAGCCCATCCAAGGTGAAGTTCAGATCATTGATTCGGAAAGGTCGAAACTTTTGGAAACAGCTGAGTCTGGAAAATTTACGCCAATTGATGATCCTAAAAACAGAACGGGTGAACTGATTATTTTAGCTGATATTTTTGGATTTAGAAAGCTGCAAAAGGAATTGAACTACTATAAGCCATTTGAATATGCAGCTGATATTGGGTTGGATTCAACTGAGAATGGAGCAGTATTGAATTTTAATTTGGTACGATATCATATTGGTGATATAGTGACAATGTACAATGTATTCTTTTTTAAAGATGCTGCTGTCATGCGGCCCGAATCCAAATATGAAGTGTTAAGCCTTTTGGAAATGCTGAATGAAAACAAGGATTTGAAAATCAAAATTCATGGACATGTGAATGGTAATAATGCCGGACCTATAATATCAGTTGAGGGCAATAATTTCTTCAGTCTGTCAGACAATAACCCAAAAGGATTTGGCTCAGCCAAAGAGCTTTCAAAGCAGAGGGCTGAGGTAATTCGGGACTTTTTGATTGACAACGGTATCAGTCCTGATAGAATGGAAATTAAAGCTTGGGGTGGAAAGCGTATGTTATATGACAAAAATAGTACGCAGGCCAAATACAACGTCCGTGTTGAAATAGAGATCCTAGAAGAGTAATGTATAGATGCGAAAACTAAAAATAGTTGCCCTTACTTTTCTGGCTGTTTTAGTTATTCTTTCTGTTTTTATTCGGATTAGGTATGGTGGTGGTGAATACTACCCCAATTTGTCCACCGAACCGTTATTCCCTGAAGATAGTCTTGAAATAGTATTTACTTATGATCAGGCTTTTGGCAATCTGGCCGTATCAAAAGATAATCGAATTTTCTTTACAGTACATCCAGAGTCACGGCCAGAAGGAGATAAGTTGTTAGAAATTGTTAATGGGAAGGCCAAGGCCTTTCCAAATGAAGCCTTTCAAGATCAGTTTATAACTGTGCTTGGGACATTTATTGATAAAAATAATGTACTCTGGACTATTGATCATGGCAATCATGGCTTACAAACCGTAAGGCTGCTGGCTTTTGATCTGTCCACTAACGAATTAGTACATGACCATACGTTTTCCCCGGAGATAGCCGGAATCGGCTCTTTTTATAATGATCTTCAAGTGAGTAAGGAAGGTATGGTTTATATTGCTGACCTTAATCTTTTTGGTAAAAATCCAGCTGTGGTTGTATATAATTCAAAAACGGGTGAATCAAGAAGATTGTTGGAAAATGATGCTTCCGTTTACCCTCAGGATTGGATTATAAGGAATAACAATATGGATGTCACCTTCTTTTGGGGCCTTTTCGCACTAAAACCGGGTATTGATGGGCTAGTATTGTCTGCCAACGAAAATTATCTATTCTATGGTGCCATGGCACATGACGGCTTATTTCGGATAAAAACAGAGTATTTGAATAACACGTCTTTATTACCTAAAGAACTAAGCCGTTTTGTAGAACAGGTAGGGCCAAAACCTTTGAATGACGGTCTGAGTATCGATACTTTAAACAATGTTTACATTACTGATGTAGAGCATAATGGAATAATGCGCCTTTCACCTGATGGTAAGCTAATTACACTTATTAAAAGTAATAAAATCAGGTGGGCAGATGGTGCCAGCTTTGGTGGAGATGGCTATTTGTATTTTACTGACAGTGCCTTGCCAGACCAAATGCTACGTTCTAAAAGTCATATGAAATCTGCTGCACCCTATCATATCTTAAGATTTAATCCAAAGGTGGCGGGTATTCCGGGCAGGTAATTAAATTACTATCAATAGGGAGTTATAAAACCTTCCATCAAATAAGGTTACTCATTTTCAATCTTGATGACTATATTGAATCTATAAATTTCAATAGTTATGATATCAAGAGTATACCTAATTGCCATTGCATTATTTCTTTCTGTCAATTTATACAGTCAGGTAGATAAGGCACCATCAAGGTCAGAAGGGGAAGGCCCATGGCCACAATTAATTATTCGTGGAGTTACTTTGATAAATGGAAATGGTGCGCCACCTACAGGACCAGTGGATATTGTAGTAGAGCAAAATAAAATTGTGGCTATCAAAACCGTAGGGTATCCGGGTGTGGCTATTGATCCTGAAAATAGGCCAACTTTAAAAAAAGGAGGTAAAGAACTTGATGCGTCAGGGATGTACTTACTACCAGGATTAATTGATATGCATGGGCATATAGGAGGGGCAGCGCAAGGAGTGAGCGCTGAGTATGTGTTCAAACTATGGATGGGGCACGGGGTTACTACTATTCGCGAGCCAGCGGCAGGCAATGGGCTGGACTGGGTACTTGATCAAAAGCAAAAAAGCAGTAAAAATGAAATTACAGCCCCTAGGATTTTGGCCTATACGGCATTTGGCATGGGGAGCAGCCAGCCTATCAGTACCCCAGAAATGGCTAGGGAATGGGTACGGGATAACGCAAAAAAAGGAGCTGATGGCATTAAATTCTTTGGTGCTGCCCCAAATATAATGGCTGCCGCATTAGATGAAAACAAAAAATTAGGTCTTAGATCCGCTATGCACCATGCACAAATGGATGTAGCAAGGTGGAATGTCCTTCATTCTGCAAGAGCAGGACTTACTTCCATGGAGCATTGGTATGGTTTGCCTGAGGCTTTGTTTACAGATCAAACTGTTCAGGATTACCCATTGGATTATAATTATAACAATGAGCAACACCGTTTTGGTGAGGCTGGTAAATTGTGGAAGCAGGCCGCTCCCCCTTATTCTGAAAAATGGAATGCTGTGATGAATGAGCTGTTGGCCTTAGACTTTACAATAGATCCCACTTTTAACATTTATGAGGCCAGCCGTGATCTGATGCGTGCAAGACGGGCAGAGTGGCATGAAGAATATACTATGCCTTCCTTGTGGGAATTTTATCAACCCAGTAAAAAATCACATGGATCCTATTGGCACTATTGGGGCACGGAACAGGAGGTGAGTTGGAAACAAAATTATTTGTTGTGGATGACTTTTATCAATGAGTATAAAAACAGAGGTGGGAGAGTGACCGCTGGCTCAGATTCAGGGTTTATCTTTCAACTTTATGGGTTTGCGTTCATAAGGGAATTGGAGTTATTGCGGGAAGCTGGTTTTCATCCTTTAGAAGTGATCAGAGCAGCCACACTTAATGGTGCGGAGGCATTGGGGATGGACAAACAGATTGGTTCTGTAGAAATAGGCAAGTTGGCAGACTTTGTGATTGTAGAAGAAAATCCTTTGGTAAACCTCAAAGCATTGTATGGCACAGGTGCCATCAAACTGACCGATGAAAATGAAGTAGTTAGGGTAGGGGGAGTGAAGTATACTATTAAGGACGGGATTATTTATAACGCTAAAGCATTGCTTGCAGATGTCAGGAAAATGGTGGCTGACGAGAAAGCCAAAACTGGTTATGTGATCAAGCAGCCGGGAATAGATTGAATCACATATTCCTTTTCCACCAATGCTGAAAGACAATCAGCCCCCAAATGCGCGCATGTACGTCCCCTGGGTTGGCTGAAAAGAGCTTCTTTTTTAATTTTTTAATCATTCTAACATCAAATATGCCTTGTTCGGCAATGAACTGATCTGAAAGCAGATCGTTTTTAATGGTATGCTGCATCTCGTTTCTAAACCATTTTAACAAAGGGACTTCAAAACCCTTCTTTGGTCTATTATAGAGTTCTGTAGGTAGAATGTCTTTGAAGGTATCCTGTAATATGCGCTTTCTTATATCGCCATTTATTTTTGATTCTGTAGGCAAGGTAAAAGCGAATTCCACAATTTCATGATCTAAGAACGGCACCCTCACTTCCAGGGAATTGGCCATACTCATTCGATCTACCTTGGTGAGCATGTCGTCTGGCAACACCATATTCATATCAGCATATAGGAGATCATTTATACTCTCATTTGTAGGGATATGCTGTAGAAGGCTATTTTTCAAAAGGCCATACTTTTCCCTATCGAGTTTTAACTGACTTTCACTGCTCAACATGGAAAACGCTTCTTTTTCAGAGGCATAGCCAGCCCAACTCCAATAGCGTTCTTGACTTGACATGCGCATCCCTTTACTAAACCGATGCAACTGTCTAAATTTATTGGTAAGCGCATTATTTCTGGATTTGGGAAGAAGATACCAAAGGGGCTGCAATACATTTACTGCTTGGGCAGCGGTACTGTTTTCGATAATCTTTAAAAAAGCGGCATGTTTATTATACCCAGCAAACAATTCATCAGCTCCATCTCCACTTAAAGCCACAGTAGCATGTTTTCTGGTTTCATTCGAAAGGATATAAACGGCTATTGCCGATGAATCGGCAAAAGGCTCATCTATGTAATCTAATATATTGCCTACATGCCCATACAGGTCGTTATTGGTCAATGAGAATACCGTATGCTCACTGCCTATTTTATGGGCAACAGCACGGGCGTATTCAGTTTCGTCAAAGAATTCCTCATCCTTAAAACCAATGGAGAAAGTATGAAGATCTTCCTTATGCCTTTTAGCCAATGTGGCAATTATGGATGAATCAACACCACCACTCAAAAAGGAGCCTACGGGTACATCAGCTACCAGGCGCTTCTGAACGGATCCCTCTAACAATGTTTCCAGCTGCGCTTTTTGCTGTTCATAATCTAAATCAGTTTCTTTTTCCCTGTCGTATGGAATTTTGTAATAGGCCTCTTTAGTTATTTCATTAGGGGTCACATAAATATAGTGCCCTGGCAATAACTTCTTAACGGATTTAAAAATCGTATTGGGAGCAGGTATATAATTGAGCTGTAGGTAAGTATATAGCGCAGAAAAATCAATTGATTTATCAATTCCATATTGTACAATGGACTTCATTTCAGATGCAAAAAGCAGCCTGTCATCATCGATCAAATAGTAGAGCGGCTTGATGCCCATTCTATCTCTGGCAATAAAAAGCGTCTTTTCTTGGTGATCGAAAATGGCAAAAGCAAAAAAACCGTTGAGTTTATTGAGGCATTCTTTACCTTCTTTGATATATAAATTGAGGAGGACTTCAGTATCTGTCTCTGACTGGAATTTTACTCCTTGGGCTAATAGCTCCGCTTTAAGTGATTTATAATTATATATCTCACCATTAAAAACTATCCCATATCGCCTTCCCAAATCCCACATGGGCTGGTGACCTTCTGGGGTGGGATCAATAATGGATAACCTCCTATGGCCAATGGCTATGGTTTGGTCATTATAAATGTCTTGATAATCAGGACCCCGGCTTGATAATGCGGCTGTTGCGTTAGCCACATTGATCATGCTGACACGACCCACCATGTTATAGGCATAGATCCCGGTTATTCCACACATAATGGCTAGACTAGTTTTTTATACCTAATTCTTTTAGGTGCTTCATCGCCCAGTCTCTGCTTTTTATTTTCTTCGTATTCAGTGAAGTTGCCATCATACCAAACTACCTGTGAATCTCCTTCAAAGGCTAATATATGCGTACAAACCCTATCTAGGAACCATCTATCGTGAGAGATAATCACCGCACAACCACCGAAATTCTCCAATGCTTCTTCCAATGCCCGAAGTGTGTTTACATCCAAATCATTGGTAGGTTCATCTAACAAAAGAAGGTTGGCACCTTGTTTCAGTGCTATGGCTAAATGCAGTCTTCCTCGCATACCCCCAGAGAGTTCCTTTACTTTCTTCTGCTGCTCTGATCCACTAAAATTAAACTTGCTCACATACGCACGGCTGTTCATTTGTTTGCCACCAAGCATGATGATTTCGTTACCACCGGATATTGCTTCCCAAACTGTGGCCTCAGGATCAAGTTCGTCATGCTCCTGATCTACATAAGCAATATCCACCGTTGGTCCTACTTCAAATGTTCCGGCATCAGGCTTTAGCTGACCAGTGATCATTTTGAAAAGTGTGGTTTTACCCGCACCATTTGGCCCGATTATACCAACAATCCCCGCTTTGGGCAAAGAGAATTCCAAATTTTCATAAAGAAGCTTATCGCCAAATGATTTTGAAACGCCTTTGGCCTCAATGACCTTATCTCCCAATCTCTCCCCTGGTGGGATGAAAAGCTCTAATTTCTCTTCGCGCTCTTTAACTTCTTGAGATAGCAGTTTGTCATAAGCACCTAAACGAGCCTTGGCCTTGGCATGTCTCCCCTTAGGTGACAACCGTGACCATTCCAATTCCCGTTGTAATGTTTTCTGCCTTTTAGATTCGGTTTTTTCCTCTTTGGCCAATCGTTTTTGTTTCTGATCCAACCAAGAAGAGTAATTACCTTTCCATGGTATTCCTTCACCCCGGTCCAATTCCAATATCCAACCAGCTACATTGTCAAGGAAGTACCTATCGTGCGTAACAGCAATTACCGTCCCTGCATATTGTTTCAAATGTTGCTCTAGCCAATGAACAGACTCAGCATCCAAGTGGTTGGTCGGTTCATCTAATAGCAGGATGTCAGGTTCTTGTAGCAGAAGCCTGCAAAGTGCCACTCTTCTTTTCTCGCCACCCGATAGGTGTTCAATTTTAGCATTTCCGGGAGGCGTTCTCAGCGCATCCATAGCACGTTCCAATTTACTGTCCAATTCCCATGCATTGAGGTGGTCCAATTTCTCCTGCACTTCCCCTTGACGCTCAATAAGCTTTTCCATCTTATCTGGATTTTCCAGAATATCTGGGTCAGCAAATTTTTCGTTGATTTCCTCAAATTCCTTTAATAGTGCCACAGTCGCTTGTGCACCTTCTTCTACCACTTCTTTTACTGTTTTTGATTTATCCAATTGAGGATCTTGTTCCAGTAGCCCTATGGTAAAGGAGCCATCAAACACCACCTCACCTTTATATTCTTTATCAATTCCAGCAATAATTCTTAACAGTGAAGATTTACCAGAACCATTTAATCCTAATACGCCTATTTTTGCACCATAGAAAAAGGATAAATATATTTTCTTTAAAACTTCTTTGTTGGGAGGGTACACCTTACTTACCCCTGCCATTGAAAAGATGATTTTTTCGTCACTCATAATTATACCGTTAATATTTACCTATTGACAAATTTATTCTTTTGATTCATAATGCTTTTATAGAGTTGACATTATATTTATTAATTGATGCCTAAGCAAGGGTTTTGAGTTTTAAATCTTTAGTTAAAAATCTATTTTGCTACACTAAAGGGATATTCTTAGTTACTTCCACCTATGGGTGAATGGGGGATACTTTAGAACATTGAAGAAATAAACCTGGCGTACTATTTAAAGTTTAGCGGTACACCGCTAATATTTATAAAAAAAAGTGTGAATAAATTAAACTTTTAAAAAAGGCATCACGTTGCTTCAACAAGTTAAAATATGAATCAATTGAAATAAATGGACATAAAGTTTGATTTGTCTTTTAAAATTATACATTTGCACAAAATTTAAAAAAGCATTATCATAGGAGGACTAAACTATGTATTGGACACTAGAACTAGCATCATATCTTGAAGATGCACCTTGGCCCGCTTCTAAAGACGAATTGATTGACTTCTCAATCAGAACAGGAGCACCTCTTGAAGTTGTTGAAAACTTACAGGAACTTGAAGACGATGGACAACCTTTTGAAAACATTGAGGAAATATGGCCGGATTATCCGACCAAAGAGGACTTCTTCTTCAACGAAGACGAGTATTAAAACAAAGCCATTGTCTTTTTGATAATGGCTTTTCAGTTATTTAATAAAGCTTCAGCAATTACAAGATCTTCGGGAGTGGTAATTTTAATGTTGGAATAACTCCCTTCGAATAAAGAGATTTTACAGCCCGCTCTTTCTGCCACACTGGCGTCATCTGTCAAGCTTGCTTCTTCTTTAATTTTATAAGCATCTTTAATTAACTTCAGGTCAAAAGTCTGTGGAGTTTGGATTAATCTATAGGAAGAGCGGTCAACTGAGGTGGTTGCATTTCTTTCTGTTATTCTAATTGATTCCTTTAACCTCACCGCTGCCACTGCACTTTGATGCACCGCTGCCAGTCTGAAACTTGCACCAATAATATCTTTGCTCACCAATGGCCTTACTCCATCATGAATGGCCACCAACCCGTCATTGGTTTCGATTGCTGCTAAACCATTCCTTACCGATTGGAAACGGGTTTCACCCCCAGCCACTATTTGTAATGGTTTGTTGAAATTGTACTTCTTACATAGTGCTGCCCATACCTCCAATTCATCATTTGGCAATATCAGAATTAGGTCAATATTTGGGGAGTATGAAAAGAAAGCATTGATAGTATGCATCAATACTGGAAGTCCGGACAGCTCAATGAATTGCTTGGGTACGGTATTGTTCATACGGGTACCTTTTCCTCCAGCTACTATTATGGCGTATTCTTTCAAAGTTTGAATTCGAAATTCAATATTTATAATTCGAAATTCATCATTCAAATTTATAATCTAGAATAATGAGTTTAAAATGAAACATGAACTTAGGAAATAAGCCCATAAGCACCAACAGTGTAAACAGTAAAGTGACTTTTGAAAAGAATCCTTCAGTTTAATTTTAGGTATTAAACAATCAATATTCGCCATTCTAGTTAAAAAATATAGAATGACGAATATTGAACATTGAAATTTAGAACTACGGAATGTGATTCGTTATCAATATTGCATTAGATAATCAACATGGCATCACCATAAGTCAAAAATCTATACTTTTCTTTTTGAGCCAGTTTATAGGCTTTGTTCATCAAATCATATCCGCCAAATGCACAGGCCATCATAAATAATGTGGACTCAGGCATATGGAAATTGGTGATCATGGCATTACATATCTTAAACTCGTAAGGGGGGAAGATAAATTTATCTGTCCAGCCTTCTTTTGGCTTTAATCGGTCACTTGCAGAAACTGCAGATTCCAATGAACGCATAGAAGTTGTACCTACAGCACACACCCTTTTCTTATTGTCAATCGCTTGATTTACAATCTTTACGGTTTCTTCGCCTACGATGAAATTTTCGGAGTCCATCTTGTGCTTGGTAAGGTCTTCCACATCCACCGGACGGAATGTGCCTAAGCCTATGTGTAAAGTAATACTTGCCAAGTCCACACCTTTTATCTCAAATCTTTTCAGTAATTGATGGGTAAAGTGGAGACCTGCTGTCGGTGCAGCCACTGCTCCTTTATGTTTGGCATAAATTGTTTGAAAACGCTCTTTGTCATCTGGTTCAGCTTCCCTTTTAATATATTTAGGAAGTGGAGTTTCCCCCAGATCGTCTATGGTTTTGTAAAACTCCTCATCGGTACCATCAAACAAAAATCTTATGGTACGGCCTCTTGAAGTTGTGTTGTCAATAACCTCGGCTACCAAATGTCCGTCACCGAAATAAAGCTTGTTGCCAACCCTTATTTTCCTTGCAGGGTCAACCAGTACATCCCAAAGATGCATTTCCGGATTGAGTTCACGAAGAAGGAAAACTTCGATTTTCGCACCTGTCTTTTCCTTGTTTCCATAAAGTCGGGCAGGAAAGACCATTGTATCGTTATTTACGAGTACATCGCCTTCTTCAAAGTAATCAACAACGTCTTTAAAGGTTTTGTGTTCTATTTCACCGGTTTTTCTGTGGATAACCATGAGCCGGGACTCATCTCTGTTTTCTGCCGGATATAAGGCTACAAGACCTGTCGGCAAATCAAACTTGAATTCTGATAATTTCATATTTAATATTACGGTATTAAATAATTTTAAAGTAAGTTTTAAAATTAGCACGCAAAGATAAAGATATCCTCGACATTTGGGATACTATTAATAAATACTTTATAGCATATAATTACGACATTGTTAGTATTCAGGTTAATATTAGAAAGTTTCAGATTTGCATGGAATGCATTGAAGATGAACATTATGCGTACGGTTCTGTCGTTATTGGGCGTTACCGTGGGCATCTTCGCCATTATCTCTGTATTTACCATTGTCGACTCACTGGAGAAGAATGTAAAACAGAGTTTTGATTTTTTGGGCTCTGGGGTAATCTACGTGGACAAATGGCCATATATTGCGGATTCTAATGGTGAATATAGATGGTGGGATTTCTTGAGACGACCAAACCCAAGTTATAATGAGTTTAAAATTTTAGATGAAAACCTAAAGAATAAAACGGCTATAGCAATTTATGCAAAGAACAGTGATATAGTTGCCAAAAATAAAAGTAATAGCTTTTCTGAAACAAATTTGGTTGGAGGTAGTTTTGGTTATCAAGACTTGTTTGAGTTAGATATAAATGAAGGAAGATATTTTTCAAGAAAGGAAACTGAATCAGGTAGGGCAGTGGCCATCATAGGGTATGATTTGGCCAAAGCTCTATTTCCAAATAATCAAAATCCAGTAGGAAAGGAAATTAAAGTAAAGAATAAAAAATTCTATGTTATAGGCACATTAAAAAAAGAGGGTGAAAGTTTTCTGGGATTCGAAAGCAAGGATAATGATTGTATAATCCCTTATGATGCATTTAGAACATTATATAATACAGGAACTGGAGCTTGGAATGAATTGGGGTCTAAAATCGGAGTTAAGGGTGGAGCAACAGATGTTGGTTTAGTGGAATTAGAAGGGGAATTAACGGGGTTGTTACGTTCTAGAAGAGGATTAAAGCCTAAAGAAAAAGATAATTTTGTACTCAACAGACCAGAGGCCATCGCCAACGTACTTTCTGGCGTATTTGATGTATTTGGTATCGCAGGATGGATAATTGGCGGATTCTCCATCCTTGTTGGTGGATTTGGTATTGCCAATATCATGTTTGTTTCTGTTAAGGAAAGGACAACGATTATTGGTATTCAAAAATCATTGGGCGCCAAAAACTACTTCATACTATTTCAATTCCTGTTTGAGTCTGTATTCTTGAGCGTTATTGGTGGCTTGGGGGGCTTGGTGTTGGTATTGTTCATCACCTTTATCCCGATGGGCTCACTGGAAGTCTCCTTGACTTTAAACAATATTGTACTTGGGCTTGGGGTCTCAGCTATAATAGGCACCGTTTCCGGAATTGTGCCGGCAGCACTCGCTGCAAGGTTGGATCCGGTAATTGCGATTAGGAGTTAATTATAAGAAGATACTCACATGCAAATGGGTGTTACCATCTTTTATTGTTCAGCAAAAATTGAACAAGTACTTCTAAAATTAAAATGCGTGCTATTAAAAATACCGGCAGAACTTTTGTTTAATAATACCTTGGTACTCAAGCCTTCTAGTTTTGCAGTTTATACTAAGTTTTAAGTGATTTGACAAGTTGAAATGTAGGGATGAAAATAGCCGCGCTAATAGCTATTGCGATTGTAAAAGAGTCGAATAAAGAGTAAAAAACAAGAATATTGCCAATACATAATACGAACTGATAGGCGATAGCTATTTTTAGGTTTAGTTGATGGTTAAAGTTTCTTAATAAATAAAGTGCAACAGTTGCGAAACAAATTGCAATAACGCCAATCAACCCTGTTTTATCTACCCAAATTAAAAGTAAGACATACACTGAAATTACTAAAAAATAAAAAATAAACGTAGGTTTCTTATTCATCTCAAGGTTTTATTAGTGATTATTTAAAGAGACTTTTTTTTATAATACTCGTGCTGAAATTAATATGTAATCTTAAGCAAATGATTTTTTTAAATAAGGAAGATATTGAAATATCATCTTTGGCATCAAAATACTTTAGCATAATAATTCTATAGGTTTATATTTAAGTCTATATAGTCACCCTAACAACCAATAACGATCAACGATTAACAAATCACCACCAAATCACTTCGCTTCTTTAACCGGCTTATCCAGCAAATCACCTGTAATCTTTCCTTTGATCTTTTTCTCAAGCTCTTCCATCAATTCTGGATTGTCTTCTATAAGGCCTTTTACGGTATCCCTGCCCTGTCCAAGCTTGTTGCCAGCATATGAGAACCAAGAACCTGCTTTATTAATGATATCAAGTTCTACTCCAAGATCTACAATTTCTCCTGCTTTTGAGATTCCCTTACCAAACATAATGTCAAATTCTACTACCTTAAAGGGAGGAGCTACTTTGTTTTTCACAACTTTGACTCGGGTTCTATTTCCCGTCATATCACCATTGCCTTCTTTGATTTGACCAATCCTTCTAATATCAAGTCGAACAGAGGCGTAGAATTTCAAAGCATTACCGCCAGTAGTTGTTTCAGGGCTACCAAACATAACACCTATCTTTTCACGTAACTGATTAATGAAAATACATGAGCAGCCTGTTTTATTAATAGTACCAGTTAATTTTCTTAGCGCCTGTGACATCAGACGAGCCTGAAGTCCCATTTTACTGTCACCCATTTCGCCTTCCAGTTCCCCTTTTGGTACTAAGGCGGCCACAGAGTCTATAACAATAATATCAATGGCCCCTGAACGAATAAGGTGTTCGGCAATTTCAAGAGCCTGTTCACCACTATCTGGTTGGGAAATGAGGAGGTTTTCAGTATCTAAACCTAATTTTTCAGCATAGCCTTTGTCAAATGCATGCTCTGCATCAATAAAGGCAGCCAGACCCCCAGCTTTTTGCGCTTCAGCAATACAGTGCATTGACAATGTAGTTTTACCTGAGGACTCTGGTCCATATATTTCTATAACCCTACCCCGTGGAATACCACCAATTCCCAGTGCAATATCCAACCCTAAAGAGCCTGTGGAAATCGCAGGAACGTCCACGACTTTCTCATCGCTAAGTTTCATTACGGCACCTTTGCCGTATGTTTTTTCCAGTTTGTCTATAGTTAATTGAAGTGCCTTAAGTTTCTGTTCTTTCTCGCTCATTTTACTCGGGTATTAATGTCAGTTTATAAGTGGTGAAGATAATAAGTTATGCCCATAATTTTGATAAGGCCTGCGAAAATTCTTGTAGTTTTCCGATCAGAGTTATCCGAGTCTCTTCATATATTGCAAAAAACTTTTATTCCATGTCCAAAGTCTTGTCAATTGTATTGATTTTAATTTCATGTTCTGTTTATGGTCAGTTGAACAACTCTATGTTTGAGCAAAGAAATGCCATCTCAAAAATGGACTCTGGTGCTTTGAAGTTTAACTTCAGGATGTTGGCTTTCAGTAAAAACAATGAGTATTTCAATAAAATAGCGGATGGCTACACCCTTTTTGGCTACCAGCTTAACCCATCCATTTCCTATCAACCCACTTCAAACACCAAAATTGATGTAGGGTTATACGTCCAAAAGGATTTTGGTAATGATCGATACTCTGAAATTTTACCTACTTTCTCATTCAATTATACATTTGGCGATGTTAAATTGATTGTGGGTACACTTGAGGGTAGTGTGTCACACCGACTGATTGAGCCATTCTATGATTTCGAGAATGCCCTGGTGAATAGGGTAGAAAACGGATTTCAATTTTATGTAGAAAACGATTGGATATTTTTTGATACATGGTTGGACTGGCAAAATATGCTTTATGTAGGGGAAAATGATCAGGAAGAACTTACAGGTGGTTTGTCTATGCGCTATGTATTGATGGATAAAGGGTTAAAAATATCCATACCACTTCAAGCAGTTATTAAGCATAAAGGGGGTCAGATTGATAGCAACCCAGCACCGCTGCAGACTTATATTAATAGTACTGCTGGTATAACCTTAGAATGGTATAGGCCTGATAACAAGTTTCTCAATAATCTTAAACTCGATTCTTATTATGCGCAATACAATGATCAATCGGGGGTTCAATTACGGCCTTTTGAAAATGGAAGTGGTTATTATGTCAATGCAGAAATGCGGAGTAAAAAGGGACTTGAAGTTATGCTAAGCTATTGGAGAGGGCATGAGTTCCTTTCCATTGAAGGGGGCAAATTATATGCTTCAGAATCGAGCACCTTCAAAAATCCCTTTGTGATTGAAGAAATAAGGGAGCTATTGATCTTGAGGATAATGCATAACATACACATCGCTAAAAACCTGGTTATTTCTGGACGATTCGAGCCCTATTATGATCTTCAAAACAGTACGTTTGAATTCTCACATGGCCTTTATATAAATTATAATGCCGATTTCTATATGTTGAAAAACAAAGCAAACAAACATTAATGATGAAAAAAGCATTACTTGTTTTATTGGGGATCGTAATTGTTTTGGGCATTTGGCAATTTGACCTGATCAGATATGGTTGGAGACAAGCTTCTGGTCAATTATCCATTGTCTACAACTCCAGGCCTATTGAAGATTACCTTAATGATCCTGCAGTAAGTGACAGCGTAAAGCAGAAATTAAAATTTGTGGAAGAGGTAAGGGGATTTGCGGTAAGCCATTTGGGTCTTTCCGATACAGATAATTACACCGAAATGTATGATCAGCATGGCCAGCCAGTTTTATGGGTAGTCACCGGTTGCGAGCCATATAGCTTCACTCCTTATTTATGGAAATTCCCCCTATTAGGTGAGATGCCTTACAAAGGATTCTTTAAAAAGGAATATGCTGATCATGAATTTAAAATTATAAAAAACAAAGGGCTCGATGCAGGCATGCGTACTGTTGGTGGGTGGTCCACTTTGGGCTGGTTTAAAGACCCTATCCTAAGTGAGATGCTCAATCGAAATTATGGTGATTTGGCTAATTTAATAATCCATGAACTGGTGCATGCTACCATATTTGTAAAAGACAGTGTTGAGTTCAATGAGAATCTAGCCTCATTTATAGCCGAAAAAGGCACTTTGATCTTTTTACAGCAGGTATATGGAGATAGTTCTACGGTTTACAAACAATATGTTGAAGAACTTGCAGACGAAAAGATTTTTGTAAACCATATTTTAAGAGGGTACAATGCTCTTGATAGCTTGTATAAGAACATTACTGACCTTCCCGATGATGAAAAATTATCTCAAAAGAATTTACTAGTTGATAAAATAATGAGTGAATTGGATACACTTGCATTGAGTAACCAAAAATACATTGAAGGTGTAAAGGGATATCAGCCAAATAATACCTACTTTATGTCGTTTCAAAGGTATCAATCAAAACAAGGAACACTAGAATCTATCTATAATAATGAGTTTGACCAAAACCTGATTAATTTCGTCTTATATATAAAAGAAAAACACCCCTCACTTTAATAATGAATTACCTACGATACATTTTTTTTATTGCGTTAGCTACGTTGCTTCTGTCCAGCGATAATTTCAATGGATATCGAGTTGTGAAAAATACCAGCTTTACCAAAGGTGAGGTCATAGATTATAAGGTACATTATGGTTTTGTTAATGCTGCCGAGGGAAAAATGGTCATTCATGATGACTTATTTACTATAAATGGAAGACCATGCTACAAAATTGATGTCTTTGGAAAGTCTATTGGCATGTTCGATCTTTTCCTTAGGATCCGTGACAATTGGGGCACCTACCTTGATACAGCATCAATTGTTCCACAAAAATTTTATCAGAAAATAGAAGAGGGAAGATATAGGAAGCATGAAATTATTGACTTTGATCATCAGAACGATCAAGTAAAGGTTCACAACTACCATTTTAGGGAAGAGAGATGGAAACCGATTGAAGAATTTGAAATTCCAAAATATGCACAGGACATTGTCAGCGGATATTATTATTTGAGAACACTGAATTTTAGTAAAATAAAGGAAGGGGAAATAATCCCCATTAAGGCATTCTTTGATGATGAAGTCTATGATTTCAAAATTAGATTTATAGGCCGCGAGCAATTGAAAACCAAATTAGGAACTATAAATTCATTGGTGCTATCACCAATTATGCCTGAAAATGGACTATTTAATGGTGAAAATTCCATTAAGGTATGGATTTCAGAAGACCGTAATAAAGTTCCGCTTAAAATCAGGGCCAATATGTTTGTAGGGGCTGTTGAGGTTGATATTCAAGCCTATTCTAAAGGAAATATTAAGTAATTGTTACTAATCGTTACTCCATTTTTTAATAATATGAAATCTATCTACTTTAGCCTTGATTTTGATCTATAACCTCGTTAAATATTAACCATATGGGAAACAAGCAAGAACAAAAGGTGCTTGTTGTAGATGATGAAGAGGCTATTTTAGAACTCCTTAAATATAATCTTGAGAAACAGGGATATATTGTCAAAACGGCCACAGATGCCATCAAAGGTGTTGAAATAGCTACAAAATTTATACCCGATGTTATCCTGTTAGATATAATGATGCCTAAACAGGATGGGGTAGAAACTTGTCGGCAGCTAAGGGGAATCCCGGAAATAGCCAAGGCATTTATTATATTTCTTACTGCCCGGTCGGAAGAGTATTCTGAGGTGGCTGCTTTTGATGCAGGCGCTGATGACTATATTACCAAGCCCATTAAGCCACGTGCATTAATGAGTAGGATCAATGCCTATTTTAGAAGGGACGTTCAGAAAAACGAAGCCTCAGATCAAATTGTGATTGATGATTTAACAATAGATCGCACAAGCTATACAGTAAACCTAAAAGGAAAGGAAATCATCTTACCAAAAAAGGAATTTGAACTGCTCCATTTTTTAGCCCTCAATCCTAATAAAGTTTATGGAAGGGAAGAGCTTTTGCAAAATATTTGGGGATCAGATGTCTACGTACTTGCCAGAACGGTAGATGTACATATTCGTAAAGTACGTGAAAAGATAGGGGACGCTTATATAACCACTGTAAAAGGAGTAGGCTATAAGTTTGCTCTAAATTAATAATGATTTATAATTCCCGTGTTATTGCATTGCTTCTGGCGGTCTGCATCGCAGCAGTCACCACGGCTTTCTTGTCACTATTTGACGAGGTTACTACCACGGCATTAATTGTCACTTTCTGTATAAGCTTCTCCATTACCTATTTGATGGGCTTTATTATTTTGGAATTTCTAATCTTCAGGGAGATCACCAAAATTTATAAGCTTTTTGAAAAGTTGCGGAAGAAGGAGCTAAAGGCAATAGATACCTATAGATCGAATCCATTTAATCCATTAAAGAAAATTAATGATGAAATCTATAGCTATGCCGCTTTGAAACAAAAGGAGATAGATGAACTCAAAAAAATGGAAGCCTTCCGAAGGGAATTTATCGCAGATGTCAGTCATGAGCTGAAGACCCCCATATTTGCTGCTCAAGGTTTTGTCCATACTTTACTGGATGGAGCCATCAAAGACAAAACCGTACGTACCCAATTTTTGGAACGTGCCGCTAAAAGTCTGGATGACCTGGATTTACTAGTTCAAGACTTGCTTACCCTTTCCCACATTGAAACTGGGGAAATAAAAATGCAACTTGAATATTTTGACCTGAAAAAATTAATTGAAGATGTAGTAGATCAGTTTGTAACCAAAGCTGAGAAAAAGGACATCAACCTTAAGATTGTTGGGGTACCCACCGATAAGGTAATAGTATACGCAGATTGGAAAAGGATCAATCAAGTGATGAACAATTTAGTAAGCAACGCTATAAAATATTCTAATGAGGGCGACAAAGTGGAGGTTGGGTTCAAATTTCATAAAAATGAGGTTATAACCTATGTAAAAGATAGTGGTGTGGGTATTCCAACATCAGACGTAACACGGATTTTTGAAAGGTTTTACAGGGTTGACAAAAGCAGGTCCCGTGAAAATGGAGGTACCGGCCTGGGATTGGCCATAGTAAAGCATATTTTGGAAGAGCATGGCACCAAGGTGGAAGTGAAAAGCACACTTGGCAAAGGTTCTGAATTTAGTTTTAAACTACGATTGGGCGAGGATTAAAATACCGACTGGTTAAGAAGAACTGACTCCAAGTATCTACCTTTGTCCGATGGCAAGAAAAATGAAATTTGAAGATCTGGTTATCTGGGAAAATGAAGATTACTGTGTGATCAATAAACCACCTTTTATATCTACGTTAGACGATCGAAATGATCCCGTCAATATTCTAAGTTTGGCACGCGAAGCCATTGAAGATGCCCAGGTTTGTCACAGGTTGGATAAAGAAACCTCCGGAGTCCTGATCGTTGCTAAAAACCCGGAGGCATACCGTCACATGTCCATTCAGTTTGAAAATAGGACTGTTGGAAAAGAATATCATGCTGTTGCTGATGGCACACATGATTTCCAAAACAAAGTGGTGGAAGATAAAATCTTAAAATTATCAAACGGTACGGTACGAATCGACCGTAAAGGAAAGGAGGCCACTACTACATTTAATACACTAGTTGCCTATAAATCGCATACTTTGATTGAATGTAGGCCGTTGTCGGGGCGTATGCATCAGATTAGAATACATTTGGCCAATCATGGGGCTCCCATTTCTGGAGACGTTAACTATGGAGGTAAGTATTTTTATTTATCAAGCATTAAAAAAAAGTTTCACCTAAAAAAAGAAACTGAAGAACAGCCATTACTTAAACGGATAGCGCTTCATGCGCACAAACTTACCTTTTTAACCATAAAAGGTGATAAAATGACCATTGAGGCGGACTATCCTAAAGATTTTAGGGTACTGGTTGAGCAACTAGAGAAGAATAAGTAAATATTTGAAACCGTTGTTGCAAATAAAAATTTATCATTCTATCTTTGCAGTCCCTTTTTAAGGGGAGAACTATATATTGTCAAAAAATAAAGCTTTAAAAGCGTGGATAATTTAAGTTATAAAACGATTTCTGTCAACAAGGCAACAGCTGAGAAGAATTGGGTGGTGGTTGATGCAGATTCGAAAATATTAGGTAGGCTTGCAAGTGACATAGCCAAGATCATGAGAGGTAAAAACAAGCCAGGATTCACTCCAAATGTTGATTGTGGTGACAACGTTATCGTTGTTAACTGTGACAAGGTGAAGATGACCGGTAAAAAGTGGACTGATAAAGTTTATGTAACTCACACAGGATATCCTGGTGGACAGCGAAAAACCACTCCAACTGAGTTGAAAGCAAAATCATCTACATTATTAGTTGAACGTGCTGTAAGGGGAATGCTTCCAAAAGGAAGATTGGGAAGAGCATTGTTTGGTAACTTGTTCGTATATGAAGGTGCAGAACACCCACATGAAGCTCAACAACCGAAAGAAATTAATTTATAAGAATGGAAGTAATAAGTTCAATAGGAAGAAGAAAGACCTCGGTAGCAAGAATCTACGTTACTGCCGGTAAAGGTGCTATAACTGTAAATAACAGAGACGTTCAAGAATACTTCCCTGCAGGTATTTTACAGACTATCGTTCGTCAACCACTTAATATATTGGAGCAGGACGGAAATTTCGACATTAAAGTAAATGTTGATGGTGGTGGTCCTGCTGGTCAGGCAGAAGCCATCCGTTTGGCCATCTCTCGTGCATTGGTTGAAATCGATCCTGATCATAGACCTGCTTTGAAAGCTGAAGGTTTCTTGACTAGAGACCCTAGAATGGTGGAAAGAAAGAAATACGGTAGAGCAAAAGCAAGAAAGAGATTCCAGTTTAGTAAGCGTTAATCATTAGCGTAAGCGAAACAGATAAAAGAGCAAACAATTTAATATTAATGGCAAATAAATTAGAGTATAACGACTTACTAGATGCTGGTGTTCACTTCGGACACTTAACGAGAAAGTGGGATCCCAAAATGGCTCCATATATATTTATGGAGAAGAACGGTATCCACATTATCGATCTAAATAAAACCCTTGAGTGCCTCGAAAAAGCATCTTTCGCACTGAAGAACATTGTTAGATCAGGGAGAAAAGTTTTATTCGTAGCTACGAAAAAACAGGCTCAGGACATCGTCACTGAACAAGCGAAAAAATTGAACATGCCTTACGTAACCGACAGATGGTTAGGTGGGATGATGACCAACTTCGCTACCATTAGAAAGTCATTGAAAAAAATGTCTTCTATTGATAAGTTGATGAAAGATGAGTCTTACCTTAACCTTGCAAAAAGAGAACGCTTGATGATTTCCCGTGAAAAGGAGAAATTGGAAAGGGTACTAGGCGGAATCAATGACCTTAACAGATTACCTGCTGCACTTTTTGTGATCGATGTAAAAAGAGAGCACATTGCAGTTAAGGAAGCTCAAAAATTGAATATCCCTGTTTTTGGAATGGTAGATACAAATTCTGACCCACGAGGTGTTGATTTTGTAATCCCTTCTAATGATGACGCTTTCAAATCCATCTCACTTATAGTAAACCATATTGGTGCTATAATAGAAGAAGGCCTTGCAGAAAGAAAGAAAGATAAAGATGATGCTAACCTTCAAAAAGAGGAAGCAGCTAAAAGAGCTGTTGATGCAAAGGAGACAGCAGAGGCTAAAGATAAGGAGAAAGCCAAGTCAGAAACTAAAGAGACCGTAGAATAAGTCACGTGACTTCAACGCATATAGATTGAACATTGTCCCGATGACTATTCGGGATGGTGTTCAATTTTTTTTAAATAACATACCATTTAGAAATTTTAATTAACAATTATGGCTATTACAGCACAAGACGTAAATAAGCTAAGACAAATGACAGGTGCAGGAATGATGGACTGCAAGAAAGCTTTGACCGAAGCTAATGGGGATTTTGATTTAGCAATCGATATCTTACGAAAAAAAGGACAAAAAGTATCAGCTTCTAGAGCTGACAGGGAAACTACAGAAGGTTCTGTTTTCATTAGGACTAATGATGACAGTTCTGTTGGAATATTAGTTGCCCTTAACTGTGAAACCGATTTCGTTGGAAAGAATGAAGAATTCCAAAATTTAGGAAACGCTATTTTGGATGTGGCTTTTACTAGTGGAGTAGCTACTACAGAAGAACTATTGACACAGAAAATTGGTGATTTCACCGTTCAGGAGAAAATCACAGAATTGGTAGGAAAAATAGGCGAGAAAATTGAAATCAGTGAATTTGTTAAGGTATCTGGCGAAGCCGTTGTACCTTATATTCATGCTGGAAGTAAATTGGGAGTATTGGTTTCTTTGAAGGGTGTGAATGGTACCGATGTACAGGAAGCGGGTAAAGACGTGGGAATGCAAATAGCAGCCATGAACCCAGTAGCAGTAGATAAGGATGGAGTAGACGCATCAACGATCCAAAAAGAATTGGAAATTGGAAAAGAACAAGCTTTAGCCGAAGGTAAGCCAGCGAATATCATTGATAAAATTGCTGAAGGGAAATTACAGAAGTTTTATAAGGACAACACCTTATTGAACCAGCAGTTTGTGAAGGATAACTCGTTAACTGTTGCAAAATATCTTGATAGTGTGGCCAGTGGTCTTACTGTCACAGAATTTAAGAGAATATCTATCGGTTAATCAAGAAAATATATTCTAAATAAAAGGGGGTTCATGCAAGTGAACCCCCTTTTTTTGTCCGAAATCCTCTATACATTTGCAGTGCAGTAAAAACATTTTAAACTATTCAAAACATGAAAAAAACAATTAGTTATTTCTTGCTGATGTTAAGCGTATTTGCTTTATCCTGTAATTCTGATGAGGATTCATCGCAACAGTTTTCAGTGGAAGAGGCTAAGCAATCGATGTCTAAACTCTCTACTGATATGAGCTTGGACATAGTTGATTTAACACAATCCGAGGGAGTAGGTGCAATAGGTGATTTAGCAGCACTGATTCAGTTGAGCGACCCCTTTAATGGAAGGGTAATGAGTGAAAAGGAGTCTAAAAAATGGTTTAAAAAGAATGCGAGATTATTTAAGAGAATTTTTGTCGGCAAATCATCAAAATTAGCAAAAACTGAAGATCATGGATTTGATTTTTCCCAACATTGGGGACAGTATGATTGGAATCCAGCTACTGAAACATTTGATAAAACAGAAACCACAGAAGGAATTATAGAAATAAATTTTCCCGCAGAAGGATCAGCCGCCAACAATGTAACGTTGAGATTAACAGCATTTGAAGAACAACTTTTCGAAGATGAATTTGATCATTACTATTTACCTACACTTTTAAATGCTGATTTGTCAGTAAATAAAGTTAAGCAAATAGAGATTGACTTCGAAGCGGTATTCAATTCAAAGGGTGAACCAATATCCGGTGATGTTTCATTGTATTTAAACCCATTCACTTTTGTATTTGCTTTTGACACATCCGGGGCGAAACAATCAAATTTGGAGGCTTCTATAATGAAGGGATCTGAAACCATTGTATCAGTAAACGCAGCATTAAGTTTTTTAACCGATCAAAAAGAAGATATAGATAATATTGACGGATTTGTACAGTATAAAACGATTAAACTTGAAGGTAGCATTGATGTAAATGGTCTGGAAAATTCAAATGATCCAAATCCCAATACTTTCGTCAAGCTTGCCATGTTCAATGGTGGCAATAAGATAGGGGACATCATATTTGTTACAGAAGTTATTGATCAAGAAGAGGAAGATGTTCCATATATAAAATATACGGACGGAACTACAGAGAAATTAGAAGATGTACTTAAGCCGATTTTCGATGAGTTGGATAATTTGGAAATGGAGATTGAAAATTGGGATATTGGTTAATAAGTAACCATATTATTACAAAACAAAAAGGAGGTTAAGCCTCCTTTTTGTTTTTACCTTCTTTTTTAAATGCCCTATCAAATGCTTCCCTAATCTCTTTTCCGGCTTTTTCAAATGACTTGTCAACCCGATCTATTACATCCTTGTTACTATCCTTAAATTCCCTGAACTCTTTTTTCAATGTCTCCCCATTTCTCTTTAGCTCCTCAAACCGCTCCGAATGACGTACTTTGTCTGCCCCCGTCTTAATATCTTCGATAAGTTCATCAATCTTCTTACCAAGGTTTTTAAATAGATTTTCTGCTGATCCTTCTGGTTTTCTTCCCATGATTTTGTATTGTTTACTAAATATACTAACGAAAATTAGAAATTAAGTTTTAATTTAAATCATGTCTACAAATCAAAACCCTATTGATTCTATAGCTAATTTAATAGAATCCAAATCAGCTGTAAAACAAAAGACTTATCGCACACTCTGTAAGAACTTCAAAGATTTGGAAAATGAAGCCAAGAATGTGATAAAACAGATCAGTGAAAAGATAGTTGAAAAAGATAAAGATATTGAGCTCTCCGTCACTAAGATTAGTAATCAGGAATTTCAGGTAAGAATAGCCGGTGATTTGCTCGTATTCCTTTTGCATACCAACATCATTACACTTGATGATACCCATGGTTTTTCTAAAAGCCCATATGTACAGGAAGAGCCGCTTCGTAAGTATTTGGGCCAGATTAATATTTATAATTTCATGGCCGACTCGTTAAAGTTTAACAGGTTAAATGATCCCGGTTATTTAGTAGCACGTGTTTTTTGTAATTACGAAAATCACTTTTTGGTAGAGGGTGAAAGGCAATTGAATTTCATGTTTGAAAACGTGTCCCCAAAACCCCTGACCAAAACAGATTTAAATATTATAGTCCAGTTGGTCATCAGTCAATCCATTGAGTCAGACCTTATAACATCCCCTTTTCCATCGATTAGGGTTATTTCACTCAATGAGAAAATGGAGAGAACACAGGCATTAGGGGGCGGGCATAAGATTGGCTTTCAAATGAGCTATCAACAAGGAATAGAATGACAGGCTATTAATTGTTTGCCCCATATTCTAGCCATATATTTGTCTTTGTGAAGAGATTATTGCTATTAATTGTAATTGCATCATTGGTTTCGGGCTGTGCTACCACAAAACGAAACGGTAAACTTAAGCCAGGGAAGCCTATTCCTTGCCCACAAAAGGACTGTTAGTAAGTATGAAGAAGATTGTAATCGCCATTGATGGATATTCAGCTTGTGGTAAGAGTACCACAGCAAAAAGGGTTGCTTCCATTTTGGGCTATACTTACATCGATTCAGGAGCTATGTACAGGGCAGTTACGCTATATTTTCTTAGGAATCATGTGAGCCAGACCAACAAGGTGGAAATAAATAAGGCACTTGATAATATTGAGATAACATTTCAGGTAAATCAGAAAACGGAGCAAACGGAAACCTATTTGAATGGATTAAATGTAGAGAACGAAATCCGTGAGATGGCCATTTCAAATCAGGTAAGTCAAGTGAGCAGTATAAAAGAAGTGCGTGATGCCATGGTGGCGCAACAACGAAAGCTTGGTAAAAAGAAGGGGGTGGTAATGGATGGACGTGATATAGGAACGGTTGTCTTTGCGGACGCTGAATTAAAAATATTTATGAATGCTGACATTTACGTGCGTTCTAGCAGGCGCCAAGCTGAGTTTCTTGCTAAGGATCAACTCGTAGATTTGGAGGATATTATCGAGAATTTAAAGCAACGTGACCTGATGGATACCACACGGGAAGAAAGCCCTTTGATACAAGCTGAAGATGCAATTGTGGTTGATACTACATTTATGACTTTGGATGAACAGGTAGAGGAGGTGGTAAACCTTGCATTAAGCAAGATTATAGGCCACAATGAGGAAGAAATGGTATCATAAAACGGATGGTTATTTAATTTTATTTTAAATAATATATTCAATTTTTATTGTAGCAAAATTTGTTAATTTTGACTTCGATTTTACATCGTTAGATTGAATTTTAAAAGAAAGCATGTCTAAATTCATAAAGCTAAAAAAAGGGTTTGACATCAACTTAGCTGGCAAAGCCGAAAAAAGACTTGCGGAAGTTGATCAACCAGAAACTTTCGCCTACAAACCAACAAGTTTTCACGGATTATTGAGACCTAAGGTGACTGTCAACGAAGGGGACACCGTCAAAGCAGGAGCTCCTATTTTGTTCGATAAAAAGAATGAGAAAGTTATTCACGTTGCCCCAGTTAGTGGTGAAATTGTTGAGATTAAGAGAGGTGAGAAGCGTAAGTTACTTGAAGTAGTAATTTTGGCCGATAAGCAGATGGAGTATGTTCAGCATAAAAAATATTCTGTATCCGATATCGGCAATGCGACTAGGGAAGAGGCAGTTGAACATTTACTTAGCTCAGGAGCGTGGGTAAATATTGTACAACGTCCATTTGGAATTATTGCCGACCCTGAAGAAGCCCCAAAGGCAATTTTTATATCTGCATTTGACTCCAACCCATTGGCACCAGATTACGATATGTTGTTCAAAGGTGAAGATCAATATTTTCAAGCAGGGATTGATGTAATCAAAAAACTTACTCCCGGACTCATTCATCTCAATATTAATTCTGATCATGAGGTAGCGCAAATTTTTGCACATGCTAAAAATGTTCAACTCAATAAATTCTCAGGCCCACACCCATCAGGAAATGTAGGGGTTCAGATTCATCATATTGATAGCATTAACAAAGGTGATATTGTTTGGACTATTAGCCCTTTTGGGGTTATTCAAATAGGAAAACTATTCCTTGAAGGAATATACGACTCATCAAAAGTGGTGGCATTGACAGGTTCAGAAGTGACCAACCCCCAGTATTATAAAACATATACAGGGGCATCAATTAAAAAAATGGTGGCCGGTAACATTAAGAGTGATAACGTAAGGTATATTGCTGGCAATGTATTGACAGGTGAAAAAATTGATGCGGAAGGTCACCTTGGCTATTTTGATAATATGGCCACGGTTATTCCTGAAGGTGATTACCATGAGATGTTTGGTTGGATTCTGCCTACCACTAATAAGTTAAGTTTTCAACGGGCATTTGGCCTGCTTTCATTCCTTAACCCAAAGAAGGAATTTGTGGTGGATACAAACTTGAAAGGAGAGCCTAGGGCATTTGTTCAAACAGGCGTTTTTGAAAGGGTGACACCCATGGACATATTACCAACTTATCTTTTAAAAGCGATACTCGCAGAAGATTATGATGATATGGAAAGTTTGGGAATTTATGAAGTTATAGAGGAAGATTTAGCCCTTTGTGAGTTTGTTGACGTTTCCAAACATGATGTTCAATCAATAGTAAGAGAAGGTTTAGATCTTATACAGTATAGTTAATTGTCGATAGAATGAATTTTTTAAGAGAACAACTTGATAAAGTTAAGCCACACTTTCAAAAAGGTGGAAAATGGGAGAAGTTTCATTATATCTTCGAAGCACATGAAACACTTTTGTTTGTCCCAGACCACACTACCAAAGCGAAAGGTGCTCAAATAAGAGATGCAATAGATATGAAGCGTATGATGATGACCGTCATCATCGCCATGATACCGTGTTTACTCTTTGGAATCTATAATGTTGGGCATCAACATTTCCTAGCCATAGGTCAGGAAGCGTCCTTTATGGATATGATGCTGGTGGGAGCCATTCAGGTACTCCCTATAGTTGTCGTGTCTTATGCTGTAGGTTTAGGGACTGAGTTTACGATTGGTACGATTAGAAGACACCCAATTAACGAAGGCTTCCTAGTAACGGGTATGTTAATTCCCTTGGTAATGCCTCCTGACATTCCGTTATGGCAAGTGGCTTTAGCCACACTATTTGCGGTAATTATCGCAAAAGAAGCATTTGGTGGAACCGGTATGAACGTTTTGAACGTGGCATTAACAGCACGTGCATTTCTTTATTTTGCTTACCCAAGTCAGATTTCTGGTGATGTTTGGACCTATATTGGCGATGCCAATGTAGTGGCAGGATATTCAGGTGCTACACCACTAGCTATAGGTGCTCAGGCCCTTACTACAGGTGAGAATGTAGTGGCATCACTCGGCACATTTGGAGCGGGCTGGGCTGACAATATCTTTAGTTTCTCCAATATGTTTTTTGGTTTTATGCCGGGTAGTATCGGTGAAACATCTACATTAATGTGTCTAATTGGGGCCGCTATTTTAATAATAACAGGAGTAGGAAGTTGGAAAATCATAGTGAGTGTATTTGCGGGTGCTTATGCCATGGGCTTGCTCATGAACGGTATTGGTGCCAATGAATTTATGCTTTTGCCAGCTCACTATCATTTAGTGATTGGTGGATTGGCATTTGGAGCGGTGTACATGGCATCGGATCCGGTAACTGCGGCCCAAACGGAAAGAGGAAAGTGGATTTATGGATTCTTGATAGGTTTGTTAACCGTGTTGATTCGAGTGTTTAACCCTGCCTATCCTGAAGGAATTATGCTAGCCATTCTGTTAATGAATGTGTTTGCACCACTTATTGATTATACAGTAGTGAACGCTAATAAGAAAAGGAGGTTACAACGTGCGACAGTCTAACACATACATTTTATTATTTACAGCCGCTCTTACTATAGTAGTGGGAGGTTTGCTGTCATTGGCATCTCAGGGACTTGCCCCTGCCCAGAAAATATCTGTGGAGTTGGATACAAAGACACAGATCCTTTCTTCGGTAATGGATCGTAATGAATTAGCAAAACTGAAGAAAGATGAGGTTTTGAATTTATATAAAGCAAGGATACAATCCCTTGTCGTTGATATCAATGGTGAAGAGGTTTTGAAAAATGCCAAGGGCAATCCAATGATAGCTGAAGAAGTTGATATTTCTAAAAACTATAAGAAAACTCCAGAGGAGAGGGTATATCCAGTGTTTAAGTATATGGATGAGAAAGACCCAACTCAGGTAGATGCCTACATTTTGCCTTTATATGGTGCTGGTCTTTGGGATAAAATTTGGGGCTATGTGGCTTTGAAATCCGATCTTAATACCATTGCAGGAACTTCCTTCGACCATAAAAGTGAGACCCCAGGTTTAGGGGCAAGAATTGCATCCTCAGAGGTTCAAAACAGATTTGTAGGTAAGCATATTTATGATGACGCTGGAAACTTAGTTTCCGTGACAATGGTTAAAGGCGAGGGCCATACTGGATTAACAGATCATGAGGTGGATGGGATGTCAGGTGCTACCATCACAGGTCGGGGGCTTACTGACATGTTAGAGAATTATTTGAGTTATTACCAATCTTACTTTAAAAAAGTAAACTCAGGCAGTGTTGCCAATTTGTGAAATAAATTTAAGCTATTTAAAGCATAAAGATGAGTACTGAAACTTTAGAAAAACCAAAGGAAGCGGTTAAACTCCCCGTGGAGGAGCTGTTTTCCAAAAGAAGAAAAAAATTAATTACCGATCCGTTAGGTGAAGATAACCCAATCACTGTTCAGGTATTGGGTATTTGTTCAGCATTGGCTATTACCATAAAAATGGAACCTACATTGATTATGTCAATAGCGGTGGTTTTTGTGGTGGTTTTTTCAAACTTGATTATATCATTGATGCGAAATATCATTCCATCAAGGGTTAGGATAATAGTGCAACTAGCTGTTGTGGCCACATTGGTGACGCTGGTAAGTGAAGTATTAAAGGCCTATAGCTATGAAATGTATAAGGTGCTTGGTGCTTTTGTTGGGTTGATCATTACCAACTGTATTGTAATGGGAAGACTAGAGGCATTTGCTATGGGTAATAAACCTTACGATTCTATTCTAGATGGATTGGGTAGTGGGTTTGGTTACGCTTGGATCATTTTAGTGGTGGCATTTTTTAGGGAGTTGTTTGGTTCAGGGTCTATATTTGATATTAAAATTTATGATTGGATTGCCAATAACTTGGGATTCCACATTCAAACCAATGGTTTAATGGTGGACTCAATTGGTGCATTCATGATATTGGGAATTATAATTTGGATTCAACGATCTAAATCCGGTTACGTAGAAAATTAGAAATTATGGAGTTAATTAGTATAGGTATAAAATCAATATTTATTGAGAACATGATCTTTGCCTATTTTTTAGGCATGTGTTCTTTTTTGGCAGTATCGAAAAAGGTAAGTACTGCGGTTGGACTGGGAATGGCTGTAATATTCGTACTTAGTATAACGGTACCTATAAACTGGCTGATCCAGGAATATGTACTTAAGGAAGGTGCACTGGCATGGCTAGGGGCTGGTTTTACAGATATTAACCTTGAATTTTTACAGTTCATAATGTTCATAGCCATTATTGCTGCCATGGTACAACTAGTGGAAATGATTGTTGAGAAAATGTCACCAGCACTTTATGGTTCTTTAGGTATATTTTTACCACTTATTGCGGTAAACTGTTCAATACTTGGGGGTTCATTATTTATGGTGCAAAGGGATTACACACTTTCTGAAGCCACCGTTTATGGTTTTGGATCAGGTATTGGCTGGATGCTCGCCATTGTTGCTTTGGCAGCCATCAGGGAAAAATTGAAGTACTCAAATGTACCTGATGGGTTGAAAGGCTTAGGTATTACCATGCTTATCACTGGTTTGATGGGCATAGCCTTTAAATCATTTATAGGTATAGCGATTTAAGAAGTAAATTTTATAAATTGAAAGGGCTTCTTTGAAGCCCTTTTTTTATGATTAAAATAAATAACCATGACCAAATTCACATTTAATCGGATTGTAACTTATTTTTTCAGGGGTTTGTTATTTGTTGTTCCGCTCGCACTTACCATTTATGTGATCTATGAAGTGCTAGGCTGGATAGATGGTCTGATTCCATTGGATATACCAGGTATTGGTTTAATAGTTGTATTGTCAACCATTACTGTAATGGGCTACTTGGCTTCCTTTTTTATTACCCGCCCATTTTTCGAGTATTTTGAAAAGTACTTGATTAAAATACCACTTGTAAACATCATTTACACCTCCCTTAAAGATTTAATAGGCGCATTTGTGGGTGATCAAAAAAAATTTAACAAACCTGTATTGGTAGCTGTTGACGAACATAACAGGATGCTTAAATTGGGTTTTGTCACCAATGAGAATCTGGAGCAAATTGACTTACCGGGTTATATATCGGTCTATATGCCACATTCATACGCTTGGTCGGGCAATCAATTTCTAGTAGACAAGAAATTTGTTACCCCCCTAAATATGTCTTCAACAGCAGCTATGAAATTTGTGGTATCGGGTGGGGTATCTGGATTGGAATTGTTAAAGAATGATTCTATTGCAAAATTATAGTGTTTGCGAGTTTTAACTTGTTGTTGCGAAGATATAAATGATACAGAATCTGCAAATAATTTTCTTGATTGGACTCACTGTTGTCCGGTAAACTTCT
>DDIU01000012.1 GCA_002338655.1 Flammeovirgaceae bacterium UBA1842 | reverse complement strand
TAGAGTTTGAGGCGGCCATTGCAGCACACAACAAAAAATTTCATCCCGAAGGTCCGCACTTGGCAGTATTAAGAAGAATTGAGTATGGAGAAAAGGCCGGATGGTATGTCTGGATAATGAAAGGGACATATAGTTCGCTTGACACACGACCTACTCTTGAAGGCGGCCACCAGGCAGATTGGGACAAGACCGTTGGCCCAACTGTTGAAGAATACGGAGCCACCACACTATTTGCGCTCGATGAAGATCTGTCATATGGTATGGACATCTTCAATAAATCTAAGATGTATAATGTATGGGCTGTAGACATTAAAATGGGTCAATACGATAGGTTTAAAGCCCTGATTGAAAAAATAAAGAAAACTTATGAATCAATGGGAAATCGTGCCTTTTTGGTTTTCAATAATCAAATCCACACCAAAGGAGGAGCTGATGTCGGACTATTGTGGAGTTTTAATACTTATGCAGACCTAGATACTGACTGGGGCACAAAAGCCGCCTACGAAAAGTTATATGGTGCTGACAGTTGGAAGGCAATGCTTACAGAATGGAATGAAGTTGTTGTTGATTGGGATGAGGAAATTCGATCAAAATTATAACATGTTCTTTAATTATTTTTAAGGCTCATTTTACAAGTTGAAATGAGCCTTATTTTTTTGCGTAGTTGGTGTCTTTATCTTTATATGTAATAACCATCTACTTTTTTTTATTGTATTTTTGAGTTGAATCGCCATTACTCAGTATATGATTGAATTAACCGAAACAGCCAAACTTGCCGTTGACTACATTAATAATACCAAGCGTAATATCTTCCTTACAGGTAAAGCAGGAAGCGGTAAAACCACCCTACTTCATTATATTGTAAATAACACCCATAAAAACGTGGCCGTGGCCGCCCCTACCGGCATTGCTGCCATCAATGCCAGAGGAGTAACATTACATTCATTGTTGCAGCTTCCTTTTGGTACTTTCATTCCTGAAAATACGATCATGGCAGATGGCTATTATAGTGTTCAGCTAAATACGCCAAAAAGCTATCTGGCGCAATTTAAAATGAACAGTTCCAAACGTAAACTGCTTAGAAGCCTTGAATTACTGATCATTGATGAAGTAAGTATGTTACGTGCAGATATGCTTGACTGTATCGACTTAGTGCTACAAACTATCCGAAGGAACAAAACAGCCTTTGGCGGACTACAAATACTCTTTATTGGTGATTTAAACCAATTGCCTCCCGTAGTAAAAAATGAAGAGTGGAAGTTGCTGACCAAATACTACAATAGTGCTTACTTTTTTGAATCGAGGGTGCTAAAAAATGCTCCGCTGGTCCATTTAGAACTGGATAAGATTTTCCGTCAATCTGATCCTGAATTTTTGGGTATCCTCAATAGACTTAGGTCAAACCAAATGACGGAAAAGGATACGGAAAAGTTGAATAGCTATTATGTACAAGACTATGACAAAAAAGAGCTTGAAGGGTACATTCATGTAACTACCCATAACCACAAAGCCGAACTGATAAACAATGGGTCTTTAGCCAAGCTTAAAGGAAAACCCACCTCGTACCATGCCAATATTTCAGGCGATTTCCCTGAGAATTTATACCCATTATCTTCTCAAATAAGATTAAAAGAAGGTGCACAGGTGATGTTTGCCAAAAATGATAATTCTGGGGACGGCCGGTATTTCAACGGAAAGATTGGAGAGGTTTGCCATCTTGATGACAAGGAGATTTTGGTAAAAATCAGTGATCCTGATGATATCGTATCGGTGAAGAGATATCCATGGGAAAACAAGCGTTACACGCTGAATAAGCAAACCAATGAAATAGAAGAAACCACCATTGGCACTTTTGAGCAGTTCCCATTAAAATTGGCCTGGGCGATTACTGTTCACAAAAGCCAAGGCCTTACCTTCGATAAGGCCATCCTTGATCTTTCTGACAGTTTTGCCCCTGGGCAAATGTATGTGGCACTATCTCGATTAACCTCACTTCGGGGCCTGGTACTCTCCTCACCCATCCCCCAAACCTCACTGGACAATGACGAAGCTTTAAAAACTTTTGAAGAGGCAAAGCCACAAACTCAAGACCTTGTCACACAAATTATAGAAGACCGTAAGGCTTACGTATTTGAGCTTGCAAAGCAAACTTTTCAATTTCAAGATTTATATTACGCTATTGATCAGCACCTCAAAGAGTTTGACAAAGACGAAAACAGAAGCTCTAAACAGAAGTATTTAAATTGGACTATGGAGCAAAAAGTAGCCGTAGAAAACATCAATGAAATAGGAAAGAAATTTAGTCAGTCGCTGCGCAAATTTGAAATGGAAGGTGATTACCTCAACTTGCTTCATGAGCGGTTGACCAAAGCATCAGGTTATTTTATACCACTTTTGGAAGATCTGTTAAAAGCATTTAACCAGCAAATTGAAAAGGTTTCGATACAAAAGAAAGTAAAAGGTTATCTCACTGAGTTAAATGATATCACTCAGTTAATCAAGGCTAAAATTTTAACCATCAATAAAACCGAATTGGTAATTGATTCTGTGATCAACAACAAGCCCTTACTTAAGGAGAACGTGCGCGCTTCAACCATTTATAAAAGAACAGAGGCAGCTGTGGTAGAAAAGAAAATAAAAAAGCCTACTGCTGAAATCTCCTATGAATTATACAAGGCCGGGAAGACTGTTGAAGAAATTGCTGCTGAAAGGGGATTTGTAGAAGGAACCATATTGGGGCATTTGTGCAATTATATAGCCACAGGTGAAATTAAAGCCACTGAACTGATAGATAAGGAAAAGTTGGAACAAATATGTGACGTTATTAAAGTGAAAGGGGTTGATTCATCAGGGGTAATTAAAGCGGCACTTTCTGACGATTTTTCATACACCGATATTAAGATTGGACTAGCACATTATAGCATCAGCACAGAGAGTAAAAAGGAAGGGGTCATTAAAGGCAGTTCACCTGTTTGCTATGCTGACGATGATGAAATACAGGATGATTATAAGTTGGAAGGGCCAAAATAAATGGCAGGCTAGACTTTTTTTATTTCGCTTTTTGCGTTTAGGCTAAAAAATGAAGTCATGAATATTGATTTGTTTAAACAAGAAAGCCCTCAATTGTGAAATATAAAATCTGTATGTCACTGTGTAATAACAGAGTGACATACAGAAAAATTATTTATTTAGGGAAATTAGCATTAGCCTTCACCTCTTCAATCTGAAGGATGTGCCTTTTACTATGGCCTGCTAAAAACACAAGCACTTGGTAGCTATCCACAACACCAAAAGGGAATTCAAAGTAATGGTTTCTTAAATCATCATCAGTCTTTTTTACATAATCGATATGCTCTTTACGTAATTTCTTATAGGTATCGAGTGTCTCCTTATAGGTTCCAAATTTTTGGGTTGGTTCTAAATCAGAGCGGGCTTTTACTTTCTGAGATCGATCAATGATAGTTGCCATTATCTGCTCATCAGTCATCTTAACTTCACCCCTTCTTGATGGATCAGCTTCGTCCTTCAACGACTCTTCTATTATCCCAAATATGCTACCCTCTGTAATGGTAATATGCTCTACGCATTCGGCTATTGACCAACTCTCACTGTTGGCTTTAAAGTTCAACTGTTCAGGGGTCAATCCCTTTACAGCAGCAAACAAGTCAGCCTCCGTTGATTTTAAATAATCGATGGCTTTTGCTCTTTCTGCATCTGATAATGTGTTTTTTGCTGTGTCAAACGACAACAAAGGTACTATCATCACCATTAGAATAATATGTATCGTTTTCATTGTGTAAGTGTTTAATTGTTTAATTGTATTTGTTATCTAAGAAATCACCCAAGTTGGACAGCTTATCTGACCAGAATCGCTCGTAACTGGCTAGCCAATCATGTACAACCTTGAGGTTTACCGGTGTCGCCTTACAGTATCTCTCACGTCCTTGCTCAGTAATATTAATTAAGCCAGCATCTTCCAGCGACTTAATGTGCTTGGTGATCCCTTGCCGGGAAATATTAAACTGAGCCGTTATTTGAGTAATGGATAAAGCTGTGGCGGCCACGATCAAAACATTCATAATCTCCCTACGTGTGGGGTCAGCAATGGCTTTAAAAATTTTATCAATTTTATTTGACATGGACAATCTTGTTGAGGTATTTTTCCAGGTTGGTAATACATCCGTCCCAACCTCCCGAATAACTATTGAACATAGTGGTAGCCAGTTTTTCATCAGGGTAATTGCTAATCCCTTTGTGTTCTATTACCAATTGGGTACCGCCATTAACTTCGGTGAGTTGCCAGCTAACCGTTGTTTCAACGTCACCTGTTCCGCTTACTATCCAGGTATATACCAATTTGTTTACTGGTGATGCCTCCAATATTTTTCCACTTATTGTAGTATCCTCATGTGTAAGCGTGTACTGATATCCAATCGTTGGTTTAAAATCAGCTTTGAGAAACCATTCCGCAATTTCACTTTGATCGGTGATCGCTTTCCATACCCTATCAATAGGGTGTGAGTAAAAATGTTCTTTTCTAAGTGAGTCTTTCATGATAATTAATATTTTGGTTTATAAATGCAACTAATCAGTTGCGAATATAAGACAAAAACGATTTAAGCAACTATATGGTTGCGTTTATTGTTCAATAAATTTATTCAATACAGGTGATTTTGTCATCTAACTACTGCTAACAAGGCCCGATGTAAGGAATTTCCCTACTAACTTCATAGTTAATAACTACTAAATTTTAGTCGGGTATTTAATTCTAAAACCAATTATTTATGATTACAAAATAGGCCGCACCTGCCAAATACCCCAATAAAGCCAACCAAGAAATCTTTTTAAGGTACCAAAAGAAACTGATCTTGGTCATTCCCATCACAGCTACTCCAGCGGCAGATCCGATGATAAGTATGCTACCACCGGTACCAGCACAATAAGCTGTAAACTCCCATATCTGATTATCCATGGGAAAATCTGCCAATGGATACATCCCCATAGTTGCCGCTACCAATGGTACGTTATCTATAATGGAAGAAAATAGACCCATACAAAATACAATAGCATCAAGGTTACCGATAGTATCATTCATCCATAATGCCAACTTTTCAAGAACGTGTGCATTTTCCAACGCCCCTACTGCCAAAAGTATCCCCAGAAAGAAAAGTACACTTGAAGTATCAATTTTACTGAGCGCATACACTGCCGAGAAAGGTTTCTTGGATTCCTCATCTTTTCTGAAGTGAATCAACTCAGATAGGATCCAAACCATTGACAGGCCCAGTAACATACCCATATAAGGCGGCAGATGAGTTATGGTTTTGAAAACTGGGACAAATGCGAGTGCACTTAATCCCCCAATCAACATACGCCAGCTTCCTTTTACTTTCTCCTTTTTAAGTGCCTTTTCCTGATTTTTTTCAACCCTTTTTAGATCTCCCTTCATATTGAAAGTAAGCACAAACATCGGTACCAATAGACATAATAAGCTAGGTATGAACAATGTTGTTATGATATTATTGGCGCTTACCTGCCCCCCTATCCATAGCATTGTAGTGGTAATGTCCCCTATCGGTGACCAGGCCCCACCCGCATTGGCAGCTATGATAAGCACCCCAGCGTAGAGTTTAATATCTTCCTTGTCATTGATCAGTTTCCTTAACAACGATATCATTACAATGGATGTGGTGAGGTTATCCAGCAATGCTGACAAGAAAAAAGCAAGTAGGGCTGTCAACCACATTAATTTGCTTTTACTAGTGGTTTTTATTCTGTTTGTAATTACATCAAACCCACGATGGATATCAATCAGTTCTATGATGGTCATCGCTCCCATCAGAAAGAACAGGATCTCAGAAATACCTCCTAGTTGTAGGGTAAGTTCGGTATTGAATTCATCAGACTCCCCAGTGTAAACAGCATAAATAATCCAAGAAATTATGCCCGTATATAATGCAACGGCTGTTTTGTTGATTTTTATTACATCTTCCAATGATATAAGAAGATAGCCGAATATGAAGGCAAATATTATATAATAAGTCATTCAGGTTTCTCGGTAAAATTGAAAGTATGTAAAGCGGATGCTTTCACAAGAGTGATAATTAGATGGTCAATTTTAATTAAAACAAATTGAATATTCTACCGTATGCTTCATAAAAAAAACGAGTTTTGAACTTCTTAAATTGACTACTAACGATGACCCGGATAAAAATTCGTATAGGTGGCGTGCCAGAGCATTTTAACCTACCCATTCACTTAGCCATAGAAGATGGTAAATTCAGTGATGCAGGCATCGATCTTGCTTGGATCAACTATCTTGGTGGAACGGGTGAAATGTCCCAAGCACTTCGAAATGATGAGTGTGATATTTGCATCGTGCTTACAGAAGGGATAATTAGGGACATAATCCAAGGCAACCCCTCCAAAATAATCAGTAGTTATGTAAAATCACCGCTTATTTGGGGTATACACACGGGAATTGATAATTCTTTGGATTCTTATGAAAAAGTCTTTGATCAAAAAATTGCCATCAGCCGGGTCGGTTCCGGTTCACACCTTATGCCCACAGTGGATGCATTGATGAAAGGTGAGAAATTGAATGAGGCCCAATTTGTTACAGTAAAAAATATCGATGGTGCTATCGAGTCCCTAAACAGTGGGCAAACGGATGCTTTCTATTGGGAAAAATATACCACTAAGCCTTATGTGGCCAAGGGCTATTTGAGAAGAATTGGTGAATTCATCTCCCCGTGGCCGTGCTTTATGATTGCTGCTACCAATAAGCTCATTGAAGCCCAACCCGTGGCAATCGACAAAATCCTGAAAATTATCCATCAAAGCTGTGATGAATTTATGCAAAACCCCAATGCAGCACAACTAGTAAGTACCAAATATGGTATCGGTATCAAAGATGCCAATTATTGGTTTCATGCTACTGAATGGGCTACTGACAGTTGGGTAAGTAATAAGATGTTAAAAAGTGTCTTTTTTACACTAAAGGAGGCTGGGGTTATAGAGGGAAATACAAAAGGGGACAATTTGGTTTGGAAAAGGAAGTAATCAATCTGAATACCGCTCATCCAAACTGAAATTTTCAGGGTACTTGCCAGTTTTGTCCTTATAAAAGTCCATTATTATTCTCATATCCTTATCAATATCCCCTGAAGGAATAAAACATTCTCCCACACCTGTTATACGGGTTTTATAATCCATAAAAGACAGGCAAATGGGCACTTTGGCTTCAAGGGCTGCGTAATAAAACCCTGTTTTCCACTTGGTGGCCTTTGCCCTAGTCCCTTCAGCAGTTACCAGCATTGATAGCGGCTTCTTTGCCTCACGAAACAAATCTGCCATTACCTGGGTCATGTTTTGCTTAACACCATCTTTTGGACTTCTGTCGATCCAAATAGCACCAAAATTAGTGGCTATTCCTCCAAATGGAAATTTGTTGAGTTCCTTTTTTATGGTAAATCTTGGGTTTACACCCAGCTGTTGTAAAGCGGTAATGGCATAGACAAAATCCCAGTTACTAGTATGGGGAGCGGCTACCATTACACAATTAAATGCATCTTTTGGGATCGGTTGATAGAGTTGCCACCCTTTTAATTTAAATATCAAGCGAAAAATCCATTTAAGCATACCCCGAAGCTAGCAAAATAATCTAAGATTAAATTTTAAGGATTAATATTCTATAATCTCTGATAAAAAAGTAAATTACAACTAATTCCATTCAATATTAAACGTGATGAAATTTACTGAAATCCTTAATCTCTTCAAGCAAGGAAAGAGTAGTGCACATAGTCACATGAAAAATCTAATTGAAATTGCAGCAGCTGATGGTAATTTTGATCAGGTTGAATATGATTTGTTGTTGAAAATAGCTAAACGAAATGGCATATCAGCCTCAAAGCTCAAAGCCATCAAAAACGATAACAGTCGTATTGAATTTGAAGTGCCCATTGATCAGCTGGAGAAATTTACACAGATGTATGACCTTGTTCATATGATGATCATCGACAATGAGATCCATTCTGAAGAAATGAAACTTTGTAATCTATTTGCTATCAAATTTGGCTATCAAAAAAGTAAGGTTGATGAATTAATTTCTACGATAAAGGCCAATATAGAGAATAAAAACAGTCCTAAAGAAACCATGCCACGCCTAAAATGGCTGCTTGAATAGTAATTACCTGTATTTTGAGATCATTGACTCCGTCACATGATCCATCAATTCATATTTTTCGGCAAAATCCCTGCATATCTGTTCTTCCTCAGGGTCAATATGTCCATCAATAGCCATGAGTGTAAGTAACTCATTAAATTGGTCAACCCTGTCCTCATATTTTTCCGGCAATACAAAGGAAACCTGATCAAGATTCATTTTTATTTCCGCTACATCTTTGTCCTCTAGGCCTAATCGATGTGCTATTGCCAGCAGCAAATGCTCTTCGATTTCAGCTAAATGACCGTCAGCCAAGGCCAGTACCATTAAATTTTTAAGGTGACTGATATTTACTGAATTATCGCTTTTATCCTTCTTTTTGAAAATCATAGCAAGTATAGTTCAGCATGAAGATAGTGATTATTTAAAAAAATGCATACCATTCAAAAAATCCAAGGTACGGAATTGACCAAATAAATTGTTGACCGTTTATATTATTTACTGTTGAATTCAACCAAGCTTTTGCTACTTTTAATACTCAAACCTAAAACCTATGAAACATCTACTGCCATTTCTTTTCATTGTAGCACTTGCTTGTCAAACTCCCATTGAAACGAATAAAGCTCCAAAAGAAAATAAGGAGCTTAGCCAACTTTTTGAAAAAATAGGGAATTTTGGCTCATCACCTGAAGACAGCCTATACCGTGGTTTTCACCCTCATGGAGATTTGTCTTCAATCTCGTATGAACACCAAAAAGCTAACGCTGATAGCTTAAAAAACTTCATCGAAGAATTGGAGGGCATAGCTGACGCTGATTTAGCCGAACAGGAAAAGATAAGTAAAGCAGTGATGTTGATCAGATTGAATGATCAGGTAGATGAGGTGAAATACAAGATAAACCTTATCCCTTTTAATGCAGAGGGTGGTTTCTACAACCAGATGGCCTATGTATTGCCTAACCTACCCTTCAAAAATACCGATGATTATTATAACTACCTGGCTTGGTTGCCAAAGTATGAAAATAGAGTAAACGAATACGTTACCCTGATGAAAATGGGGATGGATGAAGGCATCGTGGCCCCAAAAATCATTGTAAAAAACACGCTTGAGCTACTGAAACCCTGGGTGGTAGATGACCTTAAACAATCTACCTTCTACAAGCCTATCATTGATTTGCCTCAAAACATTAGTGAAACTGACCGATCAGCCATTCAGCAAGAAAGTGAAAAAGTGATTGGTAGCCTAGTATCTACTTTTCAAGGGTTAAATTCATTTTTTAAGAATGAATATATGCCAGTTGCCATGGATCAACCTGGCATTAGCTTTATCCCAGGTGGCAAAGAATATTACGAAAACAGAGTCCGCCATTATACTACCCTACCTTTAACACCAGATTCAGTTCATAATCTCGGTCTATCCGAAGTGGCACGCATTCGTGCTGCCATGCAAAAAATAATTGATGACCTTAAATTCAAAGGCTCATTTGCCGACTTCATCCACTACTTAAGAACTGACGAACAGTTCTATGCCAAAACCCCTCAAGAGCTACTTAATTATGCTTCTTGGCTAAGCAAAAAAGCCGAAGGGCAGCTACCCAAGTATTTTAATGAGTTATACTCATTGCCTTTTACCGTTGAGCCAGTGCCAGCTAGCATTGCCCCTACTTATACATCTGGCAGATATGTTGGTGGATCTTGGGCATCAAAGCGTGCTGGCATTTATTGGGTGAATACCTACGATTTGAAAAGCAGGACATTATATACTTTACCCTCTCTGACTTTGCATGAAGCAGTACCTGGGCATCATTTACAGGGAGCATTGGCCGCTGAAATCGAAGACTTGCCTAACTTCAGAAAAAACTATTACATAAGTGCCTTTGGTGAAGGATGGGGGCTTTATAGTGAATATTTGGGCGAAGAAATGGGTATGTATACTACACCTTATGAACTATTTGGTAGGTATACTTATGAAATGTGGCGTGCATGCCGCTTAGTGGTTGATACTGGCATCCATGACAAAGGCTGGACTAGGGAACAAGCCCTTAAATTCCTCAGTGAGAACACTGCTTTGTCTATTCATGAGGTGACAACAGAAATTGACCGGTACATTGGTTGGCCTGGGCAAGCCCTTAGTTATAAGATAGGTGAAATTAAAATCAAGAGCCTTAGAAAAAAAGCAGAGGAAGCCCTTGGTGACGAGTTTAATATCGGGGAATTCCATAAGGCAATATTGCAAAATGGATCAGTTCCATTAACAATACTTGAAAAACAAATTGATACTTATATCAATAATACATTAAAAGCGGCTGAATAAAGTTTGGTTAGGTACTTAACGGAATTTGGGCTATGAACGTAGAGCCTTGCTCATATTCACTCTCAAATTCAATAGTGCCCCCTAATTTTTCAACGGCCTTTTTTGCAATATATAATCCCAAACCATTTCCCTGTGATGCTTCGTTGGCACGATAGTACATATTAAATATCTTACTTTTCAATTCATCTTCTATCCCCTGACCATTATCAGTTACTTTCAATTTCAGCATGCCCTGCCCTTCAGTTGTCTCAATATTGACAAGAGCATTTACATCACTACGTGAGTACAGTATTGAATTCTCCAATAAGTTATCAAGTATAATTTCTATTAAATCATATGATGATCGGACTTTTTTAACTGCAAGATCAATATTTACTGCTATATTTCTTTCACTTATCAGTTTCTTATGCCTGATCAATTGTTTACCTATTAATTCATTGAAATCCACATGGGCATAGACTATCTTATCAAATCCAATAATGCTGATAGCCTTGAGTTTTCCCACCATTCTGTCAAGGCTTCCTGCCGTTTCTTTTACTTTCTCAAACAACTCCAAGGCCTTTGGATCTTCTAGTATCGTATTGGCTATTTCCGCCAATCCTAGAAAAGTGGTCAATGGCCTTCGGAAATCATGTGATGCATGGTAGAAAAAAGTATCCAATTCTTTGTGTGCATTTCTAAGTTCTTCAGTACGTAGTGTTACTTTCTCTTCTAAACTTTCGTTAAGTGACAAGATCTCTTCATTTGCTTCCCTGAGTTCTTCCGACTGAGCAGCAATTTCTTCTGATTGGTCACTGATCTCTTTATTCAATTCAGTTAGTTCCTTATTGGCTTTATTCTTAAGCATCAATAGTTTATAGGTCACTAAAAATAAGACCACAACACTAAAAATCCCCACCAATATCAATGCAATCAAAAATCTCTGATTACTTATTTTCTTTTTCTGAAGCTCTATGCTTTGTAACCTATTTTTATTTTCAAGACTTAATACCTCAATTTCACGTTCCTTTTTTTCTATTTCATACCTCGTTTCAATTTCCGCTATATGTATCTCCTTATCAGTGCTATAAACACTGTCTTTTATTTCATTATGCTCTTTTAAATAATATAACGCCTTAGCTGGATCGTTTATGGTTTCATAATAATGGACAAGAAAATGCAAACATTCCAATAAATACCCATGGGCCTCTATCTTCACCAATTTATCATAGGCATTTTCCAGAAATAAAATTGCCTCATTATATTTTCCCATTTTAGTATATAACCCCCCTAACGTGTACTCGCTAATAGCCGTGCCTAACGTATTTCCCCTTCTTATTTCAATAGGATAGGTCAATAGATACAGTTCTTCTGCTTTTTTAAAATTCCCCATTTTTTCATAAACGGTACCCACATTAAATTCAGCAGCCAGGTAGTCATAGCCCAATTCCTTCCTTAATTCAATGGCTTTGTTATATGCATATAATGAACTATCAAGCTGGTTGGTAACCGAATAGAAAGTGCCCAAATAATTAAAGGCTATTGATTCTGTAAATTTATTTGCAATTTGACGGCTTACATTTATCGATTCATTTATAAGCTCCATCGCCTTGGGCATATCGTAAGTAGAGTACATATAAGCCAAATCAAAATAACATTCCGCCAATTCTTTTTTATTGGATTGGTTTTCAAATATTCTGAGAGCTTCATAGTAATTATCAATTGATAGATCATTCTTGCCCAGTTCAGCATATAAGTAACCAAGTTGATATCTACTTTGCGCTATTCCGAAAGGGTAATTGGCATTTTTATAAATCTTAAGAGACTGGTTTATAGCCAATAGGGCCTTATCAAACTGCCCCAATAGGATGTAGGTCCTCCCAAGTTCCTTATTGGTATTGGCCATGTCAAGAGAATCTCCCCGATCTTTGTAATACTTATTGGCCTCATTTAGATACTTTAAAGCCAGTTTAAAGTTTCCTGATAGGTTTTCCAATGCCGCTTTCTGCACGAGCTGGCTCGCTCTGGTTACGGTTTTGGAATCGGATTGCTCCAAATAATCCAAAATATTTTTAGCTTCATTTAATTCACCAAGTATAATGAGTGTACTTGCTTTAAGAAAATTTAACCTCACCTTAAAATCAGCATTTGCATCCTCAATATTCAATACTGAATCAACCGATTTAATTAAAATTTGATAGTCCCCTTTGTTTTTTAGTGTGACAAGGTAATACTCAAATATTCTTTTGGTATCAATTTGATGGGTATTACCCAACTTTATGGCTTGAAAATAATAATCCATGGCACTGGCATAATCTCCCAAAGTATAAGCGCTTATACCTTTATTGGTTAATGATTGAACCAATCCGGGCACATAATCTTTTATAGTCGATGAAAGCTGGAACGCAGAGTCCGAATAAAGTATGGCCTCTTTAGTATTTGTATGCCAATATTCATCTACGATGGCATTGTATATATCCACCCTGGTTTTGGGGTCATCTACTTTGGAAAGCACATTCAATAGGCTATCCGCGTATTGAGCTCGAACGGAAGTAACAATAAAAAGCATAAGAACAGTTGTTCTCAACATAGACAATTTGGGATGTAATTACTTAATATAACGGAATACAAGGTAAAATAAAATTTAGCGGCCTAATTAAACATAATATATACTTATTCCACATAAACAGTAGGTCTTTAATACCTTTGCAAACGTGAAACTTGCTAAACTAAACGGAAAGCCCGAGATATTTTACTCCATTCAAGGTGAAGGGAAAAGTATTGGTAAACCAGCCATTTTTGTTCGACTGTCACTTTGCAACCTTCATTGCGTTTGGTGTGATACTGACTATACATGGAACTGGAAAAGCACCCCTTTCCCCCATGTCAATGATAACCAACAGGGTTATGAGAAGTACATAAAGAAAGACTGGATAGTTGAAGTTTCGGTAGCTGAAATCATATCAGAATTAGCGAATTATCCATGTAAAAGGATAATCCTAACTGGAGGGGAACCGTTAATGCAACAAAAGGAGCTCATCCCATTGGCTATAGCCCTTAAAAAATCAGGATACATGATTGAAGTGGAAACCAACGGCACTATTGTTCCTTTACAAGAGTTGGACCAACACATTGATCAATACAATGTTTCGCCTAAACTTGAAAATTCAAATAACAGCAAAAGACTAAGGGAAAAAGCAAAGGCATACACCTATTTTAATGCTAATAAAAGAGCCAATTTTAAGTTCGTGATTGACAAGCAGGAAGATTTGGAAGAGATTGAATCACTAATAGGCACTTTCAAAATTGCTGCTGATAAGATTTATCTCATGCCACAGGGGACAACTGGCAAGCAGCTGATGGCAAAGCAGCAATGGCTAATTGAAATTTGTAAAACCATGGGGTATAATTATACTGATAGGCTGCACATCCTAATCTATGGTGATAAACGTGGGGTATAAAAAAAGCCGCTAAAAGCGGCTTTTTCCAATAATTAATATTTACATTTTATTTAGCGGTGATCACTCCACAACCTTCCCTTGCGCCTGCGGCACCTGAGGGTTGAGAAACAAAATCATCAGCTTTAGCATGAAGGATGATAGACTTACCGATTACATTAGTGCTATCAGGCCCTCCTACAGACCATCCATGAACTACCATAGTAAGCGTACCTGTACTATCGGCACCTACAACAATATTATCAATATCACCTGCATGGAAATCACCACCTTCTGCCATTCGCTTTCCGTGGTCAGTCATTCCAGGGTTCCAATGTCCTCCCGCTGAAGTAGCATCTGGGGCACTACAGTCTCCATGCTCGTGCAAGTGCAATGCATGCTCTCCGGGTACTGCTCCCGTAATTTTTAAGTTGAGCGTTACGGTGCCATCTCCATTATCAACAAAATCTGCTTCCCCACCCATTGTACTTCCACTAGCGCTCGAGATCATAGCAATTGCCATTGGACTTACTTCTTCTGCCATTTCAGTTTCTGTGTCAGATGCCATTTCATCATCATTGGCTTCTTCCTTCTTCTGCGAACCACAGGATACTAACATCATTACTCCTGCGAACACGAAAATTTTACTTAAGTATTTCATAAAAATTAATTGTTTATTTTCTAATGTTGGTTTATCCAAAGTTTATCTAATTTTCAGTTTAAAATCAAATTATTGGCCATAATAGTTCCTGTAATCCGCCATACTTCTACGAATAATTTCATGGGCTTCAGCTTTGCCATAGACATGCGTAATTTCTGTAAGTTTTGTTGACCCTTCCCCGGGCATTTGTTTATAGGTTAGGAAATAGTGTTTTAACCTATTGATTAGCGAATCAGGGCAGTCCTCCATGGAATTCCAATTGTTAAAAACCTCATCTCCTTTGAGAATAGCAATGATTTTATCGTCTGCTTCGCCCCCATCGATCATCCTGAAACCTCCAATCGGGATGGCCGGGACAAGTATATTGCCATGTGTGATATTGCGTTCCGTCAATACACAAATATCTATCGGATCCTTATCACCTTGAATGTTCTTTCTACCTGTTTTCTCCATGCAGTAGTCTGCTACCTTTTCAGCACAGTAAGTCCTTGGTACAAAGCCATATAAAGCAGGCACGATATTCGAAAATTTCTGGGGTCGATCTACCTTTAAAAAGCCCGTCTCTTTATCCACTTCATATTTCACCGAATCAGAAGGCGTCATTTCAATGAACGCATTAACAATTATTGGTGAATCAATGCCGTATGAAATTCCATGCCACGGATGTGACATGTAGGTAGAAATTGGTGTTTTGGCCATTACTTATTTGTTAACTGTTAAATTAAGGAGTAGAATGGCCAACTTCTAACCTTTACCGATATTTTTACCAGCTATTTATTTAATTGTAGTTATGGTTATAACCCATCTTAAAAATCCCGATCTTAACGGTTTATAATTCCATTAGTCGAAAAATACATCGTTCTTTAAAAACAAGCTGTATAAAAATGAATATGGATGGCTATTTTTAAAATTCCTTTTACATATATAAATAATGTCTAGCTATGAAAACCCTTCTTTTTATCCTTTTGATATGCATCTCAGCACACGCAGTAGAGGCTACGGGTATCAATGATCAATTCAAAGAATTAAAAGAATCATCAGAAACCTTCAAGGAGTATAAGGTGATTAAAATAAACGTTCTTAACGATTTTTGGAAATCGGTGATGGACAGTATCAAAACTAAAGAATCGGTAATAGCCAAATTACAATCCGAAAATTCTGTTGACAAAGCAAACATCGATCAATTGAAGGCAAATTTGGAGGTTAGGGACGCAACCATTGAAGAACTACAGTATGCTACCTCCCATATTAATGTGCTAGGGGTAGAATTCGGTAAGACCTTCTACAAAATCCTCAATTTTACAATCATCGGCATCTTACTGGTGTTTTGTGGTATTCTAATAATCAGTCTTAAAGAACGAAGGAACATTGCAAAAACAAAAATTAGTGCCTTTGATAAACTGGAGCTGAAATTTGAAGACTATAAAAGAGCCGCTTTGGACAAACAAATGAAACTGCGCAGGGAGCTACAGACTGAAATAAATAAACGCGAACAAAAAAGGAGCATTTAAAAATGCTCCTTTTAATGATAGTTAATTAACTAATATTAGCTAGCTAAGTAAGGGATCAGCAATTCGTTCTTAGGGTTCTTAGATAATTTTCTAAGAGCCTTTTCTTTGATCTGCCTTACTCTTTCCCTAGTCAAACCTAAGTTTTCACCAATATCCTCTAACGAAAGGCTGGTCTCTTCGCTAAGTCCAAAATACTGATTGATTACCACTCTCTCCCTTTCAGTAAGCGTTGAAAGCAAACGTCCAACTTCCCTTCGCAAAGAATCTTTATAAACGATATTGTCAACTTCATTGCTGTCCTCATCTTCCATTACATCCAACAAAGAACTTCCTTCATCTTCAGAAAATGGTTTATCAATGGATACCTGCTTTGTTTGTGACCTAACCGTTGTCCTTACTTCATCAATTGTCATATCAAGTAATTCAGCCAGTTCTTCGTCAGTAGGCTCACGTTCAAACTTCTGCTCCAATAAGGAAGAAGCCTGATCGATTTTTGACAAGGCACCAATTTTATTTGATGGAATCCTTACTATCCTTGAGTGTTCTGCAAGTGCCTGGATAATTGATTGTCTGATCCACCATACTGCATAAGAGATAAATTTAAACCCTCTCTTTTCGTCAAATCGTTTGGCGGCCTTCACCAAACCTAAATTTCCTTCATTGATCAAATCATTTAAAGGAATTTTGTTAGAGTAATGGTACTGCTTCGCTACGGATACCACAAACCTTAAATTCGCTTTTACCAGTTTCTCCAGTGCTGCGTCATCCCCTTCTCTAATTCGCTGAGCTAAATCAACCTCCTCTTCAGGAGTCAAAAGCTCATCTTTTGAAATCTCATTAAAATACTTCTCGAGCGTTCTACTATCACGGTTAGTGATAGATTGCGTAATCTTAAGTTGTCTCATTCTTGTTATTTACCTGATATATAATTGCTATTTTTTATTGTGCCAACCTGTTATTAACAAATTAATTAACAATTTGTTCCCGTTATTGATGATTATAAATATTTTTGGAAAGTATTTAAACTCTTTTACCATTTCACACGAACCTATTTAGCCCTGAATTCTGTTGGTTTTCGGGAAATTTCGCATGATACAAAAAATAATTGATACTGGTAAGAATTATTTACATTTATTACGAATGTGTCTACTGACCGATTGATAACATGAACCATTTCATTAAAGTTTTGTATTCTTCTTATTTTTATTTTTTTTTCATCCTTCTTTTTTTCGCTTCCTTTTCCAAGCTTCAAGCCCAAGATAATGCCCGTGATTTATTCAATAAAGGCTATCGGTACCTCGCTGCTGATAAAACGAAAGCCATCGATTTTCTCTCACAAAGCATTGCGCTCGACTCTTCCATGGTTGATGCCTATTTTCATCGGGGCATCGCTTATTTTAAACTTGATAAATTCGACAAAGCATTAGACGACTTCGAGAAGGCAAAGTCACTCGATCCCAATTTATCAATCCTTTGGATGTACAAAGGCTTTGCTTATCGTAATAAAGGCGAATTGGATCAGGCTCTTGAAGCCTTTTCTAATTACATATCCCTAAATCCAACGGATACATCAGCCTATTCGTATATTTTACGTGGTAAAATGAAATACGAACTCGGTGATTTTAATGGGGCGATCAATGATTATGACATGGCTTCAAAACTCAAGCCTTTTGAGGAAAAATATTACTATTATCGGTTTGAGGCACAATATGGAGCCAATCAATTAAAATCTGCCCTGAAAAGTGTTTCCAACCTAATTAAAATCAATCCGGATTTTTACGGCTATTATTTTTATAAAGGAAATATCTTTAATAAAATGGAACTCTATGATTCTGCCATATTTATGTACAACATAGCGGTCATTAAAAACTACCAAAATGCTGATAGTTATTTCTTTAGGGCGCAGTCATATGCCTCACTGGGAAAATATGAAAAGGCCCTTGAAGACTATAATACAGCGATAGTTTTGAATAATACGGATGGCACCTACTTTTCAAAGCGCGGGAATTGCAAATTCTCCATGGGCAATAAAGAGGGTGCCTGCAAAGATTGGGATGAAGCAGGAGCACTGGGATATTATGAAGACTTTGACAAAGTAAAACGTGTATGTGAGTAACGGGCTTTGAAATTCAGTTTTTGTTGCCCAATTTTGGCACTCACATAATTCACCAGAAAATGGACAACAGAAAGTTTTTACCCTTTGTAATATTAGCAGTAGTAGCCCTATTCTTACTTTTCGGACTATCATCAAGTATATTCTATACTATTGATGCAGGAGAAAGAGCGGTGATTTTCAAAAAGTTTCAAGGTGGATTGGATAAAGACAACGTCATTCAACAAGGTTTTGGTATGAAAGCCCCTTGGAATGATCTTTATGTTTATGATGTAAAGGAAAACTCCATTGATGAAAAAATGGATGTTTTGGATAAAAATGGTTTGAGTATAAGTGTAGATGTTACATTAAGGTTCCACCCCATTTATGATCAAATAGGTTATTTACATGAAAACTTTGGTACCGGCTACATCACGACATTGGTTATACCAGAAGTTAGGGCAGCAGTTCGTCAGGTAACAGGACGATTCACAGCGGAAGAAATCTACTCTACCAAAAGAGGTGAAGTTGAGTCAATGATTAAAACAGAGACAGAAAACAGTCTGAAAGAAAATAACTGCCAAATGCGTGCTTTGCTTATCAGATCAATCAATTTGCCAGAACAAATAAAAACGGCCATTGAAAATAAACTAAAGCAGGAGCAGGAAGCATTGGCCTATCAGTTTAGACTTGACAAAGAAAAAAGCGAGGCCGAAAGAAAGCGTATTGCAGCCGATGGAGAAGCCGTAGCCAATAAAATCATTAACAGTAGTTTAACACCTGAATTATTAAAAATGCGTGGAATTGAAGCCACTTTGGAATTAGCTAAATCACCTAATACAAAAGTAGTTGTGGTTGGTAGTGGTAAAGATGGAATGCCATTAATTTTAGGTAATAATTAGGCACTTTTTACGCCTTTTATTTGACCCAAATTTTTGCTAATTTCACGCACCTTTGAATAACTCTAAAAATCACAAACAATATGTCTAAAACAGCTGAAATTAAATTTGAAGACAAAACTTATAAACTCCCAATAGTAGTAGGAACCGAAAATGAAGTAGGGGTTGATATTGGGAAATTAAGAGGTGAAAGTGGGCTGATTACGCTTGATCCTGGTTATAAAAATACTGGAGCAACAACAAGTGCCATAACTTTTCTTGACGGAGAAAAGGGTATTTTGAGATATAGAGGGTATTCAATTGAAGAACTAGCAGAAAAGTCCTCCTTTTTAGAGGTGTCTTACTTATTGATTTATGGAGAGCTACCTACTGTTCCACAACTGACTGACTTCCAAAATCAGATAAAAGTACATACACTTGTTCATGAGGACATCAAGAAAATACTAGAAGGGTTTCCTTCCAATGCCCATCCAATGGGAGTACTTTCATCTTTGGTAACTGCCCTTACGGCATTTTACCCTGAATCATTAGATCCAAATCGCTCAGCGGAAAAAGTAAACCTGAGTATTATCAGGATAATGGCTAAAATGCCAACATTTGCAGCGTGGGCGTATAAAAACGAAATCGGCCATCCTGTTAATTACCCTGATAACACACTAGATTACTGTGGCAACTTCTTGAAAATGATGTTTGCCTTACCTGCTGAAAAATATGATGTAGACCCTGTAATTGCCAGTGCCCTCAATAAATTATTGATCCTACATGCTGACCACGAACAAAACTGCTCTACATCTACGGTAAGAATTGTTGGCTCGGCACAAGCTAGTTTATATGCTTCCATTTCAGCAGGAATTAATGCGCTCTGGGGGCCTTTACACGGTGGAGCTAACTCTGCGGTGATCAATATGCTGGAAAACATCAGGAAAGATGGTGGTGACACTAAGAAATGGATGGCCAAGGCCAAAGATAAAGACGATCCATTCAGATTAATGGGCTTTGGGCATAGGGTTTACAAAAACTTCGATCCAAGGGCTAAGATTATCAAAAAAGCAGCTGATGATGTATTGGACAAATTAGGTGTCAATGACCCTATTTTGGAAATAGCTAAAGGATTGGAACAAGAGGCATTGAGCGACCCTTACTTTGTTGAAAGAAAGCTCTACCCTAACGTGGATTTCTATTCAGGGATCATTTATCGTGCTTTAGGCATACCTGTGGATATGTTCACAGTAATGTTTGCACTCGGCCGATTACCAGGTTGGATCGCTCAGTGGAAAGAAATGCGCGAAAACAACGAACCTATTGGTAGACCAAGACAAATCTATGTAGGTGAAAATTTGAGAGCTTACAAAGAAATGAACAAACGTTAAAAACAAATTTTGATAAATAGGCCAGGTACTAAATACTTGGCCTTTTTTTTATTTTATAGTTATGCAAGAATTCGAAAATGCCGTAAAAAAATCAAAGGAGTTGCCTCAACGTCCTGCTAATGATGAATTATTAAAATTATATGCTCTTTATAAGCAGGCTACTGATGGCGATAACACAGAGTCACGGCCAGGAGGGTTTGACTTCAAGGCAATAGCCAAGCATGATGCATGGGCAGAACTAGTTGGTAAGTCCAAAGAGGATGCCATGACAGAGTATGTAAAATTTGTTGATTCCCTATATCAAAAGTATGCCTAGTGCAACTTTTTTATGAGCCAAATATTACTGGTGATCAATTTCTTCTAAATGAAGATGAAGCTAGGCATTGCATTAAAGTTTTAAGAAAAAAGGCCGATGACCTTATCAATATCATTGACGGGCAAGGGAATTTTTATGTCTGTGAGATTAAAGAAGCCCATAGTAAAAAATGCCTCCTAGCCATAAAGGAAAAATCCCCTGAAGAAAAAAGGGCGTATAACATTCACCTAGCCATTGCCCCCACCAAAAACATCGATCGGATTGAGTGGTTGGTGGAAAAGGCTGTAGAAATCGGTATTGATGAACTAAGTTTTGTGATCTGTCAAAACTCAGAAAGACAACAACTAAAGTTGGATCGAGTTGAAAAAAAGGCCATTAGTGCCATGAAGCAATCACTTAAAGCCAGTTTGCCCAAAATCAACCCAATCACCAAATTTTCTGATTTTTTGAAAGCTGACCTTACCGGACAGAAATTCATTGGCTATGTAGACAGTACAAATCCATTGCACCTTAAGGAAGCCGCTAGCAAAAATGATCGCTACCATGTTCTTATTGGGCCAGAGGGTGATTTTTCCAATACCGAGCTACTGGAGGCAGAAAAAGCCGGTTTTAAGAAAATAAGTCTTGGTAAGAGCAGGTTAAGAACAGAAACTGCCGGATTGGTTGCTTGTCATATACTTAATCTTATAAATGATTAAACCGGATAGAATTATCACTTTATTCAGCTTTTTTGATTAGTTTAAATTCTTATGGTACTCAATTATATCTGGATCGGGTTTTTCTTTATTGCATTTCTTGTTGCATTAGTTAAACTCTTCTTTTTTGGAGATACTGAAGTATTCACCGCTATGGTGAACTCTACCTTCGATATGTCAAAAACCGGTTTTGAGATATCACTTTATTTAACTGGCGTAATGTCGCTTTGGTTAGGGCTTATGCGAATCGGTGAAAAAGGTGGAATGGTAAAAATATTATCCAGATTGGTGGGGCCCTTTTTCAGTCGGTTATTTCCTGAAATACCAAGAGATCACCCAGCAGCGGGCTCGATCATTATGAATTTTTCCGCCAATATACTTGGTTTGGACAATGCCGCTACCCCACTTGGCCTGAAGGCCATGAATGAGATGCAGGAGCTTAACCCTGACAAGGACAAGGCTTCCAATGCACAAATCATGTTCCTAGTTATGAACACCTCAGGACTTTCCATTATTCCATTGACCATATTGGTAGATCGATCAGTACTGGGGGCAACCAATCCTACTGATGTTTTTATGCCCATATTATTGGCCACCTTTTGTTCCACTATTGTTGGCCTAATTACAGTATCTATCTATCAAAAAATCAATCTTCTTGATAAAGTAATACTTGCTTATCTAGGGGGCCTTACCCTTATCATTGGTTCTTTGGTTTATTATCTAACCCAGTTAAGCCAAGAAGAGATTGGGCAAATATCTACCGTAGCCAGTAATTTCATTATTTTTACACTTATAATGTGTTTTCTGTTTCTAGGTGTTAGAAAACGGATTAACCTTTATGATACCTTTATTGAGGGTGCCAAAGATGGTTTTCAGATAGCCATTAAAATCATTCCATACCTCATTGCTATTCTTGTAGGTATAGGTGTTTTCAGGGCTTCTGGTGCAATGGAATATCTGATAGAGGGTATCAGGTTTGTTGTGGCTGCTACAGGTATGAACACTGATTTTGTAGATGCTTTGCCGGTGGCTGTTATGAAACCTTTAAGTGGCGGAGCTGCTAGGGGCATGATGATTGAGACCATAAAAATACATGGGGTAGATTCATTTGTAGGTCAAATGGCCAGTGTTTTTAGAGGAGCAACGGAAACAACCTTCTATATTGTAGCGGTTTATTTCGGCTCTATTAACATCAAAAACATTAGGTATGCCATAACTGCGGGATTAATTGCCGATCTTGCAGGAATAATTGCGGCAATAGTTTTTGGTTATATGTTTTTCCATTAAAAGGCAAATGAGTATATTTCAATTTGTTTAAAGTTGACAAGATGATAGATAAAAAGACTGAGATTCAAAAAACGATTTACGATAATGCGAAAAGCCATTTTCTTGGCAATTTCCCTGATTCGCTTCCCATAGAACAGGCGTATGTTCATATAGGCATGTACCTAGGATGGGTGATTGACAATGACCTTTATTCAGAATATTTTGAAGAAGAGGCCGATATGCAAATCTTTAGATTTAAAAGACGGGAAATCTCCTGTACGATTTTAAGTGAAATCTGGGATGGTTATCTTGGATTTGAGTTGTTCAACAAAAACGGTAACATGTTTACTTACTACTATTATGGTGGTGGTTTGTATCGCAATGACTATGACGAAGTACTGGTAAAGAAGCTACCCTCCATATATCATGTTAAAGACTCATGGGAGCATTATGAAACCATTAAAAATAGAATCGATGTTAGGTATCACGATTGGTTAAAACTTGTCGGAAAGCAATAAGCCCTAAATGGGCTTATTTTTTTATCTGTCCTTTTTTATCGAGCACTAACCTATCGGCAATCGGCTGGGTACCCAGATAATTTGCTTTATCATAATCAATTATCAAATCACCAGTATTACCATTGATCACCATTTCTTTAGGTGCAGTAGCCAGAGTAATATCTTTTTCCCAGGCTAGCCCATCCGATGAATAAATTTTACAAACACTTGCAGCAAACTCCTCCTTTTCAGGCATTTGACTGTAAAACATTAAATAAAACACATGGCCGTCATCATCTGCTGAAATAAGGGTCTTTATTGTTTCCAGATTTTGCTTTTTAAAATTTTCCGTATCTACTTCAAATATGACCTTTAGGGTTGGAACACGTTTGTTGTTAATGGCTGCAAAATATCCTTTCGCTGGGGTCTTCCCAGAAAAATACAAGCCCGCTGTCAATTGATTATTAATCAGCAATGGTACATATTTAGTTTGAGCTAGATCGACTTCCTTAAAAATCGGAATACTATCCTGATCATCAATTAACCATTTTGACCTTTCAGCCAATTTTTCAAACTGAAGCTCCGTATTCCTTTTTTCTTCCTGCACCTTGTCCAACTTTGATTTAATATAAACCTGTAATCCAGCTGCACTCTTAAATTCATTATTAATAAAATTGGCATAATTGAGTTCATCTTCCGCTTGATTTCTAGCTATCAATAAACTTATTAAACTGTCCATATTACTCACGTATCCGAGCTTTGTATTGGTATAATTTAACTGGTAAATCACATCTGCACTATCCCTGGAATTTAAATGATCCATCTCCAATGACTTCATCATTATTTCCGCTTTTTTCAAGTTAAATATGGCCTCAGGTAAGGGGTCACTATCGTATTCTCTCAGTTTACTTACTATGGCTGATGATGGCTTGATTTTATCAGCCATTGACATAGAGTCTGTCTCTAGTCGATCCAGCAATTGATTCAATGACTGGTCGTAGGCAACCAATTCAGATCTAAGTGGGGTAATATTGTTTTTTATAGCATCATTTACTGATTCCCCCCATTTTTCATAATCCCAAAATTTAATATTGTCAGAAGTAAGATCGATGTTGGTCAAGCCATCTTTTTCATAGTCAATGATGTCTCTCATGTGCAAAGCTGGTGCATAACCCGCCTTCTCAATTTTTTTAAGCGTTGCTTGAAACGAATCAAAATTTTGAAGTGCCAACTTCGATTTATTCTCCACCTCTCCTATTCTAACCAGCAAGTCTTCATTAGACCTTAGGTAAAGGATTTTCTGTGTAGGGAAATCCTTCCTTATCTGTTTAAACCCTTCCAGTGCCTCATTATAATTGCTGAGGGTGCTTTGATAGTAAACCTGAAGTTCTTGTACTTTGACCTTCTTGTCTTTCAGGCTTGATATCCTCTTTTCTAAATCAAATTGAACATCGGCCAATTTTATACCGAATTTGCCCGTTCTAATATCCCGCCTTTGATAAGCCTGATAATATTCGTCATTTTTCTTGATCTCCTTTTCATCAATATATTTAAGTGCCAATCCATAATAGATCAAGGCCGTATCCGCATTGGTAATCAATTCATCCGATTTTAGAAGGACATCGCCATCATCCACCTTTTTATTAAAAATAAAGGCCATTTGTAAGTTGGCGTTCGCATGGTCTGCATTTTTATCTTCCTTTAGGAATTTTTTCAGTAAAGGTTCACCGTCATCATATTTGCCAGTTTCAAGCAGGAAAAATAGATCCTTGTATTTTATTTTTTGGGCTTGGGTTTCCAACGAAAAAAACACCAAAAGAGCCAACAGTACTTCGATTTTTCTCATAATTAAAAGCCTAATTAACTGGCAATTTAAGTAATATTATATGGTTTATCCATTAAACATACCCTTCAGTGCATTCAATTTTTGTTGTAAGTCTCCTTCATTAACGGATTCCTTTTGTTTTTTTGGTTTTGACGACTGCCTAACTACTGGTTTCTTACCAAATGGGTCACTTTTCATGGACAATCCAATCCTCTTTCTTGATACATCTACCTCCATTACAGTCACATTTACCTTTTGCTGTACAGAAACGTGTTCAGCAGGATTTTTAACAAAGGTATCTGCCAAATGGCTGATATGTACAAGGCCATCCTGATGCACCCCAATATCCACAAATGCCCCAAAATTAGTAACGTTAGTAATCAACCCCGGTAATTTCATCCCTACTTTCAAATCTTCTATATGGTTAACGCCTTCTTGAAAAGCAAACGCTTCAAATTTTTCCCTGGGATCACGACCGGGACGTGCCAACTCTTCAATGATGTCAGTTAATGTAGGCATACCTACTTTATCCGTTACGTAGTTTTTCAAATTGATTTTATTTCTCAACTCAACACTATCTATAAGATCCTGAACGGAACATTGCTGATCTTTAGCCATTTTTTCCACGATATGATAACTCTCTGGGTGAACGGCCGATCTATCCAATGGGTTTTTAGCTCCTTGAATCCTTAAAAATCCCGCAGCTTGTTCAAAGGCCTTATCTCCTAACCGGGGGACTTTGGTCAAAGCTGCCCTAATAGCAAAAGGTCCATTTTCATTTCTAAATTCTACTATGCTCTTAGCCAACTGCGGCCCTAAACCAGATACATAAGAAAGTAATTCCTTACTTGCCGTATTGAGCTCAACCCCTACAGAGTTAACGCAACTCATTACCACATCATCAAGGCCGTGCTTTAAAGAATTCTGGTCTACATCATGTTGATATTGCCCCACACCTATTGATTTCGGATCAATTTTTACCAATTCAGCCAATGGATCCATTAGCCTTCGACCAATGGACACGGCTCCTCTTACAGTAATGTCCTGTGTTGGAAATTCTTCACGTGCTACGTCAGAAGCAGAGTAGATGGATGCACCACTTTCATTCACCATTAATATTAAAATAGAGGCGGGTAATTTGAGATCTTTGACAAATTTTTCCGTTTCCCTACCGGCCGTTCCATTTCCTATGGCAATCGCCTCAATCTCATATTGATCACATAATTGTTTTACAATTGCCCTAGACTCGGCTATTTTCCTTTGGGGTTCATTAGGATAGATGGCATCATTGTGCAAAAGTTTTCCTTGTTTATCAAGAACCACCAACTTACAGCCCGTCCTAAATCCAGGGTCTAATGCGAGTACATTTTTTTGTCCTAAAGGTGCGGCTAATAACAACTTTCGCAAATTCTCAGCAAACACATTTACCGCCTCTTCATCGGCCTTTTGTTTACTGAGTACCCTCAGCTCAGTCTCCATCGAAGGTTTTAACAATCGTTTATAGCAATCACTTACCGCCAACTCCACTTGCTCGGATGCTTGGTTTTTACTGGAAACAAATTGCTCCTGAAGCAGATTTATTGCTTTTTCATCATTCGGGGCAATATCTAAGGCTAAAATCATTTCTTTCTCCCCCCTTCGCATAGCCAATAAACGATGTGACGGTGTGGCTGCTATCGATTCTTCCCATTCAAAATAATCTTTAAACTTTTGCCCCCCCTCTTCTTTCCCTTTAATCACTTTTGAGGTGATGACGGCTTCTTTTTCAAAGAGCTTTCGCATGACCTTTCTAGCCTCCTGATTCTCATTGATCCATTCTGCAATAATATCCCTCGCCCCTTGCAATGCCTCTTCAGCATTGGCTACCAGTTTCTCATCATCAATATATTTTGATGCTTCTAATTCCACATCAATTGATTTCTGATCAAATATTAATTTTGCCAAAGGCTCAAGACCTTTTTCCTTTGCCACACTGGCTTTGGTTTTTCGTTTCGGCTTATACGGTAAATAGATGTCTTCTAGCTCTGATAAGGTTTCTGCTTTGTTTATTAGTGCTTCAAGTTCTGGTGTTAGTTTTTCTTGTTTCTCAATGGACTTAAGAATGGCCTCTCTCCGTTTATCAAGCTCACGGAGCTGCTCCACCCTATCTCTAACTGCGGCTACCTGTACTTCGTCTAAACTGCCCGTGGCCTCTTTTCTATACCTTGAAATAAAAGGTACAGTGCCTCCCTCGTCCAATAAGGCTACCACCGCTTCTACCTGTTTGTGGCTAATATTAAGTTCTTTCGCTACTTTAAGTGTATTATCAATCATTATTAATTTGTTATCCAGTCAAGTAGACAAATGTAAAAATATTGGCTTAGAGCCATGACCCGATTCGTTAAATTTTTCGACTTAATGTGGGATTTTTGTCCACATTTTAAATATGTTAACCTACAGGTGAATTACTTTGATGCCATTGGTGTTTACTTTACTTAAATTCGGAACAATGAACATTAAGAAAGAATTAAAATCGTGGGGCATTATAGGAGCTATATTTTTAGTGCTTTACTTAACGGGTCTCCATACTCATGTAGCTGCCTTTGCCCAGAGGGCCATTTTATCTACTGGTCTAATCACGGCAGATACTGAAATATCAGAGAATCCGGAAGATGCAGATTTTGATTTTCAATTAAAGAACCTCAACGGTGAAGTTGTTAACCTGATTGATTACAAAGGCAAAGTAATATTCCTGAATATTTGGGCCACATGGTGTCCTCCATGCATTGCAGAGATGCCTGGCATTCAAAGCCTATATGAGAAGGTCGACAAAGATAAAATAGTATTTGTGATGCTCTCCACGGACAATTCAGAGGATAAAGCCCGGAAATTCATAGAGAAGAAAGGGTTTACCTTTCCAGTATTTATGGCCGCTAGCAGGGTTCCAGATGTATTCAGAGTCCCCTCCATTCCATCTACATTTGTGATTTCCCCAGAAGGCCAAATTGTTTCAAAAGAGGTGGGAATGGCCAATTATGACAAGAAGTCCTTTATTAATTTTTTGGATAAATTATCAGAAGGGGTCAGTGATAATTAGCTTTTAATTCTACAGCTATCTCTTTTAAGCCAGTAGTGGCTTTTGCATTTACCAACTTAATATTATGCTTATCTTTTATATAAGGCATGTTGGGGTCCACCACATAGATCTTACTGGTATAAGGCACATAATCTATGAGACTGGCTGCTGGGTAAACAGCCAATGAAGTGCCTACCACAATAAAAATGTCCGCCTGTTCACTGATTTTAGCTGCTTTCTCTATCATGGGCACCATCTCTCCAAACCAAACAATATTTGGCCTAAGTTGTGACCCTTTTTTACACAGGTCACCGAGATTAATGTCCTTAGTACCAATGTCATAAATCATATTCTCATCAATGGAGCTTCTGGCTTGTGACAGCAGTCCGTGAAGATGAATGACATTGGATGAGCCTGCTTGCTCATGTAGGTTATCAATATTTTGAGTGATAACAGTCACATCAAAATCTTCTTCCAAGCTTGCTAGGGCCAAATGCCCTTCATTGGGTTTTGCCGCAGCAGCAGCTGCTCTTCTTTTGTTATAAAAGTCAAGGACCAATTCCGGATTTTTTTGCCATCCTTGAGGGGAAGCCACCTCCATTACATCATGCCCTTCCCATAAACCCCCTGCATCCCTAAAAGTAGGAATTCCGCTCTCAGCACTTACCCCTGCCCCTGAAAGAACCACTAACTTTAACATAGTTTAAATTACAAACTCAACTCTTTTTGTCAATACAAACCGTTGTGTTTTTTTGAACTTCTAATTATCTACCCATTCAAGGCTGTTTAAAAAGAAAGTACTCCGCTAAAAGAGGATATTGAACGAACTAAGTTCTTCTTTTTTTAATTGAGAAGGCAAAAAATAAAATCATACACAAAAATAACACCGCAGCAATAGTAGCTATCAGATTAAAGGGGTTGTTAAACCAAGCAGCAGAAAACATTGTAGGTTGCAAATCACTATCATTGCCCTCTATTTCTCCTCTGGATAGTTGAGTTACTTTTTTAAGTAATAACATTATCCCTGCTTCATTCCTTCCTACCGCTACATAATCGGCATACATAGCTTCAAAATAGTTTGAAAGGGTTCTTGTATGGCTATTTAATGTAGTTGATTCAACTTCAATAAATTGTTCCCAGTTGGTTTCTAGATACAATTTGTCCCCAAAAAGGCAGATTAAAGTAAGGTCAGGTTTTTTTCTGGTACCTACCTGAAAATAGTTGTGCTCATCTTTAAAGAGTGTCTGGTAAATTTGTTGTGCATATTGTGCATAGAGATCATCTTGCCGATCATAGGATACTGAAAGTGCCGAACTAGCAATATAATCCGGATCGTAGTCATTGGGATCAAACGTGCTATTTCTTATGTAAAGGTTATGTTCATCGCGGATTACACCATTTACTTTTAAAAAATTCTGAATACTCTCCGAAAGTACATTTGACAATTGCCCCGTTTCATCGAAAAAACGTAAAGAAGGGTCTTGCATTTCATCAGACATTAAAAGTGTACTGTTTTCTTTAATAATCCTTCTTACATAATCCAGCGCTTCTACAAGACCTTCAGCATAATGCCCTTCTGCAAAAGCTGGTACTAAGTATTGATTAATAATGGTTTCCTTTTCCTGTTCCTCAATCCTATGCGTGTATCGGCTGCCATGCCACATATCGAATATTTTATCCTGTACACTATAGACCAATAAAAATCCATTTGATCCAGGTGCAACCCCGTTATATAGTATGTCAGTATAGTTATACAAAGCGAAATCAAATGACTTTTTTCCATCAAAATTCTGAGCAAGATAAACATGGCTCACTCCAGGTAATTTTTTCAAAGCCTCCTCCACTCTTACTTTTTCCAAATCAGATAATAATCCAGTATCATCTGTAATTCTGGTAAAGGCAGTTCCTCTATTACTGATAAATAACATTACTAAAATCGGAATCAAAATTTTTGGGAATTCCATAGTTGCACCGTTCGTAGAGCATAGAAATATACCATTTTATGGTGAAATAATGGAGTAAATCATTATAAATACCAACAGGAATTGCGCAATACGCTAATATTTCCCTTAAGGTTGGTCGGCCATATATAAAGTTTTAATCAACCCACCAAACCTAATTTCAGACCGTGTTGGGTATAAACCCGGACAACCCATGGTCAATATCCGCCTCTATTTACTAGTCATTATAAGTCTACTTGCCAGTCAGTCAAAAGCACAAGTAGATTCAACTTTGATTAACAAACACCTGCATAAAGCTAATTTAAAAAGAGCTTCAATCGCCCCTTTATTATTCATGGGTGTGGGTACATTGACCTTCGCAGATATCGATTTTATTGGCCGAGCTGATATTTACGAAGAGCGAAATGAGCGTACGGCCAAATTTAAAACCCATGCTGACGACTATCTTCAATACGCTCCAATTGCCACGGTATTGGGTCTCAATGTATTGGGAGTTAAAGGGAAACACAATTTTAAACGTCAAATGTGGTTATTGGCAAAATCGGAATTAGTAATGATGGCCATTGTTGAGCCACTAAAAAAAGTTACCGAAATACCCAGGCCTGATGGCACAAATTTCTCATCCTTTCCCTCTGGCCATACTGCACAGGCTTTTGTGGCAGCCACATTTATACACAAAGAATATGGTGGCCAAAATCCTTTGTATAGCGTGCTTGGTTTCGGATCAGCAGCCGCAGTTGGCGTATTGAGAATTTTAAATAACCGACACTGGACAACCGATGTCTTTTTTGGTGCAGGTATCGGCATACTCTCTACCAACTTAGTTTACCTATGGGCTGATCACCAAAAAAGCAAACATCCTAAGATGTTGAATATCATTGCCATGCCTACTTATGGAAATAAGATTTTCGGCATTGGTTTAATTATACCATTAAAATAATTTGATCATGAAAAGCTATCTAGAAGTACTGATTTTATCGCTGGTCTTGATTGCATTTGAAGGCCATAGCCAAAATAAACACACCCTGAGCGGAACCCTGACAGACAAAGAAACTGGAGAAGCGTTAATTGGCGCTACCATATTTATCACAGCAATCAAAAAAGGAACAATCACAAATAATTATGGCTTCTACTCACTAACCATTCCTGAATCTGACAGTATTGGAGTAGTATTCTCCTACTTAGGTTATGTCCCACAAATAAAAAAAATCTATTTCAAAAATGATATTGGACTGAATATAGCATTAGAACCAAGTGACAAACTGTTGGATGAAGTAATAGTAAAAGCTCAAAGAACCGATGAAAATGTACAAAGAGCACAAATGGGTGTGGTAGATATACCCATTGAGGGAGGTAGAGAGAGGATTTTAAGTGAACCTCAAACATGTCATCGGTAGGCATACCTCTCGAAGGATTAACCACGGAGAACGCAGAGAGACACAGAGAAGCGCTATCCCTTAGGCCTGCCTGTCCGGTAGGCAGGGATCTTTACCATAAAGTAACCGTCAAAATTTTAACCACAAAGGACAATGAGAGGACACAAAGGACTCTAAGTAGCGCAGAATTTTATCCAAACCTTCAACAGCCACAAAATCAATAGTATTTAGCAAAGACAAATCTGGCAGGTTTTTATTGCTTAAGATACCCAATATCTTTTTAGGCTGACTGAACTTATTTAAACTTTCAAATTACAAATCTGGAAGAAATGTGGTTATTTACTCCTAAACTTCTCTGGTGATTGTTTAGTACTAATAATATCCATAATTTGAATTACGCCCTTGTCTTCTTTATAAAGCACTTTAAAATCTCTTACTACGATTCTGCGGTACTTAGGATTGATCTCGTCCAATTGGAATTGCTTCGAATAATGAATAGACTTTGGGCTTTGAAGCAGATCGGATTTTACATTTTTTGCCCCTTGTACTGACATTTCTTTATAATAATCATAAATATCTTTTAACGCTTCTTTGGCCTGTTTAGTCCAAGAGATTTTTAGCTTACTCATTACCAGTTCTCAGATTCTGCTTCAAGTTCTTCCTGACTGATGTAGTCTCCTGAAAGAAGTTGGCTTTCCGCAATTTTAAGTCGTTTATTGTATGAATCCTTTGTTAAAGGTTCCCCATTAACAGTATAGCCTACTATCAATTCCTTGTCTAACAACTTATTGATTTTATCTAGCAGAGAGGGTTTATTAACTCCCATTATTTTCTGCAATACATTGAGTTTTGCGGTTTGTAAATCCATGTTCATTTCCGTTATCTCCGAAAGTTAACAATTATGTAATTATTTAGATTCATTTTCCAGAATAGAACATATTAAAATTTTCTTGATTTCTAGATGATTGAGGCCTCCACTACGATCTTCATTTGCGCTTTCGGATTACGTGTGGGTTGTCACTCTGAACCGGCCTTTAGATTTGTCTAAGGAATCTTAACTATTCTGTATTCACTTATTTCATGACTGAACCAAACCTATAAGGTTTTAAAAACCTTATAGGTATAGTTTCACATAGTACTAGGTGATTATTCGTTGACGTCTAACAAAGGGATTTTGTGCAATATTTAGCCAAGTCACTTCTTCTTCGCATACCTCCCCTTTTTCTCTGGGGCTTTAGCTGCGAGTTCTAAGCATTCTTCCAAGGTCAAATCTGCAGGTTCCTTGTCTTTAGGGATTTTTACGTTCTTTTTGCCTGCTTTGATATAAGGCCCAAAACGGCCATTAAGTACCTGAATATCAGGGTTTTCATCAAAGATCTTAATGAACTTATTTTTATCTGCCTCTATTTTAGCTTCTATCAATTCAATCGCTCTGGCAGGCTCAATGGTATAGGGGTCATCTGTTTTTGGAATGGAAACGAATTTGCCATCATATTTTACATACGGGCCAAATCTTCCCAAGCCAATGAGCATTGGCAATTCTTTGTAATTTCCAATTTCACGAGGCAGCTTGAATAGCTCAAGTGCATCCTCTAACGTAATGCTTTCAATAAATTGGCCTTGTCTCAGACTGGCAAACTTAGGTTTTGAATCTTCGGTTTCTTCACCTATCTGCACCAATGGGCCAAATCGGCCTAAACGGGCAATCACCTTCAATCCAGACTTAGGATCAATGCCCAATTCACGTGAACTGGGTACATCAGCACGTTCAATGTTCTCTGTGAGCTCCACTTTGGAGTGAAAGTCGGTATAAAACTCTGCAATCATTTTATCCCACTCCTTGAGGCCTTGAGCTATCTCATCAAATTTAGCCTCCACTTCGGCAGTAAAGCTGTAGTTAGTTACATTGGGGAAATTATCGACCAAAAAGTCTGTTACCACCATCGCTATATTGGTAGGGAACATCTTGTTTTTTTCCGCTCCCGTAATTTCCGTCATGGATTTCTCCTCTATTTGCTTGTCCTTAAGCTTGAGCACTTTATAAGGCCGTTCTTTGCCCTCCCTCGCTTCCTTTTCTACATAATTACGTTTCTGAATAGTGGAAATGGTAGGCGCATAAGTAGATGGTCTACCGATCCCCATTTCTTCCAATTTCTTCACCAGGCTAGCCTCAGTATATCGTGATGGAGGCCTCGTAAACCCTTGGCGCCCATTCATATAATCCAAGTTAAGCACTTGCCCGACTGTCAACGGGGGCAGCATTCCTTTTTGGTCTTCATCCTCCTCGTCATCATCAGTACTTTCGAGATAGACCGAAAGGAAACCTTCAAATTTCACTACTTCACCCGAAGCCACCAATGTTTCAGGCACAGTCGAAATGGCTATTGTGGCCGTTGTTTTTTCAATCTTAGCTTCCGCCATCTGCGAGGCGATTGCCCGTTTCCATATCAACTCATAAAGCCGTTGACCGTTCCGGTCTGCTCCAGGTTGGGTTTCTGCAAAATTGGTAGGTCGAATAGCTTCGTGGGCTTCCTGTGCTGAATCCGATTTCGTTTTATAATGTCTCACTTTTACGAAATCATCACCATATTCCTTTTTTATCATTGCTACCGCACTGTTGATAGCGTCTTCAGATAAATTTACTGAGTCGGTTCTCATGTATGAAATAATACCTGCCTCATAGAGCCTTTGAGCTACAGTCATGGTCTGTGAAACTGAAAAACCTAGTTTTCTACTTGCCTCTTGTTGCAATGTAGAGGTAGTAAATGGTGGTGCAGGAGATTTTTTAGTTGGCTTTTTCTGAAGATCCTTAATGGAGAATTCTCCATTGGCACAAGCCTCTAAAAATGCGCGTGCTTCCTTTTCCGTATCAAACCTTTTTGATAATTCGGCCTGTAATTGCTTCTTATTGCCTAGATCAAAAAATGCGGTGATCTTAAAGAAGGATTTAGCCTTGAATTTTTCTATTTCACGTTCACGTTCCACTACAAATCGGACTGCCACGGACTGAACCCTACCTGCAGAAAGTCCTGTTTTTATCTTTTTCCAAAGAATTGGCGATAACTCAAAGCCCACTAATCTGTCCAATACCCTTCTGGCCTGTTGGGCATTTACCAAATCCAAATCTATCCCCCTCGGTGATTGAATGGCATTTTGTATGGCGCTTTTGGTGATCTCCCTAAATACAATCCTTCTAATTTTGCTATCGTCTAAGTCCAGAGCTTCTTTCAAATGCCATGAGATGGCTTCTCCCTCGCGGTCATCATCACTCGCTAGGTAAATTAGATCTGATTCTTTAGATAATTTTTTAAGTTCTTTAATTACCGCCTTTTTATCCGCAGTCACTTCATAAGTAGGTTTAAAGCCGTTTTCTTTATCAATGGCCTTATCCCCTTTTGGCAAATCCCGTACGTGACCGTAACTCGAAGCGACCTTATAATCTTTGCCGAGATACCCCTCTATCGTTTTCGCTTTTGCTGGTGACTCGACTATTACTAAGTTCTTAGACATAAAAAGATGGTTTGTTTGTCACAAAATTTCAAATATGGGCAATATTATTAAATATAAAATAATATGCTCTGAATTAAATAAATTAATGACCTTGTCAATCTGCCAATCCTGTTACCAATTAAAGAGGTATACCGCATTTTATATTATATCATTGAAATAATCTATTCAGTTTTATTACATTCAACCTGTCATTGTCTATTTTGTTTAAAATTTGGCAGGTTATGATTAAAAACTTATACCTTCTGCGACACGCACGTGCGGAAGAAAAGGCATCAGGGCAACAGGATATTGAAAGAATGCTAAATTCGAAAGGATTGCAAAACGCAACACGCATGGGCATGAATTTCAATAAAAAAAAGATTCATTTTGATCTTATCATTACCAGTCCGGCCGAAAGGGCTAAGACCACCGCCTCATTGATAGCAGAACAAATTAAATATGATACCGGAAGGATTCATGAAAACGCTGAGGTATATGAAGCATCCATTAGAACACTTTTGCGTGCCGTCAACCAGTTAAAAGAAGAATGGAATACAATTTTACTTGTGGGGCACAATCCCTCTATTAGTTATTTGAGTGAATATGTTTCCAATAGCGAAATTGGGGATATGACCACCTGCGGGGTTTCACATATTCAGTTTAAAAAATTAGAATGGAAAGAAATAACTGAAGGATCAGGCCAACTTATAAGCTACGAATATCCTGACTTACTTAATTTTTAAGAGCGTATTAAACCTTCTTGGCCAGAGAATCGATTTTATCACGGATTTCTTTTGGACTAAATCCCAATCTACTTCCAACCAAATTAATCAGTTCCCTTTCAGCGTTGGCAAATTCACCATCCAACATGGCCAATTTTATCATATCCGACATTTGCTTGTCTTTGTCTTCCTGATTCTGCGGGATTAAAAACACATACTCATTGGCACGTTCAATCATCACATTCAGCCGATCTAAAGGAATGCCGTTTTCATAGGCAATTTTAGAAAGTGCAACCATTTCAACTTCAGCAATTTTACCATCGGCCGCAGCCAAAGAAACAAGATTTCTAAAATGTTCTATTTTAGTGTTTAGCATTGAGATAATTGTTAAGCATACAAATGAATAATTGTTAAGATAATAGAAAATTTTTTACATCACAGATTATTTTAAACGAATGTCCATGATTTGTATTTTCTTTGGGGCTCTAACATTGTATTATGAATAAAAAAGAAGAGATCATTGCGAGCTTTGATGTTAATGGCCCTGGTTCAGTAGGAAATCTATTTGGCCTGCCATTTGATTTGGAAACAGCTGATCTAGCCATCATTCCTGTACCATGGGAAGTCACCGTTTCTTACAGTGCAGGAACGGCCGATGCCCCAAGTGCCATTTTGGAAGCTTCCACACAAGTTGATCTATATCTCAAAGACATAGAAGACGCCTGGAAGATGGGTATTCACCTATTGCCCATTGACAATAATTTTGCCAATGAAAATAAAAAATATCGGGATTTAGCCTCCAAATACATAAGCTGGCTGGAATCCAACGAAGAGGAATGGATTTCTGATGAGCTAAAAGTCATTCCCACGGCAGTAAATGAAATCTCTGAAAAACTTATCATATATGTACGGTCTCAAGCTTTGAAATTGATCAATCAGGGAAAAATGGTAGCGCTGCTTGGTGGAGATCACAGCACACCTCTCGGATTGATGAAAGCTATGGGTGAAACACATGAGTCCTTTGGTATTTTACAAATCGATGCCCATGCAGATTTGAGGAAGGCCTATGAGAATTTCACCTATTCCCATGCCTCTATCATGTACAATGCTTTGAAAATAAAACAAGTCACGAAGTTGGTACAAGTGGGTATCCGTGATTTTTGTGACGAAGAAGCCACATACATTAAAAACTCGAATGGCAGGGTCAAAACCTTCTTTGATGAGGATTTGAAAAATGCGCAAAATGAAGGAAAAACCTGGCGTCAGCTATGTGATGCCATCATCAATGAGCTGCCCCCACTTGTTTATGTAAGCTTTGACATTGACGGGCTGGATCCCAAATTATGCCCTAATACAGGCACACCCGTACCTGGTGGATTTGAATTCAATGATATAGTTTATCTTTTGAAACAAGTAGTGAAATCCGGCAGGAAAATAATAGCATTCGACTTAAACGAAGTAGCACCGGGCGAGGGCGATTGGGATGCCAATGTAGGGGCTAGAATGCTCTATCAAATGTCATGCATCATGGGGGTTTCTCAAGGCAAATTGAAATTCACACCCTAAAACCTATAACCAAAATGTCATCGGTTTGCTCAGTATCAGCTTGCCATTTCGCTAGGGTTTCCTTAAGTATTGTTCTTTGGGCCTTTAACTCAAGTGTATGAATTTCGGTAAGTAACTTCTTGAAATTACTCACCATAAACTTCTTGTTGTCAGCACCGCCAAACTGGTCTGCATACCCATCGGAAAACACATAAAACATATCTCCCGGGGTTAAGTCTATCTCGTGTTCTTCGAATTGAAGTTCATAGGTTTCTACATCGCCAATGGGGCATTTTGTGCCTTTTATTGTTTTTAACTCATTATTGTTAAAATAATAAAGCGGTCGGTTGGCCCCTGAAAACCTAAGTTTCTTATTCTCCCTGTCGATACTGCATAAGGCAACATCCATCCCATGATTCGAAGTTATCTTATTGTCCTGATTGATGGATCTACTTACATGCTCATCGAGTTGAAACAGAATCTCTGAAGGTTTACTGATCTGCTCGCGGTTTATGATCTGGTCTAAAGATGAATGGCCTATTACCGTCATAAAAGCTCCTGCCACACCGTGGCCAGTACAGTCAACCGCTGCCACAATATGTTTATTGTCTAGCACTGAATACCAGAAAAAGTCACCAGACACTATGTCTTTGGGCTTGAAAAGAACAAAAAAGTCATTTTCCAGGTTTTCAGGAACATTGAATTGTAGTAAGGACTTCTGAACACTTTTAGCATAATCAATGCTTTCAGTAATATTTTCATTTTTCTGCTCAATAATCAGCTTCTGCTCCTCCAACTCCACATTCTGAGCTTCAAGGAGAAGTTTTGTTTTCTTAATGGTTCGTAATTCCTGAAATATAACAAGGCTTAAACCAACCACAATCAGGAAGACAATCACAGCTGAAATTATGATGATTTTATCATTTTTGATACGCAATTGCTGCAAATCACTTTGCACTTTCAGTGATTCTATTTCAGATTGTTTCTTTTCTATTTCATATGAACTCTCAAGTTCCGCAATTCGCCTACTGCTCTCCTCACTAAATAGCTCATCTTTAGCATTGTTACTTAACTGCAAAAAGCTATAGGCCAGAAACAAATCACCACTGGTGAAATAAGTCTCTGCCATTGATCCGTATATGATCTCGATCAGTCGCTTATTATTGGTTTCCTGAACCAGACCGAGTGCCTCATTAAACTTCTCTATCGCCAGATCATATTTTTCAATGCGTTTATAAACACTGCCAATATTGTGCAGTGCATTGGCCATTCCATTTTTGTCATTGTTCAATCTTTCCAAATCTAGGGCACTTTCATAAAAAGCCATCGCATTGTCCCATTGCCCTTTTTGAAAATAGATATTACCAATATTACTGAATGGCACAAATGCCTGTGAGTTGTCATCGAGTTCTTCATAGATAGTCAACGACCTAAGGTAATTTTCCAAAGCTTTCTCCTGATCACCCATCTCACTGTACACATTCCCGATGTTGTTCAGCGTACCTATAACCCGCAGCTTATGATTGATACTTTCGAATTGTAGTAGTGCTTTATTAAAATATTCAAGTGCCTTGGGGTATTCTGATTTTAAAGAATAAATCGTTCCAATATTATTATAGGTATAGGGTAAGGCATCATCAAATTTATGTTCTTCCTGCAAACGCACCGATTTTAAATAATTTCCCAGTGCTTTATCGTAGTCCCCGCTATTTTTATTGAGTACTCCTAAGTTGTTATAGCTTGAAGCCATACCACTGGCATCATTCAGTTCAGTTGCCAATTCCAATGCCTGTTGTGTGTAGTTCAAAGCCATTATAGGATCATTGTTGACATACTGCTTATAAAGCTCATTTAGCACAATCACTTTTGCTTTACCCTCGCTCAAAGCCAATTGTTGTTCGAGGCTATCTATGGTGGGATTTGTTGGTTGAAGAGCAGTCAGTAAAACAAGTAATAAAATTTTGGGCATCTAAAAAAGTCGTTGGTTTCAAACTAATCTGAAAAGTTAAGCATTTACAAGAATACTTTACTTCGACCCATAAATTTATATCTTCGTAAGTAGAGTAAATTAAAAGTTTACATGGGACAATTGATAGTTGATTTTGCAAATTGGATTTGGGGCATTCCCTTACTTATATTATTGATGGGTGGTGGCTCCTTTTTTCTAGTATATTCTAGGTTATTACCATTCAAATACTTTATTCATGGTATTAAGTCCCTTACGGGGAAATATGATGATCCTTCTGAAAAAGGACAGATAAACCACTACCAAGCTCTCTCAACGCACCTTGCCTCTACGGTAGGTATGGGTAATATTGCAGGTGTAGCCATTGCCATTGCTACTGGAGGGCCTGGAGCTATTTTTTGGATGTGGGTAAGTGCTTCCGTAGGTATTGCCACCAAATTTTTTACCTGTACGTTGTCCATTATGTATCGGGGCAAAGATGAAAATGGCCAAATACATGGCGGTCCCATGTATGTGATTAAAGAAGGATTGGGGAAAAATTGGATGCCCCTCGCCTACTTCTTTTGTGTCGCTGGCCTCATTGGTTGCTTACCTATTTTTCAGGCAAACCAACTCACTCAAGTCATTCGTGATGTATTGATTATCCCTAATGGAATGGGCACTACATTTTTCGATTTTATGGGTCAAAGTTTTCGGTATTCTGACCTCTATACAGGGCTTATACTTACTGCATTGGTGGGTGTGGTGGTTTTTGGTGGATTGCAGCGTATTGCCAATGTGGCAAGTAAAATGGTACCCTTGATGATCGTGATCTATTTTGTTGCGGTAATGTTGATTTTACTCCTCAATTATAGTGAGGTACCTAAAATGTTTGGAGTGATTTTTCATGATGCTTTTACCGGTGATTCTGTTCTTGGTGGAGCATTAGGGGCGCTCATCGTTACCGGAGCGCGTAGGGCAGCCTTTTCCAACGAGGCGGGAATTGGAACAGCTCCGATTGCCCATGGTGCAGCCAAAACTGATGAGCCTATAAGAGAAGGTCTCGTAGCTATGCTCGGGCCTGCTATAGACACACTAGTAGTGTGTACACTTACTGCTCTCGCTATTCTAATAACAGATGTATGGCAAACCACTGATCTAGACGGTGTCACACTTACCTCTCGGGCATTTGAAACAGCTTTTCCTGGCTTTGGAAATTACATTCTACTCCTATGCATCTTCTTTTTTGCCGCTTCCTCCTTGTTTAGTTTCTCATGGTATGGTTCAAGGTGCATGGCGTTTATTGTAGGTGAAAAATATAAAGGCATTTACAATTATGTATATGTGATAACTATCATATTTGGTTCTATAGCCTCATTAAGCACCATTTTCAGCCTAATTGATGGTGCATTTGCGTTGATGGCTATTCCCACCATGGTTTCAGCACTTATCTTGGCACCAAAGGTTACTGCTGCGGCTAAGATTTATATTAAAAAAATGGAAGGAAGAATATAATTTAATTTTGTTGATAACCGACCATTTAGTAATTTAAATCACCCAAACTGCCTATTAAAATGAATGGAATAATAAAAATGAAGCTATTGTCTTTATGCTTTCTTGGCTTAGTAATTACTACTAATTCCTACGGTCAGGGCTGTAGTGATGCAGGCTTTTGCACTATGGGTGCCATGAGACCAAGCCAAATTTATACGAAGGCTATTAATTTCAAATTACGTTCTGCAGAATTGTCTTACGGCACGGCAAAAACAAACCTAAGCCCCAAAATTAAAGTGGTGACTTTGGATATGAACTTTGGGATCAATGACAAAACCTCGTTCCAAATCAAACTTCCTTACCAATGGGTAAAAGGAAATTTAGGTGAAACTTCAGGGGCATCGGACATCTCTTATAGCTTTACCAGAAATGTGTACTCAACTGAGCACTACCATATCAATGCAACACTTGGAGGTAAAATACCTACCAACAATTCTGACAAAGACAGTGAAGTCAATTCTCAGCATTTAACAACGGGAATGCCTGCAGGCACATCAACAGATTTACCGATGTATTACCAAACCAGTTTGGGAAGCTATGATATTGTGGCGGGAGCCTCCTTGATTAGCAAAAAATGGATGTTCGCGGCAGGCATACAGGCTGCATTGACTAAAAACAAAAATGATTTCCGTTGGGGGCAATGGGGAAACTACCCGGATCAAGAAGGTTATTTGAAAGATAACTCTTTGGCCAACAATCTAAAAAGAGGTACGGATATTATGGTAAGAGTGGAAAGGGCTTTTCACTTTTCAAATGTTGACATAAGGTTAGGCATGCTGCCCATTTACCGCATCACCAAAGATGAGGTACTTGATATTAGGTCGGGATCGCCCACGCAGGGAGAAAGGATCAAAGTGGATAAAACCACTGGGCTGGCATTAACAGCGTTGCTCAATGTGGCTTATCACTTTAATACCAACCACAGTATTAAGTTTCTTTACGGTAAAAAACTTACCGATAGAGAGGTCAACCCCGATGGATTAACGAGAAAAAATGTAGCTACGCTCTCCTATGAGATCAGATTTTAACCTTCTCTTTGGCATTTCTGTCATTTATCTTCTTGGTGTTACTTTAGCATTTGGTCAAGGCTGTCCTGAAATGGAGGCACTACTAAAAAACGGTAGAGTTCTTGAAGCTGAAAAATTAATCCCGGGCAATGAGCAAACATGCCCCAACATTATTGGTCAGATCTACTTACGCAAAGGCCGAAATGATTTGGCAGAACTATATTTTGATGTTGCATTGGAAAAAGCAGTGGCTGATTCAGAAGTAAGGGCTGATGCTTTGAATAACCTAGGGCTGGTCTATTGGAATACTGGAAATGCGGAAAAAGCCAAAGATTTTATTTTAGAGGGATTGAAAATCAGGCTAGACCTATTTGGTAGTTCAAATGAAAAAACGGCTGCCTCCTATAATGATTTAGGTTTGGTATTAAGTGCAAAAGATCCAGATGCCGCACTTGACTATTATGAAAAAGCATTGGAAGTCTATCGAAAGATTTATGGTGAAAATAATGAGAAAACAGCTCAAGGGTTAATCAACTCTGGCATTGCTTATCGTCAGCTTGAGTTATTTGGTGATGCCACCATCAATTTTGAAAAGGCACTGGAAATATGGAGAAATCGCTATCCTGATGGGCATCCAAATGAAGCATTCATTATCAACAATATTGGTAGAACTGAGCAAATAATGGGCAACCTAGATGGAGCTCTGGTTAATTATGAAAAGGCATTGAAGATTTTCATTGATTTTTATGGAAATAAACACCCCGAAGTGGCAGGGACACTCAATTTAATTGGAAATATTCATAACAGTAAAGGCGAATTTAATGAGGCCCTCGACTACTATCAAAAAGCACTGGTAGCCAATTGCAATAACTTCAATTCCACTGATTTAGATAAAAATCCGTCTGTAAATGATTATTTAAGTGCCAATACACTATTGAACTCTCTTTACTACAAATCAAAGGCCTTTGCTGATTTACATTATAACAAGACTTTGAAATTCAATGACCTCAAAGCCAGCCTTTTTACGCTCCAATCCTGTGACACGTTGATTGATAACATACGTCAGTTACGAACCAATGAGGCTGATAAATTAGCCCTTGGCCAATTAGCTAATACCGTATATGAAACAGGGGTTGAACTTTGTAAAGGCATGGGCGATGTGGCTGTAAAAAAAGACAGCTATTATGAACTTTCGTTCTATTTCGCAGAAAAGAGCAAGTCTGCCGTACTTTTAGAAGCCATTTCAGATGCCAATGCCAAATCATTTGCTGGAATATCAGCTGACGACTTAGATAATGAGAAACAAATGAAATCGGAGCTGGCATTTTATGAAAGTGCCTTGGTAAGTGAGAAAAATGACGATCTGAAAAGCCAATACAGTGAACAGTTATTGGGATTAAGAAAGGAGTATGCCGATTTTATCGTTGGGTTGGAAACCAAATATCCTGAATACTATGCCTTAAAATATGATCAGACTTTACCCACCATTCAAGATCTCCAATCTAAGCTCAATGATAATGAAACCTTGCTCAGTTACTTCCTCACTAGCAGCTCCAAACGTGTTTACATATTTGAAATCAATAAGAACCGGTTTAAAATTCAAAACAACCTTCAATCAGAAAATTTAAGTAGGTACATAAGTGGCTTTAGCAACAGTATTTATTTCAAGGAATATGATGTTTATTTATTGACAGCCAATCAGCTTTATAACGAGTTGATCCCCAAACGATTGGATAAAAATACAACGCACCTCATCATAGTACCTTCAGGTAGATTGAGTACTATTCCGTTTGAGGCGCTCCTTACCAGCAAGCCTAAAAACGATAGCGATTATAAGACCTTTCCCTATTTGATCAATGATGCCAATATAAGTTATTACTATTCTTCCACCTTATACTTTAAGCAAAAGGCGAGCAAGTCAACAGGTGGTGAAGCATTACTATGTGCGCCTATTCATTTTGCCAGTTTGCCGGATCTGCCGGGCACAGAACGGGAAATAGAGGCCTTGGAAACCGTACTTAAGGAACAGGGTGTTGCTTCCAAAACACTTATCAATTCCTTTGCTTCCGAACAGGAAATCAAAACCATGGATTTTAGTAATTATAAATACTTGCATTTTGCTACACATGGTATCGTAAATGAACGAGATCCCTCACAATCAAAAATCTTCCTTAATTCAGAACTTACCGAAGATGGAAATTTATACTCTGGGGAGATTTACAATCTTAATTTAAAAATCGACCTGGTTACCCTTTCAGCTTGCGAAACGGGACTTGGGCAACTATCTGAGGGTGAAGGGGTAATTGGGCTTTCAAGGGCACTTCTGTACGCTGGGGCAAATAACATTGTCGTTTCCCTTTGGAAAGTGTCTGACCAATCCACCTCCGATCTCATGATTGATTTCTATTCCAATAATAAAGGCGCAGGCTATTCCCTTCCCTTACAAATGGCTAAAAGAAACCTGATCAATACCGGTAAATATGCCGAGCCTTACTACTGGGCCCCGTTTATATTAATTGGGGAATAATTTGAAAATTTGAAAATGTAATAATTTGAAGATGCCCCCTTATTTTCAAATTGAGTAATTTTCAAATTTTCAAATTAAATCACTCGTACTTCAATGAATTGACCGGATTCACCGTAGCGGCTTTTACTGTTTGGAAACTTACCGTGATGAGCGCAACAATTATTACCGATAGTCCAGATACAATAAATACCCACCATGCAATGGGCTGCTTGTAAGCAAATGAAGCCAGCCATTGATCCATCAAATAATAAGTAAGTGGAATGGCTATCAAAGTCCCAATTAAAATAAGATACACGAATTCCTTCGATAGTAATACGAATATGTTGTTAATACTTGAACCCAGTACTTTTCTAATCCCTACCTCTTTGGTTCGTTGCTGTGCGGTATAGGCCGATAGACCAAATAGCCCTAAACAACAGATGAAAATAGCCAATATGGAAAATACGGCAAACAAATCGCCAAACTGCTGTTCATTGGCATATTGTCTGTTGAAATAATCATCGAGAAAGAAATATACGAATGGATTACCGGGAAAAGCCTTATCCCAAGACTGTTTAATCTGCGCTATGGTTTGCGGAATATTCTCCGAATTTATTCTAATAGAATAATACTCACCATTGTAGCGCATACAGTAAAATACAGTAGGTTCCTGGGCTTCTTGTAATGACACCTGATTAAAATCATTGACTACGCCCACAATAATCCCATCCAATCTAAAAACTGGCAGTGAGATGGTTTGCCCAATGGCAGTTTCTGGCGTATCAAATCCAAGTATTTTAACGGCTGATTCGGTAATAATCATAGCGGTATCTATATCACTGGGATAATCAGCCGAAAAACCCCTTCCCGCTATCACCTTCATTTTAAAAAGGTCTAAAAAATCATAGTCCATACTATTATAGCGAAGCACTTTTAGCTCGTCATTACTTTGCCCATAAAGCTTCACCCTGGCTTTCAACTCCCTTTGATTGCCCGGCACTGTTTTGGACATGCTCATATACTGCACCGCACTATTGTCTTTCAATTCATTTCTGAACACATCGACATTTTCAAAGAATGCCTCACTATCTTCAGGTATTATACCCGGTCGTTCAACCACTAGCACCCGATCTATGTCCAACCCAATGTTTTGGTTTCGCATAAATTCCACCTGGTTGAATACTATGATGGTGGCCGCTATCAACCCAATGGAAGTGATGAACTGCAGCACAACCAATGACCTTCGAAATAAAACGCCTCCTTTATTGCTCATCAACTTACCTTTCAACACTGAAACCGGATCGAAGGAAGAAAGGACAAACGCTGGATATAAACCAGATAACAAAGTACCTACTCCCCAAAGGCCAATGATCAATCCTATACTGGTTGGGTTGAAGAATTGGACAATAGTAAAAGAATGGCCAGATATTCTGTTAAATAAAGGTATTGCCAATATCACAAACAGAACCGCTATTAGGATAGATACAATATTAATAATCGCTGATTCCAACAGGAATTGACCTAATAATTGATTTTTATAGGCACCCATTGCCTTCCTCACCCCTACTTCGTTGGCTCTTTCCACGGCTTTGGCAGTAGCAAGGTTGATGTAATTTACCCATGCGATGATGAGGATAAATAGGGCTATCAGCCCTAATGAGGAGACCGATTCGGCATCACCATTGATTTCAGGTTCTTCAGAAAGATTGGAGTGCAGGTGGATGGATGTTAAGGGTTGAAGGATCAATATATCTTCCCGGTTACGCTCTGCAAGTGTGGGAGAATATTTGTTTACCAATTCGGGCAGTTTACGCTCTATCTCTTTTGGGTCTGCATTTTTGGCCAATTTCACATAAGTGAACATATTTTTCCTGTTCCATGACCGGTCATAAATTTGCGGTGCCCAGTCTCCCCTGGTATATAGGGTATTGTAAGAGAATAATATTTCAAATTTAAGATGGGTATTTTCAGGTAAGTCTTGAAATACACCGGTTACAACACAGTCCTCATTAAAGTTATCATCGGCTTGCAACCGCAAAATTTTTCCTATAGGATCTGCATCCCCAAAGTACATTTTGGAATATTTTTCAGAAATAACTGCTGTATTCGGTTTGGCCAATGCGCTTTCAGCATCCCCTTTGATCAGTTTATAACCAAATAGGGGCAAAAAAGAGCTGTCGGCATAAAGGAACTTCCGCTGTTTGAATTTGATCGGTTGATTGCCTTCCTCTTCATAAGAAATTACCACATTGTTTTTATAGCCAACATTGTAAAGACGGGCATAGTCTTCTACTCCGGGAATGTCGGCCTTCATAGCAGGGCCTACTCCTGGGTAATTCTCAGCACTACTTATGCCAATCTCACCATTGGAATATTGGTCAAGACGAACACGATAAATATTTTCCGAGTCCTTTACAAAGCTGTCATAACTTTCTTCGAAGCTTACATACTGAATCAATAATAAAAAAGCAGCGATACCCGTAGCAAGGCCTAGCACATTGACAATAGTGAAAAACTTGTTTTTCAAAATACTTCTTACCGCAACTTTAAAATAATTCTTGAGCATAATTTAATCGATGATCGAGGAAATACAATTCTGTTTGACAATATATGCAATCACTAAATCTATAAAAAATATTTCGCCAAAACTTCACCTACATAATAAGCAAGAAATGCAGCCAATCCACCCAATAGAAGCGTTTCAAAGATCCCTTTGATGGATGATTTTTCGGTAACACGGCTTTTCATAAAACCCACTATCATCAACGCCAAACCAGTTGATAAACATGAAATGAGAAAAAGATGCTCTTCGGACCAGTCGAATGCCACAGCCAAGACATAGGCCATTAAAGGTATAATGCCTACCACATTAAATGAAAGGAACGTAGCAATGGCAGTGTTCACTGGCGTCTTGTCATCTTTCATCATCTCCAGCTCTTCCTTCATCATTGTATCCACCCACACGTCCTTATCGGATATGATCACTTCTACTACCTTATCCAAAAGCTCACCTTCAAAGCCTTTGGCTTCGTATATTTCCCTGATCTCTTCTATTTCCTTTTCCCGTAAGTGTTCAATCTCCCAATATTCAATGGCTTTATGTTTATCATAATTATCCCTCTCGGCTTTTACGGAAAAATAATTGCCCACTGACATTGAAAACCCATCGGCTATCAAATTGGCAAAGCCAAAAATGAGTACCCAATATAAGGCTGCATCGGCACCAGCTGCACCTGCTACTACCGCAAAGGTGGTAATAGCACCATCTATACCACCATAGACAAACTCCGATATGTAGTCCTTATTGAATATCCAAAGGTTTTTGCCTGAGTGTAAATTATCTTCAATCTGTGCTTTCATTTTCAATTATTTTCAAATTCCACTCTTGCTTTTTATTATAATAAATATGGCCTTTTTCAACAGTAAGGGGCGAATCTATGTTATTGTGGTAAAGCTTGCCCGTACCCAATCCCTGATAGCTTTTTGCTTTTGTTTCTGCTGCCAATTGACATATGGCGTTTAGGCCAATATTGGATTCCAGGGCACTGGTTATCCACCAGCCTATATTTAAATTATTGGCTATCGCAATCCACTCCAATGATGACTGAATCCCCCCAATCAAAGTGGGCTTTATTATGATATATTGCGGCTTTATTTTCTTGAGCAATGCTTCTTTATCTTCTTTGGTATTAATCCCGATCAAGTCTTCATCAAGTGCGATGGCAATGGGTGATTTTGCGCACAGTTGCGCCATCAAGTCGTGTTGCCCTGCTTGAATCGGTTGTTCGATGGAATGTATCTTATGGCGTGCCATGGCATCCAATTTATACAGTGCGTCATCTGGTTTAAAAAAACCATTGGCATCCACTCTGACCATAATGTCCTGGGTATAGTACTTTCTTCGTATGTAATGAAGAATGTCTATTTCCTTTTCAAAATCCAACGACCCTACCTTCATTTTGATGCAATCAAACCCTTCTATAATCTTATCAGAGATCTGAAGTAGCATAGCTTCCATGTGGCCCATCCATATTAACCCATTGATGGGAATTTTAACGGAGGCATTAAAAAAGTCATTATCGAATATTTTCCTTTTTCCACCATGCATTAGGTCTAGCAAGGCCGTTTCCAGTGCAAATCTTAAAGCCGGCAGTTCATAGCCTGCCAATTCAAAGGCAAGTTTATAAATATCATCAATGGACTTGGGCAAGCTGGTTTTTTCTAACCTTTTCAGTACAGCTTCAATTTTGTCCAGCAAATTTTCATCATCATCAATGCTCAGTTTGCTCAATGGTCCGCATTCACCCCAGCCGATACATTCGGGCATTTTTGATTCCCAAATCTTTATTAAAAAAGTTCGTTTTTCCTTTAGTACACCTCTTGAGGTACCTGCTGGAAATTTGAAGTCTAAGGTATATTGAAAGGCTTTAGCTTGAAGTGACATCTAATGGTTTTAACAGTATACCCTCCCCTAAAAGGGTGTTAAAGAAATTCCCCTTAAAGGGATCTCGGGGTAATTGGAAAATGGATTTCATTTAAGCCTCATTTTTGACTAAAGACAGTAATAGTTTACCTACAATTTGAAGGTTTTATTCAACTTAATCAATATTCGAAAGCTATATTTGCACAAAATGAAACAAATGCCCGTCTCCATTAGTCTAAATGACTATAAATATGATCTGCCAGAAGATAAAATAGCAAAAGTACCGCTAAAAAACAGAAGTGATTCCAAGCTTCTTGCCTACAAAAATGGTACAATAGCGCACACTCAATTTCACCAGATTGATAAATACATCCCGGATGATTCCCTGCTGGTTTTCAACAACACACGTGTAATTCCGGCAAGGCTCCATTTTGTAAAAGATACCGGGGCATTGATTGAAATATTTCTGCTTGAACCCATGGCACCGACAACCGAAGTAGCCAGTGCCATGCTGGTTAAAAACCAGTGTAGCTGGAAATGCATGGTGGGCAACCTAAAACGCTGGAAAGAAGGTTATACATTAAAAATGGTGCTGGAGTCATCTGGAATAGAATTACAGGCTGAACTTGCTGATCGTGAAGAGCAGATTGTAACCTTTAATTGGTCAACGGAAGAAGAATTTGTCCATGTGATAGAGGCTGCTGGCAAAATCCCATTGCCTCCCTATATCAACAGGGAAGTAACCTATGAGGACCAGGAACGATACCAAACGGTTTACTCTCAATTTGATGGGGCTGTGGCGGCACCCACGGCTGGCCTGCACTTTGATCAGGGGGTATTCGCTAATTTAAAACAAAAGGGCATCCAAGTCGATTATCTCACCCTTCATGTGAGTGCTGGCACTTTCCAACCTATTAAGGAAGACAATGTGCTCAACCATAAAATGCATGGGGAGCAGGTCATTGTTACTTTGGAAAATATTGATAATCTGATGGCGAAGGATTTCATTATTGCAGTAGGTACTACCTCCATGCGTACGATGGAAAGCCTTTATTGGTATGGGGTCAAACTTTTGCAAGGGAAACGGGATTTTGTAATTGAAAAATTACAACCCTATGAGTTAGATAAAGCGTCATTGCCCTCCAAACAAGAGTCCCTTCAAGCAGTCAAGGACTATATGTTGGAAACACAGGTAAACCAACTTACGGGGCATACGGAGATTTTTATTTTTCCGGGTTACGAATTTAAAATTTGCAAAGGCCTGATCTCCAATTTTCACCTGCCCGGATCAACCCTCATTTTATTGGTAGCCGCATTTATTGGTGAAGATTGGAGGCAGGTATATCAAGCGGCTTTAGCCAACGATTACCGGTTTCTTAGTTATGGGGATTCGTCTTTGCTGATTCCTGTACATTAAAGTCCCTTCCACCATTCGCTTTTTGGGTAATGTTCTGCCCCAATGAAAATTGGTTCACCGATAACTGGAGTGGACACGGGCATGTTAAGTTCTTTGGCCTTGGCCGTTACCCGTTCTATCGGGTCTGTCCAACTGTGCATGGCTAGGCGAAATGAAGCCCAGTGTATCGGCATCATTATGGTTGTTTTTACGTCCACAGCAGCCTGGGCAGTTTCCTCTGGCATCATATGGATGTCATGCCACCGCTCATCGTACTGACCGCACTCCATCATAGCAAAATCAAAAGGCCCATACTTTTCGCCAATCTCTTTGAAATGTGGCCCATAGCCGCTATCTCCGCTGAAATAGATGGATTTATCCCGGGATTTTATTACCCAACTGCACCATAAAGTTGAAAATCTGTCCGTCACCCCTCTTCCAGAAAAATGTCTGGCAGGCGTACTGACCAACCGTAAATCATCAAATTTGATTTCTTCCCACCAATCCAGTTCATGGATTTTATCAGGATCGACTCCCCAAGCGATCAAATGTGCCGCTAGGCCAAGGGGTACATAATACTGCCCTACTTTATCCTTTAAATTTCGAATGGATCCGTAGTCCAAATGGTCATAATGATCATGTGAAAATATAACCGCGTCAATAAATGGCAATTTTGCAACAGATATGGGCAGATGATCTGTAAATCGCTTAGGACCCAACAAGGGATGTGGCGCTGGTGAAGGGCCAAACATTGGGTCAATTAGTATGTTTTTAGAGGCGATCTCCAGTAAAAATGCGGAGTGACCAAACCACGTGAGCCGCGTAATGGAATCCCCTTTTTTGGTAATATTCAAGGAGTCAATAGATGCTACAGGTACTGTATTCCTTTTGGGTTCCCTGTTCGGAGACCCTTTAAAAAACTGGTAGGCCACCTTAACCGTCTCACCAAAAGACATATCCATTTTTGTGGGTGTCTTGTTTACAAATTTGCCCTTTTCGTACTGGTTTGATCTGGCATATATTTCCTTCTGTTCGTCAGAAGGTTTGCCACCAAATTCAGGACTTAAGTTGATAAATAAGACAGCCACAATAACAACTAATGCCACAAAGCTTAGAACTGAAAACAATATCATTCTTAGGGATTTTAAAAGGTAGGATTTGATACTCACAAATTTTTATTTAACCTGACTCATGATGATTTTATCAAATATACCTGTACCAAGCCATTTTCTGGTCATCATCATTGGTTTTGCCAATTTTCCAGCCACATAACGTGATTTTGGTTTTTTGGAATTTACCGCTTTAGCAATCACCCTGGCAATTACCTCTGGTGATGATCCGCCTCCTTCATTGTAAGAATCAGTTGTGGCTTTCTTTAGCGCCCTCGCAATTTTTGCATAAGGCCCATTGCCCGATCTTTCCATCATTGGGTCCATCAATACATCCCCAAATTCTGTGGCTATCACTCCAGGCTCCACAATTACCACATTTATACCAAACTGTTTGAGCTCCAATCGCAGGCAATCTGACCACCCTTCAAGCGCATACTTGGTAGCATGATACCACGAACCAAGGGGTGTGTACATTTGCCCTCCCATTGACGAGATATTAATGATGGTCCCAGAATTATTATTGCGCATCATTGGTATGACCATTTTAGTGAGTTCTGCCAAACCAAAAATATTCACATCGAATTGTCTTCTGGCATCATCCATTGAAGTTTCTTCCACTGCTCCATATATGGCATACCCTGCATTATTAACCAAAACATCAATTCGTTTATAGTCCTTTACTATGGTTTCAACTACTCTATTAATGTCTTCAGTCTTAGTAATGTCCATCCCGATAGTTACAGCACCCATTTCTTTTAAATCCTCCATTTGATCTAATCTCCGAGCCGCAGCGTACACAACATGTCCTTCCTGTATCAGTCTTTTAGCTGTTGTCTTTCCTATCCCGGAAGATGCTCCGGTTATCAGTATTATTTTTGTTGTTTTCATAATATAAGTAAGTAATCACTTTTTTTGTTTATAAATTTTTTAAAGCTTGTATTTTGTTAATATAAAATTTCTTAATTCTTCCTTATCTGTTACCATGTCTTTTAAGATTGCGCTGGCCACACCGTCTAATATATGAAGCACCAACTCCGCTTCCAATTCTGGGTTATCATACTCCAAATTTTTAAAAGCATTACTTAATGCAAACATCATAGGTTGCATCTTTTGCGTATTGTAGTCCTTAAGCTCCCATTTTAATTTAAACTGTAGTTTCCAAAAGCCATATTCCTCCTCTGGTACTATAAAAGGCAATTCAAGTGTTTTTTTGATCACCTGTCTTGGTTTATCCTCCAAAACTATTTCTGCATAGAGGTTTTTGAACCTTTTCTCCCCCTCCTCCACAACTGCGTTGAGCAGTCCTTCTTTACTTGTATAATGTTTAAATATCAACCCCTCAGACACCCCAGCCTGCTTGGCCACTTTGCTTGTCGATGTGGCATGATATCCTTCCAAAGCAAATAATTGCAGTGCAGACTGTAGTATCTTTTCCTGTTTAACCGTCATATTAGTGAGTAATCACTTACAAATATATGAATTCATTTGTTTTGTACAAATTCTATTCAAATTATTCAAATGGGATTCTGTCAGCTATGCCCTGTCAGTGAAGGTGGTCATGGTTACTAGGCTTGTGTTTTTACAACTCCACAAGTTTCACTTCCACTCTCCTGTTCTCGTCTTTATTGCCCCCTTCATTTTTAGTTGCCCCAAAAGCCTTGGCCACAATACGCCTTCTTACTATTCCCTTCTGATTGATGTAATCAAGAACGGCAATAGCCCGTTTGTTCGACAGCTCCTTATTATATTCTTCATTACCCTCCGATGAAGCATAGCCCGAGATCTGAATCCCAAGCTCAGGATATTTTGATAGTGTTGTGATTACTTCGTCTAAAACGGTATAATAGGATGTTTTAAGGTCACTCTTGGCCACATCAAAATAGAGTTTGGTGACTTTGTTCAACAAGGCAGGGTCATAGGTTTTGGTTTTGGCCACCGCCTGTTTTTGCTTTAATGCCTCCTCTGTAACGAACATGGTTGGCAAGGAAAAAATTGTATTTCCATCCACTACTTTCTTTTCAAACTTACTCTCATCACTTTCATCATAGTAATATACCCTGGTCGCTTGCTCCAGTTCATCACTTGATTCAAAGCTCACATCGTCAATGGGGTTGTTCATGTAAATCAAACTGGTCAAATAGTCTATTCCTTTTTGATCGTTAGAAGCTATTAGATCATTCATTATTTCATACACGTCAATGCTATCATTTTTAATCAAAGTTGCTTCATGGGTTTTCCTCACATCAGTGACAGCATCTTCATGTGTATCATAAAATGCATTGTTTACCTCAACCGACTGTCCTACCACCACATCAAATTGCTTAATGGTCCTTAACACGATCTTTTGGTATAATTCATAAAAATAGGTTTGTCCCGGAACATTGATATTCAAGGTGTAGGGCAAAAATCCTTCTGACTCTATAATCATATCATAATTCTTGGCTGGAGGTAGAATTATTAGATAATTACCTGTTTTCGGGTCAGGTTGGTACACAAAATCAAGCTTTTTGCCAGATTCGTTATCAATCATATATATTTTGGTGGGTAATGCTTGATTGGTTTCTCCATCAATTATTTTCCCTTTGACCATCGTCAATGGCACATTGGCTTCTTCTTCAGGCATATCAATAGTGTAGATATCCTGTCCCCCTGCCCCTCCTTTTCTATCAGATGAAAAATACCCTTTACGACCATCGGCAGTTAAGGTAAAGTAATTGTCATTGGCCGTAGTATTGATGGGATAGCCCATGTTTTCTGGCGTTGTCCATTCATTATTAAACAACCTGGTAACAAAAATATCCCTGCCTCCCATGGTGTTATGTCCGTCTGAGGTAAAAAATAGTGTCCATTGATCAGGGTGAATAAAAGGCGCATCTTCATTATATTTTGAGTTTACAGTTGGCCCAAGGTTTACAGGATCACCCCACACCCCAGATTCCAGCTTTGTGGATTTATAAATGTCCAACCCTCCAAATCCACCTGGTCTGTTGCTGGCAAAATACATGGTTTTGCCATCAGGGGTTATGCTTGCCGTACTTTCTAAATACCTAGAATTAATCTTATTACCCAGTGTGACAGGAATAGACCAGTCGTCCCCAGACTTGTCTATGGAATAAAGGTTACCGCCCCCCTGTGGGGCACCAATGAATATCAACATTCTTTGTCCATCAGCAGATAGCCCAGCAGTACCTATGTTAGCATCGCTACTTATGTCAATTTTTTTGGGCTGTGACCATACCCCTGAATTATTGTAGGAAATATAAATTTCCTCAATAAATTTTTCGCTTGACCTTGTTTTGCCAGTGTTAGGCCTAAAAGCGGTATAGGCCATCACGCTTTCATCTGCTGAGACTACAGGATTATACTCCGTATATTCAGAATTGATTACTGACCCAAAATTGTGAATGGAAATGTCCCTCGGGCTACTGATCATTGACAGCGCATTGTTAGCTATTTCAAGCGATCGGTCAACCTTTTCCATTTCATTCCTATCATTCTTAATAGTCCCTTTATATTTCCCATAATAGGCTATGGCTTTTTCAATCTGACCATCCTTATGATAAGCTGTGGCTAAGTCATACAAAACTTTAGTAGGCAATTTGTTTGCATCCAGCTCAAGTGCCTTTTCAATATATGGAATAGCTTTTACCTGTTCGTCTATATCGAAAGCCTTCTCATAGCATACGCCTGTGTTGAAATAGACCATGACATCATTGACCCCTGCATCAATAGCCTCTAGATAGAGCTTCAATGCTTCGTCATAGTTGCGGATATTGAAGTATTTATCTGCATTATATACTGTTTTGCTTACATCTTGCGCCTTTACTGAGGTAATAGTAAAGAAGGCCAGTAACATAATTATTACTTTGTAGTAGTCTGCGTTTTTCATTTCTATAATGTTTTTACTTTTGGGGTCAAATAAATCTAATCATTCAATTGCCCTAAACCCACGAATCTTCGAAAGTAAGATAATTAAACAAAAAATTATAACCGATTAGAAATCAAAATTAAAGCATAATGCCTTAATTTTTAATATCTTAACCTCGCAGCTCATAATTTACAATGGAAAAATTTAAACTTTTTGTTCAAAATACAGTAGACTTTTTTGAAAAAGTAGGGCATTTGTTTACCATTAAATTGTTTTCCATTGGTAAATCCGATATTACAATAAGTACCATCCTTTTCCTGATAGTTTCGGTATTTATCCTTATCTACCTTGCCCGTAAACTAAGTGAATTTTTGGGCAGATATATCTCTAACCGGTATGGAACAACCGAAGCCACCAGTCACTCCATAGCTACCATCATTAGATATTCCATTCTAGTAATAGGTTTAATGGTAGTTGTACAAACGGCCGGCATTGATTTAAGCACATTGAGTATTATGGCCGGTGCCTTGGGGGTAGGTATAGGATTTGGGCTTCAAAACATTACCAATAATTTCATATCAGGTCTCATCATACTATTCGAACAACCCATAAAGGTGGGTGACCGCATTGAAGTGGGTAATATTGTGGGTGAGGTAAAAAAAATATCGGCACGTGCTACGATGATCCTCACTAATGACAATATCATAGTAATTGTGCCCAACTCAGAGTTCATTAGCTCAACTGTAATCAATTGGAGCCATAATGATAGAAGCGTAGCTTTTAGGTTTCAAGTTGGCGTAGCTTATAAAGAGGATCCTGCCTTCATTAAAAAACTACTATTGGAAGTTTCCAGTGAAAATGAAGGGGTGCTAGACAACCCAGCTCCAGAGGTTTTATTTGATGAATTTGGTGAAAGTTCATTGAATTTCAATCTGCGTGTTTGGACTTACGATTATGCCAACAGACCAACCAATCTAAAAAGCCAACTGTATTATTCAATCTTCGAAAAGTTTAAAGAACACGGGGTTGAGATTCCTTTTCCACAACGAGACTTACATCTCAAATCTGGGGTTGAAAAAATACGATAATGACACTATCCATCACAAACATGCTTTTTGGTGTTAAAACTCATTCACTTAATGTCGAAATTGTTTAGAATTTGTTGATTTATTACATATCTTGACCCGATTATTGTAATTCTTGATGGAAATAAAAAGAACTTTACTTAAGGTACTGGATATAAACGATGAAGAGTCCACCCAAACATTCTCATTATTGGGCATGGGATTTTTCATGGGTATATTTCTGGCCACCCTCGATGTTGGGGCGGCCAGTTTGTTTTTGAACAACCTTGATCCTGATCAAGTAAAGGAGCAACTTCCCTTAGCTATCTTGGTTGGAGGTATTTTGGGCATCATTTTTACAGCGGTTTATAATTTTTTCCAGAACAGGATATCCTTTAAAACACTGGGACTTACCTCCCTCTTTATATTGACCTTGACGCTGCTTGGAATTGAAGTCGCATTTCGGTTATTGGAAGACCCACTCCCTATTTACTTTTTTGCCTTTACTTTTGTAATTCCAGCCAATTTTATAGTTCTATTGGTTTTTTGGGGATCATTTTCCAAAATGTTCACCTTACGTCAAGCCAAACGAATTATAGGTGGGATCGATACGGGACAACTGATTGCCTCAATTATAGCATTGTTTTCTATACCCGTTATATTAACCTATACTTCCACACAAAATCTACTTTTTATTAGCCTTTTTGCCATTATTGGTGACTTTTTAATGTTTTTATACATCACAAGAAGCAATCTGTTTATAACCGAAGGCCAAGTAGAAAATAAAAGTATCTCCTATGGAAAAATAATACAAAATCCATACATCGCTTTAATGGCTTTGTTTGTGATCATATCCATGGTAGGCATCAACTTCGTTGATTATTCATTTTTGACGGTTACCACATCCAAATTTGATGAGAATGAACTTCCTACATTTTTAAGTCTATTTGAAGCAACGGTAGTTATTTTCAGTTTTTTGTTTCAAACATTTATCACGGATCGGATTATTGCCTTATACGGCCTAAAAGTGTCGCTACTTGTCAACCCCATCCTATTGGGGATATTTACTGCCATTGCCATTCCTATTGGATATTCATTTGGTTATACTGCCGGTAGTGAGACCATCATCTTCTTCTTTATTATCATTGCCATGAGCAAGTTGTTCATTTCATCATTAAAGGATGCTTTGGATGGCCCGGCATTTAAACTCTACTTTCTTCCAATAGATAGTACCATCCGGTTTGACGTGCAAACTAAAATTGAAGGGGTTGTAACTGCATTAGCTGGACTTATTGCAGGGGGCTTGATTATCCTAATAAACAAGGTCCAGGTGTTTTCTTTGATTCACATCACCATTTTTACACTACCAGTATTGGCTTTATGGTATTATATCACACGGAAAATGCACAATAATTACAAACACACTTTGCAAGACACCCTTGTGAAAAATAAGGAAAAATCAGAAAACACAATAGAAAAAGAATACTCCGTAAACAAAGTCCTTGAAAATGAAATCAATAGTAAAACAGATCAAAAAGTGATCTATGGGCTTAAATTAATGGAGAAAATGGAACCTGCCTTATTTGAGTCCTCTATTGTCAAATTATTGGAAAGTGATTCGCGCAAGATTGCAGATTATGCCAAAGAAAAGATAAAAATACTTGATTTGGAATTCGAAAAGGATTCAGAGTTTAGTAGCCTGGCCAAAAGGGCCGTACAAGACTCTGAAGATAACGAAATCATTTCGGTGCCAGCTGATAAACTGGGAAGATTAAGTAAAAGCTTCAAAAGTCAAGATCGAATATTAGCTGCCAAATTATTGCGCAAGCTTATTAATCCTAAAAACATCTTTATCCTTCTTGAGCTTTTAAGAGATATTGATCCTAAAGTAAAAATGGAAGCCGTAATCACTTCCAGAAAAGTTAAAAGGCCAGAAACCTGGGGCATATTGGTTGAAATGCTGAATTCACCCACATTCAGTAATGCAGCAGCCTCGGCCCTAGTGGAGGCTGGTGAAGCAGCCCTATTCACACTAGAGACTGCTTTCCACAAATCCGGTCAAACAGATCATGCCCGATTAAAAATAGTTCAGATAATAGGCCGTATTGGTGGGCCCAAAACCGTGGACTTACTTTGGAATAAAATTGAACACCCTGACAGACGGATAGTTAGGCAGATATTGCTCTCTTTTCGATATTTCAACTACCAAGCTTCAGATAGGCAAGTTTCTATTCTTACCAATTTGATGGAGAATGAAATGAGCAAAGTACTGTGGAACCTTGCTGCGCTTGGTGAAATACCTAAATTAGATCATTTCAAATACTTAAGGGACGCTATTAAAGAGGAAATTGACGAGAATTACGACACGGTATATATGTACATGTCCATCCTCTATGACCCACAGTCTGTCCAGCTGGTTAGGGATAATATTGAGTCGAATACATCAGAAGGAATCGCCTTTGCAATAGAACTTTGTGATTTGTTTGTGTCCCAAGAGCTAAAGCCGAAGCTGTTTCCACTGATCGATGACATTCCGATCCATGAGAAAATCATTCAGCTGCAAGGATTCTTTCCTAGGGAAAATTACAACCTCGTTCAGGTGCTCAATTATTTACTGAACAAAAATCACAATCAGGTCAATAGGTGGACCAAGGCCTGCACCATCCATTCACTTGCCTTTGTGGATGAGTTTAGGGTAAGCCGTGGATTGATTGCTCAATTGTTTAATAACGATGCCTTTTTACAGGAAGTGGCAGCATGGGTAATGTTTAATAAAGATAAGAACTCATTTAACCAGATAAGTGAAAGGCTTAAACCTGAAGTACGCAAACTTCTCAATGACACTGTTGAGAAAAACAGTCTTGAAGAAGGGCTCTATGATGGGTACTATATGGGTATCGAAATGGTCATGTACTTAAAGACCGTTCCCTTCTTTAAGGATATCAAAGGGTTGCTCCTTTGTGACTTGGTTGATAAAATGAGCAATACGAACCTAAAGCCTAGCGAAAAATTAGCTATCCCTAAAACTGAGGCGGAAGAGAGAATCTATGTGGTGGCTGATGGAGAAGTATTTATCAAAAAAGATGGAAAGGAGATCAAACGCGTCAAGAAAGGGGCCGTATATGGAAACCTATTCAAATTAGAAGGATCGGATGACGGTGATGAGATTGAAGCTTTTGGGGATGCTGTTGTCTTCCACATTTCTGTTTACGATTTTTATAATGTAATGGCCAATCATCATGAGTTGGCTCAAGGATTTATTAAAAATATTGAAGAAACGCTTACCAAAGAGGTAGCAGACTAACTATAGTTTATATGGCTTTTGAAATTGACGTATTAATAACTTTTGCAAATGAGGATAACCAACAAAAAGGGGATGCCAACGGTTGGGTAACTGATTTCAAACGATTTCTTGAATTAATGTTGGTTCAAGTTTTGGGTAAAAAACCAAATATCATGCTCAAATCTGAACATGACAGTATTACTGGGGGCAACCTCAGTAAAGTGGCCGTATTGTTACCCATTCTTTCACCTGCCTTCATAGCGTCTGGCGAATCACTTGATACATTGGAATCTTTTCTTACCTCAACTAAAAAGGATGCCACTCAGCGGGTTTTTAAGATATTCAAGCGGCCAATTTCAACGGAAGAACAGCCTTCAAAGCTGACCTCTATGTTAGGGTATGAGCTTTTTGAAATAGATCAGGACTCTGGTGAGGTGGAAGACTACATTGATTTTTTTAGTGCGGAAGCAGAGCGTGATTTTTGGATGAAAATGGTGGATTTAGCCTATGATATTCATGAATCCCTATTGAAACTCAATCAAATTGAGGCACCTAAGGAAGTTAAAAAAACAATGGAAAGGCGTTGCATTTTCCTTGCCGAGACTGGTCACGATTTATCTATCCAGAGAAACATTATTAAAAGGGAATTACAGCGTCATGGGTATAAAGTACTCCCCGACCGCACCCTTCCTCAAGATGTGGAAGAACTTAAGAAGGAAGTTGAAAGTGAGTTGGAAAAATGTAGCCTGTCCATACACCTTATTGGAAGTTCATACGGTGACATACCTACAGGAAGTGAAAAATCTGTTGTGGACATACAGAACCAAATCGCTTCTCAAAGGAGTATTAATTTAAAGGACAAGACCAAATTTGCCCGTCTGATTTGGATATCCAATCAGCTGACCCAAGCAAGCGAAAAACAAATATCCTTTATCGAAAATATAAAAAGGGATTTAGCTTCATCAGAAGGTACAGAGATCTTACAAACTGCACTTGAAGACTTTAAAAATATTATTAGAGAAGAATTAATTGAAGTTGGGATAGACAAGCGGCTTGGAAAAGGTCAGGTATTAAGTGAAAATGGAAAACCTACGGTTTATTTGTTGCATGATAAAATAGACAGTAAACAAGTAAAACCTTTGAAAGAACAAATTGAAAAAGCTGGGTTTACTGTTTTGGTACCGACTTTTGAAGGTGAGTTACTTGACTTGAGAAGGGATCATATTAACAATTTGAGAAGTTTCGATGCAGCAGTCATATTTCAAGGAGAGGTGAATAACCAGTGGGTACGTATGAAGCTATTGGATTTGCTTAAAGCACCGGGTTTTGGAAGAAGGAAAACGATAAAAGGAAAGGCTATCATTAGTAACAAAAAAGATCAGCTGGATATTACTGCCTATAAGAACTATAATGTCACACTGATTAGTGGGGACAGTAAAGCTACAACAGACTCGTTAAACGGGTTTTTAGAAGAAATTAAAGAATAATGTCATGAGTGAAGTGTTAGAAGATACAGGTCCTTTGTCACCACTCGAGAAACAGGGTGTTGATAATCCCTTTCCGGGATTGAGGCCATTTAAAATCGAAGAAAGCCATCTGTTTTTTGGTAGGGAAGGTCAAAGTGATGAAGTTCTCCTGAAACTATCAAAACATCGCTTCGTAAGTGTGATTGGCCCTTCTGGTAGTGGTAAATCATCATTTATATATTGTGGGGTATTACCCATTCTCTATGGTGGTTTTTTAACGGATGCCAGCCCTAATTGGGAAGTTATAGTGACAAGGCCCGGTGCTGGTCCTGTAGACAACCTTGCAGATTCAATTATAGAAAAAGACCCTGTTTTTCTGGAATCGGATGACGAGGAAAAGAAAATAAAGAAGACCATCATTACTACACTTCTCCGTAGTAGTTCATTGGGCTTGGTGGAAGCTATACTGCAATCCAGAAAGTCTGAGGATAAGAATTATCTAATACTGGTCGATCAATTTGAAGAACTTTTTAGGTTTAAAGATAGCGATGATACTGGAGCGGTAAATGAAACATTGGCATTTGTCAATTTATTGATTGAGGCCATGAATTATAGTGATGTCCCTATCTATGTGGCCATTACCATGCGCTCAGATTTTATCGGGGATTGTTCCCAATTTCCTGACCTGACAAAAAAAATCAACGATAGTCACTACCTCATCCCGCAAATGACCCGCGATCAAAAGCGAAGGGCCATTGAAGGGCCTGTAGCAGTGGGGCAAGCTACCATTGCACAACGATTAACACAACAACTGCTAAACGATTTGGGCGATAGTACTGATCAATTGCCCATTTTACAGCATGCGCTTATGCGAACTTGGTCGTATTGGGGCAGATATCGTGACCACCAAGAGGAGCCGCTCGACATTAAGCATTATGAAGCAATCGGTACCATGGCAGAAGCCCTGTCCATGCATGCTAATGAAGCTTACGATGAGCTCACTGATGACCAAAAATTAATATGTGAATTCCTTTTCAAGGCCATCACCGAAAAAAGAGGTGAGAATTTTGGCATTAGAAGACCCACCAGACTTGGGGAAATTGCGGCTATAGCCGATGTATCAGAAGAAGAGGTAATTGCAGTAATCGATAAATTCAGGGACCCAAGTAGGTCATTGCTCACCCCTGCCCACCACATAAAACTTAATGCAAAATCCATGATCGACATCTCTCACGAGAGTTTGATGAGGATTTGGGTACGATTGAAAAACTGGGTGGATGATGAGGCTGATGCGGTACAAATGTATTTGCGATTATCTGAAGCCGCTGCCATGTATCAAGTAGGTAAAGCAGGTCTTTGGAGGCCACCGGATTTACAATTGGCTTTGAACTGGCAGGCCAAACACCGCCCTACCCTAGTTTGGGGTCAGCGGTATCATCCGGCTTTTGAGCGAACTATGATCTTTTTGGAATATTCCAAAAAAGAATTTGAGACCGAACAGCGGATAAAAGAGCTTCAGGCTAAAAGAAGGCTTAGAAATGCACGGATTATTGCACTGGTATTGGCTACCGCTACGGTAGTTTCCCTTGGTTTCTTGATTTATGCATTCTATCAAAAAACACTGGCTGATCAAGCAAAAATAGAAGCAATTGCTAATGAAGCATTAGCGAAAGAAAACGAGAAATTAGCAAAAGATAATGAAAAGAGAGCTAACGAAGAAAAAATAAAAGCTGACGCCAATGCTATAAAAGCTCAGGATGAAGCAGAAAAGGCTCGTTTAGCCGAAATTGAAGCTAGAAAAGCTCAGTCTGAAGCAGAAACACAAAAACATCGTGCGGAATTAGGAGAAACTGCAGCTAAACAAAGTGCTGAAAGAGCCCGTATTGAACAGCAAAAAGCGGAGGCAAGTGAGAAGGTTGCACAGGAACAAAAATCTGCTGCACAACGAGCAAAAGAAGCTGCTGACAAGCTAAGATTACTTGCTATAGGCAAATCCATGGCCATTAAATCTACTCAACTACGTAAGGAGCAGGCTATATTGAAAGGATTATTAGCACAACAAGCTTATATTTTCAATACGGCTAACGGAGGGGATGTATACGATAACGATATCTATGATGGGCTCTACTATGCTATTAAAGATCTTGGTGATCCATTGGTTGAAAGTCTTGGTGGCCATGATAAAGGAGTTCGTGCGGTTGCCTCGTCTACTACAGGCAACAACATATTTACTGCCGATACTCAAGGTAAAATATTAAAATGGTCACTCAAAGGAGAGAATCGTGTGGCAGATACTATTGTCTCTACGCGACCAAATCACATTGTACGGACAATAGACGTAACATCTGACAATTCTACACTAATTGCCAGCGGAGAGTATCCAAAAATCAGTGGAGCAACTTTTGTTGAAGTATTTAATATCAATAGTCACCAAAGTACAGAGCTTTCAGGATTTCGAGGAGACGTTTGGAATTTGATTATAACCCCCGGTAATAAATCATTTATTGCATTGGACAACGGTGGCATGACTATCCGGGTTTCAGATTTTAAATCGGTAAAAGAAGTAGCTAAAACATCTACAAGGCTCAATGACATTGCTTTGTCTCATGATGGCAACTATATTATTGGGGCGGGTAATAATGGTAAGATCTATATGTATGATATTAATAATGCCTATAGTGAATCAGTTATTTATGACAACAACATAAAAGTCCTTAATATCGCCATCAGTAATGACAATATGGTTGCTTTGGGAGATGAGAGTGGTCTTATAAAAATGTTTAAACTATTCGGAAACGAACCAGCCACTAGGTTTGTGGGCCATAGCTCCCCTATTGAAGATTTGAAATTCAGTACGGATGGCAGGTTTTTAGCCTCGGCTTCAAGAGACAAAACCGTTAGGCTTTGGAACAGGAAAAACCTTGCTGCTCAACCCATTACCTTAAAAGACCACCCTGACTGGGTATTTACGGTAGCATTTAGCCCCGATAATTCACAGGTATTGGCAGGTACCAAAGAGCAAGTGGTACGTGCCTGGCCAACGAACATTGAGGTAATGGCCGATAAAATATGTGGTAAAATAGATACAAATATGACTCAGGACGAATGGGACACTTATGTATCTGAAGATATTAATTATGAAAAAACCTGTGATCAATATGACAAAGGTAAATAGAGCGGTCAGTATTTTTACTTTTTGCTTATTAACAGTTTGCGCCTTACAATCTAAGGCGCAAACTGCTTGTACTCAAACACTTAGACAAGCCCGTACCGTTTTTGATGAAGGTAGGATACATGAAATAGAAGGGCTTTTGGCTGGCTGTATTAAAAATGGCTTTAATGACGAAGAGCGTACTGAGGCCTACCGCTTACTTATCCTCTCCTATATTTATTTGGATGAAACTGAAAAAGCCGATAATGCAATGTTGGCACTTCTAAAAGACAATCATGGATTTAGTATCAATCAGCTGGCTGACCCTACAGAATTAATTAACCTATATCAAACTTTTCGAACCAAACCTACTTTCTTTTGGGGAATAAGGGGTGGAATTAACACAACATTTGTAAACGTCATCAATGCTTATGGGATACATGATCAAAACAATACAAATGCAAAATATACTAATAAGATTGGGATTGCAATCGGTTTGTTAGCTGAAAAGAATTTTGGTGAAAGATTGACCTTACGATCTGACATTCAATACATTACCAATAGTTTTGATTTTAAATATGGCTTTTTTGAAAAAACCACCGATGGCTCTAAAATCATTAACTCTACCGTTACCGAAGCGCAAACTTCATTGGGACTATCCTTAATGGCTCAATATAGATTATTTCAACCCAAGGAGGATAATAGAAAAAGTAAAATCGAAAAATTGAATCCTTATGTAGGTATTGGTGTGACAGGCCGGAGTTTACTCAGTAGTAACCTTACTTTTGATGTAAGTAACAGTGTGGGTTCATCGCCCGATGGCCCAAGTGAAGATTTAATTGGCCCTGAAATCAGAAAAAAGTTTAACCCTACCGCAGATGTGGAGATTGGAATTAAAAAATCCGCTAAATTAAATTACATCACCCTAGGGTTGAGATATAGTTATGGATTTCTTAATATAACAGACCGCAATTATGATAATGGCAGATTGACTACCTATTTTGGGTATGCCGCCAATGATATCAATACCCACAGCATAACTTTATTTCTCGGGATACTCATTCCTAATTACAGTCCTAAAAAGCTTAACAAATAATGAAGCATTTTTATATAGTTGTTTTCCTTTTTTCAATAACCCTCTATGGTTGTAAAGATGAAAATGCGGCAGGCCCTGGCCCCTCGGATTCGTACATCAAACTTTATGGAAGCGAGAATGGTGAATTTGCTAACGACCTTTTGGAGACAGCTGCTGGAGGTCTAATTATACTTTCTACATCCGAAATTGAAGAACCCATAGGTTCATCCTTTAAAATTAAAGTTAGAAACACGGATAATTTGGGTAATCTACTATGGGAAACAACCTATCCGGAGGGATCGTTTGATGAAACCGGTATCAGTTATAAAGCTAGTTCATTAATTGGTACAGCCGAAGGTTACATTATAATAGGTGATCGTATAAATGCGAACAACTCAACCAGCTTACTAATTTTGCAAATCGATCAACTAGGTACCGAGATCGCCAATACCAGCTTTACCCTTGGTAATGCCAATGATACCACATCATTGCATGGAGTTGATTTGGTCATTAATAGTGTGGGTGAAATTAAGGCCACAGCTCTTATAGATACCACCACCCAAAACCTGTGGGTTGGCACTTTTAATGCCTCTGATCTATCCTACGAGCCTGCATGTTCATTCCGATACTCTTCTGCGGGTACTAACACGAAAATGCTGAAATCAATGGCATTGGATGCTTCGGATAAAATTACATTTGGATTAAGTACAGGCACCAATCAAGGGAAAGGTAGATTAGTGAGGGTACCCTCCTGCCAAGGATCACAGGAAACCGGGGCTGGTGTAGATTATATAGCCAATCAGATTTGTGAATCTTTATCTGGTTTTGCCATGGTGGGTACCACAACACGCAATGGTAATGGAGATGTCTTTTTGGCCCGATTGGATAATAATGGCCTTCTTCAGGATCCTGATATTATAATTTACAACAATCCGGAAGATCTCCCGGACGGAAATAGCAATTTAAATACCGCTCAACAAGGATTAAGTATTATACAAACTGCTGATAACGGCTTCCTAATGGGCGGGTCAACATTAAATAGTAGTAGTGGGGAATCAGATATTCTACTGATTAAAACAGACTTTTTTGGCACCAAGACTTGGGCTCGTAGGTTTGGCGACCAAAATGATGAAAGAGCCTTGGTTTTAAAACAGGCAAGTGATGGTGGTTACTTAGTGTTAGGTAACACAGATTTTGGGGGTATTAGCACCCTTATTTTAATAAAGACTGATAAAATGGGTGATGTGAAATAAATCACTCTCCTTAATTAATTTACTATAGTTGAAGAATTTACCGTGAAAGAAATGAAAGGCTTTTTTCGAACACTTTTTAGTTATATAAAAACACCCAAGTATATCCTTCTTTTGTTGGGAGCTTTGTACTTCACAAATTATTCTTTTGCACAAATTGCGACTTACGACTTTGAAAACCCACCAGCTCAAAATGGAAGGCAAGCCACCAATGCTGTAAGTAGTGCAGATGCCAATCTTACCGCCAGTGATATGTCAAAAGGTAGTGGCCTCACCTTCGTAGACTCCACACCCTACAATGGCGGTTTCACTGCTTATAATTGGGCCACAGGAGGCAGTCTTAATGTAGATGATTATTATGAATTTACTGTAAGTCCCAACTGCGGATATGAAATGACATTGAATACCATAGTATTCGATGAAATGCACAATGACGCCAATGCCGGGGATTATAATTGGACAGTACGTTCTAGTTTGGATAATTATTCCACTAATATTCAGGCTCCTGTTAACGTAACTCAGGTGGTTAGTACACAGACCATCTCTACAGGCAACATTGTAACTTTGCCCGCTGCCTTTCATAATCTTACCAGTGCAGTCACTTTTCGATTCTATGTCTATAGTGTTAGTCCTGCTGGGATGGAATGGGGAATAGATAATGTAGTGCTAACTAGTGGTAGTGTTGATTTACTAACTGACCTCCATACTGTAAATTTTGAACATGATGGATGTGGGTATGAAACGATCAATAGCAGCAAAGACAATGCGGATACCTATTTTCAAAGATTCGCAGCTGCCGGTGAAGGCCTCACGCATGATTTTGTAACACCGGTTACAGGAACGCAAGGGCAATACTACTGGGCAGTAGAGTCCAATGAAGATTTGGCGGCCTCTACAGGTCAAGCTGGACAGGTTATTTTCCCTCCCATTGCTTCACCTATAAATGCTGCAACTTTTGACAATTTACAAGTTAAGATATTAATTGCAGCACCTGGAAATAATTTAGAATACGACACAGGAGATTCATTAGCTGTGCATTATACTTTTGATGGGGGTGTGACCTATCGCACTATAGGTGCATTTTATGGTAATGGTAGCTCTCCTATGTATCAAGACACCGATCTTGATGGTGCTCCTAATGTTTCCGTACCAAATGAATTAGATGAAAATCTTACAGAATTTACTTTTAACATCCCAAAAAAAGGTTCAAACTTAAATTTAAGGGTTATTGCCTTTACAACAGCAGGGTCAGAAGAACTGGCCTTTGATAACATCAGAGTACAAGGTGTTACAGATGTGACTGCACCTGAAATAACTTCCATTACTAGACAAACACCAACTAATGCTATTACAAATGCTTCTTCCGTAACCTATCGGGTTACCTTTAACGAAGGAGTCCTGAATGTAGGAACTGCTGATTTCACACTATCAGGTGCTGCATCGGGAACTATTGCTAGTGTAACTCCAATTTCATCAACAGTGTATGATGTTTTGGTAAATACTGTGGCTGGAGATGGGAATTTAAACTTAGATATATCAGTCTCACAAGATATTACTGACATTGCTGGAGTAGCATTTGCCGGTACGATTAATAGTGAAGAGGAATACACTATTGATAATACAGCACCTGAAGTAACCTCAATATTACGACAAGCACCTTTGTCGGCCTCCACTACGGCTACTTCAGTGACTTTTAGGGTGACTTTTGATGAACCTGTTGTTAATGTAGGTACAGCCGATTTCACTTTATCAGGAACTGCATCTGGATCAATCAGTACAGTTACACCTAATTCTACTACTGAGTATGATGTTCTCGTTAATACTGTGTCTGGAAATAGCGACAATCTAAATCTTGATTTTGC
>DDIU01000037.1 GCA_002338655.1 Flammeovirgaceae bacterium UBA1842 | reverse complement strand
CATTGACAGCTTTAACCCTATAGAAGTAGGTATCCAATTCGGTTAGAGTTGAATCTTCAAAACTTACACTATTAGAAGGCAGGCTGCTCACTTCCTGAAAGTTGGCGTTATCCGCTTTTGACCGTTCAACAATATACCCTGTTTCATTGTTAGCATTGTCTTTCCATTTTAATTCAATATGTTGGTTGCTAAGTAAAACGGCTGAAAGATCTGTAGGTGCAACAGGGGGAGGGGGAATGTTAGAAATACTGATTTCATTACTTAAATCCGAATAGCCACCAGCATTGACAGCTTTAACCCTATAGAAGTAGGTATCCAATTCGGTTAGAGTTGAATCTTCAAAACTTACACTATTAGAAGGCAGGCTGCTCACTTCCTGAAAGTTGGCGTTATCCGCTTTTGACCGTTCAACAATATACCCTGTTTCATTGTTAGCATTGTCTTTCCATTTTAATTCTATATGTCCATTGATTAAGAGAACTGCAGTTAGGTCAGTTGGAGTTTCAGGAGAGGGTGGAATGTTAGATATACTTATTTCGTTTGAATAGCTGGAATTTCCAGCCATATTTGAAGCTTTGACTCTATAGAAATAGGTATCAAGTTCAGTTAAAGTTCCGTCTTCAAAATTGACATTATTTAATGGAATGCTAGTTATTTCCTGAAAGGTGGTATTATTTCCTTTTGATCTTTCAACTATAAATTCACGTTCATTACTAGAATTGTCTTTCCATTTTAACTGTATATGTTGGTTGTTGAGTAAAATGGCTGAAAGATCTGTAGGGGCATCAGGTGGGTTATTTTCTCTTAATAGCACCACCTCCAAAGACCACCCTAAAAGTTGTCCGCCATCTTGATTAAAATTATCTGTTATTGATAAAGTCCATGTACCATTTATTTCTTCTCCATTGAAGTCACTTAAATTTCCACTAGGCTGATAAAAACCATTGTCAGTTGGTGGGCAAGGTATTGTGGAGTTCGGGGATTGCTGATCAAAATTAAGATCGAAATCATTTTGGCTGCCACATATTTGATCAAACAGCGTTACTTTGGTTCCCATTGGGGAAGTCAATGATACTGTGAGGTCACTGATATAAGAATGAGTGCCATTTAAGTTGATCACGTTTAAGTCCGTAATCAGGCCAGTTTCAGTAATGTCCAAAAGTGATGTAAAAGTAGCTGAACCACTAGAGCTAATATTGATTGGGACATCGGTACTTGCATATATTTGGGGGGTTGCTGTGGTAAACGAGCCAATCGAATAATCAGTAACGGCACATATATTAGTAGCCCTTACCCGCCAGAAATATTCTGTACCGGCTATCAGTCTTGAAGGTGAAAACTCATTTAGTGTGCTGTTGCTCTGGGATTGTATTATTGTAGAAAAGGTAACATCAGTGGCTAGGTCAATATCATATTGATTGCTACCTACCAAACCAGTCCAGGACAATACCGGATAGAGACTTACATCAACTTGCCCATTAGAAGGGCTTAATAGCTCAATGGTCTCAACTGCTTCATCATAAACGTCCAATCTGAGCGAAACACTTTTGGAGTTACCATTTTCGGTGGCTTTTATGGTAAGCTGGTAAGTGCCATTAGCTCCTAAGTTGGTGTCATTTATTTGCAGTGTTGATGAATTCCCAGGTGTTACCGGATTTACTGAAAAGGTAGCTGATAATCCATCCAATAAACCTTCAACTTCAAGGGTAACATCATTTGAAAAGCCTAAGATGCTACCAATGGTTACCTCTGTTGTGCCTTGGTTGGGGGCACATACTTGCAGAAATTCATCAGCGGCAGCAATACTAAAATCTGGCACTGCTGGGGTTTCGATATTTATATTGGCATTATTGATATCAAAAAACACATTATCCGCTGCTTTGATCATTATCCTAGCCGATGTAGAGACAACATTTGGTAGGAGAATAGTTTCAAAACCATCATTGGGAGTGTTTGATTTAATAATATGGGGGTAGGTGAAGCCGCCATCTTCTGATAATAGAATATTTACAAATTGGCAATTCACTGGGCTTTGATCCGTATTGGCCACATCCCATGAAATATCCACATTGGTTTGAGCATATAGGGTAGTATCTGTATTAAATGAACTAACTAAAAACGGTCCTGCCTGATCCGTAACATCAAACGAGAGTTGATCATAATCTACCCCGCCACCACCGTTCTGATTATCACGGGCTGTCAACCTAAAAGTCATTGATCTAGCATAGGAGGGCAAGAGCTCACCCATAGTTTGGGTATTATTTACAATGTCGTTTAAGTCTGGGAAATACCTAGAAGAATCCGTTTTTGGTGCGAATGATCGGAAAAGAGGGGCATTTCCAGTTGGGCTATTAGGATCCCCAGCCGGTCCTAGATCAAACTGCTCCCATGAAAAAGTGAGATCATGGCCATCAGGATCGGAACCACTACCTGTTAACTTAAAGGGTGTATTGATAGGGATGGTAAAACCCCCTTCACCAGCATCTACAACTGGCGGATTGTTGCCAGTGGAAGTAATTGAAGCGCAACCGTTTCCTGCACCATCAACACTATAGGCTAAAATCTCATCGTAGCTTGCTGTGTGGAAATAAGGGTCACTATTGTTTTGAATATTTTGTGGGGAGCATATTCCTGCATAGGCCAGTATAGTTGTGCCGCTGCCTGGTTCATACGCTGTGGAGGCATTCCTATTACCACCTGAGCATGATCCAGATGAACCATTAAACGTATGGTTAGCGCCAAACTGATGTCCAATTTCATGTGCTACATAGTCTACATCATAGGGGTCACCAATGGGGTTGCTCGTGCCAGTTACTCCTGTAGCTTTTCTTCCGGTCATACAAGGCCCTGGCCCTGCCAGTCCACCAGCTCCAGTGGAGAAGCCATGGCCGATATCATAGTTAGCATTGCCAATGATGGCATCAATATTTGCCTGTACTTCATCAATATAGGAAGAGGCACTGTTATTAGTATAAGGATCAGTGGCAGCATCTGTGTAGATGAGATCATCAGTATTATCAATAAGTACCATCCGAATGGAAACCTCTCTTTCGTAGATACCATTTACCCGGTTCATAGTGGTAACTATCGCAGCAAGTGCATCGGGTACGGTGCCACCATGATAAGCGGTATATTCCCCCGTAGTGGTTATGGCCAGTCGATAGGTTCTCAATTCAGTGCCTGAAGAGCGTAGTTTAATACTTTTCTTGCCTGCAGTCATTGGATCGACTTTATTGTCAATGCTCATCAGTTGGTCGTTTTCAGTCCCTGATTTGGCGTAGGGTAAATAATCCTTTTTGTAATAGCATTGATAAACATTTCTATTGTTAAGATTAATAGGGTCGATGTATACAGTGCCTTCTGTGGTAAAAAGCATTCCGTGAAAGCCTTTTGGGGTAATATCGAACCTTCCAGATATTGAACCATCTGCATTGACAGCCTCATAAGTTTTGATGTTTGGATATTTGGCTGCCAATTTGGGGGACATGACTACCGATGGCTTTAATTGGAATGTTTCAAAGCTATTGTTGGCCATGGGCACTTCAAGCGTTGTGGTGCTGCTTCTGGCCTGTGTCAATTTGTGTGCTAATGCCGCATAATCCAAATCGTAAAGCTTGGACTCTTTGGTGGGGATATCCATCGTCATTCGACTACTGGTCTCAGACTTATGTTCACTCCAATAAGAAGTGGAACCATTTTTTTGTGCGAAAGCGCTGACACCGAATAACAAGAATATTAAAACGAGATTATTGATTTTCATTTTTAAGGACTTTATCTATAAAAGGATTGTTCATATCACCTTTGGCATTGCGTTTTTCATAACACAAGTAGCTCTTACTTCCTTTGGTAATGGGATTAATGAAGAAAGTGTTTTCTGTGGTAGTGATCATGGCATAAAAGCCGGATGGGTTGATGTCTATTCGACCTGAAATAATATTGCCACTTTGAATCACTACATATGATTTTATGTCAGGATATTTTTCTTCCAATGCTGGCGACATGGTGGAGGATTTTTTAATTTGGATATTAATATACCCTCCTTCTGGAATAGGGATAGCTATTTCATCACTGCCGGGTGCTAATTTATTGAATTCTTCAATATCAAGATTTACAGGCCGTTGGCCATTGATTGGATTTGCCGTTGCCACATCGGTCCAGTAGGAGGAGGTAGCCCCGTTATTTGTGGTTTGACAACCGATTAGAGCAAAAAAAGCAAAGATTAAAGTAAAGGGTTTCATTGTACCTTGTATTTAATACAAGGTACAAATGTAACCTTAGTCTTTAATAATCACAGCGTCCACTTCTTTTTGCTTCACCAAATTATTGAAACTAGGAATATCCTGACTTATAATTGCTTTCAGTTTATCTAGCTGAACATCAATTTCGGCACTTATTTCTTTTTCGAATTCAAGTGCCTGATCGGTAGGCCTATAATCACCCATTGACAATAATGAGTTCAAATGACCGAGTTTGTTATTTAGCCTGATAGGAAAATTCAGAGGATCTTGATTACTTCTATTTTTGGTTTGGTAGAGTGTTTCTTCCACCTCTTTCATTTTATTTAATATTTCCTTTGACTTGTCTTTAATCTCATTAAACCCGTCACCTTCCATTTTAGAGGTCACTAAATTGATTTGTTCACGGGCAGTTCTAATTTTTTTAATTGCCAAGTTTGTTTCCGATAATTTGGCAATTACTTTGTTCAGAAAATCAAATTGAGCTTGTAAGTCTGCGATGGTCGAACTGGATCTAGGATCGGCCAGTATTTCAAATGGTTGTTCTTCTTTATTGCCATCAGTAGTCATCGACACCTTATACTTTCCCGGTAAAGCCCTTGGCCCGTTAAGCGAGGCCCACCATAAGATCATCCCATCGAAGTCTTCAGCACCTGTATATCTCATATCCCAGACAAAGCGGTTGAGGTTCGGTTTGAGATCCAATTTGCCTTCTTTCTTATCCTTATTTGGATGGTTGCTAAAAGCACGGATCATATTACCATTTGCATCTGAGAACTCCAATCTAAGTGTATCTACACTGGCGGTATCTTTTATGTAATAGTACACCATTACACCTCCAGGATGATTTTCCCCTGATGTTTTAGGATTGCCATAATTGCCGCCATCCAATCGGTAGCTTGGCATTGGGGCAAATAGGTGGTGGCTGCTTGCTGCAATTTCATTATTTAATTGATGTAATGGAGTAAGGTCATCAATCATCCAGAAACTGCGACCTTGTGTTGCAGCTATGAGGTTATCATTTTTAATAGTTAAATCAGTAATAGGTACAATGGGTAAGTTCAACTGGAAAGGACTCCAACTCGCACCATCATCAAAAGAGAGGTACATTCCGAATTCAGTGCCTGCATATAGTAAACCTTTTCTTTTCGGATCGGCACGCACTACCCTTGTAAAATGTTCATTTGGAATACCACCGGTGATCTTCGTCCAGGTTTTCCCATAATCTTTGGTCTTATAAAGATAGGGTTGATAATCCCCTAATTTATAACGTGTTCCCGCAATGTATGCACCTCCTTTTACAAAAGGGTCTACATCAATACTATTGATCATCATCCATTCTGGCATACCAGAAGGAGTAACATTTTTCCAATTTTTACCGCCATCTGTTGTGATGTTGATCAATCCATCGTCAGATCCTGTCCAAATTAACCCTAGCTCCAAGGAAGATTCGGTAGCTGCGAAAATGGTACCGTAATACTCGACACTCGTATTATCTTGGGTGATGGGCCCACCAGAGGAGAGCATTTTGGTAGTATCATTCCTAGTTAGATCAGGGCTGATCAACTGCCATGACTGGCCTTCATTGGTGGTCATGTGCAGGTGATTGGAGGCCGTGTAAAGCGTATTGGGATCGTTTGGGGAAAAGAAAATAGGGAAATTCCATTGAAAACGGTATTTGAAATCTATCGCCCCATGCCCCATTGGATTATCAGGCCATACATTGATGGCTCTTATTTCCTCTGTTTTGTGATTAACCCGAGTTAAAAACCCATCATAACTTCCCCCATAAACCACATCATTGTCTTCTGGGTCTATGGCAATATGAGCACTTTCCCCGCCAGCGGTGCTTTCCCAATCGCTTTCTCCAATAGAACCACCTGATGTTCTATGGGCTATCCTTACGGTGGAGTTATCTTGCTGGGCGCCATATATTCTGTATGGGAAATGATTGTCTGTAGTTACTCTATAAAACTGAGCCGTGGGTTGGTTATAATAGGTAGACCAGTTTTCACCAGCATCAAAGCTTATTTGTGCACCTCCATCATCAGCCATTATCATTCGCTGATGGTCTTCTGGAGCTATCCACATGTCATGATGATCTCCATGTGGTGCGTAAGCAGATTCGAAGGTTTTGCCACCATCTTTGGATACATGGTAGGCAACATTCACTACATAAACCATGTCTTCATCTTGAGTATCGGCATAAATCCGTGTGTAATACCAAGCACGCTGTCTCAATTTACGTTCGTCATTTACTTTGTTCCATGTTTTACCGGCATCATCTGATCGGTAAACACCACCATCTTTGTTTTCAATTATTGCCCATACCCTATCTGAATTGACAGGAGAAACAGTTACTCCAGAAATACCCCATATACCTTTTGGCAATCCTGTATTGGCACTGATTTTAGTCCAGTTATCACCGCCATCAATACTTTTCCAAAGAGCGGAGCCCTCACCGCCACTTTCAAGGCTATATGGTGTCCTTCTGATCCTCCAAGTGGAGGCATATAATATTCTTGGATTGTTCGGATCCATTATCAAATCAACTGCCCCTGCATCAGCATTGGCAAACAGCACCCTCTCCCAGTTTTTGCCGCCATCTTTACTCCTATACACCCCTCTTTCATTGCTTGACTTATATAAATCGCCCAATACTGCAGCATAGACCAAATCTGGATTTTTGGGATGTATTCTAATTCTAGGCACATGTCTGGAATTTGGCAGGCCAATAAATTTCCAGTTTTTACCTGCATCCACAGATTTATACATTCCCGTACCAGATGATACATTACCCCTTACTGTTTCTTCCCCACCTCCTACATAAATCACATTGTTATCCCACTCACTTACAGCCACGGCACCAATGGAACCACCAAAAAAACCATCACTGATGTTTTCCCAAGTATTGCCTGCATCAGTAGTTCGCCATACTCCCCCGCCAGTTGCACCCATATAGTAGAGGTTGGCTTTTCCGGGTACGCCTGTTACTGCGGCAGAACGTCCACCTCTAAAAGGCCCGATACTTCTCCAGGTGAGTCCTTTATAAAGATTCTCAGGGTAATTTACCGTGTTAGAACTGTTTTTAGATTTTCGTTGCCCAGAAACAGTTAAGGAAGTGATAACAAATAGAAACAAACAAAGTGATGAGAGTAAGGTTTTCATAATTCTACATTTGATAAATAATTAATAATAAAGTTATTTAAAATCTTTAGAGATGCCTGAAATATTATTTTAATGGTATTATTATAATTAATTAAGGGGATTAGCTGGGTTGAATTACTCCCCATAATCGAGAATTAATCAATAAGATTGCTATTTTTACAAAGGAATTTAGAAAGAATATCATATTGGGAGAATCTGTGAAAATTCATATTTCAATCTTTTTATTGCTGTCATTATCACTTTCTGCTTTGAGCCAAAATTATGAGCGGATTGATAGTATCAGAATAAAGCTAAAAGATCAAATGCCTGATCTTCAGAGGGTTGATCTGTATAATCAGCTAGGCTGGGAGCTGCGCAAAAATGAGCCAGATAGCACTATCTATTATGCTCAACGGTCTCTTGACTTGCTCAAAAGGAACGACTTAAAAAAGGGACTTGCCATGCCACTCAACTACATAGGCGTGGGCTACCACTACAAAGGCAATAACTTAAAATCGTATGAATACTATAACATGGCACTGGAAGAAGCCTTGCTCGAAAATGATTCCTCCCAATATGCTTATGCCTTAAATAGCCTTGGAAGATTGTACTTTAACCAAGGGGATTTTTTAAAATCATACGACACATTTTACAAGGCAATCGCCATATTCGAAGCAGCCAATGACTTAGAAGGACTTGGTTATTGTTACAAAAGCCTTTCAGAACTTTATCAAACACAGAATAATTTTGAGAAGGCACTGGAGATGAGCAAAAAATCTCTTGAGATTAGGCTTAAAACCAATAACATCAGGGGGCAAATATCAATATTAATAGAGATTGCCGGTATTTACGGAAAACTTGCAAATTTTGGGAAAGCATTTGATCATTATCTTCAAGCCAAAGTAAAAGCGGAATCTATAGATGATAAAATAAATATAGCTAACACAGACCTAGGTATATCGCAATTATACTTTAGTGAAAAGAAATATGAGGAGGCGTTGATATTTGGTGTAAAAGCAGAAAAAGTAGCTGGAAGGGCCAACAATCAAGATTTAAGTAGTCAGATTGAGCTTCAGCTTGGCAAAGTGTATTTCGAATTGGCTAGCTATGAAAAATCTACAAAATACTTAAATGATGTAATTATTGATGCGGAAAAATCTAAGGATTTGAGTTTAAAACGTGATGCCTATTACTACTTATCTGAAATAGCTTCTAAGCGAAATAATATCAAACAGAGTTTTGACTATTTTTTGATATACACGGATCTAAATGAAGCCTTGGACAATGCAGAAGTTGCGAGAATGATAGAGCGCTTAGAATCACGCTATGAAATTGAAAGTAAAAGTAGGGAGAATGAAATTTTAAAAGCACAAAAGGCCAGGGATGAAGCTATTATTGAAAGACAACAAGCTCAAAATATTGCACTGATCGTAATCATATTTGTTGTTTCGGTTTTGCTTGTCAGTATTTGGATCATGAGCCGTAAGAGGAGGATCGCCAATCTAAAGCTCAAAGAGAAAAATGAGGAAATAGCCGCTCAGCGTGAAGAGATAAGCCGCCAGAATCATCATATAAATGCACAAAATGAAGATTTGCAAAAAAGGAATGAAGATTTGGCCCAACTGGATAAGGAGAAGGATATACTTATGAATATTGTGGCCCATGACCTTAAGTCACCATTTAATAGGATTAAAGGAATAGCAGAGCTTCTTAACTTATCTAGCCTGAATGACGAACAAAAGAATTATAATGGCCTGCTTCAAGAAATATCACAAAGTGGGATCAACTTGATAAGGGACTTGCTAGATGTAAACTCATTTGAGGATGATAGCAGGAAACAGGCTATATCCAAAGTAGATGTAGAGGATTTACTACTGGAGAAAGCAAAATATTTTTATGCAGATGCCAAATCCAAAAACATCGAAATAATAACTGAGGTTAAAGACGCACATGCCTATTTCTTTACCGATGAAGTTTATTTGTCAAGGATTCTTGATAATTTAATTTCCAATGCAATAAAATTTTCGGGCCCTAGGTCAAAAGTTACCGTTGGGACTTCTAAGACAGACAAACAAATTAGCATCTTTATCAAAGATGAAGGACAAGGGTTCAGAGATGAGGATAAGAAACATCTCTACAAAAAATTCACAAAATTAAGTGCGCAACCAACCGCTGGTGAAAACTCCAACGGATTAGGGTTGGCTATAGTAAAAACCCTGGTTGAGCGTCTGGCAGGAGAAATTATTTTAGAAACTAAAGCAGGGAAGGGGAGTAAATTTACGCTAGTGTTTCCAATTAATAAAGAGCAAAAGAAGTCAGATCAACTCATTAGTACTGAGGAAAATTAGTACTATCCAATACCAATTTTGGATTATGGAATCACAATTCCTGAACTGTATTATCCCAATGCAGACTTGAGATCTGCCAATAAGTCTTCAACATCCTCAATACCCACACTTAGTCTGATCAAGGAATCTAACAGGCCAATTTTCTGACGGTCTTCAAAAGGGATGCTTGCATGGGTCATAGTGGCGGGGTGATTGACCATGGATTCTACACCTCCCAAAGATTCCGCTAAGGAGAAGTATTTGAAGCTCTCCAAAATTTTAAACGCCTCTTCCTTACTATTGCCTTTGAGAGTGAAGGAGATCATTCCACCAAAATTTCTCATTTGCTCTTTGGCAATGTTGTGGTTTGGATGGTCAGTAAACCCAGGCCAATATACTTTGTCAACTCTTGGATGGGTGATTAAATACTCGGCTATGGCTTTTCCGTTCTCACAATGCCTGTCCATCCTGAGGTGCAAAGTTTTGATTCCCCTCAGTACTAAAAAACAATCCTGGGGTCCGGGAATAGCACCAGTGCTGTTTTGTATAAAGGCCAAATCTTCCGCCAATTTAGCATCATTTACTATAAGTGCGCCCATCACCACATCAGAGTGGCCGCCTAAGTATTTGGTTACTGAGTGCATCACAATATCCGCTCCCAAATCCATGGGTTGTTGCAAATAGGGGGAAGCAAATGTATTGTCAACAGTTAAAAGTAGATTGTGCTTTTTAGCAATTTTGGAAGCCCCTTTAATATCAATGATTTTCATCATAGGGTTGGTCGGGGTTTCTAACCAAATCAATTTCGTACTGTCAGTGATGTACTTTTCAATATTGGTAATGTTTTCCATATCAATAAAGTGGAATTTGATACCAAATTTGGCGTACACCTTGGTGAATAACCTGTAGCTACCACCGTATAAGTCATTGGTGGCTATCACTTCATCACCGGGGTTTAATAACTTAACTACGGCATCTATGGCTGCTAATCCCGAAGAAAAGCAAAGTCCATGTTTGCCGTTTTCCAAAGCGGCCAGGCTTTTTTGTAAGGCATCACGTGTTGGGTTATGGGTTCTTGAATATTCGTAACCTTTGTGTTTTCCCGGGGAGGCCTGTACGTACGTTGAGGTTTGAAATATTGGAGTCATGATGGCTCCAGTAGATGGATCCGGTTCCACACCGGCATGAATTGCTTTGGTGCCAAATTTCATATTAATTCTGTTTAATGGTAAGGTCTTACAAATACTTTGTAGATCGTATACTAAATTAGGTGAATAACCTCACTCGGCAATAAGAATTGCCGTAATCAAGACCAATACTCCTTGATATTTTCTTTCCAGTTTTCTTTATCGTTAAGGTAGAGCAGTGTGTTGAGCAGCATTTTATCTTCTGAGGACTTTGCTCCAGATTTTTCAATGGAGGCCTTTACTATTTTATAAAACTCCTTGTGGTCAGATTTGGATAGGTTAGCCATGAATTCCACCACATTTTCATTGGATAAACTTACAGTGGGCTCAACTTTGGGAGGATCAGGAATTACTTCAACAGCAGTGGGAGGGGCAGGTATTTCTTTTTCTGCCTTTTCAGTTTCCTTAACCTTATTGGGCTGGACGAAATTTTTAGCCTCTTGTTTTAAAAAGGCATCCAGGTCTTTAAGCGGATTTTTTCTTTTAGCCATGGTTCAGTTCTTTTAATATTTCCTTCGCTATTTCCAGGTATTCCTTTTCAGCCATTATAGTACTGAAGTTGACAAACAGATTTTTTTGTGGTACTGGTACTTCCAAGATATGGGCATCAAGGTTGCTAAGGGCATCCATAATGGTTTTACTGCCCGTAAGGCTGTGAATCCTGTTGGGGAGCACCATTATCCTTAGGTCTTCTTTCAGCTCCCGGGCTGGAGATAAATCTACAATGGTTTGGTATGTAACCAGCAGGTCATTTTGTGTTAAACTGGTGGGCACAATGACCGCATCACTTTCGAGGCAAAGTTTTTTAATGCCTTCATCGGTGGTTTTGCCTGCACTGTCTACAATGATAAAATCATAGCTGTCAGACTCGCGCATGGCCTTAAGGTCACTGGCTATTTTACTGTCTTCAGACCCTAAAATTTCAAATAAAGAATCTTCTTTAGCACTGGATTTATACACTTCCATTTTCCGCAAAGTATTGAGAGTATAGTTTGTATCGGTTTCAATGAGGGCCACCCTATGTCCCAAGTTATTGAGCATGGTAGCCAGATTGATAGCGTTGGTGGTTTTGCCTGTACCGCCCTTGCGGCTAATGAAGGATAAAACTTTAGTCATATTTTACAAGTTGATTAAAATTATATAATCATGCTCACTTAAACTAAATTCTAGTTTATTTTAGTATCAAACTGAAGTTATGAAAAAAGTATATTACCTCTCTACCTGTGACACTTGCAAAAGAATAATGAAAGAAGTGGGGGTGGAAGATTTTGAAAAGCAGGACATTAAAACCGAGAAAATCACAGCTCAGCAACTGGAAGAAATGACAACCCTGGCAGGCTCTTATGAAGCGCTGTTTAGCCGAATTGCCAGAAAGTACAAGGCACTTGGGCTGAAAGACAAAGCCCTGACTGAGCAGGACTATAAAAACTACATATTAGAAGAATACACCTTTTTGAAGCGACCAGTTTTTATTATCGGTAAGGAGATTTTTATAGGCAATAGTAAAAAGACGGTGGAGGAGGTGAAAGTGGTTAGAGATCAAGCTTAATATATAATTATTGTTTACGAATGGCCTATATGAATTTTTGGTAATATTTATGGTTGATTTTCACTCACTGCGATGTTGATATTTTCCAATTTTTCTCTAAGGGACTTTAATTTTTTTGAAGAGGTAAATTCAAAATATATTATGTGTTTGTGTGTAATATTTTTGTGCCTATGATATAAGCTTATATGCCCAGGAATGCCGCCTATTGGATGATTTATTATCACATTTCCTATAGTTGTATTAACATATTCTACTTTTTGATTAAATAGTCTGAGCGGGAAGGTAATAATGATTTTGTTATTGAAGATTTCAATTTTCTTAAAGAATAAATTAATAGCAAAATAGCCAAGAATCCCTCCAATAAGATAGGCAATAATATAATTTAAACCCACTTCAGTTAGAATCAGACCAAATGAAATAACAATTGAAATACTGACAGTAAATGTACTTATCCAAGGAGGATTAAATGTACTTATTAAGTAGGATTTACTCATTAATTATCGCTAAAAGTCAAGTATGGATCCTATTCATCGGATGGCTATCTACATGTAGAAGATAGCCATCCGATGAATGTACTATAATTTGCATAAAGCAAGATGGCCATCCGATGAATGTAGATGAATGTACTACAACGCAGTATCCAACTCGAATCTTTCAAGATAGTCGGCTACTCTGCGCACGACCATTCCGCCCAATGAGCCATCAACCACTCTGTGGTCATAACTGTGAGAGAGGAACATTTTATGTCTGATAGCAATGGCATCTCCACTTGGCGTCTCGATTACAGCAGGCTTCTTAACTATAGCACCTAAGGCCAAAATACCTACCTGAGGCTGCATGATAATGGGCGTACCCATTACATTACCAAAAGAACCTACGTTGGAAATAGTAAAAGTGCCACCAGATAGTTCATCAGGAGTCAGTTTATTTTCACGGGCTCTTATCGCTAAGTCATTTACTTTATTGGCCAGTCCGGTTAGGTTCAGTTGATCTGCGTTTTTGATCACAGGTACAATCAGATTGCCAGAAGGCAGCGCCACAGCTACACCAATGTTAATGTCTTTTTTCTTTATTATTTTATCACCATCTACCTGTATATTGATCATCGGGTAGTCCTTAATGGCTTTTACCACTGCTTCGATGAAGATAGGTGTAAAGGTCAGGTTGCCGCCTTCACGTTTCTTAAACTCATTCTTCATGCGGTTTCTCCAGAATACGATGTTAGTCACATCGGCTTCTACAAATGAAGTTACATGAGGAGCGATACGCTTAGAGTCTACCATACGTTGCGCAATCATTTTACGCATACGGTCCATTTCTATTATTTCATCTCCTGCGCTAATTGATGCGGGCACTAATGGTGCGGCAGATACTGGTGTACCCGATACTGGAGCACTGGCTGGTGCAGGGGCCGCTACAGGTGCAGGTTGCTTGCCACGTGTAGAAACATAGGACAAAATATCGGACTTGGTAACTCTGCCTTCTTTACCAGTTCCAGGAACAGTTTCAAGTTCAGATACAGGGATACCTTCTTCTTTGGCGATATTTTTTACCAAAGGAGAATAAAACCTATTGGAAGTAGCGGCAGGTTTTGATGCGCCATTAGTGGCCATTACTGGTTGTGGTGCTGCGGCTTTTGTTTCTGTTACTTCAGCCTTGGGTGCAGCGGGTGTGCCTGATTCTTCTCCATCAGTAGCGATGATTGCTATGGCATTTCCTACAGGAACTACCTCACCATCTTTCGCCAATATTTCTTTTAATATTCCGGCATGGGTTGAAGGTACTTCGGTATCTACTTTATCAGTAGCCACTTCAAGCACTGATTCATCTTGCTCGATTGTGTCACCTTCGCTTTTCAACCATGAAAGCACTGTGGCTTCCATTATACTTTCTCCCATCTTGGGCATTATCAATTCTACTAGTGCCATGTATACTTGTAAAGTGTTTTGCTAATTAGTCTGCAAAAATAACATTTTAGTTATTTATCTCAATCGATTTCAACAAAGTTATCCTGATTAGGTTCAATACTGCTATTGAAGCCGCTTTTATATTCACCTCGCGGTCTTTCCAAAGCTGTAATTTTTTTGTAGTCGTTTGTTTCCCATCGGCAATGGCTATCCAAACGGTTCCTACGGGCTTGTCTTCCGTAGCTCCATCGGGTCCGGCTATGCCACTGGTGGCTACGCCAATATCAGCATTGAGCGTTTTTCGCACATTATTGGCCATTTCGGTAATAGTTTCTTCACTTACTGCACCGAATTTATCCAATGTTTCCTGTTTTACACCTAACTGGCTCACTTTTAGCTCATATTGATAGGGGATAACAGAACCCATATAATACGCTGAACTGCCAGGTACAGTGGTAACCAGATGTGATAAATACCCTCCGGTACAGCTTTCGGCAATGGCCAAGGTTTTCTTATGTTCCTTGAGCATGGCGCCTACGGCTTCGGCAATTTTATCATTGTCGTACCCATAAATGTATTTAAAGGCGTATTTTTTCAACTCCTCAATTTGGGCATCTACTTCTTTTCTGAGATTTTCTCTGTTACCACCCAAAGCCGTTAGCCGCAATCTTACTTGTCCGAGACTTGGCAAATAAGCCAATTTGATATGTGAGGGCAGCGCATTTTCCCAATCTTTGATTTCATCTGCCAGCCACGATTCCCCAACGCCAATGGTTTTTATTACCTTATGGAAAATCACATCTGTTTTGAAAGTCCGCTGAAGCTTGGGAATGACATATTCTGTCATCATCCTTTTCATTTCATGGGGCACCCCAGGCATAGACACGAATACTTTTCCATTTTTGGCAAACCACATCCCTGGTGCGGTACCCAATAGATTTTTGACATATTCGCAGCAAACGGGCAATTCAGCTTGTCTTCTATTTACTGGCGTAAGTTCAAAACCCCTGTTTTTAAAGAATTCTGTCAAGTCAGTCAGTGCTTCTTCATGCATTTCTACTTTGCAACCAAAATATTCTGCAAGTAGTGGTTTGGTAAGGTCGTCATTAGTAGGGCCGAGACCACCTGTGATAAGAATGATATCAGCGCGTTGTTCTGCTTCCTTAAAGGCAGCTAACATATCTTCCCTAATGTCGCCCACTGTGGTTTTTCTCACTACCCGGATACCCACTTTATCGAGCTCCTTGCTCATCCACTGAGAATTGGTATCTGTAATCTGTCCGAAAAGAATTTCATCACCGATAGTGAGTAATTCTGCTTTTGTGTTTGCCATTGGTTATTCTGAATGAAAATGGAAATTTCGGCAAATGTTTGATAAATTCAGTAGTTCAATGCAACTGTTTTTTAATTCTAGCTGTCAGGGTGTTTAAATTAAAGAGAGATTTATTCTAGTAATGTGTCAAGCGTTAAAACTTACAGAAATAGTTTGAGCCATATAGTTAGGGATTGCGGGTCACTATCCGCCTGATTGGCGGATGCCCACAATGACAGGATTAGGTTATAGTTTCCGTTAATTGTTAGGATAGTGTGATAGTAGCTCCCCACCATTTTGATGCAGTTTCTACATTAAATGTCATGTCGGACTTGATCCGACATCTCCCTTCCAATTAGGTATTAAAAAGTTGTAAGACTACGTGTTCCAAAGTTTTTACTATTTTTTAATCCTCCTTAATGATTTTCTTCCAATGAGTATTGTCACCTTGTTTTATTTGAAGGTGGTATAAACCATTATGTAGATCACCCATTTCTATATTAAATCGGGTGCCGGTTGCTGAATACAATACTCTTCCCAAGTTGTCAATAAGTTGAACTTGAATTGACTGAGATGGATTTTCAATACTCAGAATGTTACTCACCGGATTGGGATAGATTCTCAATCCTTCCATTTCATCTAAGCCTGTAATATTTACCACTTCATACAATAATGTTACACTGTCCATACACCCAATGGCGTCTGTTATAAATAGTGAAATTTGATAAACACCAATGTTGTCAAATGTAACGGTCGTTGACATTTCAGTACTTAAAGAATCACCATCAACAAGCCAAAGCCAGCTTACCGCCAGCTCATCTGTACTATTGAATGTAGCTTCATTACCATCATATAAATTTAAAGGCATAACATTAGTAGAAATTTCTGCCATTAGATCACTGACATTAACAGTGACAGTTATTGGGTCACTTTCCTCCAGTCCTTCATTATTTACGATGTAAAAGGTAGTATCCGAGGTAACGGAATCCAGAGCCAAGTTGGCACCTTTGTGCACCAACTGGGTTAAATTCTGATCGCTATAATAATGTAGAAAATCCCCATCTGGATTGATATCGACATTTGCACCTTTGCAGATATTGATATCTGATAGAGGTGATAAAGCCACTTTTGCAGGGTTGATCATTTGTTTCAGCGTATCATAACAGCCGTTCAAGCTTTCAGCCACTTGCTTTATTTCAAAAGAACTAAGCCCCTCATAATTGAAAAGCAAATTTTCATTTACACCCTGTAGTACATCATTCACATACCAATAATACAATTCCTGATCTTTGGCAGTTGAGTTCACCCTCAAAAGTTTATTTGAAGTGAGATCAGTGGTGTCTGGGTGATACTGGAAACCAGCCTTTACATCATCCACATTGATGAATACCGATTTGACATTACTCACATAAACGGAATCATTACTGATCACATATAGGGTAGTATCTTTAGAGAAAATGTCAGTAAAACTGGTGCCTGAAAAAATCAGCTCCGTGAGATCAACATCAGCATAAAATTCAAGGTTGGTTGCATTCGTGGCTGTTAAAGTCACTTCGGCTCCTTTACAGATATCGACATCATTGATGTTTGGCTTATTACTTCTATTGGCTACAGTAAAGGGGATTATTATTGATTCCTGACAGCCAAGGTCACTGGTTACGGTCAATGAAACATTATAGACCCCTGTTTTGGTAAAATTGGTATTCGGATTTTGAAGTGTAGAGGTAAATCCATTGTCAAAATCCCATTGCCAGGCTATGCCATCGGTACTTTCATCAGTAAATACCACTCCCGTTTTGCCTGTTTCATCCAAAAGTAAAGGGTCTTGACTTGCACTGAAGTTGGCCGCCACTGATTTTGGCTTGGCGATCACTCGATAGACGTCACTGTCAAACGAATTATCCTTATTTATCACATAGTAGGTGGTGGGCGCTGTGATGTTAGGGGTCACAAATGTTTCACCGGAATATAATAGGTTGATTAACGCCACATCCTCATAAAAATCAAAATTGGTACCTAATTCTGGATTTATACTGGCCGGTTCACCTGGGCATGTTTCACTTACGTGAATGACAGGCGGTTTTTGATAATAGTCATCATAAAGATTATGTGCCTCTGCCAATGCATTCTGAAGATCAGAAAGGGAATGTCCTGCAACAAAGACGAAAACTACTTTTTCTGCACTATTGACCGGAAGGTTTTGTACCGTACCTCCAATTAAATGTGATACGTCATTCCCACCATTCTGCGTGCCAGCAGATTCCTTGAAAACTCCCTGAGAAGAGTGGCTGAATTTAACGCTGTCGTTTAATAGTACAGGGACATCGGCAATATTTCCATTGAAGTTTCGATTGTTTATGGCAGAGTAGATGGAGTCTTGTGAGGATAGTAATGCGATTCCCATATAAGTTGTGCCATCATTTACATAACCTAATTTATTAGCGCCATCCCAATTGGCCGTATTGAGATCTTTATCTCCAATATTCCAGTCGGCAAACAATGAAACATTCATGTTGCTCATAGCCGTACTGCCTGTATTTACCAATCGGTACTCTTGAATTATGAAGTTGGTATTTGAATTTGAAATGGACTTTTGTTCGATCCTGATACTATCTGCAACGGAAAATATTGACCTTACATCTACGGGAGCAATGCCATTGGTATATTGCTTAATGCTTTTTACATCCGTAAAATCGTGATCCCGGGTATTCAGGCTCAAATTGACTGGTGCATTGTCACTCACTTCATTTTTTGCAGTGGCAACTATTAATCCGATATTGTCCAATACATTTTGGCCCTCGAATTCAATTCCCAAACCATTGAATTTAAAATCTTCATCATAGCCTAAATCACCATCACCACTAACGGTTAATCTCAAGTTATCACCCACATTGACGTAATTGGGGGCTGATACAATTTTCAAATACTGAAAATCCTCATAAATGCCATCTTCAAAATTTAACCTAAAAATAAGGGCTTCATTAGGGGGAAGATCATCACTGAGTTTTATTGTAAAGGGTTGATCTTGTTGGTAGACGGCCAATGTTGACAGTTTGCCGATACTCAATTTATCCTGGATGATACTCACATAGGGGGAGAGTGAGGTAAGGGTGGCTTGGGCATTGGTAGTGGCTGTTAGGTAATTTCTAATAGTAAGCCGTAAGGAAAGCGTATCCCCAGCATAGGCTAGTTCACCAATTCCATTGTTGTATGCCAATGAGTCAATACGTAGCGAGGGAGATATATTATCAGTTAAAGCCTGAAGCATATTAAGCCTTCCTTTACCCAAAGTGCCTTCAAAAGGAATGTTGGTGGGTAGGTCATAGATATCGTCTGCCGTTACGCGAAGTCTTTCCATCACTTGTTGTGCGGTAAGACCCGGTTCACGTGCCCTTACCAATGCCGCTGCTCCAGCTACTAGTGGAGCAGAAAAGGAAGTGCCCTGTGTGTTATTTATATAACTGTTGTTATTGTTGGTTGCATAAATACCTTGTCCCGGTGCCATCAAATCGATATTGTAGCTGAAAGTAGAAAAGTCTGCTTTTTCATCGGTCATGGTGGTGGCACCTACAGAAAGGACATTGTCATACGAGGCGGGATAGAAATCCAATAAATCTGGAGTGTTGCCTGCTGCCGCCACAATGACCACATCCTTTTCAAGTACGGCATAATTGATGATATCTTGACCGAATTGCGAATAGGAGGCCGGAGACCCCCATGAAAGGTTAATGACCTTGCAACCGAGATCAGCTGCCAAAGCAATGGCTTCATAACCATTGTTAAACATATTGGTGCCACTTGCAAAAATTTTAATAGGCATAAACTTGCTATTGAAACCTGTCCCAGCTATTCCAATGCCATTATTTGTCCTGGCAGAAGAAAGCCCAGTCACCTGGCTGCCATGAGGGTCAGTATCCGCCACAGGATTGTTATCATTGTTGGCGATGTCCCAACCGGCAAAATTATCAATGAGCCCATCGTTATCATCGTCTACTCCATTGATGGGATCATTATAGTTAAAAGCTATTTGATTGGAAAACTCATCATGATCTTGCTGTACCCCGGTATCAAGAATACCAATAACTAGGGTAGAATCACCTTTTTCGAGTGTCCATGCATCATACGCCCTGATCACTGAAAGATAGGTTTGTTTGCCCCCTGAGGGACTGGCTTCTGGGTCGTTGGGAATAAACAATGGGCGATAATTGAAATAAGGCTCGGCATATGCCACGTTCTCCATTTGTAAAAAGGCATTGATAGCCTCAAAAAGATCTTCTCCTTCAGCAAGCTGTACTTTATAAATATTGGCAAGTGGATTTGGTTTGGCTGAGCGGGCCAGTTTCTCTTTGATAAAAGGCAGTGCCTTTTGTTTATTTACAATGGTGGCCCTTCCGATTTTAGTTGCTTTGATGGCGTCTTGCTGAATAGATTTGAATTTTACTATTATCGTTGAACCATCATATTGATTTTCTTGTATTCCTTTGGGCAGCTCATAAGTCCTTTGCTGGCTGTACACAGCCAGTGGAAGAAGGACAAAAAGGAGGATGGAGCTAAATTTTTTCAATAGGTAAATTTATAATGTTAATATGATAAATAGGCCAATAGTAAGTTGAAATTGGAAGATTTTTCAATTGAGTTATTTTATCAATAAATCTTATCTTCGCAATTCAAATTTAAAATCAAAAAATCGATCATATGAGTTTGTATATAAAACATAAAGAACTTTTAACCAAAGCGGTAAACGCCATTCATGAAAGAACTTTTTTTGCTGCTTACCCTGAGCACCCTTCACCATCAGTATATGGTGAAACCGCTGATGCTGATGGCAGAAAGAAGTTTCAGGATGGATTAGGCAAAAAGTTTGAAGGTTTGAAACAAGAGTCTCCCGCTTCATGGGTAGGGGTGGAGGAATCACCGTATTTGCAAGAACCTTTAAATATCCAGTATCCGCAATTTGATACCGAAACATTGGTGCAACGTGCTGAAACCGCATTCCATCAATGGAGAAAAGTAAGTGCCGCTGACAGGGCTGGGATATTAATCGAGTCATTGGAAAGGATAAAAGCAAGGTTTTTTGAAGTGGCTTATGCTACCATGCATACTACGGGTCAGGGGTATATGATGGCCTTTCAAGCCTCTGGGCCACATGCCGCAGATAGAGCCTTGGAGGCAATAGCGGCAGGTTATGAAGAGCTTAACAGGTTTCCGGCCGGAGTGATTTGGGACAAGCCTATGGGCAAATACAACCTTAAATTAGACAAGGAATGGCGTGCTGTACCCAAAGGAGTGGGTATTGTAATTGGCTGTTCTACCTTCCCAACATGGAACAGTGTACCTGGTATTTATGCCAGTTTGATTACTGGTAATCCGGTGATCGTGAAGCCCCACCCAGGAGCTGTGCTGCCTATTGCCATTTTTGTTGAAGAAATCCAAAATGTGCTGGCAGAAAGCAACCTTGATCCTAATATATGCCAGCTAGGGGTTGATACTTTTGAAAAGATGAACACCAAAGAACTTGCCGAACATAAATTGGTGAAAGTGATCGATTTCACCGGGAACTCGAAGTTTGGCAGTTATTTGGAAAAACTTGATGGCAAATCTGTATTTACAGAAAAAACAGGGGTAAACTCTGTGATTCTTGATTCGGTAGATGATGTGGATAAAGTGGCTGCTAACCTGGCCTTCTCCTTATCACTTTATAGTGGTCAGATGTGTACGGCCCCTCAAAATTTTTATATTCCCGAAGAGGGCATTGATACACCCAATGGAAGAATAAGCTTTGAGGATTTTGCTGAAAAATTGATTGAGAATATAAACGGGTTGGCCGACAATCCAAAAGCGGGCCCCTTTGTGTTGGGGGCAATACAAAACAAGCTGACTTGTGACCGAATAGCTGAAGCTGAAAAACTAGGCGGAAACGTACTGTTGGCATCCAGAAGCATTGAAAATCCAATGTTTAAGAACGCTAGAATTTCTACTCCGGTAGTTGTTCAACTTAGTTCGTCTGATAAGTCGAAGTACAATACTGAATTGTTTGGCCCAATAGCCTTACTTATCAAAACCAAAGACACTAAAGAGTCTGTGGCGTTAGCAAAAGAAATGGCATTATCACAAGGGGCTTTATCATGTGGGGCTTATACCAATGACCCTGATGTAAAAGAGTTTATTGCTGATGAAATGTCATTGGCAGCTACACCCGTTTCATTTAACCTGATTGGTGGAATTTATATGAACCAGAATGCTGGCTTTAGTGATTTCCATGTAACGGGTGGTAATCCGGCTGGTAATGCATCATTTACCAACCCTGAGTACGTGATAAAGAGGTTTACATGGGTTGGACATAGGGAGCCAGCTAAATCGTAATTGGGTTACAATAAGAAATAGATTGCTTCGTTCCTCGCAATAACCCTATAATTGGGTTGGTGCGAGGATCTTTAGAATGAATGAAGCCAGCATTGACAGTCAGACAATGTATAGATAATTATCAACCATGAATAAGAATTTCAGTGCAATATTATTTTCCGTAGCCATAATAATTGCGGCTTTAGTGCTGGGCTGGGCGATTATCAACCGAAACAATAAAGCGGGAGAGATTTCAGTAACCGGATTGGGCGAGACTGATTTTATCTCAGATTTGATAGTCTGGGAGGGAAGTTTTGAAAAATCTGATTTTGATTTGAAACAGGCTTATGCTGATTTGGAAAAAGATAAATTGATTATTATCGATTACTTAGTTTCCAAAGGGATCAAAAGGGAAAACCTTGTTTTTAATTCGGTCAATACCAATAAAAATACACGTGGCAAGTATAATTTCGAAGGGAAGTATATGGGGGAAGAATTTCTTGGATATATTCTAACGCAAACCGTTCAGATAGAATCAAAAGAGGTGGAGAAGATTGAAAAGATATCACGGGAGATTACTGAATTGTTAAACAAAGGGGTTCAATTCTATTCTCAACCACCAAGGTATTACTACACTAAGCTTGCTGACCTGAAAATTGAGATGGTTTCAAAAGCCACTGAAGATGCTAGGGTACGGGCAGAGAAAATAGCTGAAAATTCAGGCGCTACCATTGGCAAGCTGATTTCAGCCGATTTGGGTATTTTTCAAATAACGGGCCAAAATTCCAATGAAGATTATTCATGGGGCGGTACTTTCAATACTTCATCCAAAGCCAAAACGGCCTCGATTACCATGAAGCTTCGTTATGGTGTGAAGTAAAAAAAGATAGCCTTGTTATACTATTACCATATTATTTGGTTATTGCAATGAATGAGGAACGAATGAAGAAGCCAGCCAATAGGCAGGCTTCGTGCCTCGCAACTAAAAAAAATTATGCACCCAATTTTCAATAAAAACCTATTCTTTGTAAAAGAGCATACTGGCGTTTTCAAGACATCAAACAACTACGATGTATTTGATCCTGAGACGAACAAAGAGATACTTCATTGCCGGGAAGAGAACCTGGGGTTCTTCACTAAGATGTTACGGTTTTCCGATTACAAAAGGATGACCCCATTCAATGTGGTGATTTCCACTCCGGAGGGTGAGCCATTGGTAAGGGTGAAGCGCGGTGTTGCTATCTTCTTATCTACTGTTGAAGTCTTTGATGAAGATTCGAATTTGATAGGGAAGTTTAAACAGCAGCTGTTTTCGATAGGGGGCAAATTTAACGTGCTTGATCAGAATGACCGAGTTGTTTGTACGCTTAAAGGTAAGTGGACGAGTTGGGACTTCAAGTTTGTAAAGGAAGGTCATGAATTTGCTCATGTGAGCAAAAAATGGGCAGGCATGGGTAAAGAGTTATTTACTTCGGCAGATAACTATATGATTAAAATTGACCAAAAAGTACCACAAGACAATAGGCTTCGGATGCTCATATTGGCTGCGGTGATGTGTATTGATATGGTGTTGAAGGAGTAATAAGGCATGCCCGACTTGCGAGCATGCTCGTATCTACCATGATTATTTCAATTCGGTTATGATTTTGGCCTTTCTTATTTTAATTTCTACCTCTCTGAATTCCTTTGATATGTAGTCAATTTGAATGGCCGGACTCTCGGATAATTTGGACAAAATTAACTGTACGTCCATAGTTGGAGTGGTCCAATTAGATTCTAACCTTAGATTTCCAGCGGCCAAATGTGCAGCCCACTCATTTTCCTGAATGGTTTGCTTGTTTGGTACAGCGAATGAACTAACAGGTGCTCCATATTTTTGTGTCAACAACTCATGTAACATTTTGTAGTCTGCTATATAGAAATGCATGTTATAATAGTCAGGCGTGAGATAATACTTACCCCTCCATAATTGATCTGTAGAAGTAAATATGTAAAAAAGCTTCCCTTTAATATCGTCCAGGCTGCATTCATAAACTATTTTAATTGCATCTTCTGAAACGAGCTTGTTCTTTTCGGCTTCTTTTACTGTGGATTTATCAGCACCCCAATCAATATTTCTAAAATCGGATTGGGCAAACGTTGACCCCAAAATGAATATAAAAAAACACGTTAATGATAATTTTAAAATCTTCATAGTTCTTAAAAGTTTTTAGATAATAGGTTGATCAATATACATTAAAAAACTCTAAATACGTGAAATTAATTAAACTGGTTGTACCAATCTCATTCAAGTATTTATGATTATTATTTACCATAGTCGTTGAATACTTAAAGAAGAAAAGGCATTCCCAAAAGAGTCCCGGAATGAATCTAGGGAGGATATCAAAACTTGGCCCCATCAGGTAGATCCTTGACATGCTGGGCCATCTCACCACTAAAAGACAGCAATAGTAAGTGATCAATTTTGCCGAGATTCCCTAAATCGGGTAAGCCGCCAAGAATGGAAGGGAGTTTTAAACAGTATTTCTCACCTTCTTCGAGCTTACCTAAGTAATTGGAGGCTGTTTCTACTAGCTCAGGTACTTCCCAACCTGAGGTAAAATATTCAGATTTGATAACCTTTTCATATTCCGCAAAACTCTCTGCAATTTTTTCACAATACAGTTCTTCAGGGCAAATTCTCCAATAGGTGCCCTTATCAGATTTGAAGAGTACATTGCCAAAATCATTGGTAGCCAGTATTTCTACTGCTTTTACATCGGTCCAGCCCCATTTTTTATTGATGGTATCTATCATGGTTTTATAAGAGTAATTAATTAATATGACGTGGCTCTACTTTCTTACTTTAAAATCCTGATTACTAAACGAATGCTGATCTGGCACTTTTACCACATTAAAATCAAAGTCGGCAATTTTATGGCAATTGTTACAAGTGTTGGTCAATAGCATGTAGCTTTTAATAAATTGGGTGGAGTCTTTTTGCTGGATAGCGGTATTGACACTGTCCAGTGCGGGTAGGATCATGCCTAACAATCGGGTTTCTTTTCTTCCGGCTTGATATTTCTGAATATCCTCTACAGTTTCCAAAAGCTCGTGGATTTCAAAATCCGCTAAATCCCAATTGTTGTTTTGCCCTGCAAACCAAAGTTTAGCGTGATGCGTCTGAATAGTGGACATGAAATCACCGAATCCCGGTTTGTAGGCATCATCAAGCCTTCTATGGAGGCTGTCAATTTCATCCAATACAGACTGGTTAGTTGAGGGTGGATCACATGAAATAAGGATCGTGAACAAAAGTATAAAGGATAGTACTTTCATAATTTCTTTTTCTAAAAACTAACAATCACAGAATAATTTAGTGTTAAAGCTATCAAAACAGAATCAAATAAACGAAAGACCGATTTCACCTAACTTTTTGGTTGGTTGACACGCTCAGTATTTTGCCTAAATGGATTTAAATCAAACCACCCCCTAGCCCCCGCCAGCGGGGGAAATATGCCCTAGGAAGTAGTGTGAAATGTATTTAGAATAATTACACCAAATCTAATTTGTCAGGTTTCCCCCTCTTTGAGGGGGTAGTGGGAGTTGTTCGTAATTATATTATATTAAGTTTATGCCTAACAACTATCACTCAAATGAAGGCCAGTAAAGAAAATCTGTATTTGTATAATCCAAAGTTGAAAGAGCGTGCAAACTATTTAA
>DDIU01000046.1 GCA_002338655.1 Flammeovirgaceae bacterium UBA1842 | reverse complement strand
GACTATTTTAAACAACACAGTCCTTTTTATCTTTTTAATACCTCAAATACGAGTCAGTCTGCTGGGTTGAAGCTTTTAATAGATTGTGGCGATGATGAAGAATCATTGACCATTACCAATGACGCCATGCATGCTGTAATGCGGGACCATGACATCCCACACGAGTACCGGGTTCGAAGTGGCGGCCATTCGTTTGACTATTGGAAAAAATCCTATCCTGAAGCTTTAAAATTCATTAGCAATGCGTTTCAGGGAATTGAACACCCTTCAGAGCCGGAAGCAGTAAGCCTTGGCACACTCATTTCCGCAAGTGATTATGAAACACTTGAGCTATCAGGGGAATCAGTGCATATATTAAAGCCTACCGACTATGCAACGAGTAATGCGGATTATCCAGTGCTCTATTTTATCCATGATTTTGATGGTACTCAGCACGATGAAAAACTCTTAAAATCATTTTCGCTGCTGCGTAATAATATGGCATCAGGAAAAATCCCTCAATCGATTATTGTGGAGATAGCTGCTGGTGAGAATATTAATGCTGCCATGATGAATCAAATAGTGGCTCAGGTGGATTTGGATTATCGAACCAAACAAAATGCAACTAATAGAATGCTTTTAGGAAACGCCAATGGCGGCTTAATCGCAGCTAAACTGGTCTCTGAGACTTCAGATGTTTTCAACGCTTGCTTTTTGTTTGACGCCAACCTATCGGATGAAGAAGTAGTGCCGCAGGAAGGTATATTCTACTATTTGGATATAACTGATGAAGGACAAAATTACAACGGGTATCATGCCTTTTATAAGGCCATTCGTGAACAAGAAATTGGATATGAATACCGTGTGAGACAAGGAAGCGCATCGTATCAAGGGTTTTTGAATGGGTTGAGTAATTCATTCACTTACATGAAGAGTAGCTTAAACAATTAGAAATGAGTAAAAAAGTGATCCTGTATATTTTATTGTGCTGTGCGGCCCCAAGCTTCGCCCAGACCGATATCCGTATTCAGGAAGGGCTTTCGATGAAAAGTAAAATCTTGGGTCAGGATATAAAGTATTCGATTATCCTTCCCAAGGATTATTACAGTACTCAAAAAGCGTACCCCGTTGTCTATTTATTACATGGTTTGGGCGATGACGAATCCTCTTGGTTAGAATATGGACGGGTGACGCAATATACTGATGGAGCAGTGAAACGTGGTGAAATTCAGCCGATGATCTATATAATGCCACAGGGGTTCAGGACCTATTATGTAAATGACTTCGCTGGAAAATTCATGTATCAGGATATGTTTGTGAAGGAGCTTGTTCCTTTTATAGATAAAAAGTATCGAACTATTCCTAACACTGAGCACCGTGCCACTATGGGCTATTCAATGGGTGGCTACGGGGCATTGATTCTTCCATTGAAACATCCAGAGGTATTTACAGTGAGTGTTCCGTTGAGCATATCAGTTCGTACGGATGAACAATATAAAACGGAAGATGGGTCAGAATGGGATGAACAGTGGGGAAGACTGTTCGGTGGTGTAGGATTAACGGGAGAGCCGCGGCTTACAGACTATTACAAGCAACATTCGCCATTCCACATTTTTAAAGAACAAGACCTTTCAAAATTGAAAGGATTAAAGCTTTACATTGACAATGGTGATGATGAATACACACTAGCACGGAGCAATGAGGAATTACACATGCTGCTTCGTGATAGAAATTTTCCCCATGAATTTAGGGTTAGAAACGGTGGCCATCAATTTTCCTATTGGCGGGAAGCCTTACCTAACGGCCTACGATTTATCAGTGATGCTTTTGAAGGAAAACCCTATCGGGGAGACATTAAGGATTTATCAAATGACAGTGAGGCTGCTGTAGTCGTAAAGAATGAGATAGTAGAAAGGGAGCAATACGATGTTTTATTGCCTGTTGAGTATGAAAGCACCCTACGATTGTATCCTGTAGTTTACTTTCTGGGTGATTTCGATCAGCAAACGAAAAACAGGATTGCCTCAAACGTTAATTTAGGCATCCAGACTGACGCACTGCCTCCGTTGATTACTATTTTTCTTAAAGAAGACCAGAAAGACCTTATTACCAGCATCATACCTTCGGTAGAAAAGGAATACCGTGCTAGAAGCGGCTATCGTTTCCGGGCGTTGATAGGTTTTGAAAAAGGTGGGGTTGCGGCCTTGAAGTACGCACTTACGCCATTGACTTTTACCTCATGTGCGCTATTCGATTCTCCCATTGATAACGAAGGGTTAAAACAGGCGATTAGTCAAGGAAAAAAGGAACTAGGGCGAACATGGCTTTACATTGCCACAGTCGATAAGAGTAAAAACTATCAGACCAATGGTAACGCTCACCTCTTATTACGTGATGAAGATATCTACCACGAATACCGGGTTCAAGAAGGTCTTGGCGGTATCGATTGGTTTATAAATGACCTTACAGAAGTTTTAAATTTTACACAACGAAAAATTCACAGATAACCTATAAAAATTATGTACATCATTAGTAGTTACTCACTTGCGGTCTTTTTCACCATCATCACAATGTTATGTTGGGGTTCTTGGGGAAACACCCAAAAATTGGCGGCAAAAACATGGCGTTTCGAATTGTTCTATTGGGACTATGTGATTGGCATAGTCATTCTTTCACTGGTCATGGGGCTTACCTTGGGCAGCATAGGGGAGCAGGGCAGGAGCTTTACCGAAGACCTTGCACAGCTGAGCAGTGCAAGCATCTGGAGTGCCATTGTGGGCGGAATTATCTTTAACGCCTCCAATATTTTGCTTTCTGCTTCTATTTCCATTGCGGGTATGGCAGTAGCATTTCCATTAGGTGTGGGTATTGCCTTAGTACTTGGTGTGGTGGTCAACTACATGAGCGCTCCAAAGGGTGATCCTGTGATACTTTTTATAGGGGTTGCACTGATTATGGTGGCCATTATCTTCAACGGCATAGCTTCTGGCAAAATGGCCAAAGAGAAAAAGGAATCTTCTTCAAAAGGCATTTGGCTTGCCTTGATTGCCGGTGTGCTGATGTCATTTTTCTATCGTTTTGTGGCAGCCTCTATGGACCTCAATAATTTCGAATCACCTACTGTAGGAATGGCCACACCTTACACAGCATTCTTCATTTTCTCTATTGGAATACTGATCAGCAACTTCATTTTCAACACCATTATTATGAAAAAACCCTTTGTTGGTGAACCAGTTTCGTACGCCAATTATTTCGGAGGGAGCCTGTCCACCCATTTTGTGGGCATAATAGGCGGCTTGATCTGGGGTTTAGGTACCCTTTTAAGTTTCCTTGCTGCTGGTAAAGCAGGCGCGGCCATATCCTATGGATTGGGACAGGGGGCAACAATGGTGGCAGCATTATGGGGGGTGTTTATTTGGAAGGAATTTAAAGGTGGTGGTAAGTCCGTGAACATGCTTTTGTTCTTCATGTTCTTGCTCTTTATTTCAGGCCTTGTCCTTATCATTCTATCTGGAGGAAACTAAAAATTATGTATAACTAAAACCTATCGACTATGGAAAAAAAATTTACTTACCTGTTCATTAAAAATTATAAAATCACAAACTAAACAAGTTAATTATGAAAAAGTATATTAAGTATTTTAGCTCAATGGTACTCGTTTTGGGTATTGCATTTATGAGTTCATGTGGCAGTGATGACGAAGCGGTTATCCCTGTTGTAGAGCCTTCTTTAATTAAGTCAATTGCTATTGATTATTCAGGAGGAAGTGGCGATGAAGTGGAGAAATGGGAATTTATTTATGATGACACTGATCGTGTAACAAGCATCAATAATTATTGGAATGGGGATTTGGATGATGTAATCACCTACGACTATTCTGTTGCCGGTAAACTTACCATTACCAAAAGTGGAAATCCAACCGTTTATGTGTTGGATACTGAAGGCCGTGTGGTAAAAGAATTATGGAATGAGGATGGTACTGAATATGAAGCTTACCAATACGATGCGGATGGCAGAATGACAAAAGTAATCGAGCATTATGATGGTGCTGATCATTTGAAATATGAATTGACCATTGTAAATGGCAATGTGACCAACAGAATCCGATATCAAGATGATGGGGTAACGGTAAGAGAGGATAGGAAATTCGATTATACCGTTGGGGATAACGTAAGTGGCCTTCATCAGATCTACCAAGTTGATTCCGAATGGAAGAACATTGGTGGAACTTTTGGAAACCAAAGTAAGAAGCTTGTTGATTCGTATACCCGTTTTATTACCGATGATCCAACATCAAGTTTCGGTGCGACATTTGAGTACACTTTTGATGATGAAAATAGGGTGGCTACCCAAACTAAAAATGGAACCGGTAGTGGTGGCCCTTTTTCTGAATCATGGGTATATACCTATTATGAAGATAAATAGAAGATAATTTTTGGTTAGTTTAGGTTAGTTTAGGAAGGCTAAGGGTGAAAATCATCCTTAGCTTTTTTTATTTCTATTACCAAACCATCACTATTGATCTTAATGAATGATCAAATTGGTTATTACAACCCTACTCCTAAATTATATTCATTGGGTATTTCCACCCCCATAAAACCATTGGTTAGTCCATATAGAATAACCAGGGTCAGTAATATCCCAATAATTAGAATTCCATAAGATTGCTTTTCAGGCTTAAGTCCAAATAAATCATTTTTTGCTTTTTTAGAGTGCACTACCGACAGGTGACCGAAAAATGATATGATTGCAAGACTATAATAGGGGATGAAAAATAAATTAAGTGGGAATATATTTAGCCCAGCCACACCAAAATAAAAGTTAGTATCTAAATTCAATAAAAATCTTCCTGAAAACACGGCTCCCAAATGCATAACCAAGAAGAAAGCTAAATACAACCCTGTCCATATTTGAAGCTTATCAAAAAAGCCAGTAGCACTTTTTCTTTTTATTATAAACAGTTTTATTCCCGTGGTTACTTGAGCAGCAACCGCTAATAGTAGGATGGATTCTGCAATTACATTTCTGTATACCGTTCTTAAATTTTGCATCATCTCAATATGTGCAGTTGGCCCCAACAGGCCATACAAATGATTAAAAAGGTGGAATACGATAAAAACAGTAATCGTAATACCGGAAAAATAATGAAGTTTTTTAGCGGTCATCACAAACGGTTAATAAGTTTTAAATAGTGAGTATAACTTGAATGATTTAATCAATTTACTGTGCCGTTGGTAAGGTAAAAGGCGGTTAAACTTATGGTATTGATAATTAAATGAGCTAGGATGACAGGGAAAAGCCTTTTGTTGGAAATGATATAAACTACCCCAAAAATAAGCGCTATAAATGTGGTAGTGATGATGCCCGCCAATCCCTGGTAACTGTGTAGCATTCCAAAAATAATTGCGTGGAACGATAAGGCTAAAAACCAGGTCCATTTGGTGTTCCCAAAAAGATGGGCCAATTGGTTTAATAAAAAACCTCGCATCAATAATTCTTCGCCCAAAGCGGCACCTATCCAAACCACTATTATGAGGTAGCTTATAAAGACTAAAGGTTTGCCTAGAAAAAATTGAAACCTATCCGCTACATCTGCCGGCTTTTCCAACCCATAATGGGAGAGAATGGGATCCAATATAAGTCCCATTAGTAGAAACACCACTATTACTGTTAAAATGGCCAGCCCAACGCTTTTCAACCATTCCCGTTTGCCTTTTGGCAGCGTAAGGCCAAAACTAAACCAATCCGTATTCCTTCTTCTTATAAAATAAGTGGCAGTAATAATACTGCACCAAATTGCTATTGATCCAGCGCCAATGATTTCAAAATAATCAGCGATGGATTTAACAACTAGCATTACAGCGAGTACAATACAGATTTCCAATAGGGTAGGTACGCTATATGCTTTCCGGGTACTTGATTTTTCTTCCATCATTTTCTTATAGCAGCTAAATATTCATCCCCATTGAAAAAAGTAAATTGTTGCCTGCCACTATCAAATGTTAAGTACTTATTAGGAAACTGTCCTTTTAACTGAAATTTCGTTGCGGTCAGCGGCACAATTTCAAAAATGTAGTTGCCTTCACTTCTGAATATCAATTTTTGATCATGATAAATAATTTCATCTACTTGTCCATTTTCATATTGATATAGGCCTGCATAATCCTTCAATGTTTTTTCAGGAATAGAAATTTGGGGAGCTGTTTCTACGGAAATAGTTTTATCAATGGTTCTTTGAAGTGATTGTTTTGCTACACGCTTGCCTTCATTAAAAACCAAACTCAATTGGTTGATTTTTTCGTCATCCGCTATTTCTTCCGATGTTTTGCCTTCACCATGAAGCTGATTGATCCTATTAATCCAGTTAACTGAATGTTCCCTATACGTAACAAGATCTTTTATACTGGACAATAATTTACCATGGGCAGCTACGATAGTGGTATTGGAATTCCCTATAGCTAATGCTTTATCAATGATCCCCAGGTGTCCCGCGCTGCCACCACCATAGTAAAAATGGGGAAAGGAGTTGGTCATATAAGTATCCCCCATAAATAAGGCATTGTTGTTTTTAAAGTAAACCAATACATCATCAAAAGTGTGGGCAATGCTATGGCGGAGCATTATGGTTTCATTGCCCATATCCAAAGAATAGGAGTCATTAAAAGTTACATCATATAACGCATTGGAGTATTTGGCATTTTCATGAGAGATAATGGTAGCACCCAATTCTTTGTAAAAAGCATTCGCTCCGCTATGATCCATATGGCTATGTGTGTTGATTACATATTTAATGGGTTTAGAGGAAAGCTGCTTAACTGCCTTGAGCAGCAGTTGATGATTATTGGGGCCTATCATTGGGTCAACCAAAAGCACGCTCTCAGTACCTATAAACACCCCCACATTTGTGTTGTAATTTTGAAATTTTAAAACGTACAGGTTATCTGATATTTTCTGTTGAATAAAACCTTGGAGCGCATCATCTTTTTGCTCGGTTTGAACCGGTGTGTCGGCTTCTTTATTGGTTTTAGCATCAGAACAGGAATTGAGTAAAAGGGTAAGTACAGTTGCGGTGAGAATTTTCAAATGGGTCATAAGTTCGTTTTTGTTGTTAATATGATTAATACTGTTATGTTTTTATTGCTCTACTATTATTTTTCAATTGATTTAGCGCATTCTAATCCTTCAAACGATCGATAATCTGATGGATTTCCTTTTTCACATTGATATAATAATTATCATCCAGTTCTTTGTAGCGCATAATTTCATGGCATCCTATAAGATGTTTGTATAGGAGGGAGGATTTGATTTTAGCATCACTATTTGAATACCCGATTTCTACCAGAAGGCCATATACATAGTCCATTCTTTGACGGTCGACACTGTCAATGATATCTGAAATGGCTTTATCCTTTATGGCATACCTTTTCAGATACAGCACAAAATCCGAGTAGGGCATTTTTTTATAAATGACTTCTATTAGTTTATTTAGTTTGTCAATACCAGTTGCTTCACTGCTTGTAAGCGTAATTATCTTTTTGGTTTCATTTTCCACCCAGAAATTGGCCAGTTGATTTATAAATTCTTTTTTGGTGTTGAAATGCCAGTAAAAGCTGGATTTATTGCAGTTGAGCTGTTTGGACATTTGCTCGATTACTATTCCAGACACGCCATTTTTAGCAAATAATTTAAAACCGAGTTTGATCCAATCAATTTTTTGAGCAACTATTTTAGGCATATTTATTAGACGTAAGCGTTTAGATGGCAAATATATTTTATTTAACCGTAATCGTTTAATAAAGTTTTAATTTTTTTGATTTAAAGGGGGTAGGGAAGGGTGAGTGGTAAATCAATGTGACTGGGAGTAGGGTATTTTTACTCAATTTAATAGGTAAATATCACTAACATAAAAATTGAATCAATCATGGCATTAAGAGTCAAAATGTGCCCTAATGTACTATAGGCGCATAAATAATCGATATCTAAGAATCGGAGATTATTATTTTCTTCAATCCATCAATTAATGAAAAAATCAATAATAAGATAATTTCTATTTTATATGCTTTATTAGAATATGACCATACCAGAAAGAATTAATCGTGGAAAGAAAAAAAACAGATGACAATCGAATCAAAATAATCGACAATAGTTACTTCTCAATAGGATTTCCTGATAAATCATGGGATGATCTTGTTCCTAGGGATAACTATTTGACTCAAATAGTGGATAAAATTTCCTCAGATTGTAAAATTTTATTTTTAGAGGGTGAGGAGGACTCCGGTAAAACAACAATTCTTGCGCAATTTGCCCGTAAGTATATGAAAAATACAATTACAGTATTTTTCAATCCTAGAAACGTAATAGACTATCAACTTGAGTTTTATTGTGCCAACGTGTACTATCAAATCTCAAATATTTTGGGACTTGAACTTTCCCAAGATAATGGTCAAGGTCTAATCAGCATAGAAGACTACAGAAGTAACCTTTTCAATCTTCGAAAAAAACTAAAACAAAAGTCGGACAAAATATATCTACTGATAGATGGACTAGATGGTAAAATTCAAGATGATCCTGAATTCGTAAATCGTCTATTTGAAATTATGCCAATTGGTGATGACTCATTTAGGATAGTTATATCTGGATATAAAGCTGAATTTTCAAAGTTAGTAGGTGGACTTAAAAGGATGGAAGATGCTGGAAATCTTACGGTTTCCGGATTCTCAAAACCTGAAATATCAAACTTCTTAAAACTAGAAGATGGCATGCAATCTCAATTTGAAGAGTTATATAAAATCACAAAAGGATATCCAGGAAGATTAATGACCCTTAAAAGGCTGATTGAATCAGATAGTTATGGCGTTGAAGATATAAGTAGTAACTCAACTTATGGCTCCTGGATAGAAATGGATTGTGAGTCAGTTGATTTAAAAAATAAAAACACTTACCTGATTTTTTCCCTGATTTCCTTAAGGGAAGACTCCTTTTCAAGTAAAGAAATTTCACAAATATTAAATATTGAATTGTCAATTGTTCAGCAAATAATTGAAGATGTTAATGTTGTGGACCTCGTTGGAGAAAAGGTGATTTTAACTTCTTCTGCTCACAAGAAATACTATTCCAATCAATTAAGATCTAATTCAAAAGTTATTCATGACCACCTCATTAATTATTATGCGAACTCCGATTCCATAAAAGCTTTAATTGAGCTTCCGAAACTTTATATGGATCAAAATGATTGGGGCAAAGTGGTTTCAGTATTAGATGGGGACACATTACCGCAAATTTTAGAGAAATATGGTTCATTAAACACGGTGAATGAAACGCTCGAAATGGGTATTTCAGCCTCCACCAAATTGGGTAAACATAGTGAACTTTGGAGGTTTTCAATTCAAGGGGGAATAGTAAACGAACTGGATAGTTATTCATTTTGGGAGTCTGAAGTTGAGGCTAGGATAGCAATTAATGATTTTTCCAGTGCAATAAAGCTAGCAGAAAGTGCTGTACTTAAGATAGACCGGTTTCGTTTATTAGCACTAATTGCAAGAAGACAAAAAGAATTAACAAATAGCGTAGATGAAGAACTTGTTACGCTAATACAAGTTCTCTATGAAAGTACTGAATTGCACAAAGTTGGTAATAGAATTTATGATATAGTATCAGATTTAATTTATGCAATACCTAACCTGGCAATAGAATTGATTGAAAAGTCCTCGGGCAGTATTTCAGATAAAAATATCAATGATTGGGTGATTGCAAAACTTGCTGTTGCGGCTATAGATTCAAGTTCAAAAGATGATAAAAAAGAAGTTTCTAATAAAAAATTGGAGGCTGTTCAAAAACTAAATGCACCTCTTGTAAAGAAAATAACAAAAGCAATTTCCTTTTTAGTTGGGAATTATACAGCCGGTAAAGTAATTGAGGAAGCCAGTAAACTATCAGATTCAAATGAAAGATTAAGACTTTTGAGGTTATGGCTGAACAATAATAAAACTAACATTACCAATATTGAAGATGTAATATCCCTTGCACTTGATGAATTAGTTGATTCCACTTCTAAGGACTCTTTTACACTAGACATACTTAAAGATTTATCCTTTCAATTGCCATATGTAAAAGACACTGAAAAAAAGCAAAATTTATTAAATCGGTTTCAAAACTTAGAATCAAATTTTACTGATTTAGGACCCATTACCAACAAGTACATATATCAACTCAATATTTTTCATGCAAAGCATTCTTTGGGACAAATTGAAGCCACTGATTTTATTAATGCCATAATTAAGGAAATTGAAGGCATTGAAGATGTACTTGTTAAACTTGATTCTTTTTCAGAAGTATATGCCAAACTCATAATTCTCAGAGGTGCAAAGTTTGACCTAAAGCCAAAAATTAACTTCTTGCACAGCAGATTATTAACGCTATCTAGTGAATTATATAAAACCACAGCCAGTCACTATAAAATTTCTCAAACTTTTTTAAGTACAATTAGTAATCGAAACCCTGTGCTTGCACTGACTATTTGCAGCCAGATTAATACAGAGAATAGAAGAGAAAATGCTCGATTATTAATTTTAGATTCATATTTAGATAATAATTTAAGACATGTGAAAATTGAGATTTTAAAAAAAATAGAAGGTTCGTTAGCTCATCAGGATTCAAAAAATGACCTAATCATTAGAATTTTAGAAAGGTATTCAGAAGCCAAATCCCTACACTTTAAAGTCGTGCAAAACTTACTCTACTTCATCAATAAAATATCTTTTATAGACAATGTGTCAACGAGATCATTTGCTCAAATGTTGGCTTATAAAGTGATTGCCAAAGATCCAAAGTGGAAATTAAAGTTGAGTGGAAAGATTTCATCTGAACTTGTTGAAATGTGGAACGGGCTAGATAAAGAGTGGGAAAAAATAGATATCGGCTTTAGAATTTGTTTCCACTTGTCAAAAATTGATAATAAGTTTTCGAGTAAAGTATTTGAAAGTGCAATGAAGATGAAGGAGTCTTGCTGGATGGATTCTTTATTGGTGGCTCAAACCTATTTAATCAGCTTATCACTAATTATTAAATCATACAATTCACTTTTAAAGTCAAGAAATGATAATTTGAAAGATTATAAGATAGTAGAAGATTTAATAAATCAAGTCCCATCCAAGATTGAAAGAATAAAAACTTGGACAGAATTAGCGATTTATTCATTCGGTGAAGAGAGAGAAGATATAAGTAGAAAAGTCGTTGAAACACATATTATTCCATTACTTAAAGATATTGATCTAAACAATAATGATCTGAATGAGATTATTGAGGCTTTTATTCCTACCCACATTTATAATGCAGATTTATTTAAAGATTTAATTAATCCTTTGTCATCGAAAATCAAAGAAAAAATCTATTCAGCACTGTGTGATTTTTACATAACAAAACGAAATCCATTTGAAATTTATGACGGTCATTCTATAAAATATCATACTTCACATAATGAATTATTAAAGGCCATTAAGATTCTAAATGAGATCAAAACTGACAGCATATTGTTTACAGAATTAAGTAAAATATGTAAAGCAATAAGTGATAATAAATCTATTTCAAAAGTTCAGGTTGCAAGCTTGGCAGAAGAGATTTTAAATGTAGTCCATAATAAATTTCCTGACCCTAATAACATTAAACACGAAGGATATCAAATATTAACTGAATTGAAATTAAGTCTACTTGACAAAAGAGGCATCAATCACAAAACGCACTGGAAAGATTTGATAACTAGGGCAGAGGCAATTCCAAATATGTCTGATCTAATTTTCATAAACAGTCTTTTGTTGGACGAAATTCCTTTTGATAAGATGGAAAACGGAACTACTGAAAAACGAAAATTATTCAATTCAACATTAGAATATTTGGAAAAACTTCCTGCTCACTATGAAACCGTTCAAAGAGTTATTGATATCACCGACACAATGTATACGGTTGATAGAACCAAGTGGAAAGTTGTAGTTTCAAATGCATTTAGTTTAACCAAAAAGCTTGAGGCAGGCGTTGAAGTCTATCAGTCACAGAAAAATATTATCGATTCCATGTACAGGCTAGAGCCTGAATTTGCCAAAAAATTGGTTAAAATGGTTGATAATAATAATGAACCAGCTAGTCACTCAAGTTTTATAAATGAACATCTTCAGACTCTGGAATTATCGAACAAGATTAAGAATAACAAAAGTCTAACTGAGAAAGAAATAGAGGATAATCGTAAAGTCGTTTATGCCATTGTGGATGCTCAACGAGCTCTTAACTCTGATAGAATAGCCACTAAAAAAATATCTGAAATAACACAGTATTTAAGCCTAGGTAATAAACTCCCGTTACATGAAGTGTTTCCAGTATTCATGTACTATTTGACAAATTGTGCCAAAACGTATAAAGGAAAAACTTATGAAGGAAATGTAGCCGATCTTCATCGAAATAATTTTGAAGAGGCAGTTAGAGCAACAAATATAGTTCAAGTTCTTTCACATAAAAGGAAATCATCTGAGAGTAGTTCTAGAAAATTCTTTATTGATGAGGACTTTTCTACAAATAAAGCGCTTCATCCAGGGAGTAGGGAAGAGGGGATAAATTTCATCAGAAATTGGCTGATTGATGAGGCTGAGGAGTTTGTAATTATTGCTGATCCATATCTAGACAAGGAATGCCTAGACATACTTAAATTAATTACTGGATTGGACAAGGATCTAGAAGTTGATTTATTAGGTTCTAAAGATGGTTATTCAAAAATTGATCATGAAGAGCTTTTCAAAAGTTATTGGAAATCTATTTCAGATCAAACTCCACCATTTACTAATGTTACGTTTTGCTGGGTGCCTGATAAAAATAATGCAGCTCCATTTCATGACAGATGGATAATTTCAAAAAGTGGAGGATTGAGAATTGGTACATCCTTCAATTCTATAGGAGGCGGCAAGGAAAGCGAGATTTCTGTCATGAAGCCAAGTGAGGCTTTAAATATAAAAGAACAGACATTAGCTGGCTTCGTATCGAGAAAAAGAAGAGAAATAAATGGAATGAGAATTACATATAAATCCTTTAGCATTTAATATTATGTTAAATAGAATACTCACAGGCGCGTTGGCCTGACAGAATAGCGGGGTGAGCGTGAGCATGTGGGTGGCAGCATTATTCTGTCTAGATTTTTTGTTTACTTTTTTACTGCGCCTCCGCGTAGCCGCTATGGCGGAGCAAGGTCAATGAAAAAAGTAAAAGCCCAGCGGCTTGAGCGATGCTTTAAAACTTATGATAGAGACATTATTCAAATCAATTGCTAAAAAATATGACATAGAAAATGTCTTTTCAATGTGCGAGGAGAAAACTGGCCCAATAGCATGGTTCACAATTGATGAAAGAAACATTGCCGTACTAGAATCTACTAATATTGTGAGTTCTGATGAATTAACTAGGGATGCAAATAAGCGAGATTTAGAAAATATATCAGCATACTACCTAGATTCATCTGTTCCGGGTAGGGAGTCAAATATTCCAATATTCGCATATAATAGTAATCAAATTGTAAATAATGAATTTGATAGTGAATTAATTATTGTTCATGAGATCAGCCACCTAATAGATATTCAGAATATCTCAGAAAATTTAAACATCTCATTAATCGAAATCGATAAGAAACTAGGTGAAGAATTAGATTTAGTTGCTGATAAAATAATGTATGATTTTTTGGGCGGTTTTTCTGACCTAGACCATAATGAAAACTTTAGTGCCATTCTAAGCTCATTAATAAGAAGAATTTATCCAGATGAAGTTCCAGAGAAATTAGCCAAAGCTATGAAACCTAATTTTCAAGACTATATCGATTATTACTCACGGTTTAAGGAAATCCAAAATGCTCTAGAATAAAGCGCTGGCCAGCAAGTGTTTTACAGGCAAATTCCTAATCGCTGAGAATGGCGTATTTGAAATCAAACTAACCAACCGTACGGATAACGAAAAATAGAACGACAGACTTTGCCTGGAAATCTCTTGCATTAGCGTAGGCTCATCAGGCATCAAGCCTGACAGCGGGTGGGGAAACTATTAATAGCCGTTTGGTCAGGGCAAGCCGTGTGGTGGGATCAGCGCGCTGGCCGAGCGGCTATTTAATATAACGACAAATTATGTAACAAGCTCGCCTCAAAGCGAGCCAAAACTTTTGTAGAGAATTACAGCATGAAGTCGAATGACCAGCTCGGCTGGTTAACATAATATCGAATTATATTTAACAAGAAGCGTTAGCCCAGTGGGTGAAATCTCTTTAAGTTATTTTCGAGACTTGTCTAAGCGATACGAAATCTCCTTAACATAAGATCTGTACCGATATACAACTCTACAGCGCCCAGGCTGACCACAGTTATATATCTGATCTTATATTAAATACTCGTACCTCGTATTACGGAGATTTCTGGATGTTTGTTATATAATTTATATTATGTTAAATAGAAATGAAAGCACCACACCCTACCTTACGATACCCCGCTTACCATTAAACCAAATCAATACTGATCGCCTTATCACAGGAATTGCCTATTTAATGATCGTTATCATTCGTTGCGCAATGCATTCACAGGATTAGCCGTAGCGGCTTTAAGCACTTCATAGCTTACTGTGACTATCGCAAAAAGTATCGCAAATGCCCCTCCATAAACAAACGGCCAAATACCTATCCCCACTCTATATGGGAAGTTTTCCAACCAATACTCCATACCAAAATACGTGGCCGGAACAGCTAGAATCAGACCTATTACAACCAAAAACGTAAATTTCCTGGTAAGCAGCATCAACAGTCCGCTAATGGGTGCACCCATCACCTTTCTAATACCGATCTCCTTGGTGCGCTGTTGGATTGAAAATGAGGACAGTCCAAATAGCCCTAAAATGGCTACGAATAAGGCCAACAATGAAAAGTAGGTAACCAGCTGCCCCAGCTTCTCCTCAGCCACATATTGTTCGTCAAACCGGTCGGCAACGGTGTAATAATCAAAATCATATCCAGGCCTTAAAAAACTCCATTGCTCTTTTAAATAGGCCATTGTTTCATCTTTAAACCCGTCTTTGAGCTTGACCATTACATTTCTGGCCCTTCCATTGGTAATTACAAATACTATTGGGGCAATAGATTGGTGCAACGATTCAAAATGAAAATCGTCCACTACCCCTATCACATATCCTTTCCTACCACCATAGTTAAACTTCTTGCCTATGGCTTCTTCCATACTTGTCCAGCCAATGCCGAGTACAGCAGATTTGTTTAATATAAAGGCTTCAGTAGAGTCGCTAGCTAAATTAACATCAAAGTTCCTTCCCGCTAAAAACTTAATATTCAACACATTAAGGTAGTCGTGGTCAACATGGATATCGGCTATTCTAAAGCTTATATTTTGCATCTCCTTGCCTACTTCTGCCGCTCCCCCTTGCGAATCCAACAATCTGCCTGAAGGCACCCTGCTGCTGAATGTCACATCACTAATGCCTTGTTGGGCCAATAACCTTGCTTTTATACTTTTAAAGTTCTTATGAATCTCATCATTGGAGGGCAACACCACCAGGTTTTTCTTATCAAAGCCCAGATCTTTGGTTTTCATATAGGAAATCTGATTTCCGATTACCCCAACACCTATAATGAGGCAAATAGGCCCAGTGACAGGGTTGCTTCATTTTGAAGCCATTTAAATTGAAAGCGTATTAATTGTGCAGTCCTAAAGTCAATGTAATTGTACTGCGACAGCAGTACACCATTGTGGTATCCTATTTTATTTATATTTTGACGACTAATTCATGGCCTCCAAGGTCTATGCGAGTCTAATGTACATTAAGATTGAAAGACCTTCATATAATTATGTGATTTATACGTTTACTCACATTACCTATTATGAAAATAGTGAGACTAATTCATTAATAATACCGATTTATGCAGAACATCAGCGAAGCATTTTAGACAACTTTCCTATTTTTTATTAGACGGCTTCATTTACCACAGTAATAGTTTTTCTTCCTTTTTGTGGCATGGTTCTAAAAATATAATCCCATAGTGGTGTACTTACACCGAAAGCCCGGTCGTGCTGCTGGTAGTGGTGAATATTATGGTGCTTCCACCAGAAATTGAATCGTTTAGGCATAGGTAGGCCGTGAATCATTGTGTGTATCCACATATATATGGAATACCCGATGACAAAGCCAGGACTAAAGGTTAGTGCTTTACCTCCAAGAAGAAGGTAAAACAAACTTAAAAACAAGGCTGCTATAACTAATGAAGGCAAAGGCGGTAAAACGGTTTTGCTTTTGTCATTAGGATAAGCATGGTGGATACCATGAAACATATAATGAAACCCACTATCGTAGCTGGCATCCTTGATTTTATGATATATAAAACGGTGCAGTAGGTATTCAGCCAATGTCCATGAAAGCAACCCTAGTAAAAAGTAAATGGTTATCTGGCTACTGGTAGCCCCAAACTCAACATGATATAAATAAATTGCCACAACTGATAGAAACAGGTACATACCGAAAATCAGTGCTGGATGGGACCATGTCAGAATATTCAAAAGCCTGCTCCTGAATAACTCTGGAGCTTTTTTATTAGGATAAATGACTGCTTTTTTCATAATATTAATTTATTGATTAGCATTCTGAATACTGCAAAATACCTCGTGCCATGGCCAACTGATATTTGGTTTTCCTTTAAGGAGATTGTCGTCCGCTCTCTAAACCTCCTAGTCCAATTCTGAAAGTTTTTGTTCCATGAGATTTATATGATTTTTAACTATGCTATTGTATTTGTTTTTTGCTGGAACTGTAAGGAATTTCAGGTTTTTCAAGAAAGATATTTGTAAACACAACCACTCTTTATCTGAGTATTTTGATTGAAGAAGCTGTTCCCACTCTTTTCTTAAGGCATTAGCCCTTTTCTCCATATCTAAAGTGCCAATGTGGCTTAAATCTGCATCATGAAGGACTTTTTGCATTATAGTTACACATGGTGAAGATAATTTAGTAGAAAGAATCAATGATTTTACTATTTCAATTTCTGACTTAGATAGGCCTCGAATTTCCAGCCACTCTTCCGCAATTTTTGCACTTATTTCTTCATGTTCGGTGTAACTTTTAATATGTCCGGTATCATGAAAATATGCTGCCACTTTCAAAAGAGACAATTCTTTTTCTGAAAGGCCGCATATTATACCTAACTCCTCTGATACATTTACAACCTCTTGCGTATGATTCCAATTATGAAAGAGGTATTTACTGCCTAAACTGACTAGTAATTTTTTAGTATATTGTTTTGCTTCTATTATGGTTGACTCTGAGATCATATGCCATTATTTCATCTCAATTGGTTTCTAGTTCTCTTGCATATTTCTCTTTTTTCTCTGCTAGCCCTAATTTTTCCACTAATTTATCCGCTATAAGATAAACGACCGGAACCACAACCAGGCTTAGCAGCATTGAACTAGAAAGACCACCTATTATTGCCCATCCAAGTCCATTCTTCCATTCTGCACCTGCACCACCTGCAAGGGCTATAGGCAATACGCCAAAAACCAATGCAATGGTGGTCATCAATATTGGCCTCAACCTTGCTTTTGTGGCTTCAATCAAAGCTTCTCTCGTATTAGAACCACTCTCCTTTGCTTGAATTGTAAAATCAACCACCAAAATGGCATTTTTGGCCACCAGACCAATCAGTACTATGATTCCCAGCACCGAAAAGATATTAAGCGTTTGCTTAGCTAATGAGAGTGCCAAAAGCGCACCTACAATAGCCACAGGAATTGAAAACAATATTACCAAAGGATAAATGTAGTTGTCGTATAGAGCAACGAGAATTAGATATACGAGAATAATTGAGAATAGAAAGGCAGAACCTAAAGCTCCAAATGACTGTGATTGCCTTTTTAGATCACCACCAAAAGAGTACGTTACTCCTGCAGGTAGATTTTTATTATCAATAATTTTCTGAAGTTCCTGACCAATAATACCTGCTGGAACTCCTATTATCTTGGAAGAAAGTTTGACTGAGTTGATACGGTCTTTTCGTTCAAGCCTGGATGGACCCACCGTGTCTGTAACAACTGCAAACTGATCAAGTGTAATAGGCTGGTTATTTCTGTTGATAAAAATTAGGGATTCTACATCTCGCACATTTTGCCTATCGAATTCGTTAAGTTTTACATTAATGTCATATTCGTAGTTCCCATCTTTGTAAGCAGCATCAGTGTTTCCGGAAAAAGCAACTTGCATGGTTGAGCCAACAGTACCTAAATCTAATCCGAGGCTAGCCATTTTATCCCTGTCTATATCTACCTTCACTTCAGGGGTTCCTGCTTTTATACTCAATTCAAGTTCTGTGGTACCTTCAACTTGTGATAGGTCATCTTTGATCTCATTGGCCACCTTCATCAATTGGTCTAGCTCCGGACCGGCAAAGATTACCTGAATCGGTGCTTCTGACGCTGTGCCTAGTATACTGGTAGGCGATGAAAAGACAATAATGCCAGGTATGTTTTCCTGTAACAAAAGTTTTACTCGTTTAGAAAACACAGTGGCAGAAATATCACGTTGATTATATGGAACCATTTTGACATTAATTTCTGCTTCATTCGGAATAGCCTGAGTTCCTCCAAACCCCTGACTGGTTTGACCAACTGTAGTGAAAGTACTCACAACCTCTGGTAAATCAGCTATTATTTTCTCAGCAATTCTTGCTGTTTGATTAGTTTTTTCTACTGAAGAATTTTTTGAAAGTTCTATACGAATTACAAACTCTCCGCGGTCTCCCTGAGATATAAACTCTCCACCTATGAAACCAAAACCAATCAACATGAAAGATCCGATTAATAACGCTCCCGTCACTATCAGTGTTATTGTCTTATTGTTCATCGATTGGATCAATACTCTGTTAATCCACCCGCCAAAAGCGTCAATGACACTTTCAAATTTCTTATTGAAGCGAGCCGAGATACCTTTTGGATTAAACTTCTCAATTTTAGCAAACCTGGAGGTGAGCAATGGAATAATAGTAAAGGCCACTAGGAGGCTTAGTAGTGTGGCCACAACTATTACCAACGAAAAATTTGTCAATATTGGTGAAATCAGGGATTCCACCAGCATCAGAGGTAGAAAAACCACCACAATCACAAATGTGATAGAAGTAACTGTAAATCCGATTTCTTTAACACCATCAAAGGACGCTTTAATCCTGTTTTTACCCATTTCCATGTGCCTGTATATATTTTCAATTACCACAATAGCATCATCCACCAAAATACCTACCACCAGTGAAAGTGCGAGTAAGGTCATCAGGTTTAGCGTAAAGCCGGCTAGATACATTGCTGTAAAAGTGGCAATAAGGGAGATAGGCACAGCAATCATTACAATAATGGCATTTCTTACGCTGTGTAAAAACAAAAACATTACCAAGGCTACCAGTATAACGGCAATGTATAGGTCATGAATCACACTGTCAGCTGCCTCTAGGGTGAATTCAGATTGATCCTGTGCTATGTTAAACTTCAGGCTCTCCTTGCTATAGATTTCCTCTAACTCTTTGATTTTAGCTCTGGTTAGTTCGCTTACCGTTACTGCGTTTGCATCAGTTTGCTTTGTTAGTAATATTCCTATGGCATTTTCTAAGTTATATCTGGTTACTTTTTCAATTTTTGATTTGCCATCTTCTACTTCTCCAATATCCTTTATCCTAATTTGGGCTCCTGTGGGCAGAGTACCTATTACGAGGTTCCTTATTTCTTCCAGGCTTTGATATTTACCAGAAAGCCTTATAGTTCGCTGTTCTTCATTTGTTTCAATTTTGCCAGTAGGAAAGTCCAGATTGGATATTTCTATCATTTGAACAATCTGCAAAACAGAGAGGTTGTAGGCTTTAAGTTTTACCCTGTCAATATTGACTTTGATTTCTCTTTCTTCTCCTCCTACAAGTTGCACCTGAGCCATCCCATTTATCCTTGAAAGCTCTGGAACGATTCGCTGATCGACCAAATCAAAGAATGCCGATGGATCTAGGTTGCTAGCCGTACTCGCCAAACTAATTATAGGAAGATCATCAATTGAAAACTTAGATAGCGAAGGTTGTTCGGCATCATCTGGTAAATCTGAAATAATCCCATTTATTTTTCGCTGTGCCTCTTGAAGAGCTAAATCAACATTTGCATCAGTAGTAAGCTCAACAGTTACAATTGAAACAGACTCCAAAGAAGTGGAGCTAATAGATTCTACATTTTCCATAGAGGAAAGTACATCTTCAATTTTCTCAGATACTGATGTTTTTACTTCACTAGGTGCTGCTCCTGGGTAAACAGTGGTGATTGTCACAACAGGCTGGGTGAACTTAGGCAGGAGTTCGTAGCCTAATAGAGAATATGTCACCAGACCAAGTAAAGTGAGTACAATAAAGACTACTACGGGTGCGGTGGCTCTTTTTATCGATATTTCGGTTATTTTCATGGTCTTCTATTCTTTGATTCCAACCTTGGCTCCATCTGTTAAATTGATTTGACCAGAAGTAATGATTAAATCACCTTCTTTAATTCCAGAAACTACTTCTATGTAATTATCATTTCTTTGGCCAATCGCAATATTTTTTAGTACGGCAGTGCTGTCTTTATAAATATAAACCTGCGGATTTTTAATACTGCCAACTAGCATATTTCGGTTTATGGTAAGTGCTTCATTAGATTGAATTTCTATGGTTGCAGTTCCAAACATGCCTGATTTTAATTCTTTAGATGCATTTGAAATTAAAATTTCAACCGGAAAGGTAAGTGCTTCGGAAGCCCTTGTACCTATTCTTGTGACTGTTCCTTCATACTCTTTGTTTTGAAGTGCCTGAACCCCTATTTTTGCCTTTTGTCCAAGTAATATCTGCTGTATCTGACTTTCAGGGACGTTGACAATCATCTTCATACGGTCTATATCAACGATATCAAAAAGACCACCACCTCCTTTAACGTAACCTCCTTTTTCAATATACCTTTTGTCATTGATACCCGAAAAAGGTGCACGTATAAAAGTATTTTCGTATGATTTTTCTGCAGAAACCAAATCGGTTTTGGCTTTTGTATGAGCAAGTTGGATATTGTCCAGATCCTGTTGGCTTATGCCACCGGCAGCATACAAATTTTCAATTCGCTTCTTGTCTTTTTCTATTTTTTCAAAATTGGCCCTTGCTAAATCCAAAGCCGCTTTTATTGTTTTATCATCCAGTCTTGCCAATACTTGGCCTGATTTTACAAGGGCTCCGTCTTCTGCCAATATTGCAGTAACAACTCCGGGTATTTCAGACGAAACAGTTACCTCTTTGTTAGGTATTAAATTTCCATTGACTTGAAAACCCATGTCAATCATCATTTTCTTTAAAGGCACAACATTTACCGGAATAAAGTCTGGTTTTATCTGCGCCAATCTAACTTCGTCCTTCATTTCATCTTTGTTGTTTTTCAGTACGAAGGCCACCACAGCGGCTATGGTTAGGAATATTATAGAGTTAATTAATATCTTTTTCATGTTTAATTAATAAGATTCTAAGAGTTTGCCAGTAGATTTTAATATTTCAGCTTCTGAGATTTTTACTTGCAAAAGAGCAGCGGAGTAATTAATCTGAGAGGTAGTCAGTGCGGTCTCTGCACTAAGCAGGTCGGTCAGATCAGACAGTCCTTCACTATAGCTTTTTTGGGAAATATCATATACTTTTTGAGCAAGTTCGACACTTGACTTCCTTGTTCGAAGCGTAGACAAACTTTGGTTTAGCTTTTCTTTAGCATTGGCATAGTCAGCGTTATATTGTTCCTTAGTAAATTCAATTGACTCCTCAACAAGTTGTTGTCTTAATTGTGATTGTGCACTTTGTGCTCTAATTCGGAAACCATCAAAAATAGATAATTGTAATCTCAGACCAATTGAAGACACGTCATACCAGTTGGTTGTGACATCAGAATTGGAAAAAAAAGAGTCATTGCTAATACCATTATAAGCATAATTTGCAAAAAGGCTAAGCTTGGGGAAATAGCCTGATTGAAAATTTATTTTTTCCAATTCGTACAATCGTTTTTGAACGGAAAGAAGCTTGAAATCTGTAAGTTCCTCCTGAGAAATTGCAGGTATATTTACTGATTCAATTATTTTATCTTCTTCTTTTACAAGAGGCAAAGCAGTCTCCAAATCCATTCCCATCATTAACTTCAATTGTCTTACTGCATTATACCTTGCCAAGGTCAAATCAGATAGCTGTATTTCAAGATTCATTTTGGAAACATTCAGGCGGTCATGGTCAACTTGTTTGATGAAACCCTGCTCCAATTGCACGGCTGAAATTTCAAGTAGTTTGTTTGTTTGATTTAAATTGTTTTGAAGAACCGCTATGTTCCTATCGAATATGGAGACATTGTAATAGAGTATGACTACCCTATACACAACCTCTTCCTTTGTCTTCTTTACCCTTAAGGCGTATAATTCTTCTGATGATCTTGCTGCCTTCAATGCAGTAAAAACAGATTTATCAAACAATGGCTGTTCTAATGATAGGGCAACTGATGTATTATAGTCAAGTCCTACTTCTAAAGTGCTCACTTCACCTGGATTACCCGTTAGTTCGCCAGGTACTACTAAAACAGGAAGTAGCAGGTTATTTATGTAATTGGCGGAAGCCATAACTTGTGGCAAGGCTGTACTACGTACTTCTTTGGTTACTTCATACCCTATTTTTTCTTGTATCATGCTTTTTTTAATCTCCCTATTGTTTTCGAGAGTAAAAGCAACCACATCGTTCAATGTAAAAGTTTCCTGAGCTACTATTGAACACCTGAAAATGGTTACAATAAATAGAGTGAAAATTATTTTGTAAGAAATTTGATTCATAGGTTTTATGCTTGAATAGAGTTTTTAGTTTCCCATTCTGAAAGAATGACCGGTAGTTTTGCCTCAAATAGTTGATATAAATCCCTGATTTTCGTTAGTTGTAAATTGCTTTCCGTGAATTTGTCTGATCTAAGATCCAGAGCTTTGTCAATTGCCATCCTATAGCCCTTGTATTCTTCAGTAATAGACCTCAATACTTCAATCCAGATTTCAATGTTAAGACGGAAATATCTTTTACGATCCCCAGGATTTGTTTTTGCCTTAATAAAATTTTTATCTAGTAGAAAGCTAATCCCATTACTCACTGCTGATTTACTAGCATTCAACGATTCCTGTATTTCATAAAAGTTTTTTTCCTCAGTATCTGCAATAAGTAAAAAAGAGAGAATTCTACTAACAATAGGAGAATACCCTTTTTTCTCAATTAGAGAACCTGTCTCTTCAATAAATTTCAACTTTGATTCATTCAAATTTTTCATTTCAAATGCAAAGTTATACTTTTAGTTCAGAACTAAAAGAACTAAAGTATTTTAGGACTTATGAAAGACATTAAAAAACTAAAAATTCTGGCAACAGTTAGAGCATTAATCTTAGATTCGGGTTTTGAGAATGCAAGTTTGGATCGTGTATCGGTCGAATTGGGAATTTCAAAAAAAACAATTTACAAGCACTTTGATTCAAAATCAGAAATACTTACTATCCTTCTTAAGAGGTTTCTTTTTAAAAACAAAAAAGTTTATGAAACAAGATTAAGTCTGCTGGAACCAATACCTAGGTTAATTGGATTGTTCAAAATGTGTGATGAAATTTATTCTATCGTTGATAATAAGGTTCTTAGATATATAGGTCTGTACGTTCCAGGTGGAAAAGATGAGCTTAAATCTTTTGAACATGATTTTCTTGTTTCATCATTCGAAAAAGCAATTAGTGATGGTATTATATCTCAACGCTTTAGAAATGAAATTAATGCTCAAGTTTTGGCTTTCATGGCCTTAGAATTATCTAAACTTCGTTGTGACACACTAGAATTTAAAAAAAATGATCAGTCACTATCCCATTTTATTGATCATTTCATTGCTGGTCTTTATAAGGTTTAATATTTGATAAATATTAGAATTATGATCACTAAAAGTCTATGCCGCTGGGCAGCGGATAGAATTAACCATTTGTTTTTACAAACGCTTGTTGAATGAATCTGATTTTTTAATCAAACTGTTGAAACTAAAGACTGATCAGATATTATTTGAAAAGGTTATGTCACTCCTGATATAAAGATTTTGTAAGTATGTGCTGTAATCAAATATATTTCGTTACCATTTAAATAATGTTACTATTAATTAGTATTTATAACATTACATAATCTGGGTTCTTATTCAGAAGTAACTAATTTAGCTAATGATTAAATTGTAACATGAAGTCAATCATATATACGAGAGTGTCATCAAATGATCAGTCAACCCAAAGGCAACTCGATGATATGAAATCAATCAAAGGATTTGATGTTGATAAAGTCTTTTCTGAAAAAATATCAGCTTTTACAAAAACATCTGATGAAAGACCTGGACTCCAACAAGCCGTGTCTTACATAAGGAAGCATTCGATTAAGTGTATTATGATTTCAGAAGTATCACGTTTAGGCAGGAATACAGTTGATGTTTTGAATCTACTTGAACAATTAAAAAAACAGAGTGTAGCCGTATATATTCATAATCTTGGTACCACGATAAATACTAAGGATCAGGCTGGTGAAATTTTTACAAAACTTATAGTAACTATCATGGCTGATTTAGCAAGACTTGAGAGCGAACAATTGAGTTATAGAATTAAATCCGGAATCCGGTCCAGGAAGGCCAAAGGGTTGACTACTGGAAGAAAGATAGGGTCTAAAGAGTCAATAGAAAAATTTCTCGCAAAGCACCAGGATATTCAAAGGTTTCTATCAAAGGGATACTCTTCAAGAGAAATTCAAAAATTGTGTAACTGTTCTCCTAATACCATAAAAAAAGTCAAAGATAATTTAAATCAAATATGAAAATGGACTCTAGTTTTTAAAGGATAGCTTATGAAACAATATTGGGAAGATGATGGGCTTATAGAACATTTCCTTATTGATGAAGAAGACATACTTCTTGCTAAAGGATTTACTCATATAAACAAATTGAGCTTTTTAGTACTACTTAAATTTTTTCAACTGGAAGCTCGATTTCCACGAGATAAGGACGAGATTCCGAATACTGTTCTAAATTATATTGCTAATCAATTAAAGATTGATGAACAGGAATTTAAAAAATACGATTTAGCAGGAAGAACATGTATACGCCATCGAAATATTATTAGAAATTTCTTTTCATTTTCTGAATATTCCACAAAGGTTGATGAAAAAATATATCAGAATTTAAGTGATTTCGGAGAGTGGTATAATGTAGACAAACTTAATATAGAATTTTTAGAAGAGTATAGAAAATTGAAAACAGAGCCTCCCGTTACGAATCAACTTGAACGTCTGATTAAGGCTTATATCAATCGAAAAGAACAGGAGTTATTTAAGTATATTGATGATTCTATACCTGATACTACTAAAGAGCATATCGATTATCTTTTAAAAACGCTGGAAGAAAACGAATATTCTGATAATGGAAAAGAGGTTACTTTGAATGAGTTAAAAAGTGATCCGGGAAGAATTGGTTTGGAAAGTATTTTTAAGGAAATTGATAAACTCGAAATCATTAGAAGTATTGGTGTCCCATCCGAAATCTTTTCATCAGTTAAACAAGACATATTGCAGAAATATAAATTAAGAGTTGCTTCCGAATTAATATCCGAGCTTAGGGCACATCCCAATCACATAAAGTATACGTACCTTTCAATTTTCCTTCATATTCGAAGTCGACAAATTACAGATAACCTTGTCGAATTGTTAATTCAACTAATTCATAAAATATCTAGCAACGCTGAAAATCGAGTTGTAAAAGAATTTGTAAAGGATTTTAAAAAAGTAGGAGGTAAATTTAATATTCTATTAAGAATGGCTGAAAACTCTCTTCAGTTTCCTGATGAAACAATTAGGAATGTAATATATCCTGTTGCCAAAGAGGAAACCTTAAGAGATTTGGTAGCGGAATTAAAAAATAATAATGGAGCCTTTAAAGGGAAAGTATTCAAAGTTATCAAGAACTCTTATTCCAGACACTACAGACGAATGTTGCCGGCTGTCCTAAATGCTTTAGAGTTCAAATCAAATAATCTGCAACATAGACCTGTTATCAAAGCATTACAATTAATAAAGGAAAGCTATGATACCGACATAAACTTTTTCACTATAGATCAAGGTTTGCCTATCGATGGCATAATGACCACTACTCAAAAAAAAGGTCTTTTGAGTGAAGACGAAAACGGTCAGATTGGAATTGATAAAAAAGAATATGAAATTATTGTGTTGCAAGCTTTAAGAGACAAGCTACGTTGTAAGGAAATATGGGTAAAAGGTTCAGATAAATTTAAAAACCCGGAACTAGACTTACCACAGGATTTCGAAAGAAAGAGGAATCATTATTATTCCTCTCTAAATAAACCTAAAGACCCAGATCCGTTCATAGAACAACTCCAGCAAGATTTAAGTGATTCTCTTCGTAACTTTAATAATAAAGTAAATAGTAACCCCGATGTACGAATATCTTCTAAAAATGGTGGAAAAATAATTCTTACCCCATTTGAAAAGCAGGAAGATCCTAAAAATATAGAATTACTCAAACAGGATGTAGCTCAAAGATGGCCAATGATTGATCTTCTTGATATCCTAAAAGAAGTTGATATGCAGATAAATTTCACAGAGCAAATTCATACGATGGCAGACCGTGAAATTATAGATTCATTATCAAGAAGAAAAAGGCTACTATTAGTATTATTTGGCTTAGGCACTAATACCGGACTAAAGCGAATGTCAAACTCAAGTAATGGGGAATTTTCTTATAGCAATCTGAGATATATAAAGAGAAAATATCTCAATAAGGATAACTTGCGCAACGCGAATATTCAAGTTGTCAATCATATTCATAAAATTAGACTTAATAATATCTGGGGAGAGGGTTCTACAAGTTGTGCCTCTGATTCTAAGAAATTCGGTTCATGGGATCAAAACTTAATGACTGAATGGCATATTAGGTATAGAGGAAGGGGAGTAATGATTTACTGGCATGTAGAGAAAAAATCTACTTGTATATATTCTCAATTAAAATCAGTTTCTTCCTCCGAAGTTGCAAACATGATAGAAGGGATATTAAATCATAGTACTGATTTTGAACTTGATAAAAATTATGTTGATACTCATGGGCAAAGTGAAATTGCATTTGCGTTTTCTCATTTGTTAAACTTTTCCTTAATGCCGCGCTTTAAAACAATCAACAAAAAGAAATTATATATTACGAATAACTCAATGAAGTCAGAATTAAAGAATTTGACACCCATCCTGACTAGAACAATCGATTGGGATTTAATAAAATCACAATATGACCAGATGATTAAATATTCAACAGCACTAAAAATTGGGACAGCATCAGCTGAAGCTATTTTAAAACGATTTACTCGCAATAGTATTCAGCATCCAACTTATAAAGCGCTACAAGAACTAGGGAAAGTAATAAAGACAATCTTTTTATGTGAGTATCTATTATCTAAAGATATGCGTATAGAAATTAATCAGGGTCTAAATGTTGTGGAAAATTGGAATTCGGCAAATGGGTTTATATTTTATGGCAAGTCAGGAGAAATATCAACAAACAATCTGGAGGATCAAGAAATTTCTGTGTTATGCCTTCACTTGCTTCAAAATTGTCTAGTTTATGTGAACACCTTAATGATTCAGAGAGTATTAAATACTTCTGAATGGCAAGAAAAAATGGGTACTGAGGATTTAAGAGCTCTTACTCCTCTTATTTATAATCATATAAACCCCTATGGTCGATTTGAGCTTGATCTGAGTGAACGACTAAACTTGGCTGTATAATAGGAAATATTAAATGGCTTCAAAATGAAACAACCCTGTCACTAGGCCAAATAGAGATGAAAAATTGAAAAATCACCAATATTGATCTTAAGCTAAATGCTTGATTATTGGCCTTATTCGAACCTTTCAACACTACAGCTGGCTGGTAAGCCGACAAATAAAAGGCCGGATAGCTACCCGCTACAAATCCTACTACAATCACTACTGCAGCAAGAAGACCCACTAAAAACATGGGGTCAGTACCAAGTAGTGTAAGCTCTTTGCCGCTGAAATTATTGAATCCGGGCAGTAAAAAATAAACTAATAATACAGACAAAAGCACGGAAATAAAGGCTACCAGTACTGATTCGGTTATAAACTGACGGATCAAGGAAGAGCGGTAGGCGCCCATCACTTTTCTTACCCCTACTTCCCGAGCACGTTTCACAGAGCGGGCAGTGGACAGGTTCATAAAATTGATACAAGCGATAATCAGGATAAACAATGCAATGATCGTATAAGTATAAACATAGGCGATGTCTCCATTGGCCTCAATTTCAGAATCCAAATGTGAGTGCAAATGAATGTCGGTAAGAGGCATAAAGTGTAACCTGTTAGTTGTCGAAGCCATCGCTCCACTCATATTCTCCCCGAGATGTTTATCAATAAATCCAGGGATTTGTGCTTCCAAATCAGCGATGTTATACCCTTCAGGCACTACTATAAAGGTAGAATAGTTATTTCCACCCCAGTTTTTCATTAAATTTTCACGGCCACCAAAAAACATTTCCACCATATGGAAGGAAGCTACCATATCCATCTTAAAATGTGAGTTATGGGGAGTATCCTCCATCACACCTGTTACTTTCAATTCCTGGCTAAGGCCAAAATCATTGTAAGTGACGGTTTGCCCCATGGGATCTTCATCCCCAAAATAGCGTTTGGCGGCAGATGCTGACAATACAATGGTATTGGGCTCAGACAATGCCGTTTTCCTATTTCCTTTGAGCATTTTCCAGGAGAAAACATCAAACAGATCAGCATCAGCAAAGAAGAAATTATTTTCTTCAAATCGCTTGTCACCGTGCACTACCAGCGGCCTTCCACTGGAGTTCATCCGCACTGCATTCAATACAATGCCTTCAAAATCGTTTTTCAATAAAGGGCCAAATGGCGCAGCCACATGCCCCAGGTGCAAACTTGACTCACCATCTTGGTTGAGCCATTCCCGCGAAACACGGTAAATCCGGTCTGACTTTTCATGGTATTTGTCGTAGCTCAGTTCATCCTGTACATACAATGAAATGAGAATGGTGGCTGTCATCCCTACTGCCAGCCCGAAAACGTTAATGAAGGAATACACTTTTTGACCGAGCATATTCCTAATGGCAATTTTTAAATAGTTGCTAAGCATGTCTATGTTGTTTGAGTTATAATTTTGACCGTTTAATTTTTTAATAACCGATGGACGAAGCATTTTCAGTACTTCCAACCGGTATAGCTGCCGTGCCTTACGGAGACCGTAAAGCTCCACGTTATCATAAAACGCCTCTTCTAAGTCGCCTTGCAGCTCTTCGTAATATTCATCAGCACAAAACCAACCAAACCATTTAGTAAACAGTTGTGGTGGCCCTATCTTTTTGTTCATATTGAATAATTGAAATTAAGCGCCAAATCAGGCACTTTCTTCCACATTTGATCCCTAATGTCACGCGCTTCATTAAGTGCAGCCCTACCGAGGTTAGTGACCGTGTACAGCCGCTTCCTTCGCCCACCACGTTCTTTGGTGGCTCCCCCCACTTCCGATTTAATAAAACCTTTGTCCTGCAATCTGGTCAATGCCGTGTGCAAGGCCCCGCGACTTATGTTCCTGTCCAATTCATTCATGATTTCAGTCTGTATGCTCACACCATAGGCCTCATCTTTTAAAATAAGGATGGCCAGCAATACTATCTCTTGAAATTCACCTAGGTAAGTACCCTTCATATGCGTGATTTGTGTTAATAGACAATATGTTTCCTAAAAGGATGCATAATGATAATTAATTAGTTTCTTAAATGGAAACAATATAGTCCCAATACGATTGAAGCTGCTTAAGGTTCGGTTTACCATTTAAAAAAATCTAGAGGCCCCACTCATAAAAATGGACTTTCTTCTATTTTCGACAGACAACTTGTTTTCAATAATTAACTACTACCCTAGTCCTTCAGGTGAATTTGGGCAATGAACTATTCAATCAGACAGGGAAACCGTTTATCTGTATTCTTTATCAAAATTTATTTTTTTGCGTTAAATTCGATACGGTCAAAAACAACACTAACATGCTTCAAAATTATTTCAAGGTAGCTTTTCGCAATATCTTAAAGGACAAGTTCTACTCTTTGATCAATGTATTTGGTCTCGCAGTAGGTATTTCAAGCTGTATTTTTATCCTTATTTACATCAATGATGAATTCAGCTATGACCGATTCAATACCAAAGCTGATCGTATCTACCGACTTACTGAATTTATAGAGCAAGAAGGCTCTGGAGAGCGTTCTTCCAGTGTTCCCTTTCCTGTTGGAACTACGTTATTGGAGGATTATGGTAGCTTAATTGAGAATCAGGTTAGGTTCTTTAACTTCCAGTCGCCCACTATATTAGTATCAGAGGAGCAAAGTGAAAAGGAATTTAACGAAACGGGGGTTTACTTCGCTGACTCTACTTTTTTTGACGTTTTTGATTATGAAGTAGTTAAAGGGGATAAAAATACCGCACTGGACAAGCCCAATTCAATAATGATCACTGAAAGGGCGGCCAAAAAATACTTTGGTGACCAAGATCCCATTGGGCAATTCTTAAAAATACAAAACCAGGTGCAACTACTGGTTACTGCCGTGATGGCAGATCCACCTACCAACGCCCATATCGATTTTGACTTCATTATCTCCTTCTCCACCATGCGGGCGTTTTTTAATGGTCAATATCCAGACAATTGGTATTGGAACCCATGCTGGACCTATATTGTGTTGAAAAATGACGTAGCCCCAGAGACCTTATCGGCTGAGTTTCCTGCATTTATCCAAAAATACTTTCCTGCCTTTGTCAAAGACGACATCAGGATGGAATTACAGCCGCTCACTGCCATTCACCTTACCTCTAATCTGGAGTTTGAATTGAAAAGCAACAGCAGTGAAGAAAATATATATGCCTTTATTCTCATTGGCATGTTCATCCTCTTTATTGCCACTATGAACTTTATGAATCTCTCTACTGCCCGGTCGGCCAAAAGAGCCAAAGAAGTAGGGCTACGCAAGACATTAGGCAGCGCCAAAGGACAGCTTGTTTTTCAGTTCTTAATGGAGTCGCTCATCATTTCCTTTATCGGTATTTTAATAGCCTTGCTATTTACTGTAGTAGGACTCCCTGCTTTTAATGTCATTGCCGACAAATCCATTGGCTATGACATTTTCATGCACCCCACTATCCTTATAGGGTTACTTTCAATATTTGTCGTAGTAGGCATAGGATCAGGCATTTACCCTGCTTTGGTACTGAGTTCTTTTGTTCCAATCAAGGTATTGAAAGATAGTCAGGTAAAAGGTGGCAGAGGAGCTGTTTTAAGAAAAGGCTTGGTTATTATTCAGTTCTCCCTTTCCATCATTATGATCATTGGTACCGTCATCGCCATCAACCAGCTGGATTTCTTACGCAAAAGTGGAACGGGTTTTAACAAAGACCAGATACTCTACATATCCGCCTTAAATACCCCCATGACCAGAAACTACGAAGCCTTCAAAAAGCAAGTGGAACTGCAACCGGATGTGTATTCCGTTACTGGGGTCTTGGATGTGCTAGGCGCTCATCATCAGGGGCAAAATGTGAGGTTTGAAGGAATGGAGAAATCTAAACTGTTCTCCATATTTTGGGTAAACCACGATTTCTTTAAAACCTTTGATTTAGAAATAGTACAAGGCCGGGCATTTAAAGAAAACATCTTGAGCGATGATACCACCACTTTGGTTGTAAATGAAGCACTTGCCAGACAAATGGGTTGGACTTTGGAGGAAACCATAGGCAAGAAATTTGAAATCAATAATAATAGCGGGGAAATTATAGGGGTAGTTAAAGACTTTAATTTCGTTTCCAAGCATAGGGAAATCGAGCCTTTGGTCATTCAACAGCGTTCCCCCTCTTTTCACTTCAATTTTTCATTGAAATATGTGGCCATCCGACTCAATTCAAAAGATATTTCCAACACCTTGTCAGATATTGAGACCAAATGGAAAGTGGCTGCACCGGGCTTCCCGTTTGATTATTTCTTTCTGGATCAAGAGCTAAACAAACTGTATAAAGATGAAGAAAAGCTGGCCAATGTGGCCAATATCTTCTCCGTACTGGCAGTCATAGTGGCCTGTCTGGGTCTATTTGCATTGGCCTCGTTTATGGCCGAAGAGCGCAAAAAGGAAATTGGTATTAGGAAAGTAATGGGGGCCTCTGCCACTCAAATTGTGCTATTGCTCTCTATGGACTTCACTAAATTGGTTCTAGTGGCATTCGTAATTGCTTGTCCAATAGCCTATTATGTAATTACTAGCTGGCTTAATAACTTCGCCTTCCATGTGGATATCAATTGGCTTATTTTCCTCTTTGTGGGCGTTGTCACGCTTGTTATTGCATTGCTAACGATCATGTACCGGGCACTCGAATCGGCCTTTTCTAACCCAGTAAAAGTAATGAGACACCAGTAAAAACTCATAACTCGTAGCTCAAAACTCGTAACTCATAGCTCATAACTCGTAGCTCACAACTCGTAGCTCGTAACTCATAACTCATAGCTCGTAGCTCATAACTCATAGCTCATAGCTCATAACTCGTAACTCGTAGCTCCTCATAGCTCAACACATTGCTAATTGTCAATTGTCTATCGAATACCTCGGGTCATCCATATACCGCTCCTTTTCCATCATCATCACTTCTATGGTATAGAAATCAAATTCCTCAACCACCTTACCGGTAATGGTATAGATACCTTTTCCCCGAAAGGGCCAGCGTGCTGCTGAAGGCGGAAAGTGAACCGTATCGATAAAGTATCCTTCCATATCCAGAAACGTACCGAAGTACATACGCTCCCCACGTGAAGTGCCTGTGTTCTTTACCGCAACCATATACCCCAATATTGTCACTACCTTACCACAATGTGCCCTAAGATCCTTCACACATAAGGTGCTTTTAAACTCTCCCCGCACCAGACTAAACGGACTGCATAGCGGAAAGCCAATAAGCTCCATTTCATCAAAGGCATCTTCCATTAAACTAAAGCTTAGCTTTGGCAGCGTAAACTGCTTATAATCAACGTTAAACAATACTGGATTGATATGACTTTTCTTACTCTTCCCAAGTAGGAAATGCGCTTTCCAGAGCAGCTTTTTTTTGTTAATTCCTGTAAACCTAAAGCCACCGACCCGAATCAAAATGGAGAGTTGTTCCAATGATATTTCCACACGGTTCACAAAATCTTCGATACTAATAAACTTGCCGCCTTTCTCACGTACATTTATCAATCGGTCAACCACCTTGCTTTCGAGGTCTTTCACTAGGCAAAATCCCAGATAGATTTCCTTTCCATAAATCTTGGTCACACTATCGCTCAAATTCACACAGGGTGGAAATATCTCTCCTCCATGCATGCGTGCCTCATGCACATAAAGTTCAGTTCGATAAAATCCACCAAAGTTATTGATGGTGGCCACCATATACTCTAGCGGATAATAGGCTTTTAAAAAAAGGCTCTGAAAGCTCTCCACCGCATAGGAAGCGGAATGGCCTTTGGAGAAGGCATAACCTGCAAAACTCTCTATCTGTCGCCATATCTCACGTGCTTCGGCATCAGAATAGCCTTTCTGTTTGCAATTTTCAAAATACTTGCCCCTCACTTTATCGAATTCAGCCCTAGATCGATACTTGCCGCTCATGCCCCTGCGCAACACATCGGCTTCTGCCAGGGTAAGTCCCGCAAAGTAGTGCGCCACTTTGATCACATCTTCCTGATAAACCATCACCCCAAAGGTTTCGGGCATGATATCAAGAAGTACGGGGTGTGCCTCTGCCCTACGCTCAGGGTGCCGGAAGCGCAAGATATACTCACGCATCATCCCCGATTTGGCCACTCCGGGGCGTATGATCGAGCTTGCGGCTACCAGCCCTAGGTAATCCTCAGCTTTGAGCTTACGCAGCAGCATACGCATCGCTGGTGACTCTACATAGAAACATCCGATAGCCTGTGCCTCTCGCAACATCCGCTTGATCTGCGGGTCTCGCTTTAAGAAACGCATGTCATGGATGTCAAAGCATATTTCCTCCTTTTCAGAAATGATCTGTAAAGTCTCTTCTATTTTACTGAGCCCGCGCTGGCTTAGGATATCGAATTTGTATAAACCCACATCCTCTGCGATGATCATGTCAAAATGGGTGGTAGGAAAGCCTTTGGGGGGCAAATCGGTGGCGGTATAGTAATGAATAGGCTCTTCAGAGATCAATATTCCCCCCGCATGAACAGTCAAATGGCTTGGAAAACCCTCAATCAGCTTCCCATAACGTAAAACAAGTTTTCCATAATCATCATCGGAAGTACCTTTACCCTCTGCCAAGGCGTCCATTTCATGGGGCGGCAGGCCAAACACCTTGCCCAACTCCCGTACAATAGCCTTAAACTGAAAGGTGCTGTAAGCCGCCAACAATGCTACATGCTTAAACCGCCCAAAAATATACTGCGTGATGTCCTCCCTATCCTTCCATGAAAAGTCAATATCAAAGTCAGGCGGGTTCTGTCGGTACAGGTTGATGAAGCGTTCAAAGTACAGGTCCAGCTCTATCGGATCCACATCGGTAATGCGCAACAAATAGGCCACTATGCTGTTGGCCCCACTGCCCCTACCTACATAAAAGTAGTTTTTGCTTCTTGCATAACTCACTATGTCCCAGTTAATTAAGAAGTAGGAAGTAAAGTTCTTTTGTTTAATAATGTCCAGCTCCATTTCTATCCGTTTCATAATCTGCTCATCCGGATTTTCATAACGATAACCGAGCCCTTCATCACAAAGCTTGCGCAGAAGCAGGTAGTCTTCTTCTACGGATTGAGTGTAGGTTTTCTGGTTTTTGTGAACGCCTTCTTCAAAGGTGAACTCAATGGAGCAGTCATCTAACAACTGCTGGGTATTGGCAATAATTTGCGGGTAAGCCTCATAAAGCGCTAGCAATTCCTCCTTGGGTAACATGATATGGTGTGGCTTTCCTTCCTCAGATTTTGGTAGTTTACTGAGCAGCGTGTTCTTTGCAATGGCCCTAAGCAGTCGGTGCGCATTAAAATCCCGCTTATTGCGAAAAGTAACCGTCTGGAGGATCACCAGTTTATCCTGTTTTTTATGCCATGGGGAGAACATTAGCTTATTGAGATCTTCAGGAGCTACCCCCAGAAACTCATTCTCGGCAAGTAAAAACCCCTTAAAACCACTAAACGGATAGATAATTATCGTTTCTGGTAGTTGAGGTGCCCTTTCGGGAATGGGCAATTCTTCATGAAGGTGGTGTGACAGAAAATCATTGAGTGCTTTAAAGCCCTCGTTGTTTTTAGCGATACCAATGAATTGCTGGTCAGCGCTGTTGCGAAAATCTATTCCTAAAATTGGTTTAACCTTCGTTTTATTGGCCAGTCGCACAAAATTGAGGCATGCTGCCGTGGTGTTGATATCAGTTAATACAAGCGCATCCACCCCACACCGTTCCGCTTCTTCTAGCAGTGTTTTGGCTGTGAGAGTGCCGTATTTGAAGCTGTATTGTGAATGGACGTTGGTGTACATAATGTTTTTCAGGGTTTCGAGCTGCGAGCTACGAGTTTT
>DDIU01000017.1 GCA_002338655.1 Flammeovirgaceae bacterium UBA1842 | reverse complement strand
ATGACACATACATAATGTTGTGGGGTCGTGGCATCACTCAATATTATTTTTGTGCTCTAAAATCATACGCTTCTTAATGGTTGTAAATAGATATTCAGTGTTGCAGTTCAAAGAATTACTAATTATTGATATCGGAGTTCCATACATTCTATAATTGCCCTGCATTAATTTCTTCTTGATTCCTGAAAAGTTCTGCATAAAGTCCTCAGGGGTATGAATGTCAATCAAAATAAATTTAGTTGACATCACTTTTTTAATCTCTAATCCCTTTATTTGTTCCCACTTTATCAAGTGCGCTGAGGAAGCATTTGAGTTGTCATGAATTCCATCCTTGTCAATTATTAATCCTGGTTTTGAGTCGAAAAGTTTATAAAATATATAGAGTCCAACTAGTCCAAAGAATGCTAAGCCAACGTAAGACATCACAGTAACTGAAGCCGGATCAAGCTTGAAAAATAAGATATTAACGGTCTCATGCGTATCTGCGTAGTTGATTAGCCAAATTGAAAACACTACAAATGCAACAGAACCCAAAAATGTCAGAATTCCTTTTACCTTACTTAATTTGATTTCAATTCTTTCTTGCTCCATTGGTCCAGTCAATTTTTAGCCATGCCCCACAACACCCAGCTAACCCCACCAAGGTGTTGATATATAATATTATTTGGAACTAATTTAACCATCAAAGTCCTTTAACCAATAAATTTCAGCTCATTAATTATGCGAGCATGCTATACTTACTATCGCTTTGCTTAGTTTTGGCAAAAAAATAATAGACTATGACATCAGACGAGTTGAAAGACTTGAGAGCCCGAGTAGAGGCTTTGAGGAGGTATCTTTGACTACGATAGGAAACTTGCAGAAGTACAAGAAGAGGAGCTAGTCACCGCTCAACCTGAATTTTGGAACGACCCAAAAGAAGCAGAAAAAATCCTTAAAACAATCCGATTAAAAAAGGTATGGACCGACAGTTTTACTGATGTGTACCAGCTTTTAACCGATCTTGAAACACTTTACGAATTCTATGAACTAGATGAGGTTAGTGAAGAGGAAATTAATGCTGAATATAAAAAAACAGAAAAGGCCATTGAAGATCTTGAATTCAAAAAGATGCTCAGTGGCGAAGAAGATCAATTTGGCGCCATCTTGGAAATCAACCCCGGTGCCGGTGGTACGGAGAGCCAAGACTGGGCTGACATCCTTAACCGGATGTACATCATGTGGGGCGAAAGCCATGGCTACACGGTAAAGCAGATCAACTACCAATCGGGAGATGTGGCGGGTATCAAATCAGCCACACTGGAGATTGATGGGCCCTTTGCCTATGGTAATTTAAAATCTGAAATAGGTGTTCATCGTTTGGTGCGTATTTCTCCATTTGACTCAGGTGGTAGGCGGCATACTTCCTTCGCCTCAGTGTATGTATCGCCCATCATTGACGATGACATTGAGATAGATATCAATCCGGGAGATGTTGAATTACATACCTCACGCTCGGGTGGAGCAGGTGGCCAGAACGTAAATAAGGTGGAAACTAAAGTGCAGTTGACGCATAAGCCTACTGGTATTGTGGTTATTTGTCAAATTGAACGTTCACAGTTGGCGAATAGGGAGTTGGCCATGAAAATGTTGAAGTCCAGACTTTATCAACGGGAACTCGAGAAACGTAATGCGGAGCGTGATAAAGTGGAGGCTGGTAAAATGCGTGTTGATTTCGGTTCGCAGATAAGAAATTATGTACTACATCCCTATAAGTTAATCAAAGATGCCCGAACAGGCGTAGAACGTACAGATGTGCAAAATGTATTGGATGGTGATCTGGATGACTATATGAAGGCCTTTTTATTAGGCTATCAGGATAATAAGAAAGATTAAATAAAGCTGGAGCGGAAAAGCTTGTCATTCCTAACCTGACTGCTGTTAGGCAGGCTGGCTTTGGAATCCCCCACAAAGAACTTCTATCTAAGTTTGGGATTTTGAAACGAGTTACCGATTACGTGTTTGATAGTTCACTTATAGTCCTCCCTCTAACTCCCTCCAAAGGGAGAAAAATTTAGCATCAAACACGTGATCTCATTTTGTGTGTTTTATCGAAAATAATTCCCAGAATGACAGTTCTACTTTTTTCACCCCTCCAGCTTTACTAATTTATTTAATCGTGTACCTCACCGAGATGCCGATTTCATCACCCCAAAATCCAGTGTCATCAACTAGGTTCACACTGGGTTTCCAGTCGGCACTAAATCCTAATGGCACGTCTTCCAATGTATATTCAAGTCCGATGATGCCATCAACACCTACCACGGTGTGGGTATTGTTATCTTCAAACCATGGGTTTTTATCTCCATCCCAAGTACCGATATGGCCACCACCACCTACAAACCAGTAGAAATTGGTAATGTTTCCCATGGGGAATTGATGTTCATAAAGACCAGTAAGATTCACCCCACGCCATCTTGAAGAAATAATTCCCTCCAATGCATTTTGGCCTCCAATGAAATGCTTAATAGTGAAGCCGTTGGAATTACCAACCCTTACACCCAAGGCAGTTTTATATGCTTGTGAATAACCCGTTAACATAACTGCCGAAGTCAAGAGAATCGTTAAAAATATCTTTTTCATTTTATTTAAAGTTTAGTTGTCTAACCAAAGCCATGAACTATGCCAATGCCCTGAAAAGCCATTTTTTAAGCTTAATGCCCATTATTAATGTGGAATTTAGACCACATAGTGTGGTATTCAGGAGATATCTCATCCTAATGGTTTAGTTTTGACCCGATGGATATAAAAGTAAAGACCTACTCACCGCAATTTTGGCTCTTATGTAGTAGCTCCTTTCTGTTTTTTGCTAGTTTCAACATGATCATCCCGGAGTTACCGGCATTTTTAACCGCTCTGGGAGGTGAAGATTATAAAGGCTTTATCATATCCCTATTCACCTTAACGGCTGGTTTATCACGCCCATTTAGTGGTAAACTCACGGATAAGGTAGGCCGGATTCCCGTGATGCTCTTTGGCGCAGCCGTATGTTTTGCTTTGGGATTTGTCTATCCATTGGTCACTTCCATTTTTGGGTTTTTTGCATTGCGTCTTGTTCATGGCTTCTCAACAGGATTTAAACCAACAGGTACCGTAGCTTATGTTGCGGACATTGTGCCTGTAAACAAGCGTGGTGAGGCGATGGGTATTGCAGGATTTGCTGGCACCTTGGGGATGGCCATTGGCCCCGCTATAGGAAGTGAAATAACCTTACAATTTTCTTTGGATGCCATGTTTTATGTTTCCTCTGCCCTTGCTATTTCATCGGTCATTATCCTTGCGGGAATGAAAGAAACGCTTGAAAAACCCGAGAAATTCAAACTCAACCACTTGCGTATTTCTAAAGATGAAGTATTTGATAAAAGTGCCATACCACCAGCATTGGTAATGTTTCTTACCGTATTCTCTTTTGGCATTATTCTTACCGTAATTCCAGATTTCAGTGTGCATTTAGGAATGAAAAATAAAGGCACATTTTTTACTGTATTTACACTAGCTTCTTTGTTGGTAAGAATTGTGGCCGGGAAAATATCTGATAAATTTGGACGTGAACCTGTACTGATAACGGCAACATCACTTTATGCCGTAGGCCTCTTTACAATCGGTTTTGCAACAAGTCAAATGATGTTCTTTTCCGGTGCGTTGATTTATGGCCTTGGTGTGGGTATGAACTCGCCTACAATATTTGCATGGACAGCGGATTTGAGTTTAGAAAAAAACCGTGGCAAAGCTATGGCAACTACTTTTATTGGACTGGAGGCAGGTATAATGATGGGCGCTATTTTGTCGGGGTGGGTTTTCGACAATAATCCCGAAAACTTTCCTATGACTTTTGGAATGGGGGTTCTTACTGCTTTAACAGCATTAACCTATTTATTAATTAGAAAAAGAAAAAAATCACTAAATCTGGCCAATGGATAAGCAAAGGTTATTTCGTACACTATTTTTTATTTTGTTAGTGATGGAGCTGATAGGGCATGGCTTTGATCTTGATACCCAATATTTATCCAAACCATTGTTAATGCCCAGCCTCATTCTATATTTTATTTCATCCATACAAGAAAGGAAGGCAGTTTTTTGGCTAATATTAGCGGCATTGGTATTATCTTGGGCGGGTGATGTACTGCTCATTTTTCAGTACCAACACCCACTATTTTTCATGTTGGGTTTAGCATCGTTTTTAGTAGCCCACTTAGTATATATTTATGCTTATTCAAAAGCAAAATGGGAGAAGCCTATTAAACCACTATTGACTTCACAAAAACTGAGACATGCGCTCACCTTGTCCCTAGCAGGTATGGCACTTATTTATATTCTTCTTCCCGGACTGGGTAATATGAAAATACCGGTAATCATTTACGCAGCTGTTTTGGTAGTTATGGCTATCGTAGCCATGTTACGGTATGGTTATACCAATATATCAAGTTTTGGATATGTATTTGGCGGAGCTATCCTATTTATGATTTCAGACTCGCTGTTGGCGATTAATAAATTCCTAGATCCGATAACCCTGGCAGGAGTGTGGGTTATGCTTACTTATTGTCTCGCTCAATATTTTATTGTTGAGGGAATCAAGAAGCATTATAGTAAGAATTGAACGATAATAATGTATCATCATCCTAGCTTGTAAAGCATCTTCAAAAGGAGCTACAATAAGACGTTCATTGACAATCTTAGTTAGAAGGTCATTCCGTAATGAAATGGAGGAATCTTTGCCATTCAGAAGCTCATTTGCCATAATGGTAAGGATACCTTCGGTATGAATTGCTAATGAGACAGGTGAAATGAAGATACCTGCCTTTTATCCCCAGACAGTCCAAATTTCTAGCCTAAGACACCTTTCTCACCTTGCCAGAGCCGGATGACTGGGAATTGATCTTATCGGGATTACCTCTGTAATAGACGCTACCACTTCCGCTAATTCTGGCATCAAGGGATTTAGAAACATTGACCTCACATTTTCCAGATCCGGAAATCCTCGCTTGAAAATTTTCACATTCCATGTCTTCAGCATACATTGTTCCTGACCCACTAATTCGGGTTTCCAAGTCTTTTGTTGTGCCTTTTAGTTCTATTTTACCAGATCCAGAAATCGAAGTCTCTATCAGATTGGCAGAAGTTTCTAACGAAATCCTTCCGGAGCCACTTACTTCAATTTCCATTCGGTCAGCAGCAAATTTATTTTTACCCATGATTCTTCCGGAACCTGAGACATTCAACTCTTTTAAATTTTTAACGGTGATATACACATCAAAATCGTCACTGTTAAAACCTCCAAACCAACTGTCTGAATCTTTGTGTTTAATCACTAATGTGCCGCTTCTTACTTCTGTTTCTATTTTCCTTAAGGTCTCTTCACGGCCTTTAATTTCTACTTTTTGGGCATTTCCCTGCGTCAAATATACATTGCCAGAGGTTGTCAATGATATCCCATCAAAGGTGGGCAGATCACGCAATTCTGAATTTTGTGCGTAAATGAATGTTGAAATAAATAATAGGAGCAGTAGTGTAATCGAATTTTTCATGTGTTGTTTTTTTAAGTAATGATCTTTTAAGTGACTCCTAAGTAAATAAATGGTTGCATCTGTTAAGCCTTTTTTTTCAAATTTTTAGGCTACACCTGTTGTAGACTTAATTAGCTTTGCTAGCTTATGACCAATCTTTTACTTTGTATCCTAGCCAATGTAGGCATTTTTGTTTGTTTTCGAATGTTCAAGACATTCGGGCTTAATACATTTCAAGCCATAGTTTTCAATTACATCACCTGTGTGGCAACGGGTATAGTATTTCTTAACGATTCAAAATCCATCGAATTAATATCTTGGTCGAGTACCTGGGTACAAATAGGGTTGGTATTAGGAGGTGTTTTTATTTCCACTTTTTATCTAATGGCTATTACCACCCAAAAGTTTAGCATGACGGTTTCTTCAATTGCTGCTAAAATGTCACTGGTGATTCCCGCACTAATGGCTTTATTTGTTTTGGACATTCAGTCCAAACAATATAGTTTGTTCAACTATCTAGGAATGATACTGGCATTAGTGGCCATTTTTTTAAGCTCTTATAAAGAAAAGAATATTGACAAACCGAATTTTGGTATTTTATTATTACTACCCCTATTTGTTTTTATTTTGGGGGGAGTAATTGACTCAACCATCAATTTTACAAATTTCAAATACCTGACGGAGGCCACAGAGCCCCTATTTCCTATTGTAGTATTTTCGTCTGCATCTATTTTGGGGATTATCACATTAGTGTACAGAGGCTCTAGACTAAACCTGAAAAGTGCAATTGGAGGGGTTGTGCTTGGTATGGTTAATTATTTTTCCATCTATTTTCTTTTAAAAACACTGACATCATTTAAAAATGATGGTGCTTTAGTCTATCCACTGCTCAACGTGGGCATTATCTTGGCAACAGTCTTTGCTTCCGTTCTATTATTTAGAGAAAAAATAAGTCGACTTAACTTGGCGGGTATTGCTTTTGCTGTATTATCCATCTTACTTCTTTCTTATCAGGAAATTCAGGCAATCATTAATGGTAACTGAATATTTGACCATATCCAAAGAAGGAATGAGCTTGTTTAAAGACCGTGGTAGCAAGTTTATTGGGATTGCTCTGCATGTGGAATCTGAGGAGGAGGTAAAACAACAATTGGAAAAACTTCAAAAGCAATATCATGACGCGCGACATCACTGCTATGCGTATATGCTCGGGGCTAAGAGAGAGGTATTCCGTGCCAATGATGATGGTGAACCCAACCACTCCGCAGGAGATCCGATTTTAGGGCAGATCAATTCCAAAGAGCTCACCGATACCTTAGTGGTAGTAGTTAGGTACTTTGGTGGAACAAAACTGGGGGTTAGTGGGTTGATCAACGCCTATAAAACTGCAGCCGAAGAGGCGATCAGTGAAGCTAAAACCATTGCTATAGAAGTGAAACAGGTGTTCGAACTGTCTTATGGCTATGAATTGACCAATGAGGTAATGCGATTGGTGAATGATTTTTCGATAAACATTGACGATCAGAAATTTGAGGCCAACTGTATGTTGCAAGGTAGGATAAGAATTGACCTCCTTGATCAGCTCACTGAAAAGGTGCAATTGCTTAAGGACTTGGGCAATGCAATTGAATTTCGCTCTGAAGAAGTAAATTGAACCCGTTAGCTATGTTGTAAAAGTCCTTGTTTTACGAGCTTACAATGCATGGTAACGCACACCCAAGCATCTGTAGCCGCATAATAAAGTTGCTTTTCGGTTAACGTTTCATTCTCCCAATTCGAAACCTGGGCATTTTTCGAAATTCTGAAACCTAGGATTATAGCTGTCAGCTTTCGGAGGCCATTACATTCAATGCCTATTTCTTTTACCATTTGGTTGAGCTCCTCAAAGCCCCCAGGGTTGAACGGCCTTAATTTTTTTAAGTCTTTAAGGTCGTCTCTTAAGGCCACTCCCACTTTGATGATGCTCTTCGACTCCAAAAACAATATTAATTCGTCAGTGATCCCGGTCAAATTCACCCTAATAAGGTAGGCCACTTTTTGTGTGGCAATTTGTATCAATGAAACATTGTTAAATTCACCTTTTTTGAAAGTAGGTTTGCTCTCCGTATCGAAACCGACTACTTTTTCTTTCGAAAGTTTTATTAATGCTGTTTTAAGCTCTTCAGCAGTATTTATTAGCTTAATAGGTCCTTCAAACCTGCCTAGCTCAAGTTCATTAATTTCATCATTGGAAATCGTTTCCGCAAACATATTATTCCTCATTTACGTCCTTCTCTATTTTCCTGATCTTAATATTGGCATAGCCAAAAAGAATGGTCATAAATGGGCTTATTATATTGAAAAAACAGTACGGAAGGTAGGTAAGTGTAGCTACCCCCAATACGGTGGATTGATAAGCTCCACAGGTATTCCATGGGATCAATACTGAAGTTACAGTTCCAGAATCTTCGAGTGTCCTACTCAGGTTTTCAGGTGCCAGACCTCGTTCTTTAAATTCTTTGGCATACATCCTTCCCGGTACTACAATGGCAATGTATTGATCAGATGCAGTCAAATTGAAAGTAATGCACGTCCCAGCTGTAGCTGCTATTAGTGATCCTGTAGAATGGGCATAACTAATGATTTTTTTAGCAATACGCTTTAACATGCCATTGCCTTCCATGGTGCCACCGAATATCATGGCACAGACTATTAACCACACGGTAGGTAACATCCCAGACATTCCTGAAGAGGAGAGTAGCTTGTCAACCATCCCATTTCCTGTTATAATGTCTATTTCTGTAAACATGGCTTGCATCACACCTTCATAGGCTGATTTCAAGGTAAGAAACTCACTTCCTGAAATACTGTTGATTACTTGTGGCTGTAAGATAGGGGCTAAAATGGCAGCAAATAGAGTACCTATAAGTAAGGCAGGTAAAGCGGGCATTTTCTTAACAATTAATAAGATAACCACTGCGGGTACCACAAACAGAAACAAGTTGATATTGAATTTTGAAGCTATTGCCGTCTGTACTTCACTTACAGAATCCAATGCCACAGTACCATTTATAGTAAATCCCCAAATCAGGAAAATGACCAACGTGATACCCATGGACGGCCCAGTAGTAAGGGCCATATACTTGATATGGGTAAATAAATCAGTACCTGCCATGGCAGGTGCAAGGTTGGTAGTATCTGAAAGGGGGGACATTTTATCACCAAAATACGCTCCTGATATAATAGCACCTGCTATAAGGCCTTCATGGATTCCCAATGCCTGACCAATGCCCATTAAAGCAATCCCTATAGTCGCTGCCGTTGACCAGGAACTACCCGTGGCAATGGAAACCACTGCGCTTACCACACAAGCGGCAAATAAAAATATTGTAGGATTTAGAATATCAAGGCCATAATAAATCATGGCCGGGACAACACCACTAATTAACCAAGTACCCGCCAGTGAACCAATCATTAATAAGATAAGTATAGCGGCCATTGCTGAACTGATACTTTTAACAATTGAATCAAGAATTTCTTCCCAAGTATAATTAAGCTTCAATGACAATACTCCTGCAAAGGCAGCCGCAAATATCAATGCCATTTGATTTGGGCCGTAAGACGAGTCGTCTTTAAATATGTAAACGTTGGCAGCGAGTAGAACAATTAAAAGTAAAATCGGGAGTAGTGAAAGAACCAGAGAGGGTTCTTTATGTTGTTTTTCCATGCGCACTATTTCGGTTGAATTGCCGAAGTTATGAAATACCGTCTAATTAGAGCATTTTTTCAGCTAGTTTTTCTCCCATACGGCTTCCAATTGCCACACCCATGCCCCCGAGTCTAACGCCCAGGAATACCTTTTCTGAGTGCGCTTTATAGATAGGGGCTTTATTGGCACCAAAAGCCATGATACCTGCCCAAACATGGTCCACTTCAAAAGGGACATCAGGTAATATTATTTCTTTTAATTGCCGTTTTAGCTCAGTTTCGATTCTTTCATTGATCTTAAACTCAGCTGTATTTTCACCTTCAAAATCAAGATTTCTGCCTCCTCCTAATATTACCCGATTTCCCTCATTTCTAAAATAATAATAGCCCTTGTCGATATGAAACACCCCTTTGAAGGGTAGGTTGGGTACAGGTTTGGTAACCAGCACTATGCCTCGACCTGGGGTGATATCTAGATTGGGAACAAGTTGGTTAGTAAAGGCATTGGTACAAATCGCCAATTTGCCACATTTAAATTCAACAGGTTGCTGGGTGACAGTATTCTTTACCTGTACACTGACCCTAGTGGAGCTATCGTCAAATGAAATTACTTCTGCACCTGTAAGTATTTCAATTCCCATTTGCTGTGCAATGGCAAGCAATGAACGCATCATTTTACCTGTATGGATTTGCCCTTCATATTTATTAAATATAAGTGCCTTTATTTCCTTCTGATTGAAACCGAATGCTTTGGATTTTTTGTTGACAAGGCTAAATACCGGGTCTTTAAATATCGGTTTAAGAAGCTCATTTACTTTATCGATTTGTTCAATATAAGGCAACTCAGCCTTCCTGATCAGTTCATAACCGCCAAACCCGTGGTAATCCAGCGCCTCATCTCCAATTCGGGAGCGAAGTTTTTGAAGACCTTGCCACCTTTCATTTACCAGTTCCAAGGTTTTTTCGGAGCCTAATATTTCTATGTCGGCTAATAATTCCGTTAAACTTCCAAAACAGGCAAACCCTGCATTTTTTGTGCTGGCCCCAGTAGGTAGTATGCCTCGTTCCAATACCAACACACGGACAGTTGGCTGGCGTTCCTTTAGAGAGATAGCTGTTGACAACCCTACAATACCACTGCCAATAATGACATAGTCATAATTAATAAACGATTCTTTTTCCCAGTAGCTGAGCATATTTGATTGACTAATTTAGATAGATGTTTGACCAGTTTTGGCTATCTTTTCAAACTTATTTAATTCCAATATGAATACAACAACAATAGTTCAAAAAGCAAAAACCTCTTCATTTTATTTATGGCTTCTTAATGCTGGCCTTAATAGGATGATTCCTTTCAATAAACCACATGGGTTTAAAGTTATTGAAATAACCGATGATACTATAAAGACTAAACTGCCTTATAAGAGAAGAAATTTTAATCATATTAAAGGGCTTCATGCTTGTGCATTAGCTACTTTGTCAGAATTCTCAACGGGTTTTCTTATGATTTCAAGGCTTGACCCTAAGAAATACAGGATAATCCTTAAAACACTTGAAATGGAGTATCATTACCAGGGGAAAATGGATGGTATTGGAACTTTCGAAATAAATGACGAATGGCTTAATGAAAAAATTTATAAACCATTGGAACAAGCAGATTCAACAGTAGTCATCTGTGTGATACAAATTCATGATACTGACGGTAATTTACTCACCACGGGTAAGGTCCATTGGCAGGTGAAGTCATGGGATAAAGTGAAAACGAAGTTGAACTAGCCATTTTCAATTAGTAAATTAGAATATGAGAAAAATTGATTCGCTATTAACGGAATATGGTGACAGTCATCAGAATTCCACCAATAAAGCCATTCATTGGGTATGTGTTCCGCTAATATTCTTTAGCATATTAGGGTTAATATGGTCTATCCCTAGTGGGTTTTTGCAAAGCAATGTTACGGCTAGCCCTTACGCCAATTGGGCTACTGTGCTGTTAGTTTTAGTATTGGCCTATTACATCGCACTTTCTTTGTCACTGGCCATTGGCATGGCCCTATTCTCCACCCTTTGTCTAATAGCTGCCAATCAGCTAGTGCAATGGGATTTTGCCCCATTATGGCTTATTTCAGTTGTAATTTTCGTCTTGGCATGGATAGGACAATTTTATGGTCATAAAGTGGAAGGTAAGAAGCCATCATTTCTAAAGGACATTCAATTTTTGATGATTGGCCCTGCCTGGCTAATGCACTTTTTATACAAAAAGATAGGCATCCCCTATTAAATCCAATGAGATAATGTTTAGCTCAATAGTGCCAGAAGGCTATGTTTTTTCATTTGAGGAGTATTTGTTTAATAGGCATAAGCATAGAATTACTCAGGTAGCTTCTGGATGGCAGAGTTATTATTGGTTGGACAAAAAAAAGCGATTGGTCGTAGCTTCTTTTCATTGCCATTTGCATGAGGGAGTGGCAGTAAGTCCGTTTAGCGCCACCTTTGGAGGGATTGATTTCGATGAAAAGTTGGCACTTCGTGATTTATCCGCATTTGTAGAAAGCATCAATACCGATTTAAAAAAACGTGAAGCTAAGCGAATAACCATAACCATTGCTCCACAGATCTACAACAATGCCAAATTCATACTCGTCTATCAAGCACTAATGGATAATGGATATGAAGTAAAGAATTCAAGAATATCATCAACACTTTTGGTTGATCAAAATGCCTTTGACAGTAAAATTCATAAGAGTGAACGAAAAAAACTAAGACAGACACACAAAAATCAGTATCAATTTAAAGTTGAAAATGACAATTCATATTCATCAATCTATCAATTGATCAAAACATGTAGGAAAGAAAGAGAATTGAAATTGTCAATGTCTGAAGCTCTACTGGGCAGGGTGGTTCAGGCTTTGCCTTCCGAGTTTCATTTTTTTTCACTCCGAGATGATTTGAAAATAATAGCAGCAGCTATTTGCGTTAATACAAGTTCGGATGTTTTATATGTATTTTATGGAGGCCATTTGAAAGCCTATAATAAACTTAGCCCTGTAGTAATGCTTTATGAAGGGATTTATCAATATGCCCAATCTGAGAAATTAAGATTGATTGATTACGGGACTTCACATGGCGAAATGCAAACCGACCATGATCTATTGGATTTCAAACAATACATAGGCTGCACTTCAGGATTGGCAATTACATTTGAATGCAAAAAATAATGAGTAACCCCTTGGTATCGGTCATTTGTTTGTGTTACAATCACGAGCGTTTTGTTAAAGCTTCAATCAGATCTGTAATTGAACAAACTTATCCCAACATTGAAATTATTGTAGTAGATGACCATAGTACAGATAGCAGTGTACGTGAAATAGAAAATCTTCAGATAGAATATCCGCAAATTAAGTTTTACCCCCTCAATGAAAATGTGGGCAATTGTAAAGCCTTTAACATTGGACTGGCCAATTCAACTGGCGATTTTATCATTGACTTGGCGTCCGATGACCTTTTGTTGGCTGACAGGGTAAGTAAGGGGGTAATTGCACTCAATAATGCGGGTGAGTTGTATGGGGTTAATTTTTGCAATGCAGCAATTATAAATGATGAATCAATTATATTAAATCATTTTTATCCGATTGATCAAAATGGACGTGCCAATGCGACTGTTCCTCAAGGCGACCTGTATGTTGATTTAATAAAGAAATATTTTATATGTTCACCAACCATGCTCATCAGGCGGGAAGTCTTCACCAAGCTGAACGGCTATGATGAAGAGTTAGCCTATGAGGATTTTGATTTTTGGGTCAGATCGGCTAGGGATTTTAATTATTGCTTTACCGATGAGGTGCTAGTTCAAAAAAGGAAGTTAAAAGGCTCAATGTCAGAACGACAGTATCAGCGAAAGAGTGAGCAGATGAGATCTACGTTAGTGGTATGCAAGAAAATAATGGATATGAACCGCACAAAGAGCGAAAAAAAGGCACTTAGAAAACGGATTTATTATGAAATGCGACAATGTATAAAAGTGATGGATACAAGACTTTTTTTCGATTACCTCAAATTGTTACTTAAGAATAGTTAGCGCCTATTATCATCGTTTTCCAACATGCTCAGATAGCTTTTATATCTACTAGTGGCAATTATACCCTCTTCTATGGCTTTTTTTATAGCACATCCTGGCTCGTGGGTATGCAGACAGTTATGGAATCTGCATTCACCAATCATAGCACGCATTTCAGGAAAATAATCTGAAAGTTCACCATCTTCGATATCAATGAGTCCTAACTCCTTAATTCCGGGAGTATCAATAATGTAGGTGTCCTTACCTATTTCGAACATTTCGGCAAAGGTGGTTGTATGTACCCCTTTCTCAGCAAAGTCTGATACCTCTGAAGTTTTGAGGTCAAGTTTAGGTGCAATGCAATTTACCAAAGTTGATTTTCCTACTCCAGAGTGACCGGACAGCAGGCTTTTTTTGCCTTTGAGGCAATCTTTGAATTTTTCTATCCCTTCATTTTCTAGTGCTGACGCTTCCAGACAGGTAACCCCTAAAGAGGTATATAACTCGATGTATTGTTTTTGTTTGGCAATGGCTTTACTATCCAGCAGATCGGTTTTGTTGAACACAATGACCTGTGGTATTCTGAAAGCCTCAGCAGATACCAGAAATCGGTCAATAAATCCCAGTGAGGTTTTTGGGAAAGTCATGGTGGCGACCAGTACCGTTTGATCAATATTCGAAGCAATAATATGGCCTTGATTTTTATTTTTGATCGATTTCCTGATGATGTAATTTTTCCTTTCTTCTATAGCCGTAATTATGCCTTCGTGTTTATTGGCAATTTCAAAAGCTACTATATCGCCTACAGCAATCGGGTTGGTAGTTTTAAACCCAGACAAACGTAATTTTCCTTTTGTCCGGCAGTTATATAGCCTGTTGTCTTCACCCTTTACATCATACCATGACCCTGTGGAACGTAATACAAGCCCTTTCATGGAGTAAGCAATTTTTGGCAGAATGAAATAATCTTGTCCGTAGCACCGGTATTGTCACGCACATAATCTTTGTTTACTTGACCAGCAATCTGCAAAGCGGTCTCTTCCGTGAACACATTAAACTGATCTCGTAACTCCGTATAACTGCCCACGGCTACAGCACCACCAAGATTGATAAGCTCTACCGCTTCATTGAATTTTTGATAGTTTTTGTTTCCAAAAAATATAGGTACCCCAAATGCAGCCGCTTCCAAAATATTATGCAGTCCCGATTTGAACGCACCGCCTACAAAAGCATATTCCCCATAGCCGTATAAGCTAGATAAAAGACCTATATTATCTATTATAAGCACTTCCTCATCTCCATTTAGTCCGTTCAATTGAGAGTATAAAATGGTCTTTTTTAATGATTCCTTTTGAATCTGCTCGATACATCCACCTTCCAGTTCATGGGGTGCAATGATGAAACGTAGATCCGATGCGTTGATGAAATTAATCAACACCTCCAGATCTTCAGGCCAGCAACTGCCAATAACCATTAGTTTATTGTTGCCTTTGAATTGTTGAACTAATGGCAGATCCTTTCTATTTTTCTCAATATCTGCCACTCTATCAAATCTCGTATCACCAGCTACATTTACTTGATCAATGCCAAATTCATTCAATAAATTTTTCGAGGCCCTGGTTTGAACGAAAAAATGGCTCACATTTTTAAGAATGTTAAGATTGAAACGGCCAAATGGTTTAAAATATATTTGATCAGGTCGAAAAATGGATGAGGTTGAGAGAATGGGAATATTTTTGTTTTTCAGTTCCTTGATAAAAAAATGCCAAAATTCATATTTCACAAATATGGCTATTGAAGGATTAACCATTTCAATCAGCTTTTTGGCATTGGACTTTGTGTCCCATGGCAGATAAGTAATGTAATCAGCATATTTATACTCTTTTCGAACTTCATAACCGGAAGGAGAGAAGAAAGTAAGCAATATCTTATAGGTGGGAAACACCTCTTTAAACTTCTCTATAATGGGTCGGCCTTGTTCAAACTCTCCAAGTGATGCACAATGAAACCAAGCCACCGGATTAGTGTTGCCCTTTATTTTCTGTTTTACTGTCTTTAGTGCTACTCTATGACCTTTTACAAACAGGCGTGTTTTTAAGCTAAAGGGTGAGAACAGTTTTGCACCAATTCGATATAACAGCAGTGATAATTGATAAATGAAAACCGGCATAGTGACAAAAATAAAAACCCTCCGCTAAGCAGAGGGTTTTTTCAAAATTATTTTTAAAACTGAATTTAGTGTGAAGATAGGTACGCAGCTACTCCATCTCTAGTGGCTTGCATGGCGTCTTTTCCTTCTTCCCAGTTAGCAGGGCAAACTTCACCATGCTTCTGTACGTATTGCCAAGCATCAACTACCCTTAACATTTCCGAAATATTCCTTCCAAGAGGTAGATCATTTATTGTTTCGTGACGTACAATGCCTTCTTTGTCGATAAAGAAAGTACCACGGTATGCTACAGGAGCACCTTCAAAAATTAATTCTCCTTCTTCGTTATAATTCCAATCTCCTGCCAATACCCCAAAATTTGAAGCAATGGTTTTACTTGAATCCGCAACCAGTGGGTATGTTACCCCTTCAATTCCTCCGTTGTTTTTTGGGGTCATTAACCAAGCTAAGTGTGTCTCCTCAGTATCGCATGAGCAACCAACAACCGCTACGCCTCTTTTTTCAAATTCTGCCAATTCTTCTTGAAATGCTAGGATTTCAGTTGGGCAAACGAAAGTAAAATCTTTTGGATAGAAGTAAAACATTACTTCTTTTTTGCCAATATAATCGGCAAGTGTGAATGATTCTACGATTTCTTCACCATTGATTACAGCAGGTGAATTAAATACAGGAGCTTTTTTTCCAACTAATGTCATAGTTAAATTTCTGTTTAAAATGAATAATAAATTATTTGATTTGTATTTCTTTCAATGGGTCAATTTTATCCCCATTGATCTGTAAAGTGATATTCTTGATTTTCAGATTGGACACTTTCTTTTTTCTAAAAAAAGAAACGATCATTTCATTGAGCTCTTCATCATAATAATCGATGATTTCCTTTGTGTTGGCACAATTAATATGACCATGGTTATCCATTCTTGGATCATAACGCATTTGACCTTCATGTGTGGATACCTTGGAGAGTAATCCGGCACTTACAAAGGTTTCCAGCGTTTTGTAAACAGTAGCTTTCGAAATACTAGGGTTACTGTCACTAATCGCAGCATATATCTGCTCAACATTAGGATGATTTCCCATTTGATGGACACTGTCCAAAATCACCAATCTCTGCTGAGTGGCTTTGAGTCCAGCAGTGGTTAGGCTTTCTTTGATGTCAGTTAAATGAGACATATTATTATATAATAATTATTATCAACTAATATTACTTATCTACAAAGAACGGAAAGCATTTGGACATGTCCAAATGAAAGACAAGTAATTTGAGGTTACATTTATGAAAAGTACGATATGTAGTACCATATAAATTTATTTTTAACTAACTTCTATTATATTCGTGTTTTATATCAAGCTTAAATAATTATGACTAAGACAATTACAAAAATATTTTCTGTATTAACGTTCTGTTTGTTTTTTCTCAATACAGGTTCGTTGAAGGCGCAGGATGACATTGATCAGTTTTTAGCCGCAGGCATTCAAGATGCCAATACATTGGTTGAAGGTTATGTCAAACCATTGATGGTGGGATTTGGCTCTGGTTTAGGTGGTGGCTGGTACAACACAGCTAAGGCACATAAAACAGCTGGATTTGATTTAACGGTAACCGTTAATGCTGCCTATATACCAAGTAGTGATAGGTTTTATACTCCCAATCTAGTTAACGCCACCTATAACCCTAGTGGCCCGGATCGATCTCCAACGTTATTTGGCCCGGAAGATGAAAACCTGAGACCTCAATATGATTATTCTTATACTGAGGCGGGCCAAACATTTAACGGTACTATAACAGGCCCTCCTGGATTGGCGGTAAAAGATAACATCGGATTTGAGGCAGTTCCAGTGCCAATGGTACAACTTGGGATTGGAATAGTAAAAAATACAGACTTAAAAATTAGATGGAGCCCTAAAATTGACATAGGGGATGATGGTGAGTTCAAATTGTTGGGATTTGCTTTAATGCACGATATCAAACAACACATACCGGGGATTAAAGATTTACCATTTGATCTTTCATTTTTAGCAGGATTTACAAAAATCACTGCTGATTACGGATTACAAGCAAGTACGGGTAATATATCATCAAACAATAGTGTTGCCGAATATGGAGTAAATACCTGGACTTTTCAGGGCATCATTTCAAAAAAGTTTTCTGTGATTACCTTTTATGGTGGACTAGGGTATAATGCATCTAAATCAACTGTTGCACTTAAGGGTGAGTATGTTCTTCAGTCAGACATTCCGGGTGAAACCAGAACCTTTACCGATCCAATCGATTTGAAATTCAATCAGAATGGACCAAGGTTGACTGCCGGTATGCGTTTGAAATTGGCCATAATCACTTTCCATGCTGACTACACAGTACAAAAGTATGATGTGCTTTCTGTAGGCTTTGGATTTAACGTGAGGTAATATCCAATACAATTTTAAAAAGTAAGATCACCTCCTATACTTATAAAGTTTTGGAGGTGATCTTTTTTTATTTGCCTTTATATTCTGGTTTTCGCTTTTCAATAAAAGCTTTCATCCCCTCTTTTTGATCTTCGGTGGCAAATGCCAAATAGAAATTCTTTCGTTCCAAGGTCAAGCCTTCATCCAAATGAGTTTCAAAAGATCTGTTTATTGCCTCCTTGGCTAGTTGTGCAGCTATGGGCGACATACTTGCTATTTCTTTAGCCATTTGAACAGCTTCATATAAATACATTTCCGTAGGCACAACTTTGTTCACAAGTCCATACCCCATTGCCTCTTCCCCAGAAATAAACCGACCCGTCAATACTAGTTCCATTGCTTTGGCTTTGCCTATGGCCTTTGTAAGTCTTTGCGTTCCTCCAGCACCCGGCATAACACCAATTTTAATTTCTGGTTGACCAAATTTGGCTGATTCGGAGGCGATTATCATATCACAAGTCATGGCCAATTCACAACCACCGCCCAAAGCAAAACCGCTAACTGCTGCAATCAACGGTTTCTTGGTTTTTCTTATTTGATCCCATGTACTGAACTGATCAATTTTAAGCATATCAATAGCCGTTTTATCGGCCATCTGTTTGATATCTGCTCCAGCTGCAAAAGCTTTTTCATTTCCCGTAAGTATGATTACCCGAACGTTGTCATCATCATCAAGCTCCTTAAGGGCATCACGTAACTCGCCCATCAATTGTAAATTAAGGGCATTTAACTCTTTGGGACGATTTAATTCAATTAAAGCAATATGTGTTGCGTACTGCTTATTTACTTTTATATATTCCATATTCCGCTAATTTAGCGCAATAAAAAGAAAAGCCGCCTTTTTTGCAAAGGCGGCTTAACTAACCATAATAAGCAATTGAGTAAAAGTGCTATTGACTATATATACTTATCTTCACCAAAGTGTAACCAAATTCATAAATAATTAGAAAATGTCAAAAGTACTGTTTGTCTGTTTAGGGAATATTTGCCGCTCCCCTCTAGCTAAGGGACTAGCTACTAAGATAGCGGAAGAAAAAGGCATGCACGAGCGCTTATTTTTTGACTCATGTGGTACAAGTCATTATCATGTTGGTGGGCCACCTGACGCAAGGACTGTGGAAAATGCAAAGAAAAATGGGCTGATATTGAACAACATCGCCCGTCAGTTTGGTAAAAAAGATTTCCGTGAGTTTGATTTCATACTTGCCATGGACAAAGACAATATGACAAATATTAAGAAACTAGATCAGTCCAATGAGTTTGCCGAAAAACTTTTTCTGATGCGGGATTTCGATTACATAGAAGCAGGTGGAGATGTGCCTGATCCCTATTTTGGTGGGGAAGAGGGCTTTCAGGAAGTCTATGAAATTTTAGAACGAAGTATTAAGAATTTTATCGAAACAAAATTCGATTAGTTACTTATCAGTGCCCTATAATTATTTCTTGAAATCTGCTCCAGGAGTATTTTTTTGTCCTTCTTATAATTTTCTATCTGCAAAGGCTGATAATTTTTTATAGTGACTAGCGTCAAACCCGTGTTATATCGGATATCGAAATGATCCTTCATAGTACTAATGAGCTGTTCCACTTTATCGGCCCTAAAATCAATGACAATGGAAAAGGATATGGCTGAGTTTTGCATTATGTTGATTTTGATATCTAAACCTGCCAACTCACGAAAAATGAGACTTAAATTTTCTTCATTGATAAAAGTATAATCTATGACTTTGAATGAAACCAAGCATTGATTGTTCATGATGATTGTACTTGACGCCAACGTGTCCTTGGCACACTCATGGATGACCGTACCCGGTTGATCTGGATGATCAAAACTACGTACGTAAAGGGGGATCTTCTTATTGGCCAACGGTTTAATGGTTTTAGGGTGAATAACCGAAGCTCCATAATAAGTCATTTCAGCGGCCTCAATGTAAGGGAGCTGATCAAATAACATGGCGTTTTCAATTAATTTGGGATCAGCATTGAGAATCCCAGGTACATCTTTCCAGACAGTCAGCGACTTTGCGCCCAAGCATGAAGCAAAAATAGCCGCAGAATAATCAGAACCTTCACGTCCAAGGGTTGTCGTCATTCCTTGATCGGTCATGCCTATAAAACCCTGCGTGAGCACGATATAATTGTTTAATACTGGATTTAGATTCTGAATTAATTTTTCGGATTTTTCCCAATCTACGTAGGCAGCTCTGAAATTATCGTCAGTCTTAATATAATCGCGACTGTCAATCCAAGTAGCATTTATACCACAAGCTTTTAAATGCGATGATACAATAGTAGAAGAAAGCAGCTCACCTTTCGAAACCACCTGATCATAGTGCTGATCATAGTCTACCTCTAAGTTCAGCGCATTTTCAAGTTCTTTAAATATTGAATTAAGCTTATTAACAACCTCATCAGGTTCATCAAAAAGCTCATTACACACTTCCAAATGATAGTTTCTGATCTCTTCAAAGTCCTTGTCCAATGGCTCATTTTTTCTTTTTTTGGCAAGTAAGGACTCCAAAGCATTTGTGGTTTTTCCCATAGCCGAAACCACCACTAGCAGCTTTTCACTGGAGTAATTATTGATTATTGAACACATGTTCCGAATAGCTTCGGAATTTTTAATGGAGGCACCTCCAAATTTGAAAACGATCATCTTTCCGCAAACGATTGAATGATAAATTTAATCTATTAAATTTGCACCAAAATAGCAGTTAAATATCAAGAAATTAAAGCCCCACTATCTTTTATGGAAGATTCTCGCATAGCTATCCCAATTGGTACCACACTTGATCGGTTTATTAAAAGTAAGGAAGAGGAATTTCAATATGCCACAGGTGAACTTTCTCAGCTTCTCCGGGATATCGCATTGGCAGGTAAAGTGGTAAACAGGGAAATTAATAAGGCAGGTCTGATCAATATTGTTGGTGCCATAGGCACTCAGAACGTTCAGGGGGAAGAGCAGCAAAAATTGGATGTACTGGCAAATATTCGGTTTACCAGAGCATTGACCAAAGGCGGTGAGGCTTGTGCTGTAATCTCAGAAGAAGATGATGAAATAGTTGATTTGAATAATGACGGAAAGTATGTCATTGCCATTGATCCACTTGATGGCTCTTCCAATATTGATGTCAACGTTTCTATAGGAACTATTTTCTCAATTTATCGCAGGGTAACTCCAGCAGGCTCTCCGATACAGGATATAGATGTTTTGCAAAAAGGGGAGGAGCAAGTAGCTGCCGGTTACCTACTTTATGGTTCATCAACCATGTTAGTTTATACAACTGGTCATGGGGTGAATGGATTTACTTATGAACCTTCATTAGGGGAGTACTTTTTGTCACATGCAGACATGTCTGTTCCTGAAGATGGAAATATCTATTCTGTGAATGAAGGATCTTTTAAAAGTTTTCAGGAACCTGTAAAGGCCTATATCGAGTATTGCAAGGACAATCGGTATTCAGGTAGGTACATTGGTTCCTTAGTAGCCGATTTTCATCGAAATTTGCTCAAGGGAGGCATTTATATTTATCCAGCTACTGCTAAAGATAAAAATGGTAAGCTGAGACTTATGTATGAATGTAATGCATTGGCGTTTATTGTAGAGCAGGCAGGTGGACTGGCCTCAACAGGTAAAGAAAGAATTTTAAGTGTACAACCAACAGAGCTGCATCAGCGTGTCCCCTTATTTATAGGGTCGAAGAAAATGGTCGAAAAGGCTATATCTTATTTTAGCTAGGGCCATATTTTTTTCTGGTCTCTATCTTTTTTAATTCTCTTTTAATAATTAAGTCGGTAAGGGCCAGACTTAGGCGTTCAGGGTTTTCCTCACTAAGGATTAGTTTTACTTTGGCTTCACTTACGTCTATTCTATAGAGTGCATTTAGCAATCTATTGAAATCTTTATCCAATAGATAGGAAACTACTTTGTTAAGCTCAATCCTTAGCTTATCCATGGAGTCAATGGAGGCCGGCAGGTCACTGGCCTCCAATGTAAAATCTTTTTGTATAAGGGCTACTGTTTGATTAAGGTTTTCCACCTTATATTATTCTGCTTCTTTCTTTGCCTTAGCCTTGGTCTTAGGGGCAGGCTTTTCTTTCTTTTCCTCCACAAGAAGTTCGGGGGCGTTAGTCAATACACAATGGTACCAGTTCACTACTTTTTTGATGTCTGAAACATATACCCGATTTGGATCATATTCGGGGATAATATGTTTGATAAACGCCTTTAGTTCCTCACTATCGGAGGTAGGTGTTACACCAAGATCATCATCAAATTCCTTTTTAATTTTCTTGAATACATCGGCAATGGGCACTGAGCCTTCTTGGGAAGTGGTGTAAATAGAAATATCATTCAACACAGATATTCTTTGTGTAGCTCCAGCAACAAGCTTTTGCTTTTCATTATCAAGAGATTCTAGAATAACCCCGGTTCTTGTTGGTTTTATTACTTTGAAAAGTCCGCCCTTACCAGCTACTGACGCAATGTCGCTATAATCCATGTTTTTATTTATTTTGAGTGGCAAAGCTAAAAATTATTTCATGAATTACCAGTAGAGATTATTTGATCTATATAATTTAAAACCTCATCTCTACCTTCTTGAGTTGCAGAGGAGGTAACAAACGAAGTTGGAAGAAATTCCCAGTATTTTTTTAATTCCTTCTTGTAGCGGGCTATAGCCGATTGTGTTTTGTTTTTTGATTGTTTATCGGCCTTTGTAAATATTAATGAAAAGGGGAGACCATTCTCACCCAGCCAATTAATAAAGGCAACGTCAATAGGTTGCGGTTCATGGCGCGAGTCTATCAAAACGAAAATATTGATCAAATTGGTGCGCTCAACAATGTAATCATGGATCATTTCACCCCACTTCTCTTTTTCAGTTTTCGCTACTTTAGCCCATCCATAACCAGGTAAATCGACTAAAAACCAACTTTGATTGATTAAAAAATGATTGATCAATTGGGTTTTTCCAGGCTTACCAGAGACTTTGGCAAGCTTCTTATGATTGGTAAGCATATTGATCAATGATGATTTACCCACATTGGAGCGTCCTATAAAGGCAATTTCAGGAAAATCAGCTGGAGGGCACTGAATATGTTCACTGCTACTGGTTATAAATTCGGCTTGATTGACCTTCATTGGATAAATGCTTTCAGATTGTTAAAATTAAAACAATTAAGTATATTTAATAGCTAAATAGCAAGGATGTAATTTTTTAGACTTAAAGTAATACTTCAATTCAAATATTAATTTTATAATTGCTTAATAATATCGATATTGAGCAAACTATAAGGAGAGCACATATTTTTTTAACTAAGTCAAAGACTTGAAATATCAATTGAAAATGTATCATAGGTTCAGGATTTTAATTTTAATGGCACTTTTATCAGGAGTCAGCCTAAAAGTATTTTCACAAGAAGTGGACGGCAAGCAGCAGGCCTTGGATTATATAGCCCAAGCTGAACTGATGATGCAGGCGGCACAACCTATGGTTGATGTGCGGGATATTTATGTGTTTGCAGCAGAGGCTGACCCATCAAATATAGTAGCTAACTATAGGGCGGGGGATTTTTACTTACGTACAGTAGGTAAAAGCAAGGCTGTAAAGTACTTCTTGAAAGTATTGGAACTTGATCCTGAATACAGGTTTGACATTTCTTATTGGATTGGTCAGGCCTACCAGTATGGGATGGAATTTGAAAAGGCACTGGCCTATTACAATCGCTATAAAACCAAACTACTTGATAAAGATGGGTATAGGGGAAGGGATAGAACAGAGCTTTCTGTTGTTGAACGAAGGATTTATGAGTGTCAAAATGCGATTGAATTCGTAGCTAATCCTGCTCATTTCTCTATAGTAAATTTGGGTAGTGCTATTAACACTGAATATGAGGAATATGGCCCAACACTAAATGAGGATGAAACCATCATGGTGTTTACCTCACGTAGAAAAGAAGGAAACCTTAATGAGAATGTGTTTACAGATAATAAGCCTTATGAAGATATTTTTATCAGTACTAAGGAAAATGGAAAATGGGGCTATGCCAAAAATATCGGTGATGTGATAAATACTCCCTTCCATGACTCCAACCTTGCTTTGTCAGCCGATGGAAATAAATTGTTCCTTTATAAGGATGACAATAATGGTGATATTTATGAATCTACCAAAAAACCTGATGGCACTTGGACTTTCCCTCAGCCCTTGAGTGAATACATTAATTCGGCAGGGTTTAAAGAAAGCTCGGTTTCTATGTCACCTGATGGCCAACTTTTATTCTTCTCTAGTGATCGACCTGGAGGCCAAGGAGGGATTGATATTTATTATAGTATTAAAGATAGAAATGGTGAATGGACCCGCTCTAAAAACCTAGGGCCAATAATCAATACGGAATATGATGATGATGGTCCATTTATAGATTATGACGGAAAGACGCTTTACTTCAGTAGCCAGGGCAGGAAAGGAATGGGAGGTTATGATATTTTCAAATCCACTTATGACAGTGCTGCAGGGGAGTGGGGTGAACCTGTAAACCTTGGATATCCTATCAATACCCCTGATAACGACATCTATTTTGTGAGTACTAAAGATGGGGGCAGAGGCTATTATGCTTCTGTTCGGGAAGATGGGTTTGGCTTTACCGATATTTATATGGTTACGGAAAAAGAAGTGGAGGAAAAACCCGAACCTATTGCAAGCACTGAACCAGTGGAAGAAGTAACACCTACCGAAGAACCTGTGCAAGAAGTTGAGAAACCTGTAGAAACAATGTTGCCAGTAACTCTAGTGGTAAAAGTAGTAGACGAGAGCAACAGACCATTAGAAGCCAAAGTAAGTCTGGTAAGTAATGATAATGTTACGGCAGGTAAAACGAATAAAGGAGCTGGCGTTTTCGAATTCAAGGTGAATTCTAAAACATCGAAACAGTACAAATTATCTGTAGAGAATAGCGGATATGTTTTTGAGAATTTGGATGTGACATTGCCAGGTACTACTACTAAATCACAGAACATAGAAAGAACCGTTCGGATGAGGAAGCTGAAAATGGGAACGCGTTCTGTGCTTAGCAACATCTATTTTAATTTTGACAAGGCCACTTTCAAAGATGAATCATACAACGAATTGAATAAGTTGGAAAGTATGATGTCGCAAAATACGGGTATGCAAATCGAAATTTCTGGACATACAGATAACATCGGTTCTAAGGCCTATAACAAGAACCTTTCACAGCGAAGGGCAAATGCCGTTAAGGACTATCTGGTAAAGAAAGGAGTGGACGCCAGAAGAATCATTGCAGTGGGATATGGCGAGGAGCGTCCATTGGCTAGTAATGATGACGAGAAAGAGGGAAGGGAACTCAACAGAAGGGTAGAGTTTAAAGTTACTGGCGGCAAATAATCACATAATTTACGTATGATTTAGGAATATCCTTTTGTTCAAAGGATATTTGCCTTTTGTTAATACCCAGATTATCAACCAAGGCATTTATGACCGTATTACCCTATAAAGAAAATAAGTCAGGTAAAAAGCAGCAGGTAGCTGAAATGTTCAACAACATCAGCAAGAAGTATGATTTTCTCAATCATTTCTTAAGCCTGGGCATTGATATTTTATGGCGTAAGCAGGCTATTGGAATGCTTAAAAAAGACAAGCCAAAGTATATTTTGGACATAGCCACTGGTACGGGTGATTTTGCAATAGAGGCATTATCGTTAAAACCAGAAAAAATCATCGGTGTAGACATTTCTGAAGGCATGTTGTCAGTTGGTAGGGAGAAGATGAAACGAAAAGGTTTGGACAAAATCATTGATCTTCAACTGGGAGATAGCGAAAAGCTATTGTTTGATGACAATACTTTTGATTCTGTAATCGTTTCCTTTGGAGTAAGGAACTTCGAAAACCTGGAAAAAGGTATAATGGATATGAATAGGGTATTGAAACCAGGTGGGAAAGCAGTGATATTGGAATTCTCTAAACCTACGAAATTCCCGTTCAAGCAGATTTATAATTTTTACTTTAGAGCAATTTTACCTAAAATTGGTAAGCTGGTTTCCAAAGATAACGCTGCCTACACTTATCTACCAGAGTCGGTTGAGGCCTTCCCTGATGGGGAAAAGTTTTTAGAAGTACTGAAAAATGCAGGATTTAAAAATACTAAATGCAGATCTTTAACATTCGGTGTAAGCTCGATTTATGTAGGCGAGAAGTAGCCATTATTGTACTACTTCTTTGTGGTTTCATTGGACATGTAAACGCCCAGCGTAACGTGGCCATGAATAATCCACATTACGATGATCGATTTCTAAGCTATGGTTTTTTAATTGGGATACATACTACAACCTACCAATTAAAATACTCTGATAGATTTACCACCAATGGCCTGGATTCAATCTATTCTATTTCACCATCTTGGTCACCTGGCTTCTCATTGGGCTTTATAGTTAACCTAAGATTGTCGGAATTTTTCGATGTAAGATTATTGCCGAAGGTCGCCTTTTATGAACATAGGGTTCAATATTTGAGACTTGATGCACCTAAAATTGATGAACTTGTAGAAACTACTGTAGTGGAATTACCACTCCTACTAAAATATAAATCTGAGCGTAGGGGAAATTTCAGGATGTACATGGTGGGGGGCATAAAACCAGGATTCGAAGCATCTGGGAAAAATGATGTAGATGAAGTAAGCAAGCAAAATTTACCGATTAAAGCCTTTAATCTTTCATTAGATGCAGGATTTGGAATAGACATGTACTATCCATTATTTAAATTCTCTCCGGAGATTCGTTTTTCTAAAGGAATCACCAATATGCTTGGCAATGAAGAAAACAATCCACTAAGTGCAGGCATTGATCGATTAAATACAAATACAATAACCCTTTATTTACTTTTTCAATAATGAAGAGAAGGATAGTTTTTATTTCAGGTGCTACTTCTGGAATAGGGAAAGCCACTGCCGAACTTCTGGCAGACAATAATTTCAATTTAATATTAGCCGGGAGACGGTTGGAGCGATTGGAGGATTTATCTCAGCGGCTTGGTAAGAAGGTCGATGTTAAGATTTTGAATTTTGATATAAGGGAAAAACAGGACATATACACTGCCATACTAGGCCTACCAAAGGAATGGCAAGAGATCGATGTACTTATTAATAACGCAGGCAATGCCCATGGGTTAGGCCCAATTCATGAAGGTAACCTCGATGATTGGGATGCCATGATAGATATTAATGTGAAAGGATTGCTTTACCTATCAAAATACATTACACCTCAGATGGTGGAAAGAAACACTGGACATATCGTTAATATCGGTTCTATTGCAGGGAAAGAAGTATATCCTAATGGCAATGTATATTGTGCATCAAAACATGCTGTGGATGCCATAAGCAATGGCATGCGGATGGACTTAAACCCTTATGGCATAAAGGTAACGGCCATCAATCCTGGATTGGTAGAAACGGAATTTTCCAAAGTAAGATTTAAGGGGGATGAAGTGAGGGCTAATAGTGTATATCAGAACTATAAGCCTTTACAGGCGCAAGACATTGCCGAAACGATATTATTTGTGATTACAAGACCTGCTCATGTCAATGTCAGTGATATGGTTGTATTCCCAACGGCCCAGGCATCTTCTACCATAGTTTACAAAAAGAGTTGATTTAGAACCTCTTTATCTATTTCATGGCCACCCTCAAATTTTATGATTTTTGGGGTCACTTTTAGTTTTTTGGACAGCAGTTTCATTTCTTCCAATCGTTCTTTAGTTAAAAAGGGATCTTCTGTGCCATAAACATAAAATATCTTCTTTGTTACAAATTTTGTCGATGCTTTGTCGAAGTCCATATCTGGGGGAAAAACCCCAGCCCATAGTATTAGTTGATTGAAATCAAACGGTAAAGATGCCGCCCAACGTGAAGCAGTAGCTGATCCTTGTGAAAAACCAATAACAGAGATGGTTATGTTTTCTGGTAGGTTTGGTTTAAGTGTTTCATAGATTGAATTCAAATAGGTAATGTAATTGTCGATATCGGAAAGCCGATCTTCTTTAGTCATCCAGGTAGCCCCTACGCGTCCGCTGTAACCTTTAAGGTAGAATCTTGAAAGCCCTTCCGGGGCAATTATACAGTTATCTTGCTGATTTAAAGATTCAAATTTCCTTAAGAAATATTTCGCCTGCTGGCCATAGCCATGGATTACAAATAGGAGATTTTTGGTGTTTTCATTCAGCTCACCATATTGAAAATACCGCGCATTATACTCAAATTGAATTCGTTTTTCCTCCATAAAAAAATAAGCAGGCCTTTTTAGGGACCTGCTTTATAAATATCGATAGTTATGTAGTATTATCTCTTGAAGCCTAAAGCACTTCCTCCACAAAATTCTGCAGATTTATCAAAAGTATATTGAATGTAGTAGATACCTGTAGTGTTACATGGATAGGCAATGGCTGAGATGAATTGATTGTTTATTTTACTACTGGCCACTTGATTTCTGTTACTATCAAATAGACTTACAATTATTCCATCTGTGGCATCACCAGTGGCACAGACGTTAATCATGTATTGTGTTCCTTTTGTAAAAACGTAAGAATACTCCACTTTTGTTTTGGCGCCAGCTTGGCCGTCTATTTTGTAACTTTTCAGGAAGTTAAATCCTGAAGCAAGTTTGGGTATGCATGTATTTGTATATTGCTCAGGGTTGCACTGAGCACTTGCTGTACCTGCCATTAAAAATAAACCTGCTACAAAAAATGTAAAAAGAGCCTTTTTCATATTTCGAAAATTTTCACTTAACTAATAACTTTTTTTCTGATTGAACTGATCAATTGGGTGATGTTTGTTACATTCTCCTGAGTGATCTTAATTTCGCTAGTACTATTATCCTTAATCATCATTACTCCATCAACAATCTCAAAAGTAGATTCTTTATATGTCTTAATGATCTCAATGTTATTGTACTCATTTTGTAATGCTTTCATGTCTTCCAAAAGCGATGCCATATTCTGATCAACCTCTTGATAGAAACTTAATAGAAGAACTATGTTCTCTAAAATAATCTTTTGTTCACCAATGGTATCACGTAATTCCTTGTTGTCTTTATTTTTATTTGCTACTTGACAGGTAATGTGCATGGCTTCTAACCAACCACCAGTCAAAAGTAGAACGCTAAGGTTAGCCCTGTTCTGCTCTTGAAGATAACTATTGATGCTATTAAAATTTTGCGTGGTAATGAGCAATAATGAATCAAGGTTTTTGCTATTGGTGGCTAATCTTCCAATCGTTTCAATGTCGAAAAATTGCCCAATACTTAAGCCATTGGCCAGTTCTTTTATTGCTGCCATGTAATCAAGTCCATCTTGATTTTGCTCGTAGATATTTGTATACCCTAGGTCAGTACCATAAATACCTAGGTTTAATGCCTTTCTATAGTTGCTGTTGTATTTTGAAATGTTGTCACCAGAATTTAAGAATGATTTATCATATTTAGTTCCAGATTCTTTTAGCAGTACTGAAATCTCCAAAGGTGAAGGAATCTGCTGGATTATGCTGCTAATCACTTCCCCAGAAATAGCCGGACCGTCAACCTTAGTTGAGTCTAGACTTTCAAGAAACGCTTGTTCATCAGGTTTTTTGCTTGAATTACATGCTAAAACAAAAACAGCTAAAAACAATGTTAAAATCCTCATATGCACATTTTTTATGATGTCAACAAAATTAGGAATTCATTTATCTATTACAAACATTATTATTCGTAAAATGCTTAAATGAAATGGTTTCCAATATTTATTTTTTCTTACCGAAATTAATTTTACTAAGTAATTTGAGACCTTTTTTCAAGGCTTCAAAATATAACAATATATAAAGTACCAAGGTCATAATCCAAATGACCATAAGGTTGAATGAGTAGGTACTAAAATAGGTACCCAAAAAGTGTTTTTGTGGGGCGAAGAAATGAGCACGATAATCTATTGATGATGAGGGGGTTGGAGTATTAAAAATGGGATTTATTTGCTGAATAAGCTCACCATTGTATTCCAATATCCTATCCTTTTCATTTACATTCATTACCAAATCTGCTAAACTTTCGTTGTAATATTCATTTTTAGCCTCATTCAAATTGTAGTCATACTCTGGGTTGTGCTCAAAGAAATAAACCATCTTGTCCTTCTTGGCCACATTCTCATTATATAATTGCTGATAATGTTTTTTGAAGTTGTCCATATAAGCAGTCAACTGCTTGTTGATTTCTTCATTATAATTTTCAAGTTTTAGGGAAGCAATCTGCAGTCCTTCCAATCCCTCCTTATAAGGGTCAACAGCAATATTGTCCACTATGATTTTGAGATCGCCACGTAATACTGCTTTCAAGGAGTCTCCTGCGGTTTTATAATTTTCTTCTATTCTCTGTCGCTTCTTTTTAAGTTCTTCAATAAGATATGCGGCTTTGAAGTCAGATTGAGCCTGAACCTTTTCTATTTCATAATAGGGTGCCTCGTAGTCATTGTTTTTAAACTGGTATACGGCCATGGCTTCATACGCCCATCGTGAGGCCATTAAGTCTGCCACAATAGGCACTTTTCCTTTTGTACTTAGTATTTCATTGAGCTTGTCAAAGTTAAATAACAGTCCACTTAAAATCATTTGCGGGATAAGTAGCAATGGAATCATTACATACACAGTAACCGCTGAATTAAAGGCACTGGAGATGTTCAGCCCTAAGACATTGGCAAGGCATGAACAGGTAAATAATGCAAACCAAAACGCAAATGTCATTCCATGGATTTCCAATATCAGATGTCCCACTATTACGAAGGTTATGGTTTGAATGGCCGACATTAGAAATAAAATGGCAATCTTAGAAAGCAAATAGGAATTCCAACTTAAGTTGAGAAACGATTCCCGTTTTAATATTTTTCTGTCACGGATAATCTCTTCAGCACTTATTGTGAGCCCCATAAACAAAGCCACAATAATGCTCATGAGCATAAATGCCGGGATATTATCATTAAACCTAAATACATAGGAGTCGCCAAATGGACTACTTTTGTATTTAATAATGAAAGCTAAAATAAGAGCCAGCAATGGCGCCTCAAGCAGGTTAATCAACAAATATTGTTGATTGCTCAACTTACTGAGCATGTCCCTGGTTGTAAATATAAGTGCTTGTTTTAGCTTATTGGGGATAATCAATGAATGCGCAGGTTCTTCATTGAGGTCAGCAATTTTTTCAATGGTAAACCTTTCCTTAAAACCTTCATTCCACTGCTGTGGATTCACCTTTCTTTTATTGGTAAGCTGGCCGTATTCGTCTACAACTTTTGCTTCAATAATGTTGAATATCTGCTCTGGGTTTACATTGCCACAGGTTTCACACTGCCCCCTCTGGCTGTCCACTTGGTTGGTGGCTTTTTTGAAGTAAGTAACTGCTTCAACCGGATTTCCATAAAATACGGGATAGCCCCCAGTATCCATGATGTACATCTTACTGAACATCTTATAGATGTCTGATGAAGGCTGATGGATTACAACAAAAATAAGCTTGCCTTTTAGGGTAAGTTCTTTCAGTAAGTCAATTACATTTTCTGAATCCCTTGACGAAAGCCCTGAAGTAGGCTCATCAACAAACATTACCGCTGGTTCTCTGATAAGCTCCAAAGCAATGTTCAAGCGTTTACGCTGTCCACCACTTATTGTTTTGTCAAGTACACTGCCTACTTTTAAATCTTTTCGTTGATCAAGACCCAAACTTTCAAGAACATCAAGAACACGTTTATTTAGTTCTTCTTCAGATAGGTTGGCAAAGCAGAGTTTTGCATTATAATACAGGTTTTGATAGACTGTTAGCTCCTCAATAAGGAGGTCGTCTTGTGACACATAACCAATAACCCCGTGGATGCTGTCTTTCTCAGTATTGATATCAAAGCCATTGATTTTAACACTACCTATTGTGGGCTGTTCAATTCCAGCCAATACATTCATTAATGTGGTTTTACCTGCACCACTGGCCCCCATAATACCTATTAATTGGCCAGGTCCTTCGGAAATTTGCACATCGCGAAGGCCTAAAGCACCATTGGGGAATCTAAATTCTTCTATATCAGCATTGAACGACAGCTTGGCTGTTTGCAACTCATCATTAAATAGCGCAATGAGATCACTATAATAAAGTGCCGCCCCAAGTGGTGTTTTAACGGTGCTACCATGCGAAAAGAGGTAAACCCTATGCTTTTGCATGATAAACCCGTTGAGCATGATTTGATCTTTCCCCAAATACTTGGTGAAATACATATCAACACTATTGACCTTCAAGAAAGTTATGTGTCCATCAATATCGCTGTAGAAATGTTTGGAACCGTCAATGCTTTCGCCCTCTTCAGTTATTGCAGGTTTAATGTCATGGTTATGCTCACCCTCACCACTTACTATTAATACGTCATTAAAATTAAGTTCAGCAGGCTCATCTTTGATAACAAAGCTTTCTATTAGCTTGTATTCTTCTTTTGAGATATTGAAAACTGTACTGATGGTATCAATAATTTCCATCCGCTGTGGGGTGAAATTTTGATCAGATCCCACTAGTTCTAGGATTTTGATCAGTACAACGACCTTTTGTTTTTGGGTAAGTGTTTTATTGATCTTTTTGCAAAGCCCAAGTGTTTTTACCGAATCCCGAACCGATGTGAGTTTTCTTTTTTTTGTTCCTTCTTCCTCTTCCTTTTGTGATTCGGTGGCATCTTGGTTGTAGCCTACAAACTGATCATAAAGTTCCAGATACTCTTTAACGGAGTCCTGATCCAGTTCTTGCTGAAAAAAGCCTATAACAAATTGCCTTTCCTTTTCAGTAACACCACCATCTTGTTTGGTAATGATGGCAAAAAGTTGTGTAAGAGCTTTAAGTATTTCTTCACTCATAGGCTAGTCTCTGCTAATGGCAGAAGATTTACTGGCAAAAAATCTATAATCTAAAAATTAATAGGTTTTAAATTCGAAAGGGATCTCAACAAGCTCGGAAAATTCTTCTCCAGCCTCTTCCATATCCTCATCGTCTTCGTGGAAGTACCATATGATGGTCATGCCATCAATATCTTCTAATGCTGAAAGCACATCAAGGATAAGTTTACTAGAAGCCGTGTTGAAATACTCAAGTTTGAACATAAATTCAGTACTTGCATTTGCTTCTTTCGAATACTCGTCAATCCAATCTAAAACAGGCTGGTAGAATTCAGCTGAATCTTCAGGAAGGCTTCTTCCTGAGATTTCAAAAATACCATTGCCCTTATCCAACATAATTTTTGGTGTATCTTCAGTGCCTTCTAAATTTAGTATGTCCATTATTAATGCTATTTAAAATCTTTTTGAATCAATTAGGTATTAAAGTCTTTCTATAGATGATCTCAGGCAGAAAAATGAAGAGCCATCGCCCAGCTCAACAAATTCGTAATCTAACTTTTTGCCAGATTTTCGAGCCATGTCTACAAATCCAAGACCAGCGCCTCCTTTATCGGAAATTTCTGTGTTCTTGATGATGCTTTTATATAATTCCTTGAGTCCGTCCTTATCCAATGCATTGATCTGATCGATTTTACCTTTAAGACCATCTATATTTTCATTGGAAATGGAATTGCCAGAAATAACTATGTATTCCTTGTCACTCTTGCCAACCATAAAAACTGCAGCGTGTTTGTTGGAAACCTCTTCGGCATGTTTGACGACATTTTGAAGACATTCAACCATCACGTTAAAAACCTTTCTTTTTACAGAAGATTCTTCACCTGAGGAGTCCATGTTTCTTTCTGCCATAGCAAGCACCGATTTGGTTATTTCTTGGTTGAATTCACCTTCATAAACTAAAATAAGGTGGTTGTCAAGCATGGTTTTGTGTAAATCAAAAATATACTTCATAAGTCTTAAAGCGTTTTACTATTAGTCTTTAAATCACTACTAATTTTACAATCAAATAAATCTACTTATAATCTGTCAAAATACGACAATTAATTATAAGTTCTAAAATTTTATTCCTATTAACAGAACATCATCTGTTTGTTTTTCTTCACCTTTCCAATTTTCCCACTCCCTATCAAATACTTCATGTGCTTCGGACATTGGCTTGTTGCACACTTCCATAATGTGTTCCCGTAAACGTTTAGGGCCGAATTTTCTATTGTCAGGGCCACCAAACTGGTCAGGGAAACCGTCAGAGCAGAAGTAAAAGGAATCACCCTCTGACAATTCTACGATATGGTTGGTGAAGTTCGTTTGATTTTTATAAATACCTCCACCGATGGCAAATTTGTTACCTTTTATTTCTTCCATTTCGCCATTTTTAATGACATATAATGAACGATGTGCACCAGAGTACTCCACTTTTTTGAGTTTGGTATTAATTTTACATAAGGCGATATCCATACCATCCTTGGTTTTGGAATCATCTTGATCTTGTCTTAGTGTAGTTGTTACACCTTCATCTAACTGATCGAGAATAATTCCAGGATCGGTAATCTTTCTACTTCTAACAATATCATTGAGCAAGAAATAACCGATCAATGATAGTAATGCACCCGGAACACCATGCCCAGTACAATCTACTGCCGCCAGATAAATCTCGTCCCCTATTTTGACATACCATGGGAAATCCCCACTCACCACATCTTTTGGCTTATAAAGGATGAAGGAATCAGGTAGAACCTTATGGATTACCTCATTATTTGGCAGTATCGCATTCTGTATTCTTTTCGCATAGTTGATACTGTCGTTGATCTTCTTATTCTTGTTCTGGATTTCAAGCTCTATTATTTTTCTGTCAGTGATATCATGTGAGACAACAAGTACTGATTCCAATTTTTCATTGTCATCATATTCAGGTATGGCATTTACTTGCATTACACGGTCACCCATTTGAGAAGGGAAGTCCATTTCAGTGGCCACCTTATTATTGGTGGTATTTACTTCTTCCACTATTTGCAACCAACGTGCTAGAATGTTTTGGTCAAGATCGGTTTCTTCAATCTTCTGATTTAAATAATTAGCAGGGTTTCGTCCTGTATATTCTTCAATAACCGGGTTGATATAGGAGATACCATCACCTTCTAATCGGGTAATTAGATCCAGGGAATTTTCCGATAATGCCTGCATTTTACTTCTCATACGCTGCTCCTGCTCGGCCAATCTCTTTTCGGTAATATCCCTTGAGTTAACAATGATACCATGGATGGCAGGATTGGACATGAAGTTGGTTCCGGTAGATTCAATCCAGATATAATTGCCATCTTTGGCCATGTATTCATACTGGATGGTAACTTGCTCATCAGGGTTTTCAAGTAATGTCTTGAACATACCCCTATACTCTTCCACATGAACTTTGTTTACTTTGTCAGCGTCACTGGATCCAATCATCTCTTTTTGTGTATAACCTAAAATGGGTTCTACTGACGGACTTATATATCGGATGGCTTCATCCTCTTCGTAAATGGTAATTACCTCAGATGCATTCTCTAAAAGCAACTGCATCCTGTTTTGAGTGCGGTTTACTTCTTCAATTTGCTCTTCTAGTTTGATGTTGGATTTTTGCAGTTCCTCAGAAGTGGCCTGCATTTCTTCGGCATTCTGCCTTAGTATCTCCTGCTTTTCCTGTAACTCACTACTCATCGCTTGAGATTCTTCAAGCAGCTTTCTGGTACGTTCGTTTACTTTAATGTTAAATACAGTCCGGGCTAATATAAGACTTAATTCTTCTACAAATTTTACTTTACCGCTGTCAAATTTCTCAAAACCAGCCAATTCCAAAACCCCAAAAACCTTTTCTTCCGTAATCAATGGAACAATTAATATTGAAGTAGGCCGCTTGTCACCGAGTATACCAGATGTGATAGTGACATAATCATGCGGTATTTCTGTCCTTAATATGGTGTCCCTTTCAGCTGCTGACTGCCCTACTAGCCCTTCAGCGAACTTGAAGCTCACTTTTAAATGCTTTTTACGATTATAGGCAAAGCTAGATTTCATTTCCAAGTATGAATCTTCATCTTCTTCATTCACCACATAAAATGCACCCTGAACAGCTCCTATTTTGCCAATAATATATTTGATAACCTCATCGCCCAAAAGCTCTAGATTATCATGTGCCCTTAGAATTTCCCCTATTTCGGCAACTCCTGTCACAATCCAGTTCCTTTGCTTGTCACGCTGCTCGCCTTCAATCAGGTTGTTTCTCATATTGACGAGTGCCATACCCAAAGCATCATCATCATTGATGGATTTAAAGTCAGCTGTGAAATTGCCTTCACCTATTTGTTGTGCAAATTGAGCTGTGTTTTTGAGGGTATCTACCAAGTGATTCACACTATTGGCCATTTGACCAATCTCATCGGTAGTTCTTTGCTCCACATTTTCAGGAAGTATTCCATTGCCTACCAATTCCAATGTTTTCTTAAGTGACTGTAATGGGTTGGTCAAGTATTTTGAAAAGAAAAGGGAAATCATGGTGGTTAGCAACAGGATAATCAATCCAGCTATTAAAAAATTATTGAACAGACTGTAGGACTCAGCAAATATTTCATCGGTATCAATTTTTACCACCAATCCCCAACCTTTGACATTAGCAATGGGGGTCCAGCTCGCCAAGTTTTCTTTATTTCGATAATCTTCATTGGCACCCACTCCAATTTCTCCAGCTACTGCTTTTTGAACGGCAGTTGATTTGGAGTCGCCCCTTGACAATAGTTTGAATGCACCATCCCGATCATTGCGTACCTTGTTTAAATAATTGATCCGGCCACTGGTGGAGTCTATCCTGGCCAGTACCGCTTCGCCAGTTTTTCCCAATCCAGTAGAGTCGTTTAATACCTTATAAATTTTATCCATTGACAGTTCAATGAAAATCAACGAAGTCTCACCATTATCATGGGTAACAGGAGCTCCTGCATAAATGGAGTATTTACCTTTTTTATCTACGATATTACTGATGTAAATGCCTTGTACTGTATTTGTAAAGGTACTTCCATCAGGATCACTGAGGTTGCTACCCGCTGCCAATTCTGAATTGGTTGAAAATTTAATCGTTCCACCGGTTTTGGTGATCACAATGTCTTGATAATCAAAGGCATTTTTTATTCCAGCAATAAAACCTTTTACATCATAAGTTGGGGCGGTGGCACTTGGGACTGAAAACGGATCATCGCCCCCGAAGTCCATACCACTATCTTCACTATCTCCAAAATCGGGCTCTGAACTGCCAAAGTCTGGTTCTGAGCTGCCAAAATCGGGCTCACCGCCAAAATCAGGCTCACCACCAAAACCCATATCTGCATCCCCTGTACTTGCCGATGTTCCACCAGCAACCCCTTCTTTAATGGGTTTAGCTTGCTGAAGGTACTTTAGATTGGAAATTACATTTTCAAACTGCGCTTGCAGTTTGCCAGACATACTTTCGCTAATCACTTTTAAGTTTTCGCTGTACCTTTCTTCAACAGCTGCTTGACTTAATCTGAACGAAATGTAGCTAATAGCCAGTAGTGTCACCAACACTATGCTAATTACTAAAATCGTTATTTTCGTACTTATGGATATCTGTTTAAACATATAGTTGATATGTTTTTATGCTTTTTTAGTTTTTTTAGTTGTGCTTTTTGCTTCTTCAGCCTCTTTAGGGGCTGATTTGGCGTAAAGTTTATTGGTTATTATTCCAAATGCCTCAGTTACGCCTTTAATATCGTTGTCATTAAAGGGTGTAAATCCTGCAATTTCCACCACCCCACATAAATCCTTGCCATATTTTATTGGAACCAGGAGTACATGGGTGGGAGAGGAGCTTCCTAACCCAGAAATAATTTTGATGTAACCTTCAGGTACATCGTCAATGTTCAATGGTTTTTCTTCCAATGCTACCTGCCCTACTAGACCTTCACCAAATTCAAAAACAGGTCTTTGGCTTTCACTTATACTTAACGCATAAGTGGCATTCATTTGAAGCACCTTTTTGGTTTTATCTTTTTTCACCATATAATAAGCACCAACTCCAGCTTCCATCCTTTTGCAGAGTTCGGTTAGGCCGTCACTCAGTATTTTTTCTTCTGATTTTGAACGGGAGCTTAAGGCATCTTTAATTGATGAAATATCTAGTTTTTTGTCTTCTTCTATTATGGTTTTATCTTCAGTCTTTTTCTTCTCTTCTTTCTTTTCCACATATATCACCTCCATACTTTTATTATTAAAGAAGTAATATAATATGCCAATGCCAATAATTAAGGTAAATCCTGTTACCAAATAAAGCTGCATAAGAATAGGCTTGGCATTAGACACTTGCGAAAGGTTTAATGCCTGTCCATAAATAAGGTCATCCTGTATTGTAAACAGCTTATAGGCAGTGAATAAGACACATAGTATATAAACCAGTACGAGGGCCACACTTATTTTTCGCTGATCTAATTTCATTTACTTATACTGTTTATGTAATTGTTTCAAAAACTCTGCAATGTCATCGATTTTCAGCACATGATCAATGGTGGTTAAGCTTAATGCAGCTTTTGGCATTGTATCAATCATACACTCCGATGGTTCCTGCACAATGGTCAGTCCACCACGGTCTTTAATATACTTCATTCCCATACCACCATCCTTATTTGCTCCGGATAATAATATGCCAATTAGCTTATCGCGGAATACATAGGCTGATGTTCCAAGGGTTATATCTATTGCAGGTCGTGAGTTATTAATCATTTCTTCTGTAGATAAGCTAAAGTAGTGACCTAGCTCTGTTGACATATGATAATTAGACGGAGCCAAGTATACTTTGCCTTTCTTTATTGGTTCTTTATCATAAGGTTCAACAATTTCAACAATACTTTTAATAGATAATGCCTCCACAAACCCATTCCTAACATGTTTGAGTCTATGCAAACACATAATAATGGGCAATGGAAAATTAGCTGGTAAGTTAGAAAGTATTTTTACAATACCCTGAAAACTACCTGCCGATCCGCCAATTACTATGGCTTTGTAACGATTATCTAATTTAAAGTCAGTCACCGATTTTACAGCCTCTCAATCCTTTATTTTCTTATATATTTTTTCCTCGTTATTAACGATTATAAACTTATTGGCAATTTCACACCATATGAGAGATTCCTTGGAACCGATGGCCAAGTAACCATATTTAAATAAACTTTCATGGAAATTTTTCAACACCTCATTCTGTAATGTCTGATTAAAATAAATCATCACATTCCTGCACAGCACTAAGTCAAATTTGTTGAATACGTCACCTTTTACCAGATCATGCTTTCTGAAAGACACATTTTCTACCAATGATTTATCCAAGACAGCTTTCCCATTTGATTCTTTGAAGTAATCTTTTAATGAAGAAGTACCTTGATACCGAATATAATTCTTCTCATTGAGTTCCATGTTTTTGAGGTTATATTCCCCTTTTTTGGCTTTCTCAAGAATATTAGTGTCAAGGTCAGTAGCTATTATGTTTACTTTATCCAACAGGCCCATCTCCCGCAACATTATGGCCATTGAGAAAACTTCTTCGCCTGAAGAGCAGCCAGCGTGCCAAATCCTAATGGTTTGATGGTTGAGCAAAATACCAGGGATCACATCATCCCTTAAAACCCTCCAGAATGAAGGATCGCGGAACATCTCAGTTACATTAACAGTGATTTCATTGAGAAAATCATCTAAGAAACCAGGGTCATAGAGTTTTTTCATTAAAGTCTCCATTGACATGTTGTTCATCTCAAGTATACGTGATATCCTCCGTTTAAATGAAGACATGGCATAATTCGTGAAATCATATCCGTATTTTGACTTCACCACCTCGGTGATCTTCTTTAGGTCTGCTATATCAATTTCCGTCATTAATCGATTGGCTTAGCGATATTTAGTAAATTGTAAATTAATAAAAATTCACATATATATATTTTAAACGTCATTATAATGGTCAATTTCTATGACCAAATAATCGTAATTTTTTCATTACCGTCATTTAAGGCAAAAATCGTAACGTCTACTTTATCTGCATTTTCGTTTTTCAAGGTAAGTACCTTGGTCTCATTTTTCAAAATTGCAGATAGCGGTTCTTCAAATACTTCTTCCACAGAAGATAAATCAGAGCCAATGGACAATTTAGCCTTTTCATTAACCTCCAAAATAACACCATTTTTATCAATAGTTATTACTTGGTGTAGTGTATTAAACTTTTCTAATAACTGATTGGAAACAAGTAGTTTTTTATCAAGTTGTTCTTGCGTTATTGTCAGTTCCTCCAAATTTTGCCGAAGTTCCTCTTCCACCTCTTTTAGCTCTTTCCAATCATCTTTTTGGGCGATAACTTCAGTTTCCTTTTCAAACTGGGTGACCAGTTCAATAATTTTAATAATCGTGCCTTCCTCGTCCAATAAGGTATTAAATGATGATTTGAAATTCCGTGAGGCACCGGATTTATGATTCTTTTCGGTCCAACCTGACCATGAATTGTCTTTTTTAATTACTTCAAAAATCGAAGGGTTACCATGCAAAGAATGGAAATTGGCACTCATGATAGTCTCAGAAGTATAGCCCAGAGATTCTGCAAACTTATTATTGGCAGTTATTATTGATCCATAGATATCATATTCTGCCGTGCCCAAAGAGTTGTTGATTGCATCAAGCTGAGCGGAAACGGCAGATTCCTTTCTAGCCATTTCTTCTTGAGTGGCTGTAAGTTCTTCCATGTTTTGCCGCATTTCTTCTTCTTGAGCTTGCATTTGCTCGGTCAGTTGTTGTGAATCTTCAAGAAGCAGTCTGGTTTTGTTATTGTTTTTTACGCCTTCTATGGTAGCCGCTATGCTCTCACCTAATTTTTCAACAAACTCAATTTGATATACTTCATACTCATGAAATGAGGCCAACTCAATAACGCCATAAATTTCATTTTCTATCTTAAGCGGCACCAGCAATATATTTTTCGGGTTGGAGTCACCCAATCCCGACTTGATTTCAATATAATCTTCAGGTACTTCCAACAAAAAGATCGTTTTCTTCTCTAGGAAAGTTTGGCCGACAAGCCCTTCGCCAAGCCGGTAGCTTTTTTGTTCAAACTTTTTAGTGTCAAAAGCATAAAGTGAAATGAGCTCTAAATAAGGATTGTCCTCATCTTCTTCATTTAAAATGTAAATACCCCCTTGGTTGGACTTTGTGTAGTCTACTAAATTGGAGATAATGGCATCGCCCAGTTGTTTGACGTTGTTGCTTGCCCTAAGTATGTCCACAAACTTGGCCAAGCCCTCGGTAGTCCATTTTCGTTCCTCATCTTGCTCGTCCATGCGCTTCATTTGTTCACGCATATTGATTAAAGCCCCTTGCAAACTACCTTCTATGACCTTCGACTCATCAATGCCATCAAACTTTACATCCAATTGTCCCTCACCGATTTTGGTAACAAAAGATGTGGCTTGACGTAAGCCATCCACCAAATTATTAAGACTATTGGCTATCACGCCAATTTCATTATCCTTGTTATAGTTTGATTTTTTGTCAAAATCCCCATCTGAAAAGATGTGACCTAATTCGTCCAATGGATTAAATAGATTTCTCTTGATCAATATGATCACTAATATGATGCAAGTCACATTAAACAGTAGGAAGAAATAAAGTAGGTAAGTTAAATATGCTCCAGCAGCATCCTCTTCTTGACGGATCATATCTTCCATCTCAGTTAATAGCGGACTCAAATTCTTGAGATGCATCTTCAAATAGTTTCTTGCGGAAACTACATTATGATTATCAATGGAAATGGTATTTGATTGGATTTCAGTTGTGGTACTGTTTAATGAGTCATTCAATGGTACAATCACCTCTTGCTGCACCGTTGTATCTATTTTATGGGGCTCAAACAATACAGTTCCGAGATTGGTCTTTATTGGTGACCAAGTTATTTCGAACTTGTCCAATACTCTTTTTAGTGGTTGGTCGGCCTCGTCAATCTCAATTTTTGTAAAAGGCAATTGGCCACCATATTTAAAGGAATTGATGGTTTGATCGATGCGCGCGATAGTGGATTCGAGACTATTTTTGGCTGGCTCGATACCCGTCATAGCTTCTTGTGCTTTCAGGTTCAAGGTAGTGATATCGTCATTCAGCCTTTCAATTTCAAGGATTTTGTCAGAGTATGACATGATATCATTCTTGGCCGCATTTATTACATAAAAATTGATAAAGGCCAAAATCAAAAACCCACCAAAAAGGATGAATGTTTGTTGTAGAATAGAAAGGGTCTTCAGATTTAACCTCATGAAAAAGAGTGTGTGTTTAGTAGCCAATATTCGAATTTACAATATACTCACAATTTAAAAAGTTTATATGGATGAACATTAAAGATTGTCCTTACCAAACGAAAAAGGTAGAAGCGAAGCGGCAGTTTTAGTGCGTATCCAATTTTCATTGTCAATTTTAAAAATTATTTCAATAGGTGACGATTGTTTTTGTTCATATTCTAGCATTACTTGTCGGCACATGCCACAAGGGCCACCACTACGAAGTTCCTTTTCACCTCTTCTTTTTGCCACTACTGCCAGCCTGATTATTTTAACATTGGGAAATCTCGCCCCCGCTTGAAATAATGAGACCCGCTCAGCACAAAGTCCGGAAGGATAAGCTGCGTTTTCCTGATTCGAGCCTGATATTATTTCGCCATTCTCCAGCAATGCTGCCGCCCCTACTTCGAAATTGGAGTAGGGAGAGTAGCTTGATGCAAAGGCCTCTTCTGCTTTTTTTATAAGCAACATATAGAGATCTTCAATATCCTCTTTTTTTTCATAAATGAAATGTGTTGCCTTTTCGTCTGATCGTGCCATATATATAATTAGAGCCACGCAATATAATACTACTACGCCTGCATAAAAATTTTTATGATTAAGAATTGCACATTGCGGGCAGTTATTCTTTTATTTGAGGCCTTAATTTAACAAGTATTTAATTGATGAAGAAGATATTGGTATTAGGGGCGGGTAGATCAGCAACTTCTCTTATAGATTATTTGATTAATGAGTGTAACGAACACCACTGGCAAATGCGGGTTGGTGATTATTCATTGGAACTGGCTCAAGAAAAATGCGCCAACCATCAACATGTTGAAGCTTTTCAGTTCGATGTGTTGAATGAATCACAAAGGGTTGAAGAGATAAAAAAAGCTGATATTGTGATTTCAATGCTTCCAGCCAATTTTCATCCAATAGTTGCTGAGATCTGTGTTGATCATGGGGTGCACATGATATCGGCTTCGTATGTCTCCAATGAAATGAAAGCCCTTGATGCCAAGGCAAAAGAAAAAGGGGTTTTTTTACTCAACGAATGCGGGCTTGATCCGGGGATTGACCATATGTCAGCCATGAAGGTACTTGATCATATTCGTGAAAGCGGACACAAATTGACCTCATTTGAATCTTTTACTGGGGGTTTACTTGCTCCAGCTACTGAAGATGATAACCCATGGGAATACAAGTTTACCTGGAATCCACGTAACGTAGTGCTTGCTGGCCATGGGATTGTAAAGTTTATTCAGGAAGGTAGGTACAAATACATTCCATATCAAAAGCTGTTTAGAAGAACAGAACAAGTTCATATACCCGGCTATGGCTACTTTGAGGGTTATGCCAACCGCGATTCATTAAAGTACTTGGAAGTGTATGGGCTGGAAGGCATTTCAACCTTATATAGGGGCACTTTTAGAAGACCCGGATTTTGCCGGACATGGGATATTTTTGTTCAATTAGGGGCGACTGATGATACTTATCAAATGGAAGGTGTTAAGCAGATGACCCACCGTGAATTTTTGAATTCCTTCCTATCTTATAATCCCCATGACTCTGTGGAGTTAAAACTAGCTCATTATTTAGGTCTTGAATTGGATGGCTCTGAAATGCACCGTTTGCGTTGGAGTGGGTTGTTTGACCATGAAATGGTGGGGCTGGATAAAGGGACACCAGCTCAAATTTTGGAACACATCTTAAAGAAGAAATGGACGCTGAAGCCGGAAGATAAAGACATGATTGTAATGTGGCACAAATTTGAGTATCTCGAAAACGATATAAAGAAGGAAATTCACAGTACCCTGGTGGCTATAGGTGATGACTCTGTTCATACCGCAATGTCAAAAACAGTGGGTTTGCCCGTGGGTATAGCGGCTAAAATGGTGCTAAAAGGGGAGATCAAGGAGACGGGAGTTCACATTCCTATCAAAAAGGGAATTTATACACCTATTCTTAATGAATTGGAGAAATTAGGTTTTGAGATGAACGAAAAGCAGGTTTGCTAAAGACGTTTTAGTATTTTGTTTGCCCTGCTTTTGAAGCCTGCAGAGCCATAGGGAAGTTGATCTTCGATGATTAGCCTTAGCTCGTTTTTAAGATCAGGCTCTTTTTCGCAAATATTGGCCAATACGGTCATACCAAATACCTTAACGGCAATTGGCGCATTTGATCCCATAATATTAAAGCAGATATCAGCAGTAATCCCCCATAAATGTTTAGGGATTTCAAAATCCTGTAGTAACCTTAAAGTATTTCTTACCACGGCTACATGAACTTCCTTTTTGAGATTCTTGACCATTTTATCGATATAAGGATTGATCAGTTCAGGGTGATTTTTGCCACAATGAGACACCACCCACGCTGCCCTTTGTGTAACCCGGTATTCTTTATCAAAAAAAAGAGCCATGAGTTGATCAAATTTCTTAGGATCATTACCAATATATGCAGTAATTTTCAATGCCTGAACTTTGGAGTGCTCTCGTAACAATTCAGTTTTAAGATCCATTTTTGATTATTTGTCAGCTTCGTAACCAATATCAGGCGGCAAATTTTTGCCTTCAGCAGCTTCTACCGCCAACTCATCGCAACGTTCATTTTCTTCAAGGCCAGCGTGCCCCTTAACCCATACGAATTTAACTCTGTGTTTTTTGTAAAGAGGGATAAAGGCTTTCCAAAGATCAATATTTGCTTTGGCTTTGAAATTTTTCTTTTCCCAGTTCCAAAGCCAGCCTTTTTCAACGGCATCTACCACATATTTACTATCAGAGTAGATAGTTACAGGCATTCCCGGCTTCTTCAACTCCTCCAGTCCTTTGATGACCGCAAGCAGTTCCATCCTATTGTTGGTTGTATTTCTAAAACCTTGAGAAAGTTCTTTACGGTAAGGTTTGCCATTTACATTGGCAAGCATTACCGTTCCATAACCGCCAGGCCCGGGGTTGCCTTTAGCTGCCCCGTCTGTATAAATTGTAATCATCCAATAAGGCCTACATGCTCTTTAAAAATCTTGACCGCAATAGCCAATAACACTATACCAAACACCCGTCTTAGTATACTGAAACCAGACTCACCAAGTTTTCTTTCTAACCAGGTAGTGGATTTTAACACAAGATAAACAAATGCTAAATTGATAATAATACCAGCCAATATATTAGGGCTGCTATATACCGCACGAATGGATAGTATGGTAGTAAGCGCCCCAGCACCTGCTATCAAAGGAAATGCTAATGGCACTATTGAACCCGCTTTACTCTCCCCATCGGATTTGAAAAGCACTACCCCTAGAATCATTTCCATAGAGATAATGAACATAACTATGGCACCAGCCACGGCAAATGAGCCAAGGTCAAGTCCGAAAAGTTTTAATACACTTTGCCCTAAAAACAGGAATACAATCATTAGTACCCCTGATATAATTGTAGCTCTACCAGAGTCAATTTTACCTTGTTTTTTTCTTAAATCAATTACAATAGGCACTGATCCAAGAATATCGATCACTGAAAATAAGATCAGTGTTACTGAGAAAATATCTTTGAGATTAAACATTTTGCAAAGCTATATTAATTAAAGGTTTATTGCTTTATAAGATTAAAAAATAGATGATTAATTATTGAATATTTTTCTTCAGAAATGACAATAGTAGTTTCACTTCTTTGTCTTTTAGTGCTGGAAAATTAGCAATACGAAACGTTGTGTTTTTCCATACTCCATATCCATTTCCGAGTATTAGCCCACTTTCTTTGGCTTGAGCTTTTATTGAACCAATGATTTTTTCTTCACCTTCAACCACCAATACTGTGGTAGAGCGCACCTCCGATTGGCCAACCATTGGTTTTATGGTTTTCTTAGCTGATATTATTTCAAGATAAGCCTCTATTCGATCTTTAAGAACTTGTTCAGTTGTGGTTATGGATGGAGATTCTTGCATCGTTTTCAACAACAGATAAATCCCCATGACATTAGGGGTGTGGGTAGTTTGCAAGCGTTCCATATTTTGGGCAATATTCGCCAAACTGTTGTAATGAAGATTCAATGCGGCTGATTCAATTGCTCTTGGGGAGCAAATCATCACCGCCATGCCTGCGGGCAGTCCAAAACACTTTTGTACTGATGCAAACCAAATATCAGCTTTGTTGAAATCGAGTTTTATGCCAGCCATAGAAGAAGTAGCATCTACGGCTATGAGGTGATCAGGATATTTATTATTGATTGCTGCAATGCAAGGATTCGAAAGTTGAGTACCATTGGAGGTTTCATTTTGTGTCAGACATATAAGGCCTTTCGAAGGCTTATCGACTGTTTCTAGTTTCAGCTCCTCCTCAAAATGAAAATGATGACCAAACGTATTCTCTTTTAATTTTTTGGTGTATTCAAACCATTTTTCACCAAAGGCGCCATTGTAATATTGTGTACTACTTATATCATAAGATTCGGCAATGATCTCCCAGCATTCCGTAGCTGAAGACACATAAAAAACGCTGTAATCGTCTGGAACAAGAAGTTTTTTCTTTATCTCTTCGTTGGTGGCCTTTATTATATCCATGAAAGCTTGACTTCGATGATTGATGCTCAAAACGCCCTTATCATAGGCCTCTTTTACATATTTAGGCACTTCTTCATACACACGCGATGGGCCAGGATAAAAGCTGATCATTTTTTGCTAAGGAAATAGTTGATGGCCAAATCGTAACCAATGAGCCCTAACCCGCTGATCATCCCAATGCATTCTTTGCTAATAACATTTTTATGACGAAACTCTTCACGGGCATAAATATTCGAAATATGAACCTCTAAAACGGGTGTTTCTATGGCAGCTATGGCATCAGATAGGGCCACAGAAGTGTGGGTATATCCTCCAGCATTGAGAATAATACCATCATATGAGAACCCAACTTGATGTAATTTGTTGATCAATTCACCCTCCACATTGCTTTGGTAATAATCAATATTCGCATTTGTAAAACGGGACTTTGCTTCTTGAAGGTATTGCTCGAAACCCTGTGTCCCATAAATTTCAGGCTCCCTTTTACCAAGGAGATTGAGGTTTGGGCCATTGATGATGATTAATTTCATAATTAAAGTGCTTAGGTAAAGCTACAATTTTTAAGTGTTTTGCAAGCCTTGAATGTCCTGTAGATAATTTTGAACTTTATTAAGGCAAGTGTTTAGATCATTTTTTATTTCCAATGACCAAAACCTAAATACTTTTATGCCCATTTCGTTTAGCTGGCTATTAACTTCCCTGTCCCTTTGCATGTTCCTTTCTATTTTTGGAATCCAAAAATCACGATTTGATTTGATTTTTGCTTTTTTCGTTTCCCAATCACGGCCATGCCAAAATTCACCATCGATGAAAACCACAAATTTCTTGGACATATTTGAGATGTCCGGTTTACCTGGAAGGCCTTTAAAGTTAATTCGGTACCTTATGCCCAACTCCGACAATCCCTTTCTAAATCGTAATTCAGGTTTTGTATTACGGCCCCTGATTTTTGACATAATACTACTTCGTTTTTTTGTGGTATAAAACCCCTGAGCTTCTTCAAATCGTGGTACTTTAATAGGCTTTTCATAATGACTGTTCATGGCAATAATAAATTTTAGTCACCGAATGATCTTCTTTGAAGAAATTAATATATTTGTAACCATGTATAATGTTTACTAACATGGTTATGAAAGAATATTATTCCTTATCAGAAGTTGCGGATTTATTGGGTAAAAGCAAAGAAACATTAAGAAGATGGGACAATAACGGCAAATTGGAGGCTTTTCGTGAACCAATGAGTAATTACAGATTATACAAAAAAGAGCAACTGAAGGTTTTTGATGAGTTGGATTTTCTATTTAACCCGGCTGAAAGTGGGAATCAGGTTACCCCCAATCATGATTATTCGGTTTTAGAACTTTTTGCAGGTGCAGGTGGTTTGGCGGTCGGGATGGAAAAATCTGGGCTTAAATGTGTTGCGTTAAATGAGATTGATCATTGGGCAGCTCAGACACTGAGGAATAATAGACCCAATTGGAGGGTTATAGAAGATGATATTAGAAATCTAAGCTTTAGCGAATACAAAGGAAAGCTAGATGTAGTTACGGGAGGATTTCCGTGTCAAGCATTCAGTTATGCTGGAAAAAAACTAGGCCTAAACGATGCCCGCGGGACGTTGTTTTATGAATTTGCCCGAGTGGTAAATGAAACTAAGCCACTAATATGTATTGGTGAAAATGTGCGCGGGTTATTGAATCATGATAATGGACGTACATTGGAAGGTATGAAATCCATTTTGGATGAAATAGGGTACAGGGTAATTGACCCGCGGGTTTTAAAGGCCATATTTTACAAAGTACCACAGAAACGGGAACGGCTTATTTTAGTTGGTGTCAGGAAGGATATTGACATAGATTTTATTTATCCAAAACCCTATAAGAAAATATTCAATTTGAAGGATGCCTTAAAAGCGGGAGAACTTTTTCCTACCGATGTGCCTAAATCCAATGGTAGTTCGTACCCAAAAAGGAAAAAGGAAATTTTAGACTTGATCCCCCCTGGAGGATATTGGCGGGACCTGCCATTGGATTTGCAGAAAGAATATATGCAAAAGAGCTTCTTTTTAGGTGGGGGTAAGACCGGGATGGCCCGTAGGATCAGTTGGGATGAACCAAGCCTTACCTTAACCTGTAGTCCAGCACAAAAACAAACCGAAAGGTGTCATCCAGATGAAACAAGGCCTTTTACTGTTAGGGAATACGCCCGTATTCAAACCTTCCCAGATGACTGGAAATTTGCAGGATCCATATCCAGTCAGTACAAGCAAATAGGAAATGCAGTACCTGTAAACCTTGGAAAGGAGTTGGGATACTCCATCATTTCATTTTTGAACAAAACTTATGAACAATATCAGTTGGAAGAAAGGATATTTGACTTTGATCAGATGTCAATTGACTTCGCTTGATTCAACCTCGATTTTTGATTACTATTTCAATTTTATCTAGTTTAGAAGAATTTGAAACTAGGATGAATAAAATAACATTTGAAGCGTGGAAGAATAGCATGTCGTTTATGTTAGATGATGTGTTTGATAATAATTTTTTAAAATCCATTACTCCATTAACGCAACTAATAAACTCTTCTTGTAGAAATTTTAATGACCCTTTAATGTTAGCAGAATTTCTTACTACCAACAGTGGTGAGATCAGCCCTATAGTTAAATTGAAAGCATTTATTTCTGTAATTGGATTGTCAGAAGAGAGATTAAAAAGGGTAGTTTCACTAGTGAGATTTAAATTTTTCTCTGAAGATTTTCGTAGTGAGTGGTCAATCAACAAAATAAGTAATGTTATTAATATTAATCAGAAATTAAGAACACTACTAGTTGAATTTTTTATAAACGGAAGGAATTCAAAGATTGGAATGGAGATGCCACTTTACTACATGAGAAATTTCAATCTTTTAAATGATGATTTTCTAAATGATTTATCAGAATTCAGTTATGTAAATAGGATTTTAAATGACAATGAAATCCAAGGTAAATATTCTAATGAGGTTGGGGCTCACGTAGAACTGATAATTAAAAATAAATTGGATAAATATAAAGAGCGGGTAAATAATGACTTGGAGTATGAAGTTCAGAAAGAATTTCAATTATTAAATAAGAATATAGATTTCTTGATTCCAGGTGTTAAATCTCCTGTTATTCTAATTGAGTCCTCATATAATATTACAACTGGAAGTGGCCAATCAAAAAGAGCCGACCAACTAGTTGAGCTATATGGTATTTTGATGCGTCATAATGCAAACCATAGTACAAGCAAAATAATAATGTTAAATTATTGTGATGGATTTGGTTGGGTAGGAAGACAAAGAGACTTGCAACGTATTTATGATTCAAGTGATTTTGTATTTAATCAAAAAAACCTAAAAGTACTCGATGACGTACTTAATCAATACTATTTGTAAGTAGCAATTCTTCTTTTTCTTTTTTTAATTCTTGTGGGTAATTGAGTGCTAACCGTTTAGCTACATGTTCCACTACCGGAACGGCAACAGTATTTCCAAGTAGGTCAAAGGCTTCTGATTCATTTACTGGGATTTCATACCATTCTGGATATCCAAATAATCTTAACCCTTCACGAATTGTAAGTTTTCTTAACCCATTGTTATCTGGAACCGCCAACCTAGAAACATCAGTTGCGACAAGAGTTGGGGCGATGTCATTAGGATCTAATATTTTATTTATTTCAAAACTTAATTTTCCAGTTACAATATTGTAGCCCTTCGGCTTTGTCGTATCATGTTTACGATATTTCTTCACACTAGTTCCTGAATTTTCCCTGACTAGTTTTTTGGGATACTCATATCTTAAATACCCTTTCTTTACCAAATCATCTAAAAGGGCCTTTAGGTTTTTATCCTCATGGAATGTTGCTATTTGTTTCAACGTCAGAGCCATTCCATCCATCCAGTCAATTCCAATTTGATCTGCCCAGTGCTTCTTTCGTCTTTCTTTAAATAATTTATTTAGTAAAATTTTTTGATCATCGGAAACCTCGCCTTTAATACCTATATCCCAGCTATGGATATTGTTAGCACCACCTCGTTTGTCTTTAATTGATTTTCCATATAAATCTTTCATTTCAAATTTACTGAAGAGCTTTTCAACAAAGTCTGATTTTATGGTTTCAAGGCCATTTTCTAATATGTGACTTAATGGCTTAAACTTTGGAGCCTCAACATTAAGATTTACACTATTAGTTTTTGTGCCAACGATAAAGATTCTCTTTCTGGATTGTGGTAAACCAAATTCTATAGAATCTAAGACCTTGCAAGTCACTTTGTAATTCAGCTCCTTTTCAAGTTTGTAAAGAATGGTTTTCAAAGTTCGCCCCATTCCGTCATTCTTATTTTCTAAATCATGTTTTACCAGACCTTCAACATTCTCAAGGATAAAACCATGGGGTTCTTTATCCCTCAAAATTCTTTCAATTTCAAAAAATAAAGTCCCTCTTGTATCAAGAAATCCTTGACGTTTACCACCTGCACTAAATGGCTGGCATGGAAATCCTCCTAATAAAAAATCGAAATTGGGGATTTGAGAACTTTTTACTTTGAAAATATCTCCAACAAAATATTCATGGTCAAAATTTTTCACTAATGTTTTCACCGCATATGGCTTAATTTCGGAAGTCATTACACATTCAGTTTCAAATCCCAAGTCTTGAAATGACTTTTCGAAACCGAGTCTAATTCCACCAAGCCCAGCAAATAGGTCAATAAATTTAATTTTTTGCATTTGATTAATTTTTTTGATAACCAGTGAGTGGTTCAGCTGCCATTAAAAGTTCACTTTCATACTCTTCTATTTCTATTTTTTCACATCCAATAACTGTTAAACATTGTATAAAAAAAGATGCACTGAATGTACCCCTACTAATTTTACTGTCTATACTTGACTTAGTCTCTTCAATTCCAATTTTAGTAAGTAAAATAGCCAAATCGGCATGTGAAACACCCCTTCGGATCAATTCTGATTTGAGTAATCTCTTTACTTTATTATTCCAATCTAGCATAAATTAGACAAAGTATGTGTATTGCGAATATGACATTATATTTGTATATATGCAAATAAATAAACAAAAATAAAAATTTTTGACAACGACCTGGCCACGGCAAATACAGCAATTTAAAAATTACCTTAAGCTGGAAAGATCACTTTCCGGAAACTCGGTGGAAGCCTACATCCGCGATGTGGAAAAATTGGAGCAATATTTTTTAATTATCGATTCTGATGTTATTCCAGAGGAGGTACAGTCTACAGACCTTCAGCAATTCTTGGAATATATCAATCAACTTGGACTGACCCCGCATTCACAAGCCCGGATATTGTCAGGGATCAAAGCTTTCTATAAGTATTTGATGTTTGAGGATATCATTGACAAAGACCCAACGGCACTTATTGAAGGCCCGAAATTAGGGAGAAAACTTCCCGATACTTTAGAGTTCAATGAAATTGTCACTTTATTGGAGGCAATAGATCACTCCACACCAGAAGGTCAACGTAATCGGGCGATGCTTGAGGTATTGTACAGTTCCGGATTGCGGGTTTCAGAGCTAATTGATTTGCGATTGACCAATATTATGGAAGATGTTGGTTTTTTACGGGTAGTGGGCAAAGGGGATAAGGAACGATTGGTGCCCATTGGTAAAGACGCACTCAAATACTTGAATATTTATAGAAAGGAAGTACGGGTACATGTAAAAATCCAACCGGGATATGAAAACTATGCCTTTCTTAATAGAAGAGGAAAAAAGCTTACTAGAGTGATGGTATTCACAATTATTAAAAACTTGGCCACTTCTATTGGGATGAAAAAAAATATCAGTCCGCATACTTTCAGGCACTCTTTTGCCACCCATCTCATCGAAGGTGGTGCGGACTTAAGGGCGGTACAGGAGATGTTGGGTCATGAATCAATCACCACAACGGAGATCTACACGCATCTTGATAGGGACTATTTGCGTCAAGTGATTCAGGATTTTCATCCGAGGAGTTAAAATAATTAATATATCTTTGCAGGCTAAGAATAAAAACGCCATTCAGCACTGTGTACAAGCTACTTATCCGCCCCATTTTATTTCTTTTTGATCCAGAGAAAATACATCATTTTACTTTTGGCCTTTTGCGGTTTGCAGGGACAATACCTGGTAAAAAATGGGCGTTAAAACTTATTTTTGATTACAAACACAAAAACCTTGAACGGGAATTTTTTGGTTTGAAATTTCCCAATCCAATTGGATTAGCGGCAGGCTTCGATAAGGACGCCAAACTCATTGATGAATTGTCCTGTTTTGGATTCGGATTTATAGAAATAGGAACTTTAACGCCTAAAGGCCAACCAGGAAATGAAAAACCTAGACTTTTTAGACTGCCGGCTGACCAAGCTTTGATTAATAGGATGGGATTTAACAATGGCGGTGTTGAAGAGGCAGTGGTTAGATTGAGAAAACGATCATCATCTGTATTAATAGGTGGAAACATTGGCAAAAATAAAAATACGCCAAATGAAGAGGCGTTTAAGGATTACGAGATAGCCTTTGAAGCACTATTTGATCATGTTGATTACTTTGTGGTTAATGTAAGCTCACCGAATACGCCTAATCTAAGGGCCCTACAGGATAAAAAACCTTTGACGGAAATCCTCAGCAAGCTACAAGTACTCAATAATCAGAAACCTAAAGTGAAGCCGCTGTTGCTCAAAATAGCACCTGACCTTTCTCCTGATCAATTGGCAGATATAGTTGATATAGTTAAAGAAGTAAAACTGGATGGCCTTATTGCAACCAACACTACCATAGTTAGAGAAGGGTTGACGACCTCAAATGAAAAGCTAGAAAAAATTGGGGCAGGTGGGCTGAGCGGTAAACCTGTGAAAGACAAGTCCAATGAAGTGATCTCCTATTTGAGGAAATCACTGGGGGATGATTTCCCGATTATCGGGGTAGGTGGCATAATGACCGTAGAAGATGCAGTGGATAAAATAATGGCCGGAGCTTCACTTATTCAGGTCTATACGGGCTTTATTTATCAGGGGCCTGGCTTTGTGAAATCAATCAATAAAAAACTAGCTTCGTTGTAATCAATCTCAGATTATTATCTTAGAGGCATTTTATTATCAACCATAGCTTTGTATTTTTGACGGAATGGCCAAAAACACCTATAAATCAAATACTTTCAAGGAGTCTAAGGGAGAGAAGACAAGGAAATGGAAATTTAACTTTGGCTTTATAAAGGACAAAAGGTTTCAGCTTACCGTTGGGTTCTTCCTGATAATCAGCTCACTATATATTTTTGTGTCTTTACTTTCCTACCTTTTTACGGGTAAGGCCGATCAAAGCGTAATAGAATCCATTAACCAGACAGGTATCATACAATCCGGACGCGAAGCAGAGAACTGGCTTGGATTATATGGAGCCTATGTTTCTCATTATTTTGTTTTTAGATGGTTTGGTCTGGCATCGTTTTTCATTCCACCATTGCTTTTTTTGTTAGGCTATAAGATTGTCTTCAAGAAAGAAATTATTTCAGTGAGTGCAACATTCACCTTTTGTTTGTTTTTCACTATTTGGCTGAGCGTATTACTGGGTTATACTGTTTACAATACTGATGGAGTAACAGAGTGGGGATTTCTCAGCGGGGGCGTTGGATATCAACTCTCTATTTTATTAGAAGGGCTTATCGGTTGGGGCACTTTACTGCTTCTGATCTTTTCATTTCTAGTATTTGTCATTTACTTCTTTAATGTCACCACATTGATAGGTTTTCAAGATAAAGTAAAAGAAGGTGTGGAAGATGTGGAGAAAAATATTGAAGACGCAGTAGCTGAAATGAAGTCAGACGACTTTGAAGATGACCTGTTTGAGGATGATGAAACTTCAACCTACAATGATGACAGCGACACCTGGGTGTTAAAAGGAGGTGAAAAACCAGAAGAACCAACACATGTGGAGGAGGCACCTAAAGAGCCGGCACCGAAGGAAGAAGAACCTTCCATAGAATTAAAGGTAGAAACACCAAAAAAGACAACACCAATTGTTGAGCCCGAATTTGAGGTAGAAAAAGAAGTGGAAGAGCAAATAGCTACCAACCAGGAAAACTATGACCCCACACTTGATTTAGGCTCCTATAAATACCCCACACTTGATTTGCTCGATGCTCATGATAGTAGTAAAGTTTCAGTTACTAAAGAGGAACTTGAACTTAATAAGAATAAAATTATTGAAACACTGGTCAATTTTAAAATTGGCATAAGTAGTATCAAAGCCACCATAGGCCCAACAGTAACCCTTTATGAAATAGTACCTGATGCAGGTGTGAAGATTTCAAAAATCAAAAACCTGGAAGATGATATTGCACTAAGTCTTGCTGCATTGGGCATTAGGATTATTGCACCTATTCCCGGTAAGGGTACTATTGGAATTGAGGTGCCAAATAAGAATCCTGAAATGGTGGGCATTCGCTCGGTGCTTAGTACCGAGAAGTTCATGAAGAGTGACAAGGAGTTGCCAGTGGCTTTGGGTAAGACTATTTCCAATGAGGTTCATGTTATCGACCTTGCCAAAATGCCCCACTTATTGATGGCCGGAGCAACGGGGCAGGGTAAATCGGTAGGGCTTAATGTATTGTTGACCTCATTACTTTATAAAAAACACCCCTCTCAATTAAAGTTTGTTTTAGTTGATCCTAAAAAGGTAGAGCTTACCTTATTTAATAAAATAGAGCGCCATTTCTTGGCCATGCTTCCTGACGGGGAAGAGGCGATTATTACAGACACCAAAAAGGTAATCAATACACTTAATTCATTGTGTATAGAAATGGATAACCGTTATGATCTGTTGAAAGAAGCAGGGGCAAGAAACCTGAAAGAATATAATGCCAAATTTATTAAGCGCAGGCTTAACCCAGAAAAGGGGCATCGGTTCTTACCTTATATTGTATTGGTAATAGATGAGCTAGCCGACTTAATGATGACGGCTGGTAAGGAAGTGGAAACACCCATAGCTAGATTGGCTCAGCTTGCAAGGGCTATTGGCATCCATTTGGTGGTAGCTACGCAGCGCCCTTCGGTAAACGTAATTACTGGTATTATTAAAGCTAATTTCCCTGCAAGACTATCCTTTAGGGTGACTTCGAAAATTGATTCACGTACCATTTTAGATACTGGGGGAGCGGATCAGCTAATAGGAATGGGCGACATGTTATTGTCACAAGGTTCTGATTTGATAAGGATCCAATGTGCTTTTGTAGATACCCCTGAAGTTGAGCGGATATGTGAATTTATTGGAAGCCAGCGTGGCTATGAGTCGGCCTATGTGCTGCCAGAATATGTAGGGGATAGTGATAATTCTTCTGTTGGGTCTGTGGATTTGTCCGATAGGGACGCCTTGTTTGATGATGCGGCACGACTTATCGTCATGCATCAACAGGGGAGCACCTCACTTATTCAAAGAAAATTAAAACTGGGCTACAACCGGGCTGGAAGGCTTATTGACCAGCTTGAAGCCGCAGGAATAGTTGGTCCATTTGAAGGTAGTAAAGCACGGGAAGTATTAATTCCTGATGAATATAGTTTGGAACAGTTATTGAATGAACTCGGCTGATCTTGTGAAAATAAATTATCCAAATAGAGAGTATTAAATTTTAAACTGAAGTAATGAAGAAGATTTTAACGTTGTTGATTTTGTGTGTGGGGGGAACGGCCACTATAGCCCAATATGATCAAAATGCGCTCAAGGTGTTAGACGCAATGAGTGAAAAATATAGAAAAATACCCGCCTATAGTGCCGATATCACTTCCAGTTTGATCAATGAAACTGAAGGGATCAATGAGAATTTTAATGGTAAAATATCGGTGAAAGGTGAAATGTATAAGTTGGAACTGGATGAGCAGGTTGTGATCAACAATGGCAAAACAGTTTGGACTTACTTACCTGATGTCAATGAAGTTAACATTGACAACTACACACCCGATGCAGATGAAATGACTCCTTCAAAAATATATGAGGCTTATAAAAAAGGCTATAAATATATTCTGATAGGTGAAGAGGCACACATGGGCACCACATGTTCGGTTGTTGATCTAATCCCAGACAATAAGGATGCACAGTTTTTTAAGATAAAATTGTTCATTGCTAAAAATGACAATAGCCTTAAAAGCTGGACTATGTTTGATAAGTCAGGGAACAAGTACAAATACACGATTGAGAATTTTGTGAAAAATGCGAATGCCAAAGATTCAGATTTTTCATTTGATGCCTCAAAATACCCTGGAGTTGATATTATTGATTTGAGGTAATCTGAGAATAAAGATATTGGAAGCCCTGCTTTTGGCAGGGCTTTTTTTATTTTTACGGATATGAACAAAGCGCAGCTTTTCGAACAGATTCGTAAAAAGGAATCCTACCTCTGTGTCGGTCTTGATACTGACATCAATAAAATTCCAGCACATTTGCTTAAAGAAAAAGATCCTGTTTTTGAATTCAACAAACAGATCATTGATGTAACACATAAACTATGTGTAGCCTATAAGCCCAATATTGCATTTTATGAAGCCTTAGGGCCTAAAGGATGGGAGAGCTTGGCCAAAACACTGGAATACATACCAAAAGATATTTTCACAATCGCAGATGCCAAACGGGGTGATATTGGCAATACTTCCAAGCTTTATGCCAAGGCCTTTTTTGAAAGCATGGATTTTGATTCTATCACGGTAGCGCCCTACATGGGTGTTGATTCTGTCACTCCATTTTTAGAATTTGAAGGCAAATGGGTGATTCTATTGGTACATACCTCCAATGTAGGCGCACAGGATTTTCAGTTAATGGCTGAGGGAAGTACCGGTAAAATGCTTTTTGAAATGGTGATTGAAAAAAGTCAGACTTGGGCTACTTCAGAGCAATTGATGTTTGTGGTGGGTGCCACTCAAGCAGATAAAATTGGCCAGATTAGGAAATTGGCACCCGATAATTTCTTCCTGGTGCCAGGAGTAGGTGCGCAAGGTGGTGATCTCGAAGCGGTAAGTAGGGAAGGTATGAACAGTCAGTGTGGATTATTGGTAAATAGTTCAAGAGGGATTATTTATGCTTCTAATGGGCAAGACTTTGCTGTTAAAGCAAAAGAAGCTGCGAAAAAAGTGCAGCTGGAAATGGGGACGTATCTTCAAAAATACATGTAATCATGCAAGAGGCCTTTTTACATTTTGTTTGGCAACACCAATATTTTGATAAAAAAGGGCTGGCAACCACTGAAGGACTACAGCTAACGGTAAAGCGTCCCGGCTATATCAATACTGATGCCGGTCCCGATTTCAAAGAAGGGCAATTAACAATTGAAGGGATTGACTGGAATGGAAGTGTTGAGATCCATGTGAAATCATCGGATTGGGAACAACATCAACATCAAACAGATGATGCTTATAATAACGTTATCCTGCATGTAGTTTGGGAACATAATAAGGAGGTAAAACGGGCCGATGGTACCGTTATTCCTGTGTTGGAGCTCAAAAATAGAATAGAATTAACGCTAATTGAGAGATACAGAAAGCTAATAAATACACCAGGATTAAGCATTCCTTGCGAAGGCCAATTTTCGCAGGTCAATGACGTAATAAAAATAGCTACCCTTGATAGTATGGCTACAGAACGTCTTCATGATAAATCAGTCTTCATCGAGGAGGTGTTAAAAAGGAACAAAGGCGACTGGGAGGAAACGGCTTATCAGTTGATGGCCAAAAATTTTGGGCTGAAAGTAAATGCCGAGCCTTTCCAACTATTGGCCGAAAGCCTTCCTTTTAAAATTGTGAAAAAGCACGGTAGCAAGAAGGACGAAATAGAGGCACTGTTATTCGGCATGTCAGGTTTTTTAGACGATCCAGTTGATGATGATTATCACCAATCATTAATTACTACCTATCAATACTTAAAACATAAGTACAACCTTGAGCAGAAATTGAACAAATTCAGATGGAAATTTCTTCGGCTTCGTCCGGCTAATTTCCCATCATTACGAATAGCCCAATTTTCATCGATCCTTACAGACAGCCAATCTATATTTGAGCGTTTTTTGACTGAAGATGCTAAAACACTTGCCCAATGGCTGCGCAGAGAGCCATCAACTTACTGGCAAAGTCATTATAATTTTAATAGTACCTCAGCAAGTAAAATTAAAGGCATAGGGGCTTCCACATTTGATAATATCATTATCAATACGGTAGCTCCTTTACTGGTGGCCTATGGCAAGCAGATAGATAATCAAGATTATATTGACCGGGCCATAACTTTACTTCAGGACTTAAAAGCTGAGAAGAACAGGATTACCCGGATTTGGGAATACCTAGATTTCAAACCAACTTCCGCCTTAGACTCCCAAGGCCAGATTCAACTTTATAACAATTACTGTTTGCGTAAAAATTGCTTGCGCTGTTCCATTGGTACTTCAATATTACAGCACCGATGAATTGGATATTTATACCCTTAAACATTGTAGTGCTATTTGTCCTCATAAGGGTTTTATACCGCCATTCTGAAGCGTTGAAAAAATATGTAATACCGGCCGTAGTATTGAAATTGATGGCTGGCTTAGGTATCGGGCTACTTTATAAGTATTACTATGGTGCTGGAGATACCCTTTCATTTTTCCATGAGGCCGAACAACTAGCCAACTTGGCCAGAAATGACGTTTTCGGCTTTGTGAATTACTTATTTAACTCCTCAGAGTTATTGCACCAAACCTTTTATGCCAATCAACCAAGAGCATTGTTTCTCGTCAAAATTTTAAGTGTTGTCAATCTGGTAACCAACAGCAGCTATTGGCTTTCTTGCGTATACTTTTCATTATTTTCATTTGCAGGAATGTGGTTTCTTGCCCGTGTTCTATCAAAAATTTATCCTTCAAAAAATGGTGTTATTGCACTGGCATTATTTTTTGTCCCTTCGGCAGTTTTTTGGAGTTCAGGAATTATTAAAGAAAGTATCGCCCTCGGCTGTTTAGGGTTTATCGCTGGTGTAGCTATGATTATTATTCATGACAAGAAGGTAAGCCCCACATACCTATTATTAATGTTGTTCAATGCCATTGTCCTGTGGCAAATAAAATATTATTATGCCGGAGTCACGTTCTTGATACTCATTTCAATGCTTGCCACCATGTTTATCACCCATAAGGTAGGGTTAGTGAATAAAAAGAAATGGGCTCAGATGGTATTGTTTGCGTTTTTTGCCTTTGGTATGGCAGGTTTGGTTTCTATACTTCATCCTAATTTTTACCCAGAGCGATTTTTAAATGTGGTGGTAGCTAACAACAACGAGTTCGTATCAATCTCCAATGCTGGGGACTATGTTGATTTTGAAGGATTGCAATCCACTTGGACAAGCGTAATTACGCATGCCCCTAAGGCACTATTTTCCGGATTATTCCGCCCATTTCTTGGAGAGAGTGCAGAGCCATTCAAAATTATTACAGGAATTGAAAATTTGGCGTTATTGCTACTCACTCTTTACAGCTTTAGTCAGTTGCCAGGCAAACTAAATAGCAGGGATTTTTTATTGTTAATATCCGTTATCGGGTTTGTGATTATAATGACCGTTTTTCTTGCCCTATCGGCTCCCAATTTTGGCACTTTGATTAGATATAAATCTGGGGTCATTCCTTTTTTCGTATTGATCATTACTTTTCACAACCCATATATTATTAAGCTAATGGGCCGATTGTTTTGAAGGCCTTTATAATCATGTTAGCTTTGCATCCTTATTAAAAAACAGCAATGAATAATCCAGTAATAATATTTGGTGCCAAGCAACTTGGCCAGGCTGCAAAGGCCATTCTTGAAAGTAATGAAGTTGTGATCTACGGATTTTTAGATGATGACGAATCGCTTCATAACAAAGAGATTGGAGATGTATTGGTATTGGGTAAAACAGAAGATGATGGTTTCCTAAAACTGATAGGCCAAAAATGTGAAGCCTTTGTTGCTTACGATAATAATACCCTTCGAAAGAATACGGTAGAAATGCTGAACAAGAAGCGAAAGGTGATGCCCGTTAACGCCATTCACAAAACTTCATGGGTGGAGGCTTCAGCGCACCTTGGTCATGGTAATTTTATTAACATGGGCGTGAAAATCGGTAATAATGCCAAGCTTAAAAATCACTGTATTATTAATTCAAATGCCACTATTGATCACGCTGCGGAGTTGGGTGATTTTGTGCAAATAGGGGCTGGTAGCATTATCAATACCGAAGTGATTATTGGTGACGAGGTATTTATTGGGGCTGGTGCAGTAGTGGTATCTGGTGTGAAAATCGGTAAAGGCGCCCGTGTTGGAGCCGGTTCAGTGGTTGTTGCCGATGTTAAAGCTGGAGAAACTGTATTTGGGAATCCAGCAGCCAAGGTGGGTTAATAACCGATTGAATTTTTTAAACGCGGATATTTTTCAATTTTCTTTATTTATCCCTACCTTATCAGCTATTAATATTAAGTATGGGTAAAATTCCTGAATCAGAATTAATTCTGAATAAAGATGGTAGCGTTTATCATCTCAACCTTCTTCCGAAACATATCTCTGACATTGTACTTACCGTGGGTGACCCCAGTAGGGTTTACATGGTCAGTCAGTATTTTGATGATATTGATTTTGAAATGAACAGGCGTGAATTTATCACGCATGTGGGCACCTATAAAGGAAAGAGAATCACAGTGATCAGCACAGGAATGGGAACCGACAATGTGGAGATATTCATGACTGAACTAGACGCTTTAGTCAATATTGACTTAAAGAAAAGGGAAATAAAGCAACGTAAAAAGAAACTCAAAATAATCAGGATAGGTACTTCAGGGTCGTTACAGGAAGATATCCCACTAGGGTCACATTTGGTTTCTGATTATGCGGTTGGTATGGATACTTTGATGTGTTATTACAACCTGCCTCAAGATGAATTCGAATTAGAAACGAGCAAGGAACTTCAGAAACAGACCCAATTGCCCTTTGCGCCCTATGTAGTGCGGGGCTCCCAGACTTTGAGGGATCAGATTGGCACTGATATGATCGTTGGGAATACAGTCACCTGCCCCGGTTTTTATGCCCCACAGGGAAGAAAATTACGGGCAGAATTAAAAAATGATCGTTTGTTTGAATCGTTAAATTATTACCATAAAGATGATTTTTGGCTTACTAATTTCGAAATGGAAACCGCAGGTTATTATTCCATGGGTAGAATATTAGGCCACGAAGTGCTGAGTGTCAATGCCATCATTGCAAATCGTATCAAGAACAAATTTTCGAAGAACCCCAACAAGATTGTTGATAGCCTTATTAGAAAAGTACTTGACAGGGTTTAAGCCGAACGCTGATTTCTCATTTCACGTATTTGCCTACGGGCAATGGAAGGATCGTAATTGTTATAGAAACCAGACAGTATTTTATGGGCAATATGGCCAATAATCAATTCTTCATCTGTTTTACCTTCTTTACCTAACCAGAATACCCTCTTGGGATGTTTTTTCATGTCCTGAACATATTCCATGGCCTTTTCATATTGTTCATCGCTAAAGGTAAGCGTAAATGTAGTTTCTACAGTCTCCATTGTGTAAGCAGTTTATTCTATAATGTCATTACAATACTTATGCCACTTAAAAATGGCCTTTAATGCATTATATGGACGCTTACTGATTCGCTTACTGATCGCTTGCGGTCATTTATGTTCGTAGGCGGATTGAGGGGTTTAGTAAACAAAAACACTTAAATTTGCATTGAAAAGAATTATATGATTGATTACGAAATACACACGCTGCCTAATGGTATCCGTGTTATACATAAAGAAGTCTCCAATACAAAAGTAGTTCACTGCGGATTTATGCTTGATATAGGCAGCCGCGATGAAAACATGGAAAATCAGGGTATAGCCCATTTTTGGGAGCATATGGCTTTCAAAGGTACCACCAAACGAAAGGCATTCCATATATTAAACCGGATTGATGCTGTAGGTGGCGAACTTAATGCCTATACCACTAAAGAAAAGATTGCATTTTATGCTTCGGCCCTTGATACTTATTTTGAAAAGGCCTTTGAGTTATTGGTGGATATTACCTTCGATTCTATTTTCCCTGAAAAACAAATAGAAAAGGAACGGAATGTAATCCTTGAGGAAATGTCAATGTATTATGACGCTCCTGATGACGCCATTCAGGATGAATTTGATAGCCTGGTGTTTGGCAACCATCCTTTGGGAATGAATATTCTGGGCACAGCCGAAAGTGTAAGGTCTTTTCACCGTGATGATTTTAAAAAGTTTATTCATGAGCACATCAATACTGAAAAACTTGTATTTTGCTCTGTTGGAAACATTCCATTCAAAAAGGTATTAAAACTGGCCAACAAGTATTTAAAGGATATACCTGCCTATTCTGCTCAAAAGGAAAGAAAGGTATTCCAAAAGTATGTGCCTGTAATAAAGGAAGTGAAGCGGAATTTAACCCAAGCCCATTGTGCCATTGGACGTGACGCCTATCCAATAAATTCTGATAAAAGAATGACCTTTTTCATGTTGGCCAATATATTGGGTGGGCCTGGGATGAATTCTCGGCTCAACCTAGCGCTTCGTGAAAAACATGGTTTTGTCTACTCTATAGATGCCAGTTATCAATCCTATACAGATACTGGATTGTTTGGGATATTCTTTGGCACTGAGCCTAAGCAACTGAATAGGAGCATAAGTCACGTAAAGAAGGAATTGAAGAAATTAAGGGAAACCCCTTTGGGCGTTTTGCAATTGCACAATGCCAAAGAACAGTTATTAGGACAACTGGCTATGGCAGAAGAGAATAATGCCAGCTTCATGTTAATGATGGGCAAAAGCATCTTAGACCTTGATAAAATTGAAGCTTTAGACGATATTTTCAAACAAATAAAAAGTGTGACTTCCAAAGAGCTTCAAGATTTGTCCAACGAAATGTTCCAAGAAAGTCAATTGAGTCAACTAACGTACGTTCCCAATTAATGGATTTTATTGCCCAAAATATTATTGATTATGCTGAGGGGTATTCTCAAGCCGAGTCATCAGTGTTAAAAGAACTAAATAGGGAAACCAATGCAAAAGTATTGCAGCCAAGGATGTTATCCGGCCATTTGCAAGGCAGGGTATTGAGCATGTTCTCTAAAATGATCAGTCCAAAAAATATACTTGAGATAGGCACTTATACAGGTTATTCCGCCATTTGCTTAGCGGAAGGATTGGCTGCCAATGGTCAATTGTATACTATTGATATCAATGAGGAGTTAGCAGAGATGGCCAATAGTTATTTCAAAAAGGCGGGGTTTGATACTAAAATCACACATTTGGTTGGAGATGCACTGGAAATAATTCCAACTCTGGATCAACAGTGGGACTTGGTATTTATAGATGCGGATAAAGCAAACTATTGCAATTATTTTGACGCTACCATTGACAGATTAAACAAAGGAGGGTTTATTATTGCAGATAATGTACTCTGGAGTGGTAAAGTTTTGGAAAAAATAAAATCAGGTGATAAAGATACAGCGGCTTTGGTCGAGTTTAATGACAAAGTGCATAATGATAATCGAGTGGAAAACTTGCTCTTGCCCATTAGGGATGGACTAATGATTTTAAGAAAATTATGATTAGAGCTACTGCACTTTTCTGTCTATTGACAGTTTATACAATAGCTTCGGCTCAATCTATTAAAGTTCCTTCCCGAATGGAATTTGCAGGTATCAAGCTACGGATCATGGATGATGCCCGTGAGGAAATTCAGGAAGATGTAGATGCACTCACGGCTAGTCCCAAGTATTACGAAATAAAGGCCGAAAGAGCCCGCACCTATTTTCCAATTATTGAAAGAATATTTAGGGAAGAAGGTTTGCCTGATGATTTCAAATACTTATGCCTTCAGGAAAGTGCGCTCATATCAGATGCAGTTTCTTCTTCCAATGCAGTAGGATTTTGGCAATTTAAAGATTTCAGTGCCATGGAGGTGGGCATGCGTGTTGACAAACATGTAGATGAACGAATGAACATAGTGTCCTCTACCCGAGGGGCTGCTCGCTATTTACAAAATAACAATCAGCACTTCGACAATTGGCTGCATGCACTTCAGGCTTATCAAATGGGGGCAGGTGGCGCTATGAAAGTGCTAAAAAGCGGGGATGAAGGGGCGAAATCCATGACCATCAATAAAAAGACCTATTGGTATGTAAAAAAATACCTGGCCCATAAAATTGCTTTTGAGGGATCAGTCAATCAAAAGGGAATGCTAGAAGTTTCTGAATATTATGATGGGGCCGATAAGACCTTAAAACAAATTGCCAATGAAACCAATGTTTCTGAGGAGGAATTAACAAGATTTAACAAGTGGTTGAAAAGGGGAAAAGTGCCAACTGATAAGCCCTATGCAGTGATTATTCCTAAACCTGGATTAGGTACCCCAGTAGCTGTTGAGGAAGAAATAGCGGCTGTGAAACCACAAAATAAAGTAGAATATACATTTGATGAACCGGGTACTTTTCCAAAAATAGAAGATGAAATTGATGCTCGCGCAGGTAAAATTGTCAATATTAATGGTTTACCGGGTATTGTTGCCGGTAGAGGGGTACGTATTCCAGAACTTGCCGTAAAGGCCGATATTTCCCTTAGCAAGATATTGAAATACAATGATTTAGGAATTGACGGCCAGCTGATCCCAGGACAGGTATATTATTTAAAAAGGAAAAGAAACAAGGCCAGAACCCATTATCATGTGGTTGAACCTGGGGAAAGCCTATGGTCTATTTCTCAGAAATTCGGGATTAAACTCAAAAAATTAAAAGTTAAAAATAGAATTAAGGAAGACATCGAATTGAAGCCAGGGAGGGTATTGTGGTTAAGATATATCCGACCTTCTAACGTGGAAATAGAATATAAAGAGGTGCCAACTCCTGTTAAACCCATAATTGCGGAGCCTATTGAGGTTACGCCAACAGTGATACCACAAGTTGAAGTTACCGATACCGCAATGGCGGTGGTAGATACATTAAAAGTGGTTGTAGAATCAGATTCATTAAGCACCGAAATATCGATGGATTCAAGTGCGGTGGCTGAAGAAATCAACGAACAACTACCGGAGCAAATATCGGAAAGTGAGGGCGTACCACTGATAGATACCGTTAATACGGATAGTGTTTCACTCACCCATGTAGTGAAATTGGGGGAAACTTATTATGCCATTTCAAAAATTTATAATGTTTCGGTATTGGACATTTTGGAATGGAACAACCTTAAAATTGAAGATAAATTGAGTGTAGGGCAGAAATTGATAATTATAACCCATAGCAAACCATTAATACTTGATGAGAATAGATCTGTTGATGATACAACCACTTACCATATAGTGAAGGAAGGTGAAACCTTATACCAGATAGCAAGACTATATGGAGTGAGTGTGCAGGACATTATGGGTTGGAATGATAAAGAAGATTTCAGTATTAGCTATGGCGAAAAATTGAAAATAGTGAAGTCAAAGGAGGAAAACTGATAAAATGAGGAAAATATTTGATAGATAACTCTTATATTTCCGTTTTTGATGGAAAAGTTACGTGATCTTCTTTTGATCATTAAAAAAAAAGTTTTTAATTGTATAGTGCAAGTACAGCTACTCGCATAACTCAAACTTAAACCATTATAAAGTTGACGAATTCTAAAGGAACAGATTTGGTAATGCTTGTTGATGATAACGATACTGATAATTTTATCAGTAAACGGATTATTGAGATAACAAAATTTGCTAAAAGGGTAGAAGTAAAGAATTCAGGTAAAAGTGCTCTGGATTACTTAAGGGAAAATCAAGACAATGCAGATGAATTACCGAGCCTAATATTTTTGGATATTAATATGCCAATTGTAGATGGTTTCGTTTTCCTCTATGAGTTTGAAAAATTCAATGACCTTATCAAAGACAAGTGTAAGGTGATTATCCTTTCCAGCTCTGACAATAAGCGCGATATTGATAAAATTGTAAACAACAATCACGTAATCAAGTTTGTGACCAAGCCTCTTACCGAAACTTCCCTAGAAGAAGTTAAGGTGAATAATTTATAATCCTATTTTACATTCCCACCCTCAATTGGGGTTTTAATTTACTACTATGAAATCATATCAATTTATAGTAAAAGTTAGCCTTTTGTTTATTTGTGCTATTTTATTTTCAAATGCCAAGGCCCAAACAGTGCCTGCACCCATTTCCAAAGACTCGGCTTGGACTACTGGGGGCAATGTTGGAATTTTCTTTCAGCAGGTTGGGGTAGATAACTGGGCTGGGGGAGGTGAAAACTCCCTGTCTTATGGCATGGAAGTAAATTTATATGCCAATAAAAAAAGAAGGTCACATACCTGGGATAATTCTTTACAGGCGGGTTATGGATTGGTAAAACAAGGTGACGCAGGTGCCAGAAAAAATAATGATGTTCTTATTGTAACAAGTCAATATGGTAGATTTTTGTCTAAAAAATGGCAATTGTCGGCAGGACTTGATTTCAGGACCCAATTTGCCGATGGCTTTTCTTATGCAGGGGCAGCCGATGGGTCAGACTCATTGATTTCAGCTTTTATGGCTCCCGGCTATTTGTCTCCCTTTATCGGTTTGACCTATAAGCCAAATGACGCTTTTTCCGCTACAATCGCTCCAATAATGGAGAAAATCACATTTGTGATGGATGATGAGTTGGCGGCTGTAGGTGCTTATGGAGTTGATCCCGGTGATAATATAAGATCTGAAGCGGGTTGGAGTGTATCAGCTCAATATCAAAAGGAGATCATGACCAATGTGAACCTGAAAACTAGGCTACTGCTATTTGATGCCTATGAAGAGCCCACGCATATTGATGTTAATTACGAGTTGACGCTCAATTTGAAGGTTAATAAATTTATTACCACCAATTTTACCGCCCAAGCTATTTATGATCATGATGTCAATATCGAAGATAGTGATGGCAACATCGGGCCTAGATTGCAACTAAGAAACGTATTGAATGTAGGGGTTACATTCAACTTCGGAGAGAAGCTGAAGGAGTAATGAGTCATCCGATGAGTTTCTTCAATTATGACAATTGGTTTAAGATAATAGAGGGCATATAGCTCTTACACTCATCGGATGACTGTTACCTTATTTTTAGTAGTCATTGCATCACAATCTTAAAAATCAGTATCTAACCCAAGCCTATTTTTCAGCTCATTGAGAATGGGCTTTTTTTCAGCTAAATAATCAAATTTCTCCCGGTTGGTATAAGGAATTTTTGAATCATCTTCTTCAATCAACTCAGTTTCCAGTTTCAGATTCCTATTATTTAATGTTGATTTTAGATGGGTAATGATGTCAGACTTCAGACCATCAAGGATCATTTTCACTGAATTGGTAAATGTGATAATGATGGTGTCATTTTCAGCTAATCTAATATCCTGTTTAAGTATTGCATATTCCGAACTACGGCCTGACGCTTTAGCCTTATTGGCAAATGCTTCCCATGCCGCCCTTAGCTGTTCCTCAGTATAACTGTCTTCACCATAATGTTCTTCAGGCTCCTTTTGTAGTTCCTTTTCTTTTTGTTCAGCTGCCGCATCACTCAAGATGGTATCCAGTTTCGGGAGCTTGCCGGTACTTTTTAAGCGAGTGCTTTTTTTAAGAGGCCTTGGGGTGACATTTACTTCAGTTGTAGGTGTTGGTATTTTAACCTGCTCCTTATTTTCAATCTCGTGTTTTTCTACAGGAGTAGCGGGGCTAGCATTATCAGGTTTTTGGGTGCCATTTTCAGGTTGGGCTATACTTTTTTTTTTATTTCACCATCTTCGAGAGTAGCCAGATTCACCGCGGCATTTACGTGTGCCAGTTTCATCAAAGTGAGTTCTACATGCAACCGCTGATTTTTTGCACTTTTGTAGTCCAGGTCACAACGGTTGGCAATATTCATAGCGGTGAGTAGAAAGGATAAAGATGCCTTATTGGCCTGCTCTACATACTTCGCTTTGGCCGTTTCGGGCACTTCCATTAATTGTACTGTATTGTTGTCTTTTGAAACCAACAAATTACGCAGGTGCTCATTCAATCCTACAATAAAATTATGACCGTCAAATCCTTGCTTGAGGATCTCATCAAAGGTAAGGAGCGTGTTGGAAATATCTTCTTCTAACAACGCATTGACTACCTTGAAATAATATTCATAATCAAGAATATGAAGATTACTTATGGTAGACTGATAGGTAATGTTTCGGTCTGAAGAAAAAGTGACTATTAAATCAAAAATAGAAAGGGCATCCCTTAGTGCGCCATCCGCTTTTTGCGCGATAAGGTGTAAGGCTTCTTCTTCATATTTAATATTTTCCCTGTCAGCGATCTGCTTCAGGTGGTCTGCTATATCCGTAACCTGAATTCTGTTGAAGTCAAATATTTGACAACGTGACAGAATGGTAGGAATGATTTTATGCTTCTCGGTAGTGGCCAAAATAAATATGGCATAAGAAGGCGGCTCCTCTAAGGTTTTCAAAAATGCATTGAAAGCCTGTGTAGAGAGCATGTGAACCTCATCTATGATATATACTTTGTACTTGCCATACTGAGGGGGATACCGTACCTGGTCAATAAGATTTCTGATATCATCAACGGAATTGTTGGAAGCGGCATCAAGTTCAAAAATGTTGAGTGCTCCAGCATCATTGGTTTCATCAAAGTCATTGATCATTTTGGCCAGAATACGTGCACAAGTAGTTTTACCTACTCCACGTGGCCCACAAAACAATAAAGCCTGTGCAAGTTGATTGTTATCAATCGCATTTTTCAGTGTTGTGGTGATGTGTGCCTGACCCACAACTTCATCAAAGCCTTTGGGTCTATACTTCCTTGCCGATACAACAAATTTTTCCATCCGCTCGAAGTTAAGAATTGCCAGCTAAAGGAGGAAAAATATTATAGCTTATAAATAACGGATTGATTAAAAATTCCATTTTAATCCATTGGTCAGCGAATATACCCATGGATTGATGTTGATGATCGGCTTGTCATCATATTGGGCCGTAAAGCTGGTAAGAAATGAAACCCGATCGCTGATTTTAACTGTAAGGACAGCATCACCACTGATCCTGCTCCTAAAAACATCACTGTCATTGTCATATCCGCCCTGATAGTAGGTGATGAGATTGAAATCGACAAATTCATTTATTTCGATATTGGCACTAATATAATCAGAGGTTTTCCAAATGGTTTTTTCTATAATCAAGTTATCCATGTTTACTAGTTTCCAATGCTCATCTTCACGCATTACCCCAATTCCAACGAACAGGTCTGATTTTTTTGAAGACATCAAATTGAATTTCAATCCACCACCAGCAAGAAACCGATAAGGCATATTTCGACCATTGTCATATTGAATCTGTGTAAATAATTCGTAAGACATAATTTTCTTCCTGAAAAAATTGGTTCTAAAATGTACATAACCCGTACTTATAAGAGGCCCACCTGTAGAAGTAAAATAGTTGATGTTATTAATTAAAATATAAGCATGTTTTTCGCTGATGTAGACCATGTCTGCACTCACATCCAGACCTTTAAATACAACTTCTTTTTCAGCTGTGGTACTTCTGTTGTTAATATTGAAATTAGCATCGATACTACCGATAAAATAGCCAGAGGAATCCGCATCGATGCTTCCTTTGTCCACTTTTAAGATTTGCGCGTGTGAATGTGTGGTGACTAAAGTAACTGCTGAAATAAAAAATATTAGTACTCTCATAGCTGCGAAATTAATCAACACAACAGGCAACTACAATCTAGCGTGTTGAAACCTCCTAGGTTTATTTTTTTAATATTGATTTCCGACTGAAATTCATAAGCTATTAAAAGTGACGTTTAAACGAAAATGTCGAAGTTTTCGGCATTTTTCAAAAGACTCGCTACCCTCGCAGTTGGTGGGTGCCGAAAAGTCCCCTTTAGGGGATTTAGGGGTAAGCGTGAGGCACAACTTCGATGAAACGTCAATTTTACTCGGACTCCAGAAATTGTTTAATTATTGTACAAAAATTGGAGAAAAACCTAGGAGGTTTAATCAATAAACGAACTTTATTACGACTATATTTGTAAGACTGTTTACAATGGGCAATGAATTGCTCATTGTCAATTTGCACATTGATCATTGAAACTGGGGCCGACCGGTTTTGACAGGATGAGTGATTACGTGGGTAAGCATGCAGGCTCATGGGATGAGAGCCTTAAAAGATAGTTCCTTATTACAATTGGCGAATCTAATTACGCCATGGCAGCCTAATCTCGAATAAAGTAGAGGTTACCATCCCGATAGATATCGGGACTGCCACATCCACCAAAAACTTCGTTTTGCAGTTTTTGATTCTGGGTGTCGACAAGCAAAACTAGCGCTCGTAGGGTTGTGATGCCTGTGCGAAATTAATTGCAACTAAGGAAAAGTTTTAGGTTGTTACCGCCTTGGCAGTTCTCGAAAAATCAAGTGTAACTAAGCATGTAGAAGATACGATAGTTTCCTTCTCTGGACGAGAGTTCGAATCTCTCCGGCTCCACAAATAAAAAATGCCTCGCCTAAAGCGAGGCATTTTTTATTTGTCAGAATCGTAGGTTCGAACTCGAGTAGAGAGTTTGAAATCGCAGCGAAGCAAGATTCACGAGGGGAGGTGCGGCATGCCTGTGCGTATGAGTAATCTCTCTGGCTCCACAAAAAGAGAATCAATTACTATGTCAAAAAATACAATTAATTTCAGAACTTAGGTGAGTGAATAGGTGAGTATATTGTTCAAATATACGAACTCACCTAAATGTATTTAAATCACTGATATACAGGGTGTTATATAGTAATAAATTCAATCAAAATCTGTGATTTATTGTCAATATTGACTAACTTATTATCGTAAATTACAATAAAAAACACCAATTGAGATGAATCATTCATTTGCGTTTTATTCATTAACATTATGTATGCCGTTATTTTGATAAATTCGAATTCAATAAACTTTTAAGTCCTTCTTTAATCTCAACATAATCGGGCAACTCCCCCGGTATCTGATGTGCCAGGCTATTCTTCCATGCAGCTAATAGCTGCTTGTCATTATCATCATTGATCAGTTGGTCAACCCCTTTAAATTCAAGACCCTTGAATTTCATTTTGCGATGAAAAGCATCTGATATTTCTTTCCAATCAAGTTCTCCTTCATTTTGCGATAAATACCATATATCATAAAAATCTCTTGGGGCGGTGTATGATCGCTGAATTAATGCCCGAAGCTTCTCTGCCATAACTTCTTGCAGTGTATAACATGGAATTGCATTAGCAGCCTCAGATAGACTGTCGCTATATCCATGATGTACGGATTTTTGTACTGGCGAAAATATCATTTCTTCATATAAAATGATCTCAATTTTAATGTAAGTCTGCCAGCGTTCAGGTGGAGGAGGGGTATGGTTTCTTGGGTGATCCGCGCCCCAGAATTTTATTTGTGCTGCATAACCTGTGAGCTGGTCTTTATACCTTAACTCTTTAAGCTCTTGAATGTGGAGCGGCATTTCTGTACGCTCAGTTATCAGACCTGTAATCTGATTTAGTAATTTTTTGTCAAGTTTGAAGTTGGGATCAGTTGCTGTGAAATCCAAATCTTCAGAAAATCGATAGTCTGGAAAATAACATTTCTTCAGACAAGTACCCCCTTTAAATATCAGGTTATCTCTGCACTGCTTAATAGAATATATGGCATCAATGAAATGACCTAGTGCCCAGTCCTTGTCTATTGTGAATTTGGCCACTCCACTGGCCTCTGCTATTGTTGATATTTCCTTTTGTAGGATCATCAATACTGTTTACTTGTTATATCCAAAATTTCCTTCTTACTAATATTCATTCTAAGCCTCCATTCAGCATTAAATTTTCCTGAATTAGTCCCTAAAGGGTCAAATGGGTTGTATGTTTGTTTAACCTGATCTTTAGCAAACCTAACGAATGCTTTCATTCCCTTTTTGTCAAGAAGCTCAGCGAGGTAGCCCATGCGTTTGATAGCTGCAATATTGTTTACTGCCTTACAATACTCTATCATTCTTTCCCCAGTAAGTTTGGCATTAGCAAATGCCCTTATCAACTCAGCGTAACCTCCAGAATATTGTGGCAAGTCAAAACAATCCACGATTGTTTTTTCCACATCTGTCATAGCGTAGCTGTGATTGCCATACCCTTCTTTGATGATACCAGTTCTTTTAGGTTTGGAGATTTTTACAAATTTGTACTCTGTTCCAAAAATGGCTTTATCGTTTTTCTTATGTGTTGTTTGAATAAAAACCGTATTTGGAAATTGTTCGGTTAGACCATGTAGGTTTAGTGCTGACCAATAGGCTACTACCCCTTTATTTGTAACAAATGTTCCAATTACAAACTCATCACGAAAATTGACTTTGCAGAACTTGCCTCTTTCTATTCTAGAGAGTAGTTCCTTGTGTACTAAGTTTTCCAACACTTCATTCAGGTTGGAAAATTTTCTATTAATTATCCTCTCAATTTCTTCAAAACGGAATATATCAATCTCATACTCATCGAGGAGTTTCATAAACTCTAATTGAGTTGAGTTAAGATTAGAAGATATGTAAACGCTATCGGCCATTCTATTTCGAAGTACACAAAGACCTAATAAATGGGTCTTATCATTCCATGAAACATAATTCAAATATACGATCTTGATTCAAAAAATCAATACTATCAACCTTTATTATCTTCTTTTGTCTTTTTCTTGAGAGTAAAAAGCAAGTACATTCATCATCTGTCTTAATCGACTTCTTACGCAGTTGCCGCCCGCCATAGTATCTCGGTAGAGATACGAAGGCGAGCTTATTTTTATAATCAATTTGACAGCTTATGGTAGGCAATGCACATTGTCATAGCGAACTTGAAAGAAAGGATTTTTCTGATGGGAGATAAGATGCTTGTTTAGAGCACGTTCAAACTTTTTACATAATAGTCAATTGCTTGCTGAATGTCCTGTATAGCAGCAGGCTCAATTACAATGCTATACCCCATTTTAAGATTTTTCTTTAAAATGGAGTTGTTTGCGGGCTTCCTGCCAAGGAATTAATTCCTCTACCTTGGAGTTCTTGATACGTTCTTTTACAATTACCTTATGTTCTTCAGGTATATCAAAATCCTCGATCTTTTCAAACCCAAGGTTACGGACAAGCTCCATAAAAAACTGATACTTGTTATCTGGAATTTTAAGCGTTACTTCTTTCATATTTTCCTTGCAAACGTAATCAAATATAATAACCCAAATTGAGTTAAAAAAGTTGTTGAGTTTACAAAGAGTTGTTCAAGTGCTTTAAGATATCCCATGTTCTTTTCCTGATGTTCCTGAAGAGTATCTGGAAACCTGATTGCAATTGGCTTCCTTTGATATTAGTAAAGATGCCTACGGCATGACTTCCATTATTAAGGATAACGTCCTTATTGTCAGCATTCCACGATTTTAGTAGTCATTCCATAATGCTCCCGATAACTATCGGGAGGAGGAATCTTTGCCCCATAGCACTGGAGCAAATTGCAAGTGACTAAAGATAATTTTTCAGATATTGATAGACCTCTTCACTCAATTTTGGATTGGCGGACAGCGCAATAATAACCGATACAATCAAACCAAATAAGGCATAAGAAATGTCTTTTCCAATGAGTTTCCAGGTAGCTTTTAACTTGCCCTTTTTCTTTATTTTCTTAGCAAGCTCCCGCCCACCGAGCAGGCCTATGAACACCCACGTGGTACTCATTGGTACAGTATTGACCCACGTGAAAATTATCAATATAAATGTATAGACCAAGTCGATGATTGTTGCGGGCCTTACATCTTTCACATCTGACTTCTCTTCAACAACTTCTTGAATCTTATCACCTTTAAGGAAAAAGATGAGTCCCAGTCCAAGGAATATAGTAAAAATGAAAACAAGAAATTCAGTTACACTGAGACTTCTCGGCAAATAGACAGCGATATTGGCGGCATCTTGCATGATCCATAATGACCACAGAAAACCACTAGTGATCCACTGAAAGATAATCCATTGATTTCCAGCTTTACCTTTAAATTTATGCTGCATTAACCTTTCAAAAGCAATCCATATTATGAAGGCGGAAATGAAAGCAATGAAATAACCCACAATACTTTTCTGCATCACACCAGTAATGGCCGCAGCAGACCCAGAGAATGAACTGAGTATCAAAAAAGTAGTGGAAACAGGCATTCGTAACCTGGTTAATATTAATAAGAACAGTGGGGCGGCAATCTGTAGGAAATTAAAGGATTGGGGTGACTCTGTAAACCCTTTGGAAGCGAGACGTTGGTAAGTAACATCACCATTATAACTGAACCAACTCACGGACACTGTTATTATGAAAATTAAGCCAATATATAACCAAAGTTTCCACCATTTTTGATTGCCATTGGAGGCAATAAATGTTCCAATGGTTTGAATACTATCATTAGCCACAGCGGAGTAGGCAGCCAGTATAAAGCCTACCCACATGGCTATATTGTGATGTGGATAAGCAACTCCAGTAATAAAAAATCCTATTCCAATGAATAGGATAAAATTTTTCTGCCTGCGTAAAAGAAGATTTATGAGAACAAATCGCCTAGAACTTATAAGCCCTATTTTTTTTGGCTTCTTTGTCATGATTGGTTACTGTTATTAATGAGTATTAACTATTTACAAATTTTGCATTTTTGAAACTTACACATCAAGGGAATCGAATTAAGTTATTGTTATCATTATTAAGGTTTACTTAACATCAGTTAAACATAACTGGAACACAACCACTTTTTTTATATGGAGTCCATTTCATCCTTATTTTATATACTGCTATATTCATGGCATTAGAATTAAAATAATAAGTGTGAAACGAAAGAATATTTTAATAACGGGTGCCAGTAGTGGTTTGGGAAAAGGAATGGCGTTAGAATTTGCCAAAGAAGGCTGCAATCTTGGCTTATGTGCAAGAAGGGTTGAAAACCTGAAGGAACTTAAAACAGAACTGTTGGAAATCAACCCGAACATTGAGGTCTTCATTAAACCACTGGATGTAACGCAGACAGAGGAGGTATTTAACGTTTTCAATGCGTTTAATGAAGATTTTATTAAAACGGGCCAAAGCCTAGATCGAATTATTGTAAATGCAGGTGTTGGAATGGGTGGGAGTATTGGTACCGGTTTTGAGAAAGGAAATATGCAAACAGCCCAAACTAATTTTTGTGGGGCGCTTAATCAATTTGAGGCGGCACTTCAGATTTTTAGAAAACAAAATCATGGTCATCTAGTGGCCATTTCTTCCATGTCCGCATTAAGAGGACTTAAAGGTGGGTTGACCGTTTATGCAGCTACCAAAGCGGCTTTGGCCAGCCTTGCAGAAGGAGTGAGGGTAGATGTGTTGAAGACGCCCATTAAAGTATCCACGATATTTCCTGGATATATTCAATCTGAGATGACGGAACAAAAAGGTAAAAAAGCTAAACCATTACCTTTTATTATAGACCTAGATAAAGGTGCTAAGCTATTGGTTAAAGCCATCAATAAAGAAAAATCGGCCTCCTATGTACCTTTTTGGCCTTGGTATTTTTTCAAATGGGTGATGCCGTTTATGTCTTTAAAAAGTCTTAGGAAGTTTTAAAAGTTGAACATTTGGCTTGTTCGCTTTTCCAGATGTTCCGATCGGGCATCTGGAAACCTAATAAAGATGGATTTAAAATCCATAAAATCTATTCTTCGACATGTCTTGCAGAACATGTCGAATTAGAGATAACCTGGATTACTTAAAGTTGATTTTAACAGGAGTAGTTTTCACCTCTATCGTTCCATCACCTAACTGACCAGAATTATTATACCCCCAAGCCCAAAGAGTCCCATCAGTTTTTACTGCTAATGAAAAACCAAGCCCACCCCCTGCTGAAATAGCTGCATAACCAGAACCTATTTGTACAGGAGTACTTTTATCTACTGTTGTTTGATCACCTAATTGACCAGAATTATTCCTTCCCCAAGCCCAAAGAGTCCCATCTGTTTTTAATGCTAACGAATGACCTAAAGCTGAAATAGCTGCATAACCAGAACCTATTTGTACAGGAGTACTTTTATTCACTGTTGTACCATCACCTAACTCGCCAAATCCATTCCTCCCCCAAGCCCAAAGAGTCCCATCTGTTTTTAATGCTAATGAATGGTCACTTCCTGCCGAAATAGCTGCATAACCAGAACCTATTTGTACAGGAGTACTTTTATCTACTTGTGTACCATCACCCAATTGACCAGAATTATTATACCCCCAAGCCCAAAGAGTCCCATCTGTTTTTAATGCTAATGAATGATAACCTCCTGCCGAAATGACTGCATAACCAGAACCTATTTGTACAGGAGTACTTTTATTCACTGTTGTACCATCACCTAACTCACCAAATCCATTCCTCCCCCAAGCCCAAAGAGTCCCATCTGTTTTTATGGCTAAAGAATGACTACCTCCCGCTGAAATTACTGCACAATCAGAACCTACTTGCACAGGAGTAGTTTTATTTCCTGTTGTTCCATCACCTAATTGACCTGAACTATTATAACCCGAAGCCCAAAGAGTCCCATCTGTTTTTAATGCTAATGAATGACTACCTCCTGCTGAAATAGCTGCATAATCAGAACCTACTTGCACAGGAGTACTTTTATCTACTGTTGTTCCATCACCTAATTGACCAGAACCATTTTCTCCCCAAACCCAAAGTCCTCCATTGTTATCTATAGCTTCGGAATGTTCACTTCCAGTACTTATTTCAGCAATAAAAATAGATTCAAGACTCTCTCCATCACACAAGTATGAAACATATAGTACCTCGCTAGTTTCCAATGTCCCGTTGAGATTGGTATCAATACCTACTAATAATTTCATTCCTCCATTAGTACAGTTGGCACCAGCAGGTTCAACAACTGGAACAACAAGTAGAAGGTCACCATCTACTCCATCACATAAGTATGCTGTATCTTGTATTTCATCAGAGTCAAGAACCCCATTACCGTTAGTATCATTGCCCGTTTCTATTTTTAATCCTCCACTTGTACAATTAACTCCAGTTGGTTCATCAGAAACAATCATTAATACATTTGTTCCATCCAACCCATTTGTTCCATCCAACCCATTTGTTCCATCTATTCCATTACAAAGGTATGATGTTGATTCAACTTCATTATTATCAAGTATAGTGTTATCATTTAGGTCTTTGCCAACTTCTATCTTTAACCCACCATTAATGCAGTTAATTCCTGATGGTTCATCTGTAATATTTAATAATACACTCGTTCCATTAATACCATCAATTGGATCATCCTGACAGGAAGTTAAAAAACCAACTGCCATAAATAATATTTGTATTAGGTATTTTATTTTACATTTCATTTTAACTAAGAAAGTATATAAAGTAATGAAAAAGATCTAATAAAATTGTCAAATTTAATGTTTGAATCTGAAATTAACCTCCAACAACAATAAATAAAAATTTTTGGACGGGAATCTAATGTACATGCATTAAACCTGTTCCTTTGTAATATGGTAGAAATAGAAGAAAAAGTATACGGTGAAATGAATTTCATCAATTACGAGGAAGAAGCTCGAATATCAGATTCGATTTATCTTCGTTATAATAAAACTAAGTCTATACAGGATTATAGACTTCAGTTAAGAATTGAATTAGTAAATAGAAATATTGGATGCGTTCCTTTTATGGACATTAGGGTTTGGCACAGTATGAATGGTAAAAATTACTTTCGAATAGATAAGTAATTAACCTTCCCCAACCTGACACAAGTGTCCACTTGTGCCAATTTCATGAGCCAATAAAAGGCCAAGCGGTCGCTTGAGCTAGTTCCACAGAAGCTTAATCCACTAAGGCAGTGAAAACTTGATCAACATGGATTTTAATCCATACGATCTATTCTTGGACAAGTCTTACAGAAGGTATTGATGAACTGGTTAGATAAATACTAATGTCTAACTACTAATGTCTAACTACTAATGTCTAACTACTCAATTTCACCCCATCATTACCAATCAAAATAGGCTCACCAAATCTTCCTTCGGGGTCTTTGTTCTCTAAGTTGAGTACTCCACGAGGACATACAGAAGAGCAAACGCCACAACCCACACAAGAAGAACGCACAATATTTTGTCCACGCTGGGCATACCAGCGAACATCAATGCCCATCTCGCAATAGGTGCTGCAGTTACCACAACTGATACATTGCCCCCCGTTGGTGGTGATTCTAAATCTTGATTTAAACCGTTGAACAATTCCTAAATAGGCGGCTAATGGACAGCCAAATCGGCACCAAACCCTGTTGCCCATCAATGGATAAAACCCGGTACCGATCACGCCCGCAAATCCAGCACCGATCCAGGCACCATACACGGAACGGACATCATACGAACTCACCCCAAGAATTTGGCTGCTGCCAGTAAAGTAAGTGTAAAGCACACCGCCAGTCATCACAATGGCAAAGGCCAATACGGCATGCACCATCCAGCGTTCTACCTTCCAGGCTTTCAATGTTTTATCCGAGTTTTGTCTGAAGGGATCACCTAAAGTTTCGGCCAGTCCACCGCAGCCACAGACCCATGAGCAATACCACCTTTTGCCAAAGAAATAAACGAAAAAGGGCACACCAAGGATGATTAGGGCAATGCCCCAGACTAACATAAAAATACCCAATGTGCCGTTGGCCAATAGCGTATCCAAGTTATTGTCAAAGAAGAAATTGTAGTTCAACGGCCAGATATTCTTAAAATCATAGTATGGCTGATTGAGTCGCAACAATAATTCTGGTATCAAAAAGGCAAAAGCCGTTTGGAAAAACATAACCGAGAAAGTGCGAAAGATCTGATATTTAGAATGTCGGTATTTAATGATCATTCTGACTCCCATTACCAAAATACAGAGCGTATATATGAATCCATAGAGGAAGAAGCGTCCTGCTTCTGAGCCTTTTAAAAACTGACTCAATGGATCCACCGTGATCACCCAGTTGGTCATATATTCAGGATAAAAATAAAGGACGATATAGAAAAGGATCAGGAACGAACCAGTCAAGATTCCTAGCCAGCCTACATTTTTCATGGCACTGTGGAAAATACCATTGTTCTTGATTCCGGGAGGGTCATCTTTCATTTTTGGTAAAATGTAGAGCATGGCACCAATGATGCACAGCCCATAAGTAAGTAAAATAAACAGGGACGGGTTTGATTTTACAGGACCAATGCTTGAGGCTTTTGTAAGGGAGTATTTAAGGTCTTTGACTTTATACCTATCAAATCCCTTCTCATTAATTATCTGGTACTTTTTAATGTTGTTGGCAACCTCAGTCAACTGGTTATTTAAGTCTTCCTGACTACTGAATTCCCTACCATCTAGCCAGCCACCATAATCTTTAAAGGTCTTCTGTTTGTACTGGCATATCTCGTCATTGCCAAACAGGGATATGGTGGAAATATTAAATTTCCCTTCATTTTGTTTTACCAGCCCACTGATTTCATCTTCAGTAATTCCAAATTGATCTAACTTCTCTTCATTGACTTTGGCAAAAGCGGCATCAAGTTGGTCAACGAAATTGAAGCTCGAAGTTACTGTTTGCCCTAGAAGGGAGGTGGCTTTTTCGAAACTCGCTATTTTATCTTGATCTCCTATTTGCTGCTGGAGGATATCTGCCGTGAGTTTATAATTTGCCGTAAAGAAAGTGCCAATGAAAATGGCAAACCCAGCAATAAACATTAACAAGCCAATTGATTTAATCACTTTCATTATCCAAATATTTTTTCCATTAAACTCTTATTTCCTTTAAGTACCACCTGTTTTTCTGGGTGTGCTTTATTGAAGGTTTCCACAATCTCACTTTCATATCGCTGAAAGAATTCAGGATCAAAATTCGCTTCCCTTAGATTTTCCAATACGGTATAGATGTCGGCTTTTTGTTTTAAAAACTTGTCGAATGTTTCATGGCGCAATCGAATGCCAAAAGTATTTAAGCCTAAAAACTGTTTAGTATCCTTATCGAATACGAAATGCATGGCCAGTTTGCCTGAAGCATGTTCCCAGTAGAATTCGGCCTCATTTTCTTTTAATACATTCCAAACCCGACCATAAGTTTGATATTCAATATCAAAAAACTTGGCGGAATTGAACCAATGGCCAGGTAAATATTCAGTTTTGTTTCCACAAATGGTTTTGGCCACGGTTTCACCCATCATTCGTCCGGTATACCAAACCTGCTCGATAGGCGCCCTACCGGGTACAGGTACTCTACGTTCGGCACAATCACCAATAGCATAGACATCGGGAATATTGGTTTCCATAAACTCATCTACCAACACCCCACGTTTTGTTTGAATACCCGATTTTTTTACAATATCAATATTGGGGGAGACTCCAGCAGTCAGTCCAACGAATTGACAGGGAATTTCCTTGCCATCACCTGTTATTACCGCCTTTACACGGCCATTTTCATCTGCCAATATTTCCTTTAACTCCGTTTGTAGCCTAAGATCAACATGATGCTCACGGATGTGCTTGCTGATCATGGTAGCTTCTTGTTTGGGTAACATATTATCCCAAAACTGCTCCTCACGCACCAACATAGAAACAGGGATATTTCTTGAGGAAAGCATTTCCGCTAGTTCAATACCTATCAAACCACCACCAACAATTACCCCTCTAGTGATGCCACTGGTATATTTTTCTATGTATTCTAAATCTTGCAAACTCACCATCCCACTTACTCCATCCAAATCTTGCCCTGGCCAACCAAATTTATTGGGTTTTGCACCAGTGGCAATTATAAGAGTGTCATAAGCAATGGGTTCATGTTTTTCCAGAAGCAGTTTTTTGTTTGAATGGTCAATGGTATTCACGAAGTCATTTACCAAGTTGATTCTGTTTTTCTTCCAAAAACAATTTTCATAGGGCTGAGTATGTTTTTGCTTCATATGTCCCATGTAAATGTACATGAGGGCAGTACGAGACCAGAAATAGTCAGATTCAGCTGAAATAACGGTGATTTGATGATCGCTCAGTTTTCTTATATGCCGGGCGGCTGTAATTCCTGCTATCCCATTTCCAATTATTACAATTTGCTTCATATATCTGTTACAGTCGATGTGCAAGTTGAAATCAAATACGTTGAATTTCTGTCAATCGTTAAACAATTCTTGAGTAATGTCAGGCATTTGACTATTGTGAACATAAGTTACGGATAAATATTCTTGAATTAAGAAAAATGGGATGTTGATGTAATAAATGAATCATTTTGTCCTACTACAGACAAATCACTTCCTGCATAATTGCGTTAGTTGGATTAAATAAATTGCAATCAATTATGAAAAAAACACTGGTTATCCCCTTATTGCTATTGACTTCAATCGTAGTTAATGGCGCTGATTTAAATTCATTTTTTAATAAAGCTGATACGTTCTTTAAAAAATACGTCCATGATGGAAGGGTAGCTTATAAATCCATTAATGCCAATTTTTCTGAAATACAGTCGCTCTATTCTGACATCAACACTATGAATCTGGCAGCAGCCAATGATAATGAGAAAAAGGCCTTTTATATCAACGCCTATAATTTGGTGGTGATTTATCAGGTATCAAAATATTACCCTTTGAAGTCGCCATTAGACCAAAGTGGATTTTTTGATAAGGTAAAACATCAGGTAGCCGGGCAATCCATGACTTTAAATTCTTTGGAGATACTGAAACTCATACAGACCTACAAAGATCCAAGAGTTCATTTTGCATTGGCATGTGCTGCTAAAAGTTGCCCACCACTACCCAGTTTTTCTTTTCTGCCCAATGAACTGGACACACAGCTTACCACAAGGACAAAATTGTCAATCGATAACAAAGATTGGTTAAAAGTAAGACCAGAATCAAATAAAGTTGCCCTTTCTAAAATATTCGATTGGTATAAAAAAGACTTTACAATGGACGGTTCCATCACCGTGATTGACTTTATCAATAAATACAAAAAGATTAAAATACCTTCAAACTATGAAATTAGCTACTATGAGTACAGCTGGGAGTTGAATGATGAAGGTTAATTAAAAATTTTTTCAATTAGATTTTCGAGGGTGTGCACAATGTGTTCACCCTTGTTTTTTATATACCAACTCAAGGGATATGGTTTAATTTTGATCTGAATTTCACTATCATCGATCACTTCAAAGCCATTCCTTTCAAGGGCATTTTTTGTCCATAAGTAGGCATGTCCTTCACCTGAAAGACTGACCTTTCCTTTTCCAACTTTCTTTTCCAGTCGGCCTGTTCGCAAGTCAAAGCCCTTCAATTCAAAAACGGCATCTATTTTTCCATTCAATACCAGGTCTTCAGGAAAACCATTGATAATGGGTTGGTTCATACCAACAAGCCATATCCTATCTGCTGACTGTAAGGCCAAATCCAATTCGTGAGTAGCCATCAATATGGCTTTGTTGGTTTCTTTGGCAAGATCAGAAAGCATATTGATCATTTCAATGCGGTTGTTAAGATCAAGGTGGGCGGTAGGTTCATCCAATATTAAAATGGGAGTATCTTGACATAACGCTCGGGCAATCATCACTTTTTGGAGTTGCCCATCACTGAGTTCATATATTTTTCTGTTTTCCAATGGCCTTACTTTCGCCTGATCGATGGCCAATTCAATTTGCTTTAGGTCAGCGGCATTTGGAGTAACCGACCAATTTAAATGGGGATATCTTCCTAAAGTGACCAACTCCCTTACCGACATATTGCCTGCATTGATTTTATCGGTGAGCACTACACTTACCAACTTTGAAAGTTCTGCAGCTGAAATTTTAGCGAAATCTTTATCCTCAATGAATATTTTACCCGCCAGTGCTTTTTGCGCCCCTATCAGCGTCCTGATTAAGGTGGATTTCCCGACCCCATTTGGCCCCATGAAACACACCAATTGACCTCTTTTGAGCTCCACATTGATATTGCTCATTACTTCAGACTGTTTTTTACCTGATTTATACCCTATGCTCAGGTTATCTGTTTTCAATATCGTGAGATTTGCACTCATCCCGCAAAACTGTTTTTCATGGAACCCCTTCGCATAATGATCCAAATGACTACCGGAGCACCAAGCAACGAGGTGATGGCATTGATGGGCAATATCATATCACTGCCGGGTAATTGGGCTACCATATCACAGATAAGCATCACAATCGCTCCTGTCATGGCTACAGAAGGGATAAGCACCTTATGGTCCGAAGTGTTAAAAAGTAACCGGGTAAGATGAGGCACAGCTAAGCCAATGAAGGCAATCGGGCCACAAAAAGCAGTAATACTGCCGGCAAGTAAACTTGTACTGAGGATGATTAATAATCGGGCTTTTTTAACATTTAATCCCAGACTTCGGGCATAATTCTCACTTAATAAAAGGGCATTGAGTGGTTTGATAAGTAAAACTGAAAGAAGGATTCCCAATATCAGAATACTAAGTAGAATAAAAACCTCATCCCAATTTAAACCTCCCAAGCTGCCAAAAGTCCAGAAAAGATAGACCTGTACTTCTTCACCTGTGCTGAAATATTGTAAGATGCTTACTATCGCACCTGTCAAACTCCCGAACATCAGTCCGATGATAAGCAAGGTCATGCTGTCCTGCACTCTGATCGATACGGTCATTACGAGCAAAAGTACCAGCCCCGAACCTGCACTGGCAGCCAATACTACCAGCCATCCATTGAAACTGACATATCCAATACCCGTTACTGTTACTCCCGCTAGTAATAATAAGGCTACCCCTAGACTGGCACCTGAGCTGATACCCAATACGAAAGGCCCAGCTAATGGATTCCTGAATAACGTTTGCATTTGCAATCCACTGATAGCTAGCCCCGCCCCAACGGCTATAGCTGAAAGTGCCTTTGGTAAACGGAAATTTAAGATAATGTTGGCCCAACTTGCCTTGTCAGCTTCACCACCAGAGAGAATGCTAATGATTTGATCCAATGGAATATAAATACTGCCCAAGGAGATATTCAAAAGGAATAACCCTAGAATGGCCAAAGGAAGCCATATCAGTAATTTATTTTTGTAACTATTCTTATTCATTAATTTTATTTTTACCTCAGAGTACTCTGAGTACCACAGAGACTTTTCATATTTCACCTCTGCGTTACTCTGTTATCTCTGTGGTTAAATATTCAAGGAACAAAAGACCTATACAAACCAAACCGCAGAGTCCACAGAGTCCCACAGAGACTTCTCAAATTTCACCTCTGCGTTTCTCTGTTATCTCTGAGGTTAAATATTCAAGGAACAAAAGACCTATTCAAATCAAACCGCAGAGAACTCTGAGTACCACAGAGACTTCTCAAATTTCACCTCTGCGTTTCTCTGTTATCACTGAGGTTAAATATTCAAGGAACAAAAGACCTATACAAACCAAACCGCAGAGAACTCTGAGTACCACAGAGACTTCTCAAATTACACCTCTGCGTTTCTCTGTTATCTCGTTATCTCTGAGGTTATAAAAAAAACTCACTCCAATCGGTGATGAAAATACAAATTATACTCCGGCAACAATTCCGGATGCAATATTTTTATTAAATCAGCTAGAATAAGGTCCGGACGTAAATAACCCAGTTCCAGAAACTCACTGCCCCCTTTAGCGCCTTTTCTCCAGTTGGAAGTGTAAACATTTTTATTCGTATATGCTTGAAATTCTGCATACCGGCTATCCGCTTTTTTTAAGGAAATTAAATCTTGGTAATTGGCAACGCCTATCCAATAATCTGCGTCAGCCGCTTTATTATAAACCGACTCAAAACTCAATTCTAAAAATCCACTACTGGAATCTTGCGCCCACAGATAATTACCACCCGCATCACGCATCAATTTAGAAGCATAATTATTGCCTCCAGGCAAATACCAAGTATCGCCATATACAATCCCTGAAAGGATACTGGGCTTATCATTACTTGTTTTTGCTAAGGTCTGTAGTTCTAAATACTTAGCTTCAATTTCATTAAATACAGAATCAGCTAGCTCTTCTTTATTAAAAAAGGCTGCCATAAACTTGATCCATTCAGCACGCCCAAGGGGATGTGCTTCAAGGTATTCAGCATTTAAAACCACCGGAATCCCCATCTGCTCAATTTTATTGAATTGCCCAAAATCACCACCAATGGTGTAGGCCATCACCATACTTGGATCCAACTCTATCAACTGCTCCAGGTTCATTTCCTTATCTACTCCCAAGTCAGTTACAAGTCCACTATCTATTCGGGTTCTCATTTTTACCGAACTGATATAATCTGTGGTAGGAAAACCAACCAGTTTATCGGTTTCATTTATGTAATCAAGTAAAGGGATATGCGTAGTAGAGGTACAGACAATACTTTCTAACGGAACCTTAATGAACGGCTTATCTTGAAATTTTGCTGGTAAAAGAGACTCGTCATTAACCAATACATATTCAAAACCACTTTTGGCACCCATAAATGGCCTTGATACCGTAACTATTTTATAACCTTCAAAATAATGGACTGAAAAACCTTCGGCATATTTTAAGGGCAATTTATCGGTTTGGTCGCTATCAACTTTAGTTTCTGTTGGAGTTTGGCAGCTGATGCAGGCCAATAAAATGACAGCTGATAATATACGGATCATTCAAGGTTGTTTAAAATGTAGGTCACAATATTAAACAATTAGTTAGTACATGATAAAATCTTGCCTACCTTTGAAGTATATTATTGGTTCATTTATAACATCAGTTATTTGGATTAAAAGGGAACCCCGTGAAAATCGGAGACTGTCCCCGCAACTGTAAGCTCTAAGAAAGCTTGCTGATCATAAAACCACTGTCCCGACATGTCGGGATGGGAAGGTGTCAGCAAGAGAGCAAGTCAGGAGACCTGCCAGTAGTAATTTTAAATTTATTAAGCCTTCGGGAATTAGGGCTATTGAATGAACAAGTTATTGCTCATATCAAAACACTAATCCGAAGCTTTTACTCAATTTATAATGAGGAAGAAGCTGGTATGTATTTTGGCACTTCAGGTGCTGGTCGTTCTGTGTGTTCAAGCACAAATGGACTCTCTTGTTTTACAGGAGGTAGAAATCTATGGGATCCCTCATGCCAAATATGCTGTCGGTCAAAAGGTGGTGGAGGTAGATTCTGCCATTCTCCAACAATATCAAAATGCAAATTTAGGGGATCTAATATCAGCAGTTTCTCCTGTTTATATTAAATCGTACGGTTCGAATATGGCGGCTACTATCTCATTTAGAGGAACCGGAGCTAGCCACACGGGGGTTTTTTGGAATGGATTAAATATCAATTCACTCACATTAGGTCAGACAGATTTCTCACTGCTCCCCGTTTTTTCAGCAGATGAAATTAATGTGCAATATGGAGCATCAAGTACTTTGTACGGTTCTGATGCCATAGGAGGTACTATTCATTTATCAAGTTCACCAGATTGGAATGAGGGTACTGCATTGTATTTAAACCAAGGTTATGGAAGCTATAATACACATACTACCCGAGCGGCTTTAAATTTCAGTAAAGCTAAAATTCAACTCAATACAAAAGCCTATTATACATCGTCTGACAATGATTTTGAATATCAATTACCTTCGACCAAGCAGTCGTTTAATCAGAATAATGCCAGGTATTCCTACTACGGCCTCACTCAGGATGTAAATATCAGGCTCACATCCAATAAATACATCAGCATTAACGGGTGGTATAATTCCAATGAGCGCGAGTTACAGCCAGTAATTGGAAATTTTTCTGATAATACACAGCAACGGGATGAAAACTTAAGGTTAACCGCAGCATATCACCATAATGCCAAGTACGGAAATATGGTGGCTCGAACGGGCTTTATCAATGATTATCAACTCTATGATAAGGCTTCCGAAATAAGGTCCAGACAATACATAAACCAATTGCAATGGGATAAATCGTTTAAAAGAATAGCCATTAGGAGTGGAGTCAACTGGAAACACATCAAAGCAAAAGCCGACAATTATGATAGTAAAAAAACGGAGGACAGAACTGACGGGTTTGTATTGATTGAATATGATTTGAATAAAATTCAGTTGACTACCAATATTAGAAAAACCTTCGTTACAGGGTATTCAACTCCGTTAGTTCCCTCATTAGGAATCGATTATAAAGTACATAAGCATATAAAATTGACGGGTAAACTATCGAGAAACTATCGGGTGCCCACACTCAACGATAGATATTGGGATCCCGGTGGCAACCCATTAATCCGACCCGAATTGAGTTATAATATTGAAGGGGGATTAGGATCTAATTTTGGGCACTTTACCATGAATGTCAACTACTATAAAATGTGGGTGACCGATTGGATTGTTTGGGTGCCTGTATCAGGTTACTCAACACCCCTAAACGTTAAAAGGGTAAACTCTGAAGGCGTTGAATTAATGGCTAAGTGGAAACAAGCGATTGGAAAACTGAAAATGAATATTCAAGGGGGATACTCCTACAACATAGCCATGGATATTGATGTGAATCAGCAGCTTCCTTATACGCCAAAGCACAATGTCAATGCCAACTTGTTTGTCAAATATAAGCATTGGAACATGATCTCTAGTATTCGTTATGTGGGACAAAGACAGACATTGGGAAGTACAATGTTAAAAGGATATGTACTTAGCGATCTGGAAATTGGAAGATCTGTTGGCAATTCAAAAAACCAACTTCACATTACCGTGGCAGCAAAAAATATTCTAAATGAAAATTATCAGACATTACTTAATAGGGCAATGCCCGGCAGGAATTATCAAATCAATTTAATCTACCAACTTAAAAATCAATAAATCTATGAAACTGATCAAGCACCTTTTTATATTATTTACAGTCTTATTGTTATCCTTTTCCTGTGAGAGTGATAATAACGGACCTTCTTTCTCAAACAATGTTCTCATTATAAACGAAGGCAATTTCCTTAGTGCTGAAGGCTCAATTTCCGGATATAATAGCAATACAAAGACATCCGAGCAAGGGCTTTATGAAAGTGTCAATGGATTTGCCCCTGCAACAACTATTCAGGCATTGGTAAAACACAATGAGAATTTGATTTTGATTGGAAATAATCCCGATAAAGTGGAATTACTCAGCACTTCACTGGAATTTAAAGCCAGCATCCTTTCAGGCTTTACTACTCCATATAGCTTTGCTGCCGTGGGCAATAAGGGGTATGTTACCAATTGGGGCACCTTTAATGCAGCAACATACGGATATGATAATTCATCAATCGTGGTCATCGACCTCGTCAATTTTACTATTTTAAAAACCATCCCATGGGACAATCAACCTCAACATGTGTTGGCTTCTAATAATAAAATATTTGTTTCAAACGTCAACTCTAATAGTATTTCGATACTTGATCCAGAGACCGATGAAATATCAGGAAGCATTGATACTCCTTTTGGGCCAGATAAAATGGAACTTGATAAAAACGGGAAAATGTGGGTTATATGCACATCTGGTGCATTGCTAAAAATTGACATCAATTCCAATGCCATTGAAGCCACTATTGATAATGTTTCAACATTAGGTTTTAATGAAAAAATGGTCATGAGTTCAGCTAAGGACAAAATCTATTATTTATCATATACAGCTGATTTCACAGGCACATTAGTATTCGAAATGGATATTAATGCTACTACCGCTCCAACTGAGCCCATAATTTCTGGTACAGCATTTTATGGCCTTGGTATCAATGATCAAAATATACTTTTCATTGGGGACCACAACAATTATCAAGGAAATGGAACTGTATTTATGTATGACCTGTCGGGCAATAGTTTAGGCGAATTTGAAAGTGGGATTGTCCCAAATGGGTTTATATTTAGGTAATGGATATTAATCAAAGAATAGAAAACTCAAGGACATCAATTTTTAAGGCGGTATTTCCAAATACAACCAATCATTATGATACGTTGTTTGGAGGTACTGCTCTTCAATTGATGGATGAAGTTGCCTTTATTACCGCCACGCGGTTTACCCGCAAAAGGGTAGTGACGGTATCTTCTGAAAGGGTTGATTTCACTCACCCAATTCCCGCTGGGACTTTGGTTGAGCTTATAGGGAAAGTAATCCATGTTGGTAATAGAAGCCTTAAAGTACAGGTAGATATATTTATCGAACAGATGTATTCTGAAGATCGGACCAAGGCCATTCATGGTGAGTTTACTTTTGTGGCCATTGGAGAAGATAAGCAACCCATACCAGTTTTATAAATGAATGATAAAAAGGGAAAGAAAAAGAAGGACGAACCATTATATTATATGGAAAATGGTTTTGTTGTTTTTACTGAAGCTTATCACTTAAAACGGGGTTATTGCTGTGAAAGTGGTTGCAGGCACTGCCCGTATAAAAGTTCGAAGAGTTAATATCAAAGTTTTAATTCTAAATTCTAAGTTCAAAGTTATATCGGACACAACTTTAAACTTCAAATTTTGAATTTAGAATTAGCTGTGCTGCAGTTTGAGGCGTGATTTCTGCAATTTTCACCTTCCGTTCAAGTTCTTTTATCATTTCCATTGCTTTTGGATTTTCGTAAAACTGATTCCTTAATTCCGCATTGATCGTTTCGTACATCCAATTTACATTTTGTTGCTGTCGCTGACCTATCAGTTTATTGTCTTTGGTCATATGTTCTTCATAAGACTTGATCATTTGCCAAATTTCTTCTATACCTGTATTTTCCAAGGCAGAGCAGGTAACTACTTTTGGATACCATCCCGTATCAGATGGAGGAAAGAGGTGCAATGCATTTTGATAGGCCAACCGCGCTTTTTTACTTGCTTTTATATTTTCAGTATCTGCTTTGGTGATGGCTATTCCATCAGCCATTTCCATTATCCCTTTTTTTATACCCTGAAGCTCATCACCAGCGCCCGCCAGCATTAACAGCAAAAAGAAATCCACCATTCCCTTTACGGCCACTTCCGACTGACCAACACCAACCGTTTCTATTAGGATAATATCAAACCCAGTTGCCTCACAAAGGAGCATGGTTTCTCGTGTTTTATTGGCCACACCACCCAGAGAGTTTCCTGTGGGAGAAGGTCTAATAAAGGCATTTTTGTGATGCGACAACTCTTCCATTCTGGTTTTGTCACCCAAGATACTTCCACCACTTCTCTGACTACTTGGATCAACGGCAAGCACCGCTACTTTATGGCCGTGCTTACATAAATGAAGTCCCAAAGCCTCAATAAATGTGCTTTTCCCAACGCCCGGCACACCTGTGATCCCGATTCTTAATGATTTGCCAGTATTAGGCAATACCCCATTAAGTACCTCCTGACTCATTTTTCGATCAGCAGGCAAGGTGCTTTCAATCAATGTGATCGCCCTGCTCAATGTCAAAACATCTCCAGAAGTTACCCCTGAAATATATTCTGAAGTAGGAAGTCGATTTCTTTTTGTTGTAGCCATGTCTACCCGAAAATAGCAAGTACAGTAATAACTATTACCCCTATCCATGTTTTTTTATAATAAATAGTTAAATTGGAATTTACTATAGCTAAAAATTATATGTCAAGAACTAAAGGAAACGGTAACATTTGGATCGATAGCATATTTGGGACTGTATTCATCTATCTTTTTATGTACCTGGTGTCCAATATTTCCGCTTTCAAAATTTTTGATGCTTTTGATTCTATAGGGCAGGCGCTTGAAGATATGGAAATGACCGATATCGCATTTTCACAAATGAGGTCTCAGCCTGAAATGGACAACAATATTATATTGGTCAATATTGGAAATCTTCCGCGGGCGGGTATTGCTGAACAGATCCGAATATTAGATAAATATGAGCCTAAGGTAATAGGGCTGGATAGTTTTTTCAAAGGTTATGTAGGAGATACATTGGGTACACTAAGCTTGGCTAATGCCATAAATTCAGCAAAAACGGATATCGTAATGGTAGCCAAAGTGGAACAATCTGATTCATTGGCAGCTGTAAGTGCCGGAGAAGAGATTTATGACCAACTTTATGTATCAGACCCCATCTTTACTTCAAATGTAGAGTTTGCGATTGCCAACTTGGATACTGATGCCGAATTTCAAGAAGATGTTAAAATCTGTAGAAAATTCCCATCATTTCGAACAGTAATTGGGGGCGAAAGACAAGTGGCTTTTGGTGCTAAACTGGCTAGTAAATTGAATCCTGACGCTATAAATACTTTGGTTGCTAGGGACAATGAATTTGAGACAATTAACTACAGGGGCGACTTTTATAATTTTTACAATAAAGACACCACCGTCTTTAAGCGATTCGCTGCATTGGATTTTGATGAAGTTCTGGGTGAAAATTTTGATCCATCTTTTGTAAAAGGAAAGATTGTTATCATGGGATTTATTGGAGCTGATTTTCTGGATATGTACAGCTGGGAAGATAAATTTTTCACGCCATTGAATAAAAAAATGGCTGGTAGGGCAAATCCTGATATGTATGGACCGGTGATTCACGCCAATATTGCCTCCATGGTACTCAATGATGACTATGTTGATACGTTGAGTGATACCACCGAATTCATTATTGGGATAATATTATGTTACTTCAATGTACTATTGTTTTCAGTTATCTATAGAAAAATGGGTGCCTGGTATGATGGGCTCACCAAGCTGATTCAGGTGATTGAGGTAATATTGCTTTTGTTTTTGATCATTCAATTATTTGCTTCCTATAGTTTTAAACTGGAGTTATCAATAGGTTTATTTGCCGTTGCTCTTGCCGGTGACTTGCTTGAGGTGTATTATGGAGTGATAAGAAATGCGGTTATGAAAATATGGAGCAGAATTGGCTTTAGACGTAAGAAATTGGCAGATAAAGGCACCTAGGTGTTTCTGAGGCATTTTAAATGACAAAGAAATAAGTTAATTTTGAAAGTGCCCATGTAAGATTTTTAATAATTTATTAAAAATTTGAGTTTGGTGTTTACCATTACTTAAAGAATAGTATATAATACCAGATTGTGTAAAAAATGTTATTGAATATTAAAAAGTTTAAATAATTTATTAATCATGAAAAAGAATATAACAGTACTAGCGGTTCTCCTATTTGTTGGCAATATGGTATTCGCACAAGGCTATACATTCAAAGTGTTGGCTAACAAAGGTGATAATAAAGTCAAGTCAGGTGCTGAATGGCAACCATTAAAAACAGGAGCCTCACTGAATGATGGTGATGAACTAAAAGTTTCTCAAGATGCCTACCTTGGATTGGTTCACGCCAGTGGAAAAACATTGGAGATAAAAGAGGCAGGGGTGCTTAAAGTATCAGACTTAGCTGCCCAGATTAGTACTGGCGGGTCAAGTGTGGCAAGTAAGTATGCTGACTTTGTGCTATCCAAAATGTCAGCAGAAAGCAAAAAGAATAGGTTAAGTGCCACTGGAGCTGTTCATAGAGGCAGCAATGACGCTATCAAGGTTTTTATGCCTAGTTCTGTAGGTGTGTATAATGATAAAGCCATTGTAAGATGGGATTCTTTACAGGGAACAAATACTTACATGGTTACATTGAAAAATATGTTTGATGATGTTTTGCTTTCCATAGAGACAAATAACCCAAGTATTGAGTTGGATTTAAATGACGGGAAAATAGCTAATGAGAATGTAATCCTACTTTCTGTGGCAAACAAAAATGATGAAACGATTAAGTCAGGTACCTATGCGCTTAAAAAGCTTCCAGAAGCAGATGCGGAAAAAGTAAAAGCTTCTTTGAGTGAGCTTATGACAGAAGTAGATGAAAAAAATGCGTTAAATCAATACATTTTAGCTGGTTTTTATGAAGAGAATAATTTGTTGGTAGATGCAATGACAAGCTACGAGCATGCTATGAAGTTAGCTCCTGAAGTAGAAAGTTTCAAAGAAGCTTATACAGAGTTTCTACTTAGAAATAGATTAAGCGGAGAATAATCAACAATAAAATATTATAAATAAAATGGGCGCTAAATTTTAGCGCCCATTTTTTATTTATGATGCTTAGCTGGTTAATCCTAGCATCTTGATAGCCGTAATGGCAGCCTCATCACCTTTATTGCCATGTTTCCCACCGGCCCTATCAAGTGCTTGTTTTTGATTGTCAGTGGTGAGCACCCCAAATATCACAGGCTTGTTATATTTTAAATTTACATCGGTTATTCCTTGGGCTACTGCACTACAAATAAAGTCAAAATGCCTTGTCTCTCCCTGGATCACACATCCCAAGCATATTACTGCATCAATTGCATCTTGTTCTGCCATCCACTGCGCACCTAGGGTCAACTCAAAGCTTCCGGGCACATCTTTTCGTATAATGTGCTCTCGTTTTGCACCGTGTTCTAAAAGCGTTTCAAAGGCTCCTGAAAATAAAGCTTCTGTTACTTCTGAATTCCATTCCGATACCAGTATCCCAAATTTTTTATCACTTACATTAAGAACATTCTTTTTTGTAAAGTCACTTAAATTTTTTTGAGAAGACGCCATAATGTTGTTTTTATTTAAAATTAAAAAAAGGGACAGGGTTTAACCCTATCCCTTTCATAAATAATGTTTTATTTCTTCCTTATGAAGCTACTTTTTCCAAGCGAGCTTTATACTTCTTAGCATTTTGTACTTCAGAAGAATCCCAGAACTTTTCAATAATTGTACTATACGATTTTTTTGCAGACTCAATGTCATTTGCATTTTCATAAGCCAACGCAGCCTTCATGAAATACCGGGGCGAGAAATATTTATTAGACTCGTAATTGGCTGCCTTCGTATAATATTTAGCAGCTTCGGCAAACTCTCCCAACTCCATATGAGCATCACCAATTAGGCTGTAAGCTTTGGGTTGAACCAATAAATCACCTGCATTAAAATCTTCAAGATACAGGATGGCTGATTTATAGTCATTTTTCTTCAAGTATATCGAACCAGCATAAAAGTTGGCCAAATTAGCAGCGTCAGTAATACTGTAATCGTTAATGATATCGATAAATCCTAAATTGATGCCATCTCCTCTTAAAGCAAGGTCTAAACTGTCAGACTCATAGTAGTATATGGCCTGAAACATATCAGTCTGAGCTTTAAGATTCTGGGTTTTTTCGTAGTAGTTATAACCAAAATAACCTACCACAAGCAAGAATAAAAGTGCACCCACACTAAGTACGAGTGTTTTATTGTTTTCAATAAACTCCTCAGTTCTTGATAGTTTCTCAGCAAGGGCTTCTGGATTCTCTAATAATTCGTTCCCATGCTCCTGGGACTTCTTTCTGGTCTTACGTGACATTTCTAATTAAAAATTTAAGGCTGCAAATCTAGCAATTAATGCGAAAAGAAGAAATGAACTTCTTCTATTTTGCTTTAGCCATTGTTTATTAATCCATTATATAAGGATAATCCTCCTGTGCATATACATCTTTGAATGCCTCACTTGGATCTGGATAAGCAGATTCTTCTGCAAATTTTACGCATTCGGCTACTTGCTCCTTAATTCGCGCTTCTATTTTTTCAAAGTCTTTTTCTGTTGCGTACTTCTTCTTTAAAATAACACTACGTACTTGCTCTATTGGATCTCTTTGCTTGTATTCTTCCACCTCATCCTTTGTCCTGTATTTCGCTGGGTCTGACATGGAATGACCTTTATACCTATAAGTTCTAAACTCAAGTAATGTTGGACCTTCACCTGCCCGTGCTCTTTTGGCAGCTATTTCTACGGCTTTATGTACTTCTTCTACTGACATGGCATCAACTGGTGCTGAAGGCATGGCGTAAGATGAACCCAATAAGTAAAGATCAGTTACATTGGAAGTCCTTTGAACGGAAGTACCCATGGCATAACCATTATTTTCTATGACAAATATTACTGGGAGTTTCCAGTGCATAGCAAGATTGAGGGCCTCATGAAAAGCACCTTGTCTCACAGCTCCATCACCCATATAACATATACTTAGGTTATCAGTTTTGTTATATTTTTCAGCAAAAGCCATCCCTGCACCCAAAGGTATCTGGCCACCAACTATTCCATGACCCCCAAAAAAATTATGCTCTTTATCAAATATGTGCATAGAGCCACCTTTACCCTTCGATATACCTGTCTCTTTGGCAAATAATTCGGCCATTATTTTCTTAGGATCTGTTCCCAATGCTATAGGGTGTGCATGATCTCTATAGGCCGTTATATATTTATCACCTTCTTTTAATGCCGATACGGCACCTGCTACACAGGCCTCCTGGCCAATGTATAGATGGCAAAAACCTTTGATTTTTTGCTGACCATAAAGCTGACCTGCCTTTTCTTCGAACCTTCTCATCAACAACATGCTCTCAAACCATTCAAGATATGTTTCTTTAGAAAAACTACTGGTTGTTGATTTTGATTTGACCTTTCCTTTTGTTGTACCTGCCATAATGTTAATTTTGAATACAATTTGGACTGCGAAATTAAGTAAAAAAAGTTAATGCACATTGAAAATCTAAGTTTGATTAACTTTAAAAACTACACAGATGTGTCGTTGATTTTTTCTAGTAAAATCAATTGCCTTGTGGGGTTGAATGGAAGTGGCAAAACAAATATCCTGGATGCTATTTATTATCTATCCATGACAAAGAGTGCCCACAATCCAATGGACAATCAAAACATTAAGTTTGGTGAGAAGTATTTCAGCATCAAAGGGACTTTTGAATTGCCATCAGGAATAAATGAAGCCGTCTGTTATTTTGAAGAAGGTGCTAAAAAGTCATTTAAGGTGAACAAAAAGGACTATGGCAAACTTTCTGAACACATAGGCAGGTTTCCGGTGGTTTTAATAACCCCGTACGACACCGACATAATTCGGGAGGGGAGCGAAGTCCGAAGAAAGTTTTTTGATGCGATTATATGCCAATTGGACACAAATTACCTAGGGTATTTAATTCAATATAACAACAATCTCAAACAACGGAACAGTAGCCTGAAACAATTTAATAAGTCGGGAATTATCAACAAAGATTTGCTGGAGAACTATAATAATGTTTTGGTTACATTGAGTGAAAAAATTTATAAAATCCGAAAACGGTTTTTAGAAACATTTGACAAATCTTTTCAGGGGAAATATAATTTCATAGGTGACCCCTTGGAGAATGTATCGATTGATTATTATTCCCAATTGGAATCCAATGACTTTAAATTGGAACTGGAACAGGCTACTAGAAAGGACGTAGCAATGGAAAGAACGACCATGGGCATTCATAGGGATGATTTTAAATTCAAAATAGATAATAACCCACTCAAAAAATATGGTTCACAGGGTCAACAAAAATCCTTTTCCATTGCTTTGAAATTGGCTCATTTTGATGTGATTTTGAACGAGCTGAACATTACTCCCATATTGTTACTAGATGATATTTTCGACAAACTGGATACTAAACGAATCAAGAAATTATTGCAACTGATACTAGGAGATACATTCGGACAGGTTTTTATTACGGATGCACGGGAGGAGAGAACTAGGGATATTATGGGTGAATTCAATATAGATGCAACATATTTCACAATAAACAATGGAAAAGTGTTGGAGGAGGCCTAACGTATTTACCCTGAGACAGCCCTCAAAACCAAGCTCCAAAGCAGATTCATTTTTTTATTCTTTCTACTTAGTATATCCACACCATAAACACGCAAGCAGTGGTAGATAAGAGCGAAAGCCCATACTATAACAATAAAGAATAGCCACCAGCGGTTAGAAATATCAGTGAAGGCAGTAACGACTATAAACATATTCACGAAGAAATAGACAATGACATGCAGCAGGAAGTGATTAAGCTGCCTTAATAATTGCTTGGTCTTTTCGTATATCTCGTTATCCATCGGTAATCGTACTACAAATAATGAATTAAAATATTAATATATGCTATTGATAATGGGTAAATATAAGAAGTAACCATTGTGGTACGGGTATTTAAATATAAACAACTACTTTTGAATTAAATATGAAAAAGCCAATAATTAAGCGTACATCCACCACCACATCAGTTGGGGACGCTATTAATGATCTTTTGGATGATTATAAACTTAAGGGGCGTTTCAACGAAAAACGTTTGATTGATTCATGGGGAACTTTGATGGGAAACACCATTGCGAACAGGACAAACCGGATTTTCATAAAGGATAAAGTCTTGTTTATTGAGCTAAGTTCTGCCCCTTTAAAGAAGGAGTTGTCTATGTCAAAGGATAAATTGCTCTTGATTTTTGAAAAAGAGTATGGTCAAGGCGTTGTTACCGAGATCGTTTTCATGTAATCAACAGTTTTAACAGCCTTTTTAAAATACAATGTAAAATAACTTGACTTTTTTTTTTAAAAGTTTGATTAAAATAAAAAAGCGTATAATTTTGCGCTTCCTTTCGAAAAGACACATTGGAAATGTCAGATTTTGAATAGGGCGTTCTTTAAAAAATAATACAAAACGGGGAGATACTCAAGCGGCCAACGAGGACAGACTGTAAATCTGTTGGTGAATGCCTTCGCAGGTTCGAATCCTGCTCTCCCCACATTGATTTTTGATTACTAATTTCTGGATTAGTTAAAATATCCGTAAATTTGCAGTCCAAAATAAGCGGGAGTAGCTCAGCTGGTAGAGCGACAGCCTTCCAAGCTGTAGGTCGCGAGTTCGAACCTCGTCTCCCGCTCTTTGAGTTCTTGGTTTGATGTTCTGAATATGATTTATGTCATTACTGAAGGACTAAGAATCAGCAAGCCGAGATAGCTCAGGGGTAGAGTGCTTCCTTGGTAAGGAAGAGGTCGGGGGTTCAAATCCCCTTCTTGGCTCATTATTAAAGGTTCTTGTTCCGATAAAAACGGTATTTGAACCATTATTTTTATTGTAAACAAGTATAACAAAAACATAAATTTTAAAACTAAACTAGGGATTTTCAAATATGGCTAAAGAAAACTTCGACCGTTCAAAACCCCACGTTAATATTGGTACAATTGGTCACGTTGACCACGGTAAAACCACTTTGACAGCGGCTATTTCTAAAGTGTTGTCAGATAAAGGTCTTGCTACATCAAGAGACTTCTCATCAATCGATAACGCTCCGGAGGAAAAAGAAAGAGGTATTACTATTAATACATCACACATTGAATATGCAACAGCTAACAGGCACTATGCGCACGTTGACTGTCCAGGTCACGCGGATTATGTAAAGAACATGGTTACTGGAGCAGCTCAAATGGACGGTGCTATCATCGTTGTGGCGGCTACTGATGGACCTATGCCTCAAACAAGAGAGCATATACTTTTGTCTCGTCAGGTAGGTGTGCCAGCTTTGGTTGTTTTCATGAACAAAGTTGACTTAGTAGATGATCCTGAATTATTAGAGCTTGTTGAAATGGAAATAAGAGAATTGCTTTCTTATTACGATTTCCCAGGTGATGATATTCCTGTAATACAAGGATCTGCTTTAGGAGCACTTAACGGTGAGCCTGAGTGGGTAGCTAAAGTTGAGGAATTAATGGAAGCAGTTGATAACTTCATTCCAATTCCTGAAAGATTGATCGACAAGGATTTCTTGATGCCTGTTGAAGACGTTTTCTCTATCACTGGTAGAGGTACTGTTGCAACTGGTAGAATAGAAAGAGGTGTGATCAATACTGGTGACGCAATCGATATTCTTGGAATGGGTGCTGAAAACTTGAAGTCTACTATTACTGGTGTTGAAATGTTCAGAAAGATATTGGACAGAGGTGAAGCTGGTGATAACGTAGGTCTTCTTTTAAGAGGTATCGAAAAAGATCAAATCAAAAGAGGAATGGTAATCTGCAAGCCAGGTTCTGTAACCCCTCACCAGAAATTCAAAGCTGAGGTTTATGTTCTTTCAAAAGAAGAAGGTGGACGTCACACTCCATTCTTTAACAAGTACCGTCCTCAGTTCTACCTTAGAACTACTGACGTAACTGGAGAGATTTTCTTGCCAGCTGGCGTAGAAATGGTAATGCCTGGAGACAACGTATCTATTGAGGTGCAGTTGATCAACAAAGTTGCCATGGAAAAAGGTCTTCGTTTTGCTATCCGTGAAGGTGGTAGAACTGTAGGATCTGGTCAGGTGACTGAAATCTTAGACTAAGATTTTTAAACATAGAAAAGCGTTCCGAAATTATCTCGGAACGCTTTTGTTTTCTTAAAAACTTTATACTACCTTTGCAAACCATTTTGGACTTGGGAGATAGTGTTTACGGGGAATAGGGTTCAGGATTTGGGAAGTGGGGTTGGAGAATTTACTCGTAATAAAATAAAAACGGGTGTAGCTCAATTGGTAGAGTAGCGGTCTCCAAAACCGTTGGTTGGGAGTTCGAGTCTCTCCACCCGTGCTAAATTATAAAATACAGTTTCAATGCATAAATTAAAGACATTTATTCTTGAGTCATATGATGAGATGAAAAACAAAGTCTCTTGGCCAAAGTATAGTGAGCTTCAAAATAGCTCTATCCTTGTGCTAATTGCCTCTTTGATTTTTTCTCTATTGATTGGTTTGATAGATTATGTTTTTCAAACAGGAATGGATTGGTTTTATGGTGCATTTTAATATAACCGATACTAAGTGATGAGTGAATTAAATTGGTACGTAGTTCGGGTAGTAAGTGGACAAGAGAAAAAAATCAAAGCTTATCTTGAAACCGAAATTGAAAGAGAAGGCTTGATGGAATATGTTCCTCAGATTTTGATCCCTTCAGAGAAGGTGTATGAAATGAGGAATGGCAAAAAAAGGGTAAGGGAAAGAAATTTCTTTCCTGGATATGTTATCGTATCTGCCGACCTTTCACATGGAGAGGCACACCATGCAGTAACAAGTATACCAGGTGTGATAGGGTTTCTTGGTAATAATGGCACTGGAACAAAAGAACCTGTGGCATTGAGACAGTCGGAAATCAACCGGATTTTAGGAAAAGTTGATGAAACCGATGAATTCGAAGAAAAACTGGAAACACCTTATATAGTAGGCGAATCTGTAAAAGTAATGGACGGACCATTCTCAGGATTTACCGGTACTGTAGAAGAAGTTTTTGAAGAGCGTAAGAAGCTCAACGTAATGGTGAAAATATTTGGCAGGAATACTCCTGTTGAATTGAATTATATGCAAGTAGAAAAATTAGATTAAGAAATGGCTAAGGAAATTAGTGGATACTTGAAATTGCAGATTAGAGGTGGGGCAGCAAACCCATCACCTCCCGTAGGACCAGCTCTAGGTAGTAAAGGTCTAAATATTATGGACTTCTGCAAGCAATTTAATGCAAGAACTCAAGAAAAGCAAGGACAGGTACTTCCTGTTTTAATTACGATTTATAAGGATAAGTCTTTTGACTTTGTAATTAAAACACCTCCTGCACCTGTATTGATTCTTGAGGCAGCTAAAAAGAAAAGTGGTTCTGCTGAGCCTAATAGAAATAAAGTAGGTAGCATCTCTTGGGATCAAGTGAAAACTATTGCAGAGACAAAAATGGCCGACTTGAATGCTTTTGAAGTAAACTCAGCTATGAAAATGGTAGCGGGAACGGCAAGAAGCATGGGCATAAAAGTGACTGGAACGAGTCCCTGGAATTAATAATAGATACAGAAAATGGGAAAGTTGACAAAAAATCAAAAGGCTGTAGCTGGTAAAGTAGAAGCTAATAAGGAGTACTCTCTTGATGATGCATCAAAACTTTTGAAAGAGATTACATTTACAAAATTCGATGCTTCTATAGATCTTGATATAAGACTTGGAGTTGATCCTAAAAAAGCTGACCAAATGATAAGGGGTATAGTTACACTACCTCATGGTACAGGTAAGGATCTAAAGGTATTAGTACTTTGTACTCCAGATAAGGAGCAAGAAGCCAAAGATGCTGGTGCTGATTATGTTGGTTTAGACGAATTCATCACTAAGATAGAGGGTGGATGGACTGACATCGATGTAATTATCACAATGCCTACCGTAATGGCTAAAGTGGGTCGATTGGGAAAAGTATTAGGACCCAGAGGCTTGATGCCAAACCCTAAATCAGGTACAGTTACATTGGACGTAGCTAAAGCTGTGACAGATATTAAGGCAGGTAAAATTGATTTCAAAGTAGATAAATTTGGTATTATCCACGTAAGTGTTGGTAAGGTATCATTTACTCCTGAGAAAATCAGAGACAACGTAAGAGAAATGTTACATACGGTTTCAAAAATGAAGCCGGCTTCCGCGAAAGGTACATATTTTAAGAGTATTAATATCTCTTCTACTATGAGCCCTTCAATTACAATAGATAAAAGTACAATTTCAGGATTACAATAATGACACGTCAAGAAAAAGCAACAATCATTGAAGAACTCAAGGATAAGTTCTCTAAGAATGCGCATTATTATATCACTGATGCATCAGGACTTTCAGTAGCTGAAGTTAACAATTTTAGAAGACTTTGTTTTTCTAAAGGTGTTGAGTATCGTGTGTTTAAAAACACATTGATAAAGAAAGCTATGGATGAATTGAATACGGATCATTCATTAATTGATAATCAATTAAAGGGTTTTTCAGGAATAATATTTTCTGAAGAAGCCGCCAATGCTCCAGCAAAAGTGATTACTGAATACAGAAAGAAGCAGTCAATGACTAAGCCACTGTTAAAGGCGGCTTATATTGATAGCGACTTTTTTATCGGTGAAGAGAATTTGAAGATGTTGAGTGAGCTCAAATCTAAAAATGAACTTATCGGTGAGGTTATCGGATTACTTCAGTCTCCAGCCAAGAACGTTGTTTCTGCTTTGTTAAGTGGAAAGAACACTATTGGAGGCTTGGTAAAAGCATTATCTGAGAGATAAAAAAATAAAAAATTTAGAAACAAACGAATAATTAAAATAGAAAGTAAAATGGCAGACGTTAAAGCACTTGGAGATCAACTGGTAGAACTAACAGTTAAAGAAGTAAGCGAACTTGCAGAGTATTTGAAAGAAACTCATGGTATTGAGCCTGCTGCTGCTGCAGTAGCAATGGCTGCACCCGCTGGTGCTGAAGGTGGAGATGCCGGAGCAGAAAAAACTGACTTCGATGTTATCCTTAAATCAGCTGGTGGTGCAAAACTAGCAGTTGTTAAATTGGTAAAAGAATTGACAGGTCTTGGACTTAAGGAAGCTAAGGAATTAGTGGACGGAGCCCCTAAAGCACTCAAAGAAGGTGTTGCTAAAGACGAAGCTGAAGGCTTGAAGAAGCAGCTTGAAGAAGCTGGAGCTGAAGTAGAGTTGAAGTAAGCCTTTGACGACATATTTGATCGTCTAACTTCATTATGGCCCCAGTCCCGATAGCTATCGGGATCGGGGTCTTTTCCTGTTTGTAGGAACTTTACAGACACTATTTCGTTATCGGCAATTTGCCTGATGGCATTTACAATATCTTGTAATTAAAACTTTTAAAGCTTTGGCTAATAAAAAAGAAAACTCAAGAATCAATTTCTCCTCTATTAAAAAAGTAATAGATTATCCTGATTTCCTTGACATACAAGTGCAATCCTTCCAGGATTTCTTTCAGTTGGAAACTCCAGCCGAAAAAAGAGAACAAGAAGGACTTTTCAAAGTATTTTCTGAAAATTTTCCAATTTCAGACTCTAGAGATAATTTCGTTCTCGAATTTATCGATTATATCGTTGACCCTCCCAAATATTCTGTTGATGAATCGATTGACAGGGGTCTAACTTATTCGGTGCCATTGAAAGCTAAGCTAAAACTTACTTGCAATGATGACGATAATGAAGATTTTGAGACTATTGAACAGGAAGTATTTCTAGGCAATATCCCTTACATGACCAAAAAAGGTTCGTTTGTAATCAATGGTGCTGAAAGGGTAATTGTTTCTCAATTGCATAGATCTCCCGGTGTTTTCTTTGCACAGAGCAAGCATACTAATGGTACAAAACTTTATTCTGCGAGAATTATTCCTTTCAAAGGTTCTTGGATAGAGTTTGCTACTGACGTAAACAGCGTTATGTATGCCTACATTGATAGAAAGAAAAAATTCCCGGTTACTACTTTGCTTAGAGCAATAGGGTACGGAACAGATAAAGACATATTGGATCTTTTCGGTCTTTCTGAAGAAGTTAAGGCTACTAAAAAAGACCTGAAAAATGCAGAAGGTAGAAAACTTGCCGCCAGGGTACTAAAAACATGGACGGAAGATTTCGTTGATGAGGATACGGGTGAAGTAGTTTCTATTGACAGAAATGAAGTATTACTTGAAAGAGACCATATACTATCTGCAGAAGACATTGAAACTATTGTAGAATCAGGTTCTAAGTCTGTTATTTTGCATAGAGATGATGTTAACGCAACGGATTACACTATCATCTTCAACACCTTATCTAAAGATAATTCAAACTCTAGTAAGGAAGCTGTAGAACAAATCTATCGTCAGCTTAGAAATACAGAAGCTCCTGATGAGCAAACAGCAAGGGACATTATCACTAGCCTTTTCTTTAGTGAAAAACGTTATGACCTTGGTGAAGTAGGTAGATATAGAATTAATAAGAAGTTAGGTCTTGATATTAGCTCTGAGCAGCGGGTATTAACTACTGAAGATATTATTTTAATAGTAAAATATCTAATTGGTTTAATTAACTCTAAAGCTGTAGTTGATGATATTGACCACTTAAGTAATAGAAGGGTAAGGACAGTTGGGGAGCAACTTTATGCTCAGTTTGGTGTTGGACTAGCCAGAATGGCAAGAACGATCAAGGAGAGAATGAACGTTAGGGATAACGAAGATTTCAAACCTGTTGATTTGATCAACGCCCGAACATTGTCTTCGGTTATCAACTCTTTCTTTGGAACGAATCAATTATCTCAGTTCATGGATCAAACCAATCCACTGGCAGAGATAACACACAAAAGAAGAATGTCAGCATTAGGACCAGGTGGACTTTCAAGAGAAAGAGCTGGTTTCGAGGTACGTGACGTTCATTATACTCACTATGGTAGGCTGTGTACCATTGAAACTCCTGAAGGACCAAACATTGGTCTGATTTCGTCACTTTGTGTTCATGCAAAAGTGAATCACATGGGTTTCATTGAGACTCCCTATAGAGAAGTAGAAAAAGGTAAAGTGGACATGACAGGTACGGTTAAGTATCTGACTGCTGAGGAAGAAGATACCTTTAACATTGCTCAAGCCAATGCTCCTTTGAAAGACAATGGAACTTTCATTAATGAAAGGGTTAAAGCAAGATTCGAAGGTGATTTCCCTGTTGTAGAGCCAAAAGACGTTCGGTATATGGATGTTGCGCCTAATCAGATTGTATCTGTTGCGGCTTCATTGATTCCTTTCTTGGAACATGATGATGCCAACCGTGCATTGATGGGATCAAACATGCAGCGCCAAGCTGTTCCATTGTTGAAGCCAGAAGCCCCTATTGTGGGTACTGGTTTGGAAGGAAGAGTGGCCTTGGATTCAAGATCGTTGATCTTGGCCGAAGGTGACGGTAAAGTAGAGTTTGTTGATGCCAGAAGAATTGTCATTAAGTATGATATGAATGACAACGATCTGTTGGTAAGCTTTGATAAAGACAGCAAGGAATACGAACTGATCAAATTTAGAAGAACTAATCAGGATACTTGTATAAACCTTACACCGATTGTTAAAAAAGGACAAAAGGTTACTAAGGGTCAGCCACTTGTTGAAGGGTACGCTACTCAAAATGGTGAGTTGGCACTTGGAAGAAACCTAACTGTGGCTTACATGCCTTGGCAAGGTTACAACTTTGAAGACGCCATTGTTATTTCTGAAAAAGTGGTGAGAAACGATGTTTATACATCTATCCACATTGAAGAGTTTGAACTTGAGGTAAGAGATACAAAACGTGGTGAAGAGGAATTAACTTCTGAAATCCCTAACGTAAGTGAGGAAGCCGTTAAACATCTTGATGAATACGGTGTAATCAGGGTTGGTGCTGAAGTAAAAGAAGGCGATATTCTAATAGGAAAGATTACGCCTAAAGGTGAATCTGATCCAACGCCTGAGGAAAAACTTCTGAGAGCAATATTTGGAGATAAAGCAGGTGATGTGAAAGATGCTTCAATGAAAGCGCCTCCGTCATTGAGAGGTGTTGTTATAGACACTAAGCTTTTCTCAAGACCTAAAAAGGATAAAGACCTAAGAGCTAAATCCAAGAAGGAAGTGGAAATACTTAAGAATAAGTATAGCAAGCAATTACTAGGGCTTCGTGCTCAGGTAATTGAAAAGCTTACAACATTGTTAAGTGGAAAAACTTCTCAAGGTATCAAGCATAAATTTGGTGATGAGATTATCAGTAAAGGGGTTAAATTCAGTGGTAAGAACATTGAAAACAACCTATTCCCTGAGAAAAACATCTACAAAGACGAAAGTACATACAATGTACCTGAAGAGGTAAACCTTGTATCAGATGTTAATCTTGACAATTGGACTAATGATCAGGAGACCAATGATTTGGTATTCAGATTGATCAAACAATACAATATCAAGAGAAACGAGATCGCAGGGGAATTCAAGAGAGAGAGATTTACCCTTGAAGTGGGAGATGAATTGCCAGCAGGTATTGTGCAACTAGCTAAAGTTTACATTGCTAAAAAGCGTAAGCTTAAAGTAGGGGATAAAATGGCGGGTCGTCACGGTAACAAAGGTGTTGTGGCCAAAATCGTTAGAGAAGAGGATATGCCTTTCCTTGAGGATGGAACGCCAGTTGATATTTGCTTGAATCCATTAGGTGTACCTTCAAGGATGAACCTTGGACAGATTTACGAAACTGTTTTAGGTTGGGCAGGTCTTAAGTTAGGAAAAACTTATGCCACTCCTATTTTCGATGGTGCAACCATGGAAGAAGTAGCTAAAGAATTGTCTGATGCTAAACTACCTGAGTACGGAAGGACATATCTATATGATGGTCTGTCAGGTAAGATGTTTGATCAGCCGGTTACGGTAGGTATTGCCTACATGCTTAAGCTGGGTCACTTAGTTGATGATAAGATGCACGCAAGGTCAATAGGACCATACTCGTTGATTACTCAACAGCCTCTTGGTGGTAAAGCACAATTTGGTGGTCAGAGATTCGGTGAGATGGAAGTGTGGGCACTTGAGGCATTCGGAGCATCTCACGTACTTCAGGAAATTCTTACTATTAAGTCTGATGATGTAATAGGAAGGGCTAAAGCATATGAAGCCATAGTTAAAGGTGAAAATATGAAGAAGCCAAATATCCCTGAATCATTCAACGTATTGGTTCATGAATTGCGTGGACTGGCATTGGAGATCACTTTAGACTAATTAATTGAAAAATTCATAACCGGAAGGTTGCTCTTCCGGTTTAGAAATAAATAAACAAACTATGTCATTTAGAAAGAATAAAAAGTTAAACCTCGATTTTTCTAAGGTTACCATCAGTTTGGCGTCACCTGAGTCTATTTTAGAAAGCTCTCATGGTGAGGTTACACAGCCCGAAACAATCAACTACAGAACATATAAGCCTGAGATGGGTGGATTGTTCTGTGAGCGGATTTTCGGACCTGTGAAAGACTGGGAATGTCATTGTGGAAAATATAAAAGAATACGGTATAAGGGCATCATTTGCGATCGATGTGGTGTGGAAGTTACCGAGAAGAAGGTAAGAAGAGAGAGAATGGGACACATCGAACTAGTTGTTCCTGTGGCTCATATTTGGTACTTCAAATCATTGCCTAATAAAATTGGTTACCTACTAGGTTTGCCAACTAAGAAACTAGATCAGATTATCTATTATGAGCGATATGCGGTTATCCAACCAGGTATCAAGGCAGAAGATGGTCTAGAAAAAATGGATTTCCTTACAGAAGATGAATATCTGGATATTCTGGATAAACTTCCTCGTGAGAACCAAATGTTGGACAATGATGACCCTAATAAGTTCATCGCTAGAATGGGTGCTGAGGCATTGGAAATGCTTTTGGCCCGTACCGAACTAGACACATTGTCATATGAATTGAGGCATCAGGCAGCTACCGATACTTCACAGCAAAGAAAAGCGGAAGCTTTGAAAAGGCTGAAAGTTGTAGAAGCATTCAGGGAAGCAAGAACTAGGATTGAAAACCGTCCTGAATGGATGATTATCAAGATGGTACCTGTGATTCCCCCAGAATTACGCCCTCTTGTGCCTCTTGATGGTGGTAGATTTGCTACATCAGACTTAAATGACCTTTACAGAAGGGTTATTATTAGAAATAACCGTCTGAAGAGATTAATAGATATTAAAGCTCCTGAAGTAATTCTTAGAAATGAGAAGAGAATGCTTCAAGAGGCCGTTGACTCTTTATTTGACAACTCAAGAAAAGTCAATGCGGTAAGATCTGACGGTAACAGGGCATTGAAATCTTTAAGTGATATGCTTAAAGGTAAGCAAGGTAGATTCAGACAAAATCTTTTAGGTAAAAGGGTTGATTACTCTGGTCGATCTGTAATTGTTGTAGGACCACAGTTGAAGCTCCATGAATGTGGATTGCCAAAAGATATGGCAGCTGAACTCTTCAAGCCATTCGTTATTCGTAAGCTTATAGAAAGGGGAATAGTTAAAACTGTAAAATCAGCTAAGAAAATTGTTGATAGAAAAGATCCTGTTGTTTGGGATATTTTGGAGAATGTACTGAAAGGACATCCCGTTCTTTTGAACAGAGCTCCAACATTGCACAGACTTGGTATTCAGGCTTTTCAACCAAAATTGATTGAAGGAAAAGCAATCCAATTGCACCCATTAGTATGTACTGCATTTAACGCTGACTTTGACGGTGACCAAATGGCGGTACACGTACCATTAGGTCAAGAAGCTGTATTAGAAGCTTCAATGTTGATGCTTTCTTCGCACAATATCCTTAACCCGGCAAATGGTGCACCTATTACTGTTCCTTCACAGGACATGGTATTGGGATTGTACTATGTTACCAAAGGGAGAAAAGGAACTAAGGAGAATCCTGTAAGAGGTGAAGGAATGAAGTTCTATAATTCTGAAGAAGTAATTATAGCCCTTAACGAAGGTGTTCTTTCCAAGCATGCTTATATTAAAGTTAGGACTAAGATTAGAAATGAGGAAACTGGTGAACTTGAAACTAAGGTAATTGATACAGTTGCTGGTAGGGTTTTATTCAATGAAACAGTTCCTGAAGAAGTAGGATTCGTAGATGAATTATTGACTAAGAAGAAACTACAGAAGATCATTTCTCATGTATTTAAAATCACTGGAATGGCACGTACTGCTCATTTCCTTGATGATATTAAGGACCTTGGTTTTGAAATGGCCTATAAAGGTGGTCTTTCAATGGGTCTTAATGATGTGGCTATTCCACCGGAAAAAGAAGCTCTCGTAGCGCAAGCTAAAGAAGAAGTGGATGCGGTATGGAATAACTACTTGATGGGTCTTATCACTGATAATGAGAGATATAATCAGGTAATTGATATTTGGACAAGAATTAACTCTCAGTTGACCAATACTTTGATGCAACGTCTTGAAGAAGATGATCAGGGCTTTAACTCAATTTATATGATGATGCACTCTGGAGCCAGAGGGTCAAGAGAGCAGATCAGACAGTTGGGTGGTATGAGAGGATTGATGGCTAAGCCCCAGAAAAACCTTGTGGGTTCAGTAGGAGCTATTATTGAAAACCCTATTTTATCTAACTTTAAAGAAGGTCTTGATGTATTGGAGTACTTTATTTCTACTCACGGTGCTAGAAAGGGTCTTGCAGATACGGCATTGAAAACGGCCGATGCTGGTTATTTAACCAGAAGGCTAGTTGACGTAGCTCAAGATTTGGTAATCACTGAGGTGGATTGTGGTACTTTAAGGGGACTTACAGTTTCAGCACTTAAAGACAACGAGGATATCGTAGAGCCATTATCTGAAAGGATATTGGGAAGGGTAGCTGTGTTGGATATTTATGATCCAAAAACAGATGAGCTTATTTGTGCAAGTGGGGAAGAGATTACAGAGGAGATCACAAAAAGAATTGATGAAACGAGCATCGAAGAAGTTGAGATCAGATCAATACTTACCTGTGAAACTAAACAAGGTGGTTGTGCTAAATGTTACGGACGTAACCTAGCTACTGGACGTATGGTTCAAGCAGGTGAATCTGTAGGTGTTATTGCCGCTCAGTCTATCGGTGAACCAGGTACACAGCTTACATTAAGAACATTCCACGTTGGTGGTACTGCATCTAACATTGCTGTTGATGCTAATATCAAGGCGAAATTTGATGGTATCATTGAATTTGAAGGAATACGAACTATTAAGACCACGAATAAAGAAGGGGAGAAGGTAGAAGTTGTAATGGGTCGTACTGGTGAGATTAAGGTAATTGACGCTAAGAAGAAGCAAGTTCTTATAGCCAATCACGTACCCTATGGAGCTTTCTTGAAAGTGAAAGATGGAGATAAAGTTGAGAAAGGACAGGAGCTATGTTTCTGGGATCCTTACAATGCGGTAATCCTTTCTGAATTTGATGGAACGGTTGAGTTCGATGCAATTATCGAAGGAATAACATTCAAAGAGGAGTCAGACGAACAGACTGGTCACAGAGAAAAAGTAATTACCGACACTAGGGATAAAACTAAAAACCCTGCCGTTGTTGTAAACGCTAAAAGTGAATCTAAAGGATATAACATACCAGTAGGAGCTCACTTAGCTGTTGAAAATGGAGAGAAAATCAAATCAGGACAGATCCTGGCGAAGATTCCACGAAGCATGGGTAAATCAAGGGATATTACTGGGGGTCTTCCACGAGTAACGGAATTGTTTGAGGCTAGAAACCCATCTAATCCAGCTGTTGTGAGTGAGATCGATGGTGTGGTAACATACGGTGGAATTAAGAGAGGTAACAGGGAGATATTTATCGAGTCAAAAGATGGTATCAAGAAGCGTTATCTAGTATCTCTTTCTAAGCATATTTTGGTTCAGGACAATGACTTTGTGAAAGCGGGTTACCCACTTTCCGATGGAGCCATTACCCCTGCTGATATATTGGCGATAAAAGGACCAACTGCAGTACAAGAGTATCTTGTAAATGAAATTCAGGAAGTATATAGACTTCAAGGTGTGAAGATTAACGATAAGCACATCGAGGCCATTGTTAGTCAGATGATGCAGAAGGTTCAAATACTTGATTCAGGAGATACTAGTTTTCTTGTTGGTGAGAATATTGACAAGATTGTGTTTGCTGAAGAAAATGACTTAGTAATTGACAAGAAAGTAGTTACTGATGCTGGAGATTCAGAAAATCTTAAGCCAGGGCAGATATTATCGCCCCGTGAAATAAGGGATGAAAATTCAACATTGAAAAGAAAAGACCTGAAGTTGGTACAAGTTAGGGATGCAATGTCAGCGGTTTCAAGACCAGTGCTACAGGGTATTACCCAAGCTTCGTTGAAAACTGAAAGTTTCTTATCAGCAGCATCGTTCCAGGAGACTACCAAGGTGTTAAGCGAAGCCGCCATAAGAGGAAAGGCTGATGGCTTGCTAGGACTCAAGGAAAACGTAATTGTAGGGCATTTAATACCTGCAGGTACGGGTCAAAGAAGGTTCAATGATATCATTGTTACTTCAAATGAAGAGTACGATGATTTAGTTGCAGCTAATGAAGCTGTAGATGAAGAAAAACAACTACAAGAAGGAAGCTAATGGCTGACGAGAAGAAAGATAAGAACGTAAACGCCAATCAGATCAACATCGAACTAACGGAAGATGTGGCTGAAGGCGTTTACGCTAATCTGGCAATGATTGCCCATTCCAACAGTGAATTTGTAATTGATTTTATCAGGCTGATGCCTGGTGTACCGAAAGCAAAGGTAAAATCGAGAATTGTAATAACTCCCGAACATGCCAAAAGACTATTAAATGCTTTAAACGAGAACATTCAGAAATACGAAGATAATTTTGGAATCATAAAACAGAACGATGAAGCACCTAAATTCCCTATTAATTTTGGAGGGACTGTTGGGGAAGCTTAATCAGGTTTATAGCCGAAATATATTTCTTTTAAAGTATTTGATAAATAGGAGTGCTTTAGTACCTTTGCAGTCCGAATTTTTCAAACGAATAGAAAAACTTAAGTAAAATATTTTAATAAATGCCTACTATTCAACAACTGGTAAGAAAGGGTAGAACGAAATTGGTTTCAAAATCAAAATCACCTGCTCTTGACTCTTGTCCTCAACGAAGAGGAGTTTGTACAAGGGTATATACCACTACACCTAAGAAACCAAACTCAGCCATGAGAAAAGTGGCTAGGGTTAGATTAACAAACGGTAAAGAAGTTAACGCGTATATCCCTGGAGAAGGTCACAACCTTCAAGAGCACTCTATTGTGCTTATCAGAGGAGGTAGGGTTAAAGATTTACCTGGAGTAAGATACCACATCATCAGGGGTGCATTAGACACGGCTGGTGTAAACGGTAGAACTCAAAGAAGATCAAAATACGGTGCTAAGCGACCAAAAAAATAAAATATAGAGATGAGAAAAGCAAAACCTAAAAAAAGGTATATTCTTCCTGATCCAAAGTTTGGTGACACTTTGGTAACAAAGTTTGTTAACTACTTAATGGTTGACGGTAAGAAAAGTATTTCATACGCCATATTTTACGAGGCTATCGAACAAGTAGAGAAAAAGACTGAGGAAAATGGTCTTGAAACTTGGAAGAAAGCATTGAATAATATTATGCCGGCAGTTGAAGTGAAAAGTAGAAGAGTAGGTGGTGCTACTTTTCAAGTGCCATTAGAAGTACGTCCAGAAAGAAAAGTATCCTTGGGAATCAAATGGATGATCAAGTATGCTAGACTTCGTGGAGAAAAAACAATGAGAGATAGATTGGCGGGGGAGATCATTTCAGCATCTAAAGGTGAAGGTGCAGCAATCAAGAAAAAAGACGATACACATAGAATGGCTGAGGCCAACAAGGCTTTTTCTCATTTCAGATTCTAATAAAATAATATAATGTCAAGAAGAGATTTAAAATATACACGTAATATTGGTATTGCTGCTCACATTGATGCCGGTAAAACCACTACTACGGAACGTATCCTTTATTATACAGGAGTAAGCCACAAGCTTGGTGAGGTACACGATGGTGCCGCCACTATGGACTGGATGGCTCAGGAGCAAGAAAGAGGTATTACTATTACTTCTGCAGCTACTACTGTATTCTGGCCTTACAAGGACCAACAATATCACATTAATATTATCGATACTCCCGGACACGTTGATTTCACGGTTGAAGTGAATAGGTCTTTACGTGTGTTGGACGGCTTGGTATTTTTGTTTTCTGCTGTTGATGGTGTTGAGCCACAATCTGAAACTAACTGGAGACTTGCTGATAACTACAAAGTAGCTAGAATTGGATTTGTTAATAAAATGGACAGATCTGGTGCTGACTTCTTAAATGTTTGTAAGCAAGTAAAAGAAATGCTTGGTACTAAAGCAGTTCCTCTTCAATTACCAATTGGTGCTGAAGATGATTTCAAAGGCGTTGTTGACCTAGTGGAAAACAAAGCAATGGTTTGGAATGAAGAGGATATGGGAATGACCTATGAGGTAATTGACATTCCAGCTGACATGGTTGATGAAGTAAAGGAATACAGAGAGCATTTAGTTGAGGCGGTTGCTGAGTATGACGATGGCTTAATGGAGAAGTTCTTTGATGATCCTAACTCAATTACACGTGATGAAATAGTTGCCGCTTTAAGGGCTGCTACTATCGATATGGCTTTTGTTCCTATGGTTTGTGGATCTGCGTTTAAAAACAAAGGTGTTCAAACTATGCTTAACTATGTGATGGAATTATTGCCATCACCAATGGACAAGGAAGGTATTATTGGTACAAATCCAGATACTGAAGAAAAGGTATTACGTAAGCCAGATCAGGATGAGCCTTTTACGGCATTGGCTTTTAAAATAGCAACTGATCCGTTCGTAGGAAGACTATGTTTCATAAGATCATATGCAGGTATGCTTGAATCAGGATCTTATGTATTTAATACACGTACTAACAAGAAGGAACGTATTTCACGTATCTTCCAAATGCACGCCAACAAGCAAAATCAAATTGATAGACTACATTGTGGTGATATCGGTGCTGTTGTTGGATTTAAGGATATAAAAACAGGTGATACACTTTGTGACGAGAAGAACAAAATTGTTCTTGAATCAATGGTATTCCCTGAACCGGTTATTGGATATGCCATTGAGCCTAAGACTCAAGTGGATGCTGATAAATTAGGTGTAGGTATTGCCAAATTAATTGAAGAAGATCCAACCCTACAGGTTGAGTCTAACTTGGAAACTGGACAAACTATTCTGAAAGGAATGGGAGAGCTTCACCTTGACATTATCATTGATAGATTGAAGAGGGAGTTTAAGGTAGAGATTAACCAAGGTGCTCCTCAGGTAGCTTACAAAGAAGCTGTACAGTCGACAATAGAGCATAAGGAAGTTTACAAGAAGCAATCAGGGGGTAGAGGTAAATTTGCGGATATTTCATTCGAAATTGGCCCTAAAGATGAGGATTATGAATTGGATGGACTTCAGTTTGAAAACAAAATTGTTGGTGGTGTAATTCCAAAAGAATTTATCCCTTCAATTGAAAAAGGTTTTAAAGAAGCCATGAAGAATGGTCCTTTGGCTGGATACCCAATTGATAGCTTAAAGGTTAAATTATTCCATGGTTCTTTCCATGATGTCGATTCAGATGCATTATCATTTGAATTAGCGGCAAGGCTTGGATTTAGAAATTCAGCATCAAAAGCGTCACCAGTTTTACTTGAGCCTATTATGGGTGTAGAAGTAGTTACTCCTGAAGAATATACAGGTGCAATTACAGGTGATTTGAATAGAAGAAGAGGAATAATGAGAGGAATGGATACAAGGGGTACTGCTACAGTAATCAAATCAAATGTGCCATTATCTGAGTTATTTGGATATGTAACTGACTTGAGAACAATGAGTTCTGGAAGAGCTACAGCTTCATTAACCTTCTCGCACTATGAGCCTGTTCCTAAAAACATTGCAGAAACTGTTATATCAGATACTAAAGGGCAATTGGCCTAAAGAATAAAATTATGAATCAAAAAATAAGAATAAAACTAAAGTCTTACGATCATAATTTGGTTGATAAGTCTTCTGAGAAGATTGTAAGAGCAGTAAAAACTACTGGTGCCGTTGTTAATGGTCCTATTCCATTGCCAACTGTTAAAGAAAAATTCACTGTGTTGAGATCTCCTCACGTAAATAAGAAAGCGAGAGAGCAATTTCAGCTTTGTACGTACAAGAGGTTGGTGGATATCTATTCGAATAGCACAAAAACCGTTGATGCTTTGATGAAACTTGAATTGCCAAGTGGAGTTGATGTGGAAATCAAAGTTTAACAAGTTAATATACCATAAAAAACCCTGAAAATGAGAGATCAATTTCAGGGTTTTTTTTTGTCATAACATTCTAATTCAAATATTACTTCAACTATAATATGTACGATAAATTTACTAGTTTGCAGTACAACAAGAATCACTATTATGAGTAATAAATTGTATGATGAAGTGCCCTCATTAGATCTAGCTGATTTTACGGAGGGCAATGCCAAGGAAAAAGCGAATTTTGTGAATAGCTTGGGAGAGGCGTATAATAGTATTGGGTTTGTGGCCATTAAAAACCACTTTTTAACTGACGAGCTGACTGCTCAAATCTATGATGTAATCAAAAAGGTGTTCTCATTACCTGATGAAATCAAATCAAAGTATGAAATAGAGGGCTTGGCAGGTCAACGGGGCTATATTGGAAAGGGAAAGGAGCATGCAAAGGGAAGAACTACCGGTGACCTAAAAGAATTTTATCATATTGGACAGGAAGTCACAGATGGGGATTCGATTAAAAATCAATATCCTGATAATGTATGGGTAGATGAAGTGCCCGAACTGAAACGAATAGGATTAGAGGTATATCAACGACTGGAAAAGACTGGCGTTTATATGCTGAGGGCTATAGCGCTGTACCTAGGTTTAGATGAATACTACTTTGATAATAAAGTAAAAAACGGAAACAGCATTTTAAGGCCCATACACTACTTTCCAATCGATAAGCCTGATGAAGTACCAGCGGATGCTGTTCGTGCCGCTGAGCACGGTGATATCAACCTGATTACGCTGTTAATGGGTGCCAGTGCAGATGGTCTTCAGGTTTTAAGGCGTGATGGTAAATGGATCCCTATTACAGCACTTCCCGAACAGTTGGTCGTGAATGTTGGTGATATGTTAGAAAGATTAACAAACAGTAAGTTAAAATCCACTATCCATAGGGTAGTTAACCCACCACGGGAGTTGATGGGAAATTCGAGATATTCGATACCTTTTTTTATGCACCCTAGATCTGAAATGGATTTATCCTGTTTAAAGGAATGTATATCATCCGATTCTCCAAAAGCCTTTGAAGATATAACGGCCGGTGAATTTCTTAATCAAAGACTGGCAGAAATCGGACTAAAGAAGTAGCTCGTGTTCAAACGGGTAAGATATTACATATTTCTTCGTGATGTTTTAATTCTGGCTGTAACTGCCTTCGGGGGACCGCAAGCACATATGGCCATGTTTCTTGATGTCCTTGTAAAAAAGCGGGGCTATTTAACTGAAGAAGATTTAATTGAGTTAAATGCTTTATGCCAAATACTGCCAGGGCCAACCTCCACCCAGACTATAACAGCTTTAGGTTTTAGAATAGGTGGGCCGAATCTCGCCTACTTAACCCTTTTTATTTGGATGATGCCGGCAGTGTCAATCATGACGCTGGCGGCAATTACCATATCCAACTTACAGGAGCAAAATATTTCAATTGATTTTACGAGGTATATTCAGCCTATGGCTGTAGGCTTTGTAGCTTTTGCGGCATTGAAAATAGGCCGAAAGGTTATTAAAACAAAGTTGTCGGTAGTACTCATGATCTTGACTGCGGTAATTTCATTTTTCTATTCAAGTCCCTATATGTTTCCTGTATTGCTGGTGTTGGCAGGGCTAATAAGTTCGTTAAAATATAAGTCCCAGCCTATTGAGGAGAAGGAAACCATAAAAATTGAATGGGCCAATTTTATACTTTGGGCCGGAGTATTTATACTTGCTGCTTCACTTGGTGGTTTGACTAGGGCATTACCGGTTAGATTGTTTGAAAATTTCTACAGAAATGGCAGTTTGATATTTGGGGGTGGGCAAGTGCTTATTCCATTCTTATATACTGAATTTGTGGAGTTCAAGCACTATTTAAGCTCCGAGGAGTTTCTTTCAGGTTATGCCATGATGCAATCGCTTCCTGGTCCCGTATTTTCATTTTGTGCTTATGTGGGTTCTTTAGCTATGAGGGAGTATGGGGTTGTAGGGGAAATTATTGGAGCTTTGGCAGCTTCTATCGGTATATTTTTGCCGGGGGCTTTTTTAATATTCTTTGTCATTAGGTTCTGGGATGGGCTAAAAAAATATAGGAGAATTAAGGCTTCACTGGAAGGGATAAATGCAGCTAGTGCGGGTATGGTAGTTGCTGCGGCTATTCTAATGTTTATGCCCTTAGAGCCAAACTATTTAAACTTCACAGTAACTATAGGCACTTTCTTGATTTTGACTTTTACTAAAATTCCCGCTCCTGTATTAATTATACTTGGGTTAGTAGGGGGTATATTGTTATAGAAACCTTTCAGTACTCTGTACTTTTACTACAAGAGTTGACTTATAAAAAAAGGGTTGAATCTATTGATTCAACCCTTTTTGTTAAGCTATATATTTTTAGTTATCCCAACTTAAATGTGATAGGCAGAATAATTCTTTGCTTTACTGGCTTACCACGCTGTTTTGGAGGACTCCATTTTGGTGCACCTTGTATTACCCTTACGGCTTCTTCATCGCAACCAGCTCCAATTCCTTTTACTGCCTGAACTTCTGTTAAAGAGCCATCCTTATCCACTACGAACTGTACATATACTTTTCCTTCAATACCCATTCTTCTAGCTTGAGCTGGATATTTAAGACGTTTACCAACATACTCATAGAATGCTTGATATCCTCCAGGAGGCATAGCTGCATCTTCAACAATGGTGAAAACTTCATCAGCTACCTCTTCTTCAGGGGCTTCCTCAATTATAATATCATCAATAACTGTTTCTTCAGTAATTTCTACATCAAGATCAACTTCAATCTCGTCTTCAATTTCTTCGTCATCAGGTATTTCAATAATTTCTGGTTGCTGAATTTTTGGTGGTGGGGGAGGTGGTTGCTCCGTTGGTGGAATCTCTAATAATTCTTCAAAATCATCAGATACCCTACCCAAATCAACTAAAGCTCCGTCATCGTAGTTTTTCCATTCAAAGGCCAATACCACAATACACATACTGGCAAATAGACCGATATTAAAGAAAAATCCACTTTTCTTCTTCAAATCAGCACTCGGTGTCTTTTTTAGTTCCATCGTTAAGTCAATCGTTAATGTTAGATAGTAACGTCTATAGTTTTCAAATATACAAAACTTAGACAAAAAATTACTGCCAGTTTTTCTTTATACTTATATAAAACAAAGAAATTCCCAATATAGATCCCGAACAATTGGCCAGTAAGTCTAACCACTCCATTGATCGGCCGGGAATATACTCTTGTATTACCTCAATTACCATTCCATAGATGATAGCTGGTAACAAGCTAAGCTGGATGCTTTTGCTCATCTGTTGCTTTTGGGCATAAATTCCCGAGCTCATCAAAAATGCCAATATGGAAAATATGGCTAGGTGCCCCAGATGATCATAGGAAAATAACTTATAATTGGGAACAGAAGCACCGGGAGTTAAAGTCAATACCAAGATCAGTATAGCCCAGAGTATTGCAGCAATAAGGTATTTATTCAAAATTTAGCCAGCTGTAACTGATTTATAATCCTCGGCACTCATCAAATCGTCAAGTTCTGAAGGGTCACTGATTTTTATTTTAATCATCCAACCTTTTTCGTAAGGGTCTTGATTTACAGTTTCAGGGGCACTTTCTAATTCTGCATTTATTTCTTCAACAGTCCCACTTAAAGGCATAAACAGGTCTGAGACGGTTTTCACTGCTTCAACAGTCCCAAATACATCCCCTTTTGCTAAGGATTCTCCTTCGGTTTCTATTTCAACATATACAATGTCGCCAAGCTCGCCTTGAGCAAAGTCTGTAATACCAATAATGGCATAATCACCATCTATTTTAATCCATTCGTGGTCAGAGGTATACTTTAGTGTAGAGGGTATATTCATTTTATCAAGTTTTAGATTTCAAAATTACATTCTTTTTCCTAATGAGGAAATATTATTGTGCTAAACTAAACCTTACCTGAAACCCGACTCGGGTAGAAGCACGGGGGTAAGATGAAGATATTTTTGGTTCAGTTATATTTCGTTCAAAATAAAACTGAAGATTTAACTTTTCATTCAATACATAACTGATGTTGGGGCTTATTTGAATATTCAATCCACCGTCAGTCAATATGTTGTCACCATCCAACCTTCGTTGTATTGTTTCGGTATTCTTAATGGTAAAATTAAACCTGAAAGTAAGGTCATTTTTCAATGTTACCACCCTGCCTTGAGATTTCCACGGCATTTTCATTCCTGCACGGGTAAACCCAACTTCAAAGGCAACATCGTTTCCCTTTACTTCTGTCACTTGAGCGTTGGTAATGTTAAGTGCCACTTCACGCTTGGTTCTATATTCAACTTTGGCAGTTAATCTTTTTTTGGTCCTTACATTAATTCCTATTAATGGGGCAAATTGCTCGCTGACCATCACCTGACTAATAACATATACAGGTACTACTTTGCCGTCTATTACCTGACCAAATCGATTTTCATTATAGGATTCGATATTATTATCCAGCTCAAACCCATCAGTATATTCCAGTGAATTGCTATAATTGACTACATTATAACTTGATTGGTAAGCATGGTTTAGGCTTACCGATTGAAACATTTCTTTCAATGCGGGTATTTTACCCAATCCTGCGTAGTCTATTCTCCAGTTAGGTATTGGGGTTTTTGGGAAAGGACTGAGGCTAATATCTCCAGCATTTTTACCACTATAGGCTGCAATGAATGCAGGGATCAAAATGTCCTGTGAATTCGTATCATATTCAACTCCACCGGTTTGTTGTCTAAATCGCTCAAGGATGGTAAGTCTATTGGATTCGAAATCTTCAAAAACAGAGGAGTTATTATCATCATCATTTTTATCAAAGGCCGTTTTAATCGTTAAGAATGAAATGGAATAGTTCCCCGATCGGCTTGGGCTAAGGCTTAAATATTCGTCTGTTGGCCCAATGTCGGGATCGGTATTATATTTAAATATTTCTTCAAAGGATGCTCCTTTTAATTTTTTTGCATTGAGTTGAATATTTAAATCAGGGGTTAAGCTTAAATCGGCTTTAACATTAATGTCAACTGATTTTGATTGAGTAAATGGGGCAGTTAAGTCAACATTCTTAGTGATTAAACCGCGGTCTTTCATTTTAAATCGTATGGATGCATCTTGCGAACCTAAAAGGAAAGGTATCCCTGGATCAGAAAAACTGCTGTCTAGGCCAAACAGATAAGCCCTTGGTGTAAATCCAGGCAGTATTGTCCCTTCTCTCAATGACACTGTGGCGCTAACCGATCGTAAGGACATGAGTAACCTTACAAAACTGTTTAAGCCTTTATTTCCTGATTCTGTGGTGCTAGGTTGATTAGCGTTTGGGCTTAAGGAACTTCTTCTGGTGCCTGAGCTCGGTGAATTGATTTTCTTCAAAAAGGATACTTTATTGTAGAGTTTTACTAAATCAATTTTACTTGTGACTGAGTTATCACGGCTGTTTTGTATGGTATTGCCAAAATCTAAATTTATGGTATCCTGAGGGTTTTGATTGGTGTATAATGGGCCAGCATTCCAAGCATAACTGGCTTGATAGCGATAATCGGCACTCACCCAATCCGTAACAGGGAGTTTATCAAGCGGGAGCTTATAATTTACACCTATACTTTGGTCAAAGTTTTTTAAACGCCCTAAATTTTTAATATTGGTTTTTATCGAGTCATTGTATTCTTTTTGACTGACCGGATTACCATTTTCGTCATAACCTCCAAATGGACTGGAATTTGGTTCATCTATAATAGCGTTAGCCCTTGAGCTATAGTCAACTGTAATGTTTTTGGTCAAGTTCCATTTTACATTATAGGTTCGGTCGAAAGTGAAGTATTTCTGAAAGTTCTCTGTGTTACTAACATCCTGGGCATTCCTATACTTTGTTTGAATGATTTCACGTCTCAAATCTGCTCTTACTGCGAGATTTGTAGGAATGAGGTTAAAATTAAAATCTTTGACCAGTTGTAAGTATTTCCTATCAAGAAACCCAACGTTTTTAAAGGGTTCAATGGGCTCAACTGTAGGGCTATAATTATAAGCAATAGCTCCATTGTAATTTTGTTTGAAGTACCGTTCCAAATTAAAATTGGTACGCAATACTTCACTATAGGCATAGGTGAAAGCAAAATTTTCAATGTCCCAAATATGTTTTTTGGCTTCGGGATTCAGCTTCACTTTCCTTACGTTGGTAAAATTGATGCTTTTTCTAGTTGTTTGGTCGGTAACGATTTCTTTGTACTCATCCCTTGTGTATTCATTAGGGTTATCCGTCTTTTCTGTAGGCAATGAAAGTAATGCGGCATCCAGCTTAATATCGGGGTTGGCTGGGTCAAATTTTGGGGTGATGGTAGTATTCTCATAACTAAGGTACATAGGCACTTTTAATCCTAATTTTTCAAGCCCGATTTTATCCACATTGACATTAGCTGAGATATCGAAAGAGTTAGTTTCTTCACGTGTTCTTTCAGCAATTCGTGATTGTATACCACCGAAACCAAAGGAGGTGTGCCGTGCTGTTGTTGTTACATTGGCAAAGTCAGCAAGTTTTATATTCATGGTGGCATTGGCCGCCCAACCCTTTGTCTTATCAAAATCCGATACCCTTAATTCGTTGGCCCAGATACATGCCGTATGGGAGCTGCCATCAGACGTAGCTGGATTCCTAATACCTAAAGAAAGCCATTTTACAGAACTTAAATCGGGATTACCTTTCATCCTTATCTGATTGTTCCCCACCACTTTGGGCCCCTCCAGAGGGTATAAGGCCCTTTTTGATATATTCAACCGATCCCTTTCCGATTTCAATGCATATAGTTGATCCAATGCAAGATTAATTTCATTTAGTTCAGGCCATACTTCAGATGGGTTGGTCGACCCGTTGGGGGTTATTTTTAGGGGTACTTCTATTTCGTAATAATTAGAGTCTATGTCATCCCCAAGCCGTAGAAATGCAGTAAGCTGATCGTCATTTAATTCCCCCTCTGCGTGTAAAAACATTTGAATCCGGCCATAATTAATGAGGTCAAGTTGCACTTGTTTGGTTACTGCACGGGCTGTACCGTCTTCCAGATCATCTACACAAACTTTGAGAGACTGCTCATTTAATCTGATATTAAGTGTCGAGGTATTATCTTGATCACGATTGAACCCTGGTGGTAAAACATAAGGAGATTGTGTATCGGTACCTGCTCCGTTTTCTTCTATACTGACTACCGAAACAGAAAGATTTGTAACATCATTGTCGTCAGAAGACTTGTTTATATCTGGTTCATCCAATGATTGCCCATACCTTCTCCAACGACTCGAAACAAATCTGAAGTTGACCATTCTTAGTACCACTGGCTCTGAAAAGTTGGTGAGATAAGTTCTAAGGTATTTTATGGATTTAAATCCATTGATATTTCCAAAGGTACCCTGATATTGTCTTATTGGTATCCTAAAGAGGTACCATGTTACAGCATCACCATTTATAATTTTGGTAATCTGATCAACAACATATTTGTTTTCTTTCAAACCGCCATCTGCACTGGGCAAAAGGGGCACCTTGTATTCATAGTACTCTTCTAATTCATTCAATGTATTGTCCCTGTTCAAATCTTCATTATCGGGAGTTGAGTAAGACGAATTAGTGGTAGTTCCGGTATTTATGGGGGAGTTTCCATCCATTCCATTGAAATTTTTATACCGGGTAAGTATAGTCGCTTCATTTTGATCGAGCTCTCCCCCTAGAAAATAGGAGAAATTATCCCCGGAAGGGTCATTTTCAACAGCTATGCGGGCTCCTGGATTAAGCGCATTTAGAAAGTCACTAAATATAACCGACTCTTGATCATTTCTTACACCATCCAGCCCTACATCCTGATTGGCTCTTGCTGTGGGTGAATTATCAAATGAGTTAGTAAGGTAAGGTCGATTTGTGGTATAGCCCCAAACACTTAATTCAGCATCATCATTGTTTCCATTTGGGTCTAACCCATTTTCGAAACCATGCCTATCATCTGGTATTACATCTTCAGAAATACTACCAAGATTGAAGTATAGGTCACCCCCTGTAGTATTGGATTTTGGATCAGGACGTCCATCATCTATTACCCCATTTTTTCCTTGTATAAATGGGTTCATCATCCAGAATTCTATGTACTCAACATTGGCACGGTCAAAATCGACCTCAGAAGTGATTGCAGTGGTTATACCGCCCCAATTCTTTTTTGGATCATCTAATTTGCCACTGTTATCAAGATTCGTATTGTAATTGTAGGGTCCCCTTTCATTTGGATAGTAGGCGAGGTCAAAAACCTGTTGAAAATTAATTATATTCTCATCACGATTGAATATTTCCTGTTGCTGAACACTGCGTACGTAATGGTTTTCAAGGTCTTCGGCCGATATGGCGTCTGGTCTTCTTCTATCACTTCGATAAAAAAGGTTGTCAATCTGATACCAAGCTAATTTTGCTCTAAAATCATTTACCCCTCTTGCTCCTGCATTCTCAAAACGCTTGTCATTTGTTTGAGGCACTGACGCTAATCTCCAACCATTAGGGCTACTCAGCGATATTGTAGTGGCTGAATTTTCAAAATCATCAATGTAAGAGGTGCCTTCACCATCTACGATGTTGGATGTGCCTGGAATTAACTGTGCAAATTCTGCATTGAATGTAACAGATGAAGGTTCCTTTGTAGAGATTAAGGGCAGCTTATCAAGCATTTTGGTAAGAAACCGGGAGTCTTTTCTTATATTGACATCAAAACCATATTTCGAATTCCTGATGGGCTCATTGCCAACGCTGTTTCTTGATATTAGTGGTCTTTCGTTTAAGTGTAGAAATGTAGCCCCAAAGTTTACATCGTCATTGAGTTTATAATCAAGTCTGGTACCCAACAATGTTCTTGACTGAAAATTGAAAAAATCAGCTTTTTCATAGGAGATAGTAATTGTTTTACCCGAAAGGAGGACCCCTTCATTGATGATGTTCACCTTACCAAATGTATAGTCCACTTGATAATCTACCCCCTCCTGTAGTGGAGAACCCCCAGCAAAAACCCGTACTGAGCCTTCAGCTATGTTAAATCCTGGAATGATGATTTCATTGGACGACCCTGATTGAAAAGAACCAGTAATCACATATTTATTTTTGCTTGACACAAGTTCTGCATCACTTTTTGTCAGGTTATAAAGCTCACTATAAACGAATTTGTCCTTCTGGGCAGTTTCTGTTGGCAGAAATTCATTTTCAAGTGCCGTATTGAATGGTTCCAAGTAGGGGAATATTATCAATCCATTATTCGTATTTATTGTAACGTCCTCCACAAAATCGAAGTTACCATCAGGTTGTGGGTCATTGTTGGGGTTTAATTTGTCAAGTCCCAAGATCCTAATTAAGGGTTTGGTACTAGCCGTGGCACCCTCTTGTAGTTGTGGATTATCTACACCTGATAGGTCATCTCTATAAATTATTCTAAGCTCAAAACCATCTTGACTTACATTGGTGGCATTCAATGCATAGATGTTTTTCATCATTAAGTCCCAAGTGGGAATTCTTTTACCCTTTTGGTCATTGATATTTATTTTTCTAGGACGAAGGAGTTTTAAAAATATGACTTCGTTGTCTGCAAGGCTCGAGTAGTCTTCTGAGAGTTCACCCACTTTATAATTTTTACCATTGAAGGTGTATTCAAATGAAACCGCAAGAGCCTCATCATTTTGTAGCTTTCTGAATAGAGAAATAAAACCTAATCTTTTATTAATGGTGTATTCATTTACATCGAGTTTACGGGCAGTTGTAATTTTTTCGAAATCGATACTGTTTACAAATCCTTTGTTTTCCAATTCTAAATTTATATTGTCAGCCGAACGTGTAATACTATTTAAGTAGCCTGTAAAAAGGGTGTTTCCTTCATTTCTCGCTGGATTTTTTGAAATTGGGGCAGTCGGAACAATGTTAGTATTATTATAGATGTTTTTTGAATCAGACTCACCCATATCCATAAAACCAACTACATTTCTGGTGGTTTGGGTATCGTTGTTCCTATTTACAACGTACACTTCAACCCTAGTAATATTTACCCCAGAGTTGATATTTGGAATAGTGGATAGCCATTTTTCATAGTTCTCCTTAAAAAATTGCGCTAAAAAAAAGTGTCTATTTTCGTCATAGTTGGAGGCCTGAAGTTCGAATTTTCTGCCTTGTGCACCTCCACCGTCAATTGTAATACTTTCGGTGGTTCCTCTTTGGGTGGAGGCCACAGTAGTTACGTATAAGTCACCAAATTGTAACTGTGCCTTTATACCAAATAGATTTTGAGCACCTGTGATAAGGCTATTGTTTAGAGGAAGGCTGACATTACCAATTTCGAGTTTCTGAAGCATATCTTCTTCATAGCCAGTATACTCTAATTTTAAATTATTCTCAAAATCAAATGAGTTGTTATTATCAAAATTGGCAGTAACCTGAAGCTTCTCTCCAATTTTACCCACTACGTTCATGCTGATTTGTTGGTCGAACTCAAACCCACCGTTTCTTTGCTGACGTATAGGGACCCCTGGATTACTAACCCGTTGCCATCGTCCACCAAAGTCAAGTGTAACGGCACCCCTTGGAATGATTTCCACATAAGTGCCCCCAAAAATCCGATCAAAAATGGGACTAACATAAATGGGTGGAATTAGATTACGTCCACTAACGGCACTTTCACCATCCAATCCTGATGACCGATTTTTCCAATAATCCTTTAATTGTTGCCTTTCCTGATATTGTTTAAACTCTTCAAAGGTCATTGAAGAAGTTGGCCTATAGTTAAGGTCACCTATTTTTTCATAGATGGTATAATTCATGGCTGTGTCAATTTCCACATCCAATTTCATACTTGCCGGATCTTCTAACAGAAGTGGGGAAGGGCTGGTAACATTACTAAATGGGTCGCCAAATCTGTCTTTTGGCTTGAAGGTTGGTTTTCTTGTTGGCTGATAAGGTTGATTATCTAGACTGTCCTTTTTGGTAGAATCTGCTTGAACTATGGCGCTAAAATTTGTTAATAGCCTTCTTGCGTTCCCCTGGCTTGCTGTTAAAGCCAGACCAAGGCACGTTACCAATGCACATAGAAGAGCATAAAATGAATTGTCGATTTTCCCAAAAATCAAAACTTAAAAACTTCAGGCGTTTTTTAATGTAAGCTTAATTAATTCCTCCAAAGTAATCGTATTTCCTGAATTTTTAAGGATAGCATCGATACTTTTTTCGGCAGCACTTTTATTAATACCAAGTGTCGTTAAGGCTGATAACGCCTCGCTTCTAATGGTATTGTATGACGTTGGCCGAATCTTATCGACATCAGCGTACATACCTTCTTTTTTGATTTTATCTTTGAGTTCTAAAATAATGCGTTGAGCCGTTTTGGCACCTACACCTTTAACCCCTTGAATCACCTTTACATCTTCACTTGCAATGGCCTGTTTTAATTCCTCGGCTGAAAGTGAAGATTGAATCATTAAAGCTGTATTTGGCCCCACTCCGGAAATGGATAATAGATTTAAAAACATCTTCTTTTCCATCGTATCACTAAATCCGAATAGGATTTGCGCATCTTCCCTTACATGTAAGTAAGTATGAATGAGAATATTTTCCTGGTCTTTTATAATTGAAAATGTGCTGAGGGAAATATTGACATGATAGCCCACGCCATTTACGTCTATCACAGCATGAGTTGGCTCTTTTACCACCAATTTCCCTTTCAGGTATGAAATCATTCTTTCTTATTTTTATTATACATCTGCGCATCTACCACCGCTATGGCTGCCATATTTACAATCTCCCTTACGGAACTTCCCAGTTGTAGCACATGTACGGGTTTTTTCATACCAAGGAGTATGGGGCCTATGGATTCAGCGCCACCAATCTCCATAAGTAATTTGTATGCAATGTTACCAGCTGCAAGATTTGGAAAAATTAAAGTGTTCGCACCATTTTCCGCGAGTTTGCTAAAGGGGTAATTTTCCTTTTGGATGTCAGTATCGAGTGCCACGTTGGCCTGTATATCCCCATCAATTACCAAGTCAGGAAATTTCTCTTTGGCCATACGCACTGCATTTTGAATTTTGGAGGGCAATTCACCCTTGCTAGATCCAAAATTGGAATAGGAAAGCACAGCTATGCGTGGTTCTACATCGAAAAAACGAACCCCTCTGGCCGTCAGCCCAATAATGTCCACTAATTCTTCGGCTGTTGGGTCTACATTCACAGTGGTATCAGAAAAGAAAAAAGTGCCTCTTTTGGTAAATATTATATACATGCCAGCTACTCTTTTAACATCTTCTTCCATTCCAATCACCTGTAATGCAGGTAATATGGTTTTAGGATAATCTTTTGTTAAACCAGAAATTAAACCATCCGCTTCGTTGTGAGCTACGAGCATTGCTCCAAACATATTCCGTTCACGCATGAGTTTGGTAGCATCATAAAGCGTTACCCCCTTTCTCTTTCTTTTCTCATAAAAGAATTTGGCGAACTTTACTATGCGCTCATCTTCCTCATAGGTATCATATATTTTACAATCTCCAAGATCTAGCTTGTGATCATTAATCATCTCCATGATGGTATCCCTTTTTCCCAATAATATTGGATAGCCGATCCCTTCATCAATGATCATTTGGGCGGCTTTCAGTATCCTGAGGTCATGGGCCTCAGCAAATACAACTCTTTTAGGGTCTTTCTTTGCTCTACTTATGATTCTGGAAATTGTTTTTTGATCTATTCCTATCCGTTTTTGGAGCTCAATTCTATATTCTTCCCAATTAGTGATATCCTTACCTGCCACACCAGAATCCATTGCAGCCTTAGCTACTGCAGGCGAGATTGTCGTAATTAATCGGGTGTCAAGTGGTTTTGGGATTAGGTATTCTGGGCCAAATTGTATCTTATTATCCCCATAGGCTTTACTCACCATATCAGGTACTGGCTCTTTAGCCAAAGCTGCCAATGAGTAAACGGCCGCTAGTTTCATTTCCTCATTAATCATAGTTGCCCTTACGTCTAAGGCACCCCTGAATATATAAGGGAAACCAAGTACATTATTAACTTGGTTAGGATGATCCGACCTTCCAGTAGCCATGATGATGTCTTTGCGGACTTGCATAGCCAGATCATATTCTATTTCAGGATTAGGATTAGCTAAGGCAAAGACAATCGGCTTGTCAGCCATCGATTTTATATTATCGGGAGTAAGGATATCTGCGACTGAGAGACCTAAGAAAAAGTCTGCATTTTTTATCGCATCACTTAGTGAATCTAAATTCTTATCTGTCGCAAATTGCGCTTTCGATTCGTCTAAATTTTCTCTTGATTTGGTGATCACGCCCTTACTGTCACACAAAACAATGTTTTCAATTTTAGCCCCTAGAGAAAGGTATATTTTGGTGCATGCAATAGCCGCAGCACCTGCACCATTTACCACAATGGAGATATCCTCAATTTTTTTATCCACCAATTCCAGCGCATTGATCAATGCTGCTGCTGATATTATTGCTGTTCCATGTTGATCATCGTGCATGATCGGGATATTCATCTGCTCCTTGAGTGCTTTCTCAATTTTAAAGCTCTCTGGAGCTTTAATGTCCTCCAGATTGATCCCGCCAAAGGTAGGTTCAAGGGATTTTACGATTGCTATAAACTTATCAGGGTCTTCTTCGTCAATTTCAATATCAAATACATCAATACCTGCAAATTTTTTAAATAGGACACCTTTACCCTCCATGACAGGTTTTGAGGCTTCAGGCCCAATATTTCCCAAACCCAGTACTGCTGTACCGTTAGAGATTACACCTACAAGGTTTCCTTTAGCTGTATATTTATAAACGGCCTCTTTGTTATCAGCAATTTCTTTGCACGGCTCAGCAACTCCAGGTGAGTAGGCCAAGGCCAAATCCATCTGAGAGCCCATTGGCTTGGTGGGTACTACTTCTATTTTACCTGGTTGACCCTGGGTATGATAATTAAGGGCGTCTTCTTTTCTGATTTTAATACTCATATAGCTAACTCAACTTTTATGGAGAAACATAAGAGAGTAAAAATACAAATTAAAGGTTGTTATTCTTAGTCTCTATTTCTGAAGATACCTTAAAAGTGTTAAGTATAACCTCAAGTTCTCTCATAAATTCACGTTGACTCTTGCCGGGGCTGTAAAGAAATCCTTCAATGTAATACAATCTGCCCAATGATTCATCTACCAAAGTATACCCCATAAAAGGCCCACCCATTGATAGATTATTGGTTTTCCATAGGCCTCTGGTTTCCATAGCAAATTTCCCATTAAAACTGACCTGCTTGGTGGTGACCGGAATATATGGAACTGATGTTTCCGTTTTGATATAAGTATTTGGAAAGTCTGGGTCTTCAAATAACTGATTTTGTGCCACTGAATCCCTCATGTGAATGATACTCTCTTTTTCAAATGATTTTTCTGATTTATAGTCTTTGTAGGTGATGAAAATATTTTTATCACTTTCATCATTAATCTGCCTGAACCAAATAAACCCAGGTTCATTGAAAGCCATTTTGTAACCAAATGGTATCCGCATGGAGCACTGATGTTCTTTGATGAGTACCTGACGGAACCCTTCCATTTCCTTTGCTTTATACAATCCTGCAAAAAGCCTATCGTTCTCTGCCTGATTAAAATAATTTTGCAGTTTAGATCTGTTGGTATCAATATTTTTGATCAATTGATTTTCATCATTGCCAAATAGGTACATGATATTTTGACCCCGGGCAAATTCATCAACGGCAGTATAAACAAATAAATTAGAATCCAGTTTAATTTTTTCAAGAGACTCCTTTGTAAAAAAATTTTTAACGGTCCTCGAACCTGAAGTCCGGCTATCAAGTGTCATTACAAACACGATATTTTTTACCGAACGCAGGATACTATTAAACTTGGTAGGGTCAACGCGGTTTAACTTAAACATAGGTTCTTCCCGTGGCAAGCCCTTTACTTCAGCTTGAAAGGTCTTTTGTATTTCATTCCCTAATGTCCCTTGCCATTGTGCCGAATCCATTACAACTATCATTTCACCAGCTCTTCCACTGGCATTCTGTAGCAATTCTTTATTTTTTTTGCCACTACAGCTAAATTGTGCAATTATTATTATGCTAATTAATAAGTTGAATTTCATGGATTGGAATTTTTAACTAAATAATGCCATTAAGGTGAAAAGTCACAATAATACCCACTAATTTAACTCTTAATAAGGCGTTGATATTATGTGCCGATGATCAATTTTTGACCTGGCTTGATATTATTGGACTCTAGCTCATTTAAGCTTTTAATTTTTTCGATGCTCAGACCGTCAAATTTTCTTGATATATCCCATAATGTATCTCCTGGTTGAACAATATAGGTTTTTACTCCGTTGGGAAGCTGCTGAAGTACCGGTTGTGATTTTTGGTGTGCTACAAAACCTGGTTTTTGCCAAATGACAATATTCTGACCTATCCTAATGGTATTCCCTCTTAAATTGTTCCAGCTCCTTAGATCAGAAACCCTGACATTATATCTTTCGGCTATTAAGCCCAGCACATCACCGCTCCGTACTTTGTAGTATGTTTTCTCCCTACCATAAGTGCTCCCTTCTGTATTCCTTGCCAGATATTGTATTTCACTTTGGCCTACTTTACCAGCCGAATCTAATATGGCCAATCGATTTTGGTTAAAGTGAGGTTTAAGGTCTTTTGGAATATTTATTACATATTTTTTAGCCTCTTTTGGTACAACCCCGCGTTTCAAACTAGGGTTTAACTTTGTTATGTCCTCATCACATATATTAAGCTGTGCCGCCAATGTTTTAAGATGTAAGTAATTTTCAATATGAATGGTATCCGATTCAATGCTGTATTCCAGATCACTTTCAATGAAATTATATTCATGAGCGTAATTAATAGTATAGATCATGGCGGTTAACTGTGGCAAATAAGATCGTGTTTCACGATACAGGTAAGGATATATTTCCCAAAATGTCTTTTTATAACCTGATCTTCTGATGGCCTTTCTGATATTGCCTGGGCCAGTGTTATAGGCGGCAATTGCCAATTCCCAATCGCCAAAAATACCATACAGCTGTTTAAGGTATTTGCAGGCGGCCTCAGTAGATTTTGCTGGATCCATTCGTTCATCAATGTACCAGTCATGATGTAAACCGAAGGAGCGACCCGTTGGGGACATAAATTGCCAAAGTCCAACGGCATGTGCCCTTGATACTGCCACTGGGTTGAGTCCAGATTCAATTATAGCAAGGTATTTGAGTTCATCGGGAAGTCCATATTTAGCCAAATATTTTTCAAATAGGGGAAAATACACGTTTTTCCTTCTCAATATCATTTGAGTGTATTCCCGATCCTTAACGGTGAAGTAATTTATGAAAGCCTGTACTTTGGTATTGTAATTAAGTGGTATGGTCTTTTCGATACAGCTTAATCTGTCCTGTACCAGATCATAATTAGCCTCACCTGGGATGTGTTCATAGTAAGCATCTTCAACAAAAATGCTGTCATTTGCAGCTGAGGGGGGTTCTAAAATTGGTGTAAAACCGAATAAAGAAGCCAATACTAATGTAAGAGTACCAATCATATCTAATTCAACTTCATCAAATAATTTGAAAATGCCAAAAGTTTTTCCTCTTCAAAGTCATTCGCAATAACCTGAATGCCAATGGGTAAGCCTTGATTGTCTTTACCCAAAGGTACTGAAATTGCCGGAAGTCCCGCGACTGATGCTTGTACTGTAAACAGATCGGCCAAGTACATTGCCAAAGGATCTGAATCGTGTTCACCAAATTTAAAAGCAGTAGTAGGTGTGGTGGGAGTAATAATAAAGTCATATTCTGACAATATCTTTTTACTGTCCTCCCTGATCAACCTTCTTACTTTTTGAGCTTTGTTGTAATAGGCATCATAATAACTTGCACTGAGCACAAAAGTGCCAAGCATAATCCTTTTCTTAACTTCTTTCCCAAATCCCTCAGTTCTGGATTTTTTATACATACTTTCCAGGGAATCAGCATTTGGACTTCTATATCCAAATTTTACCCCATCGTATCGGGAAAGATTTGAGCTGGCTTCTGCAGTAGTCAAAATATAATAGGTTGGGAGTACGTAATCGAGTAAAGGAAACTTTACTGGCTCTACTGAATGGCCAGCTGCTTTTAAAGTGGCGATTTGATATTCTATATTTTGTTTTATTTCAGGGTCAAGACCTTCTGCCTCTAATGTTTCAGTAATGTAAGCCACTTTCAGATTTTGTTGATTACCATTAAGGCCCTTAACGTAGTTGGCAACAGGAAATTTTGAAACAGTGCCATCAAATTCATCGGCACCCGATATGGTTTCTAAAACAAGCGCAACGTCAGCCATGCCTTTGGCGAAGATACCAATGCAATCAAACGAAGATCCATAGGCAATCAATCCATGCCTTGAAACCCTTGAATAAGTAGGTTTAAGGCCAATTATCCCACAAAAAGCGGCTGGCTGCCTTACAGAACCCCCGGTATCTGACCCTAATGATACTAAACACATGTCAGCTTGAACCGCTACTGCCGAACCCCCAGAAGAGCCCCCAGGAACACGTTCATTGTCAATATCATTGAGAACGTTGCCGAAAGCGGAATTTTCATTGGAAGAGCCCATGGCAAACTCATCACAATTATTTCTACCGATTATAATTGCATCGGCATCAATAAGTCGCTGAACGGCCGTTCCAGTAAATTGAGATTCGAATCCTTCAAGGATTTTACTGCCCGCCTTTAAATGATGATTCTCATGGCATAATACATCTTTTAAAGTCACTACCATCCCAGCTAACTTTCCAGATGTACCTGATTTTATTTTCTCGTCAATGGCAATTGCTTTGGCACGTGCTTCATGGCCATACACTTCAACCAAAGCATTCAGGTGTTTTTTTGACTGAATGTTAGTTAAATATTGATCAACGAGTTGGATACAGGTAAGAGAACCGCTTTTTAAATCTTTCTGAATTAGATCTAAAGAAGTGTAGGTCTTCAAATTAAGCCTTTTTTTCTCCCTCTACATTAGTAGAGTCTTCGATGTCTTTTTTGATTTCTTTGGTAGCATCTTTAAACTCCCTTATGCCTCTTCCTAATCCACGTGCAAGCTCAGGGATCTTTTTAGCACCAAAGAAAATTAGGACCACCAAAATAATGATTATCCATTCCCATCCACCAGGCATGCCGATTGCAAATATGCTATTCATTGTTTTATAGTTTTAACTATTTGGTATCTGTTAGCCGTTCGGGTCATATTATACCTTAATTAACAGATAGATTTTTGTTTAAAATCCTAACGGTAAAGATAGTTATTAATTATCAACGTAAAAAAGAGGTAATTGATAATCGGAAATAATTTTTTTTCAATCAGTAAACTTTATAAGATTGATAGCTCCCCTATATTCAAAATGGACATTCCAAGATACTGAAGGGAGTTGTTTTGGAGTATTAATTCACTCCCTGACGGCCTTAGTTTTTCGCCAGCCATCGTTGGGGATCCAATGGTTCAGCACTTTTTCGGATTTCAAATTTCAATTCTGATACCCCATCCTTATTGGTTAAAACAGAACCCAGATCCTGACCGGTGGTTACTTCCTGACCAGTTTTGACAAAAACATCTTTCATTCCAGCATAAACGGTAAAGTAATCTCCATGACTTACTATTACCGTGTTGCCAACTAATGGAACAAAAGCTACTGTACGGACCGTACCACCAAAGACGGTCTTAACTTTTTCGTTTTGCTTGGTTTGTATGTTTATCCCTGTGCTGTTCACAATTATACGCTTTAATACGGGGTGGTTTTGTTTGCCAAATTTTTGTGAAACAAAACCAGAAACAGGCCATGGCAATTTTGCTTTATTGTCTGCAAATAGGCCTGCCAGTTTGGTGTTTGCTTCGGTAGTGGATTTTTCGGCCAAGCGTGCTTTTTCGATTTCAGCGCGGATAATATCATTAATAAGTTTATCCAGCTTAGCAACGGCATTCTTACTTTCTTCCAAATCCCGCTTCAGTTTATTTTCTTGCTTTTGCAAATTGGTTACTAAGCTGCTCTGACTTTTCTTTAGCTCTTCTAAACTTTTATTTTCCTGTAAATTTTCGGCCAAAAGAATATTCTTTTCCGAGACTTTACTTTGAATCACCGTAACCCGATCAGATAGGATGGCTTGTACTTTAGTTATCTGCTCGGCTTGTTTTTTTCTGGCTTCCCCATATTGTTGCATATATTTCAGCCGCATTAGAAACTGATTAAAGGATTTGGCAGAAAAAATAAATGTGAGTTTATTTTGGCCTTTACTAGCTTTATAAGCCGCGTAAACCATGGCGGCATATTCGGTTTTTAGTTTTTTCAAATCTGAGGCAAGGGATTCAATGATGGCATTATTCTCATCAATCTCATCACTAAGAAGATACATTTCACTGCGTATGGAGCCTATGAGCGCCTCTTGTGCTTTTATCCTTTGATTAAGGGCATTTAACTGACCAAGGGTATTTTGCTTTTTTCCTTTAGTCTCAGTCAGGATCTTTTCCGCTTGTGAAATCTTTTCAAGATTCTCCTGCTTCTCTTTTTGTAACTGACTTTTTGTTTTCTGAGCTACAGTAAAGTGACAAATAAGTGATAAAACCAAGAGAACAATACCGAATCCCTTATTTGCGCTCATATTTCTTTGGTATGTTAAAGGGGAATTTGAGTTCTCGGTCTTCGATTTCTGCCTTACTATACTCAAATTCTATCACCGTATTCAATGTGCCTGCGTTTACCTTGTAAAATAAGGAAATAATAGCAGAATAAGGAAATCCATGATTTTCAATCATTTGAAAGTCGTAATAACGGATCACAGCTGTATTTTTGGAGTTGGGTTCCAGCATTTCAACCCGTTCTATTTTCATCGTTTTGTGATTCACAAAATTGTTTATGGAAACGCCACCCGATTTCTGTTTTAAGATGAGGTAATCTTCAGTATCCTCCACCTCATCGACCCTATCTTTTTTCTTGATCAAGTTTCCTAAAGCCACGGCCTGAATAGCATCGTAATTAACATCGAAATTGAACTGTTTGCTTAGCGAATCATAATTAAAAACATAATATTCCTTTTTAACCATATTCATGATAGTGATGGAATCCTTGTTTATTAAACACCGTGCACCTTGGATGCCTATTGCCGAAAAGGAAATCCAAATAACGCTGTCTTTTCTAACCCTTATATTGGCTTTTGCCTTGATGTCCAGTTTATCATCCTTATAATTTACTTTGGCTTTCCCTGAAAAATACTCAAAATCAATTTCTTGAACTTCCAGTTTATTTCTGTCAAGAAGGTTCCAGTTAATACCTTTAAATCGTTGACTGCAAGCACTGAGAATGAAAATTGACATTAACAGCAGGAAAGAGTGATGTCTGCTATTCATATAATTTTCTGTCTGCTATTTTCTTATCGATCAACTTGGCATTGGGATCCATGCCTTTGGCAATCTGCCATTGGGTTACTGCCTCGTCCACATTTCCAAGTTTGTATAGTATGTCGCCATAATGCTCATAATGAATAGCCTCTACTCCCCCAATGGCAATAGCTTTTTCCATAATCTTTTTGGCTTCTTTATATTTTTCACGGTTATAGAGCACCCATGCATAGGTGTCTAAGAATGTTACATTATCCGGATTGTTTTGAATGACTTTGAAGGCCATTTTTTCTGCTTTATCCAAATTCTCCTTCCTCAACGACAAGTAATAGCTGTAATTATTTAGGAGGCCGTAATTGTTTGGATCAAAGTCTAAAGCAGCGTCAAAAGCGGCATCAGATTTTTTATACTCTTGGATGCTGTTGTAAGCGTCTCCGAGCATAGAGTTGTAGGCACTTAACAGTGATAGGTTTGATGATGCTAACTTTTTGCCCTGTTCCAAAGCAAAAATAGCTTCCTTGTATTTTTTTTCTTGGAGATTAGCGGCACCATTGAAGTAGTATAATGCTCCTTGATTGGGAAATAGTTCAAGTGCCCTATTTGACTTATCTATTACACTATCAATTTCATTTAGTTCAAAGTGCAGTTGTAAAACGTTTTGCCAAACAGCAAAATTGGATTGGTCTAATTTTAAGGATTCATTGTACTGCATTTTGGCTGAATCTATTTTTCCAGCCTGTTGAAGTAAATCAGCATATACGGTATGGGCGTCAGCAACTTCATCATGTGTGGCAACTAATATTTTTGCCAATACAAAAGCAAAACCCTCTAACTGATCGGCAGGAAGCTCCGTTCTGTATTCAGCCAATAGTTGAATTTTATGTTGGGCATCTAATTCAGGGTTTTTAAAGGCAATGGATAAATCAGCAAGTGCACCCTTTAGGTCCCCTTTCTTTCGCTTAAGTTCGGCAAGTACGAGTCTTGATTGCGACCTGTCTGGGTTTCTTTGGAGATAATCATTTAGATATTCAGTAGCCTCATCGTATTTTTCATAGGCAATTAGTATCTCAGATTGTTTTAAAACATAATTTTCTTCATCTGGGTAGGCCGTGATCAATTTATTACCTTCTTTCAGTGCAAGATCTAGTTTATTAAGTTGTAGGTATACTTTTTGTTTTTGAAAGGCTATTTCCTCAGAAAGGCCATAGGCAGATTCAATTTTATTATAAGTAGTGATTGCATCATCATATCGCTGCTGATAGAGGTAAAGAGCAGCTAGTTCAAATAAATATATTTCTGTTTTTTTTACCTTCCCTACCAGTTCTTCATATACTTCAGCCGCTTTGGGGAAGTTGCTCATTTGCGTATATATATCAGCGGTCAGTATGTAGAAATATTTATTTGAGTCGTCTAATGACAATGCCATTTTTGAGTTCTCCAGTGCCTTTTCCAAATCATTTCCATGGGCATATACCTGAGCCATTTTATAATAGACAGTCCCATTTTGCGGATTGATGTCCAATGATTTTTGGAAAAGGACCAATGCTTTGGCATAATCTTCAAGAATATAATACTTTTCCCCCTCAGTAAAGTAGTATTCTGCTTCACGCAGCTTACTTTCTGAAATATCCCCCTTATTCTTCCCTTTTTGTGCGTTAACCACAAAAGGAGCTGATAAAAGTAGTATCAACAGGGCCAGTATGTATTTATTGTTTTTCAGGAGTGTTAATGATTTGTCAAAGAATAGAATTATAATCCCCTACACTCAGATCATCTGCTTTACCTTCCAAAGTAACGAAATTGCCCAACATTGAGTTTTTCAAGTTGGCATTATTTATTTCGGTGTTCGTTTGGACTATGCAGTTTTGCATTATTGTGCCTTTAACAATTGTGTTTTCACCTATAGAAACATGTGGGCCAACTATGCTATTTTCAATCACCACATTTTCTCCCAAATAGACGGGCGGAATAATCACGGAATTCTTTAGTGTCACCGTTGAAGCGATTAAGTCCTCCTCTTTAATGAACTCCAAATAGCGTTTATTTGTATAGACCGTAGCATCTTTATTACCACAATCCAGCCATTCTGAAACCTGACCGGGGACAAAGTTAACTCCCTTGTTCTTCATATTTTCAAGGGCATTGGTCAATTGATACTCACCTTTATCCTTGATGTCATTATCTATCAGGTATTGCATTTCTGATCTTAGGAATGCCCCATTCTTAAAATAATAAATTCCGATGATGGCCAAGTCAGAAATAAACTCCTCGGGTTTTTCTATAAAATCTGTAATGATACCATCTTCGGTCTTGATCACGCCAAACGCTGAGGGGTCGTCTACTTGTTGCACCCAGATTATCCCATCTTTTGAGGCATCTAGCTTAAAGTCTGCCTTGAAAAGTGTATCTGCAAAAGCAACTACAACATTACCTTCCAGGAGTTCTTCCGCACATAGTATGGCATGTGCAGTACCCAATGCTTCGTCTTGATAAAAAATCTTTCCTTCAGCCCCTACAGAAGTAGCTATGTCCTTTAGTGTTTTTTCAACCTCTGCACCAAAGTTTCTGCCAATTATAAAACCGATTTTATCAATTCCAGTGTCACATACTTTGGAAATATCCTCTACAAGTCTGTGAACGATCGGTTTTCCTGCAATGGGGATTAGTGGTTTAGGGGTGGTCAAGGTATGTGGGCGCATTCTCTTGCCCATACCTGCCATAGGTATGATTATATTCATGAATATATATTTATTCCAATGGCCGCAAATCTAACAAAATTCAAATGTTTTTGGCCTTCATTTTATTTTTTTCAAATAGATACAAAGCTCCGATAATTATACCAGAAAGGATAATTCTTATCGCATAATCCAAATGTAGGTTAGGGTAATGGTAATGATCAAGTAGATAGACAATTGCAACTGAGATGACCAAATAGGGGATCAACAACTGGAATTTATAGGGAATGGGGTAATATTTTTGACCGTAATAGTAACATAATGCAGCCATTACTGAATAGCAGGCGATCATGCTTATTACACAACCCATAAAACCAATTAATGGTATAAGAAGTACGTTGCCCAAAACGGTAATTACAACACCTACAATACTGAAATAGGTGCCAAAAATGGTTTTGTCAGATAATTTAAACCAAATACTCAAATTCACATAAATGCCATAAATCAATTTGCTAAACAATAGTAACGGGACTAGATACAGGGCCACCCTATAAGCCGGGCTCCTTAAAAAAAGTTGTGCAATTAGGTCTACATTAATACTTACAATGACAAAAAGCAGGAGCCCTGCTATAATAAAGTAGTGCATTACTTTGGCAAAAAGCTCAGGTGCATTTTTATCTTCAGCTTTAGAAAAGAAAAACGGCTCGCCAGCATACCTGAAGGCTTGAATCGCCAGCATCATAAAAATGCCCAGTTTAAAGGTTTGGCCGTAAACCCCTAGTGCAGCAGTACTATCCATATTACTATAAAAAGTATCTGGCAACATATACTCAAGGAGTAGTTTGTCAAGTTGTTCATTGAACATTCCTGCTACTCCCATAACAAAAATTGGTGCTGAATAGATTAGAATAGGTTTGAATTCCGCCCAATTGAACCGAAATCGTAATTGCCGTATTTCGGAAAATAAGATTATAAACAACATTCCATTGGCAATTAGGTTGGCAAGAAATATGAACCCAATACCAATGTCTGGGATGTGATCTGCTATAGAATAATTATTTTTAATAAATGGCAGCAATAGTAAAAAGCCAACTTGTAAAAGAATGTTTATTATTATGTTGATGATTTTAGCCGCAGCAAATTTTCGAGCCTTATTTTCATGGCGAAGCTTTGCAAATGGAATAGCCAATACAGCATCTATCCATAATATTAATGCGATCCATTTAATAAACAATCCCGTATCTGGATAGCCGATTAATGAAGCTATTGAGGACGAGAAAAAGAATATAAATAAAGAAAATACCGTACTTATTATGATAACAGCTGTTGAAGTAAGGTGATAAGCAGATTGAGTATCTTTTCTGGCGTATCTAAAAAAGGCCGTTTCCATACCAAAAGTATAGATCACCATGAAAATAGCCGTATAAGCATATAAACCAGTAACAATTCCCATTTGGCCGGGATCTGTAAATACGGTGGTATACAATGGAACTAAAGCATAATTTATTAACCTACCAAATATACTACTGACACCGTAAATGGCAGTTTGCCCCGCCAAGCTTTTTAGCTGACTCATGTTTGAATGTACTAAACCCCTTTAAATTCAGGTTTTCTTTTTTCAAGAAATGCAGCAGTGCCCTCTCTAAAATCAGCGGTGTTAGTGCAATGTGAAAAATCGTTCGCCTCTGTTTGATAGCCATCTTCATTTGAGAAATTGGCATTTACGCAGTGGACAATCATCCCAATAGCTAAAGGTGCCTTGCTCAATATTTTGGACATTATTTTATTACTGAGTTCAAACAAATTTTCTTTGTTGTTTACAACATGGTTGACCAGTCCGAGTTGCTTGGCTTCTTGTGCAGATATCATATCTCCGGTCATCATCAATTCAAAAGCTTTTCCTTTTCCAATGTGTTGGGTGAGCCGTTGTGTGCCACCATAACCGGGAATTATGCCCAGGTTAACCTCTGGCTGACCGAACTTTGCATTTTCTGTAGCTATCCTCATGTGGCAGGCCATTGCTAATTCACATCCACCCCCAAGGGCAAATCCATTTACAGCTGCAATTACTGGTTTGGCAGAATTTTCGAACATGGCAAAGATCTCTTGTCCAGTTTCCGATAAATTTCTCGCATTTGCTTCATTTAGTTTGGCGATTTCAGTAATGTCGGCTCCTGCAACAAACGCTTTTTCGCCCTCACCAGTTAAGATCAAACCCTTGATTTCAGGGTTGTCATAGACTTCGGTGATCAAGGTTTTTAGCTCGCTTATTGTTTCTATATTTAGTGCATTGAGGCTATTAGGCCTTGAAATTGTGGCGGTAAGCACTCCGCTATTATGTTCTAATGTTATATTTTTATATGAACTCATATCAAATATTTAGTAGTTGGATATTTAAAGATACATGGATGTATTTTAATAGCAAGACTTCAAATAAATACATCTCCTCTATGTAAGGAAGTGTGTGAAAATGACGATAAATAATCCAATTATTAGATATTTATATTGGGATAACATTCCAATATTGGGAATAATGGGTTGATGAAAAGTGCCTTTAAGCTGATTTAACGACATTTAACTAAATAATAACAGATTGGATCGTACTTTGTAATAAATATAGTAGAATTGCACTTTATTGGGTTACATCCACATAGTGTGATGTATGAAGAAAGATTAAAGACTAAAAAATGAAACAGGTACACTACATATTAATACTAATAATAATTGTAACAAGTAATAGTATTACATATGCCCAAACTCGTACTATTCAGGATGAAGGAAATTGGAGTGCAGCTGGTAGTTGGCTTGGAGGTAATATTGCGAATTCAATATCTAATGATGTAATTACCAAAACATCAGGCAACCCAAAGTTTGGAAATGGAGAAATAATTACCGTTGATGGAAATTATAGTGTAGGGAATATGACTTTTGCAAATCAAACTTTGACATTAGCAAGCCCGAATACCTTAAATCTTGGCAGTCAGGCGTTGTTTGATGCTGCAACTTACAAAAATTTCACTGCTACCAATAATGCAACTATTAATGTTCCATCAGGTGCTACTATGATAATTTATGGTGATTTGAATGCAGTTAATGGTTTAAAAATAAATGTCGAGGGGACATTTACTGTTAAAGGTGATTTTACCGCAGGGAATAATGCTGGTATTGTTGTTTCAGGATCAGGAACTATTGCAGTAGATGGAGACTTATCATTAGGAGGTGGTACTACATCAATAACTGGCCCTCCAGGATCCATTTATGTTGGTGGAACATGTTCTGCTGGAAATGGAGCTTGCGGGTCATCAGCTCTTCCTATTGAGTTGGCTTATTTTAAGGCAATACGAATTAACGATATGGTTAAATTAAATTGGAAAACAGCTTCAGAAGTAAATAACGACTATTACTCACTAGAACGATCTGTAGATGGATTGGAGTATGAATTAATATCCACTTTACCGGGCGCTGGCAATAGCTCATCTATATTGGAATATTCTTATATTGATAGATTTCCATTGTTTGGTAGATCATATTACAGGCTGTCGCAAACGGATTTTGACGGAACTTCTGAAACATTTAAGCCAATTACGGTTGAGGTGACTAGTTTAGTTGAGGGAAGTAAGTTGAAGCTTTCAAACAACCCTGCCAACAAAGGTGATGTGTTGACGGTAATCACTTCAGCGAAAAGTGGAGAGTTACTTACCATTACAGTACATAATATGTTGGGTGAAGTTATCCTCACCGACCAGTTTGCTAATTCAACATACGAGTTAACGGTGAATAATAATATCAGATCAGGGGTGTACTTGGTGACAGTTTCTTCAATAAATAGTAAGAAAATCACCCGTCTGGTGGTGAAATAAAATTGTAATTAACACTCCCTATTTCACTTTATTGGTATAAAGCAATAAATCTAAGGTTGAGCTTTAAATTATTAGATATACTTACCATGTAAGATTTAAAGGGGCATCTTGTTATTTTTTTTTCACATTGTCATGTATTTTTGTATATATGACTAAAACAATAATAACTATAATACTCTTATCTTAATGGAAATACTTTAATCTTTATAAACTAAAAGATTAGTATTGAAACTACCCAACACATTTAAAAATGAATTTTTTCAAGGTTTGCTTTACTGCGTGCTCATTGTCATTTATTATGTTCTCATTCACCTGTCAAGGGGCTGATATAACTGCAATTACAGATGGCTCATGGTTGAGTACCAGTACATGGGATTTAGGTCGAATGCCTGCAAGTGGTGACAATATTTTAGTGCCGAATGGATTGACTGTTGAAGTTCCATTTTTAGAAAATATTGATTTAACAGGGCCTGAGACTACAATAATTACAGTACTGGGAGTTCTTGATTTTCAATTTGCCAACATTACAATTAATAGCACAAATGATCAAATAATAGTTGGGACAACCGGCTCAATAGAACCAACTGGAGGATTTTCTTTCGATTCTTTTTTAAATAATCCAGTACTTATTACTAACTCAGTTACTGGTCCGGCAACTATTGAAAATGGAACTTTGCCGATAGTACTCCTGTATTTTGAAGGTTACGAATCTGAAGGTTTAGTCTATTTGCAATGGGAATCTGCATCTGAAACAAACAATGACTACTATTCAATCGAACGCTCATTGGATGGATTGGATTATGAGCCGATTGCTACTATGAAGGGAATGGCTAATAGTACTCAATCTAAATTGTATTCATATACTGACAAGACTCCTTATTTTGGCAGGTCATATTATCGACTAAAACAAACAGATTTTGACGGAACTTCCGAAACTTTTAAACCTATTTCTGTGGAGTTAACGAGCTTAATGGACGGTAAACTAACAATTGCCTCTAACCCTGTAAGAAAGGGTGATAAAGTGAGGATAATTACTTCGGCCAATAATAATGAAATCCTTACCATTTCAATTCATAATATGCTAGGTGAGGTTATCCTGAATGACCAGTTTATAAATTCAAAATATGAGTTTATTTTGAAAGATAATATCAAGTCAGGGATGTACTTTGTGACCGTATCCTCAATCAATTCGAAGGAAGTAGCTAGACTGATAGTGAAATAGAATAGTTACCGGGTGACTTCAAGTCACCCGGTAACTGGGTTAACTTATTGGCTTATAAACCCAATTGCTTTCTAAGCCCTTCTAATATTTCGTTGGTCATTTTACTTAGATCAAAATCGTGATTCCAACCCCAATCGTGTCTAGCCTTTTTGTCATCGATGGAGTCGGGCCATGAATCTGCTATTTGTTGCCTAAAATCAGGCTTATAACTGATGTTAAACTCCGGGATTAACTTTTTGATTTCATTGGCAATTTCTTTTGGCGTGAAACTGATGGCTGCAATATTATAGCTAGATCTTACCTTTATTGTTTCAATATCAGCCTCCATTAGATCAATAGTTGCTTTTATAGCATCATCAATATACATCATCGGCAGGGCCGTATTTTCTGAGAGAAAACATTCGAAGCTGCCCTCTTCCAATGCTTTGTAAAATATATCTACTGCATAATCTGTCGTGCCTCCACCAGGTTTGGCCTTATATCCAATTAACCCTGGATAGCGAAGACTACGAACATCAACACCGTATTTTTGAAAATAATACTCACACCATCTTTCACCTGCCAGTTTGCTTATCCCATAAACGGTGTTAGGATCCATCACCGTATCCTGTGGCGTATTTATCCTAGGGGTTGAGGGGCCAAACACTGCAATAGAACTTGGCCAATAAATTTTTTCTAGTTTATTGTCTTTGGCTAAATCCAAAACATGGATCAAACTCTCCATATTTAACTGCCAAGCAAATTTTGGATCACTTTCTCCTTTTGCTGATAATATTGCAGCTAAATGGTACACTTGAGTAATTTGGTATTTATTGGCGAGTTCAAAAAGTTTGTCACGATCCATCACATTCAGTATTTCAAATGGCCCCTCAGCCAATTGTCCTGATGGATTTCTTACATCTGTGGCAAGTACATTGTCATTCCCATGTTTTGTTCTTAATGCAATTGTTAATTCTGAGCCCAATTGCCCGCACGCCCCCGTTACCAAAATTTTACTCATAATAGTCATTTATGATTTGCTTGCGAATTTAGGGATTAAGGAAATAAATTCAGTAAGTAGCTTGGAAGTTTTTGATAGAAGGTGCTTCGACAGGCTCAGCATGACATCAATTTAGTTTCTTAAAGATGTCCAATGCTTCGACTAGCTACCGATGACGTGTCTGATAGTTCAACTTAGACCTCCCACTAACTCCATCCAAAGGGAGAAAAATTTGGCATCAAACACGTCATCTCTTTTTACGTGTTTTCTCGAAAATGTTAATTCTCAGCCTGAGGTTTATTGCGTAGCGATGTCTAATGCTTCGACAAGCTCAGCATGACACCGCAGACAAGCTCTACTTCGTCTAGCCCTACTTCGTTAAGCTCAGTAGGGCATCAAGTTTATTTATATATATTTGTTGTTCATGAATTTCGAAGAATATCTTAAGGGTAAAAAGATCGATCCTCACAAGTTTAAGGAGAGTGAACTTGAGCTATGGAATGAATTTGAAGGTATATTTAAAGAGATGCATCCAAAAAGCTTTACTTTACAAAAACTTTTTTTAATAAATGCAATCAGGTTAAAATATCCGTACATTGAAGTGGCGCCTCCAGTAGAAGGAGAAAGAAAGAAGGCTGTAAAACCGATTATTAGGACGGGAAAACCAGCTATGGGAAAACCCATTATGAAACGTCCAAAAATAAAATGACAATAAAGTATTTAAGACTATGTATACATTAAAGGAAAAATTGAAGGCTGAAATAGCAGAAATAAAATCATCAGGATTGTATAAATCGGAAAGGATTATAACTACCCCCCAAGGAGCTGATATTAAGACTACTGAAGGAAATGAGGTGATCAATTTTTGCGCAAATAATTATTTGGGTCTTTCATCGCATCCAAGGGTAGTTAAGGCGGCTAAAGATGCTATAGATTCCCATGGGTTTGGTATGTCCTCTGTTCGTTTTATATGCGGCACACAAGATATACATAAGGAATTGGAATCGAAGATTGCCGAGTTTCTAGGGATGGAGGATGCTATTCTTTATGCTGCTGCCTTTGATGCTAATGGAGGTGTTTTCGAACCTTTATTTGGACCGCAGGATGCCATTATTTCTGATGCACTGAATCATGCTTCAATCATTGATGGAATTAGGTTATGCAAAGCCATGCGATATCGATATGAGCATAATAGCATGTCGGATTTGGAATCAAAATTGAAGGATGCACGGGAAGCCGGAGCGGAGCATATTGTTATTGTAACCGATGGGGTATTTTCAATGGATGGTACCATTGCTCAATTGGATAAGATATGTGATCTGGCAGATCAATATAAGGCACTAGTTATGATTGATGAGTGTCATTCTACAGGTTTTATGGGTAAAACGGGTAGAGGGGTTCATGAATACAAAAACGTAATGGGACGCGTAGATATCATTACAGGAACATTTGGAAAAGCACTTGGAGGCGCATCAGGTGGATTTACTGCTGGCAAAAAGGAAATCGTCCAACTATTAAGACAGCGGTCAAGACCTTATTTGTTTTCTAACACACTTGCCCCATCTATTACAGGTGCTTCCATTGAAGTCATTGATATGTTGAGCAAAACTTCGGATCTCAGGGACAAGCTAATGTCAAACACTAAATATTTCAGGGAAAAAATGACGGCAGCCGGATTTGATATCAAACCGGGGGAACATCCCATTGTACCAATAATGTTGTACGAAGCCCCATTAGCTCAGAAATTTGCAGCAGCCTTATTAGAGAAAGGCATTTATGTGATAGGCTTCTTCTTTCCTGTGGTTCCTCAAGGGCAAGCACGTATAAGGGTGCAAATCTCAGCCGGCCATGAGATGCATCATATTGAAAAGGCCATTGAAGCATTTACTGAAGTAGGTAAAGAACTGGGGGTTATCTAGTTCTAAATATGTGAGGTATGAAGTAATCTTCAATTAAATAATTGTAGTACCTATTATTTGGAGCTACTTCGCTATGCAGTTACCGGTTACTAAGCTTTAGCTTCTTGCCTTATAGCACTGGTTGCTTTTTTAGTAACCCCACTTTTAACTTCGTCTTTTTTATTTTGCTTTTCTGTTAGGTATTCGTTGATCTTTTTTCGCAGTTCCTGTGGGGAAAGATTACTATATAACCTGCCATTACGAGTCAATGAAAGCTGCCCTGTTTCTTCTGACACCACTAACACAGCAGTATCGGTAATTTCTGACATTCCCATGGCAGCTCTGTGCCTAAGGCCAAATTGAGCAGGTAAACTATCGCTTTCGGATACGGGCAGCACACAACGGGCAGATTTAATTTTGCCTTGATAAATAATAACGGCACCATCATGCAATGGACTGTATTTATTAAATATCGACAACAAAAGTCTTTTAGATAGATGTGCATCAATAAGATCTCCAGATTCTGAATAAAATCTTAGTTCAGAATCCCTGGAAAACACTATCAATGCCCCTGTATTTGTGCCTCCGAGGGTTTTGGCCGCTTCTATAACGGGGGTTATATTGAATGTTTCAGAGCTATTGTTTTTGCCCGTAAAGAAATTTTTCAAAAAGCCGCTGCTTTTATTAAAGTCAGTGGTTTTACCAATTAACAGCAAGAACTTACGTATTTCTGGTTGGAAAAGAATAATGGCAGCCAATACACCAACGCCCATAAACTGACCCAGTATTAATCCGAGTAGCTCCATTTGAGCAGCACGCACTATCAAGTAAATCAAGTAAAGAGAGAGTACACCAAGAAAAATTTTAACCGCTACACTACCGCGCATTAATTTGTATACCTGATACAACAGGATACTTACCAGCATGATATCAATTATATCAACCCAGCTTACTTCTAAAAACCCTATGCTAAACAGAAATATCAACCTAAAAATGTTCTTTTAATTTGGATACGTTAAATTAAACAATTTGACTGTTTCTACAGCCTCTTTTACATCGTGAACCCTTAATATTTTAGCGCCATTTAATAAAGCGATCATATTTAGTGCTGTCGTGCCGTTTAAAGCATCTTCCGTGCCAATGCCTAGTTTTTTGTAGATCATCGATTTTCTGGAAAGCCCCGCAAGCAATGGCAGCTCTAACAAATTAAATGAGTGTAGATTTTTTAACAACAAGTAGTTTTGCTCAATGGTTTTAGCGAAACCAAATCCAGGGTCTATAATAATATCTTTGACCCCGCGGTTTCTTAAACCATTTACTTTTTGCTGAAAGTATTCTATCATTTCTAAAATTAGATTGTCATACTCTGTCTCATTTTTCATTGTTTTCGGAGTACCTTTCATGTGCATAAGTATATACGGCACATTTAATTCAGTAACCGTATTAAACATATCCACATCCAGATTGCCCCCTGAGATATCATTGATAATATCTGCACCAGCGCCAACCGCGTTTTTTGCTACCATTGAATTGAATGTGTCAATAGATATATAGGTCTCCGGAAAATATTTAATTATGGTTTCTAAAGCAGGAATTACGCGTTCCAATTCCTCATTAATTGAAAGTTCGCTGGCGCCAGGTCGGGTAGAATAGCCACCAACGTCTAATATATCAACCCCATCTTCCACCATTTTCTCTACCTGCCTAAGTAATACATCTTTGCTTTCCATCCTGCTACCGGAATAAAATGAATCCGGTGTAATATTTAGTATTCCCATTATTAATGGTGAGTCTAGACTTACTAGATTTCCACGTAAGTTGAGTGACATTTTGCTTGAAAAAAACGTATTTTGCGGCATTAATAAAGCATTGAGTATTGATAAATAAAACAGAAGGCGAATATACACAGGTAATAAAGGAGTGTAAAGCGCTATTCGAAAAGAAAACCAAAGATTACGGCACTGCCTGGAGAATACTTCGGTTGCCCTCAATAACAGATCAAATATTTATAAAGGCACAAAGGATTCGTTCAATTCAGGAAAAAGGCACCCAAAAAGTCGGTGAGGATATTTCTAATGAGTTTGTTGGGATTATTAACTATTGCATTATAGCAATAATGCAATTAAGAATAGAAGATAAAGGCAATTTGAATTTATCTTACGAAGAATTGGAACCTCTTTACGATCAAATTGTTAATGATACTTTGGACTTGTTAAAGAACAAGAACCATGATTATGGCGAGGCCTGGCGGGAAATGCGAGTAAGCTCAATTACTGACATAATATTGATGAAATTGATGCGTGTAAAGCAGATTGAAGACAATGAAGGAGCCGTTTTGGTGTCTGAAGGGGTTGATGCCAACTATCAGGATATGCTTAACTATTCGGTATTTGCACTTATTAAACTAAAATTCATAAAATAGATGCTAAAAAAAGGTATAGATATATTTTCGAGAGTTTTTGTAGGTGGCCTGTTCATTTTCTCAGGACTGATAAAATTGAACGATCCTATTGGTACAAAGATTAAATTGGAAGAATATTTTCAAGTATTCTCCTCTGATTTCGGATCTTTTTTTGAGCTTTTTGTACCAATGGCATTACCCATTGGAATGATACTTATTGTACTGGAATTGGTATTAGGGGTGGCTGTTTTGATCAATTACAAAATGAAAACAGCTATGAAAGTGATGTTGGGGATAATGATATTCTTCACTTTCCTTACTTTCTATTCCGCATACTTTAATAAAGTGACTGACTGTGGCTGCTTTGGCGATGCCATACCTTTAACACCATGGGAATCTTTCTCTAAAGATGTGATTTTGATGGTTTTTGTAGCTCATCTTTTCTGGTACAGAAATAGTTATGAATCATTGTTAAGAAGTAGGCCAGCTCATTTGATTATTGGTGCAGTAACTGTAGTGAGTTTTATGGTAGGGTTTAATGCGATCAATCATTTACCTTATATTGATTTCAGGCCTTACAACATTGGAGCCAGTATACCTGCCAACATGATACCTGAAGAGAGCCCCATACTTGAATATGTATTTGAAAAAGACGGTGAAAAAGTGAAGTCACTAAAATATTTAATGGCTGCTGATGGCTATACTTATGTCAGCTCATCTATTTTAAATGAAAAAGCATCTACTGCTAAAATTACTGACTATCAAGTAGTAAGTACGGATGGTAATGATTATACAGAGGAGTCTTTTACAGGAAATAAATTATACTTAATATTTTACGATGCTTCTTTTGCCAATGCGGATAAAATGAAATTAATGACCACGTTGGTAGCAGGACTTAAAAATATTGAACCAATGGTTCTTACCTCTTCCGGAGAGGCTGATTTTGAGGCGTTCAGGCATGAGTATCAATTGGCGGTACCTTATTATTTTACTGATGCTACAGTATTGAAAGCCATGATCCGGTCAAACCCAGGGATAATGCTTGTGCAGAATGGTGTAGTACTTGGCAAATGGCATTATAATGATATCCCAACGTCAGCCGAAGTTAATGGCCTTATCAACTAGGATTTTCCTGATAGGAATGCCCGCTTCGGGCAAGAGTACATTGGGAAAGGAACTGGCCGATCTTCTTCAGCTTCAATTTATTGATCTCGACACAGAAATTGAGGAAAAAGAAGCAAGGACCATTTCAGAAATTTTCAATAAAGCCGGAGAGGACTACTTTCGGGAGGTGGAGCAATCTAACTTATTTAATATTATTGATGATAAGGCTTCATTTGTGATGTCCACTGGCGGGGGTACTCCTTGTTATGACGGAAACATGAGTAAGATGATAAAAAATGGGACGGTGGTATTTCTCGATGTCCCTGTTGAAGAACTGCTTGAAAGACTACAGAACCAGGATTTGGCTACAAGGCCAAAATTGAACCAACCCGATTTGGAATCTATATTAACAATAACCATCAAAAGTAGAAGGAGCTATTATCAACGGGCGCATTATACCCTGAAAGGAAAAGCAATTACTGCTCAAGAAATACTGGCGACAATTAAAGACTAGAAAAAGAAACCAGCGGTTACTGAAACCCCAGTATTTTTGTTGTTAACTATAGCCTTTTCCTGACCTGGATAAGGGGAAATAGTAGATTGCCTGCCAAGACCATTTACAACTGCTAAGTCTAAATAGAACTTTTCAGTACGGATTCCACCACCAAAAGAAATTTTAGATTCACTTTGGTCGTAATCATTTTTCACTGGGTCGGCAGCATAAGAAAAGCCGCCCCTTAGTCTAAATATATCGTACCTAAGTTCTGCCCCAATACGATAATTCCAAACAGATTCAAACGTGTTAACTGTACTGTTTTCTTCTGTAAATGATTGGTCAATATCAGAATTTGATAGTTTGGCACCCGCATAGTTAATCTTTTCCACATCGCCAGTAAGAAAACCATATTTGCCCATAAAATAGGTAGCACCCAACCTCAATCTTGAAGGAGTAGTAATTACATAATTAAAGGGATCGTAATCATATCCGTATGACTTTATATCATTGCCAGCGTAATTTGCCGTCAGGGTAATATTTCTTTTTTGTTCAATTGCGTAATAGGAGGGTGTGGTATAGGATATACCCAACAATAATGGGTTTACAGGCCTTCCAATAAAACCTATAGTGGCTACAACGCCCGATCCTGTCAGATCATAATTATCTTCCAAAAGCAGCCCATTCAAATCCGCATTAGTAGGTCTTTCTGTGTATCTTCTTTCAACAGATTTTGACATGGTAAGAATACCAATATTTCCACCAAAATATAACCGGTCATTATAATTCCCGCCATAAGCAAATGAGGTTTGATAGGTAGCTCCAGTTGATTTTACATTTTCAGACTGAATTACTGGAAAATTGGGCTCACTATAGGCAGGTATATTATTTCCATTCCCATCAGTGATTAGATCGCCATTTTCATCAACAGCATAAAAATCACGATCAACAAAGTAATCGCCATTTCCATCTTGAAAAGAGCTAATCAAAAAGGTCTCATATGCCAATTCCGCAAAATCATTATCAAAACTTAAATTTCCGCTGGCATCGCTGCTTGAGGACAGTACGGCAAATTCCACAAAATCAGCAGGCCTGTTGGCATCAAAAATAATGTTTCCATTGCCATCTAGGTTGTTAAAGCTACTTCCTTCATAAGTGATTTGGTTTTGAAAGTCTGCAATTCTATTGATACTTATTCCAAATGCCCCTCCTTTGTACAGCCCCTTTCCTTTAGAGTTCTTTATTACCACACCCAGGTTTCCAAAGTTTAAATTGAGTCTTGCGTCATCTGTTGAGGAACCCAAATACTTTGATGTTGAGCTCAGGTAATTGAAGGAGGTACTTAGCGAAACTTCAGATCTATTGAAGAATCCTAGTCCAGCGGGGTTACCCGAGATAGAGCTGACATCCCCACCTAATGACGTTTGTGTTTCACCCAATCCCAATATTCTGGCACTACCTCCTGGCGTAGCGCGGCTTAGGTCCAATGCTGTACCTGCTAAATCACTGGCATCCTGACTTTTGCTTTCAATAGTGTATAGCAATAGCGTGCTTAATAATATAAGCTTGGTTAAACTTTTCATTAATTAAGTGTTTTTAAAGTTTTTTAATTGCCTCTTTTTCGTGAGCTACCAGATGATGATCTAGATCCTGAGCTTCTACTTGGACTGCTTCCTGTAGATACCCGGTTACCAGAACCAGAGCTTCTACTTGGACTACTACCTACATTACCAGAACTCCTACTTCTACTTGGCGCAGGACTTGGACTAGTGTATGACCTTGATCGGCTTCCACTATTACTGTTATAAGTTCTTGACCTATTACTAGGAGGTGTGCTGTAACTAGAGGGTCTTGTTGATCTCGAATTGCCATAGCTTGAGTTACTTCTAGGAGTCACACTACTTCTACTATAGGATGATCTTGAGTTTGTAGCGCTATTGTCTACTTCATTGGTTACTCTTGATCTTCGATAATAGCTAGATCTGCTGTTTACACTTTCTGAATACCTGTTTCTACTGTTATCAGAATCAGTGCTGCTTACCCTGCCCGTAGTTCTACCAGAATTATCTCCATTATTAGAAACAACACGTGATCTTGTTCCGCTTGAATTCCTGTCGGTAATTCGGGAATCGCCCCTAGATGGGCCTACTGATCTCTTATAGGTCCTGTTACTTCTTGACTCATAGTTATTGATAACCACTATGTTATTTCTGTATGGGTAATAGAATGGATCATAATATCCGTAATAACCATAATAACTTGAAGGATACCATGAGTCATAATAGCCATAGTAGCTACCCCATGATGAGCCGTAACTTAATCTTCCAAATCGGTTGTAACCCCAACCTGTACCAAATCCTATAGAAAAGGACCAGCCGGGACTGCTATATAATGATGGGCCATAGAATGGATCATACCAGCCCCATCTTGGACTGTAAACCATACCTGGATTATAATAACTTCTGTAGCCACTGTTATAGTAATTGTTAGCTATAGGCTGCGAATAATTGTCGTTGTAGTCGTCAATGTAATATTCGTCTTCTGCATAACCACTCTCATCTTCATAGGAGTTGGCAGAGTATTTTGCTATATAATCCGGATTCACATTTTTCTGTGAATAGCTCTCCTGTGGATCAAAGTTTGATTGCAAGTCTTCAACTTGGGCAACTTTTTCTACTTTATCTTTATTCTTGGCCGCACGATCTTTAGGTGTGAAATACATGTCATCATATTCCTGCGCCTGTATTGGGCCAATAGCTATTAAAGCAGCAGCTGAAAAGGCAAGTAATGTTCTAAATTTCGTTTTCATGGCACTTGTGTTTATGTTGGTAACGTAATTTATTAAACGAGAATTCCCAATATAGGGTATATAATATTATTATATTTGCTCGAATAACTTATCTGAATATAAACAAAAAACATACCAAGTTCTCGTTATGGCGAAAGGATTAACAAAAAGAAGTGAAGATTACTCGCAATGGTATAATGAATTAGTAAAAAAAGCCGACTTAGCTGAACACTCAGCAGTTAGGGGTTGTATGGTTATAAAGCCCTATGGGTTTAGTATCTGGGAGAAAATGCAGGCTGCTCTGGACAAGATGTTTAAAGATACTGGTCATAGCAATGCCTACTTTCCATTATTTGTGCCCAAAAGCCTTTTTGAAGCAGAGGAAAAAAATGCAGAAGGCTTTGCAAAGGAATGTGCTGTAGTTACACATTATAGACTTAAGAACGACCCTGATAACAAGGGAAAGCTGATGGTAGATCCGGAAGCTAAGCTTGAAGAAGAATTGGTGGTACGGCCTACAAGTGAAGCGGTGATCTGGAGTACTTATAAAAACTGGATTCAATCCTATCGTGACTTGCCCTTGTTAATCAATCAATGGGCAAATGTGGTACGTTGGGAAATGCGGACACGATTATTTTTAAGAACGGCCGAATTTTTATGGCAGGAGGGTCATACTGCACACGCCACTAAAGGGGAGGCAATAGCTGAGACCAGGCAGATGCTTGAAGTGTATGCTGATTTCGCTGAAAAATTTATGGCAATGCCCGTAATCAAAGGGGTGAAATCTGAAAGTGAGCGGTTTGCAGGAGCACTTGATACTTATTGTATCGAGGGACTAATGCAAGATGGGAAGGCGCTGCAGGCAGGTACATCTCACTTTCTTGGGCAAAATTTTGCTAAGGCATTTGATGTAAAATTTGCTGGGAAGGATGGAAAGGAAGATTATGTATGGGGCACTTCGTGGGGTGTGAGTACACGGTTAATTGGTGCACTCATAATGGCCCATTCTGATGATGAGGGATTGGTGTTACCACCTAAATTGGCACCTATTCAAGTGGTTATAGTTCCGATATTTAAGGGTGAAGAACAGCTAAATGAAATATCAACAGTTGCTTTAAACCTCAAGGAGCAACTTCAGAAATTGGACATCAGCGTTAAATTTGATAACCGTGATACCAGCTCACCAGGATGGAAATTTGCTGAATATGAACTTAAGGGAATACCTGTAAGGATAGCCATTGGGCCACGTGATTTAGAGAACGGCACGGTAGAAATTGCCAGAAGGGACACTAAAGAAAAGCAGGTGATGGCCATTGATTCTGCGGTGGATCATATTCAAAAATTAATGACTGATATTCAAGAGAATATTTACAATAAAGCTTTTGGGTTCAGAAAAGACAATACAACTGAAGTGGACAGTTACGATGATTTCAAAAAAGTATTGGACACTAAAGCTGGTTTTGTAATGGCCCATTGGGATGGAACCGCTGAAACAGAAGATAAAATTAAAGAAGAAACCAAAGCCACTATTAGGTGCATACCGCTCGATTTTAAAGAGGAAGAAGGTAAGTGTATTTATTCTGGCAAACCGTCAAAAGGACGGGTGGTTTTTGCTCGGGCTTATTAGAATTAAGAGACCAATAGAAGGAGGCGGACAATTTTTGTCTGCCTTTTTTTATGATCTGTCATTTGCCTGACCAACTTACCATCAACCCGTGACGTGATATCCCGTTTAGCTGATCATTGGATATGAACTACAAAAGCATTCTTAAAAACATAAGGGGTAAAGATCGCATGATGCTGGTGGTATTCGGTGGGTTGTTTGTGTTGCTGGTTTATTTCATAATTTCTTCACATTACCTAATGCTATCAAAGTCACGAGCTAATGTGCTCCAAAGACTAATGGCCATATCAAGTACTGCAAGTTTACAGATTAACGGAGACCTTCATGAGCAGTTAAGCAAAAAGTATAAACATAAAAATGATCTAATTGAATCGTCAGACGACTCTAGTTACCAAGCCCTTCATAACGTTCTAAAGAGGATAAAGGATGTCAATCATTTGGAGAGTCCAATTTATACGATGGTTTACAATTCTAAAAGTGACGAATATGAGTTTATAATAACATCGTCAGAAAAGCCATATTACCGGCATATGTTTGTTAACTATCCCATGGAGCTTCGTGCGAATTATGATTACGGTGGGGTAATTGATGTTTATAATAGTGAGAATGGCACTTGGCTTTCTGCTTTTGCACCTATTATGAATTCAAAAGACAAAGTTGTAGCCATTGTCCAAGTAGATCAAAGCTTTGATTCTTTTATTGTGGAGGCAAATAAAGACCTTATCAAAAATATATTTGTTGCCTCTCTGTTATTTATTCCATTTTCCATCTTTCTATATTCTTATATGAAAAACACGCTGCAAAAGGAGGAGGAAAACATGCGGATGTTGGAAGAGAGTAACGAAGAGATTCAATTACAAAATGAATTGATAAAGAATAGTAATAACAAACTTGAGGAGGCCAAGTTTATTATTGAAAAAAGAAACGAGAATTTAGATAAGCAAGTAAAAGAGAGGACAAAGGAACTGTTAGTGGCCAACGAAGAACTGGAGACTTTTTTATATCGATCGTCACATGATATCCAAGGGCCAATAGCCACTTTGAAAGGGATATGTTATATCGCAAAAAATGAGGGGGAGGAAAGCGAATATTTGAAAATGATCGATGAAAATATAATACAATTGGATCAAAGGGTAAAGAGTGTCAATTCGGTTTTTGAAGTTAAGCATAGACAAACTACAATAGAACCCTTTTTGGTAAATGAATTGATTGATGAAATACTTTCGGAACAGTCGAAATCAATGAATTATGCTGATATAAGCTCATGCTTGGATATAGACGAGTCTTTGGTTTTGAGAAGTGATAAACAGCTATTTAGTATTATCATCAGGGAAATGATTAGGAATGCCATTAACTTTAGAATTGGAGTGTTCGTTACCATAAAAATTAAAGCCTTTAGATTAGGATTTGGACACATTAAATTGATCTTTGAAGATAACGGTCAAGGAATATCTGAAGAGGTAAAGGATATGATTTTTGATATGTTTAAAAGAGGTAACGAGCGTTCGTTGGGCTCAGGGCTGGGCTTATATACGCTCAGGATGGCGGTAAATAAACTTCATGGTAAAGTAAAGCTGATAAATAATGGGGGTTTGGGGGCATCCTTTGAACTTATTTTGCCTACAAATTAGTTGTGTCATGGGTCTGACTTTGTTCTGAACTCTTATTCATTAATTTAGCGAATATTAAATGAAGCAGTTGATTAAGGTGATAATTCCGGCATTCAATGAGGAGAATGGAGTGGGGTCGGTGATACGGGAAATACCCGCTGATCTTGTGGAGGAGATTGTGGTGGTTAACAATGCTTCTACCGACAAAACGGAACATGTGGCTGCAGAAGCGGGAGCCACCGTTTTGAAAGAAGAAGAGAAAGGCTACGGGCGTGCCTGCTTGAAAGCCATGGAATATATTAGTCTGCAAGAAATCAAACCGGATATCATTGTTTTTATTGATGCCGATCACTCTGATTATCCGGAGGAAATGCATGAGTTGGTGAAACCAATACTTGAAGACGATGTAGATCTGGTTATAGGGTCGAGGGCATTAGGAAATAAGGAAAGAGGATCAATGACTCCCCAACAAATTTTCGGCAATTGGCTAGCCACCGGACTACTACAGCTTTTTTATAAGGTAAAATTTACAGATCTAGGGCCTTTCAGAGCGATTAAATATGATAAGCTGATGGCACTTAATATGCAAGATAAAACCTATGGTTGGACAGTGGAAATGCAATTGAAAGCGGCCAAAATGGGTTTTAAATGTACCGAAGTGCCTGTTAATTATAGGAAGAGAATTGGATTTTCAAAAATATCAGGTACGGTGAAGGGCACAATAATGGCTGGGTATAAAATAATTTGGACGATATTTAAGTACTTATAGATAATGGAGCTAGTGGTTATTATTTTGTATTGCATTGCCTTGCTGTTGATATTTATTTTCAGCCTTGGCCAATTGCACCTTACTTGGCATTACCTCAAGGGCAAAAAAGAGCTGCAAACCGTGGTGAAGCCATTGACTGATTACCCTTTGGTTACCGTTCAACTCCCAGTATTCAATGAAAAATATGTTGTCGAGCGATTGATAGATGCGGTCTGTCAATTTGATTACCCTAAAGACAAGCTTGAAATTCAGGTACTCGATGATAGTACTGATGAAACAATTGAAATTATTAAAAAGAAAGTGGAAGAATGGTCTGCTTATGGAATTGATATAAAGCAAGTCCGCAGGCCCGACAGAAAAGGGTTTAAGGCCGGTGCTTTGCAATATGGTATGGATATTTGTAAAGGTGAATTCATTGCTATATTCGATGCTGATTTTCTACCACAAGCAGATTTCTTAAAGAATACATTATCCTCATTTACGGAAGAAACGGGAGTGGTACAAACCCGTTGGGGACATTTAAATAAAGATTATAGTATTCTTACAGAACTCCAGGCCTTTGGATTAGATGCGCATTTTTCAATAGAACAGGTAGGAAGAAGTCATGCAGGAAGTTTTATAAATTTCAATGGCACTGGTGGTGTTTGGCGGAAGGCTTGCATTTATGATGCTGGAGGCTGGTCGGCAGACACACTTACCGAAGACCTCGATCTGAGCTACCGGGCACAGCTAAAAGGCTGGAAGTTTAAGTACATTGAAGATTGTGTAGCCCCCGCAGAATTACCCGTAATTATGTCGGCAGTAAAATCACAGCAGTATAGATGGAACAAAGGGGCAGCAGAAACAGCCAGAAAAAACCTTGGTAAAGTATTAAGGTCAAAGTTGAAAATGAGCAATAAATTTCATGCAGTTTTTCATTTGTTCAACAGTTCAGTATTCGTTTGTCTTCTTGCTGCTTCCCTGCTAAGCATACCTATGTTATTTATTAAGGAGGCCAACCCTGAACTGAAAATTCTCTTTGATATTGGGAGTGTTTTTTTATTGGGCTTTTTCTCAATTGCCTTTTTCTATTGGATTGCTTCCAAACAGAACAAGAGGAAGAATGCGAGAGGGCATTTTTTGAGGGTATTTCCCATATTCATCACCGTGTCCATGGGGCTATCCCTACACAATGCATTTGCAGTACTTGAAGGGTTATTGGGCTTTAAAAGTGATTTTATTAGGACCCCAAAATTTAATATCACCAAAAAATCAGATACATGGAAAGAAAATACCTATATAAAACCTAAAATCAACTTACTTACCTTATTGGAAGGTGCCTTAAGTCTATATTTTATTGGTGGTGTGGTGGCAGGTATCTATTTACACGATTGGGGATTGATCATTTTTCATGTGATGCTTGCGCTTGGATTTGCCAGTGTATTTTACCTATCGGTAACTACCATGAACCATGCTAAAGGATAATAACAGGCTGATCTTTACGAGCTTGCTCATTTCTGCAGGCCTTTATATTTTCATTGCTTATTTTTTAGAAAGGCATCAATCCATTCCCCTGATGAGTGCCTATGTGGCGTTGTTCTTGGTTTATGTATTTCTGATTACCCGGAAATTAACTGACCAAAAATTCAACCTATTATTAGTTGGGGGGATAGTGCTGAGACTACTCTTATTGGTAGCCTTCCCCAATTTATCCGATGATATTTATCGTTTTGTATGGGATGGAAAATTGGTGGGAGCGGGTATTCACCCGTTTGCAGAACTGCCAAGCCATTATTTAGGAATGGGCATTCCGGGAATAGATCAGCAATTATACGATAAGTTGAACTCACCCGATTATTTTACAATCTATCCGCCATTGGCTCAATTCATTTTTTGGATATCAACGGTCTTTACGGATTCGGTGACTATAAGTGCAATTACCATAAGAGCAATGATTATTGGTGCTGAGCTAGGTACCATTTGGGTTATGCTTAAATTATTGAAACGATATAATCTACCAAGAGAGCGGGTATTTCTTTACGCACTTAATCCGTTAGTGATACTAGAACTGACAGGAAACCTACACTTTGAGGCATTCATGATCTTCTTCGTGATGTTGTTTATCTATTATATAAGTAGAGTGAACATTGTAAAAGCAGCATTGTTCTTGGCAATGAGCGTGGCCAGTAAATTAATACCACTAATATTTATACCCCTTTTGATAAAGCGACTTTCAATCAAACAAGTATTGTTGTTTAGTCTGTTGACAGGGGTTTTCATTTTGCTATTGTTTCTTCCTTTAATTGATTATGACCTGATAAAAGGGATGTCAAGTAGTATAGGATTGTATTTTCAAAAATTTGAATTCAATGCCAGTGTATATTATATAATAAGGGAAATCGGGTTTTGGCAAAAAGGCTATAACATAATCGGTACTGCCGGTATATATCTGGCATTAGCTACGTTTGTACTGGTATTAATTAAGAGTATATCGCATAATGGGAAACAAAACATAGCTAATCCAATGATGTGGGTGATGGTGATTTATCTTGCATTGGCCACCACCGTTCATCCATGGTACATAACCACAATTTTAGCATTATCCGTATTTACACAATATAGGTTTGTTGTGTTGTGGTCCTTTTTAGTGTTCTTTTCGTATGTTGGGTATACTGCCACTGGATTTGAAGAGAACTTGACCATTACATTTATTGAATATTCGTTAGTAATATCAATGGCAGGATTTGAAGTTTTTAAAAATATTAAATCAAGAAGGAATGAATATCAAGATATTTAGCCGTTGTTCGGTTTTATTTACATTATTATTTTCGATGTGTATGGGACAAACAGACTTTAATAGCAGAGTGAATTCTATTATCAGCGGTAATATTCCATTGATACATCAGGATAGCCTTTCAACAATGTTAAGCAGCAATAGGCAACCGGTTTTGATAGATGCCCGATCGATTGAGGAATATGAAGTAAGTCATATTAAGGGGGCGAAATTCGTTGATTATGATTCGTTTTCTCCAGACATGGTAAATGGAATAGATAAGGACGAGGAGGTGGTTGTCTACTGCTCTATAGGCTACAGGAGTGAAAAAATAGGGGAGAAGTTGAAGGAGATGGGTTATACCAATGTGCTCAATTTATACGGAGGAATATTTGACTGGAAGAATAACGGACATGAGGTGGTAGATGGACAAAATGTGGTTACTGACAGTGTACATACTTACAATAAAAACTGGTCGAAGTGGCTTTATAAAGGCATTAAGGTCTATGAGTAATCTGCTGATTATTTTTGCAAGAAACCCCGAATTGGGTAAGACAAAAACCCGCCTGGCCAAAACACTGGGGGATGAAATGGCGCTTGCTATTTACTACAAACTGCTGAGCCACATTCAGCGCATCACTAAAGACCTTGACTGTGACAAAACTGTTTACTATTCTGGGCATGTGGACACGGAGGATAATTGGGACAATGAGATTTATAAAAAGAAAGTACAAAAAGGCCATGATCTCGGTGAGAAAATGCATAATGCCATTAATGATGGGCTTCAAGCTGGATACAAATCGGTTGTATTGATTGGAACTGATATTTATGAGTTAACCAGCGGGATTATTGCCAGCGGGTTTGAAAAGCTTAAAAGCAATGATGTGGTTATTGGGCCGGCAAAGGATGGTGGGTATTATTTGATTGGCATGAAATCACCCTCTAAAGCTATATTTCAAATTTCAAAATGGAGTACTCCAAATGTTTTTAATGAGACTGTAGCGTTAATTGAAAGGGAGAAATTTAGTTGGGCGAAGACTGCTTTACTCAATGATATTGATGAATTGGAAGATTTAAAAGGTACAGATCTATATTGAAACGGTCAATTTTTAAGATCACCATAAATTTTCAATGTCGTATTCCGTAATGAAACGGCACGATCAGAGCAAAGCCAGAGCATGTTATCAGCAATTTCTTCTGGGGTGACCCAATCATCAAAATCGGCATTGGGCATGGCTTTTCGATTGGCTTCTGTATCTATGGTGCCAGGTACTATCACGTTGGTAACTACTTTTTTTGAGTTACTTTCTGCATTCAGAAGATCAGCGAGGGTAAACATCAGTGACTTTGAAAGAGCATAAGCTACAGCATTCTTTCCTTCTTTTGGAATAATTGCAGGTCGACTGCCCACCAATAATATTCTGCCAGGTTGCTCCTGCCCATTCATTTTCAAAAACAGTTGCTTGGCTAAAGTAAAGGTCGTATAGAAGTTCAGGGTCATCATTTTTTTGATCTGTTCTGAATCAGTTTTAGCAATATTGCCGGGAGCAAATCCACCGACTAGTAAGAGAGCCGCATCTATCGTATAATTTTCTTTAGAAAGCTCATTGACAAAATTGAGCACACTAGTATCATCGGATAAGTCCAATTCCTTGACTATTATTTCCCCTTCAACATCATAGCCCAAAGACTTGCCGGGCGATACTGTGGCTATAACCCGATAGCCCGCTTTGATAAACTGTTTCACAGATGCCTGTCCTAAATTTCCTCCTGCCCCGGTTATGATTGCTGTTTTCTTCATTGTAAAATTTACTTTTTAATACTTGTTACCCATTCCTGAATCGTCCTCTAAGTTAACATCTAAGATAAGCACTATTCTATTGACGAAGTTAAAATAGGCAATTACCATACTTTTTATGGTGTGTACATTGGCGAGCTTTCCTCTGGATTGTTGAAGGCCAGTGTAAATCTCCCGTAATCGGCCAGTGGATTGCTCATGGTTAATTACATCTATACATGCCATATTTTTTTTTTGATTGATCGGTTACGTGTAAGTTTAATAAGTTCCCTTAAAAAACCATTAATGGCCTATTATTTATAAGCGATATTGTACTGATAGTGACATCTTGGAATAATCTATATTTAATTTTTGTATGAAATATTACATCGATAAATACGTTTTCATTACTTTCCAGACAAAACATCCCCCATTTTACGGCTCTTTTTAAACTTTTGGAAAAAAACTTACTTAGTAAATCACTTAAAAATACAATTCCATTTAGAGCAGTTAGATCATAACTCACTCATTTTTAGGTTTAACATTCATATTATCAGAATTATATTTTGTCAACATGGCATGATCTGATATAATAACTTACATCATGTGGAAATTGCCAAATAAAAATATCATGGCCAATTGAGATTACCTACATTGCGATAATTATTTTTAACCAAACCAAACCAAATGAAGTATTTCTACAACTGGCGATATTTACTATCGCTATTATTGATTTTTAGCACGCCAAGCCTCATGGCTCAGAAAATTGGCAAAATCCAGTCGTCACAAAGAAGTGAGTCTGGAGTTTATAAGCAAATTAAGTTTGATACCGAGCAAGACCCAGCTTCGGTGTCTGAAGTTCAGCAGGTATTCAAGACCTATCTGGAAACCAAAAAAGATGATGAGCTTAAAGTAAGTCAAACCTCCGCTGACAAACTTGGCTATGTTCATGACAGGTACCAACAATACTATAAAGGAGTAAAAGTAGAGTTCGGTACTTACCTAGTTCATTCAAAAAATGGACGGGTTGAATCAATGAATGGGGACTATAAAAAGATTGAAAATTTGAGTATTGATCCCTCAATTTCTAGAGATGAAGCATTAAATAAAGCGATTAGCGACATTGGTGCCTCCAAATATCTATGGCAGGATGAGCAGGAAGCTAAAATGATTGACTATAAAAAGCCACAGGGCGAATTAGTAATTGTTGAAGGAAGGTTAGCTTATAAATTTGATATTTATGCAGTAAAGCCTCTAAGTAGAGCCAACGTTTATGTTGATGCAAACAACGGTAAAGTACTTTTAAAAAATGCCCTAATTTATCACGCTGATGCTGTAGGTACGGCAGCGACAAGATATAGTGGCAGCAGATCAATTCACGCAGATAGCTACTCTGGTAGTTATAGACTGAGAGATTATAGCCGTGGGTTAGGTATAGAAACCTATGACATGAACATGGGTATAAATTATAACAGTGCTGTTGACTTTGTTGACAATGACAATAACTGGACAGCCGGAGAATGGAACAACACCAATAAAGATAATGCCGCATTAGATGCCCATTTTGGAGCGGAAATGACCTATGATTATTTCTTTACCACTTTCAATAGAAATAGCTATGACAATGCCGGAGCAAAAATAAAGAGTTACGTGCATTTTGATCTCGTTGAATATGGATATCCAAATAATGATAATGCATTCTGGGATGGAAGCCGTATGACCTATGGTGATGGTACCAGCCTTGATCCATTAACTACATTGGACATTGCGGCACACGAGATTGGCCATGCAGTTTGTTCAAACAGTGCCAACCTTGTTTACTCCAATGAATCAGGTGCTATGAACGAGGGCTTTAGTGATATATGGGCAGCTTCTGTTGAATATTTCGCAGCTCCCGAAAAAAACACTTGGGTACTTGGTGAAGACCTGGGAACGGTTGTACGTTCATTGGAAAACCCTAAGGCAGCAGGACAGCCTGACACTTATAAAGGTACCAATTGGTATAGTGGAACAGCTGACAATGGGGGTGTACACACCAATAGTGGTGTTCTTAATCACTGGTTTTATATTCTATCAGTTGGTAAAACAGGCACTAATGATATTGGTACAAGTTATAGTGTAACCGGTATTGGAATCAATAAAGCTGCTGCTGTAGCCTATAGATTGGAAACCGTTTACCTTTCTTCCAATTCTACTTATGCAGATGCACAATCCTATGGTATTCAAGCAGCTGTAGATTTATATGGTGCAGGTTCAGCGGAGGCTATTGCCACACAAAATGCTTGGAACGCTGTGGGGATTGGATCGAAATATGGTGAAATTTCTTACTGTGCTTCAAATGGTAATAGCGTTTCTGATGAATATATTGGAAGGGTTCAGCTTGGTAGCATTAATAACGCTACAAGTGGAAGTGCGGGTGGATATGGTGATTACACTTCAATTTCCACTGATTTAACTAAAGGTGCTTCAGCCACCATTACCATTACCCCAACATGGACAGGTTCTAAATACAACGAAGGCTACAGTGTGTGGATTGACTATAATCAAGATGGTGATTTCTCTGACGCAGGTGAGCAAGTTTGGACAAAAGCAGCTTCGCAGACAACACCAGTGAGCGGAAGCTTTACTGTTCCATCCTCAGCCGCTGATGGTGTTACCAGAATGCGGGTTTCTATGAAATATAATGGAATACCAACAGCATGTGAATCCTTCAGTTATGGTGAAGTGGAAGACTATGCCATTAATATTGGTGCTTCTACAGGAGATACTCAAGCCCCGACTACGCCTACCAATCTTTCTGCTTCTAGTATTACTCAAACCTCTGCCAGTTTGAGCTGGACAGCCTCAACTGATAATGTAGGTGTTACGGGTTATAACGTTTATAAAGCAGGAGTGCTAGATGGTTCTTCAACAGGAACAACCTATGCACTGACTGGACTTAGTGCGGGTACTACTTATGCCATTACTGTTAAGGCTAAGGATGCAGCCGGAAATCTATCTGGCGCTGCTTCATTGAATGTTACCACTCAGAGTGCTGGAATGTCTTGTTCTTCTACTGTAACTGCTCCCTATTCAGAGGGTTTCGAATCTGGTTTTGGCGCATGGACTCAGGCTAGTGGTGATGACTTAGATTGGTCACGTAGATCAGGTTCTACACCATCGAGCAGTACTGGACCTTCAGCTGCGTCACAAGGATCATACTATATCTATGTAGAAGCTTCTAGTCCAAATTACCCATCAAAAACAACGATGATAGAAAGTCCTTGCTTCGATTTAACCGGAGAAACGGGTGCCAACTTTACATTTAAATATCACATGTATGGAGCTTCAATGGGAACACTTTCCCTACAGGCTACTACTAATGGCAGTACTTGGTCAACAGTATGGACAATGACTGGGAATAAAGGCAACAGCTGGTTAAGTGCCAATGTTGATCTTTCAGCTTATGCTGGTGCTCCTGTTAAATTGAGATACGTTGGTACAACGGGCTCAAGCTACACAGGCGATATGGCCCTTGATGATTTGGCAATGACTACTGGTGGTGGATCAGGATCAACTGATGTGACACTTACATTAACATTTGATAATTATCCTGAAGAAACTAGCTGGCAAATAAAGAGTGGTAGCACAGTGGTTGCTTCTGGAGGGACTTATGGTTCTCAGCCAGATGGCTCTACAATTAATGTAAATGTTACCCTTCCTGATGGATGTTATGATTTCGTAATATCTGATACTTATGGAGATGGTATATGCTGTTCTTATGGAAACGGTTCCTATACATTGAAAGCGGGTACTACTGTATTGGCTTCGGGTAGCTCATTTGCTTCTAGCCAGACCACCAACTTCTGTGTAGGTGGAGCAAGCATGAATGGATTTACTGCTGCTGGAGTAGTGACCTCTGAAGGTGTAAGACCTGATGGATTCAGTGTTTACCCAAATCCTTCGAATGGAATACTGAACCTATTCACTGGAAAAATGGGCGCGGCCAACTACTCAATTGTGAATGCTGCGGGTAAAGTATGGAAAGCAGGAACATTGTCTGGAAATCAGGGCACAATTGATATCCATGAATTAAGAGCTGGATTTTACTTTTTGAAGGTAACTGATGGCCAAAATGTGGTGGTTCAAAAAGTGATCAAGCAATAAAGATAAACCTTAAACCAGAACCGAAAAGGGCCGAAGAGAAATCTCCGGCCTTTTTTATTGCATATTTTAAACGATCAAAATAATATTTTTCTGATCTCAGCTAAATCAATTCAAGGGTTCTATTTTAACATCATGGCATGCTAAAAAATCAATAAGTGATTTTGTATTTATGGTATTTACGCTCATTACCCTTAGTATATTATCACAGTCATCAAGGTCGAAGTTCACCTGATAACCATTAAAGTGCTTGTGCAGGAGTGCTACAATTTCTTTGGCCTTTACTGTAGAATTGACATCTGAAACAAAGACTTCTACCATATATATTCCTTTAGTGCATTATCATTCATATAAATTGATGACCATCAAGATCTGCAAACGCATGTTGTTACATCCAGCCATGATCTTGGGGCTCTGAATAGGTACTACCTCCTGCTTTTACGGCTTTTACAATCATTTGATTCACTTCTTCACGCAAATCAACATCAATTGCAATAAGTACTTTGGTGGTTTTGTATTATACAAAAATACAATCCAAGCGATTTCTTTGATATAGGTAAATACGACAATGTAAGAGGCTGATTGCGACAAACACTCTTGCTACTTATCCCCTTGTGACGAAATAAATGGAATTCTGGGTGCAAGAAAATATCCCGTTAAACTAGCAAATAATATGGGGATAAAATACGCAAAACCTGTCAGTGTTGACAGTAAAATTGTGGTACTCATAGGGGTTCGGGTAACACATGCATTTATTGCTGCCATGCAGCTAACCACAGTGAGGGGTAAGCTAATGGAAGGGACAAATTGATGTATAAAAAGGCCTAGGTCAGCCCCGAGAAAAAACAGGGGTATTATAAAACCGCCCCGCCATCCAGAGGTTACTGTGATAGAAATGGCCAAAATCTTCGCTCCGATAATGGCGGCCAGTAAACCCATGGTAGCGTTGCTGGCTAGTAGATGACTTATTTCATAGTGACTAAAATACCTTGTAATTGGATAATAGTAGGAGATAATGCCGAGAATGACCCCACCAATCAATGTCTTTATGTAGATAGGGGATTTTATCTTGGCAAACAGGGTTTTGAAGAATTTAGTGATATATATGAATGCCCAGCCGAGGATGGTGGCTAATAAAGCAAAAAATATAGCATAAGCGAAATCATACTTATTGTTCATGTCATAATTTGGTAGACTCCACATGGGTTCTAACCCTATATGAATAATGAAGGCAAAAATGACATAACTAAAACAGCTGGCTACGAGTGCAGGCACGATGGCCTTGTAGTATTCAACAGCATGTTTATGATGGAGTATCTCCAAAGAGAACAAGCTTCCGCCAAGGGGGGCACCGAACAGAGCTGTGAAGCCTGAGGCCATTCCGGCAATACTCAGTGAACGAAGTTCTTCGCCTTTAAGCCTCAATACTTTTCCCAACCAACTACCTGCAGATCCTGTGACTTGTACCAGTGGCCCCTCGGGGCCAAGACTTCCACCCGACCCAATACAAAGCAACGAGGATAATATCATGGAAGTGTTATTTTTAGGGTCTAATTTCCCTTTGTTAAATCGGATGTTGTTGACAATTAGGTTGATCTCGCCTGGATCACCAAAATAATGAATGATAAGACCCGCCAAAAGTCCAGCTATTGCCATGGTAGGGATCACTTGCCAGCCATCAAAAAAGGCCATTTTTTCTGTTATAAATTGTAGCACAATCCAATATCCACCAGCCATTAATCCGCCCAGTAAACCCAAAAGTGCCCATATCAAAAAAGTACGGCTAAATACAAATGGATTGAACTTGAGTGGCTGATCAAGTATATTTAGGTAGGTAACTAATTTTCTTCTTTTCTTAATTTTCAAAACGTCTTTTTTAACTGTTTACCATTAATTTTTTGGCACGAAAAACACAAATTAAGGGGTTATTGCTGAGAAGATAAAGTAAGTCGATTTTTGATTTTAGCTATATTGAGATTAATGTTTGGAGAGTAAGTTTAAATGGATATTGTGTCCATAAAAATGATCAGCTAAACTTTATTATTAACTGCGTACCTTTAAAAACCGTGAAATTATTAATACGATATACTATTCTTACTATAACATTGTCAGTTTATGGCTGTGAGAGTGAGACCGTAAGTTTCCAAAAACAATTGGATAACGAGTATGGTAAATATGTGGAGACAGTGACTCCAGAAAACCGTAAGTTTTATGAGGCCTACAACAAAGCATTGAAGCTTTGGGATACGCCTTATGGTGAAGTGAATATCAAAACGAGTTATGGAAATGCCCATGTTATCGTAAGTGGCCCTGAAAATGGCGAGGCGGTGGTGTTATTGCACGGAATGAATGCGAGCTCTACCATGTGGTATCCTAATATTGGGGCACTTGCCAAACATCATAGAGTGTATGCGATTGACTACTTACTTGAGCCTGGGAAATCTGAATTAAATGGGAAAGTCAAAAACATGGAGGAGATTATGGGCTGGCATGATGAAATATTTAAAAAACTCAAGCTTAAAGAATTTAGCATAATTGGGGCATCGAGGGGAGGTTGGCTAGCGGTCTATATTGCTCTCCAGCATAAATACGCAATCAAGAATATGATACTATTAAGTCCAGCCCAAACATTTACACCAATACCTCCAGGATCAGGTATGCTAACTAATATCATCTATACGATCAATCCCAAGCGGAAAAAACTGCGTGACGTTTTGGAAACAATGTCAGTAAATGTTGATATTATAAAGCAGGCTTATATCGATCAATATTTTATTGCCACTGAAAAGGCATCGTTAAATAAATTTATTTTGCAAATGACACCCTATTCGGATGATGAATTACGATCGTTGACCATGCCGGTGCTAACATTAATTGGTGATCATGATATTGTAAACCCAAAGAAAAGTATTGAAAAGGCAGAGGAACTACTGCCGCAATCGGATACAGGCGTGATTGAAAATGCAGGGCATTTTTTATCATTTGACAAAGCTGATATAGTAAATGCTAGAATGCTAGAATTTTTGAATGTAAATAGTGCAGAACCGTTCCTCTAAATTGTCATCCGGAACTCATTTTTTCCTGATAGATAATTATATGTAGACCATCCGGGTCTCTTAAATAAAGATACTGGGAGCCCCAAGGACGAGGCACCGGCCCCCTGAATGGCCATTGTTTTTCCTTCAACAATTTTGCCCAGTAGCCGATATCATTAGTTTTAAGTTGAATATCCAATTTATCGTTTTCAATTGCTTTGCTAAATGGGGGCTGATAATAGTCATGGCTCTCCAGAATTTCGGAGATCTCCATAAACGCATTACTATTTTCATCACCAAATCTGAGTATGAGCCCTCTGGAGCCATTTCCGTCATCATACTCTTCCACTATTTCCAGATTAAGAAGGCCAACATAGAATGATTTTGAGGCCTCGAAACCACGTGTTCGGATAACTGTTTTTAAACTAAGTAAATTATGGTTGGGTTGTTTAGTCATGATATTAAACTGTGCTTTTATACTTTGATGTTGAAGTCAACGAAACGCCAATTAAGTTAAGGAGAATTAACAAAATATCCTTTTTGGAATTTTTTGATCATTCTATAATTTCTAACGAAATTGAATACAAAATGTATTTGTAAAAATATAGGTTAATTGAATGCACGGATCAGAAGCATTAAACTAAAAATAATATGGCCTACGAAGAGCAACTGGCAGATCGTGTTCGCACTATTCTAAAACAACGAAGTGTACCCAATGAAGAGAAGAAAATGATGGGTGGACTGTGCATTATGGTAGATGACAAAATGTGCATGGGCGTAGTAAAAGACCAGCTGATGGTTCGAATAGACCCTGATAAATATGAGGAAGTATTGAACACACGAGGAAGTAAAGAAATGGATTTTACAGGCAGGCCAATGAAAAGTTTTCTTTTCGTAAGATCTGAAGCTATTGATATGGAAGAAGATCTTGAATACTGGATTGACTTATGCCTGGAGTTTAACCCAAGAGCAAAGTCGAGTAAGAAAAAGAAAGGCAAATAAGTATATCAGTAAACGGGTCAGAACTTTTAATTTGAAAGTACTGACTGTATATTCAAACACCGTTGATATACTAACTGCCTATGGCCTCAACAAATTCTTATAATTCCGTAGAAAAATGGACCTTGCTGGCCACCATTCTCGCTTCCAGCCTTGTGTTTATCGATGGTTCGGCTCTTAATGTCGCACTGCCTGCATTACAGGAAGATTTAAATATAACAGGAACGGAGCTTTTATGGGTGGTAAATGGCTATGCACTTTTCTTATCTGCTTTATTATTACTAGGAGGCTCGTTGGGTGATATATATGGTAGAAACAGGATATTCTTAATCGGTCTAGCCCTATTTTCTCTTTCATCATTGGTCTGTGGCATTTCTCAAAGCCCGCTCCAATTGATTATTGCGCGTTGTTTTCAAGGTGTGGGAGGTGCGCTGCTGACCCCAGGCAGTTTATCGATATTGAGTGCACAGTTTGGAGCCACCAAGCGAGGGAGGGCAATCGGTCTTTGGTCAACATTTGGAGCTATGATGGGTCTTATAGGGCCAGTTCTTGGAGGATGGTTGGCCAATATTGGCCTTTGGCGAGTGATTTTCTTTTTGAATGTGCCGTTATCTTTATTGGTTTTGTACGCAGTGATAACTAAAGTACCTGAAACTAAAAATGAAGCTGCTGACACATTAGACCTCTGGGGGGCGATAACCGTTACACTCGGACTAGCTGGAATTACTTTTGGCTTTATTGAGTCACCAAAGTATGGTTTTGAACATTTAATTATTATTACATCACTTGCTCTAGGCACAATTTTTATTGTGCTTTTTTTGATCATTCAAAAAAAATCAAAACATCCGATGATGCCCCTTACACTATTTAAATCCAGGGTATTTAGCAGTGCCAATTTGCTCACTTTATTTTTATATGCCACCCTTGGAGGGGTGTTGTTCTTTGCCCCTTTAAATTTTATCCAAATCCAGGGCTATACTGAATTGCAGGCTGGGTTAAGTATGTTGCCCGTTGTCATTTTGATCTCGACCATTTCCCCTTTTATGGGTAAGTATGTTGACTTACATGGATCGCGAACCCCGCTTATTGTAGGGCCTATGATCGTTGGCTGTGGTTTTTTCTTTTTCTCTTTTGCAGGTATCACAGCAGGAGTACAAGATTATTGGACTACCTATTTTCCTGCCTTTGTATTGCTCGGAATAGGCTTGGGCAGTACTGTGGCTCCTTTGACCACAGCTGTCATGGGATCGGTGCCAGAGGGTAGCATAGGTGTAGCCTCAGGGATAAATAATGCCGTGGCTAGAACAGCAGGTGTATTAGCCGTGGCTCTTATTGGTTCATTTGTACTATTCAGCTTTAAGGGATATGTGTATGATCAAATTAAAACAATGAGCTTTACACCTGAAGTAGAGCAAGCAGTAATTTCAGCGTCATCTAACTTGGGTGCTGCTGTACCACCAGAATTTGTATCGAATGATGATAAAAGGGCGATTACAGATTTATTTCACAATAGTTTCGTTGCGTCATTTGATCGTGCAGTTTACATAGGCGCCATCATGGCTTGGATTAGCGGTTTGGTGGCATTAATTTTTATTAAGAGGAAAGACAAGAATCAATCGTGAAATGAGAGAAAAAAGAACAGTACAAACAGCAAAAGAAGAGTGGTTTAACTCCATATCACATGGTATTACCGCCCTAACGGCCATTGGAGGTTTTGTGGTATTGATCGTGCTGGGAGTAAAGAGTACGCATCAATGGAGTTTGTTCAGTGCTTTGTTCTATGGATTTAGTTTGGTTGCGCTCTATATTTTTTCAACTGTTTATCACGGCCTCCGCCATGAACGGGCTAAGAAGCTTTTTAATATCCTTGACCATTGTGGCATCTTTTTATTAATAGCGGGCACTTATACGCCAATACTATTAATAAGCATGGGTGGTGTAGTGGGATGGGTATTCTTTGGAATTCAGTGGGGGATGGCAGCCGTAGGCATCGTATTAAAAGTATTTTATACCGGACGTTTTAAAGCGCTTTCAACCACTATGTACGCTTTGATGGGCTGGATAATCCTAGTTAAAGTCAATACCCTCAAATCGATGATGCCCGAACCAGCTTTTTGGTTGCTGATCTCAGGGGGACTGGCCTACACAGTAGGCATTGTATTTTATATTATTGACACACGAATGAAGTATGCTCATTTTATCTGGCATTTGTTTGTAATGGCAGGGAGTATTCTACATTATTTGATGATGGTGATGTATGTGTTTTGATGTGAAGTGATAGTGGTAAGTAGTTGTTAGTTAATAGTGGTTTGTAATTAGTTAACCTCTTAATCATAATGAAATCTACATTTTGCAATGAGTATCTCATCTTCTTTTACTTTGTAAATTAGTCGATGTTCCCCGTTAATTCTTCTCGACCAATACCCACTATATTTATGTTTAAGAGCCTCGGGTTTACCTATCCCTGAAAAAGGACTTCGGGATATATCTTTGAGAAGTTCATTTATTCTTTTTAATAGCTTTTTGTCAGTTTTTTGCCAATAAAGATAGTCTTCCCAAGACTCTTTCACGAAAATATATTTCATCAATCCAGAAGTTGTTTCTCAAACGATTCTTTGTTCTCAAGCTTAGAAATAGCAGAATCTAGTCTTTGCTCATTTTTACGTGTTGATAATTCATGACTGGTGGCAGAAAGAGAATTATATTCGTCCAAAGACATAATAACAACTCCTGAATCTTTACCTCGATTGATTATCAAAGTTTCAAAATTCTTGGTCACATTGTCTAGATATCTCTTGATATCTTTTCTGAAGTCCGATAAAGTTGTAGTTAACATATCAATGTTTTATGTACAAATATATGTACATAAAATGTTTATTACAAATTCATGTTGAGATTTAGTTATAAACGTTTTCTGTTTTCCTTAAGTGAAAAATTGTTATCATTTTAATTTCAGTTCCCTACAGTATGCGTAACCATCTTCAGTCCAACTATTGAGGCTATTAAAGTTGTAATAAAGAATAACCTCCAAAATGTAGCAGGCTCTTTAAATACCAGAATCCCAACTAAAACTGTTCCTACAGCCCCAATTCCAGTCCATACCGCATAGGCCGTTCCTATGGGCAATTGTTGGGTAACCCGTACAAGAAGTAACATACTTATTGCCAAGCAAATCAAAAATCCAATGTACCAATAGGCGGTTTCAGTGCCTGTTGCCTCTTTTGCTTTCCCGAGACATGCAGCAAACGCCACTTCGAATAACCCTGCCACGATCAATAAAATCCAGTTCATTATTAATTGGTTGTTTATCTGATTTGTTAACCTCTCGATGGAATAGGGATAAATTTACTCAACGTGGTGGACTTTCCTATTTCCATGAAAATATACCGTCTAACCTCTTCTGGATTTTTAATCCTGAAGCTATGTCATAGGAGTTACAATCCGATATAGTACGTCAGAAGTGGATTATAAATCGGATTATAATCATTTCGACATTGCAAATGTCGAATCGGGGTATAGGTGTTTCCAGAAGTGAGGGAGAACAGGTAATTACTTTTAGCCATTTTGGGTGCTTTCCTTTTTTATTCAGTCGCAACAACAAATTTTATCGTTCTTTGCCTTTTCAAAACATTCTTTTCCTTCCGTAAATGCAAAATATGAAAGTCCAAGTGTTCCGATACTGTCAATGTACGGAATTCCGAACAGCTCATAAGTTCCACTACTCACAAGTAAAATGATAGACATATAGACGCAAACCATTGTACAATTAGCATCAGCTAAAATCGGTGCAGAATTAAGTTGGTTTCCAACTTTTCTTTTCCAAACTACCAAAACCCACATTATTAGGATTGAAATAATTGAAATCACAACTCCCCAAAAAGTTGTTAGTGGTTTGTGTCCTGTCCCAATGTTATAAATACTTGTTGTAACAAGTCCAAAAACCAAAATATAAAAAGCTATTCCAGTAATTCTTAGTGCTGTTCTTTCAAATTCATCTCGTTTGCTATTAGGATTATTTTGAATTCTTAATATCATATGGGCTATTCCAAGACCAGAAATTACTTCGATAAAACTGTCCGAACCAAATCCAAAAAGGGCCAGACTTTCATCTTCAAACCCAAGATATGTTGAAATCAATCCTTCGGCAATGTTGTATATTATTGTAAACACTGCAAGTCCGAAAGCTATTTGGTATAGTTTTTTATAATCGGTCATTTAAATAGTCCCTAACGTTTTTTCAGGTTGCGCAATATTGGAAATAAAATAAATAATATCTGATAAATTAACCAATTTGTCACCTAAGCCTCTTCTGGATTTTTAATCCAGAAGCTATGTCATAGGATTTACAATCCGATATACTAAACCCGAAATGGATTATAAATCGGATTATAATCATTCGACATTGCATATGTCGAATAGAGGGAGCAACGGCTACTAATGTTGTGGGGCGTCTTTGTTATCCTTTCCAAAAGCAATTTCGAAACTCGACATTCCCCTAGATTTCTTCTCCATAAATTCAAGGAGATATTTTTCATCCCAAATAATTTTCTCATTTAGGCTCTTTTTATTTGTTCAGGAGTTGAATCACATCAGATCCTATTTGTGAACCAGTTCGGAAGCTTCGACACATATCAGTGTCAACCATCACATTATCTTTTAGCTTCTCATTCAAAAAATCAATAACCAGTTCATTTGCGTTAGTTTCATAAGTCCCATCCTCTTGAAGTCCTAGCAAAGGTGGCGGCATTGTAGTCGAAGGTAGATCGCCATCATGAGTTGAAGGCTTATTTTGAATCTTTTTTATTTGCTTAATTTGTTTGCCGAAAATGATTTGTTGTTCTCCGTATGTGAAGGATTCTGTGCAACTGCCAGCACTCTGGTAAATGAAAATGATATCACCTGCTTGAACATTTCCGAAGAGTACTGAATCAACTCTCATGTAGATATCACTAGCACTCTTTGATTGGTTCATTCGTTCCACTGAGTATGGGTTCCAGTTGTCACCGTTTAGAACTGTTCCAATAAATATGAAGTCAGAGTAGCTCTTAAGTTCATCAATAATTTCCTTGTTAAGCTCCGTACATTTACAAGCCAACCCAGTTAGAGACAGGAGCAGATTGAGTGCCAAGAAGATTAAAATTTTTCTCATTCCATGTTCGTTAAGGGAGATAGTT